>NZ_JBXAIT010000003.1:247577-927661 GCF_058796495.1 Variovorax sp. GW823-FHT04B03
CTGGGCACCAAGATTGAACAGACCCTTACCAGGTCTTCTGAAAAAAGCCACCGGCCTCCGGTGGCTTTTTTCTTGGCCGTTTGAATCAGGCGCATCAAACGGGCAACGCGATCAGGTCGTGGCCTTCAGCGCCCACGATGCGTGCACGCGTGAACTCGCCGACCTTCATCGTCTTGCTGATCTTTTCAGGCGGCAACAGGCGAACAGTGCCGTCGATCTCCGGTGCATCGGCGTACGTGCGCCCCACCCCACCCTTGCGGCCCAGCGCCGGCGCTGAATCGACCAGCACCTGCATCGTCGAGCCGATGCGCTTTTGCAGCTTAGCGATCGACACGGCCTCAGCCACCTCCATGAAGCGGGCGCGGCGCGCTTCGCGCTCGGCCTCGGGCAGCATGCCCGGAATGTCGTTGGCGGTGGCGCCCTCGACGGGGCTGTAGGCAAAGCAGCCGGCACGGTCGATCCCCGCCTCGCGAATGAAGTCGAGCAGGTGCTCGAACTCCTGCTCCGTCTCGCCCGGGAAGCCGGCGATGAAGGTGCTGCGGATCACGAGTTCGGGGCAGACCTCGCGCCAGCGCGCGATCCGCTCCAGGTTCTTCTCGCCGCTGGCCGGCCGCTTCATGCGCTTGAGCACGTCGGGGTGGCTGTGCTGCAGCGGCACGTCGAGGTACGGCAGCACCAGGCCGCTCGCCATCAACGGAATGATTTCGTCCACACTCGGATAGGGGTACACGTAGTGCAGGCGCACCCAGGCGCCATACGGCTCGGCAATTTCGCCCAGCGTGCGCACGAGTTCGAGCATGCGGGTCTTGACCGGCTTGCCATCCCAGAAGCCGGTGCGGTACTTCACGTCGACGCCATAGGCCGAGGTGTCCTGGCTGATCACCAGCAGTTCCTTCACGCCGCCCTCGAACAGGGCCTTGGCTTCGCTGAGCACATCACCCACCGGACGCGAGACCAGGTCGCCGCGCATCGAGGGAATGATGCAGAAGGTGCAGCGGTGGTTGCAGCCTTCGCTGATCTTCAGGTAGGCGTAGTGCCGCGGCGTCAGCTTGAGACCGGCCACCCCGAAGGTGTTCGGCACGAGATCGATGAACGGATCGTGCGGCTTCGGCAGGTTGGCGTGCACGGCATCCATCACCTCCTGCGTGGCATGCGGACCGGTGACGGCCAGCACGCTGGGGTGCATCTGGCGCACGAGGTTGCCACCCTGGTCGCCGGTCTTGGCGCCCAGGCAGCCGGTGACGATCACACGGCCGTTCTCGGCGAGCGCTTCGCCGATGGTGTCCAGGCTTTCCTTCACGGCATCGTCGATGAAGCCGCAGGTGTTGACGATGACGAGGTCGGCGCCCTCGAAAGTCTTAGAGGTTTGATAACCCTCGGCGCTCAGCCGGGTCAGGATCAATTCGGAATCGGTCAAGGCCTTGGGGCAACCAAGGCTGACGAAGCCGACCTTGGGGGCGGTCGGCGTAACGGTACGTTCAGGGGAGGCAACTTCGCTCATAGGCCTCTATTGTCCCAGCTATCGGTGACAGCGGGGCATTCATCGGGCAGTCGCCCCATTCGGGCGGGCCGCCGCGCGGCGCTCAGGGGCGCTTGATGCCAAAGGCACCCAGCACCTGCTCGGTGTTTTTCTGCATCTGCTCCTGCATCTGCAGGAAGACGTTCTTCGATTGCTCGACGTAGTTGCCCATCAGTCCCTGGATCATCGGCGACTGCATGGTCATGAAGCGCGACCACATCTCGGGCGTCAGGCCCTCGGCCTTTTCGGCGAGCTGGGCCTGCATCTCGGTCATGGCCTGGATGTTCTTCTCGAGGTAGGGGCCCATGTAGCCCTGCATGGCCTGGCCGTAGAAGCGGATGATGTTGGCCAGCACCTGCTCGGTGAACATCGGCGCGCCGCCGGCCTCTTCTTCCAGGATGATCTGCAGCAGGATGCTGCGCGTGAGGTCGTCGCCGGTCTTGGCGTCGCGCACCACGAACTGCGCGTTCTTGATGACCAGCTGCTTGACCTCGGTCAGCGTGATGTACGTGGATGTCTCCGTGTCGTAGAGCCGTCGGTTGGGGTACTTCTTGATCACACGCTGGACCGGCTTCACCCCGGACTTCTTGCTCTGCACTACAGACTCCTTCACATGGACGCCCATGTCATCGGATGATTCTAGGGAGCGGTTTTGCTGCATCGCGACAAGGTTTACCCTGACCGTGATTCTTCTTCAGGCGTCCGGCGCCGTCGCGTACTCGGCACTGCACGCATGACACGCTGCAGCTTCGGGGCGCTCCGGGGTCGACAGCCTGAATCGCAACGGGATCTTCTGCCCGTAGACCACCCAGCACCGGGGGCAATGCTCCTGCCCCGCCGTCGGAAGGTAGGCGCGTGCGCGCTGCTCGGCGCGCTCCTCGGTCACCGGCATGCCTTGTCGTTGTGCGCGCGCGACTTCGCGTGCGGCCATGGTGTCGGCGCGACCGGCGGCAAGGTCATTGATGCCGTAGACCGCGCGCGCGAATTCAAGAGGGGCTTGCTTGAGCAATGCGGCCACGCGGTGGTCGGCGTGCGCCCGATCAACTGGCGTTGATCGCGTATTCATCAGATCGCTTATCAAGGAAATTCGAGAAGGTTGGCAGACCGCTCAAGGTAGCACAACCACATGGCTCAGGCACCTTGCCTGCACCGCGCGAAGGGCCGCCCGTGAAAGGGGTTTTCGCTTGCGCCGATCACTCAGGACGACCGGGCTGATCCAGAGACAAACACGTCGCCCAAACGACGAACGGGTTGCAGCGAAATCGCTGCAACCCGTGTTTGAATTTGGTAGGCGCGATTGGATTCGAACCAACGACCCCCACCATGTCAAGGTGGTGCTCTAACCAACTGAGCTACGCGCCTAAGAGAAGCATCGAGTATAGCAGGAGAAATGGCCCTTTTCAGCGCCGACGTGCAGATCGCACACCAGTCACTGCAGTCACCACACTCAACACCTGCGTCAAACGCGCGGCATCGGCGATTTCCACGGTGAACGTCATCCACGCCGTGCCCTTGATCGACTGCGTCTGCACGCCGATCACGTTCATCTTCTCGCGCGCAAAGACATCGGAGATATCGCGCAGCAAACCCTGGCGGTCGGCCGCTTCCACTGCCACGTCGACTGCATAGACTGGTGCATCCGCGCCCTTCTTCGGCAGGCCCCATTCGACATCGATCACGCGTTCGCCGTCCTTCGCGGCCATCGTGCGGAAGTTGCTGCAATCCGCGCGATGCACGCTGACGCCATGGCCGCGCGTCACGAAGCCACGGATCGCGTCGGGCGGCGCCGGCTTGCAGCACTTGGCGAGCTGCGTCATCAGCGACGACACGCCCACCACCAGCACGCCGCCCTTGCCCGACTTCTCGCTGCCGCGCGCCTTCTTGATCTGCACGCCATCGTCAGGGTTCAGCGCCGGCTCGGGCGGACGCAGCAGCGTCTCGATGTTGCGCAGCGAAAACTCGTCCTTGCCGACCACCTCGAACAGATGGTCCGCCGACTTGAAGCCGAGTTGCGACGCCAGGTCCTCGAGCCGCATGGCCGTCTTGCCTTCGCGCTGCAGCAGCTTCTCGACGGCTTCGCGTCCTCGCGCCACGGTCTCGTGCGTGATCTGCGCGTTGAACCAGGCGCGCACCTTGGCGCGTGCGCGGTGGCTCGCCAGATAACCGAGCTCCGCATTCAGCCAGTCGCGCGACGGACCGCCTTCCTTGGCCGCCATGATCTCGACCGTCTGCCCGTTCGACAGCGGCGTGTTCAGCGGCACCATCGCGCCATCGACACGCGCACCGCGGCAGCGATGCCCCAGCGTCGTGTGCACCGTGTAGGCGAAGTCGACCGGCGTCGCGCCCTGCGGCAACTCGACGATGGCGGCGTCGGGCGTGAGCACATAGATGCGGTCGTCGAACAGCCCCTGCCCCTGCAGCCCGCCCGACAGGTCGCGCTCCCAGGCCAGCAGCTGGCGCAGCACGGCGATCTTGGCGTCGTACTCGCCGCTGGCCCAGACACCGGCGTAGCCCTTGTGGCCCGCTTCCTTGTAGGCCCAGTGCGCGGCCACCCCATGTTCGGCGTGGTCGTGCATTTCCTCGGTGCGGATCTGGATCTCGATGGGCTTGCCCACCTTGCCGTCGACGATCTCGCGCACCACCGTGTGCAGCGACTGGTAACCGTTGGGCTTGGGCCGCGCGATGTAGTCGTCGAACTCCTCGTCGATGGGCTGGAAGTGCGAGTGCACCCAGGCCAGCGCGGCATAGCAGTCCTTCACGTCCGGCACCACCACGCGCAACGCGAGGATGTCGAAGACCTGCTCGAAGTCGAGCGACTTGCCGCGCATCTTCTTGACGATGCTGTAAATGTTCTTCGGGCGTCCCTGCACCGTGGCCTTGACGCCCTCGGCCTGCAGTTCGTGCTCCAGCTGCGAACGCAACTGCTCGACGTGGCCTTCGCGCTCGATGCGCTTCTCGTCGAGCAGCCGCGCGATCAGCTTGTAGGTCTCGGGCTCGAGAAAGCGGAACGAGAGGTCCTCGATCTCCCACTTCACCTGCCAGATGCCCAGCCGGTTCGCGAGCGGCGCAAACACCTGCAGCGACTCGCGCGCCACGCTTTCTGGCGCGGGCTGCTTGCTGGCCGCCGCGTGCCGCAGCGTCTGCAGGCGCGAGGCCAGCCGCAGCATGACCACGCGCAGGTCGCGCGAAAACGCGAGCAGCATCTTGCGCACGTTCTCGGTCTGCGCGCCGGCGCCTTCGGCGTGGTGCCCTTGCGAGGCGGTGCGCGCCTGCTCCTGCACGCGCACGAGCTTGGTGGTCTCGACCGCGAGCGCCGCGAAGTTGTCGCCGAAAACCTTGGCGATCACTTCCTGCGGACGGTTCAGGTGCTGGCAGGAATACACGAGGTAGCTCGCGGCCTGCATCGCCTCGGAGCCGCCCATCTTCGCAACGATGGCGGCCACGGCATCGGCGTGTGCCAGCGTGTTCTCGCCGGTGTCGAGCTTTTCGTCGGCAATCAGCGGCTCGGCGAACGCGCGGGCGCGCGCCAGCATGTTCTCCATGACCGGCGAGCGGTCGGCCGTGGCGGCCGACAGCGGGTAATCGACCATGACGCCGTCGGACAGGGGTGCCGTCTGAAGGTTCGCAGACTCTCGCTTCACGATGCCCTCAATCAAACAGGAAATTCGTGACGACGACGACCTGTGCGGGATCGACGAAAGTCGGCGCGTGCCCCACGCCCTCGAACTCGACGAGCGTGGCGCGCGGCCCACGCTGCGTCATCGCGGCCGCCGTCTCGGGCGACAGCAGGTCGGACGCCGCGCCGCGCGTGAGCAGCGCGCGCGCGTCGATGGCGTCGTACAGGCTCCACATCACCGCCCCGCCCTGCGCCGCGATCTCGGGCGTGATGGCCCGCAACGGCACGCCGATGGCCGGGTCGTAGTGCAGCACCCAGGCGCCCTCGCCCACCGGGCCGGCACTGGCGGTCTTGGCGGCACCGTCGGCGCTGCGCTCAGAAGCCGGCACCACCATGTGCTGCGACAGCGCGCGCCACTGCTCGGGCGTGTGCGGCCCGAACGTGGTCGACAGGGCCCACATCGCATCGGCCGCGGCCTGCACGCTCGGAAACTGGCCGCTCTTGCCCACATAAGCGCCGATGCGCTGGATGGCGGCGGGCTCGACCGTGGGGCCGACATCGTTCGCGACGAAGCGGCGAATGGGCCGTGGCAGCGGCAGCTCCTTGTGGCCGGCCAGCACGAAGCCGATCAGCCCGCCCATGCTGGTGCCGACGTAGTCGAGCGTGTCGATGGGATGCTCGCCGTGCAACTGCGCGATCAGCGCCACCATGTCGGCGGCGTACACAGGCACTTGATAGAAAGCAGGGTCGCGCAGCCAGTCGCTGCGGCCGCGCCCGACCACGTCGGGACAGACCACACGCACGTCGCCGCCCGCGCGCGCCACAATGGCTTGCGCGAGCACGTCGAAATCGCGCCCCTGCCGGGTCAGCCCGTGCACGCAGATCACGACATGTGCGCTGCGCGCGTCGCCCCATTGCCAATAGGCCATGCGATGACCGCCCTGGGCGTCGTTGCAGGCCACGTCGTGAAGGGTCGGTTCTGTCATGGAAACGGAGGGGTTCGGGTGCGGATAATGGTCTCGTTGCATCCTAATTCATCCGGAGATTGATCTTCATGCTCAAAGGCAAAACCGCGCTTGTCACGGGGTCCACCAGTGGCATTGGCTTCGCCATCGCCAAGGCGCTGGCCCAACAGGGCGCACACATCGTGCTCAACGGTTTCGGCGACGCCGACACCCCAAAGACCCAGATCGAGGCGCTCGGCGTGCGTGCCGAGTACCACGGGGCCGACATGAGCAAGCCCGACCAGATCGAGGACATGATGAAGTTCGCGGCGTCGAAGTTCGGCCGCGTCGACATCCTCGTCAACAACGCCGGCATCCAGCACGTCGCCAAGGTCGAGGACTTCCCGACCGAACGTTGGGACGCGATCCTCGCGATCAACCTCACGAGCGCCTTCCACACGACGCGCCTGGCGATCCCCGCGATGCGCGAGGCCAACTGGGGCCGCATCATCAACGTGGCGTCGGCGCACGGGCTCGTGGCCTCGGCGCAGAAGTCGGCCTATGTCGCAGCCAAGCACGGCATCGTCGGCCTGACCAAGTCGGTGGCGCTCGAAACCGCCACCACCGGCGTCACCTGCAACGCGATCAGCCCGGGCTGGGTGCTCACGGCGCTGGTGCAAAAGCAGATCGACGACCGCGCGGCCCGCGAAGGCATTTCGGCCCTCCAGGCGCAGAACGAACTGCTGGGAGAAAAGCAGCCCTCGCTGCAGTTCACGACGGTCGAGCAACTGGGCGGGCTGGCCGTCTTCCTGAGCTCTCCCGCGGCCGATCAGGTGCGGGGCGTCGCCTGGGCCATGGATGGCGGCTGGACGGCTCAGTAAATAAACAGAGACAACCAAAAAACGCCGGCGGCACTCGACCGCCGGCGCTGCGCTCTTTGTCTTCTTACTTGAGCTGCACCGAGCCGGAGACGTTCACGACCACGCTGGTCTTGCCTGCTTCCACCGGCACGGCCGAATCGGCGGCCGAGAACGACTTGGCCTGCATGGCCATCACGCGCGGGCGGATCGGGCCGCTGTCGTTCGCGTTCACCGACACCTCGCGCAGCGTGTAGCCGCCGAAGCCGAAGCCCTTGGCCAATTCGCCGGCCTTTTGCTTGAAGTTGTCGATGGCGATGTTCTGCGCCTCGGTCTCGGTCTTGGCGCGCTGCTCGCGGCTCAGGCCGAAACCGACGTTGCCCACGCTGAGCGTGCTGATGCGCCCGGCCGTCTGGGTGATGCGCGCGAAGTCGCGGCCTTCGAGCACGAGCTCGGTCGACCCCTGCCAGCCGTTGATCTTGCCGTCCTTGGTGTAGCGCGGCGAAAGGCTGAAGTTGCCGGTGCGCACGTCGAGCTGGCCCGGCTGCGCATTCTTCTTGGCCTCGGCCAGCGCGGCGTCCAGCGCCGTCTTGAGCTGGGTCTGCACGGTGCCCGCCTCGGCGGCGTCGCGCGTGGTGACGAGGGTCATGCTCAGCAGGTCTTGCTGAACTTCGACGGTGCCGGAGGCCGACAGCTGGAGCACGTTTTGTGGAGCAGGCATGACGGCATTCTGGGCCAAGGCGGCCCCGGCAAAGGTCAGCGCGGCGCAGGCCGCGATCAATTGAACAGTCTTCAAGACAGATTTCTCCCTGGTGGATGCGAGGAAAAGCCCTCGCCCGCGCCCTCTTCTTCAGTGGCGCAGGCTGCGCGGCGCGGTTTGCGGACTGGCGACGGGCTGCGGTACCGGCACGATGCGCTCGGCAGGCTGTGATTCTGCCGAATTCAGAAGTACACCCGTTCCCGCGGGCACCCACTGCCCCCGGACCTGCTGCCTCAACTCGAAGAGCTCGCCCGCCGTGAGACGGCGCCCCGCCAGCGCTTCGCCGCGGCGCTGCTCTTCCCGCTGGGCCGCCCGGTGCGCGGCCACGGCATCGCGCACTTCGCTGCGGCGCCCTTCACTGACCCGCAAAAACCCTTCGGAAGCGACGGACGTCGCACCACAGGCGCATGCGAAAAAAAGCAGAGGCAAGGCAGAAAAAGAAGGTCTCATCGCGCAATCGTCATAAGGCAGCACGGACTGTGCCACCGCCGGGCAAAGCCCGGATGACCAGACGGCGAGCGGCCGCAAGTTGTGTAACTTAGTGTCAACCACTACGGAATTCGGCAGCAATGGGGTCCTAACGCCTTCAGAATCGGCGCTGTTACAAATTCAACGTTGTAGAAATGACTCAAGTTCCCGCTCGCACCGACAAGATCGTGATCGTCGACGACGACGCCCGCATCCGCGACCTGCTGCGCCGCTACCTGACGCAGGAAGGATTCGAAGTGATCGTGGCCGAGGACGGCAAGGCGCTCAACCGCATCCTGTTGCGCGACACGGTCGACCTGATCGTGCTCGACCTGATGATGCCCGGCGAAGACGGCCTCTCCGTGTGCCGCCGTCTGCGTGCCGCCAACGACCGCACGCCGATCATCATGCTCACCGCCAAGGGTGAGGACGTGGACCGCATCGTCGGTCTCGAAGTCGGCGCCGACGACTACCTCGGCAAGCCCTTCAACCCGCGCGAACTGCTGGCCCGCGTGCACGCCGTGCTGCGCCGCCGTCCGCCGCTCGAGGCGCCGGGTGCCCCCTCCACCGAGAACGAGACCGTCACTTTCGGCCCGTTCGCCTTCGACCTCGGTTCGCGCACGCTGAAGAAGGACGGCGAGGAACTCTCGCTGACCACCGGCGAGTTCGCGATGCTGAAGGCGCTGGTGCGCCACCCGCGCCAGCCGCTGTCGCGCGAAAAGCTGGCCCAGCTGGCACGCGGACGCGAATTCGAGCCCTTCGACCGCAGCCTGGACGTGCAGATCTCGCGTCTGCGCAAGCTGGTCGAGTCCGACGCCGCGGCGCCGCGCTACATCCAGACCGTCTGGGGCGTGGGCTACGTGTTCGTGCCGGACGGCACGGCCTGACGATCTGCTGAGAGGTGGCCATCGGCCTCCATTCCGCCCGACCTGACCCGGCCCAGGAGGACGGGGCACAGGTCACGATGCCGAGCCCGCTCGAAGCGAGCGCGCAGCGTGACCGCCGCCCCGGCCTCAAGCTGGGTTTCAGCCTTTTCTGGCGCACCTTCTTTCTGCTCGCACTGCTGCTGATCGGCTGCACGGTCGCCTGGCTGCAGACCTTCCGCTCGCTCGAATACGAGCCGCGCGCCATCCAGACCGGGCACCAGATCGCCTCGCTCGTGAACCTCACACGCGCGGCGCTGGTGTACTCGGACGCGATCACGCGGGTCTCGCTGATCAAGACGCTGGCCGACCAGGAAGGCGTGCGCATCCTGCCGCGCGAACCCAACGACCGCTTCCAGCCCTACACCAGCGGCGCACTCGACGAGCGCGTCACCGAAGAGCTGATCGCCCAACTCGGCGAAGGCACCACCGTGGCCAGCCGCGTGAACGACGAGCCGGGCCTATGGATCGGCTTCACCATCGAGAGCGACACCTACTGGCTGCTGCTCGACCCCACGCGCTTCAGCCGCGTGGGCGGGCGCACCTGGCTGGTCTGGCTCAGCACGGCGATGGCGCTGTCGCTGGCCGGTGCGGCGCTGATCACGCGGCTCATCAACCTGCCGCTCAAGCAGCTGTCGCGCGCCACCTTGCAGGTGCGCGAGGGCGAGTACGAGGCGCACCGGCTCGACGAGCGCGCCCGCACCAACGAAATCCGCGCGGTGAACATCGGCTTCAACCGCATGGCCGACCAGCTCGCCAAGATCGAGCAGGACCGCGCCATCATGCTGGCCGGCATCTCGCACGACCTGCGCACGCCGCTCGCGCGGCTGCGGCTCGAGACCGAGATGAGCGTGGCCGACGAAGACGCGCGCGACCACATGGCCGCCGACATCGCGCAGCTCGACGCCATCATCGACAAGTTCCTCGACTACGCCCGCCCCGACCACGTCGACCAGCGCCCCGTGCTGCTGCGCGATGTGATCGACGCCTGCACCTACGCCGTGCAGGACTACGAAGAGATGAACATCCACGTCGACGTGCCCGCCGACCTGAAGGTGATGGGCGACGAGGTGGAGCTCACGCGCGTGATCTCCAACCTGGTCGAGAACGCGCGGCGCTACGGCAAGACGCCGTCGACCGGCGTGGCCGACGTCACGATCCAGGCGCAGGCCAACAACGACGCGGTGCTGATCAAGGTGCGCGACCACGGCGCGGGCGTCGAGCCCGCCCTGCTCGTGCAGCTGACCAAGCCCTTCTTCCGCGGCGACGCGGCGCGCACCTCGGCGGCCGGTGCCGGCCTGGGGCTGTCGATCGTGGCGAAGAACATCGAGCGCATGGGCGGCACGTTCGCGCTCACCAGCACGCCGGGCCGGGGCCTCGCGGCCCACATCCGGATGCCGCGCGCGATGCCGGCGGGCAGCAGCAAGCCCGGCGAGGTGCCGGGCAAGAAACAGGTCGCCTGAAGAAGAACCCTGGGCTCAGCGGTGCAGCAGCACCGCGGCGCGGGCTTCCATCGCCCGCCCCTCGCCCACCGGGCCGAGCTTCTCGGCCGTCTTGGCTTTCACATTGACCTGATCGAGCGCAATACCCAGCGTGTCGGCAATGCGCTGACACATGGCCGGGATGTGCGGCGCCAGCTTGGGCGCCTGCGCGATCACGGTGCTGTCGACATTGCCGATTTCCCAGCCCGTCGCCCGCACGCGGCGCGCCGCCTCGGCCAGCAGCACGGCCGAATCGGCACCGCGAAATTGCGCATCGGTGTCGGGAAAATGCCGGCCGATGTCGCCCAGCCCGGCCCCGCCGAGCAGCGCGTCGGTGATGGCGTGCAGCAGCACGTCGGCGTCCGAATGCCCGAGCAGGCCGGTGGTGTGCGGCACCTCGATGCCACCCAGGATGAGCTTGCGCCCCGCCACCAGCTGGTGAACGTCCCAGCCTTCGCCGATGCGGATGTTGAACGGTGTCGTCGTCATGCCATGGCCTTCTTGCGGCCGAGCAGCACCGCCTCGGCCAGTGCGAAATCTTCGGGGAAGGTGACCTTGAAGTTCTGCGCGCTGCCGGGCACCAGCAGCGGCGCCAGGCCGAGGGTCTCGATGGCGCTGGCCTCGTCGGTCACCACGTCGCCCACGCGCTCCAGCGCGTCGAGCAGCATGCCAATGCGGAACATCTGCGGCGTCTGCGCCAGCCACTTGTCGGCGCGCGGCAGGGTCTGGGTCGCGCGGCTGTCGGTCGACGAGACCTTCAGCGTGTCGGCCAGCCGCTGCGCCAGCAGGCCGCCGACGGCGTCGTGCTCGCAGGCGGCGATGAGCGCCTCGATCTGGCTGGACGTGACCAGGCAGCGCGCCGCGTCGTGCACCAGCACCCAGTCGTGCGGCCCGGCGCCCTTCTGGCGCAGCGCCACCAGGCCGTTGCGCACCGAGGCGGCGCGCGTCAGCCCGCCCACGCGCAGCAGATATTCGCCGGTCGCCGGAAAGCGCGGCAGCGCCGTCTGCACCTCACGGTCGTCGGGCGACACCACCACGGCCACGCCCGCGAAACGCCCGGTCAGCGCGCGAAACGCGTCCACCGTGTGGGCCACCATCGACTGGCCCGCCAGGCGCCGGTACTGCTTGGGCTGCGTGCCGCCGGCACGGTGGCCGGAGCCGGCGCAGGGGATCAGCACGTAGAAACGGGAAGAAGACATGGAGGGTGCGGCACGGGCCAATGGCCGACAAGCGAATAAGGGGCCGCCATTCTAGAATTGACGTTCGCACACCCCTCGCCGTCCGGCGCGGGGTGTCGTGCATTTTTCGAACCGCTCCATGGACCTCCCCCTTCTCCCGGCGGGCAAGCGTTTCACGCTGCCGCGTCCCCCGTTGTCGGCCGATGCGCTGATGCTGGCCCAGCTCGGCATGCGCGAGAAGGCTGCGGGTCGCGCCACCGCGATGTTCACCGCCGACGCGAACGACGCCCAGCGGCTCATCGACGAAATCGCCTTCTTCGCCCCCGAGCTGCGCTGCGCCCTCTTCCCCGACTGGGAAACGCTGCCCTACGACAGCTTCTCGCCGCACCAGGACCTGATCAGCGAGCGCCTGGCCACGCTGTGGCGCATCAGCCAGAAAGAGGCCGACGTGGTGCTGGTGCCCGCCACCACCGCGCTGTACCGGCTGGCGCCGCCGGCCTTCCTGGCGGGCTACACCTTCCAGTTCAAGGCCAAGCAGAAGCTGCAGGAGTCCAAGCTCAAGGCCCAGCTCACGCTGGCCGGCTACAGCCACGTGACGCAGGTCGTGAGCCCGGGCGAGTACGCGGTGCGCGGCGGCCTGATCGACCTGTTCCCGATGGGCTCGCCGGTGCCGTTCCGCGTCGACCTGTTCGACGACGAGATCGACTCCATCCGCACCTTCGACCCCGACACCCAGCGCAGCCTGTATCCCGTGCCCGAGGTGCGCCTGCTGCCGGGCCGCGAGTTCCCGATGGACGACGACGCCCGCGCGCGCTTTCGCAGCCGCTGGCGCGAACTGCTCGAGGGCGACCCGACCAAGAGCCGCATCTACAAGGACATGGGCAACGGCGTGGCCACCGCCGGCATCGAGTACTACCTGCCGCTGTTCTTCGACGAGACGGCCACGGTGTTCGACTACCTCGGGCCCGACGCCACCGTCGTGCTGCACGGCGACCTCGAACCCGCGTTCCAGCACTTCTGGCAGGACACGAACGAGCGCTACCGCCTGGTGCAGGGCGACCCCGAGCGCCCCGCGCTCCCGCCCGACGCGCTGTTCCTCAACGCCGAGCAGTTCTACCAGCGCGCCAAGCCGCATGCGCAGCTCGCCATCCGCGGCGACATCGCCACCGACGCGCCCTACGCAGAGTTCGACAAGCTGCCGCCGTTCGCTGTGGTGCGCGGCGCGGAAGACCCGCTGGTCGGCCTGAAGGCCCACATCGCCGCCACGCCGCACCGCGTGCTGCTGATCGCCGAGAGCGACGGGCGCCGCGAGAGCCTGCTCGACTTCCTGCGCGCCAGCGGCGTGAACCCGCCGGCCTTCGACTCGCTGGCCGAGTTCGAAGCCTCGGGCGACGAGAAGATCGGCATCGCCACCGCCGCGCTGGCCTCGGGCTTCGCGTGGCGCGAACAGGCGATCGACTTCGTCACCGAGACCGAACTGTTCGCCACCGCGCCCACCACGCGCCGGCGCAACAAGAAGCAGGAACAGGTCAGCGACGTCGAAGCGCTGATCAAGGACCTGTCCGAACTCAACGTGGGCGACCCGGTGGTGCACAGCGCGCACGGCATCGGCCGCTACCGCGGCCTGATCCATATGAACCTGGGCCAGGGCACGGGTGCCGACGGCAAGCCGCTGCTGCAGGAAATGCTGCACCTGGAGTACGCCGACAGAGCCACGCTCTACGTGCCCGTGAGCCAGCTGCACCAGATCAGCCGCTACACCGGCGTCAGCGCCGACGAGGCGCCGTTGCACAAGCTGGGCTCCGGCCAATGGGAAAAGGCCAAGCGCAAGGCCGCCGAACAGGTGCGCGACTCGGCCGCCGAGCTGCTCAACATCTACGCCCGCCGAGCCGCGCGCGAAGGCCATGCCTTCCGCTACTCGCCGGCCGACTACGAGGTGTTCGCCAACGACTTCGGCTTCCAGGAAACCGCCGACCAGAAGGCCGCCATCCACGCCGTGGTGCAGGACATGATCTCGCCCCAGCCGATGGACCGCCTCGTGTGCGGCGACGTCGGCTTCGGCAAGACCGAGGTCGCGCTGCGCGCCGCCTTCATCGCCGTCACCGGCGGCAAGCAGGTGGCGTTTCTCGCGCCGACCACGCTGCTGGCCGAGCAGCACTACCAGACGCTGGTCGACCGTTTTGCCAAGTGGCCGGTGAAGGTGGCCGAGATGAGCCGCTTCCGCTCGGCCAAGGAAATCACGGCCGCCGCCAAGGGCCTGGCCGAGGGCCAGGTCGACATCGTGGTGGGCACGCACAAGCTGCTCTCGCAGTCGGTCAAGTTCAAGAACCTGGGCCTGCTCATCATCGATGAGGAGCACCGTTTCGGCGTGCGCCACAAGGAGGCGATGAAGGCGATGCGCGCCGAGGTCGACGTGCTCACGCTCACCGCCACGCCGATTCCGCGCACGCTGGGCATGGCGCTCGAAGGCCTGCGCGACCTGAGCGTGATCGCCACCGCGCCGCAGCGCCGCCTGGCCATCAAGACCTTCGTGCGCAACGAGGGCACGGGCGTGATCCGCGAAGCCGTGCTGCGCGAGCTCAAGCGCGGCGGGCAGGTCTACTTCCTGCACAACGAGGTCGAGACCATCGAGAACCGGCGCCAGAAGCTCGAAGAAATCCTGCCCGAGGCCCGCATCGCCGTGGCCCACGGCCAGATGCCCGAACGCGAGCTGGAGCGCGTGATGCGCGACTTCGTGGCCCAGCGCTACAACATGCTGCTGTGCTCGACCATCATCGAGACCGGCATCGACGTACCCACCGCCAACACCATCGTGATGAGCCGCGCCGACAAGTTCGGCCTGGCGCAGCTGCACCAGCTGCGTGGCCGCGTCGGCCGCTCGCACCATCAAGCCTATGCGTACCTGATGGTGCCGGACACCGAAGGCCTGACCAAGCAGGCCTCGCAACGGCTCGAAGCCATCCAGCAGATGGAAGAACTGGGCTCGGGCTTCTACCTCGCGATGCACGACCTGGAGATTCGCGGCACCGGCGAGGTGCTCGGCGAGAACCAGAGTGGCAACATGATGGAGATCGGCTTCCAGCTCTACAACGAGATGCTCAGCGAAGCCGTGCGCTCGCTGAAGGCCGGACAGGAGCCCGACCTGCTCTCGCCGCTGTCGGTCACGACCGAGATCAACCTGCACGCCCCGGCCCTGCTGCCCGACGATTACTGCGGCGACGTACACCTGCGGCTGTCGTTCTACAAGAAGCTCGCCACCGCGAAGAACCCGGACCAGATCGACACGCTGCTGGAAGAAATCGTCGACCGCTTCGGCAAGCTGCCGCCACAGGCGCAGACCCTGATCGACACGCACCGCCTGCGCGTGCTCGCGCGGCCCTACGGCGTGGTCAAGGTCGACGCGGCGCCGGGCATCATCAACATCACCTTCCGCAAGGACGCGCCGGTGGACGGCATGGCCATCATCCAGCTGATCCAGAAGAACAAGCACATCAAGCTCGCCGGCAACGAGAAGCTGCGCATCGAGCGCGAACTCAAGGAGCCGAAGGACCGCGCCCAGATGGTGCGCGACGTGCTGCGCAGCCTCGGACAACCCCTCGTCAAGGAAACCGCCCCCGCATGAGCGCTACGACTGAAATCTCTCCCGGCCTCGTCCTCCAGCGCGTGAAGCCGCCGCTGAAGCTCGCCGACTTCAAGCTGATCGCGTTCGACATGGACTCGACGCTGATCAACATCGAGTGCATCGACGAGATCGCCGATGCCGTCGGCAAGAAGGCCGAGGTGGCCGCGATCACCGAAGCCACGATGCGCGGCGAGATCAAGGACTTCAAGGAAAGCCTGCGCCGCCGCGTGGCGCTGCTGCAGGGCGTGCCCGTGGCCGCGCTGCAGCAGGTGTACGACGAGCGCCTGAAGCTCAACCCCGGCGCCACCGAGCTGGTCGCAGCCTGCAAGAAGGCGGGCCTCAAGGTGCTGCTGGTGTCGGGCGGCTTCACCTTCTTCGCCAACCGCGTGAAGGACCGCCTGGGCATCGATTTCGCGCGCTCCAACCTGCTCGACGAAGCCGACGGCCAGCTCACCGGCCAGGTCGTGACACAGAGCTGGGGCGACATCTGCGATGGCGCCGAAAAGCGGCGCACGCTGCTCGAAGTGGCGTCGCTCATGGGCATCTCGCCGCAAGAGACCATCGCCGTGGGCGACGGCGCGAACGACCTGCCGATGATGGGCGAGGCCGGGCTGTCGGTGGCCTATCACGCCAAGCCGAAGGTGCGCGAGCAGGCCATGGTCGCGATCAACGAAGGCGGGCTCGACCGCGTGCTGGAAATCCTGAAATGACCGACGCCGCCCCGCTCTACCGCGCCGACGCGCTGCGCGACTACGCCAGCGCCCTGCTGCAGAAGGCGGGGCTCGCGGCCTCGATGGCCGACAGCGTGGCGCGCACGCTGGTCGAAGGCGACCTGCTGGGCCACGACACGCACGGCCTCGCGCTGCTCGCCGGCTATGTGAAAGAAATCGAATCGGGCGGCATGACCCACGACGGCGCCCCCGAGGTGCTGTCCGACCGCCCTGCCGCCGTGCTCTGGGACGGCAAGCGCCTGCCCGGCCCCTGGCTCATGGACCAGGGCATGGACCTGCTGGTGCCGCGTGCGCGCGAACTGGGCACCGCCTCGCTCGTGATCCGCCGCAGCCACCACATCGCCTGCCTCGCGGTCTACATGCTGCGCGCGCTGCAGGAAGACATGCTGATGCTGCTGGCCTGCTCCGACCCCAACACGGCCAGCGTCGCGCCCTTCGGCGGCACGCAGGCGGTGTTCACGCCGAATCCGCTGGCGATGGGCTTTCCGCTCTCGCAGGGCGGCGTGATGGTCGACATCTCGGCCTCGATCACCACCAACGGCATGAGCAACCGCAAGCGCGCGGCCGGTGAGACTTTCGCCGAGGAATGGCTCATCGACGCCTCCGGCCAGCCGTCGGACAACCCGCAGGTGCTGTTCGACCAGCCGCCCGGCACGCTGCTGCCCGTGGGCGGCTTGAGCCACGGCCACAAGGGCTACGGCATGGCGCTGCTGGTCGAGACGCTCACGGCCGGCCTCGCGGGCCACGGCCGCGCCGACCCGCCCGAAGGCTGGGGCGCAACGGTGCACCTCACGCTTCACGACCTGCACGCCTTCGGCGGCAAGGACGCCTTCCTGCGCCAGATGGACCACGTGGCCGAGAAATGCCGCGACAACGCGCCCATCGACCCGGCCAGGCCTGTGCGGCTGCCGGGTGAAGGCGGGTTGAAGCGTCGGGAAGCGCAATCGGCGAACGGGGTGCGGCTGCACCCGTCGATTGCGCGCTCGCTGCAGGAGGCGGAGCAGCGGCATGGCCTGCGGCTGGCGCAGGCGCTGATCTGACGGGGCTTATTCCTCGTCGTCGTTCTCGGCGTGGCCGGGCGCACCCGCGGGCCGCGGCTGGCGCTTGCCGGGCTTGGCCAGGATCTCGATGTAGAACTGCTTGCCGCCCTCTTTCACCACACCGTCGATGAGGCCAGTGATGGCTGTGAGGTGGATGGTTTCGGCGGATTCCTGGGCGCTGCCGAACCGGCAGTCGAAGTCCCAGAAGTCGGCGCCTTCGGGCAGGTCGCGGCGGCGCTCGCGCTTGATGTACTTGCGAATCTCGTGCTTGACGGCTTCGAGGAGACGGTCGGGGTGCTTGCCCTCGACCTGAAGCTGGAAGGTTTTTCTCATGGGTGATGGTAACCCGCTGTGTAAAGTCGGCGGTTCAAATGGAAAGCAGGTGAAGACATGGCACGCGCAAACGACTGGGCAAGCAAGGTGATGGCATTGGTGAACGGCGGCAACGCCCCGGCGGCCATCGCGCAGATCAAGGTCGCGCCGTCGGTCAAGGACCTGAAGGCACTGCAGACCATCATGACGCTCTCCAAAATGAAAGGCCGCTATCCGAACGTGGATGCGGCCATTTCAGACAACCTGGACCTGCTGGCGGCGCCCCGGCTGCACCGGTCCCCCTGAACGTCGGCGTTACAGGGCCTGGCCGAGGCGCTTCACGCCCTCTTCGATCTTCTCGATGTCGGCCGTGGCAAAGCTCAGGCGCAAGGTCGCCACATCGGGCTTCTCGGCGAAGAACGGCGCGCCGGGCACGAAGGCCACCAGCTTCTCGATCGCACGCTTGGCCAGCTCGTTGGCATCGGCCAGCTTGCCGTTGGCGCCCGTCAGGCGCGCCCAGAAGAACAAACCGCCGTTGGGCTGCGTGAAGCTCACCGCATCGCCCAGCTCGCGCTTCAGCGCGGCGCCCATGGCCTGCGCGCGCTGGCCGTAGACCTCGCGCACATGCGCCAGCGTGCCGGGCATGCGGCCACTCTTGAGGTACTGCGCGGCAGTGGCCTGCGCGAAGGTGCTGGTGTGGGCGTCGCTGAACTGCTTGCACATCGTCGCCTTGGCCAGCAGCTCGGGCGGCGCGATCATCCAGCCGATGCGCAGGCCGGGGCTGAGCACCTTGCTCAGGCTGCCGCAGTGCGCGAGCAGCTCACGGCTGCCGGGCACGTCCTTGCTCAGCGACATGATCGACGGCGGCGGTGCTTCGCCGAAGTACAGGTCGCCGTAGGGGTCGTCCTCGACGATCAGCGTCTGGTACTTCACGGCCAGCTCGAGCACCTTCTTGCGGCGCTCCAGGCTCAGCATGGCCCCGCTGGGGTTGCCGAAGGTGGGGATCAGGTAGACGAACTTGGGCTTGTGCTCGGCGATGAGCTTCTCGAGCTCGTCGGTCTTCACGCCGTTGGCGTCGATGGGCGCGCTGATGAGCTGCGCGCCGTACAGGCGGAAGCACTGGATCGTGGCCAGGAAGGTCGGTCCTTCGACAATCACCTTGTCGCCGGGCGAGATCATGGTCTTGCCCAGCAGGTCCAGCGCCTGCTGGCTGCCGGTGGTGACGATCAGGCCGCTCGGGTCCACGTCGACGCCCTTGGTCTTCATGAAGGACGAGAGCTGGTTGCGCAACGGCTCGTAGCCTTCGGTGGCGCCGTACTGCAGGGCCCCGCCGGCCTCTTCTGTGAGCGCCTTCTGGCTCGCCTCCTTCAGGCCCTCGACGTCGAACATGGCGCTGTCGGGAAAGCCGCCCGCAAAACTGATGATGCCGGGCTTGCCCAGCAGCTTGAAGAGTTCGCGGATGGCGGAGGTTTCGACGTTGTCGAGGCGGGAGGCGAATTGCATGGTCAGTCTCACTTTCTGGGCGTCATTGTCGCGAAAGCCCGGGCAGGAAAGCTGCGTAGGGCCATGGCTTTTCGACGATATATTGCATCCATCGCCGCAAACGCCGGTGCTCGCCCTGCCTTGTGCGGCATGCGCCCCGCGAGCCCCTTGCAATGAACGGCGGCCCCCACGACCCATGAAAAAATCCGACATCCCCCTCTTCTTCGCCACCCTGCAAGCCGCCAACCCCGAGCCGCGCACGGAGCTCGAATACACCACGCCCTTCGAGCTGCTGGCCGCCGTGCTGCTGTCGGCGCAGGCCACCGACGTGGGCGTGAACAAGGCGACGCGCCGGCTCTATCCGGTGGCGAACACGCCGCAGGCGATCCTCGACCTCGGGGTGGAAGGGCTGGAGTCGTACATCAAGACGATCGGGCTGTACCGCAGCAAGGCCAAGCACCTGATCGAGGCCTGCCGCATGCTGGTCGAGCTGCATGGCGGCGAGGTGCCGCGCACGCGCGCCGAACTCGAGGCGCTGCCGGGCGTGGGGCGCAAGACGGCCAACGTGGTGCTCAACGTGGCCTTCGGCGAGGAGACCATCGCGGTCGACACGCACATCTTTCGCATCGGCAACCGCACGGGGCTTGCGCCCGGCAAGACGCCGCTGGACGTGGAACTCAAGCTCGAAAAGCGCATCCCACCCGAATTCCGCCTGCACGCGCACCACTGGCTGATCCTGCACGGGCGCTATGTCTGCGTGGCGCGCAAGCCGCGCTGCTGGGAATGCGCGGTCTCCACCTTCTGCTCGTTCAAGCCCAAGACGCCGGCCCCCAAGACCGCCTGAGCGGCACACACCACCTCGCACATGACGACGACAACGACTTTCAAGAAGACGCCTTCCGCCGCCCTCCTCTTTCTCGCAGCGCTGTGCAGCGCGGGCGCCGCCTGGTCGCGCGATGGCGTGCTGCCGCCGGAGACGATGGCGCTCTACGGCGGGCGCTGGTCCGCCAACTGCGCCGACGCAGCGGCACCGACGCTGCAGGTGCGCGAGGACATGCTGATCGCCGAGCGCGGCAAGCGCCGCGTGGTCGGCCGCCAGCCGGACACGGCCCACAGCTTCTTCGGCAATCAGGCGCCGCCGCCGAACTTCGACGTGGCGCTCATGAGCCGCGTGGACAAGGGCGACAACGCGATGATGAATTTCCTGGTCTTTCGCGATGCGCGCGGCCAGTCGATCACGCTGAAGGCCGACAAGCCGGTCATGGGCCAGCTGGGGCCGGAGCTGATGAAGCCGCGCTACTGGCGCTGCGACGGTCCGGCGCGCGCCGCGGCGCCGCCCACCGAACCCGTGACCGCCGCCCCCAAGCCGCCGGCACCCGCCACGGGCAGCCCGGCCGCCCTCGCCCGGGGCCCCGCGATGGACAAGGCCTGGCGCGCCGCGCTGGGCACGCGTGAAACCGAACGCTGGCTGGTGCGCCGCGAAGGCCCGGCGCCCGAGCCGCAATGGGTGACGGTGGACGGCACGCGCTACCTGCTGCACGCCTTCTGCAAGCCGCACGACTGCTACGACCACAACGCGATCGCGCTGTACGACCAGGGCTCGGGCCGGCTCTATGGCCTGGTGCAGCGCAACGGGCAGAACCAGCTCCTGGGCGGGCCTTCGCCGCAGTTCGCGGGGCAGCTCGACCGGCTCTGGCGCGAGCAGTGGCGCGCCAAGAACTGACAGCGCCTCGTCAGCCGACCGGCGCGGCGACCACGCGCCAGTCGCCAAAAGCCGCCGCGTCGTTGGGCCATTGATCGGCCCGCTCGGGGCACGACACGCCCTGCGACAGCAGCTGCACCGCCCGCAGCACGCCTGCATGCGTGACCCACAGCGCGTCGGCGCCGGTCGCCAGCCAGTCGGCGTGCGCCAAAGCCACGCGCTGCATGAAGGCGCGCACGCTCTCGCCGTCGCCTCCGGCCGGGGCGTCGGCGAAACGATTCGTCCAGGCCTCGAATTCCTCACGGGCCACGGCCGACCACAGGCGCCCTTCCCAGGCGCCGAAACTCATCTCGGCCAGTCGCGCATCGCGCCGCACCGACAGATCGGGCCGCAGCGCGACGATGGCATCCGCCAGCAGGACGCAACGCCGTAGCGGCGAACTCCACAGCGCGATGCCGGCCGGCAGCACCGCGGCGATGCGCGCGGCGGCGGCCTGCGTGCCGTCCGCATGGGCATCGAGGTCGGTCGCGCCGTAGCACAGGCCCGCCGGCGCGATCACCGGCGCATGGCGCTGCAGCCAGAGCTGGGCGGTCGCGGCGCTCATGCCTTCCACACCAGCGCGAGGTAGATCGCCAGTTCGCACACCTGCTGCGTCGCGCCGAGCCCGTCGCCCGTGAAGCCCTGCAGCCGACGCACGAAGAGCCGCGCCATCCAGCCGCCCGCGAGCACCAGCGCCACGAGCGCCGCGCCCACATGCACCGCGTCGTGCGCACACAGCAGCAACGCCACGGCGGGCGCGGCCCACAGCACGGCGACGAGCAGCGCGCCGCCGCTGATCGCATCGGCCAGCGGCTTGGCCTTGCTGCCGCTGCTGTCGCCCACGTAGGGCAGCCAACGGATCAGGAACAGCGGCGCCAGCCGCGACAGCACATGCGCGCCGACGATCGACACCGCCGCCACGTCCAGCCCGCGCGCAGCCAGCGCGGCCAGCAGGCCGAACTTCAGGCTCAGCGCCAGCACCAGCGCGACCGCGCCGAAGGCGCCGATGCGCGAGTCCTTCATGATCTCCAGCGCGCGCTCGCGGCTGGCCGAACCGCCGAGGCCGTCGGCCACGTCGGCCAGGCCGTCCTCATGGAAGGCGCCCGTGAGCATCACGGTGGCGACGGTGCTCAGCACCGCCGCGACCAACGCCCCTGCCACGCCCGGCAAACCCGCCCCCACGGCCACGAACACGGCCGCCGCCACCCCACCCGCGATCCAGCCGATGGCCGGCAGGTGCGCCGCGGCGGCGCGCAGCATCTGCGGGCTGAAGCCGACCCAGGCGGCGAGTTTTCCCGTCACCGGCACGCGGGTGAAGAACTGGACGGCCAGCAGGAAATGGCGCACGCCGTTCATTGCTGGCGCGACACGCCCGCCGATTCGAAGCTCGCCATCTCGCGCAGGATGCGGCAGGCCGATTCGAGCAGCGGCCACGCCAGCGCACCGCCCGAGCCCTCGCCCAGGCGCAGGTCGAGGTTCAGCAAGGGCTCGAGCCCGAGGTGCTTCAGCAGCAGCGTGTGCCCGGGCTCCGCCGAGCTGTGCGCCGCCACGCAGCGCTGCGTCACCTGCGGGCGGATCGCCTGGGCGACCAGCACGGCGGCGCTGGCGATGAAGCCGTCCACCACAATCACGCGCCGCTCCTGCGCCGCCTGCAGCACCGCGCCGACCAGCGTCGCCACCTCGAAGCCGCCGAACGCGGCCAGCGCGTCGAGCGGCGCGGTCGCGCCCGCGTGCAGGGCGAGCACCTCGCGCAGCACCTCGCGCTTGCGCGCCAGGCCGTCGGCGTCGAGCCCCGTGCCGGCACCGGTGCACAGGCCGATGTCGAGCCCGGCCAGGCGCGACAGCAGCAGCGCGGCGGACGAGCTGTTGCCGATGCCCATCTCGCCCAGCAGCAGCGCGTTGCCCGGCAGCGCGCGCACCACCTCGCGGCCGTTGGCGATGGCCTGGGCGCATTGTTCGGGCGTCATGGCGGGGCCGGCCGAGGCGTCGGCCGTGCCGGCGGCGATGCGCCGCGACACCAGGCCGGGGCGCGGCTGGAAGTCGCGCCGCACGCCGCAATCGACCACGGTGAGCGCCAGGCCGTGCTGGCGCGCCAGCACGCTGACGGCCGCGCCGCCGGCCAGGAAGTTCTCGACCATCTGCCAGGTCACGTCGCTCGGGTAGGCCGACACGCCGCGCGCCGCCAGCCCGTGGTCGCCCGCGCACACCAGCATCTGCGGTGCGTCGAGCACGGGCTGCTCGGTGCCCAGGATGGTGCCGATGCGCAGCGCAAGCGCTTCGAGGCGGCCCAGCGCGCCGACGGGCTTGGTCTTGTTGTCGAGCGCGGCCTGCAGGCGCGCCGCGAGCGCGGCGTCGGCGATGTCTGGGATGGCGGGAATCAAATCGGTGTCGGTCATGCGATCAAGCCGGCAAGCACGCCGGCGTCGAAGTGGGTGTCGATGAAGTCGGCCAAGCCGTCGAAGGTGGCGTCCAGCGTGGGCGCCGTGGTGCCGAACAGCGCCTGCAGCGCGGCCGGGTCTTCGAACAGGCCGTGCAGATAGAGGCCCAGCACGTTGCCGCGCGTGTTCTGCCAGGCCAGGCCCTCGGGCATCACGGCGCGGCCGTCGTGGGCCAATTGCGGGTGGGCGGCCGTCTGGCCGTGGTGGATTTCGTAGCCGGCGATACGCACGCCCGCCAGCGCGGCCCAGGGGCCGGCCACGAGGTCGCCGGAAAAGGTCGCCTCGCGGTGCCGCACGGTCTTCTCGCGCTCGAACACGGTCACGAGCGGCAGCAGCCCCAGTCCCGGCGCGTTGCCGTCGATGCCGTGCGGATCGACCAGCGCCTCGCCCAGCATCTGCAACCCGCCGCACACGCCCAGCACCGCGCCGCCGCGCCCGGCATGCTCGGCCACCGCGCGGTCCAGCCCCTGCGCGCGCAGCCAGGCCAGGTCGCCGCTCGTGTGCTTGGAGCCGGGCAGCACGATCCAGTCGGCGCCGGCCACGTCGGCCGGCGTGCGGGCCCAGACCAGGCGCACGCCGGGCACGTTCTTCAGTGCCTGGAACTCGTCGAGGTTGCTCAGGCGCGGGTACGCGACCACCGCCACGGTGCGCGTGACCACGCCGCTGGCGCGGCTGCGGTCGTCGAACACGCCGTCTTCCTCGGGCAGGCCGTGCTGCCACCACATGGGCAGCGTGGCCACGGTGGGCACGCCGGTCAGCGCCTGCAGCTGCTGCGGCGCGGGCGCCAGCAGCGACGCATCGCCCCGGAACTTGTTGAGCACGAATCCATGGATGAGCGCCCGGTCGGCCTCGGGCAGCAGCGCCCAGGTGCCGTACAGGTGGGCGAAGGCGCCGCCGCGGTCGATGTCGGTTGCCAGCAGGCAGCGGGCCTGGGCATGGCGGGCGACGCGCAGGTTGACGATGTCGCTGGCCATGAGGTTGATCTCGGCCGGCGAGCCGGCGCCTTCGATCACGACGACGTCGTTCTCGGCGCGCAGTTCGTCGAAGGCCTGCGCGATCTGCGGCCAGACGCGCTCGCTGCGCCCGCGCCACGGCAGGGTCGACAGCGCCTCGCTCACCTGCCCCATCAGCACCACCTGGCTGTGGGTGTCGCGCTCGGGTTTGAGCAGCAGCGGGTTCATGCGCACGTCGGGCACGGCGTTCGCAGCCAGGGCCTGGAAGTACTGGGCGCTGCCGATCTCGCCGCCCTCGACCACGCGGGCGTTGTTGCTCATGTTCTGCGCCTTGAAAGGCGCCACCCGCAGCCCCTGGCGGGCATACCACCGGCACAGCGCGGTGGCCAGCCAGCTCTTGCCGGCACCGCTGGTGGTGCCCAGGACCATGACGCAGCGCGCCGGCCCGCTTGTCGCTCTAGAACTCATCCGGGGATTGTCGTTGAGCGCCGAACTGAAACCGGAAGGCCGACTCAGACGTAATAAGGATGAGGCCTCTCAGGGCCGCACCGGAAAATCATGTCCGCCCTCAACGATCTGGCGCTGACGGTCGAGGAACGCGAGCCGGGCCGGTTCTACTGGCTCCTGCTCGAAGCCGTCCACGACACCGGCAGCACCTCCGACACGCTCGGCTACCGGCCGCTGCGGGTGGCTGCGCGCCCGCAGGCCAGCTATTCGAGTGCGCTCGCGCTGGGCGCGGTGGCGCTGAAACAGGCCGCCGCTACGGCGACGCATCCGGGCCCGGGCGATCGCGCCTGAGCCCGGAAGAGCCCGATCAGCGGGTCGCCACCTTCTCGGCGGCCGGCACTTCCCAGCCGCCGCCGATGGCGCGGATCAGCCCCACCGTCGCCTGGTACTGGGCCGACTTCACCTGCAGCGCCTGGCGCCGGTTGCGCAGCTCGCTGCGGCGCGCGTCGAGCAGGTCGAGCTGGCTCACGTAGCCGTTGCGGTAGCGCGTGTCCGACAGGCTGGTGGCGCGTTGCGCCGAGGTCACGGCCTGCGCCTGCACCACCGACTGCTCCTGCAGGATGCGGATGGCCGCCAGCTGGTCTTCGACCTCCTGGAACGCCACCAGCACCTGCGAGCGGTAGCTGGCTAGTGCGCCGTCGAGCTGGGCGTTGGCGCCCTGCACGCCGGCCTCGCGGCGTCCGCCGTCGAAGATCGGCAGCGACAGCAGCGCGCCCACGCCCCACGAACGGGCCGACCACTTGAAGAGGTCGCCGATCTCGGGCGAGGCGTAGCCGGCCGCGCCGGTCAGCGAGATGTTCGGGAACCACGCGGTCTGCGCCACGCCCACGCGGGCCTGCGCCGCCATGACGGCGCTCTGCGCTGCCGACACGTCGGGCCGGCGCGTGAGCACGGTGGACGGCACGCCCGGCGGGATCACTGGCAGCGCGGTGGCCCAGTCGTCGGGCCGCATGCCGAAGCTGGAGGCCGAATCGCCCACCAGCACGGCCAGTGCGTGTTCCACCTGGGCACGCTGGCGGTCGAGCGCGAGCGCATCCGACTCGGTGGACGACACCTCGGTCTGCACGCGCGCCACGTCGAGCTCGGCGATGTCGCCGGCCTGCTGGCGACGCTGCGTGAGGCGCAGCGTGTCGCGGTAGGCGGCGACCGATTCGCGCACCAGCACGCGCTCGGCGTCGAGCGCGCGCAGCTGCAGGTAGGTCTGCGCCACTTCGGCCTGCACCGCGAGCCGGGTGCTTTGCAGCAGCGCCTCGCGGCCGGCCGCGTCGAGCTTGGCCGCATCGGCCGCGCCCGAGAGGCGCCCGAACAGGTCGACCTCGTACGAGAACGTGGCGCCGATGTTGGTCATGGTGCCGGGCCGGGTGCTGGCCGTGGCCTTGTCCAGGCCCGCGCCGCGGTTGGCGCCGGCGCCCAGGCCGATCTGCGGCAGGCGGTCGGCCTGGGCGCTGCGCGCCAGCGCGCGGGCCTCGGCCAGCCGCGCGGCAGCGGCCTGGATGTTGGTGTTGTCGACCTCGGCGCGCTGGATCAGCGTGTTGAGCACCGGGTCGTTGAATGCCAGCCACCACTCGCCGCGCGGTTGCGCCTCGGCGGGCGTGGCCCGGGTGAAGCCGGCCGGCGCCGTGGCACCCGGCTGTTCCTTGAACTGCGCCGCGGTCGGCACCGTGGGCATGCCCGAAGGCACGCTGGCGCAACCGGCCAGCACCAGGGCCGCCACCAGCGGCAATACGGCGGCGCGCAGCGGGCGCATCAGGGTTGGGATTGCGAATGTCATGGACAACCTTCTTTCTTCTTGTCGATCAGTCATGCGCGCCATGCGAGGGGCGCGGCGAGGCCGGCACCGGGTGCAGACCGCCACCGCCACCACCGTGCGACGGGGCCACGGGGTGGTCAGCCGACACGAAGTCGTCGCCGTGCGGCACTTCGCCATGCAGCTTGAGCGGCCGGTTGCCCGCCAGACGGCGCATCAGCACATAGAACACCGGCGTCAGGAACAGGCCGAAGGCTGTCACGCCGATCATCCCGGCGAACACCGCCACGCCCATCGCCTTGCGCATCTCGGAGCCGGCACCGGTCGAGAGCACGAGGGGCAGCACACCCATGACGAAGGCCAGCGAGGTCATCAAGATGGGGCGCAGACGCAGGCGGCTGGCTTCGATCGCGGCCTGGATGGGCGTGCGTCCGGCGAACTCCAGCTCCCGTGCGAACTCCACGATCAGGATCGCGTTCTTCGCACTCAGCCCCACCAGCACGATCAACCCGATCTGCGTGAAGACGTTGTTGTCGCCTCCCGAGATCCACACGCCCGCCATCGCGGCCATGATGCCCATCGGCACGATCAGGATGATCGCGATCGGCAGCGTCAGGCTTTCGTACTGCGCAGCGAGCACCAGGAACACCAGCAGGATCGCCAGCGGGAACACCAGGAAGGCGGAGTTGCCGGCCAGGATTTCCTGGTAGGTCAGCTCGGTCCACTCGAAGCTCACGCCCTTGGGCAGCGTCTCGGCCGCGATCTTGGTGATCACGTCCTGCGCCTGGCCCGACGAATAGCCGGGGGCCGGGCCGCCGTTGATGTCGGCGGCCAGGTAGCCGTTGTAGCGCATGGCGCGTTCCGGGCCGAAGGTCGAATTGACCTTCATCAGCGCGGCCAGCGGCACCATCTCGCCCGAGGTCGAGCGCACCTTCAGCATGCCCACGTCTTCGGCACGGGCGCGGTACGGCGCATCGGCCTGGACGCGCACGGAGTACGTGCGGCCGAACTTGTTGAAGTCGTTGGCGTACAGGCTACCGAGGTAGATCTGCATCGTGTCGAAGATGTCCGTCACCGGCACGCCGAGCTGGCGCGCCTTGGTGCGGTCGATGTCGGCATACAGCTGCGGCACGTTGACCTGCCAGCTCGTGAACATGCCCGTCAGCTCAGGCGCCGCATAGGCCTTGGCCATGAAGGCCTTCACCGCGACGTCCATCTGGTCGTAGCCGACCGAGGCGCGGTCTTCGATCTGCAGCTTGAAGCCGCCGGTCGTGCCCAGGCCTGCCACCGGTGGCGGCGGGAACATCACGATGAACGCGTCCTGGATGCTCGAGAACGCACCGTTGAGCTGGCCGGCCACCGCACCGCCGCTCTGGTCGGCGCGCTTGCGCTGGTCGAAGGGCTTGAGCGTGGCGAACACGATGCCCGAGTTCGAGCTGTTGGTGAAGCCGTTGATCGACAGGCCCGGGAAGGCAATGGCGTCTTCCACGTTCGGGTTCTTCTTCATGATCTCGCCCATGCGGGTGATCACCTCTTCCGTGCGGTCGAGCGTGGCGCCGTCGGGCAGCTGGGCAAAACCGATGAGGTACTGCTTGTCCTGCGCCGGCACGAAGCCGCTGGGCACCGCCTTGAAGAGGCCGAAGGTCACGCCGACCAGCGCCAGGTAGATCACCAGCATCAGCGTCTTGCGCGAGATCACGCGCTTGACGCCGCCGCTGTAGGCCTCGGAGCCGCGGTGGAAGAACTTGTTGAAGCCGCGGAACAGCCAGCCGAAGGCCTTGTCCATGCCGCGCGTCAGGGCGTCCTTCGGCTGGTCATGGCCGCGCAGCAGCAGTGCAGCGAGGGCCGGCGACAGCGTCAGCGAGTTGATGGCCGAGATCACCGTCGAGATCGCGATGGTCACCGCGAACTGCTTGTAGAACTGGCCCGTGAGACCGCTGATGAAGGCCAGCGGCACGAACACGGCCACGAGCACCAGAGCGATGGCGATGATGGGGCCCGACACTTCGCGCATGGCGCGGTACGTGGCCTCACGCGGCGTGAGCCCCGCCTCGATGTTGCGCTCGACGTTCTCCACCACCACGATGGCGTCGTCCACCACGATGCCGATCGCCAGCACCAGCCCGAAAAGGCTCAGCGCGTTGATCGAGAAACCGAGGACGTGCAGCACCGCGAAGGTACCGATCACCGACACCGGCACGGCCAGCAGCGGAATGATGGAAGCGCGCCACGTTTGCAGGAACAGGATCACCACCAGCACCACCAGCGCGATGGCTTCGAGCAGCGTGTGGATCACCGATTCGATCGATGCGCGCACGAACTGCGTCGGGTCGTAAGCAATGCGGTATTCCAGGCCTTCCGGCATGTTCTTGTTCAGCTCTTCCATCGTCTTGCGCACGTTGGACGAGATGTCGAGCGCATTCGAGCCCGGTGCCTGGAACACGCCCATGCCGACGGCCGGGTCGTTGTTCAGCAGCGAACGCAGCGAGTAGTCGGCGGCGCCCATTTCGAGGCGGCCGATGTCGCGAAGACGCGTGACGGCGCCGTCGGTGCCGCTCTTGACGATGATGTCGCCGAACTCTTCTTCGCTCTGCAGGCGCCCTTGCGCATTGATCGACAGCTGCATGTCCACGCCCGACAGGCCCGGCGATGCGCCGACCACACCGGCCGCGGCCTGCACGTTCTGGCCACGGATCGCGGCCACCACGTCGGAAGCCGACAGGCCGCGCTGCGCGACCTTCTGCGGGTCGAGCCAGACGCGCATCGAGTAGTCGCCGCCGCCGAAGATCTGGACCTGGCCCACGCCTTCGATGCGCGCGAGCGGGTCCTTCACGTTCAGCACCGCGTAGTTGCGCAGGTAGTTGATGTCGTAGCGGTTGTTCGGCGAGACGAGGTGGACCACCATCGTCAGGTCGGGTGCGCTCTTGACGGTCGTGATGCCGAGGCGCCGCACTTCTTCGGGCAGGCGCGGCTCGGCTTGCGAGACGCGGTTCTGCACCAGCTGCTGGGCCTTGTCGGGATCGGTGCCGAGGCGGAAGGTGACCGTGAGCGTCATCACGCCGTCGGTCGTCGCCTGGCTGCCCATGTAGAGCATGCCTTCGACGCCGTTGATCTGCTCTTCGAGCGGCGTGGCCACCGTTTCAGCGATCACCTTCGGGTTGGCGCCGGGGTACGTTGCGCGCACCACCACCGAAGGCGGCGCGACTTCGGGGTACTCCGAGATCGGCAGGCCGCGCAGCGCAATCAGGCCGGCGATCAGCATCAGTAGCGACAGCACGCCGGCGAAGATCGGCCTGTCGATGAAGAATTTTGAGAGATTCATGTTGGTTCTCCGGCGGGCGCCAGGGCGCCCTCCTCCGAAATCAGGACTTCGCGGCCTCGGCCACGCGTTCCGGTTGTTGTTGCTTCGTATCGAGCTTGGCGTCCATCGTCACGGTCTGCGGCACCACCAGCGCACCCGGGCGGATGTGCTGCAGGCCGTTCACCACCACGCGGTCGCCGGCCTTCAGGCCCTTGCTCACCACGCGCAGGCCGTTGATGGGCGCGCCCAGCGTCACCTCGCGGTACATGGCCTTGTTGTCGTCGCCCACGACCATCACGAACTTCTTGTTCTGGTCGGTGCCGATGGCACGCTCGCTCACCAGCAGCGCGGTGTCGTTGCGGGCCTGGCCCATGCGGATGCGGGCGAACTGGCCGGGAATGAGCGCGCCGTCCTTGTTGTCGAACGAGGCGCGCACACGCACGGTGCCGCTGCGGGCGTCGACCTGGTTGTCGATCAGCTGCAGCTTGCCGGTGAAGGGCGTGCCTTCCAGGCCGGCGGTGCCCATCTGCACGGGGATCGTGTCGATCTGGCCGCGGGCGCCGGCGTTGGCCGGCAGGTCCTTCAGCGCGCGGGTGATGACCTGCTCGTCGGCGTCGAAGCTCGCGTAGATCGGGCTCACCGACACCAGCGTGGTCAGCACGGGCGCGCCGGGGCCGGCGGCCACCAGGTTGCCCACGGTCACTTCGAGCTTGCCGATGCGGCCCGACACCGGTGCGCGCACCTGGGTGTAGCCCAGGCTCAGGCGTGCGGTCTGCAGCGAGGCTTGCGCCGCGCGCAGGTTGGCTTCGGCTTCGCGGCCGGCGTTCACGCGCTCGTCCAGTTCACGCTGCGCGATGGCCTGCTCGTCCCACAGGCGGCGGGCACGTTCCTGCTCGCTGCGGCTGAAGGCCTGGCGGGCCTGCGCCGACGCAACCTGCGCTTCGGCGCGCTCCACCTCGGCGGCGTACGGCGCGGGGTCGATGGTGATCAGCAGGTCGCCCTGCTTCACCAGCGCGCCTTCGCGAAAGTGCACCGCCTGCACGGCGCCTGCCACGCGGGAGCGCACATCGACGCGCTGCACGGCTTCGAGGCGGCCCGAGAACTCGTCCCAGGCGTTGATCTCGCTCGACGCCACGGTGGCGACCGACACCGGCGTGCCCTGTTGCGCGGCGACCGGGGCCGTGGCCTCGGCCTTGAAGCTGTACATGCCCACCACCGCGGCGGCCACGGCCAGCACCGCGGTGAGGCCGGTGACGGCGGGCCACAGCCCCTTACGGGTGATGGAAGACAGCGATTGTTCGTTCTTGTTCGACATGATGGTTCGTCCTTCTCGATGACTTTTTCGGGATGCAACAGGCCATCCCGGCGCCGGCGGCGTCAGGAGGCGGAATTCAGAGAACAGAAAGCCCTGCCACCCACCTCTGTGGAGGCGGCGGCTTGGTTCAGGGGGCGGAGCGGACCCTCGCGGGCCTAGCTGGGCTCAGGGACCGCCGGGGGCGGTGTGGTGGCGCTGAAGAACTCGCGGAAGTGCTGCTGCACGCTGGCTTCGCAGGATGCGCATCCCACGGCTTCGGTGTCGTACAGCGCCTTGGGCCAGTTGTCGGCGCCGGTCAGCACGCTGCTCGTGACCTCGATGCCGGCCGACCGCAGCCGGCCTGCGAAGGTCATGGCCTCGTCGCGCATCGCGTCGTCGGGCCCCACCAGCACCAGCGCCGGTGCCAGGGCGGCCAGCCGCAGCGATCCGCTCGGCACCGCATAGGGGTGCGTGGCGTTCGACGGACAGCTCAGGTACTTGGCCCAGCCCGTGGCCCAGCGGCACTCGGCGGCGTCGTTGGTCGCATTGCGCAGCGAGGCGGTGCCGGCGCACGGGTCGAGCATCGGCGACAGCAGGATCTGGCCTGCCAAGGGCGGATGGGCGCGGTCGCGGGCCACCAGGGCCACGCTGGCCGCCAGGTTGCCGCCGGCCTCTTCGCCGGCCAGGTACACCTGGGCGCCCTTGCCGCCGAGCTTCACGCGCTGCTTGTAGAGCCATTCGAGCGCCGCATAGCCCACCTCGACCGGCTCCGGGAACGGGGCCGCCGGGGCCAGCGGGTAATCGAGCGAAACCACCACCGCGCCCGCGCCGGCCAGCAGCCGGGCCACGTTACGGCCGTTGTCCAGGTTGCCGCAGATGAAGGTGCCGCCATGGAAATGCAGCACCAGCGGCACGGTCTCGCCCCGTGGACGCTGACCGTAGACACGGGCAGCCACGGGCTCGCGGCCGGGCAGCTCGATCGACAGATCGGACTCCACGCCTTGCGCCGCGGCAAGCGCAGCAGCTTCAGCGGACCGGGACGATGGACGGGGTGACATGGGCGACCTCAGGGGGATGGGCGATGGTTGAAATATAAGGCGCTACAAGCGCGTTGAAACAGGAAACACAGCCCTACTCTGTTTCCAAACGGAGAACAATCGGGCATACCGTAGGGGCGCATTCCTTGTGTGAGAATCCGCCTCCTTCCGGCATACGCCGGTCTCCCTGAACAGGCATTCGATGGATCAAATCCAGGCAATGCGGATCTTTGTCCGCGTGGTCGAAGCCGGCACCTTCACCCGTGCCGCCGACTCTCTGGCCCTGCCCAAGGGCACCGTCACCAAGCAGATCCAGGCGCTGGAATCGCGCCTGCGCGTGAAGCTGCTCAACCGCACGACCCGGCGCGTCACCGTCACGCCCGACGGCGCCGCCTACTTCGAGCGCGCCGCGCGGCTGCTGAACGACTTCGACGACATGGAAGCCAGCATGACGAACGCGCAGGCCAACCCCACGGGGCGGCTGCGCATCGACGTGGGCACCTCGGTGGCGCAGCAGATCATCCTGCCCAACCTGGCCAGCTTCTGCGACCGCTACCCCGACATCCAGGTCGATTTGGGCGTGAGCGACCGCACCGTCGACCTGATCAGCGACAACGTCGACTGCGTGATCCGCGCCGGCGAGCTCAGCGACCAGTCGCTGGTGGCGCGCCGCATCGGCACCCTGCACTTCGTCACCGTGGCCTCGCCGGCCTACATCAAGCGCTATGGTGCGCCGCAGCATCCGAACGACATCGAGAAGCGCCACCACGTCGTGAGCTACTTCTCGGGGACCACCCGGCGCGTGTACCCGCACGAGTTCAAGAAGGGCGACGAGTACATCGAGCTCAACGGCCCCTACCGCGTGTCGGTCAACGAGAGCAACGCCCACATGACGGCCGTGCTCGCGGGCTTCGGCCTGTCGCAGTGCATCACCTTCACCGCCGAGCCGCTGCTGGAAAGCGGCGAACTCGTCGAGGTGCTGGCCGACTGGCAGCGCGACCCGCTGCCGATCCACGTGGTGTACCCGCCGAACCGCCACCTGAGCGCGAAGGTGCGGGCGTTTGTGGACTGGGCGGCGGATCTGTTTGCGAAGAATCCGCGGTTGCAGCGGCGCTAAGGGGCGCCTTTTCCAGTCTTTTCAGGGCTGGATCAACGCTGCCAGCGCACGCGCTGGGAGCGATTCTTCCCGGGACAGGTGCTCGACCAGGCTGCGCCGGTCGGCCTCGGTGCGCTGCTGCGAAAGGAAGCGCTTGCCGGTCAGCGCGAATGTAGTTCCAGCTCGGCGCCAAGCGCCCGCTGCGCTGGCCGTTGACGTACCAGCGCGGGGAGATGAACGCGTTCGGGCTCTGGAACACGACCGTGACATCACAGCCGTTGCGCGCCTCACTGGTCCACAGCGCATGGCTGCGGGCCACATGACCTGCCAACACACCGTGGGCCCGCGATCGATCACCTCCAGCGGCAGCAGGTTGGCATCGACCGCCCCGCCCGCAACCGTGAAGAGCGTGGCCAGCGGGTAGACGCGCATGAGCCGGTGAAGCTCGTCGCGCGCCTCGATGGCGAAGAGGGGCTGGATGTGCACGGGGGAGGCCTTTCGGGGGATCGATGCGCGTCGAGTATTGCGCCCCCTCCCCTCCATCACAGTCACATGGAGGTCACCCACCCGCCACGGGTCAGTAGACCGGCTCGCAGCGCACGTCCGTCTTCACCGAATTCGCAATGAAACACTCCTCATGCGCCCGATGGTGCAAGTGCGCGATCTGCTCCCGCGTGGGCAGGTTGTCACCCGAAAAACTCACCTGCGGGCGCAGCACGACGACGGTCATCGCCATCTTTCCCTCGGCGTTCTTCTCCATCACACCCGTGGCCGCATCGACATAGCGGTCGACCACGAACTTGCGTTTCACCGCCATGGTGAGGAACCACAGCATGTGGCAGCTGGACAGCGAGGCCACGAACATCTCTTCCGGATCGACCGCCGACGCGTCGGAGAACGGCAACGGCACCACGTGCGGCGACGACGAGCCCGGCACCTGCGCTCCGCCATCGAAGCGCAGCACGTGGTGGCGGCTGTAGGTGTTGGCCAGGAAGTCCTGGTCGCCCCGCTCCCAGACGATCTCGGCGGTGTACTCGGACATGGGTCGTGCTCCTCGATGGATGGAATGAATGATCGAATGTCAGACGCTCATCAGCTTCACGATCAGCGGCACCAGCAGCGCGGTCGCGATGCCGTTCAGCCCCATCGCCAGCGCAGAGAACGCACCCGCGGTCTCGTTCACCTGGATGGCACGCGCGGTGCCGATGCCGTGTGCCGCCATGCCGACGGCAAAGCCGCGCACCGCGGGTTCCTTGATGCGCAGCAGATTCAGCAAGCCCGTGGCCATGATCGCGCCCGAGATGCCGGCGATGGCCGCGGCCACGGCGGCCAGCGACGGCAGGCCGCCGATCTTTTCGGCCACGCCCATCGCGATCGGCATGGTGGCCGACTTGGGCGCGAGCGACATCAGGAGCTCGCGCGAACCGCCGAGCACCCAGCCGATGCCGATGGCCGACACGATGGCGGCCACCGAGCCCACCAGCAGCGCCACGCCGATCGGCAGCCACAGGCGCCGCAGCCGGCCGACCTGGCTGTACAGCGGCACAGCCAGCGCCACGGTGGCCGGGCCGATCAGGAAGTGGACGAACTTCGCGCCCTCGAAGTAGGTGTCGTAAGGCGTGCGCGTGAGCAGCAGCACGCCCACGATGACGATCACCGACACCAGCACCGGGTTGACCATCGGGTTGCGCCCGCTGCGCGCATGCAGCCACAGCGCGCCCAGGTAGGCCAGCAGCGTGAGCGACAGCCACAGCAGCGGCGACTGGGCCAGGAAGACCCAGATTTCAGAGAGCTTGGCGGGCGCGTTCATTCGGCGTCCTTGCCCGTGATGCGGATCATCCAGCGCAGCGTGAGCGCGGTCACCGCCATCGTGAAGGCACCGCCCACGACACCCGCCGCCAGGAACGGCAGCCACTCGCGCCCCACCCGTTCGAAATGCAGCATGACGCCGGTCACCGCCGGAATGAACAGCAGCATCAGGTTGCGCAGCAGATGGCCCGAGGTGTCGGTCAGCTCCTGCGGCACGCCGCCGCGCACCAGCAGGCCGACGAACAGCAGCAGCATGCCGATCAGCGGACCGGGAATCGGCAGCGACAGCCACTGCACGAGCAGTTCGCCGGCAAGCTGGCACAGGAAGAGCGTGGTGATGGCGTAGAGCATGGGCCTGTTCGTTTTCCTTTTCTTGAGACGGCCCTATTGTGGTGCGAGGTGCGTTCAGCCGCTGTGTCGTGCGGCGCTGGCCCTCGCCCACGCGGCCTTCAAGGCCTGCTGGCTGGCCGGCGGCAGCACGCCCAGGCGCAGGTGCCCGGGCAGGCCGAAGGAGGCGCAGTCGCGCAGCTTGATGCCCTCGGCGCGCAGCGCGGCGGCCCGGGGCGGGTATGGCACGTCGGGTTGCGCACCGAAGAAGTTGGCGTCGCCGGGCAGCACCTGCCAGCCCAGCGATTCGCACACGGCGCGCTGCCGCGCCTTCCAGTCGCGCAGGATGTCGAGGCTGCGCGCGAGCCAGCCTTGCGCTTCGTCGCTGGTCCAGGTCGTGAGCAGCGCCACGCCGTGCGTGCCTAGCGGCCACGACGGGGCAAGACGTTCGAATCGTTCCAGCAGCGGACCTGCAACGTCGCTGTTCGCGGGTGCGATGGCGTAGGCGGCGCGGATGCCCGTGAGGCCCATGGCCTTGTTCGGTGTCCACAGCTGCCAGAGGCGGTCGCGCTGCGCGGCGTCGTGCGAGGGCTGGCCTTCGAGGCGCAGCGGCTCGTAGGCCATGTCGAGCACGCAGACGGCATCGCTCGCGGCATGCTGCGCGATGTCGGGCTGCGGCTGGCCGAACGGGCTCGACGGTTCGCAGCACCAGCGCAGCGCGGCGCCGTCGGCCTCCTCGGGTGCGCGCCGCACGCCGAGGCCCCAGGCCAAGGCCGAACGTTCGTAGTCGCCGTAGCTGTGCGCGGGCAGCCAGACTTCTCCGCCACCGCCTTGTGCCACGACCGCGCTGATGCGGTGGATGAATTCGCTCGCGCTCGCAGCGATCGCGATGCGTTCTTCGGACACGCCGTGGAAATCGGCGAGCGCAGCGCGCAGCGCGGTGTAGCGCGGATCGGGATAGTGCGCGGCGTCGGCCTCACGCAGCGCAGCCAGCACCGCGGGACACGAGCCGACCGCGTTGCCGTTGGTCGAGAAGTCGTGCGGCGCGGCACCGGTCTCGTCGGGGCCGCCGTGCACCATGGCGGGGTTCGTCATGCCCACCTCGCCAGCAACGGCGACAGCATCGCCAGCGAAGCGATCACCGCCAGCCCCCACGCCGCCCGTTCGCCGAGCTGTGCGGTGCGCGCGGTGTCGGCCGACGTGACGGCGCGCCCTTCCCCGTTCAGCGCATAGACGCCCGGCTTCGCAAGCCGCACACCCAGCAGCAGCGCCATCGCCCCCATCGGCCAGCCGCTGTTGGGCGACGGCGTGCGGCGCGCCTCGCGGGCCACGCCGTGCGGCCAGCGGCCGGCCGCGAGGGCCAGCAGCAGCACGGTGAGGCGTGCGGGCAGCCACGAGAGCACGTCGTCGGCGCGTGCGGCCCATTTGCCGAACCAGGTCCAGTCGCGTCCGCCGCGTTCGCCGCGGTAGCCCCACATGGCATCGGCGGTGTTGGCGAAGCGGTAGAGCGCCGCGCCCGGCAGGCCGAACAGCACGAACCAGAACACGGGCGCCACCAGCGAGTCGTTGAGGTTCTCGGCCAGCGACTCGATGGCGCTCTCGCGCACCTCGCGCTCGCTCAGCACCGAGACATCGCGGCTCACGAGGCGCGCGAGCCGGGCGCGGCCTGCGTCGAGCGATTCGCCCAGCGCGGCTTCGACCGCCTGCACCTCGTCGCGCAGCATGCGCCACGCGAAGAGCGGCTTGAACGCGAGCCCGAGCACCACGGCCATGCCCCAGACCGGCAGCCATTGCATCGCCAGGCTCTGCACCGCCGACGCGACGGCGAACGCCGCCATCGCGCCCACGCACCAGCCGAGCGCGCCCATCGCGAAGCCCGGCAGGTCGCGCGGCCTGGCGTCGGCGGCGCGCGGCGCGAGGCGGCTGCCGATCCAGTCCAGGTAGCGGCCCATCCACACGACCGGATGCAGTGCGGCGGGCGGCTCGCCCAGCCAGCGGTCGACGGCCAGTGCCAGCCACAAGGCGGCGACCAGCGCGAGGGCGAAGACGGTGAAGGGATCGAGCGCGGGCATGGCAGGCATTCTCGTGAATCAGGCGACGGGCACGGCCCGGCCGCGCCGCCACTGCACCAGCGCACCGACGGCCAGCAGCAAGGCAGCGCCGAAAGCGGCGAGCAGGCGCGGCAGCACGGCGGACGGCGGCGGGGGCGTTGGGGTGTCGGCGACGGGCTTCAGCTGCAGGCCGGCCACCGGTTGCGCGAGGTCCGCTGCGGCGGGCGATTCGGGTGCGGGCTGGGTCGCTGCGACGGGCGCGATGGCGGGTGCGGCGACGACCGGTGCAGGGGCCGTGACAGGCGACGGCGCCAACGCAGCCTGCGCAAACCGCTGCACCGCCTCGTTCCGCTCGCGCAGTCCCGTAGCGCGCACCGCCTCCGTGTAGGCCTGCGCCAGCTCGCGCCGCGTCGCGGCATCGGGCGCCCAGTAGTTCAGCCGCACGGCATCGAGCATGCGTTCCAGCGTCTGCGCGAAGGCGGCGCGGTTCTCGCGCTCCAGCCACTGCCGCGTGCCGAGCTTGTAGGTGTCGCGCACATAGACCTCGTGCAGCGACTGCCAATGGTCCGCGCGCACGGCCGCGGGCGCGGTCGCCTGCCAGCCCCAGAGAAACTGCGCGGTCTTGAGCACCTGCAGCGCGCCGCTGTAGCCCTCGGCCTTCTGCGCTTCGATCCACTGGGGGTGCAGGTAGCGCGTCTGCATCTCGCGTGCGATGGCGCCGGCGGCGGTGTCGGTGCGCACGGCCGCGCCGTCGCGCAGGTTCTGCACGTACAGCGCCGGGTCCTTGCCCGTGAGATGGCGCACGGCGAGCGCGATGCTGCCCAGGTACTGGAACGGGTCGTCGTTGGTCAGCACGCCGTAGAGGTTGGAGGTGCGCGCCATGAGCGCCGCATCGACCTGCGCGAGGTTGCCCGCGAAGGCGCCCGGGCGCGTGGCGCCGTCGAGGCCGCGCCCGTAGGCATGACCCATGCGGTCCATGTAGAGCCCGGCCATCTGCGCGTCGCCGCCGCCGCGCTGCTGGCCCTTCCAGAGCTCGGTGGCGAGCACCGCTTCCTCGAGCCCGGCGCCGTAGCTGCCCTGCTCGTTCGAGAACACGCGCGCGGTCGACCAGCGCCGCGCCTCGGCCGCCGTCGCGCCCCCGGCGCGCAGCGTGCGCGCCATCGCCTCGCTGTGCTGCGCGACGGCGTTGCCGGGCTCGTCGAGCGCGGCCACCTGCTGCACGGCCTCGTCGAGCCAGCGCATCACGTGCGGGAACTGGTCGCGGTAGGAGCCGGTGACGCTGATCAGCACGTCCATGCGCGGCCGCTTCAGCACTGCGGCCGGCACGATCTCGATGCCGACCATGCGCCCGGCCTCGTCCCAACGCGGCTTCACGCCGAGTGCGTGGAAGGCCTGGCTCTCGGTCACGCCCTGGTGGCGCGAGGCCTCGCCGGCCCAGAGCGTGAAGGCGATCTTCTGCGGCGCACGGCCGCCGTGGGTGCGGGCGTGCGCGGCGATCCAGTCGTCCATCGCGGCGACGCCGGTGTCCCAGGCGGCGCGCGTGGGCACGCGGCTGGGGTCGAAGCCGTAGAGGTTGCGCCCGGTCGGCAGGCTGTCGGGGTCGCGCACCGGGTCGCCGCCGTAGCGCGATTTCAGGTAGCGGCCGTCGAGTGCGGTGAGCAGGCCTTCGATTTCCTCGTTGTGGGCCAGCACGGCGTCGAGCGCGCGGGCCCGTGCGGCCAGGGTGCGCAGAGGTTCAGCGTCGGCCGTGTCGTTGCCCGCCAGCACGGCCTCCAGCCAGCGCGCAGGCTTCGACGCTGCGATGCCCTGCGCGTCGGTGAGAAACATCTCGTCAAGGTCTTCGCCCATCGCCTGCGCCACGGGCTTGCCGAGGATCTGCAGGATCGTCTGGCGCCGCCGCTGCACATCGGGCGCCTCGCCGAAGGTGGCCAGGCCCAGCGGCTGCGCGGTCTGCGCGAGTTCGTCGAGGTACGGATGCAGCACGGCGATGAAGCCGGCGAAATCGGCGCGGATGCGCGCGGGTGTCCATTGCAGGTCGCGGTCGTAGTGCAGCGCGACGAAGTCGGCGGTGAGGCGCCGCTCCAGCGCGGTCTTCACCGCGCCGGGCGACAGCGTTTCCCAGTCGTGCAGGCGCTCGTGCATGTCCCGCACGCCAGGGCGGAAGCCCGCGGGCGTGAACATGGGTGTCGAATGACTCACCATGGTCGCGCGGCCGCGACGCTTGGCGGTGGTCGCCTCGCCGAGGTTGTCCATGATGTACGGATAGACGTTGGGCACGTCGCCCAGCGCGAGCAGCGGATCGTCCTGCACCGAGAGCCCGCGTTCCTTGCCCGCCGACCATTCGACCGTGCCGTGCGTGCCCACGTGCACCAGCGCGTCGGCACCGAAGCCGCTGCGCAGCCAGAGGTAGGTGGCGAGGTAGCCGTGGCTCAGCGGCACCGCCGCGCGGTGGTACACCTGCTGCGCCTTGCCGGCCACCTGCGTGCCGGGCTCGAAGCGCGGCGGCTGGCGCAGCACGACCACCTGGCCGAACTGCACGCGCGGCACCACGAAGGCCGGTGCGCCGGCCACGGGCCGCAGCATCGTCGAGGCCTCGGGCGGGCCCCAGTAGGCTTCGATGCGGCGTTGCGTGTCGGTGGGCAACGCGCGAAACCAGGCGAGGTACTGCGACAGTGGCAGCGTGTCGGCCAGGCCCTGGTCGAGCAGCGGCTGCAGCGCGTCGCCGCCCTGCGCAGTCGGGTAGTAGGCCTTCATCGTGGCCTGCACCTGCGCGATGACTTTGTCCGCGCCCGGTGCCTCGGTGCGGTAGCCGGCCGCCTGCATCGCGGACAGCATCCGGTCGACGCTGCGCGGCACGTTGAGGAACGACGCGCCGAAGTTCGCCTCGCCCGGCGGGTAGTTGTAGACCAGCATCGCCACGCGGCGCTCGGCGGCGGGCGTGCGCCGCAGGCGCAGCAGCGCGGCGGCCTTGTCGGCCACGGCGTCGAGCTGCGCGGGCAGCGGCTGCAGGCTGCCGGTGGCGGCGTCGCGCGCGGTGACCAGCATCGGGTCGGTCATGCCTGCGAGTTCGCTCGGGCTGTAGTAGGCCGCGATGTCGGTCTGCGCGAGGCCGTCCTTGCTGCGCGCCCATTGCGCCGCATCCATGGCCAGCGATGGCAGCGTCTGCAGCACGGGCACGCCGATGCGTTCGAGTTCGGCCTTGCGTTCGTTCGGGCTGAACACCAGCGCGGCGTTGACGAGGAGGTCGGCCACGCGGCGTTCGCGCTCACCTTCGCCGGTGTGCGTCATGCGAAAGAACAGGTCCTTCTGCTGGCGCGGGCCGTAGAAGGCGTAGGCGCGCAGGCCGCGCTGCGCGAGCGCGCCGATCAGGCCGTCGAGCCAGGCGGTGTCGTCGCTGGTGAGCGTGGCGCTGTTGACGGCGATGGCGACGGTGCCTTGACCGCCCGGCAGTGCCTCGACGGCCGCGATGCTGCTTTCGACGCGCGGCCAGTCGGGGTGATAGAAGCCCGCGAGCGGCAACGGCACGGGGTCGGGCAACCCGGCGGCATCGCCGATGCGTGCCATCGCCTGCACCGAGGCCTTCAGGTTCGCCTCGCCCGGAAAGCGCCAGTAGGCACGCAGGTGCTGCGCCCAGGCCGCATCGACGCCGCGCTCGGCCGCGAGCGGCGGCACATCGGGCGGTTTCTGCCCCTTTGCCACGAGCGCAAATTCACCGATCTGCACATAGGGAACGGAGGTTCGCGCAATGACATCGCCGAAGCGCGCCGCCGCCGACTGGGCGACGCTGAGGTGCGGCGCATCGATGACCAGCAGGCGCGCACCATCGAGCGCGGCGGCCAGTGCCTCGGGCGCGTCCTGCGCAGCCGACACCACCTGCAGCGGCACGCCGGCCTCGCGCGCCGCCGCTTGCAGCCGCACCACGCGCGCAGGCGACACCAGCGCCGTGCTCAACACCACAACACGCGACCCGGCCGCCACCGCAGGCTGCGCCATCAGGCACAGGAGCCCGAGCCAGAAGACGAAAAGCCGCGTCACTTCCCGCCCGACGCCGGCACCGCGTCCGCCGGCACGTAGATCATCGTGCCGTCCTTCAGGCGCCAGGCGGTGCCGGCCTTTTCGCCGTCGCCCTGCCCCGTTGCGCCGCTGGCCTTGAAGCGCGTGACCTTCCGGCCTTCGCGCGTGATGATCTCCATGTCGGGCTGGCCCTCGTGGCGGATGACCGTCACCTTGTCCTGCGAGAACGGGTTCACCGGGTTGTTGATGACCGCGATCATCAGCATGCCGATGACGACCATGAAGACGTCGATCAGGTTGATGGTCGAGAGCACCGGGTCGTCGTCGTCGCTGTCCAGGCTGCTCAGGATGGAGAACTGCCGACGGCTCATGACAGCCGGTCCCGCGCATCGAGCAGCATCACCAGCTCGCGCATGAGCCAGCGGCGGCGCACCGTGTAGACCACGAAGGTGATCGAGGCCGAAGCCAGCGCCACGATCACGGCCGCGAACGCGGGCGCCAGGCTCTGCGCCACGCCCTGCGATTCGCCCGAGGCCACGGCCACGAGCGCCGGGCCCATGGGGATCATGGTGGCGATCAGCCCCAGCATCGGCGCCACGCGGCTGCACAGGCGCACGCCTTCGAGCTGCTTGAGCACGACCAGCTCCATCTGCTCCTGGCTGGCCTGCGCGTGGCGCTGCAGCACCAGCGCGCGCGACGGATCGCCGCGGCGCTGCCACCACTCGATGCCGAAGGCGCCGAGGCAGTACACCGCATAGACGAAAGACAGCAGCACGCCGAGCGTCACGGGCCAAAGGAACAGGCGCGCGAGTTCGAAGAGAACGGTGTCGAAGGCCAGCATCAGGTGGGCTCCACGCAAGAAGATGAAGTGGAAGAAGGATCGAACAGGTCCGACGGCCGGCCCCAGCTTTCGTCGAACACCAACGAGGCCAGCGGCGCGCGCCGGGCCCAGCGCTCACGCTGCAGCATCGGTTCTTCGTAGAACGCATGCACCGGGCCCAGGCACAGCAAGGCGATCGGCTCCGCGCCTTCGGGCAGGCCGAGCAGCACGCCCAGTTCGGCGGGTTCGAACAGCGACACCCAGCCCATGCCCAGCCCTTCGGCGCGCGCCGCGAGCCAAAGGTTCTGGATAGCGCAGGAGGCCGAAGCCAGGTCCATCTGCGGCAAGGTGCGGCGCCCGAACACATGCTTCTCGCGGCCGTCGGCCAGCGTCACCACCAGCAGCTCGGCCGCGTCGAGCACGCCCTGCACCTTGAGGCGCATGAACTCGTCTTCGCGCTGGCCGAGCGCGCGGGCGGTGAGCACGCGTTCGCGCTCGACCACCTCGTGCAACTGCCGGCGCAGCCCTTCGCCGCGCACGCGGATGAAGCGCCACGGCTGCATGAAGCCGACGCTGGGCGCGTGGTGCGCGGCGTCGAGCAGGCGGCGCAGCACCTCGGGCGCCACCTCGCCGCCAGCAAAGTGGCGCATGTCGCGCCGCTCGTGGATGGCGCGGTACACCGCCTTCGCCTCGTCGGCCGCGAACGCATGCGCCACCATCGGGGTCAGTCCTCGATGCCGCGCTGCGCCGGAATGCCGGCCTTGAACGCGTGCTTGACCATCTGCATCTCGGTGACCGTGTCGGCCAGCTCGATGATTTCGGGCGGGCAGCGGCGGCCAGTGAGCACGACGTGCACGTGCTTCGGGCGCGCGCGCAGGGTTTCGAGCACGCCTTCGAGCGGCAGCCAGCCGTAGATCAGCGGGTAGGTGATCTCGTCGAGCACCACGAGGAAGAAGTCGCCCGACAGGATCGCGGCCTTGGCCTTTTCCCAACCGTCGCGCGCGAGCTGGCCCGAACGTTCGAGGTCCTGGCTCTTCCAGCTGAAGCCATCGCCCAGGCCTTCGATGGGAATGCCGATCTGCTCGAACATGCGGTGCTCGCCGAAGCGCGCCGACGGCACCTTCATGAATTGGTAGATCTTCACGGCCTTGCCGCGGCCGTGTGCGCGCAGGGCCAGGCCGAAGGCTGCCGTGCTCTTGCCCTTGCCGTCGCCGGTGTTGACGATGACGATGCCGCGGCGTTCGCCTTCGGGCTTTTCGTAGGGCTTTTCGCTGGGAGGGGTTTCTATTTGCATGAGGGGTTCCGTTCTTGGGTGTTCTTGTGTCCGTTGTTCAGGGCGTGTGCACAGGCCACCGGGTACTTCCCTCCGCGAATGTCCCCCGGGCTTCGCCCTCCTCCGTGATTTCGCTGCGGGAAGCACCCAGTGTCCTGCGCACCTGGGCACGCTGTCGGTTCGTGGCCGATCAACGACCGCTGCGAACAACGATCACGCTGATGGGGTGCCTTGCGCAGCGAAATCAAGGAGGAGGCCGCAGGCCGGGGGACATTCGCGGAGCAAGGTGCCCCGTCGGCGGGAGCGCGCCCCGAAGCAGCATCGGGAAAGACAGCAGACGTCATCGCGGCAGCGCAATCCATTGGTCTGCCACGCGATGCACGCGAATCCGATGGTCGAACACCTGTTCCAGCGCTGCATGAGTCTTCTGGTCGGAACAGGCACCGTGATGCGTCACCCGCCCCCGATTCATCACCACCAGTTCATCCGCAGCCAGTGCCATCGGCAGTTCGTGCAGCACGCTGACCACGGTGCGGCCTTGCGCGACCAGTTCGCGTGCCGTCTGCATCCAGTCCGCCTGATGCGGTGGATCGAGATTGGCCAGCGGTTCGTCCATCAGCAACAACTCGGCCTCGACCGCCAGCGCACGCGCCAGCAGCACGCGCTGCCGCTCGCCGCCCGACAGCTGCCCCAGCGGACGGTCGCGCCAGTCCCAGGCCTGGGTGCTGCGCAATGCGCGCTCCACCGCATCGCGATCGGCTTCGCTGGGTGCCGCGAGCCAGCGCTGGTGCGGCAGACGGCCCAGCATGGCGACGTCGTAGACCATCAAGTCGTCGGCACTGCCCTCGCCCGTGCCGCTCTGGCCCAGCCACGACAGGCGCCGTGCGCGCACGCGGGCCGGCACGGCGGCTTGCGCCTCACCGAAGAGCCGCACTTCGCCGCGATGTGCGAGCAACCCTGCCAGCGCTTTCAACAGCGTCGACTTGCCGGCGCCGTTCGGTCCGACGATGCTGGTCCAGCGGCCAGCCGCGAGCGACAGGTCGATGCCGTGCAGCACCTCGACCGACCCGAGCGTGGCGCTGAGGCCGTGCGCTTCGAGCGCGGCGGATGGCGTGCGGCTCATAGGCCGCCTCCCTTCGCGCCGCGCCGGTGCATCAGCCACAGCAGGTAGCTGCCGCCGAGCACGGCCGTGAGCACGCCCACTGGCAGCTCCTGCGGCGCAATCAGCCAGCGCGCCAGCAGGTCGGCCGCCATCAGCAGCAGCCCGCCCATCAACGCCGACAGCACGATCAGCCGCGCGTGCGTAGTCTTGACCACCGAGCGCACCAGGTGCGGCGCGGCCAGGCCGACGAAAGCAATGAGGCCGGTCTGCGCGACGGCGGCGCCGGTCGCCAGCGCCAGCACCGCCACCAGCGCGGCGCGCATGGCGCCCAGCGGCAGGCCCAGGCTGCGCGCCGTGGCCTCGCCCAGCGCGAGCCCGTCGAGCACCGGCGCGAGCGCCCAGGCCAGCAGCAGGCAGGCCGCGCCGACCGCCGCCATCACGGCGCAGGCGGCCCAGCCGACCAGGCCGGTGCTGCCGAGGACGAAGCCCTGCAACGCCTGAAGAATGTCGGCCGAGGCGATGGTGATGAGGTCCTTGGCGGCGCCCAGCACCACGCCGACGATCACGCCCGCCAGCAGCAGCCGCAGGGTCTGCTGCACGCCGCGCGCCAGCGTGAGCGTGAGCAGCACCGCGGCCACCGCGCCGACAAAGGCCGCGCCGGTGAGCCCGAGGCGCATCACCCATTGCGTGCTGGTGACGGAGCCGCCGAACAGCATCAGCGCCAGCGCCACGGCGAGCGACGCGCCCGACGCGCTGCCCAGCAGATACGGGTCGGCCAGCGGGTTGCGGAACAGGCCCTGCGCCACCGCGCCCGCGAGCCCGAGCAGCGCGCCCGCGAGCCACGCGCCGAGGGTGCGCGGCAGGCGGATGTCCCACACGATCTGCAGCGCCACCGGATCGTGCCGCGCGGACAGCAGGCTCTGGAAACCGGTGCTGCCGATGCCCAGGCCGAAGAGCAGCAACGCCGCGCCCAGCACCAGCAGGCCGGCACCGAGCAGCAGCACGCGACGCAGGTGCGCGGAATGCATGCCGCTCACCGCCCCTTGTCCGCCAGGCACTGCGCCATCAGGCGCGCGGCCTCGTCCATGCGCGGGCCGGGGCGCACGACCACGTCGGTCTGCTCGGCGTCGAAGCGGCACACGCGGCCTTCGCGCACCGCGCGGATGCCGCCCCAGCCGGGTCGCTGCTCCAGCCCCATCGCGCTGCGCACGCTGACCATGATGAGGTCGGGGTTCGCGCGCACCACGAACTCGGGGTTGAGCTTGGGAAAGGGGCCGAGCGACGCCGGCACGATGTTCTTCACGCCCAACCGCGCGAGCGTCTCGCCGATGAAGGACGAATCGCCCGCCGCGTAGGGGCCGGTGTTGACCTCGAAGTACACGCGCAGGCCCTTGGCGCTGGCGGGCAGCGACTGCGCCGCGGCCGACACGGCCGCATCGATGGCGCGCCACACGGCGGGCGCCTCGTGGGTGCCGAGCACCTGGTCGAGCGCGCCCAGTACACGACGCACATCGGCGTGGCTCCTGGGTTCGAGCACGATCACCTTCAGGCCCAGTGCCTCGAGCCGCTGCGTGACGCGCGACGACCTGGCGAGCAGCACCACGTCGGGCTTGAGCGCGACGATGGCTTCGACGTTCGGATCGATCCCGCCGCCGAGCTGCGGCAGCGCGCGCACCTGCGCGGGCGAGTTGGAATAGCGGTCGACGCCGATCAGGCGGTCGCAGGCGCCGAGCGCGCAGACGCCTTCGGTCAGCGACGGCAGCAGCGAGACGATGCGCTGCGGCGGCTGCGCCAGGTGCACGGTGACGCCCCGCTCATCCACTACATCGACGGCCTGCGCCGCCTGCGCGCCCACCACCAGGGCGAGCCCGAGCAACGACGCGCGCAACCAGGTCTTCATGCAGTCGAAGCTCATGCGCCGGGCGCCTTCAGCGTCAGCGGCAGGCCGGCGACCATCAGCGTCGCGCGGTGGCAGGCGGCCGCCACGTCCTGGTTCAGCCGGCCGAGCACGTCGACGAAGGCACGGGTCTCGCGGCCCAGCGGGATCACGCCCAGGCCGATCTCGTTGCCGACCAGCACCACCGGCCCGCACGCCTCGCGCAGCGCAATGAGCAGCAGCGTGGCGTGCGCCGAGGGCGTGCGTGTGACCACGGCGGCGCCTTCGGTGCGCAGCGGCATCAGCAGGTTGGTGAGCCACAGCGTGAGGCAGTCGACCACCACGAGCGTGTCGGGCGCGCTCTGCGTGACGATGGCGCGGCCCAGCTCGATCGGCTCCTCGAGGGTCTGCAGACCGGGCACGCGCTCGGCGCGGTCGGCCTGGTGGCGCGCGATGCGCTCGCGCATCTCTTCGTCGTGGGCCTGTGCGGTGGCGATCAGCACCGCGCGGCGCGATGCGGGCGCCTGGGCCAGCCAGTCGGCCGCGCGCTGTTCGGCGCGGCGCGACTTGCCGCTTTTCTGGCCGCCGAGGATGAATTCGTGCTCAGTGAGGGGCATCGGGGGGCGCCTGTGCGGCGTGGCTGTCGAGTTCGAGGGGCATGGCGCTGAAGAGCCGCGCGGTCGCTTCCGGGCTGGACGCGAACCACGCATGGAAGTAGCTCGCGCGCACGGGGCCGTGCACGTACAGCGCCTCGCCGCCGCGCGTGCCGACGGTGCGCGCAGCGGGCGCGAGCGGCGTCTCGCAGCGCGAGTAGTGGAAGGTGTGGCCGCGCAGAGCATGCGCGCCCAGGTCGAGCTGCTGCGGGCCGAGGCCGGCCAGCCGCTTCTGCATCACCGCCCGCCCCGGCAGCACGCCCCAGAGGCGGTGCACGTCGGTCGGCTCGGCGTCGTCGCGCGTGGCGAGTTCGTCGAACAGCGCCATCATGCCGCCGCACTCGGCCCAGATCGGCTTGCCGGCCGTGACGTGGTTGGCGAGCGAAAGCCGCAGCCGGTCGCTGGCCGAGAGCACGGCCGCATGCAGTTCGGGGTAGCCGCCGGGCAGCCAGGCCGCATCGCAGGGCGGCAGCGGTTCGTCGGCCAGCGGCGAGAAGAACGCGAGCCGCGCACCGAGGGCTTCGAGCACCTCGAGGTTGGCCGGGTAGATGAACGAGAACGCCGTGTCGCGCGCGATGGCGATGGTGCGTCCGGCCAGCAGCGGCGCGACGGGCGCCGTCGGCGCGGGCTCGAAGCGCACCTGCGGCAGCTGCCCGGGTGCGCGCTGCCCCAGCGGCGTGGCGGCGAGCACGTCGGCCGCGGCATCGAGCCGCACCATCGCGTCGCCGAGTTCGGCGGCGCCGACCAGCCCCAGGTGGCGTTCGGGCAGCGCGAAATCGGCGCTGCGCGGCAAGGCACCGAGCCAGTCGCCGGGCTCGCGCAAGGCGTCCTTCAGCATGTCGGCGTGGCGCTCGCCGGCCACGCGGTTGGCCAGCACGCCGGCCCAGGGCAGGCCCGGGCGGAAGTTCTGCAGGCCGTAGGCCAGCGCGCCGAAGGTGCCGGTCATGGCCTGGGCGTCGATCACGGCCAGCACCGGCAGGCCCAGGCGCTCGGCCAGCTCGGCCGCGCTGGGCGTGCCGTCGAACAGGCCCATCACGCCTTCGACGATCACCAGGTCGGCCTCGCTCGCGGCGGCATGCAGGCGCGCGCGGCAGTCGGCCTCGCCGGTCATCCACAGGTCGAGCGAATGCACCGGCGCGCCGGTGGCCAGCGCGAGCCAGTGCGGATCGAGGAAGTCGGGACCGCACTTGAAGGCCCGCACGCGGCGGCCCTGGCGCACGTGCAGCCGCGCGAGCGCGGCCGCGACCGTGGTCTTGCCCTGCCCCGAGGCCGGCGCGGCCACGAGCACCGCGGCGCAGGTGACGGCTGTGCCGGGCGAGGAGCGACGGGTGTTTACTGCGGAGTCCACTTGAGTCCGACGTACGCGGTGCGGCCCCCGGTGGCGTAGAGCCGTGCGAACTGGTAGTCCTTGTCGCCCACATTGTCCACGCGCGCCACGAGGTTCAGGTCGCGCATGATCTGCTTGCTGGCCGACAGGTTCAGCAGCGTGTAGCCGCCGAGTTTGACGGTGTTGGCCGCGTCGTCATAACGCTTGCCCGAGCTCTGGAGCTCGGCGCCCAGCGTCCAGCCGGCGATGCGCCAGTCGGCGCCCAGCGTGCCGTGGGCCCGCGCGCGGCGTGCCAGCAGGTGGTCGGTGGCGAGGTCGCGCGGGTCCTGGTAGTCGAGCGAGGCGCGCAGCGTGACGTCGCCGATGCGGTGGCCGCCCGTGAGCGTCACGCCCTGGTAGCGCGCGCGCGCCGTGCTGGCGTAGCAGCCGAACGACGACTGGCAGCCCTTGGCGCTGCCGTCGAACACGATCAGGTTCTGCACGCGGTTGCGGTACAGCACGATGCCAGCCTGCGTGGCGCCGGCCGTGTACTGCAGGCCCAGCTCGACGTTGCGGCTCGACTCGGGCTGCAGGCTCGCCAGGCCGTATTCGCTGAAGCGCTGGTACAGCGTGGGCGCGCGGAACGCGGTGCCGGCCGACACGGTGGCGCGCAGGCTCGGCGTAATCGCGTAGCCGTAGGCGGCGCTGCCGGTGGTCTTGCCGCCGAACTCGCTGTCGTCGTCATGGCGCACATGCAGCTGCAGCGAATGCGGGCCCTGCACGTAGCCGTAGCCCAGTGCGGCGGCGTTCTGCGAGCGGTCGCGCGAGAACAGCTTGGCCGAGGTGGTCGGCGCGTTCTCGAGCGCGTCTTCGCGGCGCTCGAGCGTGGCGGTCACCAGGTGCGCGCCGAAACGGAATTCGTTCTGGAACAGGTAGCCGCGCAGGCGGGTTTCGGTGCGATAGAACGAGGGCTGGGTCTTGTAGACGGTCTGCGAATCGGTCACCTGCAGGCGGGTGCTGTAGATGTCGTTCCACTTGGCCGACCAGGTCAGGCCGGCGGTGCGCAGTTCGTTGGTCGACACGTCGTTGCGGAAGGTGATCGGCGGCTTGGTGCGAAAGCTCACCGACGGGTCGTAGGCCGTTTCGGTGTTGCTGGTGAGCAAGGTGGCGTCGATGCGCTGGTCGGGCGTGATCTGGAAACCCAGCTTCAGGTTGCCCGAGGTGCTGCGGTAGCCGTCGCGGTCGGGGTTGGTGAAGCCGTCCTTCGAGGGCGTGCGCTTGGCGATCGGCTGGATGTTGAAGCCCTTGCTTTCCTCGTGCGCCACGCCGAACGAGTAGTCGAGCAGGCCCGACTTGCCGCTCACGCCGCCTTCGATCCGGCGCAGGCCGTGGCTGCCGAAGCCGATGCCGGCGTAGGGCGACACGCCCTCCTCGCCGCGCTTGGTGAAGAGCTGGATCACGCCGCCCACGGCGTCCGAGCCGTACACGGCGGCGGCCGGGCCGCGCAGCACTTCGATGCGGTCGATCTGCGCGAGCGGAATGCCTTCCCAACCGGCGCCGCCGGTCGATTGCGAATCGATGCGCACGCCATCGAGGTAGACCGCGGTGAAGCGCGATTCGGCGCCGCGGATGAACACGCTGGTGGCGTTGCCCACGCCGCCGCTGCGCGAGATCTCCATGCCCGGCAGGCGCGCCAGCACGTCGGCCACGCCGGTCGCGCCGCTGCGCTCGATGGTCTTGCGGTCGACGATGGAGACATCGCCCACCAGGTCCGACAGCGCCTGCGGCGTGCGGTTGGCGGTGACGACGGTCTCGTCGAGCGTGGCAGGTGCTGCTGCGGCGGCTTGCGCCTGCGCGGCCAGCGGCACCAGGGCCAGGCCGCCGAAGGCCGAAGCCAGGGCAAGTGTCAGCGGCAGGCACGCGGGACGGTTGCGGCGCACGCTGGCGCGGCCGCTGGAGAGGGAAACACAGGAAATCATGGGGTGAACCGAACGAACTTCTATGCCCTGGCCGGCTTCCCCGCCGGCGCCATGGGCGTCATGGCTGCCGATGCGGCAGCCGCCTTGTTGGCCGGTATCCGGGCTGGCAGATCGACCCTTTGCCGCCTTCCCAGGCACCTGTTTCAGGGCGCCCAGTGGCTGGATGGAAAGGGGTGACGCGTTGCGGCGTCGTCTGCTTGACCGTTGCGGGGGCAGCGCAGGCGGCTTCGGCCCCGGGGGGCGTCCACTCCTGCTTCCCGTTGAACTGCGCCGTGCGAACCACGCCGCGAGCACCAACGGGCAGGATTTTAGGCCCACGGGGCGGCCACGCCACACCCGGTTTGATCACTGGCGGCGCAGGCCCCAGAATCTCGGCCACGTCCGGCGCGCGCCCGCGCGGTGCGCCGGATGTTCCGAATTCCCGGGAAACTACAATCGCCAACCATGCCCGCCTCCAGCCCCATCGACCAGATCGCCGAGCGTGTGGAACGCCTGCTCGTGCGTCACGAAGAGGTGCAGCGCACCAACGCGCTGCTGCAGGAACAGGTCGATGCGCTCACGCGTGAACGCGACGGCCTGAAGTCGCGGCTCGCCGCGGCCCGCACCCGCCTCGATGCCCTGCTCGAACGGCTGCCGGCCGAACCCCCTTCCGAAGATTCCCATCACGCATGAAGCAGATTGAAGTACAGATCATGGGCCAGAGCTATTTGCTCGGCTGTCCCGACGGCGGCGAAGCGCAACTGCGCGAGGCCGTCGACCGCGTGGACGCGGCCATGTGCAAGATCCGCGACGCGGGCAAGGTGAAGGCCCGCGACCGCATCGCGGTGCTCGCCTCGCTGAACCTGGCTTTCGATCTCGCGGCCCAACAGGCCGCTGCTGCCGCCGCACCGGCCCCCGTCGCGGCCAGCAGCACGGAAGAAACCGCCACCGACACCGACCCGAAGGCGGCCCAGCTCATTCAGAGACTCGATCAGGCCCTGGCGGGCGATGGACATTTGCTCTGAGGGCACGCGGCCCGGCACATCCGGGGCGTAAAATCCGTTTTGTCTGCAGACGTGTCGGGCTTAATATTTCCTTGTTCCAATGCTCTCCGGAGCCGGGCTTGGTACATCGCTTGACGGGCGTGATCATCTCGCGTCAGATGAACCCGAAGTCCTGCTGCCCTCGCCCACCTGAACCCTGGTTCAGGATGCGGGTCCGGCACACCATCTGCAGACACCTTTTCCCGCCACGGCCCCCTGCTTCACCGCACGGGGCCGTTGCTTTTTCAGCCGCTCGTTCTTTCCCCATCCTCCCGTGAACCTCGCCGCCCTGCTCGACCCGCTCCTGATCGCCGAACTCGCCGCGCTCGGCCTGGGCACCGGTTTCCTCGCCGGCCTGCTGGGCATCGGCGGCGGCATGCTGATGGTGCCGTTCATCACGATCATCATGGGTCAGCGCGGCGTGCCGGCCGACTTGGCGGTGAAGATGGCAATCGCGACCTCGATGGCGACGATCATCTTCACGTCGGTGTCCAGCGTGCGCGCGCACCACAAGCGCGGCGCGGTGCGCTGGGACATCGTGCAGCGCCTGGCCCCCGGCATCGTGATCGGCAGCCTCGCGGGCAGCCTGGGCGTGTTCGCGCTGCTCAAGGGCACGGCGCTGGCCATCTTCTTCGCGCTGTTCGTGGGCTTCTCGGCCACGCAGATGTTCCTCGACAAGAAGCCCAAGCCCACGCGCCAGATGCCCGGCACCGGCGGCCAGCTCGCGGCGGGCGGCGTCATCGGCTTCATCTCGGGCCTGGTGGGCGCGGGCGGCGGCTTCATCAGCGTGCCGTTCATGACCTGGTGCAACGTGGCGATCCACAACGCGGTGGCGACCAGCGCGGCGCTGGGCTTTCCCATTGCGGTGGCCAACGTGCTGGGCTACGTGCTCAGCGGCCAGTCGGTGCAGGGCCTGCCGGCCGGCGCCTTCGGCTACATCTGGCTACCCGCGCTCGTGGTGATCGCGGCCTGCAGCGTGTTCACCGCGCCGCTGGGCGCCAGGGCCGCGCACAGCCTGCCGGTGAAGAAGCTCAAGCGCGTGTTCGCGAGCATCCTGTACCTGCTGGCCGCCTACATGCTCTGGAAGGGCCTGCGGGGCTGAGGCATATCAAACACCCCGTGGCTTTCCTGTGCCATCCTATGCGGCACTTGTTCACAGTCGTAGAAGGAAAGCCATGAAAATCCTCATTGCAGTCGACGGCAGCGCCTACACGCAAAAGGCCCTCAACTATCTGCTCGCCAACCGCGCCATGTTCGTGGACGGCCATGAGCTGGTGGTGGTCAATGTCTGCACCGGCATCTCCGGCCACGTGGCACGCCACCTGAGCAAGGAAATCGTCACCGAGTACTACGCCGAGGAAAACGCCAAGGTGCTCGACCCGGTGAAGGCCTGGTTCGCCGAGAAAGGCGTGGCCAACTTCACCGCCGACGCGCGCCACGGCCACGCGGCCGAGGAAATCCTCAAGTCGGCCACCGAATCGAAGGCCGAGCTGATCGTGCTCGGCACGCACGGCCACGGCATCCTGGGCCGCGCGCTGATGGGCTCGGTCGCGACCAAGGTCGTGGCCGAGACCGACATCTCGGTGCTGCTGGTCCAGTAAGAAGACCCGACCGCCCCGGCGACGGCCGCTGCGCCGTGGCCGCGGTCATTGCGGCGAGCGCTGCCGCCGCCATTCGCGCGGCGAACACCCGAAGCGCTCGCGAAACGCGCGGCTGAAATGCGCCGCGTCGTTGAACCCCCTCCCGTACGCGATCTCTCCCACCGGCCGCCCCGCCAGGCGCGGCTCCAGCAGGTCGCGGCTGCATGCGTCGAGCCGGCGCTCCCAGATGTACTGCGAGGGCGTCAGCGGCTCGCTCTTGAACACGCGGTGGATGTGGCTCACCGACATGCCCAGCTGCGCCGCCAGCGTGCCCACCGACAGCGTCGGATCGGCCAGCTGCTCGTCGATGCGTTGCTTCACGCGCGCGAGGTGGTACGCCGTGAGCTTGCTGAGCGCCGGTGCGTGCGCCGCAGGCAGCGTTTGCAGGCCGGCCACGAGGATGTTCTGCACGCCATGGGCCACCGCCAGCGCCGAGGCCGGCTGCAGCGCGTCGAAGTCCTCGCGCAGCGTGCGGATCATGCCCAGCAGCAGGTGCCCCGCGCCCTCGCGCCCTGACACGGTGGTGGCCGTGAGCGCTTCGGTGTCGCGCAGCTCGCTGCGCAGCCGCTCGCCGGGCAGCTTGAGCACGATCTGCTCGAAGGGCTGGTCGAACAGCAGCTGGTAAGGCCGCGTGCTGTCGTACAGCGCGAAGTCGCCGGCGCCGAGCACGGCGTCGCGCCCGTCCTGGCGCACCACGCCCTGCCCGCGCGCCTGGATGCTCACGAGAAAGCAGTCGTCGCTCGACGCCGCGATGTGGCCCGGCGTGCGCATCACCTTCTGCGCCCGCGAGGTCACGACCGACATGCCGAGGCCGGGCAGCGCGTGCTGGCGGATGCTGCCCTCGAAATCGCCGCCGTCGCCGGTGCGCACCGCGTCGCATTCGAGCTGCACGTAGACGTTGCAGATCATGTCGGTCCAGTACGCGAGCCGCTGGTCGCGCGGGACGGCATCGGTGCTGAGCAAGGGGGTCATCGGGGTCCTCGGAAGGCCTTCGCAAGGCACATGCAACGCTGGAACAAGAACGCCGCCAATCCGGGTCAAGGCATTCCGGCGGCGCGAATTTACGCTTCATGCAACCCGCATGCCACCGCGCAAACCCGGTGCGCACAGTGGGGATTCGTTACGTTCATTGCCCCCTGGAGAACACCCCATGCCGACCACCGTCCACCCCCAGCTCCGCGTCGCCGCCGTGCAGGCCGCGCCTGTTTTCCTCGACCTCGACGCCACCATCGACAAGACCATCGACCTCATGGCGCAGGCCGCGAAACAGGGCGTGCAGCTCATCGCCTTTCCCGAGACCTGGGTGCCGGGCTACCCGTGGTGGGTCTGGCTCGATTCGCCGGCCTGGGGCATGCAGTTCGTGCAGCGCTACCACGACAACTCGCTGGTCATCGGCTCGCCCGAGTTCGAACGCCTGCAGGCGGCGGCACGCCAGCACAAGATCTGGCTCTCGCTCGGCTACAGCGAGAAAGCGGCGGGCAGCCTGTACATCGCGCAGGCGCTGATCGACGACCAGGGTCGTACCGTGCAGACGCGCCGCAAGCTCAAGCCCACGCACGTGGAACGCACCGTGTTCGGCGAAGGCGACGGCGCCGACCTGCACGTGGTCCAGACGCCGCTGGGCAACATCGGCTCGCTGTGCTGCTGGGAGCACCTGCAGCCACTGAGCAAGTACGCGATGTACGCGCAGAACGAGCAGATCCATTGCGGCGCATGGCCGAGCTTTTCGCTCTACCGCGGCGCGGCCTACGCGCTGGGCCATGAGGTCAACAACGCCGCGAGCCAGGTGTATGCGGTCGAGGGCGGGTGCTTCGTCATCGCGCCCTGCGCCACGGTGTCGAAGGCCATGAGCGAGCTGATGTGCACCGACGACGGCAAGCGGCAGATGCTGGGCGTCGGCGGCGGGCATGCGCGCATCTACGGCCCGGACGGTTCGCCACTGGGCACGCCGCTGGCCGAAGACGCCGAAGGCCTGGTGGTCGCCGACATCGACCTCGGCATGATCGCGCTCGCCAAGGCGGCGGCCGACCCGAGCGGTCACTATTCGCGGCCCGACGTCACGCAGCTGCTGCTGAACAAGACGCGGCGCACGCCCGTGGTGGTGCAGCTCACGCCGGAGCCCGAGGGCAGCGTGCCCGAGCCGGTCGTGGCCTGAGCCGACCACGGAGCCGCACCATGGAATCGGCCATCCCCGAGCACCTGCGCTGCCCGCGCACCCGCGAGCGCCGCGTGGCAGACGACCACACGCCGCCCTACCCCGGCTGGTCGGCGCGCGCGCCCGTGACGACCACCCAGGTCGTGATGGGCTATTTCGGCGTGCAGTCGCGCGGCCCGGCGATGCAGGGCCGGGCCTGCGCCGCGCTCCTGAAGATCGCCCGCGACTTCGCCTTGCCCGACGGCCCCGGCCACCACGACCTGGCCCACTGCGTCGACGCCGACGGGTACGACAACATGATCGCCATCGCCTACTGGCACGATGCGGCGGCGTTCGCGCGCTGGTGTGCCACGCCCGCCATCGAGGCCTGGTGGAACGCCGACGAGCGCTTGCACGAAGGCCTCGGCTACTTCCGCGAAATCGCCTCCCCGCGTGCTGCGCACTTCGAGACCCTGTTCAGCACGCCCGACCGCCTCGAGGGCATCGGCGTGGTGATGGGCGGGGTGAGCGGCGAACTGCAGGAGCACGGCTACTGGGGGTCGATGCGCGATCGACTCCCGCTCGCGCAGGCCGACGCGCTCGCGCCTTCGGGCACGCGCGCGGTGATCGCCGGCACGCCTGCACCGGGCCAGCGCGTGCGCATCGCGGGCCACACGCACCTCGCGATGATCCGTTCGGGCCAGGAATGGACCGAGACCACCGGCCAGGAACGCCAGCGCTACCTGGAAGACATGGCCCCGGTGCTACGCCAAGGCATGGACTTCCTGCGCGACCAGGGTCTGCCCATCGGCTGCTACAGCAACCGCTTCATGCACCACCTCGACGCGCACGGTGCACCGCTGCAGAAGTCCTTCGGCCTGAGCTACTGGCGCTCGCTGGCCGACATGGAGCGCTGGGCCGAGTCGCACCCGACACACGTCGCGATCTTCGGCAGCTTCATGCGCTATGTACAGGCGCTGAACTTCGAGCTGCGCCTGCGCCTGTACCACGAGGTGTCGGTGCTGAAGGCCGACGAGCAAAGCTACGAGTACATCAATTGCCATGCGCGCAGCGGGCTGATGAACGGGCTCGCGCCCGCCGCCTGAAGCCCGGGCGCACGGCGGGGCTCAGGCGGCGAACAGCCCCTTGTGTTCCGCGCGCAGCAGCGCCTTCTGCACCTTGCCCATCGTGTTGCGCGGCAGCTCCGGCACGACGAAGCAGCGCTTCGGGATCTTGAAGTTCGCCAGCTTGGCCTTGAGCTCGGCCACGATGGCGTCGGCGTCGATCGTGGCGCCGCCCTTGGGGATCACGATGGCCACGCCCACCTCGCCGAAGTCGGGGTGCGGCACGCCGATGACGGCGCTTTCGGCCACGCCGGCCATCTCGTTGATGTAGCCCTCGATCTCGGCCGGGTAGACGTTGTAGCCGCCGCTGATGATCAAATCTTTGCTGCGCCCGACGATGGTGATGTAGCCGCGCCCATCGATCTTGCCCACGTCGCCGGTCTTGAAGAAGCCATCGGCGGTGAACTCTTCCTTCGTCTTCTCGGGCATGCGCCAGTAGCCGGCGAACACGTTGGGGCCCTTCACCTGGATGCCGCCGATCTCGTCCACCGGCAGGTCCTTGCCCTCGTCGTCGCGCACGCGCAGCTGCACGCCAGGCAATGCGAAGCCGACGGTGCCGCCGCGGCGCTCGCCCTTCTTGGCGTCGTACGGGTTGGACGTGAGCATGGCGGTCTCGCTCATGCCGTAGCGTTCCAGGATGGTGTGGCCGGTGCGCTCGCGCCACTCGTCGAAGGTCTCGATGAGCAGCGGCGCCGAGCCCGCGACGAACAGGCGCATGGTGCGCACCGCCTCGCGCGTGAGGCCCGGCTCGGCCAGCAGGCGCACGTAGAGCGTGGGCACGCCCATGAACACGGTGGCCTCGGGCAGCTTGGCGACGATGCGCTTGGGGTCGAACTTCGAGAACCACAGAATCTTGCTGCCGTTGAGCAGTGCACCGTGCAGCGCCACGAACAGGCCGTGCACGTGGAAGATCGGCAGCGCGTGGATCAGCACGTCGCCCTTCGTCCAGCCCCAGTAGGTCTTGAGCACTTCGGCGTTCGACAGCAGGTTGCGGTGCGTGAGCATCGCGCCCTTGCTGCGGCCGGTGGTGCCGCTGGTGTACAGGATGGCGGCGAGGTCGTCGGGCTTCTTGATGGCCACGGTGTGGCGGTCGCTGCAGCGCGCCGCCGCATCGAGCAACGTGCCGGTGCGGTCGTCGTCCAGCGTGAACACATGGCGCGTGCCGGCCGCCTCGGCAATCGGGCGCACCCAGGCCGCGTTGCGGCCGGTGCACACGACCACGGCGGGCTCGGCGTTGCCGATGAAGTACTCGATCTCGGCACTCTGGTAGGCCGTGTTGAGCGGCAAGAACACGTAGCCCGCGCGCAGGGTCGCGAGGTACAGCAACATGGCTTCGACCGATTTCTCGACCTGCACGGCGACGCGTGCGCCCTTCTCGAGCTTCAGGCCGTCGAGCAGGTTGGCGATCATCGCGCTGGCGCGGTCGAGGTCGCGCCACGAATAGTGCAGGCCGTTGTCGGTCTCGACCGCGATGGCGTCGAGATCGGCGGGAAAGGCGGCGCGCAAGGCGGAGAACAGGTTGGCGTTGGGGGAGGACTTCGTCTTCATCATCTTCGTCATCATCGAACGGCAGGCTCAGGAAGAGCGGAAATTCGGAGGGCGCTTGCCCAGGAAGGCATCAATGCCCTCGCGGTGCTCGGCGGTGTCGGCATAGTCATACGCGGTGGCCAGCAGCTGCTGTGCCGCCGCGCCGCCACTCTTCAGTGCGGTGAAGGTGGCCTTGTGCAGGCGCGCGGCCTGCGGCGACAGCGCGGCAATGCGCGCCGCATGCGCCTGCGCGGCAGCGGGCACTTCGGCGTCGGGCAGCACGTGCAGGAGAAAACCGGCGTCGTACAGCCGCTGCGCGCCATGCACGCCGGCGGCCAGCAGCATGTCGCGCGCCAGTACGTCGCCGATGGCGCCATGCACCAGCGCGGCTTCACGCGGCGCCATCGGAAAGCCCAGCTTCGCGATCGGTGCGCCGAACTTCGACGACGCGCCGGCCAGGCGGATGTCGCAGCAGCTGGCGATCTCGACGCCGGCGCCCATGCAGGCGCCTTCGATCTGGGCCACCAGCGGCAGCGGGCAGTCGAGCATCGCCTGCAGCGCGGCCCAGACTTCGTTCTCGTGAAACTCGCGCAGGCTCGCTTCCTCGAAGCGGAACGAGGGGTACTCGGAGATGTCGCCACCCGCGCAGAAGGCACCGCCCTCCCCGCGCACGACGACGCAGCGCAGCGCGGTGTCACTGTGCAGCCCGTCGAACACCGCGCGCAACTCGCGCCACATGGCGCGCGTCATCGCATTGAGACGCCCCGGGTTCGACAGCGTGACGAGCGCCACGGCGCCTTCGCGGCGCAGCGAGACCTGCCGCTCGGTCATTCGAGCTTGGCGCCCGAGGCCTTCACGACGGTCGCCCATCGCTTGATCTCGGCGTTGACGAAGCGGCCGTAGGCGGCGTTCGTGACGTTCGGGATCTCGGAGCCGTTCTGTGCCCAGATGGCCTTCAGCTCGTCGGTGCCCAGCGCCTTCTTCATCGTGTCGATGATCTGCGTCTGCGCTTCGGCCGGCGTGCCCTTGGGCGCCCACAGGCCGTACCAGGTGGTGACGGTGTAGTCGGGCAGGCCGACTTCGGCGGCGCAGGGCACGTCGGGGAACGCGGGGTTGCGCTTGGCGCCGGCCACCATGAGCGCCTTGATGCGGCCGCCCTTGATGTGCTGCGCGGAGGAACCCAGGCCGTCGAACATCAGGTCGACGTTGCCCGCGATCAGGTCGGACAGCGCCGGGCCCGCGCCGCGGTACGGAATGTGGGTGATGAAGGTGCCGGTCTGCAGCTTGAACAGCTCGCCCGCCAGGTGGTGCGAGGTGCCCGAGCCGGCCGAGCCGTAGTTGAGCTTGCCGGGGTTGCGCTTGGCGGTGGCAATGAGCTCCTGGATGGTCGCAGCCTGCACCCGCTTGGGGTTGACCACCACCACCTGCGGCACGTTGGCCAGCAGCATCAGGGGCACGAAGTCTTTCTCGAGGTCGTAGTCGAGCTTGGGGTAGATCGACGGCGCGATCGCGTGGTGCACCGCGCCCATGAAGAGCGAGTAGCCGTCGGCCGGCAGCTTGGCCGCGATGCTCGCGCCCACGGTGCCGCCCGCGCCGCCGCGGTTGTCGATGACCAGCGTCTGGCCCGCCGCGCGGGAGAACTGGGCCGACAGCGGGCGCGCGAAGGCGTCGGTGCCTCCGCCGGCCGGGAACGGCACCACCATGGTCACGGGCTTGGTCGGCCAGCCCTGGGCACGCGCACCGCCGCACAGGGCCACGGCCCCGGCAGCGGCGGCGACGCGCAGCACATCGCGTCGTTGAAAACTCTGTTGCGTCATCTGTCTCGTCTCCTGTCGTCGTCGTTGTGGATGTTGCCGCCCTCCGGCGGTCAAGGTGCGGGCCGCAGCGCTGCCGCGGCAAAGCGAACGGACTCAGCCTTTTTTGAGGAACAGGCCTTCGATGTCTCCCGAAACCGCGATCTTGCCTTCGGCCAGCCAGGTGCGATGCCGGTCCAGGCGCTTGAGGTCGTACAGGTAGTTGACCATGAGGCCGTACGACTGCTTGAGCCCCTTGGCCGACGGGTCGCCGGCCCAGTTGAGCCGCTCGACGCGCGCGCCGTTGCCCAGGTGGAAGCGCGCCACCGGGTCGGCCGGTGTGCCGTCGACCAGCGTGCGGCCCAGGTACTCGGCGGTGGCCTGCAGCAGCCATTGGCGCAGCGGCGATTTCGCGTCGAGTTCTGTTGCTGCATCAACCGCTGCCAGCAGGCGCTCGGCCGTGGGCGGCACCGAGCCGACGAGGCGGCCGAGTTCGGCTTCGCGCTTCTCGTCCAGGCGCGGCAGCAGTTCGCCGGCGTTCTTGGCGAGCCACGCGCGCAGGCCCGGAATGGGCGACAGCGTGGCGAAGGTCTTCAGGCGCGGCAGCTCGTCCTGCAGGGTCTCGACCACGCGCTTGATGAGCGAGTCGCCGAAGCTCACACCGCGCAGGCCGGTCTGCGTGTTGCTGATCGAATAGAAGATCGCGGTGGTCGCCTTGGCCGGCTGCACCGGCACGGCGGCCTCGTCGAGCAGCGGCATGATGCCTTCGCTGATGCGGTCGACCAGCGCCACCTCGACGAAGATGAGCGGCTCGTTCGGCAGGCGCGGATGGAAGAAGCCGTAGCAGCGGCGGTCGCTGTCGTCCAGGCGGTTCTTCACGTCGGACCAGCTCTTGATGTCGTGCACCGCCTCGTAGCGGATGAGCTTCTCGATCAGCGAGGCCGGCGAGTTCCAGTCGATGCGGCGCAGTTCGAGAAAGGCCACGTCGAACCAGGTGGAAAACAGGTGCTCCAACTCGGCCTCGAGCGCGAGCAGGCGCTTGTCGGACTTCAGGCACGGCAGCAGGTCGGCGCGCAGGTCGACCAGAAAGCGCATGCCGCCGGGCTCGACCGCGAAGCGCTGCAGCAGCCGCATGCGCGGCGACACCAGCGCGCGGCGCAGGCGCAGCTCGGCCTGCCCTTCGTCCGGCGTGCCGACGGCGCTCTGGTGCTGGTCGCGCGCGCTCTTGAGCTTGCCCGCGTCGGCGGCGAAATGCTCGCTCATGAGCGCCCAGTAGTCGCGGCGCTCTTCGGGCGAAGCGCCGGCGTAGGCCTGCGCGATGGCATGGGCGCGGCGGCCGCCCTCGACCTCGCTCACGCGCGGATCGATCACGGCCTGCAGCTCGGCCAGCACGCGGCGCAGCGTGCGCGGCGACAGCGCCTCGTCGGCCTTGCGCAGCGTGGCCTGCAGCCGCTCGGCGGTGGTGCGGGCGCTGGGCTTGGGCGTGTGACGGGCCGGGCCTTTCGCGGCGCCGTTGCTCGCCACGGGAACCTTGGACGATTCGCCCATGCGCAGGCGCGCCTGGAACCACTCGGTCGCACTCATCGATCTGCTCCTGTGCCGTTGGCTGGATGGGTGGCGCCTGTCACGGCATCACCCTGGATTTCTGCTGTTGCATCACTTCGCGCAAGGCTTCGCGCTGGCGCGTCATGTGGGTGCGCATGGCGGCATCGGCGCCTTCGCTGTCGCGCGCCTTGAGCGCGGCGAACACGGCCAGGTGCTCCGACAGGCTCTGGTCGAGCCGCCCCGGCGCGTGCAGCTGCTGCAGCCGCGCCAGCTTCAGGATCTTGCGCAGGTCGCCGATCACCTGCGCCAGCCACTTGTTGTCGGCGAGCTTGATGATCGCCTCGTGAATGATGTGGTTGGTGGCGTAGTAGTCGTTGATGCGCCGCGCCTTGGCGTGGCGCACCAGGCGCTCGTGCAGCGCGTCGAGTTCGTTCAGCTCGGCGTCGCTGGCGTTGCGCGCGGCCTCGTAGGCGCAGCGCCCTTCGAGCAACGCGATGACCGGAAAGATTTCGTCGAGATCGCGCTCGGTCACCTCGTTCACGAAGCAGCCGCGGCGCGGCTCGTGGCGCAGCAGGCCTTCGGCCGTGAGCACCTTCAGTGCCTCGCGCAGCGGCGTGCGCGAGATCGACAGCCGCTCGCACAGGGCCACCTCGTCCACGAAGCTGCCGGGCGACAGCGTGCCGTCGAAGATCTGCTCGCGCAGCGTGGCGGCGACTTCGTCGTGGAGGGAATTGGGGACCAGGCGCATGCGTGAAGGACTCGGAAAGTCGGTGGGCGTTTCGCGTAATTTTCTGTAATTATGCATAATTGTGAGTGCATGGTTAACGCAATGCAAGGGCCGCGCCCTGCCCTTGCGGCCCGGAATTACCCTGAGACGGACGAAAAAAAGCGGCGCCCACCCGAAGGTGCTGCGCCGCGTTGTGCGGACGTGCGAAGGGTCAGGCGCGCGCGGTGCTGCCCGTCTTGCCGGCCCGGCCGAACCAGAACCACAGCGCGATGCCACCGATCACCATCGGCACGCTGAGCCACTGCCCCTGGCTCAGGCTGAGCGCGCGCAGGCCCAGGAAATCGTCGGGCTCGCGGAAGTACTCGGCCACGAAGCGCAGCACGCCATAGCCGATGAGGAACACGGCGGCCACCTGGCCCTGCTTGCGCTCCTTGCGCGCATAGAGCCACATCACGACGAACAGCAGCAGCCCTTCGAGCAGGAACTGGTAGACCTGCGACGGATGGCGCGGCAGCATCGAGCCGCTTTGCGGGAACACCATGCCCCAGGGCAGCTCGGGGCTGCTGAAGCGGCCCCACAGCTCGCCATTGATGAAGTTGCCCACGCGGCCCGCGGCCAAGCCGGTCGGCACGCAGGGCGCGACGAAGTCCATCACCTGCCAGAACGGCCGCGCACGCGAGCGCGAGAACCACACCATGGCGCCGACCACGCCGAGCAGGCCGCCATGGAAGCTCATGCCGCCCTGCCACACATAAAGAATCTCGAGCGGGTGCGTGAGGTAGTACTCGGGCTTGTAGAACAGGCAGTAGCCGAGCCGGCCGCCGACGATCACGCCCATGACGCCCAGGAACAGGATGTCCTCGATGTCCTTGCGTTGCCACACGCCGGCCGTGGCCAGCGAGCGGAACGGCTCGTGGTGCAGGCGGCGCGTGCCCAGGAAATAAAACAGCGCGAAGGCCGCCAAGTAGGTCAGGCCGTACCAGTGGATGGCCACCGGCCCCAGCTGCAAGGCGATGGGATTGATCTGCGGATACATGAGCATCCGACGATTGTGCCGTGGCGCAATGACGCCGCGGCCGCGGGGGCATTCAGGGCAATGTCAGCGCCCGAACTTCCACCACAGCAACCCCGCCACCAGGGCCGGCACCGCGAAGATGAACAGGAAGATCGGCAGCTCCTCGGCCACCGAGTACCCGGCCTTGAGCACGCCCACGGCCATGTTGATGCCCGCGCCGACGAACCACGCCGGAATGAACCACTTGGCCGCCGCGGCCAGCGCCATCGTCGAGCCGTCGCCCATGAAGCGGCCGGCCAGAAGAAACACCACCAGCAGCGCGAAGCCGCCCCCCATCACCATGACTGTGTGCATCTGCGTTGTCCTCCTGGGCGCATCTTGCCGGATGTCGGCGGGTCAGCGCGTGGTGTAGCCACCGTTGGCGAAGATGGTCTGGCCCGTGATCCACCAGCCCTCAGTGACCAGGAAGCGCACGATGGGCGCGATGTCCTCGATGTCGGTGAGGCCCTTCTTCGAGTACTTGCTGAGCGCGGCGGCGCTGCTGTGGTACGCCACGGCCTCGGGGCTTTCCTGGCCGTAGAAGAACGGCGTGTCCATCGGGCCCGGGCCGATGGCGTTCACCGAGATGCCGCGGTCGCCGAACTCCTTGGAGGCCGCGCGCGTGTAGTGCTCCACCGCCGCCTTGGCCGCCGGGTAGATGGCATAGAACGGCGTGTAGGCCGCGAGCAGCGAGCTCACCAGCGTCACGATGCTGCCGCCGTCGGCCAGCGTGCGGCCGGCCTGCTGGATGAAGAAGAAGGCCGCCTTGGCATTGGCGTCGAAGCTCTTGTCGTAGTCGGCTTCGGTGATGTCCAGGATCGGCTTCTTGATCACCACGCCCGCCGTGTTGATCGCCAGGTCGACCTGGCCGAAGTGCTTCACGGCCTGGTCGAACAGCTTCACGTTGTTCTCGACCACGGCGAGATCGCCCTGCACCAGCAGCGTGTCGGCGCCCTTGGCCTTCAGCGCGGCGGCCGTCTGCTCGGCCTCGGCGCGCGAACCGTCGCTGTTGTAGTGGATGGCAATGCCGCGGGCGCCGCCGTCGACCAGCTGGTGGGCGATGAGGGCACCGAGGTTCTTGCCACCGCCGGCGATGACGGCGACCTTGTTCGTGAGCGTGCGTGCGGACATGGATGGATTCCTCTGAATGAGTGAAAGACCCGGGACGGGATGTGTGACGAGCCGCCAGTCTATTGATCGCCAAGTTGCAGATAAATCATTCATTCAAGGCTAGACTGTTCTGGAAACCACGAACAATCAGCCCGCCGCCATGGACCGCATCGAACTCCTCCAGGTCTTCCTGCGCGTGGCCGAAACCGGCAGCTTCACGCGCGCCGCCGACCGGCTGGCGCTGCCGCGCGCCACCATCTCGACCGCCATCCAGCAGCTCGAGGCCCGCCTGGGCTCGCGCCTGCTGCATCGCACCACGCGCCGCGTGGGCCTCACGCCCGACGGCGAGGTGCTGCTCGAGCGGGCCCGTGCATTGGTGGCCGACATGGAAGACATGGAGCAGCAGTTCCAGCCCGCGCACAGCAGCGTGAGCGGCCGGCTCAAGGTCGACGTGCCCAGCCGCATCGCGCGGCTGCTGATCGCGCCGGCGCTGCCCGATTTCTTTGCACGCCACCCGGCGGTCGAGCTCGAACTGGGCTCCAGCGACCGCGCCGTCGACCTCGTGCTCGAAGGCGTGGACTGCGCCCTGCGCGTCGGCCCGCTCGCCAGCAGCAGCCTCGTCGCCCGCCCGCTGGGGCACTTCACGCTCATCAACTGCGCCAGCCCCGCCTACCTCGCGCGCCACGGCACGCCGCGCACGCCGGCCGACCTGCCGCAGCACGTGGCGGTCAACTACGCCTCGCCGACCAGCGGCCGGGCCGCGCCCTGGGAGTGGCAAGTGCGCGACGGCGAGACCCAGGTGCTGCGCCTGCGCAGCCAGGTGGCGGCGAACAACGCCGAGACCTACATCGCCTGCGCGCTGGCGGGGCTGGGGCTGATCCAGATCCCGGCCTACGACGTGCGCGAGCACCTCGCGGCCGACGAGCTGGTGGAAGTGCTGCCCGACGCACGCGCCGAGCCGCTGCCGGTGCACCTCGTCTACCCGCACCGACGCAATCTGTCGCGGCGGGTGCAGGCCTTCGCGGGATGGCTCGACACGCTGCTGGCGAACACGCTCGATGCGCCCTCGCCCGCCGGCCGGGCTTCGCGCAGCGCCTGAGTCTTACGCCGGCACGCGCCCCGCCCGCTCGCGCACGAAGGCCACGAAGCGCGCCAGCGCCGGATGCGCGGCTTGCGCGGGCCACACGAGGCTGGTCTCGCACACCGGCAGCGTCACGCGGCGGCGCCCCACGCCCTTGAACTCGTGGACCTGCCGGTAGACCACGCCTGCGCGCCGGAACTGCATCACGCTGTGCGGCACCCAGGCCGCGCCGATGCCGCCCGACACGAGGTTGACGATGGTCTGCATCTGGATCGCCTCCTGCGCCACTTGTGGCGTGCGCCCGGCCGCGTGGTAGAGGTCGAAGATCGCGTCGTGCAGCGAGGGCACGATGCGGCGCGGAAAGATCACCAGCGGCTCGTCCAGCACCTCGGCCAGCGGCACGGGGCGCGCTTCGGCCAGCCGGTGCTGGGCCGGCAGCGCAAGCACCAGCGGCTCCACCTCGACCGGCAGGCAGGCCAGCCCCGGCGGCGCGGCGCCCGGCGAATGCAGCATCAGGCCGGCGTCGATCTCGCCGCGCGCGAAGGCTTCGAGCTGCACGTCGCCGGTGGCCTCGACCAGTTCGAGCGCCACCTCGGGGCACAGCACGCGGAACTCGCGCACCCAGGCCGGCAGTTGCTCGAAGCCGACCGTCGAGACGAAGGCGATGCGCACGCGCCCCACCTGCCCCGCCGCCGCCGCACGCGCACGCGCCGGCAGCGCCTGGGCACGCGCCAGCAGCTCGCGCACATCGGGCAGCAGCGCCTCGCCGGCCGGCGTGAGCGCCACGCGGCGGCGCGTGCGATCGAACAGCACCACGCCCAGCGTTTTCTCGAGCTGGGCAATGGCCTGCGTGACCGGCGGCTGCGTCATGTGCAGGCGCAGGGCGGCGCGACCGAAGTGCAGTTCTTCGGCCACGGCCACGAACTGGCGCCAGGCGCGCAGGTCGATGAGGGCTTCATTCATATGCTGAGCATATTAATCCACGCTTCAAATTGGATTGGAACCAATCAATCAGAAGTCCGATACTTGGCGCTTCCCCTCACGATCTCCCCACGACAGAAGAGACACCATGGACACCAAGACCATCCAGATCAATCGCCGCAGCGCGAACATCACCGAAGGCAAGAGCCGCGCCCCCAACCGCTCGATGTTCTACGCCATGGGCTACGAGGAAGGCGACTTCAAGAAGCCGATGGTCGGCGTCGCCAACGGCCACAGCACCATCACGCCCTGCAACTCGGGCCTGCAGAAGCTGGCCGACGCGGCCATCGCGGGCATCGAAGAAGCCGGCGGCAACGCGCAGGTGTTCGGCACGCCCACCATCTCCGACGGCATGGCCATGGGCACCGAAGGCATGAAGTACTCGCTGGTGAGCCGCGAGGTCATCTCCGACTGCATCGAGACCTGCGTCGGCGGCCAGTGGATGGACGGCGTGCTGGTGGTCGGCGGCTGCGACAAGAACATGCCCGGCGGCCTCATGGGCATGCTGCGCGCCAACGTGCCGGCCATCTACGTCTACGGCGGCACCATCCTGCCGGGCCGCTACAAGGGCCAGGACCTGAACATCGTCAGCGTGTTCGAAGCCGTAGGCCAGAACGCCGCCGGCAACATGAGCGACGAAGACCTGCACGAGATCGAGAAGCGCGCCATTCCCGGCACGGGCTCGTGCGGCGGCATGTACACGGCCAACACCATGTCGAGCGCGTTCGAGGCGCTGGGCATCTCGCTGCCCTACTCGTCGACCATGGCGAACCCGCACGACGAGAAGGCCAACTCGGCCAAGGAATCGGCCAAGGTGCTGATCGAGGCCATCAAGAAAGACCTGAAGCCGCGCGACATCGTGACCAAGAAGGCCATCGAGAACGCCGTGGCGGTCATCATGGCCACCGGCGGCTCGACCAACGCGGTGCTGCACTTCCTGGCCATCGCGCACGCCGCCGGCGTCGAATGGTCCATCGACGACTTCGAGCGCATGCGCAAGAAGGTGCCGGTGATCTGCGACCTGAAGCCCTCGGGCAAGTACCTCGCGGTCGACCTGCACCAGGCCGGCGGCATTCCGCAAGTGATGAAGGTGCTGCTGAAGGCCGGCCTGCTGCACGGCGACTGCATCACCATCAGCGGCCAGACCATCGAAGAAGTGCTCAAGGACGTGCCCGACGTGCCGCGCGCCGACCAGGACGTGATCCGCCCGATCGACAACCCGATGTACGAGGAAGGCCACCTGGCCATCCTGAAGGGCAACCTGTCGCCCGAAGGTGCCGTGGCTAAGATCACCGGCCTGAAGAACCCGGTCATCACCGGCCCGGCGCGCGTGTTCGACGACGAGCAGTCGGCGCTGCAGGCCATCCTGGCCGGCAAGATCGTCGCTGGCGACGTGATGGTGCTGCGCTACCTCGGCCCCAAGGGCGGCCCGGGCATGCCGGAAATGCTGGCCCCCACGGGCGCGCTGATCGGCGCGGGCCTGGGCGAAAGCGTCGGCCTCATCACCGACGGCCGCTTCTCGGGCGGCACCTGGGGCATGGTGGTCGGCCACGTCGCGCCCGAAGCGGCGGCGGGCGGCACCATCGCGTTCGTCAACGAAGGCGACTCGATCACCATCGACGCGCACGAACTGAAGCTCGAACTCAACGTGCCCGAAGCCGAACTCGCCAAGCGCCGCGAAGGCTGGACGCCGCCGGCCCCGCGCTACACGCGCGGCGTGCAGGCCAAGTTCGCGTTCAACGCCTCGAGCGCGAGCTCGGGTGCGGTGCTCGACAAGTTCTGAAGCGGCATCAGCCCATCATCCACGCGCCGTATCCGAAGGCCGCAAAGCCCAGGCCGACGATCGCGAAGATGACCCGGGCTTCGAAATCCATCGCCGGGGGAAAGCTCTGCACGACGAAGTGCAGCAGCGCCCCCGCGCCGATGGTGAGAAAACCCGCACCGAACTGCTTCATCGCGCTGTCGTCGGGATAGAGAAACACCAGCGCGAAGCCGGCCAGGAACACCACGTTCGCCAGCACCGTGCCGCGCGTGCGCCATTTCTTCTGGGTGGGCGTCGGCTCGCGCACCGGCGCCGGCCGGCCCCTGCGGCCCTCCTTGAGCGCCATGCCGGTGAAGAACAGGCCGAACATCGTCGGAAAGCCGCCGAAGAGGCCGAGCCCCCAGACGATGCCCCACATGTTCTGGAAGTCGGCCACCAGCGCCTGGGCCGGGTCGGCGGTGCTGTAGCGCACCTCGACCGCATCGCCCCATTCTTTGTCCGACAGGCTGCCGCCGAGCCCTTTGACGCGGCGTTTCTGCCCGTCGGTGGCGGTGTATTCGACGAGGGGTGCGCGCGTGGTGGTGACGTAGCCCTTGCTGTCCTTGCTGCGCTCTTCCACGAACTCGACCAGGTTGCCTTGCGTGCTGGCCGTGCCCGCGATCGACTGGTAGCGCTGCCAGCCCACCGTGACCGCGCCGTACAGGCCGGCGCAGCCGATCAGCAAGGCGCCAACGCCGGCACCCCAGAAGAAGGTCTTGAAACGCCCGACCAGCGCGCCGACAGCCGGACCGACCAGCAGCGACAGCCCGAAGACCAGCAAGGCGTGGGTGGCGGCTTCGTCGTCCATGGCGCGCGTCCTGTCGGCATGCGGCGCGGGTGACGGAGCCGCGTGGTCAGCGGCGCGGGCGCTGCTGCCCGTTGCTGGTGCGCAGGCCCATGTTGGTCTTCTGGCGGTCGATGCGCGCCTGCTTGCGCCGCTCTTCGCGCTCGATGACCTTGCGCTTGGTATAGCCCGACGAATCGGCCCAGGCCCACCAGGCCAGCGCGAGCGCGAACGGGCTCAGCACGATCCACCAGCTCCAGCCGGCGACCATGCCCACTTCGAAATATTTGAGGGCTACACCGAGCAGGCCCAAGAGCAGAAACCACATCGCGAATACCCTCCGAGTTGGTCGGTATCGCCGCCGGTGCGTGTGCACCGCGCTACCTACAATCGCGTTGGATCGAATGTAACTCAGCCCTTACGAAAACAGTCCCCATGAAAAGAACGATGTTGATGGCAGCCCTGGGCCTCGGCCTCGCGGCGCCCGCCTTTGCCGACCTGGCCCTTGCCACCTCGAAGAACTGCATGAGCTGCCACGCGGTCGAACGCAAGGTGCTCGGGCCGTCGTTCAAGGACATCGCGGCCAAGTACAAGGACGACAAGGGCGCGGCCAACTCGCTGGCCACCAAGATCATCAAGGGCGGCTCGGGCGTGTGGGGCCCGGTGCCGATGCCGGCCAACAACCAGGTCAGCGAAGCCGATGCGAAGAAGCTCGCGGCCTGGGTGTTGTCGACGAAGTAACCGGCAGCAAAACGAAGCGCGCGGCGGCGCGCCCGGTCAGATGCTCGGGTTGATGTCGCTGGGCACCGGACGGCGTTCGATGCGGTCCTCGAGCTGCCCGATGTGCGCCGCCACCGTGTTGTCGGTCTGGTCCGAACGCAGCTTGACCGCGCTTTCCAGCTGATCCATGCGCGCCAGCAGCGCCGTGTGCCGGTCGGCGTTGTGCGACATGTGCTGCTTCTCCTGCGCTTCCAGGAAGTTGCGCAGCTCGGTGAAGCGCGAGGCCTCGGCCTTGTCGGCGAGGTCGCGCTGGGTCTGCATTTCCTTCGTGTGGCGTTTGGTCTCCAGCAGCACCGAGCTGTGCAGATACAGCACGTACACGAGGAAGAAGGCCGCGAGCACGGCCGTGAGCCCCAGCATGATCAGCCCCAGCGGCGCCGATACGCTCATGAAGCCCAGCCACACGTCGGTGGGTGCCGACAACGTGCCCCAGTTCAGCGCGGCAAGCCCCGCGATGAGCAGCACGATGACAAAAAGAAAAGCGGATCTCACGCCCATGTGGCGCCTCCTTGCAAACAACCGATCACGATGACAAAAGCCGCGCGCCTGTCGTGGCGCGCGGTGACGACATCGGTTTTACCTCAGCAAGGAGCCCGCTTTGGTGCACATGGCCGCACAAACGGCCATGTCCTACACCTCTGTACAGCGCGTTCGTGACAACTGTTCCGGATTGGCCGGATTCGGCCAACCCTGGGTTCAGTTCGTCTCGGACAGCTGATCGAGGATCGCCGGATTCTCGAGCGTCGAGGTGTCCTGCGTGATCGCCTCGCCCTTCGCAATGCTGCGCAGCAGGCGCCGCATGATCTTGCCGCTGCGCGTCTTGGGCAGGTTGTCGCCGAAGCGGATGTCCTTGGGCTTGGCGATGGGGCCGATTTCCTTGGCGACCCAGGCGCGCAGCTCGTTGGCGATCTGCTTGGCTTCCTCGCCGGTCGGGCGCGCGCGCTTGAGCACCACGAAGGCGCACACGGCCTCGCCCGTCACGTCGTCGGGGCGGCCCACCACCGCGGCTTCGGCCACGAGGTCGGTCTTGGACACCAGCGCCGATTCGATCTCCATCGTGCCCAGGCGATGGCCCGACACGTTGAGCACGTCGTCGATGCGGCCCGTGATGCGGAAGTAGCCGCGGTCGGCGCTGCGCACCGCGCCGTCGCCGGCCAGGTAGATCGTGCCGCCCATCTCTTCGGGGAAGTAGCTCTTCTTGAAGCGCTCGGGGTCGTTCCAGATGGTGCGGATCATCGAGGGCCACGGCCGCTTGATCACCAGCATGCCGCCGGCGCCGTTGGGCAGGTCCTTGCCCGTCTCGTCGACGATGGCGGCCATGATGCCCGGCAGCGGCAAGGTGCACGAGCCCGGCACCAGCGGCGTGGCGCCCGGCAGCGGCGTGATGACGTGGCCGCCGGTCTCGGTCTGCCAGAAGGTGTCGACGATCGGGCAGCGCTCGCCGCCGATGTTCCGGTGGTACCACATCCACGCTTCGGGATTGATCGGCTCGCCGACCGAACCGAGGATGCGCAGGCTGGTCAGATCCCAGTTCTTCGGGTGCACCTTCTCGTCGCCTTCGGCCGCCTTGATGAGCGAGCGGATGGCGGTGGGCGCGGTATAGAAGATCGAGACCTTGTGCTTCTGGATCATTTCCCAGAAGCGCCCCGCATGCGGGAAGGTCGGGATGCCTTCGAACACGACCTGCGTGGCGCCGGCCGCGAGCGGGCCGTAGGCGACGTAGGTGTGGCCGGTGATCCAGCCGATGTCGGCGGTGCACCAGAACAGGTCTTCGGGACGGATGTCGAAGGTCCAGTCCATCGTGAGCTTGGCCCACAGCAGGTAGCCGCCGGTGGCGTGCTGCACGCCCTTGGGCTTGCCGGTGGAGCCCGAGGTGTAGAGGATGAACAGCGGGTGCTCGGCATTGACCGGCACGGGCGCGCACTCGGTGCTCTGCCCGGCCAGCGCTTCGGTGAAGGTCTTGTCGCGGCCCTCGACGCGGTTCCACGCGGTGGGCGTGCGCTCGTACACGAGCACGGTCTTGAGCGTGTCGCAGCCGCCCAGCGCGATGCCGTCGTCCACGATGGCCTTGAGCGGCAGTTCCTTGCCGCCGCGCAGCTGGTAGTTGGCGGTGATGACGGCCACGGCGCCCGCGTCGATGATGCGCTCCTGCAGCGCCTTGGCCGAGAAGCCGCCGAACACCACGCTGTGGGTGGCGCCGATGCGCGCGCAGGCCTGCATGGCGACCACGCCTTCGATGGTCATCGGCATGTAGATGATGACGCGGTCGCCCTTGCGGATGCCCTGCGCCTTGAGCGCGTTGGCGAACTGGCTCACGCGCGCCAGCAGTTCCTTGTAGGTGACGCGGGTGACGGTGCCGTCGTCGGCTTCGAAGACGATGGCGGTCTTGTTCTCGACCGGGGTGCCGATGTGCTTGTCCAGGCAGTTGGCGCTGGCGTTGAGTTCACCGTCGCCGAACCATTCGTAGAACGGTGCCTTCGATTCGTCCAGGGTGCGGGTGAAGGGCTTCGTCCACTGGAGGTTGTCCTTGGCCAGGCGGGTCCAGAAGCCTTCGAAGTCCTGTTCGGCTTCCTTGCACAGTGCCTCGTAGGCGGCCATGCCGGCAATGCGGGCGCCTTCGGTGGCGCGGGCGTCGGGCGGGAACACGCGGTTCTCGACCAGGACGGATTCAATGTTCTTCGATGCGCTGCTCATGCTCTTGTCTCCTGATTGAATGCGGCCGTAATGTCGGGGCACGCACTTACGGGCCACTGACGGGGTCGATGTTAGTTCGCAGGGTTATCACGAGTGCGTCACTGGGAGACCTCTAGAATCGCCCGACTTTTTACACCTGTCTTCTTACTCCCCATGTCCGCCCCCGATCCTTTCGACGCCCGGAACGCGCCCGTACCAGCGCGCAGTTCCCCGCTGAAGCCCCTGCCCCGGCTCATCTTCGCGAGCCGTTGGCTGCAGCTGCCGCTGTACCTGGGGCTGATCGTGGCGCAGGGTGTGTACGTGGTGCACTTCCTGGTCGAGCTGCTGCACCTGGTCGAAGCCGCCTTCGGCAACAAGGACGCGCTGCAGGCCCTGATCGCGAGCATCGGCTACAAGACCACCGCTCCGGTCGGCTCGCTCAACGAGACGGTGATCATGCTGGTGGTGCTGGCACTGATCGACGTGGTGATGATCTCCAACCTGCTGATCATGGTGATCGTGGGCGGCTACGAGACCTTCGTGAGCCGCATGGACCTCGAAGGCCACCAGGACCAACCCGAGTGGCTGAGCCACGTGAACGCCTCGGTGCTCAAGGTGAAGCTGGCCACCGCCATCATCGGCATCAGCTCGATCCACCTGCTCAAGACCTTCATCAACGCGGACAACTACACCGACAAGGTGCTGATCGCGCAGACCGTGATCCACATCGCGTTCCTGTTCTCGGCCATGGCCATCGCCTACACCGACAAGCTGATGAACGAGGCGGCCGCCGCCAACGCCCACCACTGAGGGCCAGTCAAGCCGCATCCCAGGCCGGCACTTCGGTGAAGCGCTCGGCCAGGAAATCGAGCAAGGTGCGCAGCGCAGACGGCATGTGCTTGCGCGAGGCGTACACCGCATACACCCCCAGCACCTGCGGCTCGTGGTCGGGAAAGAGCGACACCAGCTCGCCCGATTGCAGCAACCCCGACGTCAGATAGGTGGGCAGCATCGCGATGCCCGCCCCGGCCCGCGCCAGCGCCATGAGGCTGGCCGCGTCGTTGGTCGAGAGGTTGCCGGCCACGGCCACCGAGACCGGCAGGCCGTCGGCCTTGCGCGTGAAGTTCCACAGGCTGCGGCCGAAATACGAATGCGTGAGGCAGTTGCGCTGCGCCAGCTCTTCCACGCGCTGCGGCTGGCCGTGCGCCTTCAGGTAATCGGGTGTCGCGCAGACCACCGAGCGACACACCGAGAGCCGGCGTGCGATGAGGTTCGGATCGATCTCGGACGACACGCGGATGGCGAGGTCGATGCGCTCGTCCACCAGATTCACCGCGCGGTCGAGCAGCACCAGGTCGACCGCCACGCCCGGATAGCGCCGCACGTAGTCGGCCACCGCGCCGGCCAGCTGCGCCTGCGCGAACGAGGTGCTGGCGGTGATGCGCAGCTGCCCGCTCGGCGCCTCGGCCGGATGGCGCACCGCCGCCTGCATGTCGCCCGCGAGTTCGAGCACCTGGCGGCAGCGTGGCAGCAGCTCTTCGCCCGCCGCCGTGAGGCTCAGGCGGCGCGTCGTGCGGTGCAGCAGGCGTGCGCCGGTCCATTGCTCCAGTTCGGCCACGTAGCGCGTGACCACCGGGCGCGACAGGTCGAGCTTGTCGGCCGCAGCCGAAAGGCTGCCCGCGTCCACCACGGTCACGAACACCCGCATTGCGTTCAATCGATCCATTCGAACGATTTTAGGAATAAAGAAGCGCGGAATTCGAGGTATTTCTTTCGAAACCAGAAACCTAAGATGCGGTTCATCCCCTTCCCAACTTTTGACTGGAGTCCCTCATGAGCCACATCGCCATCCTCGGCGCCACCGGACGTGCCGGCGGTCGCCTTCTCGAAGAAGCGCTGCGCCGCGGCCACACCGTGACGGCCATCGCCCGCCATGCCAGCGCGAAGCTGGCGGGCCGTGCCAACGTCAAGAGCGTCGATGTCGACGCGCTCGACGCCGCCGCCCTCGAAAGGGCCGTGGCCGGCCATGACGCCGTGTTCAGCGCCGCGCACTTCGCCACCGTGCCGCCCGCGGCCGTCATCGAGCCCGTGAAGCGCGCGGGCGTGAAGCGCCTGCTGGTGGTCGGCGGCGCCGGCAGCCTGTTCGCAGCGCCCGGCCTGAAGGTGATCGACACGCCGAACTTCCCCGATGCCTACCGCGCCGAAGCCACGGCCGGCGGCGTGTTCCTCGATGCGCTGCGCAACGAGAAGGACCTCGACTGGACCTTCCTGTCGCCCTCGGCCGAATTCATCGAAGGCGAGCGCACCGGCAAGTTCCGCCTCGGCAAGGACGACCTGCTGGTGAGCGCCGAAGGCCGCAGCTGGATCAGCTTCGAGGACTACGCGATCGCGTTCATCGACGAGCTCGAGAAGCCTGCGCACTCGCGCCAGCGCTACACGATCGGCTACTGATCGACCGGCCGGCAACGAAAAAGGACCCTCGCGGGTCCTTTTTTCATTGGGGGTTGCAGAGCGGATCAGCGACCCGTCATGTTCTCCGGCACCACCCACGCATCGAACTGCTCGGCCGTCAGGTGCCCCGACGCAATCGCCGCCTCGCGCAGGCTCGTGCCTTCCTTGTGCGCCTTCTTGGCGATGTAGGCCGACTTGTCGTAGCCGATGTGCGTATTCAGCGCCGTCACCAGCATCAGCGAACGCTGCACCAGCTCCGTGATGCGTTCGCGGTTCGGCTCGATGCCCACGGCGCAATGGTCGTTGAAGCTCACCATGCCGTCGGCCAGCAGGCGCACGCTCTGCAGGAAGTTGTGCGCCACCATCGGGCGGAACACGTTCAGCTCGAAGTTGCCCGAGGCCCCGCCGATGTTGATGGCGACATCGTTGCCGAACACCTGCGCGGCCAGCATCGTCACGGCCTCGCTCTGGGTCGGGTTGACCTTGCCCGGCATGATCGACGAGCCCGGTTCGTTCTCGGGAATGCTCAGCTCGCCGATGCCGCTGCGCGGGCCGCTCGCGAGCCAGCGCACGTCGTTGGCGATCTTGTTCATGCTGGCGGCGAGCGTCTTGAGCGCACCGTGCGCGTGCACCAGCGCGTCGACGCTGGCCATGGCTTCGAACTTGTTCGGCGCCGTGACGAACGGCAGGTTCGTGAGCTTCGCGAGTTCGGCCGCGACCTGCTCCGCGTAGCCCTTGGGCGCGTTGAGCCCGGTGCCGACGGCCGTGCCGCCCAGCGCCAGCTCGCACAGGTGCGGCAGCGCGGCGCGCACGTGCGCCTCGCCGTGCGCCAGCTGCGCCACGTAGCCCGAGAACTCCTGGCCCAGCGTGAGCGGCGTGGCGTCCTGCAGGTGGGTGCGGCCGATCTTCACGATGTCGGCGAAGTCTTCGGCCTTCTTCGCCAGCGTGCCGCGCAGCTTGGCGATGGCGGGCAGCAGCTTGTGCGTGATGGCCTCGACGGCCGCCACGTGCATGGCGGTGGGGAACACGTCATTGCTCGACTGGCTGCGGTTCACGTCGTCGTTCGGGTGCACGAGGCGCCCTTCCCCGCGCTCGCCGCCGAGCAGCTCGCTGGCGCGGTTGGCCAGCACCTCGTTGACGTTCATGTTGCTCTGCGTGCCCGAGCCGGTCTGCCAGACCACCAGCGGGAACTCGCCCGGGTGCTTGCCGGCGATGACTTCGTCAGCCGCGGCCACGATGGCGTGGGTCTTCTTTTCGTCCTGCAGGCCCAGCGCGTGATTGACCACGGCCGATGCGCGCTTGACCTGGGCCAGCGCCTTGATGATCTCGCGCGGCTGCTGCTCTCCGGAGATGTCGAAGTTCTGCAGCGAGCGCTGCGTCTGCGCGCCCCACAGCTTGTCGGCCGGCACGTCGATCGGGCCGAAGGTGTCGCGCTCGGCACGGGTCTTGGGAGAAGTCGTCATGAGAAAAATGGCTCCACGGTCTTGGATGGTTGCGCCGCTTGTCGGGCGCGGTGCCGAGTATGGTCTCGATAAGAATGGCTCGCATCTGACGAGGCCTTTCTCCCGGGTCCCACAGACACGATACGCCTGCGGGTTGACTCGCGTCATGCCAAAAAGTTATAATTAGCGGCTTCCGACGACCAACAAGTCATGTTGGTCACCCTTGCACTACTCGCGGATCTGCGAATCCCGTCGCGGTGCAAGGCCCTTCACGCCGGGCCCAGCCCGGCAAACCGGCCGGATCTTTTTTCCGGCCCCATTGCCACGTCACGCTCATCCAGGCGGCGCCCCTCGACCAGGCCCGTTGTCTGCGAATGAAGCATCCGGCGGGCACTGGCTTCGTCGCCAAGTCGTCTTCAGTGCCTGTCGGCAGCCCTCGGGGCTCGCCGGGCCATTGCATGCGCATGCGCAATCTTCATGCGCGCTGTCGGGCAGCTCCCTCATCGGGCTGATGGCGTGGCCGTTGCCGCCCTCCGGGGCGGTGCTGTGTCCACCCTTCACTCAAGGAGCCCCGGCATATGGCCAAAGGAATTCTCATCGACCATGTCTTCAAGGTGTTCGGCGACTCGCCCGAACAAGCCCTCGAGCTGGTCCGCCAAGGTTTTTCCAAGAAGGAAATCCTGGCGAAGACCGGCCAGTCGATCGGCGTGTTCGATGCCACCTTCGAGATCCAGGCCGGCGAGATCTTCGTGATCATGGGCCTGTCGGGCTCGGGCAAGTCGACCCTGGTGCGCCTGTTGAACCGGCTCATCGAACCGACCGCCGGGCGCATCGTGATCGACGGGGCCGACATCAACGAGCACTCCGACAGCAAGCTGCGCGCACTGCGCCGCAAGGACATCAGCATGGTGTTCCAGTCGTTCGCGCTGATGCCGCACATGACGGTGCGCGAGAACACCGCCTTCGGCCTGGAGCTGTCGGGCACGCGCAAGAAAGACCGCCTCGCGCAGGCCGACCTGGCGCTCGCGCAGGTGGGCCTTTCGGGCTGGGGCGACAGCTACCCCGACGAGCTCTCGGGCGGCATGCAGCAGCGCGTGGGCCTGGCGCGCGCGCTGGCGTCCGACCCCTCGATCCTGCTGATGGACGAGGCCTTCTCGGCCCTCGACCCGATCATCCGCACCGAGATGCAGTCGGAGCTGCTGCGGCTGCAGCAGGTGCAGCGGCGCACCATCGTCTTCATCTCGCACGACCTGGACGAAGCCATGCGCATCGGCGACCGCATCGCGATCATGAAGGACGGCCACGTGATCCAGGTCGGCACGCCCGACGAGATTCTGCGCACGCCGGCCGACGACTACGTGCGCAGCTTCGTGCGCGGCGTGGACGCGGCGGCGGTGTTCAAGGCGGCCGACATCGCGCGCAAGTCGCTCACCGTGGTGTGCGAGCACCCCGAGCGCGGCGCACGCGCGGCGCTCAAGCTGCTCGAAGACCAGGACCGCGACTTCGCCTACGTGACCAGCCCGACCAAGCGCTTCCTGGGCGTGGTCTCGGCCGACACGTTGCGCGGCGCGCTCGACGGGCATTCGGGCCCGCTCGGGCTGCAGCACGCCTTCCTCGAGGACCTGCCGCGCATCGACGCCGAAGCCCCCGTGGCCGGCCTCATCGGCCAGCTCGCGCAGGCGCCCTGCGCACTGCCGGTCGTGGCCGGCGACGGCCGCTTCTGCGGCGCGATCAGCAAGACGACGCTGCTCAAGTTCCTCGACCGCGACACGCCGCCGATCGAACCCGTCTCGCCGCACGCCGCCCCCGCACTCGCCGCCGAGCCGCACTGAATTCACGAAGGACCTTGAACGATGAACGACACCACATTGCCTTCCGACCTGAATGCGCCCCTGCTGGACACCCCCGTCCTGGACACGCCCGCCGCGCCCCCCGCTGCCCTCGATCCGTGGGAAGCGATTTCGGCCGCGCCTGACACCTCCACCGCCAGCGCCTGGCTCGACGCGCCGGCGAACGCCGCGCACGCCGTCGCCGGGCAGGCCGACACCGCCACCAACGGCTTCGCGCTGCACCGCCTGTGGGACGGCTCGCTGCCCGTCGAGGCCTGGATCAACCAGGGCCTGGGCTGGGTGGTGGAACACTTCCGCCCCTTCTTCCAGACCGTGCGCCTGCCGATCGACAGCACGCTCAACTCGGTGCAGGGCCTGCTCACCGCCCTGCCCGCGCTGCCGATGATCGCGCTCATCGGCCTGCTCGCCTGGCAGTTCGCCGGGCGCGCGCTGGCCGTCGGCACCGTCGTGTCGCTGATGCTCGTGACCATGCTGGGCATCTGGCCCGAAGCCATGGTCACGCTGTCGCTGGTGCTGACCTCGCTGGTGTTCTGCATGGTCATCGGCCTGCCGCTGGGCGTGCTGCTGGCCAGCAACGACCGGGCCCAGCGCGTGATGCGCCCGGTGCTCGACGCCATGCAGACCACGCCGGCCTTCGTGTACCTCGTGCCGGTGGTGATGCTGTTCGGCATCGGCAACGTGCCGGGCGTGATCGTGACCATCGTCTTCGCGCTCGCCCCGCTGGTGCGCCTGACCAACCTCGGCCTGCGCCAGGTGCGCCCCGACCTCATCGAGGCCGCGCGCGCCTACGGCGCCTCGCCCTGGCAGATGCTCGTGAAGGTGAAGCTGCCGCTGGCCATGCCCTCGATCATGGCGGGCATCAACCAGGCGCTGATGCTGTCGCTGTCGATGGTGGTGATCGCCTCGATGATCGCCGTGGGCGGCCTGGGCCAGATGGTGCTGCGCGGCATCGGCCGGCTCGACATGGGCCTGGCCACCGTCGGCGGCCTGGGCATCGTGCTGCTGGCGATCACGCTGGACCGCCTGACGCAGGCCATGGGCAAGTCGCGCCGCAGCGCCGGCCACCGCTGGTGGCACACCGGCCCGGCCGGCTTCGCGCTGCGCACGCTGCAGCGCCTCGTGGGCACGCCCTGGCGCGGCTCGCACGCCGACGACGCCGTGCCAGCCCTTTCCGCGCAAGCGCACTGACCGTCACGGAGGACAACCACGCATGAAGACCACCCGCCTCTTCTTCGCCCGCAGCCTCCTGGCGCTGGGCCTCGTCGCCATCGGCGCGACCGCGCAGGCCGCCACCGATCTGCCCGGCCAGGGCGTCACCGTGCAGCCGCTGAAAAGCTCGCTCGCCGAGGAAGCCTTCCAGACGCTGCTGGTGATGCGCGCGCTCGAAAAGCTCGGCTACAAGGTCGAGCCGATGAAAGACCTGGAGCCCGCCACCGAGCACCTGGCCATTGCCAATGGCGACGCCACCTTCATGGCCAACCACTGGAGCCTGCTGCACTCCGACTTCTACAAGAACAGCGGCGGCGACGCCAAGCTGTGGCGCCAGGGCACGTACTCCGACGGCGCGGTGCAGGGCTACCTGATCGACCGCAAGACCGCCGAGCAATACAACATCACCAACCTCGCGCAGCTGAAAGACCCGGCCATCGCCAAGCTGTTCGACGCCGACGGCGACGGCAAGGCCGACCTTACCGGCTGCAACCCCGGCTGGGGCTGCGAGCTGGCCATCGAAAACCACCTGAACGCCTACCAGCTGCGCGACAGCGTGACCCACAAACAGGGCAGCTACGCCGCGCTCATGGCCGACACCATCGCGCGCTTCAAGCAGGACAAGCCGATCCTCTACTACACTTGGACGCCGTACTGGGTCAGCGCCGTGCTGCGTCCGGGCGCGGACGTGGTCTGGCTGCAGGTGCCCTTCTCGCCCGCGCAGGCCGGCGCGCAGGTCGACACCCGGCTGCCCAACGGCCGCAACTACGGCTTCCTGGCCAACGAGCAGCGCATCGTCGCCAACCGGGCCTTCATCGAGAAGAACCCCGCCGCCGGCCGCCTGTTCGAGGTGATGAAGCTGCCGATCAGCGACATCAACGCGCAGAACCTGCGCATGAGCGAAGGCGCGAACAGCATGCAGGACGTGACGCGCCACACCGACGGGTGGATTCGGGTGCACCAGGCGACCTTCGACGGGTGGATTGCGCAGGCGCGCGCCGCGACCCGGTAACGCGGCCTCCCCCCGCGCCGGCGCCCTTTCGCCCGGCGCCGGCCTGCGGTATTGGTGGCTGAGATAATCGAGGGCGTTCCCCCTCCCAAGAAGACTCCCCACCATGACGACCACGATCCAGCAGGCCGACCTGATCGAATCGATCAGCGCCGCGCTCCAGTACATCAGCTACTACCACCCCGCGGACTACATTGCCCACTTGGCCAAGGCCTACGAGCGCGAGCAGAGTCCCGCCGCCAAGGACGCCATTGCGCAGATCCTGACCAACAGCAAGATGAGCGCCACGGGCCACCGCCCGATCTGCCAGGACACCGGCATCGTCAACGTGTTCCTCAAGGTGGGCATGGACGTGCGCTGGGGCGGCTTCACCGGTTCGCTGGACGACGCCATCAACGAAGGCGTGCGCCGCGGCTACAACCACCCCGACAACACGCTGCGCGCCTCGGTCGTGGGCGACCCGCAGTTCGATCGCAAGAACACCAAGGACAACACGCCCGCGGTGATCTTCACCGAGATCGTGCCCGGCAACACCGTCGAAGTGACGGTGGCCGCCAAGGGCGGCGGCAGCGAGAACAAGAGCAAGCTGGTCATGCTGAACCCCGGCGACAGCGTGGTCGACTGGGTGCTCAAGACCGTGCCGACCATGGGCGCCGGCTGGTGCCCGCCCGGCATGCTGGGCATCGGCATCGGCGGCACGGCCGAGAAGGCCGCGCTGATGGCCAAGGAAAGCCTGATGGACGACCTGGACATGCACGAGCTGCAGGCCAAGGCCGCCTCGGGCGCCGAGCTCAGCAAGGTCGAGGCGCTGCGCCTCGAACTGTTCGAGAAGGTCAATGCCCTGGGCATCGGCGCGCAGGGCCTGGGCGGCCTGGCGACCGTGCTCGACGTCAAGATCCAGATGTACCCCACGCACGCGGCCAGCAAGCCCGTGGCGATGATCCCCAACTGCGCAGCCACGCGCCACGCGCACTTCGTGATGGACGGCAGCGGCCCGGTTTACCTCGATCCGCCGTCGCTCGACCTGTGGCCCGACGTGAACTGGGCACCCGACGAAAAGAAGAGCAAGCGCGTCGATCTGAACAAACTCACGCCCGCCGAAGTCGCCAGCTGGAAGCCGGGCGACACGATCCTGCTGAACGGCAAGATGCTCACCGGCCGCGACGCCGCGCACAAGCGCATCCAGGACATGCTGGCCAAGGGCGAGAAGCTGCCGGTCGACTTCAAGAACCGCGTCATCTACTACGTCGGCCCGGTCGATCCGGTCGGCAACGAGGCCGTGGGCCCCGCCGGCCCGACCACCGCCACGCGCATGGACGGCTTCACCGAGATGATGCTGGCCGAAACGGGCCTGATCGCCATGATCGGCAAGGCCGAGCGCGGCCCGGTCGCCATCGAGGCGATCAAGAAGCACAAGAGCGCCTACCTCATGGCCGTGGGCGGCGCCGCTTACCTCGTGAGCAAGGCCATCAAGACCGCCAAGGTCGTGGGCTTTGCGGACCTGGGCATGGAAGCCATCTACGAATTCGACGTGGTCGACATGCCCGTGACGGTGGCGGTCGATGCCGGCGGCACCAGCGCGCACATCACCGGCCCGGCCGAGTGGCAAAAGCGCATCGCCAGCGGCGAGTTCAAGACCATTCCGCTGGAAGTCGCTTGAACCCGGTCGGCGTGTTCGACAGCGGCGTCGGGGGGCTGAGCACGCTCGCCGCGCTGCAGGCCGAGCTGCCGACGGAACGCTTCGTCTACTTCGCCGACACCGCGAATGCGCCGTATGGCGAACGCGGCGACGCCTACGTCATCGCGCACTCGCGCCAGGTGGTCGAACACCTGCTGCGTGCGCACGACATCAAGGCGCTGGTGGTGGCCTGCAACACGGCCACCACGGCGGCGATCCATGTGCTGCGCGCCGAATTCCCCGCACTGCCCATCGTGGGCCTGGAACCGGCGCTCAAGCCCGCCGTGGCGACGAGCCGCACGGGCCACATCGCGGTGCTGGCCACGCGCGGCACGCTGGCCAGCGCCAGGTACGCGGCCCTGCGCGATTCCTTTGCAGGCGCGACGACCGTGCGGCCCGTGCCGTGCGACGGCCTCGTGAAGGCCATCGAAGGCTTCGACAGCGCCACCATCGCCGCGCTGTGCGCTCGCTACATGGCGGAGGCCGGGCCCTTCGGCGACGGGCCAGGCGAAGTCGACACCGTGGTGCTCGGCTGCACGCACTACCCGCTCGTGAAAGACGAACTGCAGCGCCACGCACCGTCGACGCTGCGCTTCATCGACACCGGTGCGCCGGTCGCGCAGCAGACGCGTCGCGTGCTGGCGTCGCTCGGCCGGCTGGCCGACGACGGCAGCGAAGGCGCGCTGGTGCTCGAGAGCAGCGGCGACCTGGCGGTGCTCGAAGCCGCTGCAGCGCGCTGGCTGCCCGCACGCGCGCAAGGCGCTTCGGTGCCGGCGGCGAACGCGGCCTGACACCACACCACCAGCAATGCGCGCCCTCTTCTTCCTGCGTCATGCACTGGTCCTGCTGGGCCTGGCCTCGGCCGCCGGCCTGGGCCACGCCGCCTGCGAAAGCGGGCTGGCCGAGCGCATGCACGCCAAGCTCTATCCGAAGCAGCCGCTCGACGAGCGGCTGGCCGCCTGCAAGGTCTGGCCGGCCTTTCCCGGCCGCAGCATCGTGGTGCTGCCCATGCCGCGCGAGACCACGGACAAGGGCGCCAAGGTCTTCGACCTCGCGCTGCTGCTGATCCAGCGGCCCGACAACGGCAACACCGACCGCGACACGGTGATCGGGCGGATCTTCCTGCCCGAGGCGCTCGACGAAGACGCCACCACCGCAATCCAGGAGATTCGCGTCGACACCTCACGCTACGTGCTGTCGCCCGACACGCGCGCCTTTGGCCTGCGCGTGCGCTACCGCGGCAACAGCCCGACCTCGGGCCCGCAGGCCAGCGAGACCGTGCGCCTGTACGTGCAGCGCGGCAACAAGCTGCAGCAGGTGCTGCAGGAGATCGAGCTCGACCACGACAACGGCGGCTGGGACGCCACCTGCACCGGCCACTTCGAGAAGCTGCGCACCATGCTGTCAGTCGCCCGCACCACGAGCAACGGCTTTGCCGATCTGCAGCTGTCACGCACGCTGGTGCAAAGCCGCGCGCAGGAACAGGAAGACCAGGGTTGCGTCGAGAAAGCGCTGCCCGCCAAGTTCAGCACCGTGACGCTGCGCTATGACGGCGAGCGCTACAAGGTGCCGAAGTCGCTGCAGCAGACGCCCTGAGGCACTGACGCGCCGCTATCGCGCAACAGCCTTGTCGTGCAGTGCGGCCTTGCGGCCGCGTTGCATGTCGATCGGCAGCAGCAGCAACAGCCCGCCGACGAACAGCACGGCCGTCGACAGGATCGCGATGCGCTGGTTGCCGCCCGTGGCCCAGGTGATGGCGCCGAAGCTCAGCGGGCCGATGATGCTGGCCAGGCGCGTGGCGAAGGTCCAGAGGCCGAAGAACTCGGCCAGCTGTTGCGGCGGCGCGAGGTAGCCCGTCATCGCGCGCCCGGCCGACTGGCTCGAGCCCATCGCCAGCCCCGCGATGGCGGCGGCCCACCAGAAGCCGCCCTTGGTCGTGACCCACGCGGCAATCACGCACACCGCGATCCACGCGAGCAGCGTGGCGGCCAGCGACACCTTGTGGCCGATGCGATCCTGCACGTAGCCGAAGGCAAAGGCGCCGAGCGCGGCCGCGACGTTGAGCACGAAGATCAGCACCATCGTCTCGCTCGCGACGAAGCCGATCACCTGCTCGGCGTAGATCGCGGCCAGCGTGATCGCGACCGCCACGCCGCCCTGGTAGCAGACGGTGCAGACCAGCAGCCACATGAAGTCGCGGTAGGCGCGCGCCTGCTGGAAGGTGGTGCGCAATTGCTGCCAGGCGCTGTCCTGGCCGCGGCGGGCCTGGGGCACGGCGCGTTCGGGCAGCAGCGCAAAGGTGACGCAGGCGGCCACGCCGTAGATCGCCGCCGTGATCAGCATCGTGACCGGCACGAAGTGCGCCGCCGGCAGCCCCCGCGCCTGCGACCACAGCACGTACGCCAGGCACAACCCCAGCGCCAGCATGCCGCCGACATAGCCGAAGGCCCAGCCCCAGCCGCTCACCTTGCCCATACCTTCGGCCGTCGCCAGCTCGGGCAGGAAGGCGCCCGTCAGCGACTCACCGTAGGAATAGAAAGCATTGGAGACGATCACCAGCGCCATCGCGAGCGCAACGCCCATCGCGCCGCCCGCGAAGCCCGGCGTGAGCGCCAGAGCCGCCGTGGCGAGCACGCAGCCCGTGGTCGTCATGACCAGCACGCGCTTCTTGGCGGCGCGCAGGTCGGCCCAGGCGCCGATGGCGGGCATCGTGAGCATCACGATGGCGTACGAGGTGCTGAGGGCCGCGGTCCACGCGAAGGTGGCCCATGGCGCGCCCTTGGCGATGCCGCCCACGAAGTAGGCGGCGAACACCGCCGTGATCACGACCGTGGTGTAGCCCGAGTTCGCGAAGTCGTACATCGCCCAGCCGAACACCTCGCGCTTGCGCACGCCGGGGCGCAACGCGGAGGCTGGGAACAGGGCCATGCGGCCTTGGGACCGGGCGGTAAGGGAAAGGTCAGTGCAGGTGGCGCGGACGACGGCCACCGCCGTGACCACCACCGCTGCCGCCACCGGCGCCACCGGCACCGCGCGGACGCTTGCCGATTTCGAGCGAGTTCACGAGCGCGTCGAAACGGTCGCTGAAGAGGCGATCGATTTCGGCGACCACGCCGCCCAGCTCGGCGCCGTCGAAGTGGCGCTCCATTAGGTTGACCACGTCTTCGACCAGCAGGTCGCGCTGCACCTGCATGATCGCGGCCGGGTTGGGGCCCACGAACAGCATCAGGAAGTCGTCGCGCGATTCTTCGTCGGGGTCGCCCTCTTCCTCGTCGAAATCGGTGTCGTAGAAGGTGACCTCGATCGCGGCGCCGCGTTCGGAGAGTTCGTTCAGGCCCATGCACATCTCGTCGAGCGCCTGGCGGAAGTCTTCGTCGCCCGGCACGGTCCAGCAGATCTGCAGCGTGTGGTCCTTCTGCTCGAAGCGGATGCCGGGTTCTTCTTCGTAGGTGCTGGTGGCACCGTCGGCCAGCGATTTGGCGCCTGCGTATTTCCAGAGCGGCCGCAGCGCCTCCTGGATCTGCTCGAAGCTCACGTCCGAGCGCAGCGGCACATCGCCATGCACATGGATCTCAAATGGAGCGTTGTAGCGAGGCATCAAATACTCCCTTGTAAATATGGTGGTACCCGGAACGGGGGTCGAACCCGTATGCCCCGATTAAGGAAGCGGCGGATTTTAAGTCCGATGTGTCTACCAATTTCACCATCCGGGCCTCGGGTTGAACATCGACGATAACCCAAATGAAACAAGCCCCGGCAACGTCGGTTGGCGGGGCTTGTGTATCGGAGCCGATCGGTCTTGACGAGAGGGTGGAGGCGCGACCCGGAGTCGAACCGGGCTAGACGGATTTGCAATCCGTTGCATAACCGCTTTGCTATCGCGCCACGCTGAATAACGAAATCGAACTGCGAAAAAAAGGGAAGCTGCTTGCTTCCCTTTTTCAAAACTGGAGCGGGAAAAGAGTCTCGAACTCTCGACCTCAACCTTGGCAAGGTTGCGCTCTACCAACTGAGCTATTCCCGCGTTTCGAGCCTCAAATTATATACCAGTTTTTTGAGGCTTCACAAGTTCTGCAATCAATCGATCAATGTTTGACCGAGCCTTCGACGGCCGGCGCTCCAGCGCGCTGCTTGGCCAGTTCGGCCACCGCAGCAGCCGAAGCGGCCACCTCTTCGTCGGACAGCGGCTCGGGCATCTTCTCGAGCGCAATCTCGAGCACCTTGTCGATCCACTTCACCGGCACGATCTCGAGGCCGTTCTTCACGTTCTCGGGAATGTCCTGCAGGTCCTTGGCGTTCTCTTCGGGGATCAGCACGGTCTTGATGCCGCCGCGCAAGGCGGCCAGCAGCTTTTCCTTCAGGCCACCGATGGCGGTGACTTCGCCGCGCAGCGTGATCTCGCCGGTCATCGCGACGTCGGCACGCACCGGGATGCCCGTGAGCGCCGACACGAAGGCCGTCGTCATCGCCGCGCCCGCGCTCGGGCCGTCCTTGGGCGTGGCGCCGTCGGGCACGTGGATGTGGATGTCACGCTTCTCGAACACCTCGTCCTTGATGCCCAAGCGGCGCGAGCGGCTGCGCACCACGGTGCGTGCGGCCTCGACCGATTCCTTCATCACGTCGCCGAGCGAACCCGTGCGGCTGATCACGCCCTTGCCGGGCATGGTCACGGCCTCGATCGTCAGCAGGTCGCCGCCGACTTCGGTCCACGCAAGGCCGACCACCTGGCCGACCTGGTTCTGCTTCTCAGCCAGGCCGAAGCTGTACTTGCGCACGCCGAGGAACTCGTTGAGGTTCTCGCCGTCGACCGTGACCTTGGGCGTCAGTTGCTTGAGCAGCAGGCCCTTCACCACCTTGCGGCAGATCTTGGACAGCTCGCGCTCGAGCGAGCGCACGCCGGCTTCACGCGTGTAGTAGCGCACGATGTCGCGCACGGCGGCTTCGGTGACGGCCAGTTCGTCGTCCTTCACGCCGTTGTTCTTCATCTGCTTGGGCAGCAGGTACTTGATCGCGATGTTGGTCTTCTCGTCTTCGGTGTAGCCCGAGAGGCGGATGACTTCCATGCGGTCCAGCAGCGCCGGCGGGATGTTCATCGAGTTCGAGGTGGCGACGAACATGACGTCGCTCAGGTCGAAGTCGACTTCCACGTAGTGGTCGCCGAAGGTGTGGTTCTGCTCGGGGTCGAGCACTTCGAGCAGCGCGCTCGACGGGTCACCGCGGAAGTCGGTGCCCAGCTTGTCGATTTCGTCGAGCAGGAACAGCGGGTTGCGCGTGCCGATCTTGCTCAGGCCCTGCAGCACCTTGCCCGGCAGTGCGCCGATGTAGGTGCGGCGGTGGCCGCGGATCTCGGCTTCGTCGCGCATGCCGCCCAGCGCCATGCGGGTGTACTTGCGGCCGGTCGCCTTCGCGATCGACTGCCCCAGCGAGGTCTTGCCGACACCCGGCGGGCCCACGAGGCACAGGATGGGTGCCTTCACCTTGTCGACGCGTTGCTGCACCGCGAGGTACTCAAGGATGCGGTCCTTGACCTTCTCGAGGCCGTAGTGGTCGGCGTTGAGCACGGCCTCGGCATTGGCCAGGTCGTGCTTGATCTTGGTCTTCTTGCTCCACGGCAGGCTGATGAGCACGTCGATGTAGTTGCGCACCACCGTGGCTTCGGCCGACATGGGCGACATGAGCTTGAGCTTCTTGAGCTCGCCCTCGGCCTTCTTCAGGCCTTCCTTGGACATCTTGGCGAGCTTGATCTTCTTCTCGATCTCCTCGATGTCCGCGCCCTCTTCGCCTTCGCCGAGCTCCTTCTGGATGGCCTTGACCTGCTCGTTGAGGTAGAAGTCGCGCTGGTTCTTCTCCATCTGGCGCTTCACGCGGCCACGGATCTTCTTGTCGACATTCAGGATGTCGACTTCGCGCTCGAGCTGGCCGAACAGGTTTTCCAGGCGCGCCTTGACGTCGTCCAGGTCGAGCACGGCCTGCTTGTTGTCGAGCTTGAGCGGCAGGTGGGCAGCGATGGTGTCGGCCAGGCGGCCGGCATCGTCGATGCTCGAGATCGAAGTGAGGATCTCGGGCGGGATCTTCTTGTTCAGTTTGACGTACTGGTCGAACTGCTGCATCACCGCGCGGCGCAGCGCCTCGACCTCGGTGCCCTTCTCGCCGCCTTCGGGCGCCTCGACGGGCGTCACGTTGGCCGAGAAATGCGTTTCGCCGTCATCGATGCGGTTCACGCGGGCGCGCTGCTGGCCTTCGACCAGCACCTTCACGGTGCCGTCGGGCAGCTTGAGCATCTGCAGGATGGTCGAGACGCAGCCGACCTCGAACATGTCCTCGACCGAGGGCTCGTCCTTGGCAGCGGCCTTCTGGGCCACCAGCATGATGCGGCGCTCGGCCTCCATCGCCAGCTCGAGCGCCTTGATGCTCTTCGGGCGACCCACGAAGAGCGGGATCACCATGTGGGGAAACACCACGACGTCGCGCAGCGGCAGCAGCGGCAGGTCGAGGGCTTCGGGGGGCAATGGGGTATGACCAGACATGAGCGTCCTTGTCCTTTAGGCCTTTTTCGCCGTTTCGCGGTACACGAGCAGCGGGGGCTTGTTTTCGTCGATGGTCGATTCCTCGACCACCACCTTGTCGACATTGGTCGCGTTCGGCAATTCGAACATGGTGTCGATCAGCGACTGTTCAAGGATCGAGCGCAGGCCGCGCGCGCCGGTCTTGCGGGCCAGTGCCTTGCGGGCGATCGCCTTGAGCGCCGCGGGACGGATTTCCAAGTCCACGCCTTCCATCTGCAGCAGCTTGGTGAACTGCTTCACCACCGCATTCTTGGGCTCGGTCAGGATCTGCACCAGCGCGTCTTCGCTCAGCTCGGCCAGCGAGGCGACCACGGGCATGCGGCCCACGAGTTCGGGGATCAGGCCGAACTTGATCAGGTCTTCGGGTTCGACTTCGCGGAACACCTCGGTGATGCTGCGCTGGGCCTTGCTCTTCACTGCGGCGCCGAAGCCGATGCCCGAGGCCTCGGTGCGGTTTTCGATGACCTTCTCCAGGCCGGCAAAAGCGCCGCCGCAGATGAACAGGATGTTGGTCGTGTCGATCTGCAGGAAGTCCTGGTTCGGGTGCTTGCGCCCGCCCTGGGGCGGCACGCTGGCCATGGTGCCTTCGATGAGCTTGAGCAGCGCCTGCTGCACGCCCTCGCCCGACACGTCGCGCGTGATCGAGGGGTTGTCGGACTTGCGCGAGATCTTGTCGATTTCGTCGATGTAGACGATACCGCGCTGGGCGCGCTCGACCTCGTAGTTGCAGCTTTGCAGCAGCTTCTGGATGATGTTCTCGACGTCCTCGCCCACATAGCCGGCCTCGGTCAGCGTGGTGGCGTCGGCCATCACGAAGGGCACGTCAAGCATGCGCGCGAGCGTTTGCGCCAGCAGCGTCTTGCCCGAACCCGTGGGGCCGATCAAGAGGATGTTGCTCTTGCTGAGCTCGACCTCGTCGCCCTTGGTGTTCTTTTCCTTGTGGCGCAGGCGCTTGTAGTGGTTGTAAACCGCCACCGACAGCATGCGCTTGGCCGGCTCCTGGCCGATCACGTAGTTGTCGAGGTTGGTCTTGATCTCCAGCGGCGTGGGCAGGTCGCTGCGCGCGTCGCGCGCTTCCTCACCGGCCGGCAGCTCGTCACGGATGATCTCGTTGCACAGGTCGATGCATTCGTCGCAGATGAAGACCGAAGGGCCCGCGATCAGCTTCTTGACCTCATGCTGGCTCTTGCCGCAAAACGAGCAATAAAGCGTTTTTTCGCTGGAGGTGCCTTTTTTTTCGGCCATGGACTTTTGCCTCGTGACAGGGTATGGACAATGATAACTAAACAAAAACGGCGTTTCCCGTGTGGGAAACGCCGTTTTTGCCATTCTGGCGCCCGCAGCGCCGGGCGGCTTTAACCGCGCTGGGCGACGACCTGGTCGACCAGGCCGTAATCCTTGGCCTCGTCGGCAGTCAGGAAATAGTCGCGCTCGGTGTCCGACTTGACCTTTTCCAGTGGCTGGCCAGTGCGTTCGGCCAGGATGCGGTTCATCTGGTCCTTGGTGCGCAGGATGTCGCGCGCATGGATTTCGATGTCGGTGGCCTGGCCGCGTGCGCCGCCGAGCACCTGGTGGATCATGATCTTGGAATTGGGCAGCGAGAAACGCTTGCCCTTCTCGCCGGCCGCCAGCAGGAAGGCGCCCATGCTGGCCGCAAAGCCCAGGCACATGGTCGACACCGACGGCTTGATGAACTGCATCGTGTCGTAGATCGCCATGCCGGCGCTCACGCTGCCGCCCGGGGAGTTGATGTAGAACGAAATGTCCTTGTCCGGGTTCTCGCTCTCGAGGAACAGCAGCTGGGCCACCACGAGGTTGGCGGTCTGGTCGTTGACCTCGCCCACCAGGAAGATGATGCGTTCCTTGAGAAGACGCGAGTAGATGTCATACGACCGCTCGCCGCGGCCCGACTGCTCGACGACCATCGGGATCATGCCGAGGCCTTGAATTTCCTGTGCGCTCATGAATTTGCTCTCCGGAAAATGGATTCGTTCGCTCTGATTGAACTGTACGCCTGAGTGAAATGGGGCTCGTGCCGCAAAGCACAAGCCCCATCGGCGTTGCTGCATGCAGCGACGGAAACCAGCTTACTGCTGCTGCGCCATCAGTTCGTCGAACGACACCGACTTTTCGTTGACCTTGGCCTTGCCCAGCACGAAGTCGGTCACGTTGTTCTCGATGACCACGGCTTCGACTTCCGCCAGGCGGTTGTTGTCGCTGAAGTACCAGCGCACGACGTCTTGCGGCTTCTCGTAGCTGGCGGCCAGCTCGTCGATGTGGGCCTTGATCTGCTCGGGCTTGGCCTGCAGTTCGTTGGCACGCACCAGCTCGGCCACGACCAAGCCCAGGCGCACGCGGCGCTCGGCTTGCGGGCGGAACACTTCCTCGGGGATCGGGGCCTTGTCGGCGTCCTTGATGCCGCGCTGCTTGAGCTCGGCGCGGGCGCCTTCGATCATGCGGGCGACTTCCGACTGCACGCTGGCGTTCGGCAGGTCGAGTTCGGCGTTGGCCACCAGGGCGTCCATCACGGCGTTCTTGTTGCGGGCCAGCAGGCGGAACTTCACTTCGCGCTCGAGGTTGCGCTTGATGTCGGCGCGCAGGCCTTCCACGGTGGCTTCGGCGATGCCGAGCGACTTGGCCAGCTGCTCGTTGACTTCGGGCAGGTGCGAGGCTTCGATCTTCTTCACGGTGACCATGAAGTCGGCTTGCTTGCCGGCCACGTCCTTGCCGTGGTAGTCGGCCGGGAACGACAGCGGGAAGGTGCGGCTGTCGCCGGACTTCATGCCGCGCACGGCGTCTTCGAATTCCTTGAGCATCTGGCCTTCGCCGACGACGAACTGGAAGTCTTCGGCCTTGCCGCCCTGGAAGGGCTCGCCGTCGATCTTGCCTTCGAAGTCGACCGTCACGCGGTCGTTGTCTTCGGCCACGGCGTCTTGGGCGCGCTGGGCGAAGGTGCGGCGCTGCTTGCGCAGGATGTCCAGGGTCTTGTCGATGGCTTCGTCGCCGACTTCGGCCGACAGCTTCTCGACTTCAGCGCCCGACAGGTCGTTGATCTTGACTTCGGGGAACACTTCGAAGACCGCGTCGAAGGCGAGCTGGCCTTCGGGCGACTCTTCCTTCTCGGTGATGCGGGGCTGGCCGGCGACGCGCAGCTTGGCTTCGTTCGCGGCTTGCGAGAAGGCCTCGCCGACCTTGTCGTTCATGACTTCGTAATGCACCGAGTAGCCGTAGCGCTGGGCCACGACGTTCATCGGCACCTTGCCGGGACGGAAGCCGTCCATCTTGACGGTGCGCGCGAGCTTCTTGAGGCGCGAATCGACTTCGTTCTGGATGGTGCCGACCGGCAGGGTCAGCGTGATCTTGCGTTCGAGCTTCTCGAGAGTTTCAACGTTCACGGTCATGGTGTCTTCCTTGTGAGGGGTGTGGCTGGTGCGCGGGGCCGGACTCGAACCGGCACGTTCTTGCGAACGTCAGGACCTAAACCTGGTGCGTCTACCAATTTCGCCACCCGCGCGATGCCAAATTTCAGGTGAATGCAAAGGCGGACGGCCTCGGCGCTGCGGAAAAACCGCTGGCCCAAGACCGTCCGCCTGAAATCGGTCAACCGCGCATTTTAAACGCAAGAATGGGGGCCTTCCGGCTTCCCCCTTTGGGGGATTTCACCCACTCTCGCGCAAGGGATACGGGCCGCGCGACAACGGCCCCTGAAAAGCGCCTTGTCAGGCAGCAGCGGTTTGCGGCTCCCGCTTGATGCGGAAGGCCGCGGCGTACATGGCCGGCAGCGCCAGCAGCGTCAGCACGGTGGCCACGATCAGCCCGCCCATGATGGCCACGGCCATCGGCCCCCAGAACACGCTGCGCGACAGCGGGATCATCGCCAGCACCGCCGCCGCGGCGGTCAGCACGATGGGCCGCAGCCGGCGCACCGCCGACTCGACGATCGCATCCCAGGCCGGCACGCCGGCGGCGCGGTCGAGCTCGATCTGGTCGATCAGGATCACGGCGTTGCGCTGGATCATGCCCATCAGCGCGATCACGCCGAGCAGCGCCACGAAGCCGAAGGGCCGGTTCAGCAGCAGCAGCGCGGCGGCCACGCCGGCGATGCCCATCGGGCCGGTGATGAACACCAGCAGCGAGCGGCTGAAGCTGTGCAGCTGCAGCATCAGCAGTGTGAACACCAGGAACAGCATGATCGGCACGCCCGCCACGATCGAGGCCGAGCCCTTGGAGCTTTCTTCCACAGCGCCCGCCACCTCGATGCGGTAGCCGCCCTGCCCGGCCGCATGCCAGCCGGCTTCCAGCTCGCGCAGTTTCGGCAACAGCTGCTCGGTCACGGTGGCGCCCTGCAGGCCTTCCACCACGTCGCCCTGCACGGTGATCGCGTAGTCGCGGTTCTCGCGCCACATCACGCCGGGCTCCCAGGTGAACACCGGACGGGCGATCTGCGTGAGCGGGATCGAACGGCCCGTGGTCGTCGGAATGTAGGCGTTGCCGATGTCCGAAATCGCCTCGCGCTCGTCGGCCGACTGGCGCAGCACGATGTCGATCAGCAGATCGTTCTCGCGGTACTGGCCGACCGTGGTGCCGCTGAACATCGTGCGCGAGGCCTGGGCGATGGCCTGGCTGGTCACGCCGAGCGCGCGCGCCTTGGCCTGGTCGATTTCGAGGCGGATCACCTTGACCGACTCGTTCCAGTTGTCGTTCACGCCGCGCATGTTGGGGTTCTCACGCAGCACGGCCTTCACCTCGTCGGCGCGGGCGCGCAGCTGGGCGGGCTCGGTGCCGATCACGCGGAACTGCACCGGGTATGGCACCGGCGGGCCGTTGGGCAGCAGCTTGACGCGGCCGCGCACCTCGGGAAATTCCTCGGCCAGCAAGGCGGGCAGGCGCAGGCGCAGCGTTTCGCGCACCTTCAGGTCCTTGGCCAGCACGATGAGCTGCGACACGTTGGTCTGCGGAAACACCTGGTCCAGCGGCAGGTAGAAGCGCGGCACGCCGGAGCCGATCCAGGTGCTGACGGTCTTCACGCCCTCTTCCTTCATCACGCGCTGCTCGACGCGCCTGGCCACCTCTTCGTTGGCGGCGAACGAGGTGCCTTCGGGGAACCAGATGTCCACCATGATCTCGGGCCGGCTCGAATCGGGGAAGAACTGCTGCTGCACCTTGCCCATGCCGACGATGCCCAGTGCAAAGATCAGCACGGTGGCGCCGATGGTCAGCCAGCGGTGCTGCACGCACCAGTTCACGGCGCGGCGGAAGCTGTTGTAGAACGGCGTGTCGAACAGTTCGTGCGGCGGCGCGTCGGGGTCGTGCGGCTTCACCTTGAGCAGCAGCGTGCCCAGGTACGGCACGAAGTACACCGACACGATCCACGACAGCACCAGCGCGATCACCGTCACCGCGAAGATCGCGAAGGTGTACTCGCCCGTCACCGACTTGGCGATGCCGATCGGCAAAAAGCCCGCCGCCGTGATGAGCGTGCCCGTGAGCATCGGCTTGGCCGTGACGTCGTAGGCGAAGGTGGCGGCGCGGACCTTGTCGTAGCCCTCTTCCATCTTCCGCACCATCATCTCGACCGCGATGATTGCGTCGTCGACCAGGAGGCCGAGCGCGATGATCAGCGACCCCAGCGATATCTTGTGCAGCCCGATGCCGAAGTAGTTCATGGCCAGGAAGGTCACGGCCAGCACCAGCGGAATGGTGATGGCCACCACCAGCCCCGGGCGCATGTCGATGTACCAGCCGAAGCGCCCGCCCTTGTGCAGGCCGAGCGCGATGATGCTCACGGCCAGCACGATGGCCACGGCCTCGATGAGCACGCCGACGAACTCGTTGACCGAGCTGGCCACCGACACCGGCTGGTCCTGCACCTGCGCCAGCTTCACGCCGGCCGGCAGGCGCTGGTCGATGGTGGCGGTGGTGGCCTTCAGCGCCTTGCCCAGCGCGATGATGTCGCCGCCCTTGGCCATCGACACACCGAGCGCGATCACTTCCTTGCCCTGGTGGTGCACCTTGACGGCCGGCGGATCGACGTACCCGCGGCGGATCTCGGCGATGTCGCCGAGCTTGATCTGGTTGCCCGAGCTGCCGCGGATCGGCATCTCGCGCAGCTGCTCGACGCTGGTGAACTGGCCGCCCACGCGCACCTGCACCACGTCCAGAGGCGACTGGATCGTGCCGGCGCTTTCGACCGCGTTCTGCGAGCCGAGCTGGGCCAGCACGGCGTTGAAGTCGAGCCCCAGCTGGGCCAGGCGCTTCTGCGAGATCTCGATGAAGACTTTTTCGTCCTGCACGCCGAACTGGTCGACCTTGGCCACATCCTTCACGCGCAGCAATTGCTGGCGCACGTCGTCGGCCAGCGTCTTGAGCTCGGCGTAGCTGAAGCCTTCGCTTTCCAGCGCGTAGATCACGCCGTAGACGTCGCCGAAGTCGTCATTGAAGAACGGCCCCTGCACACCCGCGGGCAAGGTGCCGCGCATGTCGCCGATCTTCTTGCGCACCGTGTACCAGACGTTGGCCACCTCGGCGGCCTTCGACGAGTCCTTGATCTGGAAAATGATCTGCGACTCGCCCGGCTTGGAATAGCTGCGGATCTTGTCGGCGTACGGTGCTTCCTGCAGCGTGCGCTCCAGCTTGTCGGTGACCTGCTCGGCCACCTGCTGCGCCGTGGCGCCGGGCCAGTAGGTGCGCACCACCATGGCGCGGAAGGTGAACGGCGGGTCTTCGTCCTGGCCGAGCTGGAAGTACGCGAAGGCGCCCAGCACCATCAGCACCACCATCAGGTAGCGCGTGAGGGGCGCGTGGTCCAGCGCCCATTTGGAAAGATTGAAGCCGGGCGACTTGTACTCGGACGCCGGAGTTGTCGCAGGGGTTGCGGGGGTCGCAGGGCCTTCCGTCATTTGGCGGCACCCGTTGCGATCTCCTTCTTCGTCGCGGCCACGGCCTCGACGGCCTGCTGCTTCGCCTGCGCCTGCTGCTGGCCATTGGCGGCGGCCGCCATGGCCTCCTTCGACTGGTAGATGGTGACCTTCTGCCCCGGCGACAGCACGTGCACGCCCGCGGCCACGACCATCATCCCGGTCGCCAGGCCCGAACCGATCACGGCTTCATTGCCGTCGGCCGTGACCACCTGCACCGGCTGCGAGCGCACGGTCATGCTGTCCTTGTCAAGCACCCAGACCGCCGAGCCCTTGCCTTCCTGGCGCAGTGCGCTGGTCGGCAGCTTGATCACCGCGACGTCGGTGCGGGCCAGGGCCTGCGGCCTGGCGTAGACGGTGGCGCCGAGCGCCGGCGACGTGGCCGCGTCGATCGACACCTTGACCGAGTAGGTGCGCGTGACCGCGTCGGCACTGGCCGCCACCTCGCGCACCTGGCCCTGCAGCACCTCGCCGCCGGACCAGCCGCGCACCGCGACCGGCGAGCCGGGCTTGATCAGCGCGGCGCGGTCTTCAGGCACCGCGAACACCACGTCGCGCGCGCCGTCCTGGGCGATGCGCACGACCGGCGTGCCGGCCTGCACCACCTGGCCCGGCTCGGCCTCGATGGCCGTGATGATGCCTGCCACGTCGGCCACCAGCGTCGTGTAGCTGGCCTGGTTGCCTTGCGAGGCCAGTTGCGCCTGCGCCTGCTCGAGCTGCGCCTGCGCTGCCTTCCAGGTGGTTTCGCGGCGTTCCAGTTCGGCGCCGCTGATGAAGTTCTGCGATCGCAGTTCGGTATAGCGCTTGAGGTCGGCGGCTGCCAGATCGCGGTTGGTCAGCGCGGCGGCCTGCTGGGCGCGGGCGGCCTCGGCGGCCAGGCGGTAGTCCTGCGGATCGAGCTGAGCCAAGACCTGGCCGGCCTGCACGTGCTGGCCGAGCTCGGCCTGGCGGCGGATGATCTTGCCCGCCACCCGGAAGCCCAGGCGCGATTCGACCCGGGCCCGCACCTCGGCCGAGAACTCGGGCTGGGCGTCGTAGTCGCTGGTGCCGACGGTCACGAACTTGACCGCCCTCACGGGCTCCTGAGCAGGCGGTTTCGGCGAACAGCCGGCCAGAAAGATGGCGGGAAGCAGCAGCCAGGCGGCGCTGCGGGCACGGAGTGAGGCGGCGGAGGCGGTCATGAGACACCCAAGAAGAGAGGAACCGGGTCATTAATGACCCACCGGTTAGTAATCTAGGGTAAACGTTAAACAGTGTCAATGACCCGCGGGTCAGTTGACCATGTCGACAGCAATGTCTGCGCTAGGTTCTCTGCCCCATTTCAACCAGCCGGTTATCAGGAAGCTCGAAGTAATCGGATGCCCGGCCCGCGTTGCGCTGCAGCCAGCCGAACAGCACCCGTCGCACCGGGTTCATGCCCGGCAGGTTCTCCTCGCCCACCGAGGCGCGGGAGACGAAGTACGAGGTCTTCATCGAGTCGATGGCCAGGGTCTTCTGGTAGGCCAGGATGCGGATGAACTCGGGCACGTCGGCCCGCTCCATGAAGCCGTGCCGCGCGGTGACCACCCAGATGCCGTCCATCAGCTGCTCGGCCTCGATGCGCAGGCGCGCGTCCACGCGCGGCGTGTCGCACGAGAGCACGCGCAGCACGATCACCTGCTCGTGCAGCACCTGGTTGTGCTTGAGGTTGTGCAAGAGCGCATGCGGCACCGCCGTGGCGTCGGGGTTCAGGAACACGGCCGTGCCGCTCACCCGGTGCGGCATGTTCAGCGCCAGCGACTCGACGAAGGGGCGCAGCGGCAGGCTGTCGGCCGCCGCCGCTTCCAGGCCCAGGCGCCGGCCCTTGGCCCAGGTGGTGAACAGGACCATCACCCCGGCCGCCACCGCCAGCGTGAGCCAGCCGCCCTCGGCCACCTTCAGGCTGTTGGACACCACGAAGGTCAGGTCGACCGCGGCGAAGGCCGCCACGCCGACCGCCACCGCCACCTTGTTCCAGCGCCACAGGCCCCAGGCCACGATACCGGCCAGCAATGTGGTCGTCACCATCGTGATCGACACCGCAATGCCATACGCTGCCGACAGCGCGCCCGAGCTGCGGAAGCCCAGCACCAGCAGCAGCACGCCGACCATCAGCAACCAGTTGACGGCGGGCACGTAGATCTGCCCGATGGCCGTGCCGGAGGTCTGCACCACGCGCATGCGCGGCAGGTAGCCCATGCGCATCGCCTGCGCGGTGAGCGAGAAGGCGCCCGAGATCACCGCCTGCGACGCGATCACCGTGGCCATGGCGGCCAGCACCACCATCGGCAGCACGCCCCACGACGGAAAGAGCCGGAAGAACGGGTTGTCGATGGCCGCCGGGTTCGCCAGCACCAGCGCGCCCTGCCCGAAGTAGTTGAGCACCAGCCCCGGCAGCGCGATGAAGAGCCACGCGAGACGGATCGGCCTGGCGCCGAAGTGCCCCATGTCGGCATACAGCGCCTCGCCGCCCGTGAACGCCAGGAACACCGCGCCCAGCACGGCCAGCGACTGCGCCCGGTGCACCACCAGGAAGCTCACCGCCCGGCGCGGGTCGAGCGCCGCCAGCACCTGCGGCTGCTGCAGCACCTGCCACAGCCCCGCCACGCCCAGCACCAGGAACCACAGCAGCATCACCGGCCCGAAGATCCTGCCGACCACGCCGGTGCCCTTCTTCTGCACCATGAACAGCCCGACGAGGATCGCCAGCGTGATCGGGATCACCACCCGTTGCAGCACCGGCGCCTGCACCTCCAGGCCCTCGACCGCCGACAGCACCGAGATCGCCGGCGTGATGAGGCTGTCGCCGTAGAACATGGCCGCGCCCACCAGGCCCAGGACCCCGATCCCGCGCCACACCCAGGGCCGGGTCTTCGGGCCGGAAACGGCGTTGCGCGCCAGCGCCTGCAGCGCCAGGATGCCGCCCTCGCCGTCGTGGTCGGCGCGCAGCACGAACACCACGTACTTGAGCGTCACGACGAACATCAGGCCCCAGAAGATCAGCGACAGCAGGCCCAGCACCGCGTCAGGCGAGAACGGCACGCCGTGCTCGGGGTTCATCGTCTCCTTGAAGGCGTACAGCGGCGAGGTGCCGATGTCGCCGAAGACGACGCCCAGCGCCGCGATCATCAGCCCCGGCCCGGCCGGATGTGCGGTGTCGCCCGAAGCGGGAAGCGAAGTCCCGGAAGCCGCGGCAGTTGCTTTCATCGTCATGGGCGAAAGAGAGATGGAAAGTGGCGACGCCACGAGCATAGTGCCCGGACATGACGTCGCCGACAATCGTGGCGTGTCCGCCACTCCTCCTGCCAATCCTCGTCATGCCGCCGCGCCGGCCCATTACGAAAACTTCCCCGTGGCCTCGTGGCTGTGCCCGCCGCACCTGCGCCCGCCGATCGCCGCGATCTACCACTTCGCGCGCACCGCCGACGACATCGCCGACGAGGGCGACGCCTCGCCCGATGCGCGCCTGGCCGAGCTGCGCGCCTACCGCGAGGAACTGGCCGCCGCCGCGCGCGGCGACGCGCTGCCCGACTCGCGCTGGCCCCATGTGTTCGGCCCGCTGGCCTGGGCCATCGCCCAGTACCGCCTGCCCGAAGACCTGCTCGCCGACCTGCTCAGCGCCTTCATGCAGGACATCGAGAAGACCCGCGACCGCGGCACCTACGCCGACCGCGCCGAACTGCTCGACTACTGCCGCCGCTCGGCCAACCCGGTCGGCCGGCTGCTGCTGCACCTGTACGGCGTGACCGACGCGCAGGCGCTGGCCCAGAGCGACGCCATCTGCAGCGCGCTGCAGCTCATCAACTTCTGGCAGGACCCGAGCGTCGACCTGCCGCGCGGGCGCTTCTACTTTCCGCGCACCGACTGCGCGCGGCGCGGGCTGACGTCCGAGCACTTCAAGGTCTTCGCACCGCTGTCTTCCGCGCCGCCGCCGCAGGAAGCTATCAATCTGATAGCGGTGGTGGCCTTCTGGGCGCGCGAGCTCATGACCGAAGGCGCCCCGCTCGTGCACCGCCTGCCGGGCCGCGTGGGCTGGGAGCTGCGCCTGGTCGTGCAGGGTGGCCTGCGCATCCTGGACAAGATCGAGGACCTGGGCTTCGACACCTTCACGCAGCGCCCCACCGTCGGCAAGGCCGACGCGCCCGTGCTGCTCTGGAAGGCATGGCGGATGCGGAGACAATCACGGCCCATGAAAGCAGCGCCTCCCCGATGAATCCCGAGCAATACGTGCAAGACAAGGCCGCCGCTTCGGGCAGCAGTTTCTATTACGCCTTCCTGTTCCTGCCCAAGCCGCGGCGCGCCGCGATCACGGCTTTTTATGCCTTCTGCCGCGAGGTCGACGACGTGGTCGACGAGGTCTCCGACCCCGGCGTGGCCGCCACCAAGCTCGCCTGGTGGCGCACCGAGGTCGCCCAGGCCTTCGCCGGCACGCCGCGCCACCCGGTCATGCAGGCGCTCATGCCGCATGCCTCCACCTACGGCATCGAGGCGCGCCAGCTCAACGAAGTGATCGACGGCTGCCAGATGGACCTGGACCAGACCCGCTACCTCGACTTCCCCGGCCTCGCGCGCTACTGCCACCTCGTGGCCGGCGTGGTCGGCGAGGTGGCCGCGCGCATCTTCGGCCAGACCGATCCGCAGACCACCGCCTACGCCCACAAGCTCGGCCTGGCGCTGCAGCTGACCAACATCCTGCGCGACGTCGGCGAAGACGCGCTGCGCGGTCGCATCTACCTGCCGGTCAACGAGCTGCAGCAGTTCGACGTGAAGGCGCACGAGATCCTGAACCGCGTGCACTCCGACCGTTTTGTCGCGCTCATGAAGTTCCAGGCCCAGCGCGCCCACGCCGCCTACGACGAAGCGCTGGCCCTGCTGCCGCTGGCCGACCGCCGCACGCAGAAGCCCGGCCTGATGATGGCCAGCATCTACCGCACGCTGCTGCGCGAGATCGAGCGCGACGACTTCCAGGTGCTCAACCAGCGCATCAGCCTGACGCCCGTGCGCAAGCTGTGGCTGGCCTGGAAAGTCCAGGCGCTCGGCCGGATATGACGCCCCACCCTTCGTGCCCATGAGGCTCGCCGTCATCGGCGCCGGCTGGGCCGGCCTGGCCTGCGCCGTCGAGGCCACGCGCCTCGGGCATGCCGTCACCCTGTTCGAAGCCGCGCCGATGGCCGGCGGGCGGGCGCGGCGGGTCGATCACATGCACGGCATGGCGCTGGACAACGGCCAGCACATCCTGATCGGCGCCTACACCGCCACGCTGGCGCTCATGCGCGACGTGGGGGTCGATGTCGACACCGCCCTGCAGCGCCTGCCGCTGTCGCTGCGCTTTGCCGACGGCGGCGGGCTGCAGCTGCCCGCGGGCCGGCCGCCGCCGCTCGACCTGCTCATCGGCATCTTCACCGCGCGCGGCTGGACCTGGCGCGACAAGGCCGCGCTGCTGGCCACCGCCGTGCGCTGGCGCCTCGCGGGCTTTCGCTGCGCGCCCGGCACCAGCGTCGCCACGCTGTGCGCCGGCCTCACGCCGCGCGTGATGCACGAACTCATCGAGCCGCTGTGCGTCTCGGCGCTGAACACGCCCGTGCCGCAATCGAGCGGCCAGGTCTTCCTGCGCGTGCTGCACGACGCGCTGTTCGGCGGGCGCGGCGGCGCCGACCTGCTGCTGCCGCGCGTGGACCTCGGCGCCCTGCTGCCCGATGCCGCGCTGGCCTGGCTCGCGCGGCACGGCGCCACCGCGCACATCGGCCACCGCGCGCGCGCCATCGCGCCCGAGGGCGACCGGTGGCGCGTCGATGACGAGGTCTTCGACCAGGCCGTGCTGGCCTGCGCGCCCTGGGACGCCGCGCGCCTCGTGCGCGCCACCGGCCTGCCGGCCGCATCGCGCTGGTGCAACGTCACCGAATCGCTGCGCTTCGAGGCGATCGCCACGGTCTACGTGCGCGGCGCCGCACCGCTGGCCGAGCCGATGCTCGCGCTGCGCAGCCAGCCGGGCAGCGCACCGGCCCAGTTCGTGTTCGACCGCGGCCAGCTCGGTGGACCAGAAGGCGTGCTCGCCTTCGTCGTGAGCGCCAATGAAACGCCGCGCGAGACGCTCGAGAAACAGGTGCTCGCGCAAGCCGGCGCGCAGCTCGGGCAACCGGGGCTCACGCCGATCCAGACTGTGGTCGAAAAGCGCGCCACCTTCGCCTGCACGCCCGGCCTGGCGCGCCCGCCGGCCCCCATCGCGCCGGGGCTGCAGGCCTGCGGCGACTACACCGAAGGCCCCTATCCCGCCACGCTCGAAGGTGCGGTCCTCAACGGACTGGCCGTCGCGCGCGCACTTGCCACGCCGTGACCCCATGACCACGACCCTGCGTTACCTCGATTTCGACTACAGCGAAGACACCGAAGACCACGGCACCTTCGACGCCATGGCCTCGACCCCGCCCGAGCGCACGCCCGAAGTGGAAGCCGAGATCGCGCAGGTGCTGGCCTGGGCCGAGGCCACCTTCCCCGGTGCGCGCGGCGCGCTCGACGACGGTGCGGTGTGGGACTGCGACGTGCAGCGCACGCGGGAAGACAACCCGCGCCTGGACACCCTCACGCTCTCGCTCAGCGGCACCGCCGATTTCTGCGCGGCGCTGCGCGAGCGCTTCGGGCTCGACTGAAGAAAGCCGGCGGCCTTCTCAGGCCGTCTTGTTGCGCAGCCGCAGCAGGCTCAACCCCAGCAGCACGAAGGCGCCGCCCGACACGCGGTTGAAGAGCTGCGCGCGCTTGGGGTTCGCGAACTGCTTCTTCAGCAGGCGCGCCAGCAGCACGTAGGAGCCATGCGCCAGCACCGAGCCGGCCGCGAAGGTCGTGGTGAGCACGGCGAACTGCGTGAGGATCGGCGCATCGTGCGTGAGGAACTGCGGGAACAGCGCCGAGAAGAACAGGATGCCCTTGGGATTCGTCAACGCCACCGTCACGCCGTGCCCGAACAGCCGGCGCGCGGAACGCGAAGGCGTCGGCGCGGCCGACGGCTGCAGCTCGGCGAACACGCTCGTGCGGCTGCGCCACTGCCGGATGCCCAGGTACACGAGGTAGCCCGCACCCGCCACCTTCAACACCATGAAGGCCGTGGCCGAGGTGTTGAGCACCACGCCCAGCCCGCCCATCGCGGCGGCCGAGACCAGGAAGAGCCCGCAGGCGTTGCCCAGCGAGCTGATCATCGCGCGACGCGGGCCGACGGAGATGGCGTTGGAGACCGCGAGCAGCACGGCCGGACCGGGCGTGAAGGCGACGACCAGGGTCACGCCGCAAAAGAGGAGCCAGGTGGAAAGATGCATGGAAGGAAATTCGCGCGAAAGCAATGAAAGGAGGCCGTCGCAAAACTATAGTCCGGGCAGCCGCGCGCCGCTCGGGCCGCGCCGATAGTCCCCTGACGCTCCTCACCCATGATCACCTGCTACCTGCGCTACATCGTCGATCCCTTCAAGCTCAAGGAATTCGAGCACTACGGCAAGCTCTGGATTCCGCTGGTCGAGAAGTTCGGCGGCCAGCACCACGGCTACTTCCTGCCGTCCGAAGGCGCGAACAACGTGGCGCTGGCGATGTTCAGCTTCCCGAGCCTGGCCGCGTACGAAACCTACCGTGCCGATTCGATGCAGGACGCCGACTGCCAGGCCGCCTTCCGCTACGCCGAGGAAACGCGCTGCATCGTCAGCTACGAACGCAGCTTCTTCCGCCCCGTGTTCCGCTGAGGTTCAAGCGCCCAGCGCGATGCACAGCGCGTGCAGGTTGGGCACGATCAGCTGTGGCCGCGCCCCGTGCTCCCACGGGCGCTCGTCGCGCACCAGCCAGGCGGCCTGCATGCCGGCGTTGAGCGCGCCCACCACGTCGAGCGCGGCATCGTCGCCCACGTGCAGCACGTCTTTGGGCAGCAGGCCGACCGAGGCCGCCGCGGCGCGGAAGATCGGCGCGTGCGGCTTGCCGCTGCCGAAGGCGCGTGCATTGAAGGCAGTGCGGAACCACCGGCCGACGCCGGTCTTGTGGATGTCGGCGTTGCCGTTCGACACCGCCACCAGCGGGTAGCGCTCGCTGAGCCACTTCAGCGCCGGCAGTGCGTCGTCGTACAGCGTGACGCGCTGCCGCTCTTCGAAGAAGGCGTCGAAGGCCGGGTCGGCCAGCGCCGGGTCTTCGCCCGCGCGCACGAGCGCCGTGCGGATCGACTCGCGGCGCAGCGCGCTCAGGTCGTGCGCGAGGTCGGAGCGCTCCTTGGCGGTGGCTTCGCGCAGCTCGCGCAGCACGCCCGGCGTGAGCAGCAGCGAGGCCGTCTTGGGCGCCTCGCGCAGCAGCCATTCGTGCAGCACGCGCTCGGCGCGTTCGATAGTCGGCCAGATCGGCCACAGGGTGTCGTCGAGGTCGAGCGAGATCGCCGAGATGCGCGAGATGTCGAGCGGCGTGGCGCCGCCGGGCGCCGGGGAAGCGGAAGTCATGCCCGAGAATATCGCATGCCTCTCGCCCCTGATGACCGCAAGAACGACCGCACCGCCGTGCTCTGGTGCAACCTCGGCTCACCCGATGCCCCCACCGCCGCCGCGGTGCGCCCCTACCTCGCCGACTTCCTGGGCGACCCGCGCGTGGTCGAGATTCCCAGGGCGCTGTGGGCGCTGATCCTGCACGGCATCATCCTGCGCACGCGGCCCGCGAAGTCGGCCGCGAAGTACGCCAGCATCTGGCTGCCCGAGGGCTCGCCGCTCAAGGTCTGGACGCAGAAGCAGGCCACCCTGCTGGCCGGCTGGCTCGGCGAACGCGGCCACCGCGTGACGGTGCGCGACGCGATGCGCTACGCCAACCCGTCGATCGCCGCGCGGCTCGATGCGCTGCAGGCCGAGGGCGCCACGCGCGTGCTGGTGCTGCAGGCCTACCCGCAGTACTCGGCCACCACCACGGCCAGCGTGATCGACGCCGTGAACGCCTGGAGCCGCCGCCAGCGCCACGTGCCCGAGTTCCGTTTCGTCAACCAGTACCACGACGACCCCGCCTACATCGAGGCGCTCGCGCAAGGCATCGAAAAGCACTGGAAGACCGAAGGCCGCGGCGAGCTGCTGGTGATGAGCTTCCACGGCATTCCCGCGCGCAACATCGCGCTGGGCGACCCCTACGAGGCGCAGTGCCTCGAGAGCGCGCGCCTGCTCGCGGCGCGGCTGGGCCTGGCGTCCCCGCAGTACCGCACGACCTTCCAGTCGCGCTTCGGCCGCGCCAAGTGGCTGGAGCCCTACACCGAGCCCACCCTGCGCGAACTCGGCGCCAGCGGTGTGAAGCACGTCGACGTGGTGTGCCCGGGCTTTCCGGCCGACTGCCTCGAAACGCTCGAAGAAATCGCCATGGAAGGCCGCGAAGCCTTCCTGCACGCGGGCGGCGAGCGCTTCGGCTACATCCCCTGCCTCAACGACAGCCCGGCGTGGATCACCGCGCTCACGGGCATCGCCGAACGCCACCTGGCGGGCTGGCCCACCCGCCCCGACACGACCACGCCATGAAGAAAGACCTGCACGAAGCCAACCGCCAGTCGTGGAACGCCGCCACGGTGGCGCACAACAGCCACAAGGGCGACCAGGCCGCCTTCTTCCGCGCGGGCGGCTCCACGTTGTTCCCCGAGGAAAGCGCCCTGCTCGGCGACGTGGACGGCCTGTCGGTGCTGCACCTGCAGTGCAACGCGGGACAGGACAGCCTGAGCATCGCGCGCCGCGGCGCCCGCGTGACCGGCGTCGACATCTCCGACGAAGCCATCGACTTCGCCACCCGGCTCTCGGCCGAGTCGGGCATTGCGGCGCGCTTCGAGCGCGCGGACGTCTACGACTACTTCGAGGCCGCCGCCGCGCGCGGCGAGCGCCACGACCTCGTGTTCTGCTCTTACGGCACGCTGTGCTGGCTGTCCGACATCGGCGCCTGGGCGCGCGGCGTGGCGCAGCTGCTCAAGCCCGGCGGGCGCTTCGTGATCGTCGAGTTCCACCCGTTCGCGCTGGTGTTCGACCCGCAGTGGAAGTTCCACTACGACTACTTCAACGACGCGCCCGTGCCCGAGGAAGGCGTGGGCGACTACGTGGCCGAATCGGGCGACGGCCTCGTGCCCGACGACCGGCCGATGCCCGGCGTGCAGGGCTTTCGCAATCCGCACCCGAGCTTCGAGTTCACCTGGGGCGTGGGCCAGGTGACGACCGCGCTCGCGCAGGCGGGCCTGGCCATCGAGCGCTTCGAGGAGTACCCGTACACCAACGGCTGGAAGCCCTTCGAGGGCATGCGCGAACTCGGCGGACGGCGCATGGCTCCGCCCGAAGGCATGCCGCGCATTCCGCTGATGTACGCGCTGGCGGCCCGCCGCGCCTGAACGGACTCAGAAGCGGCCGAGGTAGTCCAGCTTGCCGATGGGCACGCCCTTGTGGCGCAGCACGTCGTAGGCGGTGGTCACGTGAAAGAAGAAATTCGGCAGCGCGAACTGCAGCAGGTAGCGCTGCGCGGTGAAGTGCGCTTCGCCTTCGCGCGCCTTGATGGTCACGGGGCGTTCTTCGTGGCCGTCGATGAGCGCGCGGTCCACGCCGGCCAGGAAATCCTGCGTCTTCACGATGCGCGCCAGCAGGTCGTCCCAGGTCTTTTCCTCGTCGGGAAAGCTCGGGGCCGTGATGCCCGCGATGCGCGCCGTGCCCAGCTTGGAGGCGTCACTCGCGCGCTGGATCTGGCCGGCCAGTGTGAGCATGTCGGGCGCCAAGCGTGCTTCGACCAGCGTCGCCGGGTCGATGCCCTGGGCCTTGGCGTGCGCGAGGCTCTTGTCGAGCAGGTGGGTGAGTTGCCCCAGTCCGCGGGTGAAAACCGGCACGGACAGGTCGTACATCGAGAGGGCCATGGCGAGGTGGTCTTGGAGTTGAAGTCGGCGCGATTGTGAGCGCGCCGTGCCTTCAACGACCGGCCGCGCGGATAAACCCCTCGATCGGGTCCAGTTGTTCCGGCACGTTGAGCGCAGGCGCATGGCCGCAGCCCTGCACCTCGATCACCTGCAGGCGCCCGGCCGCGCCCGGCCCGCGCCGGTGCATCTCGTCGATCACCTCGGGCAGCACCAGGTCGGACTCGGCGCCGCGCAGGCACAGCACCGGCGCCTCGATCACGTCGTAGTGCGGCCAGATCAGGTAGTCGTTGTCGTGCGCGCTGAACTGCCTGACCATCGCCGGGTCGTAGTGCGGCGTGACGCGGCCGTCAGCCAGGCGGCGCGTGGAGCTTTCGGTCAGGCGGCGCCACTGCGCGTCGCTGAGCCAGCCGTAGGGCTTGTAGACCGTGCGGAAAAAGGCCTCGAGTTCGGCCACCGTGGCGAAGGCCGGCGGGTCGCCGGCGTAAGCACGGATGCGCTCGATGGCGGCCTGCGCGAGCTGCGGCGCGTTGTCGTTCAGCGTAAGGCTGGCGATGCGCGCCTTCATGCGCGGCTCGAACAGGCCCGACGCGCAGACCGTGCCGATCGCGCCGCCCATCGAGGTGCCCACCCAGTGCACGCGGCCCAGCCGCAGCTCGTCGCACAGCGCATTGGCCAGCCGTGCGTAGAACGCAAGCGTGTATTCCTCGTCGGGCGACGGGCTCCACTGGCTCAGGCCGCGCCCGAGGGTGTCGGGGCAGATCACGCGAAAGCCGCGCGCCGCGAAGTGCTGCGCCAGCTCGTCCATGTCGCGGCTGGTGCGCGCCAGGCCGTGCCAGGCGATGACGACGGGGGCGTTGGCGGGGCCCCAATCGAGCCAGTGGATTTCACGGCCTGCGAGTTGCGCGTAGTGCGATGTCGGCGTCATGGTGCTGTTGTTGTTGCCGTCGCTCATTTCGCCGCCCTCGCCCGCAGCTTGCCGACGATGCCGGTCGGGAAGTAGTAGACCGACAGCACGAACAGCACGCCCAGCCACAGCAGCCAGCGGTCGGGCGACAGCAGCGCCGCGAGCCATGGCAGGCCGCTGGCGGCCTCGTTGCCCAGGCGCAGCAGGTCCTGCAGGTAGCTCTGCGCCACCACGAACAGCACCGCACCAATGGCCGCGCCGTAGATCGTGCCCATGCCGCCGATCACGACGATGAGCAGCACGTCGATCATGATCTCGAAGCTCAGCGAGGTGTCGGGCCCGTTGTAGCGCAGCCAGATGGCGAGCATCGCGCCGGCCAGCGTGGCGAACAGCGCCGACAGCACGGCCGCCGTGGTGCGGTACACCACCACGCGGTAGCCGATGGCCTCGGCGCGGAACTCGTTCTCGCGGATGGCCTGCAGCACGCGGCCGAAGGGCGAGTTCACGATGCGCAGCATCGCCAGCACCAGCACCACCGCCGCCACGAACAGCAGGTAGTAGCACAGCAGGCGCCCGTCGAGCGAGACGCCGAGGAAGGGCTCTTCGGCGAACTCGAAGCTCGGCGAGATCAGCTCGGGCAGCTTGAAGGTCAGGCCGTCCTCGCCGCCGGTGAAGTCCGACAGCTGCGAGGCCAGCGTCTGGAACGCCGAGGCCACGGCCAGCGTGATCATCGCGAAGAAGATCGCGCGCACCCGCAGCGAGAACAGGCCGATGGCCAGCGAGAGCACCAGCGAGATCGCGAGCGACGCGCCCAGCCCCACCAGCACCGCGCCCCAGTTGGGCCCCAGCCGCGACGCCGAGATGGCGATGCCGTACGCGCCGATGCCGAAGAACATCGTGTGCGCGAAGCTCACGATGCCGGTGTAGCCCAGGAGCAGGTCGAAGCTCGCGACCAGCACCACGAACACCAGGATCTTGGCCGCAACGCTGAGCGCCTTGACGCCCGGGAACAGGAACGGCGCGAAGGCCAGCGCCAGGAACAGGGCGAGCAGCAGCAGCGCCAGCAGGCGACTGCGTGGCATGTCGTTGGAAAGAAGTCGTTTCAGGAACATGACGGCTTTCTCCTCAACGGTTCGCCACGGGGTACACGCCCTGCGGGCGCCACAGCAGCACGGCCACCATGAGGAAGATGCTCGCGAACTGCGTGAGCGTGGGCAGCAGGAAGCCGATGTAGTTGGTCATGAGCCCCACCAGCAGCGCGCCGAGCAGCGCCCCGCCGGTCGAGCCCAGCCCGCCGATGATGATCACGATGAAGATCAGCACGTTGACCTGCGCGCCCATCTGCGGCACCAGGTTCTGCTGGAACAGCCCCCACATCACGCCGCCCAGGCCGGCCAGCGCGCTGCCCACCACGAACACGCCGACGAACAGGCGCCCAATGCGGTAGCCCAGCGACTCGACCATCTCGCGGTCTTGAACGCCGGCGCGGATCAAGAGGCCGATCTTGGTGCGGCCCAGCGTCCAGGCCAGCACGCCGAACACCACCACGCCCACGGCCACCGCGAGCAGGCGGTACTTGCTGATGGCGGCGTCGCCGATCAGCAGCGAGCCGCGCAGCGCCTCGGGCAGCGGCAGCGGAATCTGCGCCGGGCCCCAGATCACCTTGATGAGCTCCTCGCCGATGATCATGCCGCCCATCGTGATGAGGATCTGCTTCAGGTGCTGGCCGTACACCGGCCGCACGATGAAGCGCTCGAAGGCCAGGCCGATGGCACCGGCCACCGCCATCGCGGCCAGCATGGCCGGGAACACCGCCACGAGGTTGCGCCACAGCTCGCCCGAGCCGGTCCAGTCGCCCATGAGGCCGAGCACGCTGCTGGCCACGAAGGCGCCCAGCGCAATGAACACGCCGTGGCCGAAGTTCAGCACGTCCATCAGGCCGAACACCAGCGTGAGGCCCGAGGCGATGATGAAGATGATCATGCCCATCGCCAGCCCCGCCACCGTGAGCGTGAGCCAGGTCGAGACCGAGCCGGTGAGCGGCAGCGCGACGAGCGCGAGGATGGGGGCAAGAAGCAGTGGCTTCCAGTCGAAGTCGAGTTTCATAGGGCAAGTCCGAGCAGCGATTGCTGCAGTTGCGCATCGGCGGAGAACGCGGCCATCGAGCCGCTGTGCACCACGCGGCCGTTGTCCATCACCGCGACGGTGTCGCCCAGGCGCTGGGCGAAGTGAATGTTCTGTTCGACCAGCAGGATCGTCACGCCGCTCGCCTTGAGCTCGCCGAAGGCCTCGATCATGTTGTTGATCATGACGGGCGCCAGGCCCTTGCTGGGCTCGTCGATGATGAGCAGCTGGCGCGGCTCGACGATGGCGCGCGACACGGCCAGCATCTGCTTCTGTCCGCCCGACAGCTTGCCGGCCGGGTGGTTCCAGAACTTCTCGACCGCGGGAAAGAGCTTGAAGATCCACTTCAGGCGCGTGTCGTCGATGGCGTCGGCGTTCTTGGCGCCGCGCGCGGCCAGCACCATGTTCTCCTTCACCGTGAGGTCGGAGAAGATGCCCATGTTCTCGGGCACGTAGGCCACGCCGAGTTCGGCGATCTGCGGCGTGTGCAGGGCCGTGATGTCCTTGCCGGCGAACTGCACCCTGCCCTGCGACGCATGCCACAGGCCCATGATGGTGCGCAGCGTGGTGGTCTTGCCCGCGCCGTTGCGGCCCAGCAGCATGGTGAGCTGGCCCTTGGGCACGGCCAGGTCGACGCCGTGCAGGATGTGGTACGCCCCGATGTGCGTCTGCACGCCTTCCAGGGTCAACAGGTTGTCGGTGCTCATGCGGCCTCCTTCGCGATGCCCAGGTAGGCCTCCTGCACGACCGGCGAGGCGATCACCTCGGCAGGTTCGCCGTCTGCCACGAGCGTGCCGTTGTGCAGCACGATGATGCGGTCCGCGAGTTCGCGCACCACGTCCATCTTGTGTTCGACCAGCAGGATGGTCTTGGTCTTGTCCTGCTTGAGCTTGCGGATCAGGTCGAGGATGACGGGCGCCTCGGCCGCATGCATGCCGGCCGTGGGCTCGTCGAACATGAAGACCTTGGGTTCGAGCGCCATCAGCAGCGCCACCTCGAGCTTGCGCTGGTCGCCGTGCGGCAGGCTGGCCACCGTGGCGTGGGCGCGCGGCTCCAGGGCCACGTCGGCCAGGATCTGCTCGGCGCGCTCGGTCAGCGCCTTGTGGTCGCTCCAGATGCTCCACAGGTTGAGCCCGTGGCGATGGGCGCCGGCGCGCGTGGCCTGCACCGCGAGCCGCACGTTCTCCAGCACCGTGAGGTTCGGGAACAGGTTGGTGAGCTGGAACGCGCGCCCCAGCCCGGCGTGCGTGCGCGCCGACGGCGACAGGTGCGACAACGGTTGCCCGTCGAGCGACACCGTGCCGGCCGTGGCCTTGAGCTGCCCGGAGATCAGGTTGAAGTAAGTGGTCTTGCCCGCGCCGTTGGGGCCGACGATGGCCGTCAGCGTGCCTGGCGCGAATGCGCAGCTCACGCTGTTGACGGCCACGTGCCCTCCGAAGCGGATGGTCAGATCCCGGGTCTCAAGCATTGTGGAAAGGTCCTTGCGAATCGAAAAATCAGTGCAGGGTGAACGGCCTCAACAGGTGCCGATCACGTAGTAGTTGGTGCCCGTCTGCTTCAGCGTGGTCATGGCGTAGATGTTCCACAGGCCCATCGACTGGCCCGAGCCGTTGGCATAGGTCAGGCCCCACAGCGCATAAGCGCGCCCGGCCATGGTGTGCGCGTAGTTGCTCGCGGTGTAGCACGTGCCTCCGCCGCCCGGGCCCGCCGTGGTCGCGCCCGTGGCGGCCGCCGACATCGCGCCTTCGACGTTGCTCGCGTTCAGCGCGGCCACGGTCCAGCTGTAGCTGGTCGACGCGGCCAGGCCGGTGTCGGTGTAGCTGGTGCCGGCCACCGGCGAGGCGTTGACCTTGCTGCCGCCGCGGTACACGTTGTAGCCCGAAGCGCCCGAGACGCCGGCCCAGCCGATGACCATGCTGCTGCTGGTCGCGCCCGAGGTGCCCACGCCGGTGGGCGCCGGCAACCCGCCGCCGCCGGCCGAACCAGTGACGCGGTCGATCATGGCCTTCATGGCAGCCATCTGCGGGCCCGACTTCTTGGCGTAGTTGGCGCTGTCGTAGCCCCACCAGTCCCAGCAGCTGTTGGTGGCCGCGGTGCTTGTCTGCGGGTAGATCAGGATGATGTTGTTGGTGTCGGCCCAGCGGTTGTAGCCCGTCTTCTTGACGTACTGGTCGCTCACGTCGGTGTAGTTCTGCTTGCAGCCGTGCAGCACCAGGTGCACGCGGCACGAGGTGGTGGTGCAGGCCTGCGGCACGTAGAGCCAGCCGGTGGCGGCCACGCCGTGGCCGGTGACGAACTCCGACTGGTTGAACTCGGTGAAAGTGCCGCCCAGCGCGCCGTTGTTGCGCGGGTTCAGCGGACCGTACAGCTGCGTGAGGATCTCGCCCGCGAGGTCGAAGCCGCAGTTGTTGATGTACGGCGCGGCCGTGGTGCTGCAGGCGCCGCCGTAGTCGTCGGTGACCATCGCGTGGCCCGCGCCGAGGTTGTTCTTGTAGACCGTGTTGGCGGCCGGCACGAAGCTCTGGTAGTACGTCTTCAGGTCGTCCATCACCGGCTGCTTGACGGTGTTGTCCGAGGTGCCCGAGAACAGGTAGACCTTGGAGTTGCTGAGGTTCGACACCGGGTCGATCGCGCCGCTGGCGGCCCAGCTGTTGGTGGTGCTCACGAGCGTCGACACCGGAATGCTGGTGCTGTGCGTCATGCAGCGCCCGGTGGCATTGACCACCGAGCCTTCGGCGCAGTAGTACGGACCGCCGGCGACCACGCCCGCGCCGCGCTTGAAGGTGGCCGAGTAGGCCACGTGCAGCTGCACCGCCATGAAGCCGCCGGCCGACAGGCCGGACACGCTCACCTCCGCCGGGTTGGCGCCCAGTGCAGGCAGCGGCACGGCCGCCGTGGCGGCCTGCGCCGCCGCCGTGATCACCGCTGCTGCGGCAAACCCCTTCCAGTTGTTCCATCGCATCGCTGGCATCGCTGTCTCCTTCTGTTGTGTTTGATCGAACGCTTGCTTGCAGACTGACGAATTGACCGTGGCACACGACAGCTGGCGCGGACGCAGGCTGGCGCTTCGCCCGGCGGCCATCCGGGGCGAAAAGGGAAGCAGCGATTTCTGAGTCGCCGCATGTTCAAGTGAACACCGCGGAACCGGCTTTGCCGGGCCGCTGGTGTTGCCCCCGGTAGGGGGTTGGCGTAGCGACACGAAGTGCGCGCAGCCTGGGGGCGAGCTCTTACCTCTTGTTCTTGATGGGGATGTCCATCTCTTCCGGCTTGATTTCGTGCACCAGCTCCGGCACGCCCCACGCGAACGCGGGGTCGGCCTTGATCTTGAAGTGGTACATCGACTGCATCGCCTGGTGGTCTTCCTTGCGGAAGGTCATCTTGCCCTTGGGCGTGTCGAAGCTCATGCCTTCCATGGTGCTGATGAGCTTGTTGGTGTTGGTGTCGCCGTTGGTCTTCTTCAGCGCCGTCACCACCGCCATCGCGGCCGAGAAGCCGCCGGCCGTGAAGAAGTCCGGCGGCGTCTTGAACTCCTTGTAGTGGGCCGCGACCATCGCCTCGTTCACCGGGTTCTTCGGGATGCCGAAGTAGTAGTAGGCCGCGCCTTCCATGCCCGGCAGCGACTTGTAGGCCGCCATGGCCGGCAGGATGTTGCCGCCGGTGGCGATCTCGATGCCGTAGCGCTTCAGGTCGAGGTCCACGATCTTGAACGGGTTGCCCGCGCCGGCCCAGACGATCCAGATGATCTTGCGGCCCGGCTGGTCCTTGAGCTTGTCGATCAGGCGCTGCGCACCGGCCGTGAAGTCGGTGGTGGCGGGCGGCAGGTACTCCTCGTGCGCCAGCTTGGCTTTCTTCAGCGCGGCGCCGAAGGCCTTCACGCCGTCGCGGCCGAAGGCGTTGTCTTGTGCGAGCGTGGCGACGGTGACGCCGGCCTTGTCGATGGCCACGGCGTTGGAGATCGCGTCCTGGCTCGAGTTGCGGCCGGTGCGGAAGATGTACTTGTTCCACTTGTCGCCGGTGATCGAGTCGGCCACGGCGGGCTCGACGATCAGGATCTTCTTGTACTCCTCGGCCACCGGCAGCATGGCCAGCGCCACGCCCGAAGCGGTCGGGCCGACGGCGAGCGCGGCCTTGTCGTCGGAGTACGCGGCGGCCAGCAGCGACTTGCCCAGGTCGGGCTTGCCCTGGTCGTCCTTCTCGATGACCACGAGCTTCTTGCCGTTGACCATCATCGTGCCGCCGGTGGCGTAGTTCAGGCCCATCATCAGGCCGGTCTGCGTCTGCTTGCCGTAGGCCTCCAGCGCGCCGGTCTTGCTGTAGACGTGGGCGATGCGGATCTCGTTCGATTGGGCCCAGGCGGGCATGGTGGCGGCGGTGGCGCCCAGGGCGGCCAGGGCGATGAGGTGGCGACGGTGCATGTCTTGTCTCCTGATAAAGGTGACTGAATATTGCACAGTTCGTGCCACCCACCTAAGCCATTGATAACAAAGGCTTCCTCATTCGGGAGCAACCGGTTTCGCCTGATTTCAGTGCATTCACGTTGTCTTTATTTCAGACAACTGTCTGCTGATCAGTCAGGGTTTCCCAGCAGAGTCGCGGCGTGCCGCGAGCCAGTTTTCGAACTCGCGCTCTGCCCGCATCCGCAGCTCGTTGCGCGTGTGGTTGCACACCGCATGTGCGAGGCGCCGGTGCTTCTGCTGGCGCACGCCGCCCAGCGTGGCGTCGAGCAGGTGTTCGATGGTGGCCGACTCGGGCCGTCCGTGCGGCTCGTCGAAGTCCATCGGCAGCCCGCACCAATGGCAGTTCGGGCCGAAGGTGGAACGCAATGCCTTCACGCTCATGACAACCCCATTCCCGTCATGCGCTCGTACAGCGTGGCGCGCGAGATGCCCAGCAGCCGCGAGGTCGCGAGCTTGTTGCCGCCGGTGCTTTCGAGCGCGGCGGCGATCGCCTTGCGTTCCAGCTCGGCCACCTGCTGCGACAGCGGGCGCAGCAGCGCGGCCTCCTGATCGACGTCGCGCAGACTGTGCGAGGTGTCGGGCGCCTCGATCTGCTCCAGCCCCGCCTCGCGCAGGATGCGTTCGAGTTGCGCGGCATCGATGCGCTGCGAGTCGCTGCGCATCGTCACCTGCTCCAGCACGTTGCGCAGCTCGCGGATGTTGCCGCGCCAGTGCTGGCCGGCCAGGAGCGCGAGCGCGTCGGGCGTGAGCTCGGGCGGCGCCTCGCCGCTGCGCAGCGCCATGTCCTCGCCCAGCGCCTCGACCAGCGCCGGGATGTCGCTGCGGCGTTCGCGCAGCGGCGGCACGCGCAACGGCAGCACGTTGAGGCGGTAGTACAGGTCTTCACGGAACAGGCCGCGGCGCACCAGCTCGGGCAGATCGCGCGAGGTGGCGGCGATCACGCGGGCGTCGAAAGGAATCAGCTTGTTGGAACCCAGCGGCTCGATCTCGCCTTCCTGCAGCGCGCGCAGCAGCTTGGCCTGCAGGCCCAGCGGCATGTCGCCGATTTCGTCGAGGAACAGGCTGCCGCCGTCGGCCAGCTTGAACTTGCCTTCGCGCCCGCGCTTGTCGGCGCCGGTGAAGGCGCCGGGGGCGAAGCCGAAGAACTCGGCCTCGAGCAGCGTGTCGGGCACGGCCGCGATGTTGACGCTGACGAACTGGCCCTTGGCGCGCGTGGACGACGCATGGATCGCATGCGCCAGCAGCTCCTTGCCGGTGCCGGTCTCGCCCAGCAGCAGCACCGGGCTGGTGGACTGCGCGGCGCGGCGCGCGTGGCGCTTCACCTCCACGGCCGCCGGGCTGCTGCCGATGAAGCTCGCGAAGGTGTACTTGGAACGGCGCTGGCCGTCGGGTGCGTGCTGGTACAGCGGGTTGTTGCGCTGGCTGGCCAGCTCGCGGCGCGCGTCGTCGAGGTCGCGCTGCAGCAGCGCGAACTTGCTGATGAGCGGCTGCAGCGTGGTCTCGGGCTGGTCGAACAGCACGATGCCGATGGCGCCGATGACCTTGCCCAGGCCCTCCCCGTCTTCGCGCTCCTCGCGCAGCGGGATGCGGCTCACGACGAAGGTGCCGGCCTTGTTGGTCAGCAGGTCGATGAGGATCGGCTCGCCGGTTTCGAGCACGCGGCGCATCATGGTGTTGGGGATCACGTCCTCGACCATGTGGCCCATGAACTCGTCGATCGACGAGAAACCCAGCGCCGGCAGGAAGCGGCGGTAGCCCTCGTTCACCCAGACGATGCGCCCGCTGCGGTCGACCAGGAACATGCCCTGGCTGATGCTCGAAAACAGATGAAACATCGAGCGCGCGGCGAGCGCGAGGATGCCTTCGGCGTCCAGGGGAAGGTTTGATCTTGAAGACATTCCAAATCGTAGCTCGATCCCTCAACTGACCGGCCCGCCCCACCCCACCAAGAGCACCGCACAGCATGGCCGCTCTGGGCCCGACCTTCACCCTCTTGGAAAAAATTCGTATTTGTAAAAAAACATGGTGAAACTTCGGTAGACATGCACCCAAAACTCATGTAACCATATGTCAGAAAAAAGCAATCCGCACAGACCCTTCAATCTATCCTTCTCAATGAATCAAATAATCAAATCTTTGCTTTCCGATTTCATTACTGACCACCAATTACCGAGCGATATAGAAGAAGATATCGCATTTGAGCATTTCGCTACAAACCTAACGACGGGAATTTTGATAGACGAGACGCTCAACACCATCAACTGCGTTCTAGGTGAAGATGGGCAGCCCGGGGTTGATAGCATCGCAACAATTATCAACGGTCGGCTTGTACTTGATTCAGATGAAATTGAAACCTTCATCGAGATGAATTCATATCTCGATATTGATTTTGTCTTTGTTCAAGCCAAAACTTCTTCTTCATTTTCCACCTCGGCTCTAGGCGACCTTGCCGATTTTGTCGATCGCATTTTTTCTGACGGCGCATCAAGCGCGGACAACGAAAAGGTGAAGAATTTCGTCAGATTAAAAAATGCAATATACAACAAATCTCGATACTTCAAGAGACGCCGCCCCGTCGCCCATCTCTACTACGTATCAACCGGGCAAAAACCAATTAATGACGTCAACTTCGAAAACAAAGAAAAACTAATAAGGAAGCGACTACTCAGTTCCGGGGACATAGAAGACCTAAAGATAGACCTCATTGGATCAAGCGAACTCCAAAAGAGATCACTTCAAATTCAAAATTCAGTAATCAGGGAAATACTATTTCCCAGGAGGGTCACGCTACCGGATGTCCCCAATGTTGCACAGGCATTTCTTGGCGCCCTTCCAATCGCTGAATTTCTAAAACTCATCAGAGGGGAGAACGACAACCTGCTGAGTTCCATTTTTTACGACAATGTGAGAGACTGGCAGGGCCACAATAGTGTCAACGAAGGAATTCACAGCACATTATCAAAAGCAGACAGCAGAGCCCGCTTTGTTTTGATGAACAACGGAATCACCGTAATCGCGAAGAAGCTTCGCCTAACGGGGGGTGATCGACTAACACTCGAAGACTACCAGATTGTAAACGGCTGCCAGACAACGAACGTTATCTGGGAAAGTAGAGCCGATGCTGCACTTGTTGACGCGACCGTTCCAATAAAAATTGTGGCAACAGACAACGAATCGGTTGTGCAAGACATCATTCGAGCAACAAATAGTCAAACCGAAGTAACGCCCTCTCAATTGCTGGCTGTAACGGATTTTCAGAAAGAGCTCGAATTGTATTTCGGCTCTCAAGGCAGCAACTCGCTTTTCTACGAACGCCGATCAAAACAATTCATAAATAAGCCAATAGATCGAAGCAGAATTGTAACTCCTCTAGGATTGATAAAATCCTATTCCTCCATGTTTTTGGAAGAGCCGCACAAAACAACTCGGGACTTTGGCAGCATCTTGGAAAAAGTTGGATCAGAAATATTTGGGCCCGGCCACAAACATGATCACTACTACTTGGCCGCCATTGCCTTCTATTGGATTCAAACACTTTTACCAAAGATGAATCCAAAACTGGGGGTCGCCAAATATCAGGTGTTAATGTGTGTTCGGCTTCTTTACGAAGACACTCAACCTCCAGCCCCTGGAGCTCGGCAGTCAACAAAATATGCAAGCAAGTTGCTCCCTCTATTCAAAGATTCAAAGACAGCCGAGCGAAATTTGAAGCCAGCAATGGATATTGTTGCCAATTTACTCAGAGGAAAGAATCGTGACGCAGCAAGAACCAGTCCCTTTACGCAAAGCGTCAAGGATGCAGTCAAGCGAGCACGGAAGGCCTCGCGTGTAGCAAAAAAGGTTTTAGTAAAAAAATAGATCAATATTCACCCGCCTTTACGAAGACACGGGTTGTTTAGCCGGCCGAACTCCTGACATTGCAGGAGCGCGGCCGTGCTAGCGAGCTACGGCCGCGGCTGGAACAGCAATGATCTAGTGCGGCTCTTTCCATTTCTGGTTTTCAGAGGTTTCTGAAGAAATTTCGCGATTGCGATTGCGTGACAACGAACAATGCAATCACCTGTATTTCAAGCAGCTTGCCACTCCCACGATCGTCGCAAGATCACCTTACTAACGTGCACGCGCCGATCTTGAGAAGTTAAGCCCGCTTTCGAAGACCAGATCCAGACGCAGGGGATCAGCTAACCAATCCCAACTGCCTAAGACAACACGCACCTTTTTGTTGTCACTGAGATCCATTTCAACGGATGCAACCACGCGTCGTTGCGTTCCAGTTGCAACGTATGAGGCGCACACGCCCCCTCCACACAACCCAAAACAAAAGCCTTCAGCAAGCCTTAAGTAAATCAATCGTTTGATTTCATCCGTGCTCTAATCGCGCCGATGAACGCTAGGCCACCTCTCACGCCAACGCCCGTGCCCTCGCCGCGCCGCGCCCCCCGCAGCGACGGCGCCGAGGCGCGCCACCGCCTGCTGCACACCGCGCTGCGGCTGTTCGCCCAGAACGGTTTCGCCAAGACCTCGATCCGTGAGATCGCGCGCGAGGCCGGGGTGAACGTGTCGGCCATCAGCTACTACTTCGGCGACAAGGAGGGGCTGTACGGCGCCACCTTCAACGAGCCGATGGGCAGCGATTCGAACGACCTCGTGGCCGCCTGCAACGTGCCCGGCCAGTCGCTCGAGGACACGCTGCGCATCTGCATGGCGACCATGATCGATCCGCTCAAGCAAGGAGAGATCGTGCGCCAGTGCATCCAGCTGCACATGCGCGAGATGCTGGAGCCCACCAGCCAGTGGGCCAAGGAACTGGAGCGCGACATCAAGGGCCCGCACCGCGCCATCGTCGAGCTGCTGTGCCGCCACCTGCAGGTGGAGCGCGCCGACGACGACATCCACCGCCTGACCTTCGCGATCACCGGGCTGTCGATGCAGCTGTACGTGAGCCAGGATTTCATCGAGGCCCTGCGCCCGTCGCTGCTGCGCACGCCGCGCGCCATCGACACCTGGGCCGACCGGCTCACGGGCTACGCGATGGCGCTGGTCCAGGCCGAAACCGCACGCCGCCGCCAGGTGGCCGCCGAGCAGAGAAAGAAGCCATGAGACGACTCCGACGGATTGCCCTTGTTCTGAGCCTGCCGCTGGGCCTCGGCCTTGCCGGCTGCGGCCTGACGCGCCCGCCCGCCTCGGTGCAGGCGCCCTTCCCCGCACAGTGGCATGCGCCCCTGCCCCACGGCGGCTCGCTCGCCGCGCTGGCCGAGTGGTGGCGCCAGCTGGACGACCCGCTGCTGGTCGAGTTGATCGCCGCCGCCGAAACCGCCAGCCCCAACCTTGCCAGCGCCGCGGCGCGCGTGGCCGAGGCGCGCTCCACGCGCGTGCAGGCCGGCGCGGCGCTGCTGCCCAGCCTGGACGGCACGGCGTCGGCGAGCCGGGGCGTCTCGGGCTCGTCGTTCGGCGCGGGCGGCTCTTCGAGCAGCAGCAGCGCCTCCACCGCGCCGGTCACCACGCTGCAGGCCGGCCTGCAGTCGAAGTGGGAGATCGACCTGTTCGGCCGCCTGCGCGCCGACCGCGATGCGGCCCAGCAGAAGCTCGACAGCGCCACCGCCAAGTGGCACGACGCCCGTGTCGCCGTGGCGGCCGAAACGGCCAATGCCTACTTCGCCGAGCGCGCCTGTCAGCAGCAGTTGAACGTGTCCGAGTCGGATGCCAAGTCGCGCGGCGAAACAGCGCGGCTTACCGACCTGTCGGCACGCGCCGGCTTCACCGCGCCGGCCGATGCCGCGCTGGCGCGTGCCAGCGCCTCCGACGCCTCAGGCCGACTCACGCAACAGCGCGCCCTGTGCGCGGTGCAGCGCAAGGCGCTGGTGGCGCTCAGCGGGCTCGACGAACCCACGCTCGCGCAGAAGCTCGCGGCCTCGCCCACGCAGCGCGCGCTGCCGGTGGTCGGCGCCATCGCCAGCGTGCCGGCGCAGGCGCTCTCGCAGCGGCCCGACGTGTACGCGGCCGAACTCGGCGTGGCCGCGGCCAGCGCCGAGGTGGGCTCGGCCGAGGCCGAGCGCTATCCCAAGCTCACGCTCTCGGGCTCGATCGGCCGCATGCAGATCCGCACCAGCGGTTTCCGCGAATCGCTCGACACCTGGACGGTCGGGCCGCTGTCGCTCACCGTGCCGCTGCTCGACGGCGGCGCGCGCGCGGCCAACGCCGAGGCGGCCAAGGCGCGCTACACCGAAGCCGTGTCGCTCTACCGCGCCAACGTGCGCCAGGCGGTGCGCGAGGTCGAGGAAGCTCTGGTGAACCTCGACGCCACCACCGCCCGCAGCACCGACGCCGACAGCGCGGTGAAAAACTACCAGGCCTCGTTCGACGCCACCCAGGCCCGCTTCAGCAGCGGCCTGGCCAGCCTGTTCGAGCTCGAGGATTCGCGGCGCACGCTGTTCGCCGCGCAGACCGCGCGCGTCTCGCTTCAGCGTGAGAGCACCGAAGCCTGGGTCTCCCTGTACCGCTCGATGGGCGGCGGATGGAGCCGCCCCGCCGAAGCATCGTCCTCTATGACCACCACCCCGGCCGCCAAGGTCGCGACGTCGCCATGAAAACAATGAAGCGTTCCACCCTTGTCCTCGCGCTGCTGGCGCTCGTCGTCGTTGTCGCCGCAGGCCTGTGGCTCACCCGCAAGCCGGCCGACGACAAGGCTGCACCTGCGGCAAAAGGCCCCGCGCAGCGCCCGGCCCTGACCGTCTCGGTCGCCAAACCCGAAGCCACCGAGCTGACCGTCACGCTGGCCGCCAACGGCAACGTGGCGGCCTGGCAGGAGGCCGTGATCGGCTCCGAATCGAACGGCCTGAAGCTGGCCGAGGTGCGCGTCAACGTGGGCGACACCGTAAAGAAGGGCCAGGTGCTCGCGGTGTTCTCGCCCGAGACGGTGCAGGCCGACATCGCGCAGGCACGCGCCTCGCTGGCCGAGGCCCGCGCCTCGGCCGCCGACGCCGCCGGCAACGCCGCACGCGCCCGCACGCTGCAGGCCACGGGCGCGCTGAGCCAGCAGCAGATCAACCAGTACCAGACCACCGAGCAGACCGCCAAGGCGCGCGCCGAGGCGGCCGAGGCCGTGCTGGCCGCGCAGCAGGTGCGCGGTCGCAACACGCAGGTGCTGGCACCCGACGACGGCGTGATCTCCGCGCGCACCGCCACGGTGGGCAGCGTGGTGGGCGCCGGCACCGAGCTGTTCCGGCTGATCCGCCAGGGCCGGCTCGAATGGCGCGCCGAAGTCACCTCGGCCGAGCTGGGCCGCGTCGCCGTGGGCACGCCGGCCTTCGTGGTCAGCGCCAGCGGCGCGCAGGTGAAGGGCACTGTGCGCAGCATCGCGCCCACGGTCGATCCACAGACGCGCGCGGCGCTGGTCTATGTCGACCTGCCCAACGTGCAGCAGAACACCGGCGTGAAGGCCGGCATGTTCGCGCGCGGCGACTTCGAACTCGGCCGCAGTTCCGCGCCAACCGTGCCGCAAAGCGCGATCGTGCCGCGCGACGGCTTCAACAACGTCTTCACGCTGCTGCCCGACGGCCGCGTGGCGCAGCTCAAGGTGCAGACCGGCCGCCGCCTGAAGGACCGCGTGGAGATCACCAGCGCCCTGCCCGAGGGCGTGCAGATCGTGGTGCAGGGCGCGGGCTTCCTCAACGACGGCGACCTGGTGCGCGTGGTGGATGCCACGCCCGCGGCCGCTTCGTCCGCCACCCCGGCGAAGGCGGGGGCCTCCGCCCCTTCGCCTAAATAAGCCAACACAAGGAACACGCCATGAACGTTTCCGCCTGGTCCATACGCAACCCCATTCCGGCGGTGATGCTGTTCGTGCTGCTCACCTTCGGGGGGCTGCTGTCGTTCAACGCCATGAAGGTGCAGAACTTCCCGGACATCGACCTGCCGACCGTCACCGTCTCGGCCTCGCTGCCGGGCGCCGCGCCCTCGCAGCTGGAGACCGATGTCGCGCGCAAGCTCGAGAACTCCATCGCCACCATCCAGGGCCTGAAGCACATCACGACCAAGGTGCAGGACGGCGCCGCCACGCTGATCGTCGAGTTCCGCCTCGAGAAGCCCGTGCAGGAGGCCGTGGACGACGTGCGCTCGGCCGTGCAGAAGGTGCGCGCCGACCTGCCCGCCGACGTGCGCGACCCGGTCGTCACCAAGCTCGACTTCGCGGCCCAGCCGGTGCTGGCCTTCACCATCGCCTCCTCGCGCATGGACAACGAGGCGCTGAGCTGGTTCGTCGACAACGACATCACCAAGAAGCTGCTCGCGCTGCCCGGCGTGGGCGCCGTGAACCGCGTGGGCGGCGTCACGCGCCAGGTGCACATCGACCTCGACCCGGCCAAGCTGCAGGCGCTGGGCGCCTCGGCGGCCGACATCTCGCGCCAGCTGCGCCAGGTGCAGACCGAAAGCGCGGGCGGACGCATCGACCTGGGCGGCAGCGAACAGCCGGTGCGCACCATGGCCACCGTGCAGTCGGCCGACCAGCTCGCCGACATGCAGATCGCACTGAGCGACGGCCGCCGCATCCGCCTGGACCAGGTGGCGCGCATCAGCGACACCATCGCCGAGCCGCGCGCCGCCGCGCTGCTCAACGGCAAGCCGGTGGTGGGCTTCGAGGTGGCCCGCAGCCGCGGCGCCAGCGAGGTCGAAGTGGGCCGCGCCATCCAGAAGGCGCTGGCCGACCTGCGCGTGCAGCGCCCCGACATCGAGCTGACCGAGGCCTTCAACTTCGTCGACCCGGTGGAAGAAGAGTACGACGGCTCGCTGCACCTGCTGTACGAGGGCGCCATCCTCGCGGTGATCGTGGTGTGGCTCTTTTTGCGCGACTGGCGCGCCACCTTCGTCTCGGCCGTGGCGCTGCCGATGTCGGTGATTCCGGCCTTCGTCGGCATGTACCTGCTGGGCTTCTCGGTCAACGTGATCTCGCTGCTCGCGCTCTCGCTGGTGGTCGGCATATTGGTGGACGACGCCATCGTGGAGGTCGAGAACATCGTGCGCCACCTGCGCATGGGCAAGTCGCCCTACCAGGCGGCCATGGAGGCGGCCGACGAAATCGGCCTGGCCGTGATCGCCACCACCTTCACGCTGATCGCGGTGTTCCTGCCCACGGCCTTCATGAGCGGCGTGGCCGGCAAGTTCTTCAAGCAGTTCGGCTGGACCGCCTCGCTCGCGGTGTTCGCCTCGCTGGTGGTGGCGCGGGTGCTCACGCCAATGATGGCGGCCTACATCCTCAAGCCCATCGTCGGCGCCGAGAAGGAGCCGGGCTGGCTGCGCTGGTACATGCGCGCCGTGGAGTGGAGCACGCACCACCGCTTCAAGACGATGGTGATGGCCACCCTCTTCTTCTTCGGCTCGCTGGCGATGATCCCGCTGCTCAAGACCGGCTTCATTCCGGCCGACGACAACTCGCAGACGCAGGTCTACCTGTCGCTGCCGCCGGGCTCCACGCTGGCGCAGACCACGGCCGCGGCCGAGGAAACGCGCCGCCGCGTGATGAAGATCAACCACGTGAAGAGCGTCTACACCACGGTGGCGGGCGGCAGCGCTGGCGGCGACCCGTTCGCGAACTTCGGCACGCCCGAGACGCGCAAGGCCACGCTGACGATCCAGCTCGACCCGCGCGGCGACCGGCCGCGCAAGCAGGTGATCGAGAAAGAGATCCGCACCGCGCTCGAAACCCTGCCCGGCGTGCGCAGCACCGTGGGCCTGGGCGGCTCGGGCGAGAAGTACATCCTGGTGCTCACGGGCGAAGACCCGGTGGCGCTGTCGGCCGCCGCCGGCGCGGTCGAGAAAGACCTGCGCACCATTCCCGGCCTGGGCAACATCACCTCGACCGCGAGCCTGATCCGTCCCGAGATCGCCGTGCGCCCCGACTTCGCGCGCGCCGCCGACCTGGGCGTGACCAGCTCGGCCATCGCCGAGACGCTGCGCGTGGCCACGCTGGGCGACTACGACCAGGCGCTGGCCAAGCTCAACCTCGCGCAGCGGCAGGTGCCGATCGTGGTGAAGCTCGAAGACTCGGCACGGCAGGACCTCGACCTCATCGGGCGCCTGTCGGTGCCGGGCGCGCGCGGCCCCGTCATGCTGAGCCAGGTGGCCTCGCTCACGATGGAAGGCGGCCCCGCCGTCATCGACCGTTACGACCGTTCGCGCAACGTCAACTTCGAGATCGAGCTGTCGGGCGTGGGCCTGGGCGACGCCAAGACGGCCGTCGAGGCCCTGCCCTCAATCCAGAAGCTGCCGCCGGGCGTGCGCATCGCCGAGGTGGGCGATGCCGAAGTGATGACCGAGCTGTTCGCCAGCTTCGGCCTGGCCATGCTCACGGGCGTGCTGTGCATCTACATCGTGCTGGTGCTGCTGTTCAAGGACTTCCTGCACCCGGTGACCATCTTGTGCGCGCTGCCGCTCGCGCTGGGCGGCGCCTTCGTGGGCTTGCTGATCGGGCAGAAGGCGCTGTCGATGCCCTCGCTGATCGGCCTGATCATGCTGATGGGCATCGCCACGAAGAACTCGATCCTGCTGGTGGAGTACGCCATCGTGGCGCGCCGCGACCACGGCATGAGCCGCTGGGACGCGCTGCGCGACGCCTGCCACAAGCGCGCGCGGCCCATCATCATGACCACGCTCGCCATGGGCGCCGGCATGCTGCCCATTGCCGTGGGCTTCGGCGCCGCCGACTCGAGCTTCCGCTCGCCGATGGCGATGGCGGTGATCGGCGGGCTGATCACCTCCACGGTGCTGAGCCTGCTGGTGGTGCCAGCGGTGTTCACCTACGTGGACGACATCGAGCACTGGATCCGCCGTACCGTGCGCAAGGTGCGCGGGCAGCCGGCCGATCCGCACATCGACGACGACCTGGTCGAGGCGCCGCAGCGCTGAGACCTCCGAGCGCGGGCAGCGGTGAACCCGCTACCGCGCCTCGATGTTCAGCACCACCACGCCTGCCACGATGGCCAGCAGGCCGACCACGCGCGTCAGCGTGACCGCTTCACCGAACCAGACCATGCCGGCGACCGCGATCAGCGCGGTGCCGGCACCGGCCCAGACCGCGTAGCCCAGCCCCACATCCAGTACGCGCACCGCGAGCGACATGAGCCAGATCGCGCCGGCATAGCAGGCAGCGGTGAGCAGCGATGGCAACAGGCGGGTGAAACCTTCGGCATGGCGAAGGGCGATGGTGCCGGCGACTTCCGCCGCCACGCTGGCCGCAAGCAGCAGCCAGGCCAGAGTCTGTGGACTCTTCATGGGAATACCTCGTCACACCCCTGCCGTACCGGGCATGGAATGCGGGCGATGCAAGCGGTACCCCGAACGAAGCCGCCATTCTGGGGACACGCGGCGACGCGGTGATGACTGCGCAGTCAAGCCCCTTGGCGCCACAGGCGCATTCAAAAAAAATGCCGCGGGCGCCAATCGCCCGCGGCATGTGAACCGAAAAAGAAGGTCGGTTGCGTCAGGCGTCCAGCTGCGCCAATCGCTTCAGCTTGCGTTCGCTCATGCGCTTGGCCAGGCGCGGCAGCACCAGCACGGCGACGATGGCGATGATCACCACGATCGACTCGGGGCGCTGGAAGAACACGATCGGGCTGCCCTGCCCCATGGCGATGGCGTTGCGCAGGTTGGCTTCGGCGAGCGGGCCGAGGATCATGCCGACCACCACGGGGGCGGTCGGGAAGTCGAAGCGCCGCATCACCACGCCCAGCAGGCCGATGCCGAACAGCAGGAACAGGTCGAAGGTGTTCTGGCGCATGCCATAGGCACCCACGGTCGCGAAGATCAGGATGCCGGCGTACAGCTGCGGCTTCGGAATCTTGAGCAGCTTGACCCACAGGCCGACCATCGGCAGGTTCAGCACCAGCAGCATCAGGTTGCCGATGTACAGAGAGGCGATCAGCGCCCAGACCAGCGCGGCCGAGGTGGTGAACAGCTGCGGGCCCGGCTGGATGCCGTAGTTCTGGAACGCGCCCAGCATGATGGCCGTGGTGTTCGACGTCGGAATGCCCAGCGTGAGCAGCGGGATCAGCGCGGCGGTCACCGTGGCGTTGTTGGCGGCCTCGGGGCCGGCCACGCCTTCGATGGCGCCGCTGGTGCCGAACTCGGCCTTGGCATCGGCGTCCTTCGCGAGCTTCTTCTCGGTCGCGTAGCTCAGGAAGGTCGGAATCTCGGTGCCGCCGGCCGGAATGCAGCCGAAGGGCGTGCCGATGGCCGCGCCGCGCAGCCAGGCGGGAATGGAACGCTTCCAGTCGCGCGAGGTCATGTGCACGCGGGTCAGCTTGTTCTGGCCCTCGACCACGCGGCCTTCGTACAGCACGGCGTACAGCACTTCGGCCACCGCAAAGAGGCCCACCGCCACCAGCACGATCTCGATGCCGTCGAGCAGCTCGGGCATGTTGCCGGTGTAGCGGCCCTGGCCGGTGATCTGGTCCAGGCCCACGCAGCCGATGGCCAGGCCGACGAACAGCGCCGTCATGCCGCGCAGCGTGCTCTTGCCGAGCACCGCGCTCACCGTGGTGAAGGCCAGCAGCATCAAGAGGAAGTACTCGGGTGCCGCCAGGCGCACGGCGTAGTCGGCCACGAAGGGCGCGAACAGCGTGACGACCACGGTGGCGATGGTGCCGGCCACGAAGGAGCCGATGGCCGCGGTGGCGAGCGCGGCGCCCGCGCGGCCGCTCTTGGCCATCTTGTTGCCTTCCATGGCCGTGACCATGCTGGCGGTTTCGCCGGGCGTGTTCAGCAGGATCGAGGTGGTCGAGCCGCCGTACATGGCGCCGTAGTAGATGCCCGAGAAGAAGATCATCGAGGCCGTGATGTCGACCTTGCCGGTGATCGGCAGCAGCATGGCCACCGCCACGGCGGGGCCGATGCCGGGCAGCACGCCCACGGCCGTGCCCAAGGCACAGCCGATGAGGCACCACAGCAGGTTGATGGGGGTGATCGCGGCCGCGAAGCCGGTCATCAGTGCGTTGAAGATATCCATGGCGTGGCTCCGCTCAGATCCAGCCGGTGCTGGTGAGACCCGGCAGGCTGATGGCCAGGAACTTGGTGAACATCCAGAAGACCGGGGCCGAGATCGCCAGGCCGGTCACCAAGTCGGTGACCCAGGTGGCCGGTGCGTTGACCTTGGCCTGCCCGCCCGCGCGGCGCAGGCCCTGCACGGCCAGCAGGTAGCACAGCGCGCAGCTCAGGATGAAGCCGATGCTGGTGATGAGCGCCGCATTGAGCAGCAGGCCCGCCGCCACCCAGATGAAGCCGGGCCAGTAGGCGGTGTCGGCGCCCGAGGGGGCGTCGAGCTCGCGAAAGCCCCCGCTGAACGCTTCCCAGGTGATCCACGCGCCGCAGACCATCAGGACGATCGAGACCATCCAGGGCAGGAAGTTGGGGCCGACGCCGCCGTAGCCGGCTTCGGAAGAAATGCCGATGGCGCCGAAGGCCAGCGCGGCGCCGGTCAGGAGCACGCCGAGACCGACGACGTATTGCGGCCAGCGGGCCGCGCCGGAGGTGGCCTCAGCGGAATGTGAGACCGAGGATTCTGGAGTTGTCATTTTTTGCTCCCGCAGTCGTGGGGGAAAAGAACTGCCTCCTTCCAGAAACACCGCGGAACTGGCTCTGCCAGGCCGCAGGTGTTGCCCCCGGAAGGGGGTTGGCGCAGCGACACGAAGTGCGCGCAGCCTGGGGGCGAGCCAGATTCAGACCATGCCGGACTTGGCCATGATCGCGCGCAGGCTGGCGAAGTCGTCGTCGACGAACTTGGCGAACGCGTCACCCGACAGCACGGCCGGCGTCCAGTCGTTCTTCTTGAGCGACTCGGCCCACGACGGGCTCTTGAGCGCAGCCAGCACCATGTCGGTCAGGGCCTTGCGCTGCTCGGCCGAGATGCCGGGCGCGCCGTACACGCCGCGCCAGTTGCCGATCTCGACGTCGATGCCCTGTTCCTTCAGGGTCGGCACGTTGATGCCCGGCAGGCGCTGGGCGGAGGTGACAGCAATGGGTTTCATCTTGCCGGCGGCGATGTACTCGGCGAACTCGCTGTAGCCGCTGCCGCCGATGGTGACGTTGCCGCCCAGGATGGCGGCGGTGGCTTCACCGCCTCCGCGGAAGGCCACGTAGTTGATCTTGGACGGATCGGCGCCGACCTTCTGCGCGATCATGGCCGCGGCGATGTGCTCGGTGGAGCCGCGCGAACCGCCGCCCCACTTGACGCTGCCCGGGTCTTTCTTGAGCTGCTCGACCACGTCCTTCATGGTCTTGAAGGGCGAGTTCGACGGCAGCACGAACACGTTGTATTCGGTGGTCAGGCGCGCGATGGGCGTGGCCTGCGACAGGTTGACCGGCGGCTTGCCGGTGATGATGCCGCCCAGCATGACCGAGCCCATGACCATCAGCGCGTTGGCGTCTCCCTTGGAGCCGTTGACGAACTGGGCCAGGCCCAGCGCACCGGCGGCGCCGCCCTTGTTGTCGTAGGCGACGGTGTCGGCCACCTTGGCGTCGGTCAGGGCCTTGCCCAGCGCGCGGCCGGTGGTGTCCCAGCCGCCACCCGGGTTGGCCGGGATCATCATCTTGACGTTGGCGGCGGCGCGCGCCGACAGCGGCAAGGCGCCGGCAGCGGCCAGTGCGGCCAGGGACTTCAAAAAGGTATCGCGACGCATCGTTGGTGTCTCCTGAGAACTTGGGAACGGATGGAACCTGACTTGGACCTGAGCCGCTATCATGCGCCGCCCCGCTGTCAGTTGGCTGTCCACCAGACTGGGGAAAACACCGAAGTACCGACCCCTGCCCGTATGAAGCTGCTGCTCGTCGAAGACGACCCCTCGATGCAAATCACCCTGCAGCGCACCCTCGGGCGACGCCGCATCGACGTGCGCATCTGCGGCGACGGCGCGCAGGCGATCGCGCAGTGGCGCGCCGTCGAGCCCGACGTGGTCGCGCTCGACCTGAGCCTGCCGCACGTCGACGGCCTGCAGGTGCTGGCCCAGGCGCGCGCCGAGGGCCTGCGCACGCCGGTGCTGCTGCTGACCGCGCGTGGCACGGTGGGCGACCGCATCATGGGCCTGAACGCCGGCGCGGACGACTACCTGCCCAAGCCCTTCGACCTGGACGAGCTCGAGGCCCGCATCCGCGCGCTGCGCCGGCGCAGCCTGAGCGCGGGGCCCGACCCGACGCTGAACCCGCTGGAGGTCGGCAGCCTGCGCTTCGAGCCCGACAACGGCGCCGTCTACCACCGCTCGGAACTGCTCGAGCTCACGCCGCGCGAGCTCGCGCTGCTCAAGGCGCTGATGATGAAACCCGGCCACGCGGTCACCAAGGAGCGCCTGTTCGAGCTGGTGTTCCCGGGCGAATCCGAGGTGCAGTACGAGGCCATCGAGGTGGTCGTGTACCGCCTGCGCAAGAAGCTGGTGGGCACCGGCACGGTGCTCATGACGATGCGCGGCCTGGGCTATCTCTTGCGGGCCGAGACTTGAGGGCGGCCCTGCGGCGCACGATGTCGTCCCTGCGCGCGCGGCTCCTGCTCGGCATCCTGGTGCCGGTGGCGGTGTTCGTCGTGATCAACAGCGTGAGCCTGTACCGCCAGAGCCTGGCGGCCGCCACCACCGCCTACGACCGCACGCTGCTGGCCTCGGCCAAGACCATCGGCGAGCAGCTCGACGTGGAAGGCTACGACGACATGGCGCGGCTGCGCGCGATCGTGCCCTACTCCGCGCTCGAGGCCTTCGAGGCCGACAACCGCAGCCGGCTGTTCTATCGGGTGTCGGCGCTCGACGGCGAGATGGTCTCGGGCTTCGCCGAACTGCCGTTCTGGCGCGGGCGCATCCCCGACCGCGGGGCGTATGCGGCACTGGTCGATTTCTACGACGCCGAGTTCCGCGGCCAGCCGGTGCGCGTCGCCGTGATGCTGCAGCCCGTGGCCAGCGCGCGCGGCCGCGGCATGGCCGTGGTGCAGGTCGCCGAAACATTGGAGTTGCGCGAGACGCTGGTGCGCAAGCTGCTGCTCGACATGCTCTGGCGCCAGCTGCTGCTGATGGGCGTGATCGCGCTGGTCACCGTGGTCGTGGTGCAGCGCGCCACACGGCCGGTGCGCGAGCTCGGCGAAGCCATCGAGCGGCGCCCCGAAGACGACCTCTCGCCCATCGACGCGCCCGGCGCCCCGGCCGAGCTGCGCCCGCTGATCGACGCCACCACCGAGGTCATGGGCCGGCTGCAGCGGCTGCTCGATCACCAGAAGCGCTTCGTGCGCGACAGCGCCCACCAGCTGCGCACGCCGCTGGCGGTGCTGAAGGCGCAGGTGCAGTCGGCGCGCCGCGGCGACGTGGCGCCCGAGCAGGCGCTGGTCGAGATCAGCCAGACCGTCGAGCGCGCCACCACGCTGGCCAACCAGATGCTGTCGCTGGCCAAGGTGGAGCAGCTGCGCCAGCAGCCCGAGTCGGCGCTGCTCGACCTGGGCGACGTGGTGCGCCACATCGCGCTCGACCTGTCGCCCCTGGTGGCCGACAAGGCGCTCGACTTCGAGCTGGCCGCCGACGACGCCGTGACCGTGCGCGCGCACCAATGGATGCTGCAGGAGCTCACGCGCAACCTGCTGCACAACGCCATCAAGCACAGCCCCGCGGGCGCGCCGCTCTCGGTGCGCGTGCACGCCGAGGGCGACGAGGCCGTGCTCACCGTGCGCGACGACGGCCCGGGCATTTCCGCCGAGCTGCGCCAGCGCCTGTTCGCGCCCTTCTCGGCCGGCAACACCGCGAGCGGCTCGGGCCTGGGCCTGGCGATCTGCCGCGAGATCGTGTTGGCCCTGGGTGGACGCATCAGCCTCGACAACCGCACGGTACCCAGCCCCGGCGGCACCGACCGCGTGACCGGGCTCGACGCCGTGGTGCGGCTGCCGCTGTCGCGCCACAATGGCTGACCTTTCTTTTCCGACCTTCATGGACCGTCTGCGCATCGACAAGTGGCTCTGGGCCGCCCGCTTCTTCAAGACCCGCTCGCTGGCCGCGGACGAAATCGGCAAGAACCGCATCCAGGTGAACGGCGAGGTCGCCAAGGCCTCGCGCGAGGTCAAGGCCGGCGACACCGTCGCGATGCGCCTGGGCCTGCTCACGCGGACCGTGACCGTGCGCGGCCTCAGCGGCCAGCGCGGCCCGGCGCCCGTGGCCCAGCAGCTCTACGAGGAAACGCCCGAGAGCCTGGCGGCGCAGGCCGCCTTCCGCGAGCAGCGCCGCATGGGCAGCGAGCCGGCCCTGGCCATCGAGCAGGGCCGACCCACCAAGCGCGACCGGCGCGAGATCGACGGCGTGCGCCACCAGGCCGAGTGGGACAACCGCTGGAGCGCGTCGATCGACGAAAGCAACGGCGACGACGACCACCCGCCGCCGCGCGGGCGCCCGCAGCGCTGATTCGCGTACCCTGCGGGCTTCGTTTCTTTTTTGACGGAGCGTCCGCAGATGTCCAAGTTCAAGAAGTACCGCGTCGGCAGCAAGTTCAAGCTCTCGCGCATCGACCCCGACGATTCGCCCTTTCTCACGGGCGACGAGTCGGCCCAGCGCGCCGAGCTCGACACCCTGGCCGTCGAGCTGGACGAACTGCAGGACGTGCTGCACGCCGAAGGCCGGCGCAAGGTGCTGCTGGTGCTGCAGGGCATGGACACCAGCGGCAAGGACGGCACGGTGCGCTGGGTGTTCTCGCGCACCTCGCCGCTGGGCGTGCGGGTGACGGCCTTCAAGGCGCCGAGCGAGGACGAACGCGCGCACGACTACCTCTGGCGCTGCCACGCCGCCGTGCCGCGCACCGGCGAGATCATGGTGTGGAACCGCAGCCACTACGAGGACGTGCTGGTGCCCGTGGTCGAAGGCTGGATCGACGCCGACGAGGCCCGCCGCCGCTATGCGCAGATCAACGACTTCGAGCGGCTGCTCACCGAGACCGGCACGGTCGTCGTCAAGTGCATGCTGCACATCGACAAGGACGAGCAGCGCGAACGACTGCAGGCCCGCATCGACACGCCCGGCAAGCAATGGAAGTTCAGCATGGGCGACCTCGAGGTGCGCACCAAGTGGACCGACTACCAGAAGGCCTATCAGAACGCGCTGGCCGCCACCTCGAGCGAGCACGCGCCGTGGCACGTGATCCCGGCCAACAGCAAGCGGCACCGCAACATGATGATCGCGCAGCTGCTCGTGAAGACGCTGCGCGAGATGAAGCTCAAGCCCCCGCCGCCGGACCCGGCGCTCAAGGGCATGGTCGTGAAGTGAGCCCGGAGGGGCCGGCTCAGGAGCGGCGCACGGGCGCCGTCGGGCGCATCGGCGTCTGCGCCAGCACGCGGCAGTTGCCGAACTCGCAGCGCACGGCCCAGGCCACGCCGGTGGTGCACGGCACGCTGTAGCTCTCGTAGCCCGGGCCCTTGGCCGTCAGCTCGGCGCGCGGCTGCACGTTGCAGCGGCCGGCCTTGGCCAGGCGCTCGACGTTGTAGGTGTCGATGCCCGTGCGGCGCGGCTTGAGGGCGAGCACGGGGTTGAAGGTGTTGCCGTAGAACGTGTCCTGCACGTTCGGGTCGAGGTTGCGGTAGCCGCGCTTGGCCATGCAATGGACGATGGCGATCTGCTGGTGCTCGGCGATCAGCGCGCTGCTGGGGCGGGTGTTCCAGTCGATGACGGCGGCGCTGATGCCGGTGTACGAGGCCGCGGCGACGATGCCCTGGCCGTGCACCGTGATCAGGCCCAGGCCCAGCGCGGCCCACATGGCGTCACCCGACTCGCTGCGCGCGGTGATGCGGGTGGCGGCCGTGCGGCAGTCGGCCACGTCGCTGTCGTAGCGCACCTTGTCCACGCCTTCCATGGCCACCATGGGCACGTACGACATGCCGGTGCCCTGGCCGGGCCCGGTCGGCGGTGCGCTGGCGCATCCGGCCAGAACCACGGTGGCCAATGCAATGCTGAGCGGCAGCTTCATGGGAATCCCTCGTCCTCTTCGCGGTAGTTGCGAGGGATTTAACCATACATATAGTTACTCTTGAATCGACTTGTCGCGAATGAACGACGACCTCCGGCGGGGGCATCGGGGCGGCGATCCGGGGCCTGCGACAGGGCAAGGTACAGTTTTCACCCCTCCCCGGTTTCCCCTCCATGCCCTGTATTCCCCGGCTTTCCGCTCCCCACTTTCTCTCGATCGCACTCGCCGCCGCATCCTTCGGTGCCGCAGCCCAGCAGCCGCAACTTTCCGCTGTTGACCTGGCCCGCAAGAACGCCTGCATGGCCTGCCACGGCTTGGTGCACAAGCAGGTCGGGCCGGGCTTCGCGCAGATCGCCGAGCGCTACCGCGGCGACGCCGCCGCGCCGGCGCGGCTGGCCGAGAAGATCCGCAACGGCAGTGTCGGCACCTGGGGCCGCGTGATCATGCCGCGCCAGTCGCTGGTGTCGGAGGCCGACGCGCAGGTGCTCGCGCGCTGGGTGCTGGCGCAGCCGCAACAGCAGCAGCCACCCGCGCGCTGAATCGCCGCTCAGGTCGACAGCTGCGACGGCGCGGCCGACGCCACCCGGAAATCCGCCGGGAACGTCCAGCTGCCGGGCGCCTCGCGCTTGCCCAGCTGGCTCAATTGATAGCCCATGCCCCACACCGCGTGCAGCGACAGGCCGTGCGGCTGGTCGACATACAACCCGAGCTTGCGGCGCAGCTTCGACACGTTGGCGTCCAGCGTGCGCGAGCCGGCGGCCACGCCGCTTTGCCAGCCGATCATTTCCAGGTGCTCCCGGTCCAGCGGCCGGTTCATGTGGCGGAAGAATTCGGCCGCGAGGTCGAATTCGATCGGCGTCAGGCGAATCTCGGTGCCGGCCACGTCGACCATGTCGAACGGCGACAACAGGCTGAATTCCTGCCAGTCGAGGCTGCGCGGCACCACCGGCCGATTGCGCTGGCGCAGGAAGAATTCGAGCATGAAGTACATCTCCTCGAAGGTCGACGGCTCCGGCAGCACGGCGTCGTCGGGGCCGGCGTGCAACAGCGACAACCCGCGGATCTGCCGCTTGCGCGCGCTCATGATCAATGGCGTGTGGTAGCGCAGCGTTTCCCGCACCTGGCCCACGAGTTTTTGCACGCCGTCGGGCGCCGACGGAATTGAAAGCAGCAGCGCCTCGAAATTTCCGCTTGGCGCCACCTGCGAAATCAATTCGTCGACATGCGCAAATGCGACGGGCGTATAACCCAGCATCTTGACGGCACGACTGGCGTGCCACCGCGTTCGGGGAGAGGGGTCCAACACTGCAATGTGCGGGGAGTTTTGCTCAAACATTGAAAATTACCTTGCACACCGTGGCGTCACAAACTTCTATTTTTGCCCCGTTGGCGGGGAAATCGACTTTCATCATTCAACCCTTCAGGAATAAATTGCTCTGAATTGTTGAAGGCAGACGCATTTTTTTACGAATGCATTTACGGCCGGCGCAATTCCTTGGGAAGTGAATCTATTCCCAAATAAATTTCACAGGTATGAATGAAGAGAACAGAAATATGAGGATCGGGCACGGCGGCCACGCCATGCACCCATCCACCGGCCAGGGCGGCCGGGCCGGCGCCGCCCCGGTCAGCTGACGAGCAACGTGCCGTCTGCCGCGGCCTGCCCCTGCTGCAAGGCAAAGGTGCGCGGCGTGCAGCCGTACTTCTTGCGGAAGACGAGGCCGAAATAGGCCGGGTCCGCAAAGCCGCAGTCGTAGGCGACCTGGGCGACGAACCTGCGTGCGCCCTCGGGGCTGCGCAGCATGCGGGCCGCGGCCTCGAGCCGGTCGTTCTGCAGGGTTTCGAGAAAGGTCATGCCGCGGCCAGCCTTGGCGAACACCTTGTGCACGTAGCGCACCGACACGTTGAAGCTGACGGCCAGCTTCTGCGCGTCGATCTCGGTGTCGGCATGGTGCTCGCGAATCCAGGCCCGCATGCGGGCGTGCAGGTCGCCGTCGCGCGGCGACACGCGCTCGCCCAGCGCGCCCGGCTGCGCCCTCAGCCCGTTCTGTTCCAGCGAGAACGACAGCATCGACATCAGGTGCTCACCGAGCAGCTGGCGCTGCGCGGGGCTCTGGATGCTGCACAGGTGCTCGACGTCCAGCGCCCGCAGATAGCCCGACAGCATCCCGGCCCAGCCCTTGGCGCCGGCCAGCCGCAGGTCGGTGGACTGGTCCGCATGCGGCAGCCAGCGGTTCACCACCGCCTCCGACAGGCCCAGCGTCCATGAGTTGGTGGCCTCGGTCGAGCGCAGGCGCAGCGGCTGCCAGGAGTCGATCAGGACCATGTCGCCCGCAGCCAGTTCGATGCGCTGGCGCTGCTCGCTGATGGCCAGGCCGCCGTCGAGCTTGATCAGCAGGTGATAGGGATAGACCTCGGCGCCCATGAGCTGGCTCGGGCCCGTGCGCTCGATGGTCGCGCCGCTGCCGTGCACGCGCATGAAGGCCATCCCGGCCGTGTCGACGATGGTGAGTTCCTGCTGGAAGTGGCTGCGCTCGGGGCTGTCCAGCCGCCCCACGTGCGGGCCGATCTCGTCGGCCCAGAAGGCGAACCCGTCTTTGCGCGACACCATGCCGGTGTGAAAGCGCTGGATGCGACTGTCGGTGTCGGACATGCGGCACGCCCCTCTTCCTCCATGCAGCCGGCGCCACGCCAGAAGCCGCGGGTCACGAACGGGAACTCCCGATTTTTTCCTGACAGGTCCGCGTGGACCTCGGATAATTTTTACAAACGATAACAGAGATAACAGCCCGGGTGTTCGGGGGGATGACGCACCGCGCCCAACGGCGCAAGCCACGGTTCCAGGCCTTGCCGATCGCCGGTCGGCGGGCCGGTCCGGGCCCGCTTCGCCCTTCGGTCGGCGCTCGCGGCGGCAATTGCATCCGGATGTGACTCGCGACACATCCGCGCCGCGAAAGCGAATGTCAAAAGAGGGCGCGATTCGTAGCATTCCTTCGGATCGAACGTCAACCGGAACTCTCTCTACTGGGGATGAAATGGCTGCCTTGTTTTTCACGGAACTCGAACCTTTCGGCACGCGATGGCGCGCAGCGCTGGCGTCCTGCCTGCCAGCGCTGCGCCGCGACGCCGAAGTGGTGCGGCCTGCTTCTCCCCCGCCGCCGGCGGACCGGGTGTGTGCGCTGGTCTTCATCGCCAACCTCGCGCAGCTTGCCGACTCCGACGGCCCGGAGGTGGCGGCGGGCGTGAGCCGCGAGATCCGGCGCCGGCTCTTCGCGGCCTTCCCGCCGTCGGGCGACACCGACCTGAGCTGCCTGCGCGACGATTGCTTTCTGCTGCGAACCCGCCATGCGCGGCTGGACGACCTGCTGGCCGCGCTCGGGCGCGAGCCGATCCTCGTGAAGGGCATCGCCGCGCAGCCGCAGCTGCATGCCGACTGGATCGCACTGCGCGACAGCGGGCCGATGAGCCCGGCCGAGATCGAACTGGCGCTGTGGGCCGCACAACCGCATCCCGCGCCCACGGCCAGGGGGCGGCCTGCGGGCGACGTCGTGGTGGACGACATCGAGCACGTGTACGACCTGCGCATCGCGCGACAGGGAGATGCCCTGTGGCTGCGCGAGCGCTGTCTGCGAGGCGCCGAGGAACGGGCCCGGATCGACACGCTGTTCGCGCAGCTCCAGCCCGGCTGAGATGGCCTTGCCGTCTTCAGCCCGTCGCAGCCCGGCCCGGCGAAGGGGCGCCCGATGGCGAGTCGCCCCGGGGGCGCCGCACCGTCCTGTTCCTTGACCGCCGCCCGTGGATTCGCCCATGAGAACGAACCGCCGATGGTCTCGCAACCCCCTTGGCCATGTATCTCCATCCCCTGATCGCCAGCGTGCCGCCCGACGAGCGCGCCGCCTTGATTCGCAGCAGCGCGCTGCATTCCTACCGGCGCAACGAGATCGTGCTGCAGGCGGACACGCACACCGACCGCATCTACTGCGTGGCCACGGGCCTGCTGCGCGCGGTCGACAGGGACGTGACGACCGACTTCATCCGCCGGGGCGATTTCTTCCTCGGCCCCTCGCTGGGCGAGAACAGCTACCAGGCCACCTCGACGCTGGTGGCCGCCCTGCCCTCGTCGGTCTACCACCTGCCGGTGGCCGCGGTGCGCCGGCTGTGCGCGCTGTACCCCGAGGTGACCATGGGCCTGCTGGAGATCGCGATGAAGCGCGTCGCCATGGTGCGCGGGCAGTTGCGCCGCATCTCGTCGCTGTCGTCCGAAAGCCTCGTGAGCCGCGTGCTGCACGAGCTGACGCAGCTGGCGCCGGCCGCCACGGGCGGCTACGACAAGCGCATCACGCAGGCGGTGATCGCGTCGTACTCGGGGCTCTCGCGCGAGGTCGTCAACAAGACCATGCGCGACATGGAAAGCCGCGGGCTGGTGCGCCGCGACGACCAGGGCGTGCACGTGCCGCCGACCTTCGCCTCGACCGATTTCGGCAGCCTGCCGCCGGACGCCCACGAGCTCTCCGACGAGCTCTGTGCCTGGAACGGCGACAGCCCCGAAGCGCCATGACACGCCGCCTTCATCGGCCCTGACACAAGGACAGCACCGACGATGCCCAAAGGAATTCCGAACCCCGTCGACATGTATGGCATTTCGCCCCGCCCCTGGGGCTTCGAGGTGTCGCTCGTGCGAAACGGCGTGCGCTACGCGCGCCTCTTCGGCCACGCCAGCTACGGCGGCCCCCAGCAGGCGCTGCGACGCGCCCAGGCCTGGCGCGACACCATCGTGAAGGAGCATCCGCCGGTCGCGCGCAAGGACCGCGCGCAGACCCTGCGCAGCAACAACAAGACGGGCGAGCCCGGCGTCTTCAGCCGCCTGTCCGCGCAAGGCAAGCCGGTGGCCTGGCTGGCCAAGACCTACCTCGGGAACGAGGAAATCCTGCGCGCCGAATTCGACCTGGCCGACTGGGGCCCCGCGGCCCGCGCGCATGCCATCGGCGAGCGGCAACGCCAACTCGGCCGCATGGTCGGCCTCGCGCGGCTGCACCCCGCCGAAGAAGCCATCCGCCGGCGCCCGCCGCCCGACGACGAAGCGGCGCTGCCGCCCAAGCGCTCGAAGTCGGAGATCGTGCGACGCAACAACACGAGCGGCGTCAGCGGCGTGCAGTTCAAGACGCCGCGCGCGGGCCATCCCGGGTACTGGGTGGCGATCACCTACACGGCGGGCAAGGGCAGCGTGAGCAAGTCGTTCTCGGTGCGCACGCTCGGCCACGACGTGGCGCGCGACATGGCGATTGCCGAACGCCAGCAGCAGTTGCAGGCGAAGGCGTCGGACGACGACGCCTGAGCGCCGGCAGCGTCCTGACGAGGATTTGCAACACCGCCCTGGCGTGAAAGGCGCGATTTCATGCGCAGCTATTTGCGGGACACCACACCAGCTAGCGCTGGTTCTGCTGCTCGCTCCTGTGCGCAATGACCGCGTCGCGCACCGCGCGCTTCGGCGCCAGTTGCGGCTTGCCGCAACTGCTGCAGCGATAGAAGCGCAGGCCAGGCAGGAACTTCATCCACGACCGCCGGTGAATGCGTTCCAGGCCAGCCAGTCCGCATCGGCAGCGGACGAAAGGATTGCCGAATGCCGGGCCGGGCGCGCGGCCGTGGCGTGTCGTTGCGTACCCAGGAGCGTCGGTGTGCATGCGGGTCATCGTGCCGACCCACGGGCACGCCGCGCGCCCGACTGTGATCCCGCTCACTTGCCGCCGCAACAAATCTGCGCGCGGTGATCCGCGCCTAGGCGGCAGCGGGCTCCTGCGGCTCGCCCAGCGACAGCATCAACCGGTTGGCCCAGTTGAAGAAGGCCGCCCCATGCACGACGTCGGCAATCGCCAGGTCGTCCAGCCCCTGTGCGCGCAAGGCGTCGACGTGCGCGGGCCCGAAGGTCCACGGCGTGGCCGACAGCGCGACCGAGGCCTGCACGATCGCATTCCAGCGCGCGCCCAGCTCGGCCTGCACGCCCTCGTCGAGCAGGCGCTGCACGTCGTCCGCGCGCTGCGAGAAATGCGAGGCGAAACGCGCGTGCACCGATGCGCAGTAGATGCAGCCGTTGAAGCGCGAGGCCGCGGCGGCCGAGAGCTCGCGCTCGGCGCGTGGCAGGCCGGCGTCGGGGTTGTAGAAGATGTCCTTGTCGGTGCGGGTGCGCGCGCCAAGGATGTCGGGGTCGCGTGCCAGCAGGCGGAAGTACGGCGACTTGGCGCGCGACGCGTCGACGAGGCCTGCGTAGTGGCGCTCGGTCAGTTCGTCCTCGGGCAGCGGTTCGAGCCAGGGCAGCCATTCGAGCTGCGCCTGCGTGAAGGTGCGCGGATGCGTGTTGCCGGGATGGGTCAGTGTCGATTCAGTGCTCATGGGGCGCTCATGCAGAAGGGGTGGCCAGCGCGCGCAGGCCGATGACGACGCGGATCTGGAATGCGAGGAACGCCACCAGCTGCGACAAGGTGACGATCTCGGTGGTGCGCCATCCCGCGTCGAGCAGCGCCTGCAGCGCGGCCGGGCTGGCGTCGCGCGGGTGGAAGACGAGCAGGTGCGCATGCGCGAGGCCGGCCGACAGCCGTTCGCCCAGCACCGCGCGCTGCGCCGCATCGACGGCGTAGACCGGGCCGGCCACGTCCTCCACGCTCAGCGGACCTTCCGGATAACGGCCATACGGCCCTTGCGTGGCACCGCGTGCAACCTCGGCCTCGATGGCCTTTGCCACGCCCTGCCCCGCCAAGGCCTCGGTATAGAAGCGCGCCACCTCGGGTTGCCCGTGCAATCCGGCGACGAAGGCCGCGACGGCGAAACGGTCTGCGATCTCGAAGTGGCCGGCCACGGGCTCGGCCGGCGCGAACAGCGCCAGGTAGCTCTGCTGCGCCTGCGTGCGCGCCTGCTCGCGCTGCGCACGCAGCCGGTCGAGCGCGCTGCCGGGCGCGATACCCACCAGCTGGTCGATCACGTCGACAGCCTCGGGAACGGGAGAAGAAGAAACAACGGCATTCATGGAAGCAACAGCCTAGAGAAGCGCAAGCGATTGAAGGTCCGGCACGCCCGTGTCGCGCGCCCAGCCCAAGGCCGGTGCGACGACCGTGGCGGTCAGTTCGATGGAACGCAGGATGGCCGCGTGCGGCGGATCGACCGAATGCACCTGGCACACGAGGTCGGTCACGCGCGCGAGCGTGCGGTCAGCGCGCAGCGAGGCGATCACGTCGTCGGGCGAACCGACATGCACGTCGTACGCGGCGATCAGCTGGTCGAGCGGCGCATCGGCGCGGACGCGGTCGGCCAGGCCGATCTGCCCCGTGGCGGCGGCCTGCACCACCGCGCGGCGCAGCCCGGTCTCGGCCAGGCGCAACGCCTCCTTGCGGGTGTCCGCCACGAACACGCTGCGCGAACCCACGATGCGCGGCGTGCGCCCCGGCGGCAGTGCGGCCAGGTAGGCGTCGATGATCGGGTCCTGCAGGTCGGCCAGCGATGCATCGGGCGCCTGCGCAGTGCGCGGCTGCGTGCGCGAGAGCATCAGCCCGTCGCCGGCCGTGCCCGCGCGCGTGCCGCCGCCCACCGAGAACGTGGCCTGCCAGAGCCGGCCGAGCAGTTGCGCACCCGCCGGGTACAGCGTGTCGCCGCCGGGCAGCGGCCGGCCGGCCCAGGCCTCGCGCACCGTGGCGAGCTGCCGTTCGAACAGCGCCGCGCGGTCGTCGCTGTCCAGCCCGAAGGCCGCGAAGGACGCCGGCGTGCCGCCCGTGCCGACGCCCACTTCGAGCCGGCCGCCCGAGAGCAGGTCCAGCACGATCGCGTCTTCGGCCGTGCGCACCGCGTTCTCCAGCGGCAGCGTGACGATGCCCGTGCCCAGGCGGATGCGCCGCGTGCGCGAGGCCACATGGGCGAGGAAGACGAAGGGCGACGGCAGGCCGCCCTCGTGTTCATGGAAATGGTGCTGCGCCACCCAGGCGGAATCGAAGCCGAAGGCCTCGGCATGGGCGATCTGCGCAGTGACGAGGCGGTAGCGCTCGGCGGCGGGGGCATCGTCGAGCAGCCGGCTGAAGAAGCCGAGCCGCTTGCGCGGGGAAGTGAAGGTGCCGGGCATTCGAAGGCCTGTGGGGTCGAGAGCCTTCGAGTGTTGCGCCGCAGGCCGCTCGAATGGAACGCCGGTTTTCGCGTTTGCTTATGCGCTTTGCGCGCATCGCGCGTTCAGTGCGGCATCGCAGGTGATCGCCGTGTGAAGCGCCGCAGCCAGCTCACGCCCGCCCCGGCGCCGACGGCCATCAGCCCGGTGGTGGCCAGCATCGCCGCCGTGTGGAGCGCGACGGCGGCGAGCGCCGGCACGAGCGAACCACTCATCGCGCCCTTCGCTGCATCGCCCATGCACAGCGGGATCAGTGCCGGCACCAGCATCAGGCCGGCACCGTGCGCGGTGGACATCATGAAAGACCACAGCGCCAGCCCCGCATGCCCCGCCGGTGCACGTGCCATGGCAGGCAAGCGGCCCGACAGGTGAACAAGCGCGACCACCGCGAACAACCCGCCGGCCAGCCACTGCAGCAGGCCCCGGTCCATCGACAGGCCGAAGGCCACCGCAACGACCACGAGCGCCACCGAGGCGACATGCCCGACACCGATCGGCCACAGCGCCCGCAGCGCCTGCGCCCGGTCGTGCGCGCGCAGGCCCCAGGCGGCGGCGAACATCCAGCCGGTGGTGGGGTTCAGGCCGTGCAGGACGCCCATTCCCGCCACCGCCAGCCAGGGCCAGAGGCTTGCCATGGTGCGGACCGATCGACACGCCAGGTCGCGCGTTTTTCTTACGACTGCGCGTGGCAGCAACCACCCGCCGTCGCAACGGGCGCGGGCTCGTAACGGTCGTGGTGACGGATCCAGTCCATCGCGTAGGACGGGTTGTGCTCGTCGCGGCCCTTGGGCACGAGGTCGAGCATGTTGTAGGTGCCCATCATCACTTCCACGCCGCGACCGTAGGTCGAGTAGGTGTGGAACACGTCGCCGGCGTCGTCCTTGAAGAACACGCTGACGCCGGGCGCCTCCTCGCTCGGGAACGGCTGCTTCACGTAGTTGTAGGCGACCGCGCCGCTGGCCATTTCATCGGGCGTGAAGCTCACGCCGAAGTCGTGGTTGAAGTCGCTGTCGTGCGACGAGACCCAGGCGAACTGCCAGCCCATGCGCCGGCGGAAAGCCTCGATGCGGGCCAGCGGCGCGCGCGACACGGCCACCAGCGTGACGTCGCGGTGCTCGAGGTGCACGCGCATGCCGTCGGAATGGTCGGCCATGAACGAGCAGCTCTGGCAGCCCTGCTCCCAGTCGGGGCCGAACATGAAGTGCTGCACCAGCAGCTGGCGGCGGCCTTCGAACAGGTCGGCGAGCGGGCGGCGGCCCTGGGGCGTGTCGAAGACGTAGGCCTTCTCGACGCGCGTCCACGGCAGCGCGCGGCGCTCCTCGGCGATCCGATCACGCAGCTGGGTCAGTTCCTTCTCGCGCGCCAGCAACGACTTGCGCGCGTCGATCCAGCGCTCGGGGGTCACGACGGGGTGATTCACTGGGGTGTTCATGGTGTGTGCTCCTTGGCTTGTGTGTCGTTCAGGCCGTGGCCGTCTTCGGGCGCCGCACCGCGCGGACCTTGCTGGCCCGGCCGTCGCCGGCGTAGAAGAGCCCCGCGCCGTCGGACTCCAGGCCGCTCACGCCGACGCCGCTGGGCATTTCCAGCCGCGCGATCACGTCGCCGCTGGCGGGGTCGATGCGGCGGATGTCGCTCTGGTCGCCTTCCCAGGTGCCGTGCCAGAGTTCGCCGTCGACCCAGGTCACGCCGGTGACGAAGCGGTTCGACTCGATGGTGCGGCGGATCGCGCCGGTCGCCGGGTCGATCTGGTGGATCTTGCGGTCGCGGTACTCGCCCACCCAGAGGCTGCCTTCGGCCCAGGTGAGGCCCGAATCCGAGCCGTTGCCGGGCGCGGGAATCGAGGCCAGCACCTTGCCGGTGGCGGCGTCGATCTTGTCGATGCGCGCCTCGACGATCTGATAGAAGCAGGTGCCGTCGAAGGCAGTGCCAGCGTCGCAGGCGACGTCGATGCGGCGCGTGGCTTCGCCGCTCGCGGGGTCGAAGGCGACCAGTTGCCCGCCGGTGGCGGCCCACACCTGGTGGCCGTCGTGCGTCACGCCGTGAATGCGCTCCACGCCTTCGAACGGGCCGTATTCGCGCACGATCTGCGCGGCCTGCACCGCGCCTTCGAAACGGTCCTTGCCTGCCTTCTTGCTCTGACTGCTGTTGCTGCTGCTCATGGTGGGCTCCTGTAGGTGCGCCACGGGGTAGCGCATGAGCCCGACTCTATTCAATCGGCAGCGCGGCGGGGAGTAACAAGATCGTCGTGAATCCCGCCAGCGGCGGAGCCAGCCAGCGGCGCGCCCTGGCCTGCCCGATGGCACGCACGCGCCGCTCGGCCTCGAGTTCGGCCAACGCGCGCTGCACGGTGCGCTGGCTTGCGCCCAGCGCCAATGCAAGCGCCGAGGTCGACCAGGCCGCGCCGTCGGACAGCAGCGCCACCAGCGAGGCCTGCTCGCCGTCGATGGGCGGTGCCAGCACCACCACCGGACGCGCATCCAGAGGTTGGAGGATGAAGCCCTGCGGCGTGGCCTCGATGCGCGCCATCGGCTTGACGAGCGCGCGCAGCCGGCCGATCTCGACGCGCAGGCGCGCGCGGTGCGTTTCGTCGGGGTCGCGGGTGCGGAAGGCGTCAGCGATCAGCGCGTCGCGGTCGACATCGCCGGGCCAGGCTGCGGCCAGCGCACGCGCCAGCGAGAACAGCACGGGCCGGCGTGCGAGCGAACGCCAGGTGTCGCCGCCTCCGACGCCGCGGCGGCAGGCATCGACGACGAGCGCATCGGACGCGAGCAGCGCCTCGACCTCATCGAGGCGCAGGGCCTGTTCACCGCCTGCCGCGATGCGCCGGGCGGCGGGACGTTCGAGCGCGGCGCGTGCCTCCGCCACCTCGGCCAGCAGCGCCGGCACGCGCGCACGCAGGGCCGCGTCGTGCGCGCGGTCGAGCGCCGCGCGTGCCGCGGCGGTGCGCAGCGAACGCAAGGCCAGTTCCGCCGATGCCAGCTCGGCCACCGCCGACAGCAACGGCGGCAGGCTGTGCCCGTCGAGCAGCGACAGCGCGGCGGCGGCCTCGTCGAGCCGGCCGAGCAGCAGCAGCCGGCGTGCCGCAATGAGCCGCGCCTGCAGCGCATTGGCCAGGTCGTCGCGCGCCTCGAGCGTGGCCGCCGCCGCGGTCAGCGCGCGCGGCGAGCCGCCCAGGTCGCGCATCGCCAGCGCCACCTCGGCCTCGGCGACGACGCAACGTGCGCGCGCCAGTTCTTCGTGCGCGCCGAAGCCGCTCGCGGCACGCCGCAGCAGCTCGCGCGCACGCGGGTGCTCGCCGAGTTGGGCCATGGCGATGCCGCGCAGCGCGAGCGCCGGCGGGTCGTCGCGCAGGGCCACGCGCTTGAGAGCACCCAGCGCATCGCCGGCAGCGAGCGCGCGCGCGGAAGCGGCGATGAGGGAATCCATGGGGCGACAGGCTACAACACCGCCGGTGCGCCCCGGCCCGCCTCCTCACGAGGCGGCGTCTTCAGTCCAGCGAGATGCCGCGCTCACGGATCAGTGCGTGCCACTTCTTGGTCTCGGCGAAGGCGTAGGTCTTCATCAGCACGCTGTCGCTCGGCACCGGCTCCCAGCCGCCTTCCTGCAGCTTCTTGCGCACGCTCTCGTTGCCCACCGCCGCCTGCATCTCCTTCGAAAGGCGCTCCTGGATGGCGACGGGCGTGCTGGCGGGCACCACCAGCCCTTGCCACGCGTAGGCCTCCGAGTCCTTGAAGCCCTGCTCGCCCACCGTGGGCACGGCGGGCAGGATCGGCAGGCGCTTGGCGCTGAACGTCATCAGCGGAATGACCTTGCCCGACTGGATGGCGCTGAGCCCCGACGAGGTGTCCACCACCATCAACGGCACCTGCCCGCCCATCACGTCCTGCAGCGCGGGCGCGGCGCCGCGGTACGGCACATGCATCGTCGACAGGCCGCTTCGGCTCAGGAACAGCTCCATCGCCAGGTGGTGCGGGCTGCCGTTGCCCGGCGAGGCGTACGACAGCGTGCCCGGCTTGCTCTTGAGCTGCTCCATCAGGGCGCCGATCGTCTTGAGGCTCGTCGAGGGCGCCGCCACCAGCACGAGGGGCGTGCGCGCCATCAGGCCGAGCATCGCGAAGTCGCGGTCGACGGCGTAGGGCAGCTTCTTGTAGAGCGCGGGGTTGTACACGAGCACACCGTTGTCGGCCGTGAACACGGTGTAGCCGTCGCCCGGCGACCGGGCCGTGACCTCGGCGCCGATGATGGCGCCGGCACCGGCCCGGTTGTCGACGATCACCGGCTGGCCGGCCTGGATCGACATCTGCGCGCCGATGGTGCGGGCCAGGAAATCGCTGCCGCCACCGGCGGGGTAGCCGACGATCCACTTGATCGGCTTGGACGGAAAGGCCTGCGCCTGCGCTTGCGCGGGAGCCCCCGCGAAAGCCAGTGCGGCGGCCGCAAGCGAAAGAAAACCGCGGCGCGCAAGGCGATGAGAAACGGGCATGAACGATGTCTCCTGGCAGTGGTTGTTGTGATGGCGCTGCGATTGGATGCGAGCTTCATTCATGGTTCAATCAGATATTTCTTTCCTACTTATCGGACAAACCGATGAATGTCACGTTGCGCCAATTGCGCGCCTTCATCGCGGTGGCCCGCGCCGGCAGCGTGACCGAGGCCGCCCTGCGGCTGCACATCACGCAGTCGGCGCTGAGCGGCCTCATCAAGGACCTGGAATCGAACCTGGGCGTGCAGATGCTTCACCGCACGACGCGCAAGCTGCAGCTGTCCAGCGCGGGCGAGGTCTTCCTGCCGATGGCCGAGCGCATCCTGCAAGACCTGGGCATGGCGCTCGATGCGGTGTCCGACCTGCGCGAGCTGCGCACCGGCACCGTGCGCATCGCAGTGCCGCAGGTGATGGCGTGCACGGTCATGCCGGAAATCACGGCCGCCTTCGCCCGGAAGTACCCCGGCATCCGCGTGCGCCTGCAGGACTCGATGGTCGAAAGCGTGCTGGGCCGGCTCATCAACGGCGACGTGGACCTGGCCATCGGCCCCGAGCGCGACGCGCCGGCCAACGTGGTGACGCGCACGCTCTTCACCCTGCCCTTCCTCGCGGTGCTGCCCCCGGGGCATCCGCTCACCAAGAAGCAGCGGGTCGCCTGGAGCGACCTGGTCCGCTACCCCGTGATCTCGCTGCAGGGCGAGTACACGCAGCTGCTCAGTGCCGAGCTGTATGCATCGCCGGGCCGGCTGGAGTTCAGCCCGACGCATGAAGTCGCCTTCCTGACGACGGCGCTGAGCATGGTCGAGCACGGCCTGGGCGTGACCACCTGCCTGCCGTATGCGGGCGTGCTGCTGCAGCGCCAGCAACTCGAATTCCGTCCGCTCGTCACGCCCGTGCTCAGCCGCAAGTTCCAGGTGTGGCTCAACAAGGACCGGGGGCTCTCGCCGTCGGCGCAGGAGTTTCTGGACTTCCTGCTGCAGCACATCGAAGACCACCCGGCGCCCGAGGTGCGCGCGTTCCGCAAGGCGCGCTGATCACGCGCGCAGCGGGCCTCAGCTGCTGCCAGCGCCTGTCACGGGTGCCTGCACCCTCGCCGCCAGCCGCGTACCGCCATCGTCCGCATCGATCTGCAGCGTGCCGCCGATGCGCGCCATGCGCGCCTGCATGCTGCGCAGGCCCAGCCCGCCGATCGACGAGGCCATGGCCACTGCGTCGAAGCCCACGCCGTCGTCCTCGACGCTCAGCAGCACGCCCGCTTCGCCGTCGGCCATCAGCTGCACGCGCAGGGTCCGCGCGCGGCTGTGCTTCACCACGTTGGCCAGCGCCTCCTCGAGCAGGCGCGTGAGGCCCAGCACCTGGCGCGCAGACAGCGCACAGGGCCAGGCCGCGGGGGTCTGCCAGTGGCTGCGCACGCCCATCTCCTCGAACAGGCGGCCGAAGCGGTGGCGCATCGGCGCCAGCCATTGCGTGGGCGTGGCGGCGACCGGGGCCGCGCCGCCGCTGTGGGTGTCGATGATCTGGCGCAAGTCGTCGCGCAGCGACTTGAACATCGACAGGTACTGCGGCCGCTGCAGCGCCTCGCCCGACTGTTCCACCAGCGCGATCGAGCGCACCAGCGAGCTGCCCAGGCCGTCGTGCAGGTCGTGCGCCACGCTCAGGCGCTCGTGCAGCCGCACGTTGTCGAGCTCCAGGCGATGTTCGCGGCTGAGCGTGTCGGCCAGCTCGGTGCGCGCGCCGCGCACTTCGCGTGCGAGGTCGTCGTTGAAACTCTCGACGCGGCGCAGGCTGCGCGTGAAGCCGCCCGCCAGGATCAGCGACATGCCGATCATGATCAGCGGCGCCGTGACCACGGTGTAGCCGAAGCGGTCGTCGATGACGCGCAGGATCATCAACGCGTCGTGCACCGCGGCCACCAGGAAGCCGAAGGCGCACAGGGCCAGCAGCAGGTGCTCGGTCTTCTTCGTGTCGAGCGCGCGCAGGATGAACTGCACGCACACGGCCATGAAGAGCAGCGAGTACACGACGAACACCGCCAGCGTCGCGACCGACAGCGCAGGCTGCGGCAGCAGCGCGATCGCCGCCACGGCCAGCGCGGCCACGGCCCACAGTGCGCGGCTCAGGCGCGGAAAGCGCTGGCCGCCGAAGTGCCACATGAACATGCAGAAGCAGCTCACGTACAGGACCATCCAGGCCGTGATCCAGCGCGACCAGGCGTCGGTGGAGGCGAACGGCCACGGCAAGGTGCTGACCACCGTGTTGCTCGCGAACACCAGCCAGGCGATGGCGCTGAGCGCATACCAGCCGTAGGCGACCTCTTGCCGGCGCATGAGCCACAGCACGAGGAAGAAGCAACCCAGCGTGATCGAGATGACGAGGTTGACCGCGGGCAGCACGCGCGCGAACAGGCGGCGCTCGTCGTGGTACGCCACCGCCGCGTCCGCCGCGCCGAGCACCACGCGGCCCAGCCCCGAGCCGTACATGCTGCCGCCCACCACCTGCACCCACAGCGTGTTGGTGCCTGGGTTCAGCGCGGCGGCCGGCAGGAAGAAGACGCGCGGCGTGTTCCAGCTGCGGCTCAGCGGCTCGACCAGGCTGGCGTCGCGCCAGAGCAGGTTGTCGTTCAGCGAGATCGCGCCGGCCATGCTCAGGTAGTCGAAGGCCACGCCCAGCTGCGGCGCGTCGTCGCGGCCCGCGCAGGGGCGCTGCCAGTCGATGCGGTACCACACGATGCCCTCGAAGCCGGACCAGCGCGAGGCCCAGTGGTCGGGCAGCGTCACCGGCTGCCAGCCGTCGATGGGCGGCGGTGCTTCAGGCCCCGCGCCGGCGGTGGCGCGCACGGCCCGCACGCTGTCGATGTGCGGCGCGCACGCCTCGGCTGCCCATGCCGTGTGCGCGAACAACCACCACAGGCTCAGGCCAGCAAGCCACGCGAACGCGCTGCGAAAACGGCGCGCGTGCGCGAGGAAACGGTGAGCTTGCGGTAGATGTTCTTGATGTGGCATTCGACGGTGTGCCGCGACAGGAAAATCTGCTCGGCTATCTCGCGGTTGGTCAGGCCTTCGGCAACCAGCTGGAGGATCTGCAGTTCGCGCGCGGTCAGCACATCTTCGCCGACGCGCCCCGGCGTGGCCGGCGGCGCCTGCGTCAGGTCGAGGATGCGGCGCGCGATGAAGGGATCGATCGGCGCCCCGCCGCGCAGCACGCTGCGGATCGACAGCAGCAGCTCCAGGTCGTCGCGCTCCTTGAGCACGTAGCCGGTGGCGCCGGCGCGCAGCGCGTTGAGGATCAGGTCGTCGGTGCTCCAGGCGGAGATCACGAGGATGCCGGGGCCGTCGTCGGCGCTCATTGCCGCACCGGTCGGCGCGCTCATCTGCGCGATCAGCTCCACGCCGTTGCCGTCGGGCAGGCCCAGGTCGACCAGCGCCAGCGCGAACGGCTGGCGCGCGAGTTCGATGCGCGCATCGGCCAGCGTGGCCGCGAGCACCAGCACGTCGTTGCCGTAGCCCAGCTGGTTCAGGATGCCGACGATGCGCCGCTGCATCAGCGCGTCGTCCTCGACGATGAGCACGGGCGCCGGCAGGTCGGGACTGGGCGGCGGCGTCATCGCCGGGCCGTCGGGGTGGGGAGAGAAAGCGGACATCAGGACGGTTCGGACAAGGTGGGAAGCATGCCCGAATCATCACCCAGGCTTCGCGCGCGAGGCTGCAGTGTCCCCTCGCGGCGGCGCTGCGGCCATCACCAGATCTGGGGGTTCTGGTGGCACGGCGCGGCATCGGTCGGCCTTCGCCTACAGACAGGCACCACGCGAGCGGACATGGTGGGGCCATGACACATCCGATCGAACTCATCATCGACGAGCCGGCTCCCGGATCCTTTGTCTGGCGGCTGCTCGAAACCGACACCGACGGTGCGCATCCCACCGTCCTTCGCTGCGCCTTCGACCCGGTCGAGAGCTACGAGCTCGCCCTGGCCTCGGGACAGCGCGCCCTGCGCAGCGAGATGCGCGCGCACGGCACTACGACAGAAGGCCACTGAGCGTCAGCATGCGCTGACGGCGGCTTCGCGAGGCGTCCTACCGCTCTCGCGCCGTCGGTTCCTAGGATGGTTTTCGGGCGCCGGTTCTCTTGCGCTTGTCGCAACGAGGCAACCGCCGGCGCCTTCAAGGAGATGACCATGCAAAGAAAGCTCATGTGGATGTGCGCCGCTGCCGTGTCCTGTCTCACGGCCGTCTCGGCACAAGCGCAAGTGAACCCGCCGCCCGCGGCCACGGTCGATCCGGCGGTCGCCGAATACAAGGCGGCCCGCGACAAGATCTCGGCCGACTACAAGACCGACCGCGCCGCGTGCGATGCCATGAAGGACAACGCCAAGGACGTCTGCGTCGAGGAAGCCAAGGGCAAGGAAAAGATCGCCAAGGCCGAACTCGACCAGAAGATGAAGCCCAGCGACGGCAACGCCCGCAAGGTGGCCGAAGCCAAGGTCGAAGTGGCCTACAGCATCGCCAAGGAAAAATGCGACGACCAGAAGGGCGAGGCCAAGTCGACCTGCGTGAAGCAGGCCAAGGCCGATGAAAGCAAGGGCATGGCCGAAGTCAAGGCGATGAAGAAGTAACCAGCCGGGCCGCAGCCCTTCCCGTTGGCGCTGGCCGGGGGCGGTCGCATACTCGACAGATGCCCTCCTCTTCCACGCGTCCACGGGTCTACCTCGCCGGCCCCGACGTGTTCCGGCCCGACGCCGCGCAGTACTTTGCCGCGCTGGCCCTGGCCTGCGACGCGCTCGGCATGACGGCCGTGCCGCCGTTCGACGGCAAGGCGGCCGGCCCCGACCCCGCGCGCCGGATCTACGAGGAAAACATGAAGCTGCTGCGGTCGGCGGACGGCGTCATTGCCAACCTCGCGCCGTTTCGCGGGCTGGAGCCCGACTCGGGCACGGTGTTCGAGGTCGGCGTGGCCATTGCGCTCGGCCTTCCGGTGGCCGCCTATGGCGTTCCGCCGGGCACCTATGCGCAGCGCGCCGCCACGGCCGGCGTCGTCGGCCGCGACCCGGACGGCAGCCTGCGCGACCCCGAGGGCACGCTGATCGAAGATTTCGGGCTGCCGCTGAACCTGATGCTGGCCTGTTCGGTGCGCTTTGCAGACCTGGCGACCGACGCCTTGCGGGTGCTGGCCGAGGTGTTGGGGTCTGCGCCCGCCCAGCGGCAGTGAGCCGAAATTCGTGAAATAAGTCACAAATCAAAGGCAGGACATCACCAATTCTGGGGAGAAAGCCCCGAGAAGTAAGCCTTTCAGCCTCTTTTTGCGTTGGACACGCCAACGCCCCAAAAAGGAGGCCCGGATGCCCCCCTCAGATCAACAAGCAGTTTTCGAAGCGGCGGGCCGCCTGGGTTCCATGGAGGTCCTGACCACGCAGACCAGCGCCGTCGTCTCGATGCTGCGCGCGCTGTACGCCGCGCACCCCGAGCCGGCCAAGGTCCGGTTCCACTTCGACCGGCTGATCGGACAACTCCTGACCAGCCCCTACCTCAGTCACGACCCGGATCACGCGTTGATCCTCCAGGACACGGCCGCGACCCTCATGCGGCCACCGCTCGAATCCGACCCGGTGCGCTGAGCATCGGATGCACACCCAGGAGACACTGCAATGAGTTTTGAAAAAATCAAGCTTCGGTTCGGCCGGTCGTTCCGTCGCGGCGATCGCGTCGTCTGCGAAGGCCGGCTCGGCACCATCACCGGAGCGACCTATCCGCATGTGCGGGTGCGCTTCGACGGACGGCAGATTGCGGTGCCTTGCGATCCTTGTGAACTGCATCTGGGCGCGGCGCCGATCGCGACGCTGTCCGCGCTCGAACCGCAGCCGTCCTGAAGACATCGCCTCGCCTTTTCGGCGGGCAGCCACGCGTTGCAAGCGGACGCAAAAAAGCCCCGACTGGCGGGGCTCTTTTGGGCTGTTTGATCACTGCAAGGTGATCAGGAAGCCAATCCTGGCGGAACCGGAGGGATTCGAACCCTCGATGAGGCTCTACACCCCATACTCCCTTAGCAGGGGAGCACCTTCGGCCACTCGGTCACAGTTCCTGAAAGCAACCGCAATTATGCCATTACTTAAGCGCTCGGTTGGTCCAGATCGAACGCTTTATGCAGTGCGCGCACTGCCAATTCCATATATTTTTCGTCGATCACGACCGAGGTCTTGATTTCGCTGGTCGAGATCATCTGGATGTTGATGCCCTCTTCGCTCAACACACGGAACATCTTGCTCGCGACACCCACGTGGCTGCGCATGCCGATGCCCACGATGCTGACCTTGCAGATCTTGGTGTCGCCCACGATTTCGGTGGCGCCCAGCGAAGGCATCACCTTCGACTCCAGCAGTTCGACCGTGCGCGCGAACTCGTTGCGATGCACGGTGAAGCTGAAGTCGGTCTTGCCGTCCTTGCTGAGGTTCTGGATGATCACGTCGACCTCGATGTTGGCGTCTGCCACGGCACCGAGGATGTGGTACGCGATGCCCGGCTTGTCGGGCACGCCGAGCACCGAGATCTTGGCTTCGTCGCGATTGAATGCGATGCCGGATACGACGGCTTGTTCCATGTTTTCGTCTTCCTCGAAAGTGATCAGCGTGCCGGACTTGGCCTCTTCATTGATGTCGATGTCCCATGCGGTGAAGCTCGAGAGCACACGCAGCGGCACCTTGTACTTGCCGGCGAATTCCACCGAGCGGATTTGCAGCACCTTGGAGCCCAGGCTGGCCATCTCGAGCATCTCTTCGAAGCTCACGGTGGTCAGGCGGCGCGCGTCGGGCTCGACGCGCGGGTCGGTGGTGTAGACGCCGTCGACGTCGGTGTAGATCAGGCACTCGCTGGCCTTCATGGCCGCCGCGATGGCCACGGCCGAGGTGTCGCTGCCGCCACGGCCCAGCGTGGTGATGTTGCCTTCGTCGTCCACGCCCTGGAAGCCGGTGATGACCACCACGCGACCGGCTGCGAGGTCGGCGCGCACCTTGGCGTCGTCGATGCTCTCGATGCGGGCCTTGGTGTACGAGTTGTCGGTGCGCACCGACACCTGCCAGCCCGCGTAGCTCACCGACTCCACGCCCTCGGCCTGCAGCGCCATGGCCAGCAGTGCCGACGACGCCTGTTCGCCGGTGGAGGCGAGCATGTCGAGTTCGCGGTGATAGGCCACGCCGGGTTTGCCCGGGGAGAGCTCCTTGGCAAGACCGAGCAGGCGGTTGGTTTCGCCGCTCATGGCGCTGGGCACCACGATCATCTGGTGACCCGCACGCGCCCATTTGGCGACGCGCTTGGCGACATTGCGGATGCGCTCGGTCGAGCCCATCGACGTGCCGCCGTATTTGTGAACGATCAATGCCATGGATGAAATCAGAGAAAGATAAAGGGCCGCCTGGAAAGCGGCGCCCTGCAAGCCGTCAGAGCGAAGTCTTCAGCGAGGGCGGGGCATTGTACCAATGCAGCCGCTCTCCCCTGCGCTCGGCGAAGCCCGCGCCCACCTTGAGGTGGATGCGGTGGCCGCGCGTGGTGCAGGCGCGGACCTGGTCCAGCAGCTGGTCGAGCTGCGCCGCGCTCGGTGCGCAGCCGTGTGACTGCATGAGCCAGTGGCGTAGCACGTTGGCTTGCCGCGCGCGGGACAGCGCCTGCAGCGGCCGCAGCTGCGGCGGTTCACCGACCACGGCCAGGTCTTGCGCCGCCAGTTCGCTCAGCAGCTGCTGGGCCTGCGCAGCGTGGCCGATGCTGCGCGCAAAGGTGGCGCGAAACTGGGGAAAAGCTTCTGCCAATGCAGGCAGCAGCACGGCGCGAATGCGGTTGCGGGTGTAGCGCGCGTCGGCGTTGCTCGGGTCTTCGATCCAAGGCAATTGCTGCTGCGCCAGCCAGCTGCGGATGTCGGCCGCCGGCACCGCGAGCAGCGGTCGGTGGATGTTCAATCCGTCGCGCACGGCATGCGCCGGCATGGCCGCCAGGCCCGGCAGGCCAGCGCCGCGGGACAGCGCCAGCAGCAGCGTCTCGACCTGGTCATCGGCATGGTGCCCCAGTGCGATGGACGACACCGCGGGCCGCGCGCCGTCGGCCCGTGCCATGGCCGCATACGCGTCATAACGTGCGCGCCGCGCCGCATCCTCGGGGCTGTCGCCCGGCGCATGCCGCGCATCGACGCGGTGTGTGACCAACGGCACACCGAGCCGCTCGCAGACCTGCGCGCACTGCCGCTCGAAGTCGTCGGCCGCCGCCTGCAGGCCGTGATGCACATGGAAGGCGATCACCTGCCCCGGCCATCGCGCCGCGCAGGCCGCGAGCAAGGCGGTCGAATCCGCGCCGCCGCTGAAGCCGACGGCCAGCGGCAGGCTCGCCGGTTCGAACGCGGCCATGGCGCGTTCGAAGGCTTCGCTCATGATGGAAAAGGGAAAGCCGCTCAGCGGCTGTTGTCGGCCTTGGTGTCGTTGAACCGGCCGTAGCTCTGCAGGCGCTCGTAGCGGCGGTCCAGCAGTTCTTTCGTCTTCAGGTCGCTGACCTGGCGGAAGGCGTCGTTGAGCGCGCGCTTGAGGAACGCGGCCATCTGGCGATGGTCGCGGTGCGCGCCGCCGACGGGTTCGTTGACGATCTTGTCGACCAGGCCCAGCGCCTTCAGGCGGTGCGCCGTGATGCCCAGTGCATCTGCAGCTTCCTGCGCCTTGTCGCTGGTCTTCCAGAGAATGGACGCGCAGCCTTCGGGGCTGATCACCGAGTAGATCGAGTACTGCAGCATCACGAGCTGGTCGCCGACCGAAATGGCCAGCGCGCCGCCCGAGCCGCCTTCACCGATGATGGTGACGATGATGGGTACCTCGAGCTGCGCCATCTCGAAGATGTTGCGGCCGATGGCTTCCGACTGGCCGCGCTCTTCGGCGTCGATGCCGGGGTAGGCGCCGGGCGTGTCCACGAAGGTGAACACCGGCAGCTTGAACTTCTCGGCCGTCTTCATGAGACGCAGCGCCTTGCGGTACCCCTCGGGCTTGCTCATGCCGAAGTTGCGCGCGGTGCGCTCCTTCGTGTCGCGGCCCTTCTGGTGACCGAGCACCATGCAGGGCACGCCGTTGAAGCGCGCCAGGCCACCGACGATCGACAGGTCGTCCGAGAAGTGGCGGTCGCCATGCAGCTCGACGAAGTCCGTGAAGATCTCGTTGACGTAGTCGAGCGTATAAGGGCGCTCCGGATGCCGTGCGATCTTGGTGATCTGCCAGGGCGTCAGGTCGCTGTAGATGTCTTTGGTGAGTTGCTGGCTTTTCTTGCCGAGCTGATCGATTTCTTCCGAGATGTCGACCGCCGATTCAGTCTGTACATAACGCAGTTCTTCGATCTTTGTTTCGAGTTCAGCAATGGGCTGCTCGAAGTCGAGGAAGGTTCGTTTCGCCAACGTCTTCTCCTGTTTATTTCATCAATTGACCGGCCATCCGGCTCTTTTGCATTTATTCCAGAAACACCGAGGAACCGGCTTTGCCGGGCCTGCGGTGTTGCCCCCTCGAAGGGGGTTGGCGAAGCGACACGAAGTGCGCGAAGCCTGGGGGTGATCCTTAGTAAACGACCGGCACGGGGTCCAGCGATCGCCAAATATACCAAGTCGCCACGCTGCAATACGGCGCCCAGGCCACGGCGACATCGCGGGCATCGCTGCGGCTGACCGGGTCGCCCGAAAAATAGTTCACGCTGATGCCGTTGAGCAGGCCCTGATCGTCGACCGGCAGCACGTTCGGGCGCATCAGGTGAAAGATGAGGAACATCTCGGCGGTCCAGCGGCTGATGCCGCGGATGGCCACGAGCTCTTCGATGATGAGCTCGTCCGACATGTCTTTCCAGCGGTCGACGTGCACGGTGCCCGAATCGAAATTCAGGGCCAGGTCAACCAGATATTCGATCTTGCGCGCCGACAGTCCGGCGCCGCGCATGTCGTCGACCTTGAGCTTGAGCACGTTGGCCGGCGTCAGCTTGCGCGGCAGCGCCGCGAACTTGTCCCAGGTCGACTGCGCGGCCTTCACCGAGATCTGCTGGCCCACGATGCTGCGCGCCAGCGTGGTGAAGGCGTCGCCACGCGATTCGAGGCAGGCCTCGCCGAACTTCGGAATGAGCCGCTTCATCACGCGGTCTTTCTTGGCCAGGTGCTTGCAGGCTTCCTCCCAATAGTCCGGCGTGTAGATGCGCACGCTGGTCTGCTGGGTGGCGGGTACGGGGTTCGTCGTTCCGTTCACTGTGCAGCCGCCCAGGTCGTTCCCGTGGGCGAATCCTTGAGCACGATGCCCTGCTCGAGGAGTTCCTGGCGAATGCGATCGGCCTCGGCGAAATTCTTCGCCGCCTTGGCCGCCGCGCGTGCATCGATCTTCGACTGGATGGTGGCTTCGTCGAGCGTGGTGCCGGCTTGCAGGAACGCCTTCGGATCGCCTTGCAGCAAGCCCAGCGTGCCGGCCAGCGCCTTGAGCAGGCCCGCGGTGTCTGCGGATTTCGTGCGATTGACTTCGCCGGCCAGCTCGAACAGCACGGCGATGGCTTCGGGCGTGCCGAAGTCTTCGTCCATCGCCGCCTTGAAACGCGCCGCATGGGGCTGCGTCCAGTCGATGGCCACGGTCGCGGGCGCCACCAGGTCGAGGGCGGTATACAGGCGCTTGAGCGAGTTGCGGGCGTCGTCGAGGTGCGCGTCGCTGTAGTTCAGCGCGCTGCGGTAATGCGTGCGCACGAGGAAGAAACGCAGGCTTTCGGCGTCGTACTTCTGCAGCACTTCGCGGATGGTGAAGAAGTTGCCCAGGCTCTTGGACATCTTCTCGTTGTCCACGCGCACGAAGCCGTTGTGCACCCAGAAGCGCGACAGCGGCTTGCCATTGGCGCCTTCGCTCTGCGCGATTTCGTTCTCGTGGTGCGGGAACTGCAGGTCGGCGCCGCCGCCATGGATGTCGAAAGTCTCGCCGAGCGTGGCGCAGCTCATGGCCGAGCACTCGATGTGCCAGCCCGGACGGCCGGTGCCGAAGGGGCTGTCCCACTTGGCGTCGTCAGGCTCGGTCGGCTTGGCGGATTTCCAGAGCACGAAGTCGAGCGGGTCCTGCTTGCCGTCGAGCACCGCGACGCGTTCGCCGGCGTGCAGTTCGTCGAGCGACTTGCCCGAGAGCTTGCCGTAGCCGGGGAACTTGCGCACGGCGTAGTTCACGTCGCCGTTGTCCGAGCGGTAGGCCAGGCCCTTGCGTTCCAGCGTCTCGATGATGCCGAGCATCTGCGGCACGTATTCGGTGGCGCGCGGCTCGATGGTCGGCGGCTCGATGCGCAGCGCACCGATGTCCTCGTGCATGGCCGCGATCACCTCGTCGGTCAGCGCGCGGATGGTGATGCCGCGCTGGACCGCGCGGGCGATGATCTTGTCGTCGATGTCGGTGATGTTGCGCACGTAGGTCACGGCATAGCCGCTGGCGCGCAGCCAGCGCTGCACCACGTCGAACGCCATCATCATGCGGGCGTGGCCGATGTGGCACAGGTCATAGACGGTCATGCCGCACACGTACATGCGAACCTGTCCAGGTTGCAGGGGGGAGAAATCCTCCAATTCACGCGACAGCGTGTTGTAGATGCGCAGACTCATGGGACTCGGAAAGCGTTGATTCGCGCACGTGCGGTACGGGCGAGCAACGGTGTATTTCAGGGGTGACGGGGGGCGTGGCTACGAGGGGTTCGACGTGGCCCCTCGGCTACAATGCGACGCAGTATAAACGGCTGCCGCCGCGCAGCATCCGGGTGTTCTCCAGGCCCCCGCTCTCCCCCAATCCTGCCGAGGCTTCATGAAGCACGCCGCGTTCTCCAGACTCCCCATCGCCTTTGCACTGCTGTTCGGTCTGTGGGGCTTCGCCGCGCACGCCAACGACTACGACGACGTCAACCTCCTGCTGCGCCAGGGCAAGTCCGCCGAGGCGCTGGCCAAGGCCGACACCTACATCGCCGGCAAGCCGCGCGACCCGCAGATGCGCTTCCTGCGCGGCGTGATCCTCACCGAGCAGAACAAGACCGCCGACGCGATCACCGCGTTCACGCAGCTCACGCAGGACTTCCCCGAACTGCCCGAGCCCTACAACAACCTCGCGGCGCTGTACGCGTCGCAGAGCAAGTTCGACCAGGCCCGCGCCGCGCTCGAAACCGCGCTCAAGCTCAGCCCCAACTACGCCACCGCGCACGAAAACCTCGGCGACGTGTATGCGCGCCTGGCGGCCCAGGAGTACCAGCGCGCCCAGCAGTTCGCGACCACCAATGCGAGCGTCGCGCCCAAGCTCGCGCTGATCCGCCAGATCTTCACGCCCAAGGCCGCGGCCGATGCGGCCGTGCTGCCGGCCGCACCGCCCGAGGTGCGCAAGCCCGTGGGCCGCACGACCAAGTAACGGTCAACAGCCTCTTGCAATCCGGCGGTGCGCACACAGTTGCCTCCCAACCTGCGCCATCGCGGGCCCACCGCCCTCCCCTCCACCCGCACACGGAGCCTCATTTGACGACCTCTGCACTTTCCCGTTTCAGCCGCCGCGGCGCCCTCGCACTGGCCGCGGCCCTGGCCTTCGGCGCCGCCGCCGGCGCGCACGCCCAGCAGGCGGCGCCGCGCGTCAAGCTCGCCACCTCGGCGGGCGACATCGTGGTCGAGCTCGATGCGGCCAAGGCCCCCAAGACGGTCGAAAACTTCCTGCAGTACGTCAAGGACAAGCACTACGACGGCACGGTGTTCCACCGCGTCATCGACGGCTTCATGATCCAGGGCGGCGGCTTCACGGCCGACATGCAGCAAAAGCCCACGCGCCCGCCGATCCCGCTCGAGGCCAACAACGGCCTGAAGAACGACAAGTACACGATCGCGATGGCCCGCACCGGCAACCCCAATTCGGCCACTTCGCAGTTCTTCATCAACGTGAAGAACAACGACTCGCTCAACGCGCCCAACCCCGACGGCTACGGCTACACCGTGTTCGGCAAGGTCGTCGCCGGCACCGACGTGGTCGACAAGATCCGCGCCGTGCAGACCGGCAACAAGGGCGGCATGCAGAACGTGCCCGTCGAAACCCTCACCATCAAGTCCGCCACGCTGGCGAAGTAATCCCGTTTCCGAAGAAGGAGCTAACTCATGAGCAACCCCCAAGTCGAACTGCACATCAAGAACTACGGCGTCATCACGCTCGAACTCGACGGCGTGAAGGCACCGAAGTCGACCGCCAACTTCATCGAGTACGTGAAGAAGGGCCACTACGACAACACGGTGTTCCACCGCGTGATCCCCGGCTTCATGGTGCAAGGCGGCGGTTTCGAGCCCGGCATGAAGCAAAAGCCCACCGGCGCCGAGATCGAGAACGAAGCCAACAACGGCCTCAAGAACGCCAACTACACCGTGGCCATGGCCCGCACGAGCGCACCGCACTCGGCCACCGCCCAGTTCTTCATCAACGTGGCCGACAACGGCTTCCTGAACCACACCGCCCCCTCGGCCCAAGGCTGGGGCTATGCGGTGTTCGGCAAGGTCACGGGCGGCACCGATGTCGTCGACAAGATCAAGGCCGTGAAGACGGGCCGCAAGGGCTTCCATGACGACGTGCCGCTCGAGGACGTCGTGATCGAAAAGGCAGTCGTCACTGTCGAGTGATGCACTTCAGGCACGGCGCAGCGGCATGACCCCGGTGGCGAACCCGGCTTTCTCCGAGCTGGTGGCGCCGCCCGCGTGGCGCACCGTCGACCTGATTTCCGACCTGCACCTGCAGGCCAGCGAGCTGGCCACCTTCGAGGCCTGGCAGGGCTACCTGCAGACCACGCCGGCCGATGCGCTGGTCATCCTCGGCGACCTGTTCGAGGTGTGGGTGGGCGACGATGCCGCCGCCCAGCCCGGCTTCGAGGCGCAGTGCGCCGAACTGCTGCAGCGCACCGCGCAGCGCATGCCGGTGTTCTTCATGCACGGCAACCGCGACTTCCTCGTCGGCAAGGCCTTTGCCGCGCAATGCGGCCTGACGCTGCTCGACGACCCGACGGTGCTGGTGCTGCACGGCGAACGCTGGCTGCTGAGCCATGGCGACGCCCTCTGCCTCGAAGACACCGACTACCTCCAGTTTCGCGCCCAGGTGCGCACGCCCGAATGGCAGGCCGCGTTCCTCGCGCGCCCGCTGGAAGAGCGCCGCGCCCTCGCCCGCGCCATCCGCGCACAGAGCGAAGACCGCAAGCGCGATCCCTCGACCCTCTGGGCCGACGTGGACGCCGACGCTGCCCGCCAATGGCTGCAGCACGCGGGCGCCAGCGCGCTGATCCACGGCCACACCCATCGCCCCGCCGTCCACGACCTGGGCCACGGCCTGCGTCGCATCGTGCTGAGCGACTGGGACGCCGCCGCCCATCCGGCGCGCGCGCAACTGCTGTGCCTGTCGGCCGCCGGCGCGCAGCGCGTCGACCTGCGCTAGCCGCATCGCCACCGATGTTCAAGTGGCTGCGCCGGCTGCGCACCCTGCCCCCGATTCCCGACGCTGCCTGGCGCGCCACGCTCACGCGCTACGCCTTCCTGGGCGCGTTGCCGCCTGCGCAGCAGCAACGGCTGCGCACGCTGGCGGCCGAGTTCCTGCGGGACAAGGAATTCCACGGCACGCAGGGCTTCGTCATCACCGACGAGGTGGCGCTGGCCATTGCGGCGCAGGCCGTGCTGCCGGTGCTGCACCTGAAGGACGGGCTCGACTGGTACGACGATTTCGTCGGCATCGTGGTGCACCCGTCCGAGGTGGTGGCGCCGCGCAAGGTCGTCGATGACGCGCTGGTCGTGCACGAATACGAAGAGGTCGTCGCCGGCGAGGCGATGGACCAGGGCCCCGTGATGCTCAGCTGGCAGGACGTGCTCGCGAGCAGCGTCAGCAGCGAGGGCGGCTACAACGTCGTGATCCACGAGTTCGCCCACAAGATCGACATGCGCAACGGCGTCGCCGACGGCTGCCCGCCGCTGCCGGCCGGCTTCATGGGCCGACGCAGCGCGCGCGATGCGCGTGCGGCCTGGATGGCGGTGCTGCAGCCGGCCTACGACGACTTCCGCGAGAAGACCATCCTTGCCGAACGCTTCGGCGCCGAGCCGCCCTGGCTCGACGATTACGGTGCCACCTCGATCAGCGAGTTCTTCGCGGTGGCCTGCGAGGCCTACTTCGTGAACCGGCCGAACTTCGCGCGGGACTTCCCGGGAGTGCTGGTTCTCTTCGATGCGTTCTTTCGGCCTGCGCAGGCCTGACCCGCCCCTCACATCTGGTTTCCTTGCTTGCGCGCGCAATCGCGGTCCGCCTACCTCGTCCTGAGTAGGCGTTGATCGGGGGCGCCTTGCCTTTGCAAGCCCCAGGCGTAGCATCGCTGCGGCCATCGCCCTCCACAGCATCGCTGCGCGCCCGATGACCTGGAGCGTCGCCATCGGGGGCGGCGTTGCTTCATGTGATTCGCCCCCGCGGATAACAACACAGGAGCAGAAAATGGTGACCTATATCGGCATGCTGAGCTTCACGGACAAGGGCATCCAGAGCGTCAAGGAAACCACCAAACGCGCCGCCGCCGCCAAGGAAACCGCCCAGAAGCTCGGCGTCAACATGCGCGAAATCTTCTGGACCATGGGCGACTGCGATGTGGTCTGCGTGCTGGAGTCCGAGGACGAGCAGGCGCTCTGTGCATTCAGCCTGGCCATCGCCATGCAGGGCAATGTGCGCACGCGGTCCCTGCGCGCCTATACCGCCGGGGAAATGGACAAGATCCTGGCCAAATTGCCTTGAGGCGGGACGGGTCGACACGCATGAAAAAGCCCGCACGCGGCGGGCTCCGTCTCATGAACGCGCGCGGGCGCCTTACTTGCGCAGCAAGGCCTTCAGCGCGTTCTGCAGACGGCGCGCGGTGGCGGCGTCGTGCGCAGCGGCGAGCACCTTGCCGGCGTCCTGACCCCAGGTCTGTGTCGGCGTCGGATCGCCACGCTTCGTCAGCAGCTTGAGCTGCAGCGCGCGGCGTGCGTCGAGTTGCTCGGCGGGCGTCGGCACTTCGGCGGCCATCTCCAGGCGCAGCAGTGCTTCAGCGGCATCGCCCGCGGCGGCCGTCGGTGCGGCGCCCACGGCCTGCGACCACTGGGTGCGCACGGCCGGCGTCACGGCACGGCCGAGTTCCTGCACGCTGGGCAGGCGCGCGGCATCGCGCTGCTCCCAGGCGCCGAGCACCTGCGTGAGCGCTTCGCCGTGGGCCTGCGCGGCCAGCTTGCGCAGCGCCATGTCGGCACGCTCGAGCGCTTCGCGCTGCGCGCGGAAGGCGGCATCGCCCAGGCGCGGGCCGCGGTCTTCGCGCGGCGGACGGTCGCCGAAACGGCCACCGCCCGGCGCGCCGCGATCGCCACCACGGGCATCAGGACGCGGGCCGCCACGGTCGTTCGGACGGCCGGGGCCGCCGGCACCAGGACGGCCACCGTCGCGGCGATCACCGAAGCGACCCGTGCCGCGAGCGGCCGGTGCGGCTTCGGCCTTCTTGCTGCTGGGCCGGTCGTCGCCACGCATGGCGACCACGGGCTTGGGTGCGGGCTTCGGCGGCGCGGCCGGCGCGACGCTTGCGGCTTCACCTGCTTCGTGCGCGGCGCTGTCGCTGCGGGCCGAAGCATCGGCGCCGTCTGCGGGAGCGACCAGGTCGGGCGCGTCGGCCACTGCTGCCGCGGGTGCGGACGGCGTGGCTTCGGCATCGCTCGAACCCGGCGTCTGCTCGGCGCTCTCGCCGAACTCGGCAGCGGCCTGGCCGGGGGCTTCGACACCGGTGGCGCCGACCGAAGGGCCGTCGCTCGTGGTGGCGGGTGCCGGTGCGGGCGCTTCACCACGCAGTGCAGCTTCGAGGCCGGCGATGGCGGCGCGGATCTTCTGTGCGTCGCCGCCGGCATTGGCCGCGTCGAGCGCCTTGGAGGCTTCGAGCACATGGCGGTCGTGCTCGCTCATGGCGGCCGATGCCTTTTCGCGCTCGACCGTCTTGCGGTTGAAGGCTTCGTCGATGGGTGAGCGGAACGCATCCCACAGCTTCTGTTCGTGGCGGCGATCGAGCGGCACGCTCTGTGCCTCGTGCTGCCAGCGCTGCTGCAGCGCCTTCACGGCGTCGATGCGCAGCATCGGCTGGGCACCCAGCTCGGTGGCCTCGGCGATCATGGCCTGGCGGCGTTCGACGCTGGCCTTCTGCGCGGTTTCGAACGGGGCACGGGCAGCACCGAAGGCTTCGTTCCACAGCGGTTGCAGCTCGGCGAACACCTTCTCGCCCACGTGGCCGGCATCGCGCCAGCGGTCGGCAAATTGGTGCAGCGCGCGGTTGTGCGCCTTCAGGTCGGTGGCGCCGGCATGCGCTGCGGCCCAGGCCTTGACCTCTTCGATGAGTGCGACGCGCAGGGCGCGGTGTTCGGCGGCATCGGCGCGCACCTTCTCGAGCCAGGCCTCGACGACCTTGTGGGCTTCGTTGCAGGCTTCGTCGAAACGCTTCCACAGCGCGTGGTTCGGCACGCCGCCCTGGTCGGCCTGCTTCCACTGGTCGCGCAGGGCGCGCAGGGTTTCCTGCATCTTGCGGCCACCGAGGGCCTGGCCTTCGGGGCGCTTGAGCAGGCCTTCGGCCTTGGCGACGAGGTCTTCGCGCACCTTGTCGGCGCTCCAGCGCTGCCAGCCTTCGAGTTCGCCGGCAGCGACCAGTGCGGCATGCACGCGGGCTTCGAGCGGCGCGTCGACCAGCTTGCCGTGTTCCTTGAGCACGGCGCGCAGCGCGGCGGCAGCGCCGGCACTGGCCTTGCCGTGGCCTTCGGCGGTTTCCTGTTCGAGCTTGGCGAGGGCGGCCTGCACGGCGTCTTGCGCCGCGGCGCGCACGGCCGGGTCGACCTTGGGTGCGGCGGGACGGGCGGGCGCGGCGGGCTTGGGCGCCACCACTTCGCCGCGTGCGGCGCGCAGTTCGTCGGCCCAGACGGGCACCGGCGGCAGCGGCGCGGCGGCATCGGCCGCGGCGGCAACGGCCTGCGCCAGCGCGCCGTGGAACGAATCGGACACCACGAGCAGCTGCGACTTGGAAGCTTCGAGCTGGGGGGCGAACTTGGCGTCGAGGCTGTTCCAGTTGGCATCGGCCACGATGTCGGCGGCCTGCTGCTGCCAGTGGGTCACGTCGGCGCGCAGCGATTCCTCGGCGGCCTGGGCGTCCTTCCAGCCCTTGGTGGACAGCACTTCGAAGCGCTGCGCCAGCAGGACGGCGGCTTCGCGGTGGACCTGCGCACGGTGCTGCAGGTCTTCGATGCCCTTGACGCGCTCGGCCAGCTGGGCCTTCAGCCCGGCCAGCGGTTCGCGCGACAGCGGCGCGCCGGCCTTGGCGGCGTCACGCTGCCAGGCCAGTGCGTCGGCGATGTTGAGCTTGGACTGCGCCAGCAGCGTTTCGGCCTTCTGCGCCCATTCGGCGGCGATGGCTTCCTGGCCCTTGGCACGTTTGATTTCGTCGAGCTTTTCGCGCAGCAGGCGCGCGGCGCCCTTGTCGCGGCCGCTCAACTCCTTGAAGACCTCTTGCATCTGCTCGGACGAAGGGTTGCCCGCGAGCCAGTCGCGGATGCGCGCGGCGCGCTCGCCCGAGGTCGGCGCGGTGAAGGCGCCGCCGGTGAGCGTGTCGAGGGCCTGGAGGTCGTGTGGCTTGGAAGAAGTAGAGGTCACTGCGCGAAATCGTTGTCTTGGTAGAGAAAGCGAAGGCGCCGGCAAAGGCCGGCGCACATCGACATTTTCACCCAGTTGGCGAACAGCCCGCCGAATTCCGTGTCGGAACTGCGGCGCGCACCGTTCAGCGGGTTGAAAAGGGCCCGCAAGATATATGGCAAGGCGAGGCGAAAAGCCAGGCCCCGCCGGCTATTTCATGGTCAGGCTCAGCTCGGCGCCGGGCTTCCAGTCGTTGCCGCTGGCCGTGGTGCGCACGGCCCCCAGGAACAGGCGCTCGCTCGGCAGCTTCTGTGCCAGCAGGTAGTCGCGCACCACGGCGCCGCGCTCGACGGCGAGCTGGCGCATCGATTCCTCGTCGACCGGCACGCTGGCCAGCAGCAGGTTTTCCATTTCCTTCACCGGCAGGTCCTTGGCCAGGCCGACCATGTTGCGCGGCTTGGTGATGTCGGAGCGCTTGTAGACGGCCGTGAGCAACTCCGGGTATTCGGCATCGGTCACCGGCGCCACCTCGGTGCCGGTCTGGCCGCCGCGCACGGCGACGCGGCGCTTCTCGGCCTGGGTCAGCTGGCGCAGGCGCTGACGCTGGTAGGCGTCGCGCTCCTTCTCGAGGCTGGAGGTACCCACCACCGTCATCTGCAGCGTCGGCCGCTCGGTCAGGGCCTTCACGACCTTATCCAGGCTTTCCTTGGCGCCGCTGCTGAGCGTGGAACTGCCAGGCTCGAAGGTGATGGCGCTCGAGTCGCCGCTGCCGCCACCGCCGAGGCCGCCGGTCAGCAGGCTGAACGGCGCGGTCACGGCCTTGACGATCAGGTTGACCACCGCCTTGAAGATCAGCGGGCCGATGCTGAACTGCGGGTCGTTGAGCGAGCCGCGCAGCGGCAGGTCGACGTCGATCACGCCGTTGCGGTCGGCCAGCAGGGTCACGGCCAGGCGCACCGGCAGGCTGTTGGGCGCACCGGCCACCTCGTCGCCGAACTTCAGCTGGTTGAGCACCAGCTTGTTGGTGGCGGTGAGCTGGCCGTCGGGCGCGATCTTGTAGTTGACGTCCATGCTCATCTTGCCGCGCTCGATGCCGTGGCCCGCGTAGCGCACCGAGTACGGCGACAGTGGCGCGAGGTCGAGGTCGCGCATCTTGGCCGTGATGTCGAGTTCGAGCGGCTTGGCCAGCGGATTGAGCTTGCCGGTAATTTCCAGCGCCGCGGTCTGCTGCGCCTTGCCGCGCAACTCGAGGTCGGCCAGCGCCGGTCGCCCGCCCTGCCCGTTCGGCGGGTTCGACGAGAAGGAACTGAGCTTGCCGGTCAGCTCGCTCAGGTCGGCCGAGTAGTTGGGCTTGACGAACAGGTCGGTGAAGTCGATCTTGCCGTTGACCAGGCTCATCGGACCGAAGTTGATGACGGGCGTCGGGCCGCTGTCGGCCGCAGGCGCGGCAGCCACGGCCGGTGCGGACGCGGCCGGGGCAGGCTCGGGTGCACCGCCGACCATGGCTTCGGCCGACACCGGCGCACCGCCCGAAGCCCGCTGTGGCGCCGAGGCGGCCGGCGCGCGGGTCGTGGTGGTCGTGCCGCCCGGGCCCTTTTTGGTGCTGGCTTCGGCGGCGGTGGCCGCCGCGGCCTTCGAGGCTTCTTCGCCCTTTTTGGTCAGGCTCAGCAGGTTCAGGCGGCCGGTGGGGTCGACGATCACGCGGGCGAAGAAGTCGGTCAGCGTGGTTTCGCGCACGTCCACCGTCGGGGCCGCGTTGGGCGCGAGGCTGATCTGCAGGCCGCGCAGGCTCAGGGTCTTCCAGCTCAGCAGCTGGCTGTTGCCGCGGTCGAAGCCCGGCGACTGGGTCAGCGAGACGCTGTTGGCGCGGAAGTCGTCCAGCGCGGTGTCGCCGGCCAGCTTCAGGCTCATGCCGGCCGGCGCGCTCGCGTAGCGCACCGTGCCGCGGTAGTTCGCGAAGGCGCGGCGGATGTCGACATTGAGCGCATCGGCGTAATAGGCCTTGAAGGCATGCGCCGGGAACGACGCCACCTCGAGCCGCCCCTCGGCCGCCAGCGGCTTGAGCACGATATTGCCCTTGTAGTCGAAGCGCCCCGGGTCCGCGCGGCGGCCCGCGCCGATGCGGCCCGACACCTGCAGCGGCGAGACGGTGTTGGTGTCGGGTGCGATCTTCTGGGCCAGCAGCTTGAAGGCCGTGATCTCGATCGCCACCGGCGCCGAGCCGGCCTTGTCCGCATAGGACAGGCTGCCGTTGTCGACCGCCAGCGTGCCCAGCGTCAGCGCCCAGGGCTTGGTGTTGGCGCTGTTGGGACGCGCCGCGCCGGCGTCGGCCGGCTTGGGCGCCGCCACCTTGGCACCGCCGGCCGGGGTCTTGAGCCAGCGCTCGAACATCCAGCGCTTCTCGTTGTCGCGCTCGACGCTCACCTTGGGGTTGGTCGCGGTGAATGACGCGATGTTCAAGGTGTGCCTGGTCATGTCGACCTCGGCGTCGACCAGTTCGAAGCGCCCGACGCTGGCCAGCGCGGTCTTGGCCTGGGTCAGCGCCAGGCCGTCGGCGGCCAGGCGGCGCGCCTTGAACTTCAGGTCGGGCTGGGCCCAGGACACGTCGATCTGGCCGCTGAGCTTGCCGTCGAGCGTGGGCTCCAGGCTCTGCGCCAGGTACGGCGCGGCCAGCGACAGCGGCAGCGCTTCGACCTCGGTCTGCACGTCGGCGACCTTGTCGGTGGCGTTGCCCTTGAACTTCAGCGTGGCGCCCGCGACGGCGGTGCTGCCGTCGAACTGCGCAGGCTTTTCCATGGGCCAGGTGACGGCCGTCAGGTTGATGCCGAGGTCGGTGAGGTCGATGGCCGCGGCGGGCTTGACGGTTTCGTCGCGCCAGCCGACACGGCCGCCGTCGAGCGCGATCTTGTCGACCTGCACCTTGAGCTTGGGCTTCTCGGCGGCCGGGTTGCCGCCCGGGGCGCTGGCGGCGGGCGCGGGCAGCGGCGCCGCCTTTTCGGCCGCGCCGGTCGCCGGGTCGGTGGCCATCAGGTTGAGCTGGCCGGCGGCGTCGCGCGCCACCACCAGCTGCGGCTTGGCCAGCGCGACCTCGCTCAGGTGGAACACCGACTCCAGCGGTCGCACGTCGGCCAGCGCCAGCTTGAGCGAGTCGAAGCCCAGCAGGTCGCGCCCGCGCGCGTCGCCCAGCTTGGCGCCATGGGCCTCGACCGTGCCGGTGATCTTCAGGCCAATGGTGCTGGTCTGCTGGAAATCGATCTTCAGGTCGGCATCCAGGCTGCCGGCCTGCAGCTTCACCGGCAGGCCGCCGGGGATGTAGCCCAGGTAGGGCACGAGGTCGAGCCCCTTGAACTGCACGTGGGCGTCGGTCTTGCGGCTTTGCGCGAACGGGGTCGTGAAGGCGGCCGAGTCGAACTGGCTGCCGTTGAGCGCGAAGGCCAGCTTGGGCTCGGTCTTGATCTCGCGCTTGGAGGCGAGGTTGCTCAGGAACGGCACGTTCAGCATGAAGCCGCGCAGCTCGTGCCGGCGCTTGACGGTCTGGTCGTCGAAGTCGACCGCGCCGTCCTTGATCGAGATGTTGTAGATCGCGAAGCGCGCGGGCTCGGCCTTCGGATCGGGCGGCGGGCCCGAGGCCAGCTTGGCCAGGATGTCGTCGATGTCGTACTTGCCGTCGGCCAGGTGCGTGAGCAGCACCGCGGGCGCCTCGACCGTCACCGCGTCGATCACGGGCGCCAGGCGGAACAGCGATTGCAATTCAGCGTCGGCATAGATGCGCTTGATGGCCACCTGCGGCTGCTTGCCGTCGGCGGTGGCGATGCGCAGGTCATTCAGTGCGAGCTCGAGCGTCCAGGGCTTGAAGTCGATCTTGCCGACGGTGACCTGCCGGCCCAGCTTTTCGCTCGCGATCTTCTGGAGCTGGCTCTTGGCAATCGGCGGCACCGCCAGCCACGCGATGACCCACAGGGCCAACACCACCAGCAACGCGACAACCCCACGCCGCACCCATTTGTTCTGTTTGATCGAAGCAGCATCCATCCGCAGAAGTGTGCCGCAAACAGATGCCAACAAAGTCTGCGGAAACGTGAATGCGTTCCCTTTTGGCGAGGCATTGCGATGCCCACGCACCCCTCGACAGGATCGGTAGGCCGAAAGTGTGAGCCCCACAAACAAGAAAGCCCGGTGAGTCGACGAAGTGTCTTGTCACCGGGCTTGATGGCGGGCTCAAAACCCATGCCATCGATTCGCGCGACCGGAAGTAATGGTTCCCGCCGTGCTGGCAGCAAGAGATTGCCGCCGTGGAGTCCTCCATCGTTCGAGTCCTTGACTTGCACCTCGGACTGCCTGACTTCGGAAAAACGCCTGAAACCTCAGGCCCGTCCAGATTAGGCGTCTCACCCTTCCTTTGCAAATCCCTTTTTCCAAGGGATTTCCCGTAGGCCCGCGCCCCCTGGAGCCCCCTCGAACGAGGGGATTTTTCAAGCACTTATTAACATATGAAACCAAATCCTTATGCTTGACCGTGTATTTAGCCACGATAGAATCCCGCCTGCCCTTGCTGCCGGACGCAGCAGGGCCTCCCTGAATCCGCTGCCGAATTCCACCGGCGTGATCAGGCCGCCGCGCTCCCTACCCCACACCCCCTCCATGCGCGGAGCCTGATTCGTACATACCAATCCAAGCGCCGCTGCCTTCATCCACCGCCCTTTCAGGCGCTGCATGCCAGGTGCCGCACAGAAAGGAAAAAAGCGATGAGCAAGGCGTTTGATGCCACAGCCCGCGGGCTACGGACCTTCGTGTCCGATGTGGCAGACGGCTTTTTTGAAATCACCCACAACGGGTTTGCGTTGGTCGGCCTGGCCATCGTGTTCGCGGCCCTCGCCCTCGTGGCGCGCCCCGACCTGCGCAAGACCGGCGAGGAACAACTGATGGGCTGGCTGCAGTCGCGCAAGCCCGCGCCCGAACCCACCGACCTGGAGCCGACCGCCATCGAGCGCACCACGGCCGCGAGCCCCGACGAGCTGCCCAAGCAGCAGGCGGCGGTGGCCTACTGGCTCAGCAAGAAGTACCGCGTCGCGGCCGAACCGCTGAGCGTGCTGGTCTCCGAGGCCTACCAGATCGGCAAGCGCACCAAGCTCGACCCCACGCTGATCCTGGCCATCATGGCCATCGAGTCCAGCTTCAATCCGTTCGCGCAAAGCCACGTCGGTGCCCAGGGCCTGATGCAGGTCATGACGCGCGTGCACGGCGACAAGTACGAAAGCGCGGGCGGCACGCTCACCGCCTTCGACCCCGTGACCAACATGCGCGTCGGTGTGAAGGTGCTGCAGGAATGCATCGCCCGCGCCGGCTCGCTCGAAGGCGGCCTGCGCTACTACGTGGGCGCCGCCAACCTCGACGACGACGGCGGCTATGCCGCCAAGGTGCTGGCCGAGCACGAGCGCCTGCGCCAGGTTGCCGCCGGCCGCGCGCCGTCGACGATGGTCGTGCCGCCGCCGACCACGGCGCGCGCACAGCCGATCCCGGTCGTGGCACCGGCCAAGCCGGCTGGCGAAGAGCCCGCCACCGGCAGCGAGCCGGCCAAGGTCGCCCTGCTCTCCGCAGTTTCCTGAGGCCTTGCCGGCCCTCCCGGCCCGGATGCGTGCGGGCCTGCGCTACACTCGGCCTGTACGCGACTGGCGATAGGCGCAGCACCCTGAAAAAGGTGCCACGCGCTGACGTGGAATACCACTGGGAAGCGTGCCGCCTGACCACAACAGGCGTTCAGCCGTTCGCCTGGGCAGCCCTTGTTTGGTTGAACAAGGACCTCGTCTTCAAAGGACTGCCATGTACCAACGCAATATCCTGGTCGAACAGACCGATCCCGAAATCTGGGCCGCCATTCAAGCCGAAAACGCGCGCCAGGAACATCACATCGAGCTGATCGCCAGCGAGAACTACGCCTCGCCGGCCGTCATGGCCGCCCAGGGCTCGCAGCTCACTAATAAATACGCCGAAGGCTACCCGGGCAAGCGCTACTACGGCGGCTGCGAGCACGTCGACGTGGCCGAGCAACTGGCCATCGACCGCGTCAAGCAGATCTTCGGTGCCGACGCCGCGAACGTGCAGCCGCATTGCGGCGCCTCGGCCAACGAAGCCGTGATGCTCGCCTTCCTGAAGCCCGGCGACACGATCATGGGCATGAGCCTGGCCGAAGGCGGCCACCTGACCCACGGCATGCCTCTCAACATGAGCGGCAAGTGGTTCAACGTGGTGAGCTACGGCCTGGACGCCAACGAAGCCATCGACTACGACGCAATGGAACGCAAGGCGCATGAGCACATGCCCAAGCTGATCATCGCGGGCGCCTCGGCCTACTCGCTGCACATCGACTTCGAGCGTTTCGCCAAGGTCGCCAAGGACGTCGGCGCGATCTTCATGGTCGACATCGCCCACTACGCCGGCCTCGTGGCCGCGGGCGTGTACCCCAACCCGGTGCCGCACGCCGACATCGTCACCTCGACCACGCACAAGAGCCTGCGCGGCCCGCGCGGCGGCATCATCCTGATGAAGTCGCAGCACGAGAAGGCGATCAACAGCGCCATCTTCCCCGGCCTGCAAGGCGGCCCGCTGATGCACGTGATCGCCGCCAAGGCCGTCGCGTTCAAGGAAGCCCTGACGCCCGAGTTCAAGGCCTACCAGCAGCAGGTGGTCAAGAACGCCCAGATCGTGGCCGACACCCTCACCGCGCGCGGCCTGCGCATCGTGAGCGGACGCACCGAAAGCCACGTGATGCTGGTCGACCTGCGTTCGAAGGGCATCACCGGCAAGGAAGCCGAAGCCGTGCTGGGCGCCGCCCACATGACGATCAACAAGAACGCGATCCCCAACGACCCGGAAAAGCCGATGGTCACCAGCGGCGTGCGCATCGGCACCCCCGCCATGACCACGCGCGGCTTCAAGGACGAAGAGGCCCGCATCACGGCGAACCTGGTGGCCGACGTGCTCGAGAACCCGCGCGACGCGGCGAACATCGACGCGGTGCGCGCCAAGGTCCACGCCTTGACGAGCCGCTTCCCTGTCTACCGTTGATTTCGTAAATAGAAGAAGAGAAGCACTGGCCGCATGAAATGCCCTTTTTGCGGTCATCTCGAAACGCAGGTCGTCGAGACCCGCGTTTCGGAAGACGCCGACTTCGTCCGCAGGCGCCGCCAGTGCAGCGCCTGCGACAAGCGCTTCACCACGTATGAGCGCCCCGACGTCAACTTCCCCGTCGTGGTCAAGAAGGACGGCAGCCGCGCCGACTTCGACTCGACCAAGGTCCGCGCCTCGATGATGCTGGCGCTGCGCAAGCGGCCCGTGAGCATCGAGCAGATCGACAACGCCCTGCTGCGCATCGAACAGAAGCTCCTGGCCAGCGGCCTGCGCGAAATCGATTCGACGAAGGTCGGCGAGCTCGTGATGCGCGAACTCAAGAAACTCGACAAGGTCGCCTACGTGCGCTTTGCCTCGGTGTACCGCAGCTTCGAGGACGTGGACGAGTTCCGCCAGTTGCTGCGCGACATCTGACCCCCGAGAAGGCGTGAACGAACCCGGCATGTCCTCTTCCCGACACGACGCCTCCCACATCGCGACCGCTCTGCGGCTCGCCGCCTCCGCGATCCGCCTGACCGACCCGAACCCGCGCGTCGGCTGCGTGCTGTGCGACACCGACGGCCGCGTGATCGGCCAGGGCCACACGCAACAAGCCGGCGGTCCGCATGCCGAGGTGATGGCGCTGCGCGATGCGCAGGCCCAGGGCCATTCGACTGCGGGCGCGACCGCCTACGTCACGCTCGAACCCTGCTCGCACCACGGCCGCACCGGCCCCTGCTGCGACGCGCTCATCGCCGCCGGCGTGCGCCGTGTCGTGGCCTCGCTCGCCGACCCGAACCCGCTCGTGGCAGGACAGGGCTTCGAGCGCCTGCGCGCGGCGGGCGTCGAGGTCGAAGTCGGACCGGGCGCCGACGAATCCCGCGAGCTCAACATCGGCTTCTTCAGCCGCATGATCCGCCAGCAGCCTTGGGTTCGAATGAAGATCGCCGCCTCGATCGACGGCCGCACCGGCCTGCACAACGGCGTGAGCCAGTGGATCACCGGCGAGGCCGCGCGCGCCGACGGCCACGCCTGGCGGGCCCGCACCGGCGCGGTGCTGACCGGCGTCGGCACGCTGCTCGAAGACAACCCGCGCCTGGACGTGCGCCTGGTCGACACGCCGCGCCAGCCCCATCTCGTGGTGGTCGACAGCCACCTCCAGACCTCGCCCGACGCTCACATTTTCATAGCTGGCCGCGCCGTCTGGATCTACGCTGCCAGCCGGCACAACGAAGAAAAGGCGGCCGCACTCGAAGCCCGCGGCGCCACCATCACCTGCCTGCCCAACCTGCACGGCAAGGTCGACCTGCCCGCGATGCTCCAGGACCTCGCGGCACGCGGCGTCAACGAGCTGCACGTCGAATCGGGCCACAAGCTCAACGGCTCGCTGCTGCGCGAAGGCTGCGTGGACGAACTGCTGGTGTACCTGGCGCCCAAGCTGATCGGCAGCGGGCTCGACATCGCCAGCCACCTGCATGCCGAGGGCCCGCTCACCTCGCTGGCGGGCGCGCTGCCGCTCGAATTCAAGTCGGTGGACATGCTGGGGCCCGACCTGCGCATCGTCGCGCGCGTCGCCGGCCGCGACCGCTTCTGAGTCGCCGCCCACGCGGCGCGGCACATTCGCAGCCGCAAACCGGCCCTTCGGGCCGAAGACCCCTCGATGTCTGCGAAAATGTGGAAATGTTCACCGGAATCATCACCGGCGTGGGGCGCATCGCCGCCATCCACGACCTCGGCACCTCCTCCTCCTACGGCAAGCGACTCAGCATCGAGGTGCCCGACGGCTACCTCGACGACGTCGGGCTCGGCGACAGCATCGCGCTCAACGGCGCCTGCATGACGGTCACCACGCTCGCACCTGAACGCGGGCAATTCACCATCGACATTTCCGCGGAGTCCCTCGACAAGACGGCCGGCCTGACCGACGAAGGCAGCCGCATCAACCTCGAGAAGGCCCTGCGCGCGAGCGACCGCCTCGGCGGCCACATCGTCTCGGGCCACGTGGACGGCATCGGCCATGTGAGCTTCTTCGCGCCGGTCGGCGAAAGCTGGGAGCTGCGCGTGGTCGCACCGCCCGCGCTGGCGCGCTTCCTGGCCTACAAGGGCTCGATCACCATCAACGGCGTGAGCCTCACGGTCAACAGCGTGAGCGACATCGCCGGTGGCGCCGAAGTCAGCATCAACCTGATCCCGCACACCGTGGAAAACACCTCCCTCGGCGGCCTGAAGGCCGGCTCGAAGGTCAACCTCGAAATCGACACCGTGGCGCGCTACGTGGAGCGCATGCTTCAAGCCGGCATGCTCACCCCCTCTCTGACGTCTTCCACGTCTCCCAAGGACACTTCGAAATGAACGCCTCCGTCACGCCGATCGGCGCCCCGCGCGCCGACCGTGCACCCGCACCGATCTCCCCGGTCGAAGACATCGTGGCCGAGCTGGCCGCCGGCCGCATGGTCATCCTCGTGGACGAGGAAGACCGCGAGAACGAAGGCGACATCGTCATCGCCGCCGACCACATCACCGCCGAATCCATCAACTTCATGGCCCGCCACGCGCGCGGCCTGATCTGCCTCACGCTCTCGCGCGAGATGTGCGAGCGGCTGCAGCTGCCGCCGATGGTCCAGCGCAACGGCGCCAAGCACTCCACCGCCTTCACCGTCTCCATCGAGGCAGCCGAAGGCGTGACCACCGGCATCTCGGCCGCCGACCGCGCCCGCACCGTGCAGGCCGCCGTGGCGCGCAACGCCGTGGCCGCCGACCTGGTGCAGCCCGGCCACATCTTCCCGCTGCAGGCGGTGGACGGCGGCGTGCTCATGCGCGCCGGCCACACCGAAGCCGGCTGCGACCTGGCCGCCATGGCCGGCTGCTCGCCCGCCTCGGTGATCTGCGAAGTGATGAACGAAGACGGCACGATGGCCCGCCTGCCCGATCTGCAGATCTTCGCGGCCGAGCACGGCATCAAGATTGGCACCATCGCCGCGCTCATCGAGCACCGCAGCCGCGTCGAATCGCTGGTCGAAAAGGTCGGCTGCCGCGAGATCCAGACCAACTGGGGCACCTTCACCGCCCACGCCTTCGTCGACAAGCCCAGCCGCGGCGTGCACCTGGCACTGGTGCGCGGCCAGTGGGCGCCTGAAGACACGGTGTCGGTGCGCGTGCACGAGCCGCTGTCGGTGCTCGACGCGCTCGAAGTCAACCGCCCGATGCACTCCTGGAGCCTGGACGCCAGCCTCTCGCACATCGCGAACGAAGGCAAGGGCGTGGCCGTGCTGCTGAACTGCGGCGAAACCGCGGCCGAGCTGCTCGCGCAGTTCGACGGCACCGCGCGCCCCGCGCAAGCGCCCGAGCGCGGCCGCATGGACCTGCGCAACTACGGCATCGGCGCGCAGATCCTGCGCGAATGCGGCGTGCACAAGATGAACCTGCTCGGCGCGCCGCGTCGCATGCCGAGCATGGCCGCCGGCTTCGGCCTCGAGATCGCCGGTTACCTCACGAAAGACTGAACGACCATGCAAGGTTCCAACAAGGGCGAGATCACGCTCAACGGCAAAGGCCTGCGCATCGGCATCGTGCAGGCGCGCTTCAACGCCGACATCACCGACGCACTGGCCACGGCCTGCCTGTCGGAGCTCGAGGCGCTCGGCGTGGCCGCGTCCGACATCCATCACGTGCAGGTGCCCGGTGCGCTCGAAGTGCCCGTGGCACTGCAGGCGCTCGCCGAGCGCGGCGGCTACCACGCGCTCGTGGCGCTGGGCTGCATCATCCGCGGCGAGACCTACCACTTCGAACTGGTGGCCAACGAATCGGGCGCGAGCGTGAGCCGCGTCGCGCTCGACTACCGCCTGCCCATCGCCAACGCGATCCTCACGACCGAAAACCTCGAACAGGCCGTCGCCCGCCAGACCGACAAGGGCCGCGACGCAGCCCAGGTGGCGGTCGAGATGGCACAACTGCTGGCCACCCTTTCATGACCGAAGACACCTCCAAGTCCGCCAAGCCCCGCCAGTCGCGCACCGGCCTCACCAGCACGGGCGCACGCAAGGCCGCGGCCAAGTCGAACCGCAGCCGCGCGCGCGAGTTCGCGCTGCAGGCGCTCTACCAGCACCTGGTGGGCCGCAACGACCCGACCGACATCGACCACTTCACGCGCGACCTCGCGGGCTTCCACAAGGCCGACGCGGCGCACTACGACGCGCTGCTGCACGGCTCGATCAACGGCGCCGAACAGCTCGACGCGCTGATCCTGCCGCTGCTGGACCGCAAGTTCGCCGAAATCTCGCCCATCGAGCACGCCGTGATGTGGATCGGCGTGTACGAGTTCCAGAACTGCCCCGACGTGCCGTGGCGCGTGGTGCTCAACGAGTGCATCGAGCTTGCCAAGGAATTCGGCGGCACCGACGGCCACAAGTACGTGAACGCCGTGCTCAACGGGCTGGCGCCGCAGCTGCGTCCGCTCGAAGTGGAAGCCGACCGGGCCACCGGCAAGGCGCGCCCATGAGGATCTCGACGCGCGCGCAGCGCATCGAACCGTTCTATGTGATGGAGGTCGCGAAAGCGGCTGGGGTGCTGGCCCGCGAAGTGGCCCACACCGACCGTCCGATGATCTTCCTGAACATCGGCGAGCCCGACTTCACCGCCCCGCCCCTGGTGCAGGAAGCGGCCGCCCGCGCCGTGCGCGCCGGCGCCACGCAGTACACGCAGGCCACCGGCCTGGACCACCTGCGCGAACGCATCAGCGGTTGGTACAAGCAGCGCTTCAACGTCGACGTGCCGGCGCGCCGCATCGTCGTCACGGCCGGTGCCTCGGCCGCGCTGCAGCTGGCCTGCCTCGCGCTGATCGAATCGGGCGACGAGATCCTGATGCCCGACCCAAGCTACCCCTGCAACCGCCACTTCGTGAGCGCAGCAGACGGCAAGGCCGTGCTGGTGCCGACCACGGCCGAGGAGCGCTTCCAGCTCACCGCCGCCAAGGTCGAGGCCGCCTGGACCGACAAGACTCGCGGCGTGCTGCTGGCCTCGCCCTCGAACCCGACCGGCACCTCGATCGCGCCCGACGAGCTGCGCCGCATCCACGAGGTGGTGTCGCAGCGCGGCGGCATCACGCTGATCGACGAGATCTACCTGGGCCTGTCGTACGACGATGCATTCGGGCAGACGGCACTGGCCATCGACGACAACGTCATCAGCATCAACAGCTTCAGCAAGTACTTCAACATGACCGGCTGGCGCCTCGGCTGGCTGGTGGTTCCCGAAGTGCTGGTGCCGGTGGTCGAGCGCCTGGCGCAGAACCTCTTCATCTGCGCGAGCACGGTGTCGCAGTACGCCGCGCTGGCCTGCTTCGAGGCCGAGAGCATCGCCGAGTACGAACGCCGTCGCGCCGAGTTCAAGGCGCGCCGCGACTGGTTCATTCCGCAACTGAACGCGCTGGGCCTGAACGTGCCCGTGGTGCCCGACGGCGCCTTCTACGCCTGCGCCGACTGCACGAGCGTGGCCGACAAGCTCGGCATCTCGGGCAGCTGGGACTTCGCCTTCGAGACCATGAAGCGCGCCCACCTGGCCGTGACGCCGGGCCGCGATTTCGGCACGGCCGAAACCGCGAAGTTCGTGCGCTTTTCCACCGCCAGCTCGATGGCGCACCTGCAGGAATCGGTCGAGCGCCTGCGGGCCATGATCGCCCAATGAGCGTAGCGCCGGGCCGCCCCAAGCAAGCTCGCGCCGCAGTGCGAAGCACGGAGGCATGCAAGTGACTTTCGAGTTTCCGATCCGCGTCTACTGGGAAGACACCGATGCGGGTGGCATCGTGTTCTACGCCAACTACCTGAAGTTCATGGAGCGCGGTCGCACCGAGTGGCTGCGCTCCCTGGGCGTCGAGCAGCGCAAGCTCAAGGAAGCCACCGGCGGCCAGTTCGTGGTGAGCGAAACGCAGCTCAAATACCATCGGCCTTCGCGGCTGGACGACGAACTGCTGGTTACAGCCGAGCTGCGGCAACTGGGCACCGCGTCGTTGATAATCGGTCAGCGCGTGCTATCAAAAACAGAGCAAGAACGCACCGGGGCCGCGGCACCGGTCTTGCTGTGCGAAGGCACGATCCGCATTGGCTGGGTGGACGCCGCCACCTTGCGCCCTGCGCGCATTCCGGCCCAAGTTTCGGGAACCCTCGAGCACTCCAGCGGCTCCATGACTCAACCTTTCAAGCCATGAACCAAGATCTCTCCATCATCAATCTCCTGCTCCACGCCAGCTTCGTGGTGCAACTGGTCGTGCTGCTGCTGGTGATCGTGTCGGTCGCCAGCTGGGCCGCCATCATCCGCAAGTACTTCGCCCTCAAGCGCATCCGCGTGCTCAACGACGATTTCGAGCGCGAGTTCTGGTCGGGCACCAGCCTGAACGAACTGTTCGCCTCGGCGGCACAGAACGCCAAGTTCGCCGGCCCCATGGAGCGCATCTTTGCCTCCGGCATGCGCGAGTACCAGAAGCTGCGCGAGCGCCACGTGACCGACGCGGCCACGCTGCTCGACGGCGCCCGCCGCGCGATGCGCGCGAGCTTCCAGCGCGAACTCGATGCGGCCGAGCAGAACCTGTCGTTCCTGGCCACCGTCGGTTCGGTGTCACCGTACGTGGGCCTCTTCGGCACGGTCTGGGGGATCATGCATGCCTTCACCGGCCTGGCCGCCCTCACGCAGGTGACGCTGGCCACCGTGGCGCCCGGCATTGCCGAAGCGCTGGTGGCCACGGCCATCGGCCTGTTCGCCGCCATTCCCGCGGTGGTCGGCTACAACCGCTTCGCGCGCGAGATCGACAAGATCGCCATCGCCCTGGAGACCTACATCGAAGAGTTCTCCAACATCCTGCAGCGCAACCTCTCGGCCAACCCCGGCGCCGTGACGCCCGCCGCCTCGGTCACCGCCGCGAACCGCTGAAGAGCGGCGCGCACAAGAGACAAAGGACGCGACGACATGCCCGCCGTTTCATCCCGGGGCCGCGGCCGCCGCACGATCAACGAGATCAACATGGTCCCGTTCATCGACGTGATGCTGGTGCTGCTGATCATCTTCATGGTCACGGCCCCGCTCATCACGCCGAGCGTGATCAACCTGCCGACGGTCGATCGGGCCAACAAGCAGCCCGACAAGCCCATCGAGATCGTCATCAAGAGCGACGACGAAGTGCAGATCAAGAAAGACCCGTCCACCGGCACCGGCGGCGCGTCGATCCCCATGACGCAGATCGGCTCGGCGGCCAAGGCCGCGCAAGGCGGCGACGCCCAGCGCCCCGTGGTCATCAGCGCCGACAAGTCGGTGAAGTACGAAACCGTCGTGAAGGCGATGAACCAGCTCAAGCGCAGCGGCATCGAGCGCGTGGGGCTGTCGGTCACGACCACGGGCGGCAAATAAGGCATGTCGCTCGCCCTGGATCGCCCCGAGTTCGCGCCGCCGCCGCAACGCGGCACGCCCCGCGCGGTTGCGCTCGCCCTCATTGCCCATGCGCTGCTGATCGCCGCCCTCACCTGGGGCGTGCGCTGGCGCAGCGAAGCCGACGACGGCGCGGTCGATGCCGAGCTGTGGTCGACCACGGTGATGCAGGCCGCCCCACGCCTGTCGGTGCCGGAGCCACCGGCCCCCGTGCCCGCACCGCCACCGCCTGCACCCGCACCGCCTCCGCCGCCTCCCCCGGCCGTCAAGCCGCCCGAGCCGGCGCCCGCCCCTGCGCCCGACATCGCACTGGAGCGCGAGAAGAAGCTCAAGGAACAGAAGGCGCAGAAGGAGCGCGAGCTCGAGCAGCAGCGCGTGCAGCAGCAAAAGAAGAAGGAGCTCGAGGCCAAGGAGCGCGCCGAGGACGAAGCCGAGCGCAAGAAAGAGCAGCAGAAGAAGCTGGCCGAGCAGAAGAAGCAGCAGGAAGCCGAGGCCAAGCAGGCCGAAGCGAAGAAGGCGGAAGCGGCCGCCAAGCAGGCCGCCGCCGACCGCGCCGCGACGCTCAAGCGCATGCAGGGCCTGGCAGGCGCCAGCGGCAGCGACGATGCCAAGGGCAACGCCCAGCGCTCGTCCGGCCCGTCCAGCGGCTATGCCGGCCGCATTGCCGCCGCCGTGCGCCCGAACATCACCTTCCCCGATGCCGACAGCGTGAACGGCAACCCCGAGGCCGAGTTCGAAGTGCGGCTGGCACCGGACGGCACCATCGTCGGCGTCAAGCTCGCCAAGTCCAGCGGCCTGCCCGCCTGGGACGAAGCCGCCGAACGCGGCCTGCGCAAGACCGACAAGCTGCCGCGCGACACAGACGGACGCATCTTCCCGTCGCTGATCGTCACGCTCAAGCCGAAGCGCTGACAGTTGCGGTCACCCACATCGTGGGTGATTGCAAGCGACACCACCCGCTCGTTTAGGATCGTCGGCAACTCATTGTTGCTGGCGCTCCTGACATGGTCGACTCTTTCCCTGCCGTTCGCCTCCAAGACCTGACGCCGCTGCCCTACCAGCAGGCACTGGCCGCCCACCTCCAGGCGAACGAACCCGAGGCTTGGCGCTGGGCCGCTTCGGCCGAAGCGCGCGAAGAACACACGGCCGCCATGCGTGCCGAATTGCTGCGCAGCGCCTACCGCCTCGACGCCGACGCGCACCCCGACCTGCATGCCGACGCCACCCTGGCTGCGCAGCGCCTGGGCGTCACCGCGCGCATCACGCTCTACCAGGCCCCGTCCGGCGACGGCGCGGCCATGAACGCCGCGATCTACGTCGTGCCGGGCGAGGCGCACATCGTGCTCTCGGGCCCGCTGCTCGAAAAGCTGCAGTCGCCCGAGCGCCAGGCCGTGCTCGGCCACGAGCTGGCGCACTACCTGCTGTGGGAGCGCGACGGCGGCAAGCACCACGTCGTCGACCGCCTGCTGCACGCCACGGCAGCCGACCCGCGCGCCGATGCGAGCCACCTGCAGGCCGCGCGGCGCCATGCGCTGTACACCGAGGCCTTTGCCGACCGCGGCGGCTGCGTGGCCTGCGGCGCGCTCGAGCCCGCCGTGAGCGCGCTCATCAAGATCGAGACCGGCCTCACGCAGGTCAACGTGGCGAGCTACCTCGCGCAGGCCGAAGAAATCTGCTCCGACCCCAACAACAAGGCGCTGCAGACGCGCGGCGTGAGCCACCCCGAGGTGTTCGTGCGCGCCCGCGCGCTGCGCCTGTGGGCCGGCCGCGAGCACGACGCCGACGAATGGCTGGCCGCCGCGCTCGAAGGTCCGCTCGACCTGGGCACGCTCGACATGCTCGGCCAGCAGCGCGTGAGCGCCCTCACGCGCGGCACCCTGGCGCAGCTGCTGCAGCGGCCCGTGTTGCAGTCGGAGTCGCTGCTGGCGCATGCGCGCCGCTTCTTCCCCGACTTCACGCCGCCCACCTCGACGATGCCGCCGCCCGAGCCCGCGCCCGCCGGCCTGCACGACTACCTGGCCAGCGTGCTGGTCGACTTCGTCGCCGCCGATCCCGAGATGGACGACGTCACCCTCGCCGCCGCGCTGGGCCTGGCCGATGCGCTCGGCTGCGACACGCCCTTCGAACAGCGCGTGCTGAAAGACCTGGGTCTTTCCAAGCGCAACTTCACCCGCGTCAAGCGCGACGCCGCCGCCTTGCTCGACAAGGCCGCCACCTCTTCTTCGCAGGCCGCCGCCGCATGACCCTCGCTCCCGCCCCGCTCCTGCAACTCCTCGCCACCGCCGAGGCCCACGGCGGCCTGCAGACCGACGACGTGCTCAAGCTCATGCTGCCGCTGCTGCGCGAGGTCTCGGCCCTGCACGAACTCGGCCACGTCGCCGCACTCGGCAACGCCTTCGCCTACCGCGTGACCGACGCGCCCGCCGAACCCGCGCTGGCACTCGTCCAGCCCGAAGGCACCGCGCCTCGCCGCCACCCCGAGGCCATCGCGCCGCTCGAACAACCCGCCGCCTCCGTGCTGCGCGTGGTCGGCGAAACGCGCCTGACCGTCGATGCCGACGCCGGCGTCGCGCTCGAGAACCTCGCGGTGATGCCCGACGCCGGCCCCGACACCGTGCCCACGCGCCCCGTCTACCTGCCCGGCTACACCGCGTGGGAGCTGCGCCTGGGCCACCACGACGCGCTCGGCGACATCCTGTGCCTGGGCCAGGTGCTGGCCAGCCTGTCGTGCGGGCTCGACTTCACCGACGGCGACGACCTGACCCGCTTTGCCACGCACCGCGGCAACCTGTTCGAGCTGAACCGCCGGCTGCACCCGGTGGTGGCCGCCGTGATCTTCGAGATGACCGCGCTCGACCGCCATGAGCGCGCACGCGACCTGCCCTCGGTCATCCGCCGCCTCGAGACCTACCGCGACCAGCCCGTGGACCTCGGCCTGGACCGCATCGCGCCCGCCCGCGACGGCGCAGGCCAGCGCCGCCAGGCGATCCAGCTGCACCTGCGCGACCGGCTGTTCGACCTGTCGCGGCGCAACCGCCTGCTGTATTTCAAGCCGACGCAGGCCCATGTGAACCTCACCGTCGCCAGCGTGCCGCTGGTGGTCGACCTCAACAGCATCCGCACCGACCAGCTGTGCGTGTGGGACGGCCGCTTTGCCGCCGACATCGCCAGTTGCGACCCCGTGCCGCTAGCGCGCTGGCTGCGCTTCGAAGACCAGCCCTACCTGCCAGGCGCGCTCGACCGCATCCTGCAGGAGGCGCGGCGCGACCGGGCCGAGTACGGCTTCTCGCAGCTGTCGCTGGTGATCGCCTTCCTGCGCTGGCACAACCTCAAGGAGGGCGAGGCCGAACGCGCCGAGCGCATCGCCTCGCCGCTGCTGATGCTGCCGGTGGAGCTCACGCGCAAGAAAGGCGTGCGCGACCAGTACCTGCTCGAAGCCTCGGCCAGCGAGGCCCAGGTGAACCCCACGCTGCGCCATCACCTGCGCCAGCTCTACGGCATCGCGCTGCCCGAGACGGTGGACCTGCGCGAGACCTCGCTCGAGCAATTCCATGCGCAGCTGTCGGCGCAGATCGCGCAGAGCGAACCCGGCGTGCAACTGCGCCTCGTGAAGCAGCCCGAGATCGCCGTGATGCACCAGCGCGCGCGCCAGCGGCTCGAGCAGTTCAAGCGCCGCACCCGCGTACGCTCGCCCTCGGCGGTGCCGGTGGCCTCGCAAGACTTCAGCTACGCGCAGGACGACTTCCGCCCGCGCGGGCTGCAGCTGTTCCATGCGCGCGTGCGCCCCGTGCCGCTGCCGGTGCGCGAGGCCATCGGCGGCGCACCACAGCCGCGCGCGCCGCAGATGGCGGCCACGGCGGTCGACGACACCGAGCGCAAGACCTTCGCGCTGCGCGAGAGCAGCGGCAACCCCTACCAGTGGGACATCGACCTCACGGCCGTGACGCTGGGCAACTTCAACCACCGCAAGATGTCGCTGGTGCGCGACTACTCGGGGCTGGCCGAATCCGACCTGGCGAGCGAGGCCTTCGACCGCGTGTTCTCGCTGCAGCCGCGCCGCGTCGACGGCGAGACGCCGCCCGCGCTGCCGCTGGCCGACCAGTGGCCCGTGGTGCAGGCCGACGCCACGCAGACCGCCGCGGTGGCGCTGGCGCGCACCGGCACCAGCTACATCATCCAGGGCCCGCCGGGCACGGGGAAGTCGCAGACCATCACCAACCTGATCGCCGACTACGTGGGCCGCGGCCAGCGCGTGCTGTTCGTGTGTGAGAAACGCGCCGCCATCGACGTGGTGTTCCACCGCCTGCGCCAGCAGGGGCTGGACGAGCTGTGCTGCATGATCCACGACTCCCAGGGCGACAAGAAGGCCTTCGTGCAGAACCTGCGCAAGACCTACGAGCTGTGGCTCGAGGCGCCCGGCACGCTGGCGCAGGAAAGCACCGAGCGCACCCAGGTGCTCGACGCCATGGACCTCGACCTGCGCGCGCTCGAGCGCTTCGACGCCGCCATGCACGACGTGCCCGAACACATCGCCGTGACACTGCGCGAGCTGCTGTCGCGGCTGGTGGCGCTCAAGGCCGGCGACCCGTCGCTCACGCCGCTGCAGGCCGAGGCGCTGCCCGCCTTCGCGGCTTGGCGCCGGCATGCGGAGCTGGTGTCGCGCCTGCACCTGGCCGTGACCGAAAGCCTGGGCGCGCCCAGCTTCGCGCAGCATGTGTTCGCACAGCTCGCGCCCTCGCTGCTGGCGCAGGAGAAACCGCTGGCACGGCTGGTCGAACGCAGCGAACGCGCCATCGACCTGAGCGCGCCCTGCCGCGATGCGCTGGTCGATGCCTGGCCGCCGCTGGCCGAGGCCGGCGTGCTGTGGCGCGATGCGCTGGCCGTGGTGGCCGATGCGCGCAGCGTCGCCGCGCTGGCCGCGCGCGGCCAGCTGGCGCTGCTCGACGCGGCGCACCCGAGCAGCCTCGCGCTCGGCAACGCCCTCAACGAAAGACGCACGCTGCAGCAGGCGCTCGACGCGCAGCTGCAGCGCACCGCCCACTGGCGCGACAAGCTCTCGCCCGGCGACACTGAAGCCGCGCTCGCGCAGGCCCGCGCGCAGCAGGGCTCGCTGCTGCGCTGGCTGCAGCCCTCGTGGTGGCGCCTGTCGGGCGAACTCAAGCGCCGCTACGACTTCGCCGCCCATGCCGTGCGACCGCAGCCCAGCCAGATCCTCGAAGACCTGCGCGCCGAACAGGCCGCGCGCACCGCGCTCGACCAGCAGGCGGCGCGCCTCGAGGCCGACTACGGCTGCACCGACGCCGAGGCCTTCGCGCAGCAGCTGCAGGCGATGCGCGGCATCGACGCCGGCGCCGGCCTGCGCGCGGCGTTCCAGGCCCACCTGCGCACCGACGCGGGCCGCCGCAGCGTCGAACAGCTCGTCGCCGCCGCGCCGCGCGTCGACACGCTCGACGCCCTCTGGCACGACCTGCTGCACGACGCCGGCGCGCAACCGCTGGACGCGCTCGACGCCCTGGCCCGCACGCTGCGCGACCAGGCCGATGCGCTGCCGTCGGTGCTCCAGCCGCTGCAGGAACTGGCCGATGCCGACCCGGCCGTGGCCGCCGCGCTGCGCACCCTGCCGCTGCCGCCTGAGGCCATCGAGTACGCCGTCGCGCGCGAAGGGCTGGAGCGCGTGTACCGCACCGAGCGCTGGCTGCCGCGCTTCGACGGCGCCACGCTCGCGCGCCATGCGCAGCGCCTGGGCGAAGGCGAACGCAAGCTGCTCGAACGCAACGCGCGCACGCTCGCCGCCGCGGTGCGCCAGCGCTTCCGCGACCATGTGCAAAAGAGCGCCCTGCCCGCCAGCCAGCTCGACGCCGACGGCAAGGTCTTCAAGAAGAGCTACAACGCGGGCCGCCGCGAGCTCGAGCACGAGTTCGGCAAGACCATGCGCTACAAGGCGATCCGCGAACTCGCCAGCGGCGACACCGGCCGCGTGGTGCGCGACATGAAGCCGATCTGGCTCATGAGCCCGCTGTCGGTATCCGACACGCTGCCGCTCGCGGCCGACCTGTTCGACGTGGTGATCTTCGACGAGGCCAGCCAGATTCCAGTGGAAGAAGCCGTGCCCGCGCTGTACCGCGCGCCGCAGATCATCGTGGTGGGCGACGAGATGCAGCTTCCGCCCACGAGCTTCTTCTCGTCGGGCCGCGACGCCGAGGAAGACACCGTATCGGTCGCAGGCGACGATGCAGAAAGCGGCGAGGAAGGCGAACGCATCGCCGTCGTGCTCGACGCCGACAGCCTGCTGAACCAGGGCGCGCGCAACCTGCCGGCCACGCTGCTGGCCTGGCACTACCGCAGCCGCTACGAATCGCTCATCGGCTTTTCGAACGCGGCCTTCTACGCGGGCAACCTGTACACCATTCCCGACCGCAGCCTGCCCGCGCCCGAACGCGGCGAGATCGTGGTGCAGTCGCGCAGCCCGACCGACGAGTCCGTGAAGGCGCAGGTCGACGCCCTGCTCTCGCGCGCCATCAGCTTCCACCGCGTGGCCGACGCCGTGTACGAGAACCGCATCAACGACGGCGAGGCGCGCCACATCGCGCAGCTGGTGCGCGAGCTGCTGCGGCGCGAGACCGGGCGCAGCCTGGGCATCGTGGCGTTCTCCGAGGCGCAGCAGGGCGAGATCGAGGAAGAGCTGAACGCGCTCGGCGCGGTCGATGCCGACTTCGCGGCGCGGCTGGAGGCCGAGTACGTGCGCGAGGAAGACGACCAGTTCTGCGGCCTCTTCATCAAGAACCTGGAGAACGTGCAGGGCGACGAGCGCGACATCATCATCCTGAGCATCTGCTACGGCCCCAACCCCGAGGGCCGCATGCTGATGAACTTCGGTCCCATCAACCAGCGCGGCGGCGAGAAGCGGCTGAACGTGATCTTCAGCCGTGCCAAGCACCACATGGCAGTGGTCTCGACCATCCGCCACGAGGCGATCACCAACGACCACAACGAAGGCGCGGCGGCACTCAAGAACTTCCTGCGCTATGCCGAATGCCTGTCACGCGGCGACGAGGACACGGCGCGGCGCGTGCTCGAAGGCATGAACCCGCTGGCGCGCGGCCACGTGGCGCGGCATGCGCGCACGGACGAGGTCACGGCGCAGATCGCGCAGGCGCTGCGCGCGCGCGGCCATGCGGTGGACGAACAGGTGGGGCAGTCGCGTTTTCGCTGCGACCTCGCGGTGCGCGCATCGGGCCAGGGCCACTATGCGCTGGGACTCCTCGTGGACGGTGCGGCGCAAGAAGGCACGCGCCACAACGTGCTGGAACGCTACGTCTCGCGTCCGCGCATCCTCGACGCTTTCGGCTGGCAGGTGATGCAGGTGCTGGCCAAGGACTGGCTGCACGCCCCCGAGGCCGTGCTCGACCAGGTCGAGCAGGCGCTCGGGAAAAAGGCGGGGGTCAGCGCAGAACGATGATGACGCGCTTGACGTCGAGTTCGGTCTTGCCGGTGAGCCGGTCCTTGTCGAACTCGCCGCTGAGCTCGACGCGCACCTTGTCGTCGATCTTCACGCCCGGCGGGAAGTACTTGGCGTCGATCTCGACCTTCAGGCGCCCCGTGTCGTCGGCAAAGGTGTAGTGCTCGCCGCCGTCGTGCGAGACGATGAAGCCGCGCACCGTGGCGTGCTGGTCGTCCTGGCCGGTCTCGATCAGCTGCTTGACCGTCAGGTTCGGCACCGAGCTCGGGCCGGCGTACTGGGCCCAGGCCGCGGCCATGGGCAGCGCCACGCCGAACGTCAACGCGGTGGTCTTGAGGATCTTCTTGAAATGCATGCGGTCATTCCTCCTGTGAGTGGCCCAAGGCCAGGTTGCAACAGACTGATGGACCGCGCGCAGGCCCCGAGGTTCCCCGGGGCCGCGCGGCCCGATCAATCGTAGACGACCTGCGCCTTGCCCGCTTCGGCCTGCGCGGTCCAGCTCGCAAGCGCCGCATCGGTCGGGAAGAACTTGGCGCGCTCGCCCAACTGCAGCTCGACCTGCGCCCCGCCCCGCGCTATCGACAGGCGCACGGGCAGGCCGTGCACCAGGTCACCGACCTCGGTCTGCTCGGTGCGCGCCGGAAAGTCTTTCAGGAGGCGCGCGATCTCTGGCACCTTGCCGTTGACCGCCACGCGCAGGAACTTGCCGAAGCGGCAGCGCGCCGAGGCCAGGTCCCACACCTGTTGTACCTGGAAGCGCGCTTCGAAACCGCCGCGCGCGGGCTGCAGCTTGCCGCTCACGATGACGAGTTCGTCGTCCTTCAGCGTGTTGCGGTTGGCGTTGATGAGCGCCTCGTCGGCCGTGGCGTCGATGGACTCCGACTTGTCGTCCAGCTTGAAGATCGCCAGCCGGCCGCGCTGGCCGTTGATGACGCGGAAGTCGCTCACGATGCCGGCGATGACCTGCGGGTCGCGGCTGTCGAGCAGGTCGCCGATCTCGCGCTTGCAGAATCGCCGCACCTCGTGCGAGACCTCGTCGAACAGGTGGCCCGACAGGTAGAAGCCCACGGCCGTCTTCTCGAAGGTCAGGCGTTCCTTCACGCCCCAGGGCGTGGCGTCGACCAGGTCGGGCTCCTGCGTGGCCGAGCCGTGCTCGCAGTCGCCGAAGATGTCGGCCTGCGAAGCGTTGGCCGCCGTGGCAATGGCGAACTCGAAGGCGCGGTCGACCGAGGCAATGAGCGATGCGCGGTTCTGCTGGATGGCATCGAACGCGCCAGCCTTGATGAGCGCTTCGACCGTGCGCTTGTTGATGCGCTGGCGGTCGATGCGCACGCAGAAGTCGTACAGGCTCTTGAACGGCCCGCCCTCTTCGCGCGCCCGCACCACGGCCTCGACCGCGAGCTGGCCCGTGCCCTTCACGGCGCCCAAGCCGTAGCGGATGATCCGGTTGGTGACCGGCTCGAAGCGGTAGTTGCCGCGGTTCACGTCCGGCGGCTCGAAGGTGATGTTGAAGTTCTTCTGGGCGTCTTCGAACAAGAGCTTGAGCTTGTCCGTGTCGTCCATTTCCACGGTCATGTTGGCGCAGAAGAACTCGGCCGTGTAGTGGACCTTGAGCCAGCCCGTGTGGTACGCCAGCAGCGAGTAGGCGGCGGCGTGCGACTTGTTGAAGCCGTAGCCCGCGAACTTCTCCATCAAGTCGAAGATTTCGTCGGCCTTGTCCTGCACGATGCCGTGCGTGGCCAAGGCGCCCGCGCGGAACTTCTCGCGATGCTCGGCCATTTCCTCGAGCTTCTTCTTGCCCATCGCGCGGCGCAGCAAGTCGGCGCCGCCGAGCGAGTAGCCGCCCAGGATCTGCGCGGTCTGCATCACCTGCTCCTGGTAGACCATGATCCCGTAGGTCTCGGAGAGCATCTCGGCCACGGCCGGGTGCGGGTACTCCACGTCTTCGCGGCCGTGCTTGCGCGCCACGAAGCTGGGAATCAGGTCCATCGGGCCCGGACGGTACAGCGCGTTCAGCGCGATCAGGTCTTCCAGGCGCGTGGGCCGCGCGTCCTTCAGCATGCCTTGCATGCCGCGGGATTCGAACTGGAACACGGCCTCCGTCTTGCCGTCGGAGAACAGGCGGTAGGTCGGCCCGTCGTTCAGCGGGATGTTCTCGAACGCGAAGTTCTCCTGGCCCTTGTGGCGCTTCATGATGAACTCGCGCGCGATCTCCAGGATCGTGAGCGTGGCCAGGCCCAAGAAGTCGAACTTCACGAGGCCGATGGCTTCGACGTCGTCCTTGTCGTACTGGCTCACGGCCGACTCGCTGCCGGGCTGCTGGTACAGCGGGCAGAAGTCGGTGAGCTTGCCCGGTGCAATGAGCACGCCGCCGGCGTGCATGCCGATGTTGCGGGTCATGCCTTCGAGCTTCTGCGCGAGCTCGACCAGCATGCGGACTTCTTCTTCCTTCTCGATGCGCTCCGCCAGCTGCGGCTCCATCTCGATGGCGTAGTTGTTCTTGTCGCCCTCGATCTTGGTCGCGGGCGGGTACTGCAGCGTCACCGACATGCCCGGCTTGTTCGGAATCAGCTTGCTGATGCCGTCGCAGAACATGTAGCTCATGTCGAGCACACGGCCCACGTCGCGGATGGCCGCGCGCGCGGCCATGGTGCCGAAGGTGGCGATCTGGCTCACGGCGTTGCGGCCGTACTTGTCCTTCACGTAGTCGATCACGCGGTCCCGGTTGCCCTGGCAGAAGTCGATGTCGAAGTCGGGCATCGAGACGCGTTCGGGGTTCAGGAAACGTTCGAACAGCAGCTTGTATTCGAGCGGATCGAGGTCGGTGATCTTCAGGGCGTAGGCCACGAGCGAGCCCGCACCCGAGCCCCGGCCCGGGCCCACGGGGCAGCCGTTTTCCTTGGCCCACTTGATGAAGTCGCCCACGATCAGGAAGTAGCCGGGGAAGCCCATGTTCAGGATCGTGTTGATCTCGAACTCCAGGCGCTCCACGTAGCGTGCCCGTTCGGCCTCGCGCTTGGCTTCGTCGGGGTACAGGTGCTTCAGTCGCACCTCCAGCCCGTCGAACGACTCCTGGCGGAAGAACTCGCCGATCGGCATGCGCACGCCTTCGCTGATGAAGGGCGTGGGAAAGTCCGGCAGCTGCGGCTTGCCGAGCACCAGTGTGAGGTTGCAGCGCTTGGCGATTTCGACCGTGTTGGCCAGCGCGCTGGGCACGTCGGCAAAGAGCGCCTGCATCTCGGCGCTCGACTTGAAGTACTGCTCTTCGGTGAACTTGCGCACGCGGCGCGGGTTGCCAAGAATTTCGCCTTCGGAAATGCACACGCGGGCCTCGTGCGCCTCGTAGTCCTGGCGTTCGGCGAACTGCACCGGGTGCGTGGCGACCACCGGCAGCTTCAGGCGAGCGGCGAGCTTCACGGCGGCGATCACGTGCGGCTCGTCCTCGGGACGGCCGGCGCGCTGCAGCTCGATGTAGAAGCGGTGCGGGAACATGCCCGCCAGTTGCAGCGCCAGTTCGGCGGCGCGCTCTTCCTGGCCCTGCAGCAGCGGCTGGCCCAGCGGCCCGGCCTGTGCGCCCGACAGCGCGATCAGCCCGCCCTGCAGCTCCTGCAGCCATTCGAGCTTGCAGGCCGCCTGCGACTGGCCGCGGCCCACGTTCTGCGTCCAGGCCCGGGCCAGCAGTTCCGACAGGTTGAGGTAGCCCTCCATGTTCTGCACCAGCAGAATGAGGCGGGTCAGCGCGCCGGGCTCCTTGCCCAGCCCGTCGATGAAGATTTCAGCGCCGATGACGGGCTTGACGCCCTTGCCCCGGCCCTGCTTGTAGAACTTGACCGTCCCGAACAGGTTGTTCAGGTCGGTGATGGCCAGCGCGGGCTGCTTGTCGGCAGCGGCGGCCTTGATGACTTCGTCGATTCGATTCGTGCCATCGACGACGGAAAACTCGGTGTGCAGACGCAGGTGAACAAACATCCGTCGATTGTAGGAAGCCGCCCTCCACGATGTGGTGTGGCGATCCCTACAATCCCGCCCCGTGCAAGAGATTTTGAATATCGCCGCCTACAAGTTCGTGGGCATCAACGACAGCCCCGTGCTGCGTGAGACCCTGCGCGAGCGCGCGCAGGCCCTGGGCCTGATGGGCACGATCCTGCTGGCGCCCGAAGGTATCAACCTGTTTCTGGCGGGGACGGCGCAGGCCATCCACGCCTTCCTGGCCGACCTGCGCGCCGACGCGCGCTTTGCCGACCTCGAAACCAAGGAAAGCTGGTCGGCCACGCAGCCTTTCCGGCGCATGCTGGTGAAGCTCAAGCGCGAGATCATCCGCATGGACCACCCCGCGATCCAGCCCGCCGCCGGCCGCGCGCCCGGCGTGGACGCGCCCACGCTCAAGCGCTGGCTCGACCAGGGCCACGACGACGAGGGCCGCGAGATCGTGATGCTGGACACGCGCAACGACTTCGAGGTCGACGAAGGCACCTTCGACGGCGCGATCGACTGGCGCATCACCAAGTTCACCGAATTCCCGCCCGCCCTGAAGGCGCACCGCGCCGACTTCGAGGGCAAGACGGTGGTGAGCTTCTGCACCGGCGGCATCCGCTGCGAGAAGGCGGCCATCCTCATGCGCGAGGAAGGCGTGGAGCACGTGCTGCAGCTCGAAGGCGGCATCCTCAAGTACTTCGAGGACGTGGGCGGCGCACACTACCACGGCGACTGTTTCGTGTTCGACGGCCGACGGGCCCTGGCGCCCGACCTCAGCGCGCGCGCCGCCGACGCCAGCGCCCGGGCCTCGGAAGACCCGGACATCGCCATCAAGCAATAGGCCAGAGGTTCAGACCGGCGTCGTGCCCGTGTCGGGCTCGCGCACGCCGAAGGGCTTGCCCGGCAACGGAATGAACTCGGTCTCGCCGGGCACGTGGCCCATGCGCTGCGCGGCCCAGTCGGCGCCGGCCTCGAGGATGCGCTCGCGCCGGCTCGAGACGAAATTCCAGGTGATGTAGCGCGGGCCGTCCAGCGGCTCGCCGCCGATCACCATCAGGCGCACAGCGGCGGCGGCAGTGAACACCGCGCCCTGCCCGTCGGGCAGCACCGCCATCGTGTGGGCGGGCGCCGGCTCGGCGTTCACGCTCGCATCGCCGTCGACCATGTAGACCGCCAGTTCGGGCGCCAGCGCGGGCAGCTCGAAACGGCCGCCGGCCGGCAGCGCGATATCGAGGTAGACCGTCTGCGCCAGCGTCTTCACCGGCGAGCGCACGCCGAAGGCCTCGCCCACCAGCACGCGCACGGGCACGCCCTGCACCGTCAGCTCGGGAATGGCGTCAGCCGGCGTGTGCTCGAAGCTGGGTTCGACCTCTTCATGGGCCTGTGGCAACGCGGCCCACAGCTGCAGGCCGTGGTTCACGAAAGTGTCGGCCAGCAGGCGCTCGGGCTTGCGCTCAGAGTGCACGATGCCGCGCCCCGCGGTCATCCAGTTGATGGCGCCGGGCAAGATCTCCTGCACGCTGCCCAGGCTGTCGCGGTGCATCATCGCGCCCTCGAACAGGTAGGTGACCGTCGACAGGCCGATGTGCGGGTGCGGGCGCACGTCGTGCGCGTTGCCGGGCTGCTCGGTGGCCGGGCCGAAGTGGTCGAAGAACACGAAGGGCCCGACCGAGCGGCGCTGCGCCGCCGGCAGCACGCGCCGCACGTTGAAGCCACCGCCCAGGTCCTTGTCGTGGGGCCGCAGCAATTGGATTTCGGGGATGGTGTCGGTCATCGTGGTGTCCTTGTGGGCGAAGTTCGGTGGGGCGTTATGCGCGCGATCTTGCCACCGCGCCCACGCGCTCGCCGAAGGCGCGCGCGGTTTCCAGGTCGCCCTTGGGCATCTCGGCCGGGCTCGCGTCCGAGGGCGACTGCGTGAGCAGGCCGCCGTAGCCGCCGACGTAGTTCATGGCGTCGCGCGTGGCCGCCTTGTTGTTGGTCGGCAGGATGCCCATGCTGACCCAGATGCCGCTGTGCTGCATGGCCAGCGTCCACAGGTAGGTCATGGTCGTGACCTTGTCGCCGTTCATCGTGGCGCTGTTGGTGAAGCCGGCGAAGAGCTTGTCTTTCCAGCCTTGCGTGTACCAGACCTTGGACGACGCGTCGGCGAATTTCTTGAACTGCCAGCTCACGCCGCCCATGTAGGTCGGCGAGCCGAAGATGATCGCGTCGGCCGCGGCCAGCGTCTCCCAGCCACCGGCCGGCAGGTTGCCGTCGGCGTCGATGGCGAGCAGCTGCGCGCCCGCCCCGTCGGCCACGGCCTGGGCCACGCGCTGGGTGTGGCCGTAGCCGGAATGGAAGACAACGACGATGTTTGCCATGAAACGGATTTCCTCAAAGAAGCGACGAAGTCAGCAGGCCGCGCCCACGAGGTGTGCGCGGCGTGGGGGGAGCGAGCTTACTTTTTATCGATGCTGAAACGGCCGGCACCGAAGGCGGCGAAAGCCAGCAGGCCGCCTGCGATGGCGATGTTCTTGAAGAACATCAGCTGGTTCACGAAGGCCTTGTCGGCGGGCATGGCCCAGTAGTTGTGGAACATCACGGCCGCGGCCACGGTGAAGATCGCCAGCACGATGGCCGACAGGCGCGTCTTGAAGCCGACCAGCAGCAGCAGGCCGAGCCCCAGCTCCACGACGATCGCGATGACTGCCGCCACCTGCGGCAGCGGCGCGCCCACCGAGGAGATGTACCCCACGGTGCCGGCGAAGCCCATGAGCTTGCCGAAGCCGGCGGGCACGAACAGCGCTGCAAGCAGCACGCGGCCGATGAGTGCCAGGGTGTCCTGGGCAGCGTTGGGGGCGGTGGTTGTTGTGGTAATGGCCATGGTGAAAACTCCTCGTTGGTTGTTGAAGCGAAAGGAACAAAGAAAAGGACGCCGTCTCAGGCCGTCAGGTCGAACACCAGCACTTCGGCATCCTTGCCGGCGCCGAGCGTGAGTTGCGATTCGCCTTCGAGCATCGCGGCGTCGCCGCCCACGAGCTTCTGGCCGTTGACTTCGAGCTCGCCGCGCACCAGGTGCACGTAGCTCTTGCGTTGCGGGTCGAGCGTCAGGCTCGCGGTCTCGTCGCCATCGAACAGGCCTGCGAACAGGCGTGCATCGGCGTTCACCGTCACCGAGCCGTCGTGGCCGTCGGGCGAGGCCACGAGGCGCAGGGTGCCGCGCTTTTCGGCGTCGCTGAACTGCTTCTGCTCGTAGCCGGGGGCAATGCCGCGTTCCTTGGGCTCGATCCAGATCTGCAGGAAGTGCGTGGTCTCGTCGGCCTTGTGGTTGAACTCGCTGTGCATCACGCCACGGCCGGCGCTCATGCGCTGCACGTCGCCCGGCGGAATGGATTCGATGTTGCCCATGCTGTCCTTGTGCGCGAGTTCGCCCGAGAGCACGTAGCTGATGATCTCCATGTCCCGGTGGCCGTGGGTGCCGAAGCCGGCGCCCGCCGCCACGCGATCTTCGTTGATCACCCGCAGGTTGCCGAAGCCCATGTAGGCCGGATCGTAGTACCCCGCGAAGGAAAAGCTGTGGAACGAGCGCAGCCAGCCATGGTCGGCATAACCGCGTTCCTGGGATTTACGCACTTGCAACATATCGAACTCCTTGCTGCCCCACCCGTTTCGGGCGCCGGGGCTTTCGTCGTGGGCCGCGCCGGATGCGCAGCGGATGAGAAGAATTCTGGACCTCCATTCCCCTCTGAAAGACGCCCGGTTTTGATGGCATCATTCAAATTATTTGAATGATGGAGCCCGCCCCATGACGAGCGCCCGAGACGTCCTCACCCCCGACGCCCTGGCCATGCTGCAGACGGTGGCCACCACCGGCAGCTTCGCCGCCGCCGCGCGAGCGCTCGGCCTGGTGCCCAGCGCGCTGAGCTACCGCGTGCGCCAGATCGAGGACGCCCTGGACGTGCTGCTGTTCGACCGCAGCGCGCGCCAGGCCCGCATCACCGAGGCCGGCGCCGAACTGCTGCGCGAGGCCGCGCGCCTGCTCGGCGAGATCGACGCCGTGGCCAACCGCGTGAAGCGCGTGGCCACCGGCTGGGAGCCGATGCTGACCATCGCGGTCGACAGCGTGATCGCGCGCGACCCGCTGCTCGACCTGTGCACCGCCTTCTTCGCGCTTGAGCCGCCCACGCGCCTGAAGCTGCGCGACGAGACGCTGCTCGGCACCATCGAGGCGCTGACCAGCGGCGAGGCCGACCTGGCGATCGGCGCGGTGCTCGATGCCGCGAGCCTGGCCTTCACCGCCACCGGCATCCGCAGCCGGCCGATCGGCGAACTGCGCTTCGTGTTCGCGGTGGCACCGCACCATCCGCTTGCGCGCCTGCCGCAGCCGCTGAGCGACGCGGTGCTGCGCCAGCACCGCGCGGTGGCCGCGGCCGACTCGGTGCGCAGCGGACCGAGCATGACGGTGAACCTCGTCGGCGGGCAGGACGTGCTCACCGTGCCCAGCATGCAGGCCAAGATCGCTGCGCAGCTGCACGGCCTGGGCGGCGGCTTCTTGCCCGAGCCGATGGCGCGGCCCTACATCGAGGCCGGCCACCTCGTCGAACTGCAGACCGAACGCCAGCCGCCGCTGGGCACCATGCACTGCGCGTGGCGCGTGCGCAGCGCGGGCAAGCCGGGGCGCGCGCTCGAATGGTGGCTCGCGCAGTTCGAGCACGAGGGCACGCGCAAGGCGCTGCTCGAACGGCACCGGGGCCGTTGAACGCCACGCGATGAGGGCTGCATAAGGGTCGCCCCCAGCCCGGCGACGCGCGCAGACCGAGTTAGAGTGTGCACGGCCTCCTCAGTCATCACCCTGTCAAAAGAAAAGAGTCCGCCATGCCCAAAGCCAAAGCCCGCGCCACCGCCGACCGCCACCGAACTCCCGCCGCCGCCCGCCACTTCGCCGTGATCGGCGCCGGCATTGCCGGCGTGGCCTGTGCCCGCACGCTGATGCAGGCCGGGCACCGCGTCACGGTGTTCGAACGCGAGGCCACGCCAGGCGGGCGGATGGCGAGCATCGACACCGCCTTCGGCCGCTTCGACAGCGGCGCGCAGTACTTCACCGTGCGCGATCCGCGCTTTGCACAGGTGCTGGCCACCACGCCCGCGCTGTGCCGCCCCTGGAGCGCCAACCTCGTGCGCGTGCTCGACGCCCACGGCCGCGTGGCCGAGGCCGCGCTGCCCTCGCTGGAGCCGCACTGGGTCGCCCAGCCTGGCATGGACGCGCTCGTGGCCCACTGGGCCGCGCCGCTGGGCGAACACCTCGTCACCGGCACCCAGGTCACTCGCATCGAGCCCGACGCGCTCGACGCCACCCGCTGGCAGTTGCGCACCGCCGGCGCCGACGATTCGCAGCACGTGTACTCCGGCTTCGACGCCGTGCTGCTGGCCGTGCCGCCCGCACGCACCCGCGAACTGCTCGCCGGCGGCGACCGCTCGGCCACGCTGAGCCGCAAGATCGAACCCGTGCGCATCGCGCCCTGCTGGACGCTGATGATCGCCTTCCCCCAGGCCAACCAGGCCAACATGTCGCACCTCGGCCCGCAGTGGAACGTGGCGCGCAGCACCCACCACCGCGTGGCGTGGCTGGCGCGCGAATCGTCCAAGCCCGGCCGCGAGCGCGTCGAGCGCTGGACCCTGCAGGCCAGCGCCAAGTGGTCGGAAGAACACCTGCGCGACACGCCCGCACGCATCGAGGCCAAGCTGCTGCGCGCCTTCTCGGAAATCACCGGCATCCACGCCACGCCCAGCCACGCCAAGGCGCGCTGCTGGCCCGAGGCGCAGACGCAGGTGCCCGTGGGCCAGACCCACCTGTGGGACGCCAAGGCCCGCATCGGCATCGCCGGTGACTGGTGCATCGGCCATCGCGTGGAAGACGGTTTCGTTTCGGGCCTCTCGCTGGCCCTGGCCATTCTCTAAGTCCTCCAAGAAAGGATGCGGGCCACCGGCCGCTTCGCCCCCTCGCCCACCGGCCCGCTGCACGCCGGCTCGCTGGTGGCCGCGCTCGCGAGCTGGCTCGACGTGCGTGCGCGCGGCGACCAGGCGCGCTGGCTGGTCCGCATCGAGGACGCCGACACCGAGCGCTGCCTGCCCGGCATGGGCGAGCACATCCTGCGGCAGCTCGCCGACTGCGCGCTGCTCCCCGACGAGCCGCCCAAGTGGCAGACGCAGCGCACCGCGCACTACGAGGCGGCGCTGGCCGCGCTGCAGGCGCGCGGCCTCACCTACCCCTGCGGCTGCTCGCGCAAGGACATCGACCAGGCCCTGGCCCGGCTCGGCCATGCGCACGAGCGCCATGGCGAGCGCGTCTACCCCGGCACCTGCCGCGACGGCCTGCACGGCAAACCCGCACGCGCCTGGCGCTTTGCCGCGCACCACATGCCGGCCGGCGACCTGCACTGGCACGACCGCCGCCTCGGCCCGCAGCAGCAGGACGTGCAGCGCGAGGTCGGCGACTTCGTGCTGCGCCGCGCCGACGGCCCCTGGGCCTACCAGCTGGCCGTGGTGGTCGACGACGCCGAACAGGGCGTGACCGACGTGGTGCGCGGCGAAGACCTGGCCGACAACACGGCGCGCCAGATCCTGCTGCAGCAGGCGCTCGGCCTGCCCACGCCGAGCTACCTGCACACGCCGCTGGTGCGCGGCGCCGACGGCGACAAGCTCTCCAAGCAGAACGGCGCCACGGCCATCGACACCGCCACGCCGCAGGCCGCGCTGGCCGCGCTCGACACCGCCGCGCGCGCGCTCGGCCTGCGCCCCACGGCCGCCGGCCACTGCACCGCCGCCTTGGCCGGCTGGGTGCCCGAATGGCGCGATCTCTACAATTCGCGGCCCTCATGAACATTCCCGACACCGTGTCCAACGACCTCCCGCCCGGCGACGACCTGCCCGCATCCCCCGAAGACGACGCCACCGACGGCAAGCCGCATCCGCTGCACCGCCGCCTCAAGAGCTTCGTGAAGCGCGCCGGCCGCACCACCGACGGCCAGGCCCGCGCCTTCGCCGAGCTGGGCCCGCTGTTCCTCGTGCCCTACACGCCCGAGCGGCTCGACCTCACGGCAGCCTTCGGCGGCCGCGTGGGCCCGACGGTGCTGGAGATCGGCTTCGGCATGGGCGAGGCCACGGCCCACATCGCCACGGTGCTGCCCGAGACCAACTTCCTGTGCTGCGAGGTGCACGAGCCCGGCGTGGGCGCGCTGCTCAAGCGCATCGGCGAGCAGTCGATCTCGAACATCCGCATCTGCGCGCACGACGCGGTCGACGTGATCGACCACATGCTGCAGCCCGGCACGCTGGCCGGCGTGCACGTGTTCTTTCCCGACCCGTGGCACAAGAAGCGCCACAACAAGCGCCGCCTGATCCAGCCCGAGTTCGTGACCAAGCTGGCGCAGCACCTGCGCCCCGGCGGCTACATCCATTGCGCCACCGACTGGCAGCCCTACGCCGAGCAGATGCTCGAAGTGCTGGGCGCCGAGCCGCTGCTGCGCAACACCGCGCCGGACACCGGCTACGCGCCCAAGCCGGCGTACCGCCCGCTCACCAAGTTCGAGAACCGCGGCCTCAAGCTGGGCCACGGCGTGTGGGACCTGGTGTTCGAAAAACGCGCCTGAGCGCGCGTCACCTTCCCCCGCTCACTCGACGAGCTTGAAGCGGAACGGCAGCCGCATGCGGGCGCGCACCGCACGCCCGTCCGCGGTACGCGCCGGGTCGAAGTGCCATCCCTTGAGCGAATCGGTCGCCGCCTGCGACAGCAGCGGGTGCGGCGAGCGTTCGACGCGGATGTCTTCGGGCTTGCCGTCCACGCCGACGAAGAAGGCCGTGACCACCAGGCCCTCGACGCCCTCTTCCACCAGCGCCGACGGGTAGCTGGGATAGCGGCGCTGGCGGATCACCGGCTCCGTCACGACCGCGTCCGCCGCGGCCCGCGGATCGGCGCGCGGCGCCGCCATGAGGGTCGGCCCCGGCGGCAAGGCCATCGGCGGCCCCGCCAGTGGCAGCGGTGGCGGCTCGATCGTCGATGGCGGCGGCAGGGGCGGCGGCTCGATCATCGGTTGCGGCGGCTGCGGCGCCGCCACGGGCACGAAGACCTCCGGCGCGGGCAGCGCCTTTTCCACCACCTTCGATGGGGGCGGCACGACGCAACCGGCGAGCGCCACGCACATCCCTCCCAGAACCCAGGACACAGTTGTTTTCATCAGGGCAATTCTGGAGCACCCGCGCCTTCCGCCCTGGCCTCGAAATTGCTACACTTTTTTACTATTGTTAGCAAAAGGTAGCCAATGAACGCGTCTCGCAGGACATGGCTGGGAAAAGCCTCCGCAATGCTGCTTCTGGGAAGCGGCCTCGGCATCACCCGTCCCTTGCTGGCACAGACGCCACGCCCGGCCGCCGCCGGGGCCCGCGTCGTCCTGCTCGGCCAGTCGGTGCCGCTCACCGGCAGCGCCAACGAGATCGGCAACGCCTTCGCGGCCGGCAGCCGGCTCGCCGTGAGCGACTTCAACACGCGCAACGCCGCCACCGGCCTGCAGCTGAAGCTGCTGCAGCTCGACGACGGCTACGACGCCGCGCGCGCCACCACCAACGCGCGCACGCTGCTGGGCGCGAACAAGGCCGACATGCTGTTCGGCTTTGTCGGCACCGCCAGCAGCGAGGCCGGCGCCAAGGTCGCCACGCAGCAGGGCAGCCTGCTCTTTGCGCCCTTCGCCGCCTCCGACACGCTGCGCGGCCCCGAGCATCCGAACGTGTTCCATGTGCGCCCCGGCATGATCGATGAGGCCCTCAAGATCGTGCGCCAGTGCGCCACCGTGGGGCAACAGCGCATCGCGCTGGTGGGCGACGACGACGCCATGGGCCGCGCCGGCCTGGCCGCCGTGCAGCAGGCCGTCACCGAACTCAAGCTGCCGCCGCTGGTCGCGAGCGCACTGGTGCCCGCGGGCGCCGACAAGCTCGACGCCGCATTGAAGACCGTGCAGCAGCAGACGCCCCAGGCCATCGTGCTGGTGTCGCTCTCGGGCACCACGGCCAGCGCCATCCGCAAGCTGCGCAAGAGCGGCTACACGGGCAACTTCATGGCCTTCTCGATCGTCGGCATCGACCCGCTCTACGCCGAGCTGGGCAAGGACATCGGCGGCATCGTGATCTCGCAGGTGGTGCCCTCGCCGCGCCCCTCGGCCATTCCGATCGTCAAGGAGTACCTCGCGGCGGTCGACAACTCCGACCAGACCGCGTCGTACGAAGGGCTCGAGGGCTTCATCGCCGCCAAGGCCGCGGGCGAGGCCGTGCGCCGCGCGGGCCGCGGCTTCAACACCGCGGCCCTGCAGCGCACGATGACGGCGATGACCGACTACGACGTCGGCGGCTTCCGCATCAACCTGCGCCCCGGCCTGCGCGACAACGTGCGCAGCATCGACCTCATCAGCATCTCCGCCGACGGCCGCGTGCTCCGCTGACGCGCCTCACACGGCGCTGTCGCGCAGCAGCTCGGTGAAGCGCTGCTGCACATACAGCGCCGTCGCGCCGAGCGGGCGCCCCTGCAGCCACAGCATGCGCACCGACAGCCGCGGCAAGGCCAGTGACGGGCACGGCACTTCCTTCAGCGCCTTGCTGAAGCCCTCGTAGCGCGCGATGTTGATGGGCAGCACGGCCCAGCCCAGGTTGTCGGCCACCATCTCGGCCGTGCTGTAGAAGCTGTCGGAACGCCACACGCGCGGGCTGTAGGCCACCTCGTGCACGTCGTCCGCGTGCATCAGCAGCTGGCGTTGCCGCGCCAGGTCCTGGCGCCGCACCGTGCGGCCGTCGGCCAGCGGATGGTCGCTGGCCACGAACACGCCCTGGCGCACGCTGCCGATGTGGCGCTGGTCGAAGCTCGCGCGCACCGGGCCGCGGTCGAAATGAAAGGCCACGCTGGCGCGCTCCTGCTCGACGTAGTCGGCCACCTCGGTCGCGGTGCCATTCAAGAGCGTGAGTTCGAGGCTCGGAAACTTCACCGAGAGCTCGCGCATCAGCGTGCCGATGGCGGTGTACGGCAGGGCTTCGTCCAGCGCCAGCGACAGCGCGGCCTCGTCGCCTTCGTGCAGCGAGCGGGCACGCTGGTCGAGCTGCTCGGCCTGCCGCAGCAGCTCGCGCGCTTCGAGCAGCAGCACCCGGCCTGCGTCCGACAGCTGCGCGTTGCGGCGCGAGCGGTCGAACAGGGCCACGCCGAGGTCGACTTCGAGCAGCCCGATGGCGGTGCTCACGGCCGACTGGGCCTTGCCCAGGTGGCGCGCCGCGGCCGAGAACGAGCCGCACTCGGCGGTCGTCACGAACTGGCGCAATTGGTCGACGGTCCATTCCATTTCGGCCACCTACTCATCTATTTATCAGATGGATTTCATCTTTATTCATTCATTTTAATGGCGCAACATGGCGCCATGACGAATGCAAACAACAAGACGACACCGGCGTTCGAACTGAGCTGGTGCAGCGATCCTTCCCAGGCGCAGGCGTTGACCGCCCTGTTCCTGCAGCAACTTTCCCCTTCCTACATCTCCCACTCGGAACTGCAGGAGCAGCGCGCCGTGGCCCCCGGCGAATGGCGCGCCGACCTGCCCGCCGTCTTCATGGCGCAAGTGCGCGAGACCCTGGCACTGGACCCGGCCACGGCCAACGCCCGCGTGGCCGTCGCGCGAACCGACGGCGCTCTGGCCGGCTTCGCGCTGGTCTCGATCGACGACACCCGCCGCGCCGCGCGCAGCTTCGCGACGCTCGACGACCTCGTCGTCGACGCGCGCTTCCAGGGCCTGGGCCTGGGCGGTCGGCTCTTCGACTGGGTCTGCGCCGAACTGCAGCGCCACGGCATCCAGCGCCTCTTTCTCGAAAGCGGCATCGGCAACGCACGCGCGCACGACTTCTTCCACGCCCGCGGCTGCGAGACGGTCTCGGTGACGATGCTCAAGGAACTGGACGGCACCACCGCACAGCCGCACGACCGGAGGGCCACGCCATGAACGGCTTGAACCCCACCGCCAAGAAATGGATCACGCTCGGCATCGTCTCGATGGCGCTGCTGCTGATCGTGGTCGACATGACCGTGCTCTACACGGCGCTGCCCACGCTCACGCACGACCTGGCCGCCTCGGCCACCGAGAAGCTCTGGATCCTCAACGCGTACACCGTGGTCGTCTCCGGCTTCCTGCTGGGCATGGGCGCGCTGGGCGACCGCGTGGGCTACCGGCGCATGTTCGTCGCGGGCCTGGCCGTGTTCGGCGTGGCCTCGCTGTGCGCGGCTTACGCGCCGAACCCGGCCGTCCTCATCGCCGCGCGGGCCCTCTTGGGCGTGGGCGCGTCGATGATGATGCCGGCCACGCTGGCGATCCTGCGGCTGGTGTTCACCCACGAGCGTGAGCGCGCCGTGGCCATCGGCGTGTGGGCTTCGGTGGCCTCGGGCGGCGCGGCGCTCGGGCCGGTCGTGGGCGGCGTGCTGCTCGAATACTTCTGGTGGGGTTCGGTGTTCCTCATCAACGTGCCCGTGGTGGTGCTCGCCCTGGTGCTGGCCCTGTGGCTGCTGCCGACGCAGAAGAACACCGGCACGCGCCCGTGGGACTTCATCGGCTCGGTGCAGGTGCTCGCGGGGCTGGTCTTCCTGGTGCTGACCATCAAGGAGCTCACCAAGTTCGCGCCCTCGGCCACAACGGCCGCCATCACCGGTGTGCTCGCCGCGGTGGCCATGGCCCTCTTCGTGCGGCGCCAGCGGCGCAGCAGCGCGCCGCTGATCGACTTCCGCCTGTTCCGCAACGCGTACTTCTCAGGCGGTGTGATCGCGGCCATCGTGGCCTCGGTGGCGCTGATCGGTGTCGAGCTGGTGTTCAGCCAGCGGCTGCAGCTGGTGGTCGGCCTCACGCCGCTGCAGGCGGCCCTCACCCTGCTGCCGCTGCCGCTGGCCGCCTTCGTGGCGGGGCCGCTCGCGGGCCTGCTGCTGGCGCGCATCGGCTCGCGCCCCGTCATCCTGGGCGGCCTCGTGACCACGGCGCTGGCGCTGTGCGCGCTGGCACTGGCGGTCGATGCCGCAGGCCTGCTCAAGCCGGCCATCCTCGTGCTGCTGGGGCTGGGCGTGGGCGCGACCATCACGGCAGCGTCCAACGCGGTCATGAACAACGCGCCCGTCGAACACGCCGGCATGGCGGCGTCGATCGAAGAGGTGTCGTACGAACTCGGCGGCGTGCTGGGCATCGCGCTGCTGGGCAGCGTGCTCTCGGCGAGCTACACCGCCGCGCTGGTCATTCCAGACGGCCTGGCCGTACCGGCTTCGGCCAGCGACAGCATCGATGCCGCGCTGCTGGCCGCCGAAACGCTGCCCGCGCCCATCGCCTCGCAGCTCGTGGCGCTCGCGCACACGGCCTTCGACCAGGCCTTCTTCTCGGTGATGGGCGTGGCCGTGGCGATCGTGATTGCAGCGGCCTGCGCCGTGGCGTTCCTCGGCTGGCGGGCCCGCCCGACGGCTGCGCAGCGCACCGAGCGCTGCGCGTAGCCGGCCTCAGGCAGCGCTCGCGGCTTCGTCGATGAGCGCTGCCACGGCCTGCGGCTGCGAGGCCAGCGAGGCGTGGCTGGCCGCCAGCGTGATGACCTTCTTCGCGCCCAGGCGCGCCGACATGCGCTCCTGGTTCACCGGCGAGATCATGCGGTCCTCGCTCGAGATCTGGTACCACGACGGCTTCTTCTTCCAGGCCGGCGCCGTGATGGTGTCGCCGAAGGTGCTGGCCAGCGGCGCCTTCTGCGTGAGGCCCATCACCAGGCCTTCTTCGGCGCTCAGGTCCTGGCAGAAGCTCTCGTGGTATTTCTCGGGTATCACCCACAGGTAGCCGTCGCTGTCGGGTGCCAGGTTGGGCACGGCCACGGGCGGATGCTCCTGCGTGATGCCGCCGGGGCTTTCGCCCGCGTCGGGTGCGAAGGCGGCGATGTAGACCAGCCCCACCACGTTGGGCAGGTCGCCGGCCTGCGTGATCACCGCGCCGCCGTACGAGTGGCCGACCAGCAGCACCGGCCCCTGCACCTGCGCCACCATCTTGCGCGTGCGTTCGGCGTCGTCGGCCAGCGAGGTCAGCGGCAGCTCGACCGCGCGGATGGCCGTGTGGCCCTTGCGCAGCAGTTCCACGATGACGTTGTGCCAGTGCGCCGCACCACCCCAGAAACCATGGACCAGGACGACCGTCGGTTTGTTGTTGCTCATGATTCGCCACCTTCCAGTGAAGAAATAAGACACCGGGCCGCCGGAATGACGGGCCGGGAAAGTCTTATACGCCTGCGCCCTGCCCGCGCTGTGACAAGACCCTCAGCCCGTGCGCACCAACCCCTGCAGTGCCTCGAGCGACAGCAGTTCGATGCGCCCGTAGCCCAGCGACACCACGCCCTCGGTGGCCAGCGCATTGAGCTCCTTGGACAGCGTCTGGCGCGTCACGCCGAGCATCATGGCCAGCGCCTCCTGCGACAGCATGAGCTCGTGCCGCAGGTGCACCGACTGCGTGGCGTCGCCGCGCGCCAGCACCAGCAGCCGGTGCGCCACGCGCGCGCGCAGGCTGCGCAAGGTCGCGTCTTCGGCCAGGCCGTAGAGCATGCGCACGCGCGCGGCCAGCATGGCGGCGATGGCGTTGGAAAACACCACGTCGCGCATCTGCCGCACGAAGGCCTCGGGCGGCACCACCAGCAGGTCGAGCGCTTCGAGCGCGGTGGCGTCGTGCGTGCGCGGCGAGCCGTCGATGAGCGTGATCTCGCCGAACCAGTTGCCCGGCTCCAGCACCGCCAGGATGGCCTCGCGCCCGTCCTGGCGCAGCGACGAGATCTTGATCGTGCCCGCCACCAGCCCGTAGAAGCCGCCGCCCGCCGCATGGATCGGGTCGCCCTGGCGGAACACCATGGTGCCGCGCCGCACATGCAGCAGCTCGGCCGCGCCCAGCAGCGCGTCGCGCTGCGCGCGCGGCATGCTGGTGAACCACGGGTTGCCGTCGAGCGCGGCGCGGTGCGCGGCCGACAGGCGCGGCTTGGTCGAGGTGGCCATGGGGGAAAAGGGAAGAGAAAGGCGCCCGGAGGCGGGTTTACCAGAACCTCGCATTGTCAAATTCTTGACAGTTGAAGGTCAAGCGCAGGTCTACAGTGGCCGCCATCCCCAAGAACGGAGACCCCACACGATGAACGCACGGGCAAGTTTCAAGCGCATGCAGGACAGCACGCGCGAAGACTGGCAACTGATCGGCGGCGAGTTCATGCAGTTCGCGGGCGGCCTGCCCGCGCGCGTGATCAAGCACCTGCAGATCCTCGAAGGCGACTACGGCGGCTTTCCGGTCGACCGCTACACGCACTCGCTGCAGACCGCCACGCGCGCGCTGCGCGACGGCCGCGACGAGGAGTACGTGGTGTGCGCGCTGCTGCACGACATCGGCGACACGCTGGGCAGCTTCAACCACCCCGACATCGCCGCGGCCATCCTCAAGCCCTTCGTGAGCGAGGCCAACCACTGGATGGTGCAGAACCACGGCATCTTCCAGGGCCATTACTTCTTCCACCACATCGGGCTGGACCGCGACATGCGCGACACCTTCAAGGACCACCCGCACTACGAGCGCACGGCCGAGTTCTGCGCGCTCTACGACAACCCGGCCTTCGACCCCAAGGCCGAGACCCTGCCCATCAGCGAGTTCGAACCCATGCTGCGCCGCCTGATGGCGCAGCCCAAGCAGAGCGTCTACAAGACGGTGCTGCAAGAGCCGACCACCGCTTGATCAAGACAAAGGACACCCCCCCATGAACGCCACCTCCGCCTCCGAAATCCAGAAGCTCGTCTCCGCCGAAGAATGGCAGCTGCGCGTCGACCTCGCCGCCTGCTACCGCCTGGTGGCGCTGTACGGCTGGAGCGACCTCGTCTTCACGCACATCAGCGCGCGCGTGCCCGGCCCCGAGCACCACTTCCTGATCAACCCCTATGGCCTGATGTTCGACGAGATCACGGCCTCGAGCCTGGTCAAGGTCGACCAGCAGTGCAACAAGATCATCGATTCACCCTACCCCGTGAACCCGGCCGGCTTCGTGATCCACAGCGCCGTGCATGCCGCGCGCGAGGACATCCAGTGCGTGCTGCACACCCACACCCGGGCCGGCATCGCCGTGAGCGCGCAGAAGAACGGCGTGCTGCCCATCAGCCAGCAGTCGACCTTCGTGCTGGCCTCGCTGGCCTACCACGACTACGAAGGCGTGGCCTTCCGCGACGACGAGAAGCCGCGCCTGCAGGCCGACATGGGCCATGCCAACTTCCTCATGCTGCGCAACCACGGCCTGCTGACCTGCGGCAAGACCATTGCCGACGCCTTCCTTTCGATGTACACCTTCGAGAACACCTGCCAGATCCAGATCGCCGCGCAGGCCGGCGGCGGTGAACTCACGCACGTGGACCCGAGGATCATCGACGGCGTGGGCCAGGCCATGAAGGTGCAAAGCGGCGGCCTGGGCGGCATGTTCGTCTGGCCTTCGCTGATCCGCAAACTCGACCGCATCGACGACAGCTACAAACAATAAGACAGACGTCGATCCCGGTTTCCACGGCTGCCAGCGCCCGCGCGACGGGTGCCGGCAGCCATTTTTTTAAGCAGAAGAACCCAAGAGGAGACACCACCGCATGGACACCACGCTCATCGTGACCCGGTTCCTGTTCGGCGCGCTCGCGCTCGTGATGTTCGGGCTGGGGCTGTCGCTCTCGCTCGAGGACTTCCGGCGTCTGTTCAAGCACCCGAAGGCCGTCACCATCGCGCTCGTGCTGCAGGTCATCGGCCTGCCGCTGGCCTGCTACGCGATCATCGTGGGCTTCGGCCTGTCGCCGGTGTTCGCCATCGGGCTCATGCTGCTGGCGGCCTCGCCGGGCGGCATCTCGGCCAACCTGTTCTCGCACCTGTTCGGCGGCAACGTGGCGATGAACATCTCGCTCACGGCCGTGAACACGCTGCTGTCGATCGTCACGCTACCGCTCATCGCCAACTGGGCCATCGGCCACTTCGCGCAGAGCGGCCAGGTGGTGCCGCTGCAGACGCGCAAGCTGGTCGAGGTGATCGCCATCGTGCTGGTGCCGGTGGCGATCGGCATGGTGGTCGCGTCGCGAAAGCCCGGCTTCGCGGCGCGCATGGAAAAGCCGACCAAGATCTTCAGCGCCGTGGTGCTCGCGGTGGTCACGGTGCTCGCCATTGCCAACGAGTGGAAGAACATCACCACCACCTTTGCCGAGATCGGCGTGCCGGTGCTGCTGTTCAACCTCGTGAGCCTGCTGGCCGGCTACTACCTGAGCCGCGCCGCCGGCCTGGACAAGCCGCTGGCCACCGCCATCAGCTACGAGATCGGCATCCACAACTCCACGCTGGCCATCTTCATCGCGGTGAGCGTGCTGGGGAGCTTTCCGCTCGCGCTGCCGGCCGCCATCTACTCGGTCGTGATGTACATCACCGCCCCACTGTTCGGATGGCTGTTGCTGCGGCGCGGCCAGCCCGCCGCCGTGGCTGCGCCATGATGCGCGGATGGAACTGCGACAACTGCGCTACTTCGTCAAGGTCTGCGAACTGCGCAGCATGGGCCGCGCAGCGGTGGAGCTGGGGGTGGTCACCTCGGCGCTGAGCCAGCAGATCAGCCGGCTCGAAAGCGAACTCTCGACCCGGCTGCTGCGCCGCCACTCGACCGGCGTCATGCCCACCGACGCCGGCCTGGCCTTCCTGCACCAGGCGCAGCTCACCTTGCGCCACGCCGACGATGCCGTGCGCGCGGCGCAGCAGGCACGCCTGTCGGGCCATGTGAGCGTGGGCCTGGCGCCCACCACCGCCACCGTGCTGGGCGTGCCGCTGATGCAGGCCATGCAGGCGCGCTACCCCGAGGTGCGGCTGCACATGGTCGAGGCGCTGTCGGGCCACCTCACGACCATGCTGCACGCGCGCCAGCTCGACCTGGCCGTGCTGTTCCAGACCGACACGCCACGGCGCTGGAGCGTGTCGCCGCTGCTGGCCGAAAAGCTCTTCGTGATCGCGTCGCCCGCACTCACGCCGCGCCCCACGGGCAAGAAGGTGCGCCTGTCGCAGCTGGCCGAGGTGCCGCTGATCCTGCCCAGCGGCAGCCACGGCCTGCGCGCCACGCTGATGGCGGCCTTTGCGCGGGCGCGCGTGGCGCCGCGCATCGTGGCCGAGGTCGACGGCCTGGCGCTGCTGATGGATGCGGTGCGTGCCGGCCACGGCGCCACCATCCAGCCCGGCGCCGCCACCGCGCGGCACGACCGCGACGACCTCGAGCTCACGCAGATTTCGGACGCGCACGTGGGGCGCCGCAACCTGCTCGTGAGCCTGTCGGACGACGAGCTCTCGCCCGCCGCGCTGGCCGCGCGCGTGGTGGTGGCCGAAACGGCGCGCACACTGGTCAGCGAAGGCCGCTGGGCCGGTGCAAGTCTTCTCGAAAGCTGAACACCTGTTGCCTCGATCGGTCTTTCGCGTGAAGGCCGCGCTGCCTAAAGTCTCCTGCATTCCAAGGAGACCCACGAGTGATAGACGTACTGGTTGTCGGTGGCGGCAATGCCGCGCTGTGCGCCGCGCTGATGGCGCGCGAGGCCGGCGCTTCGGTGCTGCTGCTGGAAGCCTCGCCCAAGGAGTGGCGCGGCGGCAATTCGCAGCACACCCGCAACCTGCGCTGCATGCACGACGCGCCGCAGGACGTGCTGGTCGAGGCCTACCCTGAAGAGGAGTACTGGCAAGACCTCTTGAAGGTGACCGGCGGCCTCACCGACGAGCGCCTCGCGCGCCTCGTGATCCGCGCCTCGTCGAACTGCCGCGACTGGATGCGCCGCCACGGCGTGCGCTTCCAGCCGCCGCTGTCGGGTGCACTGCATGTGGCGCGCACCAACGCCTTCTTCATGGGCGGCGGCAAGGCGCTCGTCAACGCCTACTACCGCAGCGCCGAAGCGCTCGGCGTGCAGGTCCGCTACGACACGCCCGTCGCTTCGGTCGAACTCGACGGCGAGCGCTTCGTGGCCGTGCGCACCGAGACTGGCGAGCGCATCGCGGCGAAGAGCTGCGTGCTGGCCTCGGGCGGCTTCGAATCGAACCGCGAATGGCTGCGCGAAGCGTGGGGCCGGAACGAGCGCGGCGAATGGCCGGCCGACAACTTCCTCATCCGCGGCACGCGCTTCAACCAGGGCGTGCTGCTGAAACACATAATCGCCGCGGGCGCCGACCCCATCGGCGATCCGTCGCAGGGCCACATGGTGGCCATCGACGCGCGCGCACCGCTGTACGACGGCGGCATCTGCACGCGCATCGACTGCGTGTCGCTCGGCGTGGTGGTGAACCGCGAGGCGCAGCGCTTCTACGACGAGGGCGAGGACTTCTGGCCCAAGCGCTATGCGATCTGGGGCCGGCTCGTGGCGCAGCAGCCGGGGCAGATCGCGTGGTCGGTCATCGACCAGCAAGCGGTCGGGCGCTTCATGCCGCCGGTGTTTCCCGGCACGCAGGCCGGCTCGCTCGGCGAGCTGGCACAGAAGATCGGGCTGGACGAAGCCACCTTCGTACGCACCGTGCAGGACTACAACGCCGCCTGCCGCGTCGGCCGCTTCGATCACACCGCGCTGGACGACTGCCACACCGAAGGCCTCGCGCCCGCCAAGACGCACTGGGCGCGCCCCATCAACACGGCGCCCTTCCATGCGTATCCGCTGCGCCCCGGCATCACCTTCACCTACCTCGGCCTGAAGGTGGACGAGACCGCCGCCGTGCGCTTCGGCGGACGGCCGAGCCCCAACCTCTTCGTGGCCGGCGAAATGATGGCCGGCAACGTTCTTGGCAAGGGCTACACGGCCGGCGTGGGCATGAGCATCGGCACGGCCTTCGGCCGCATCGCCGGCACGCAGGCAGCGAAGGCCGCCAAGAACATTTCGAAGAATTCCCCGGAGGCCGCCCTTGCAGCAGCTCACTGACCTCGTCGCACGCGCCCGTGCGGATGCCGATGGCATCGGCAGCAACCCGTCGCGCGTCATCCCGATCCAGCCCGCCCTGCCGTTGACCGCCTCCGAAGGCGAAGTCGCGCGCATCCTGCAGATCTGCAACGCCTGCCGCTACTGCGAGGGCTTCTGCGCCGTGTTCCCCGCCATGACGCGCCGGCTCGAGTTCGGCAAGGCCGACACGCACTACCTCGCCAACCTGTGCCACAACTGCGGCGCCTGCCTGCATGCCTGCCAGTACGCACCGCCGCACGAATTCGCCGTGAACGTGCCGCAGGCGATGGCGCAGGTGCGCCTGCAGACCTACCACGACTACGCCTGGCCGCCCGCGATGGGCGCGCTCTACAAGCGGGCCGGGCTCACCGTCGCATTGGCACTGGCGGGCGGGCTCGCGCTGTTCCTCGTGCTGGCCGTGGCGATGTCGGGTTCGCTCGTGCACGCGCCGCTCGCGGGCAACTTCTACGCGATCTTTCCGCATAACTTCCTCGCGCTGGTGTTCGGCGCGGTGTTCCTGTTCGTGATGTTCGCGCTGGCCATGGGCACGCGCCGCTTCTGGCGCGAGGTCTCGCCCGCGAACGATCCCGGCAACGCGCCCGACCTGCCGGGTGTGCGCCGCGCAGCGAGCGCCGAAGCCGCGCACGACGCGCTGCGCCTGAAGTATCTCGATGGCGGCCATGGCGAAGGCTGCAACAACGCCGACGACCGCTTCACGCTCTGGCGCCGGCGCTTCCATCACTTCACCTTCTACGGCTTCATGCTGTGCTTCGCCTCCACCTGCGTGGCAACGCTCTACCACTACCTGTTCGACCTGCACGCGCCCTATGCGCTCACGAGTGCGCCCGTGCTGCTGGGCACCACGGGCGGCATCGGCCTCGTGATCGGCCCCGTCGGCCTGCTGTGGCTCAACCTGCGGCGCCATGCCGCGCACGGCGACGTGGCGCAGCGGCCGATGGACCGCGGCTTCATCGCGCTGCTGTTGCTCACGAGCCTCACGGGCCTGGCCCTGCTCGCGTGGCGCGACACGCGCTTCATGGCGCTGCTGCTGGCGGTTCACCTGGGCGTGGTGATGGCGCTCTTTCTCACGCTGCCCTACGGCAAGTTCGCGCACGGCATCTTCCGCTGCGCGGCGCTCCTGAAGTTCGCGATGGAGAAGCGACTGCCCAGCCGGTTGCGACTGGGCGCGGACTGACCGGCAGGGCCTGAAGGGGCCAAGGTCGGACAAGGCCCTACGCCCAGGGCGGAAACCCGCTGGCCGGGGCCGGCGGGGGTTATCTGCAGAATAGGCGGCCATGCATGTTCGAAAAGCCGCCGTTCTCGCCCTCGTCCTGTCCGCCCTCTCCCTCCCCGCCATCGCGGCGTCCGTTCCGAAAAGCCTCCAGTCCTCCGACGCAGCCGACGCCCGCATCGAATCGCTGATCGCGCGCATGACGCTGCAGGAAAAGGCCGGCCAGCTCAGCCTCTACGGCCCGGCCGACATCAACACGCCGAACAACCCGCAGGCCGGCTGGCGCAACGGGCAGCAGGAGACCGAGGACGTGCGCAACGGGCGGCTCACGGGCCTGTTCAACAACGCCGGCCTCGAGGGCAAGCGGCGGCTGCAGCAGGTGGCGGTGCGCGAGTCGCGGCTGGGCATTCCGCTGATCTTCGGCGCCGACGTGATCCACGGCTTTCGCACGATCTTCCCGATGCCGCTGGCCGAGGCCTCGAGCTGGGAGCCCGCGCTGGCCGAGCGCACCGCGCGCGCGGCGGCGGTCGAGGCCACGGCCGATGGCTTTCGCTGGACCTTCGCGCCCATGGTCGACATCGCGCGCGACGCGCGCTGGGGCCGCGGCCTCGAAGGCGTGGGCGAAGACCCGTACCTCGCACGCCAGTTCGCGGCGGCGCGCGTGCGCGGCTTCCAGGGCAGCAGCCTCGCGAACGCCGATTCGATGCTGGCCACGCCCAAGCACTTCGCGGCCTACGGCGCAGCCGAGGGCGGGCTCGACTACAACACGAGCGAAATCTCCGAGCGCACGCTGCGCGAGGTCTACCTGCCGCCGTTTCGCGCAGCGCTCGATGCGGGCGCGCTGTCGGTCATGAGCGCCTTCAACGAGATCGGCGGCGTGCCTTCGACCGCCAACCCCGCGCTGCTCACCGGCGTGCTGCGCGACGAGTGGAAGTTCAAGGGCTTCGTGGTGTCGGACTACACGGCCGACGAGGAGCTCATCGAACACGGCCACGCCGCCAACGGCCGCGAGGCCGCCAAGCTGGCCTTCATGGCCGGCACCGACGTGAGCATGCAAAGCGGCCTGTACATCCGCCACCTGCCCGACCTCGTGGCCTCGGGCGAGGTGCCGATGGCGCGGCTCGACGAGGCGGTGCGGCGCGTGCTGCGGGTCAAGCTCAAGCTCGGCCTCTTCGACGACCCGATGCGCGGCCTCGACGGCCCGCCGGCCGCGCAGCGCGTGGAGAACCCCGAGTTCATCGCGCTGGCCCGCGAGAGCGCGCGCCGTTCCATCGTGATGCTGAAGAACGAGGGCCAGCTGCTGCCGCTCGCGAAAACCGGCCCGCAGAAGATCGCGCTGATCGGCCCCTTCGCCGAAGGCACGAAGGACCTGATGGGCTCCTGGAGCCTGTTCCCGGGCCAGTCCGCGCCCGTGGGCATCGACGAAGGCCTGCGTGCTGCGCTGGGCACCGAGGCCTCGCGATTGACCGTCACGCGCGGTGCGAACGTCGAGTCGCCGCTGCCCGGCGGCATCGAGGCCGCCGTGGCCGCCGCGCGCGACGCCGACGTGGTGGTGCTGGCCATCGGCGAGAGCCAGAAGATGTCGGGCGAGTCGCGCTCGCGCAGCGACATCGGCCTGCCGCAGGCGCAGCAGGACCTGGCCGAGGCCGTGGCCGCCACGGGCAAGCCGGTGGTCGTGCTGCTGAGCAACGGCCGCGCGATGGCGCTCAAGGGCGCGGTGCGCAATGCGCGCGCCATCCTCGTGACCTGGTTCCTCGGCGTGCAGACCGGCCACGCGATCGCCGACGTGGTGTTCGGCGACGCCAACCCCTCGGGCCGCCTGCCCGTGAGCTTTCCGCAGACTGCGGGCCAGGTGCCCTACTACTACGCCCACAAGCGCACCGGCCGCCCGTCGCCCGAGAGCGCGCCGGGCACGGCCTTCAAGACCCGCTACCTGGACGCGACGAACGAGGCGCTGTACCCCTTCGGTTTCGGCATCGGCTATGCGCCGGTGCGCTACGACCAGGTCGAGCTGAGCACCGACCGCCTCGCCATGGGCCAGACGCTGCGTGTGCGCGCCACCGTCACGAACACGGGGACGCGCGAGGCGGAAGAAGTGGTGCAGCTGTACCTGGCGCAGCGCGCTGCGAGCGTGACGCGGCCGGTGCGCGAGCTGAAGAACTTCCGCAAGGTGCGGATTGCGCCGGGGGCATCGGAGGTGGTCGAGTTCGCGGTCGGCAATGACGATCTGCAGTTTCTGGGGCGGGACATGAAGCCTGTTGTTGAACCGGGTGAGTTCGATCTGTGGGTTGCGCCTTCGGCTGCTGACGGGATTCGCAAGCGCTTCGTGTTGACGCGGGAGTGAGTTTCTTCAGGGCGCGTGCACAGGCCACCGGGTACTTCCCTCCGCGAATGTCCCCCGGGGCTGCGCCCCTCCTCCTTGATTTCGCTGCGGGAAGCACCCAGTGTCCTGCGCACACCGAGCGCGGTCGTGGTGCTGGCCGATCAACGACCGCACTGAGGACGATCACGTCGATGGGGTGCCTTGCGCAGCGAAATCAAGGAGGAGCCCGAAGGGCGGGGGACATTCGCGGAGCAAGGCACCCCATCGGCGGGATCGTCGCCCTGAGCATTCAAAAGCTCAGTCGAACACCCCCGTGAACGCCACCCGGCTAACTACGCCCGAACTGCTCGCACCCACACCCAGCGTCACGCTGTAGCGCCCATCCTGCGAGGTCCGACGGATCGATCCCCCCATCGCGCTTTCGCTTCGGAAATTGCCCAAGCCCACGGCGTAGCTGATCTTCCCAGGCACGACCGGCGCTGCCTCCATGGCGGCAACGCCTGCAATGCCCGCATAGGCACGCCGCGCGTTCTCGTCCATCTGGCTTTGCAGGCGCGCGGCCGTGAAGTCGGTGTAGGCCTTGCCCAGCGGCAGGCCCTGCGCGGCGACGCTGTCGGTGTAGGCGTTGGCGGTGCTCACGCCCTGCTGCACCATGCCTTGCACCTGGCCCACGTTGGTCGCGTCGTCGGGCGCGCTGCCGGGCGCCACGCCGGTGAGCTGGCGGTTGCCGAGCGCCACTTCGCCGGTCGACGACTGCAACCCGCCCATGCCCACGGCCACGTAGTTCGACTGCGCGCCACGCGTGGTCGTGCTGCCCGCACCGAGCGCCACGCTGTTGGCATGCGAGGCCGATGCGTTGCTGCCCAAGGCAATGGCGTTGTCGGCGCTCGCGCGCGCCGCGCTGCCCAGCGAGATCGCCTGGTTCGCGTTGACGTACACGCCGGCGTCGGCACCGATGGCGATGTTGCCGCTGCCCATGACGTTCTGGCCTGCGCCGCTGCCCTGCGCGATGTTGTGGCTGCCCACCACGCCCTGGCCGGCCGCCGTGCCCAGCGCCAGGTTCTGGTTGCCCTGCACGCCGCCGCCCGCAGCCTGGCCCATGGCCACGTTGTTGCTGCCCGCCACCTGCGCGCCGGCCATCTGCCCCGAGGCCTGGTTGCCCGAGCCGGTGACGCCGCTGCCCGCGCCCTGCCCCGTGGCGAGGTTGTTGCTGCCGGTCACGTTGCGGCCCGCATCGCCGCCGTAGGCCTGGTTGGCGTTGCCGGTCACGTTGCGCCCGGCGTTGCTGCCGTAGGCCTCGTTGCCGTTGCCCTTCACGTCGGTGCCGGCCCAGAAGCCGACGGCGTTGTTGTAGTCGCCGGTCACGTTCTGGCCCGCGCTGCGGCCCATCGACTGGTTCCAGCCGCCGACCACGTTGGTGCCCGCGTAGTAGCCGATGGCCTGGTTGGCGTTCTTGCCCGACACGCCGGTGCCAGCGCCCTCGCCGATGGCCAGGTTCCAGTTGGTGCTGACGTTGTTGCCCGCGCCCTTGCCGAAGGCCAGGTCGTTGCTGCCCGTGACGCCGGTGGCGCCGGCCTTGTCGCCGATGCCCAGGTTGCCCTTGGCCGGGTCCCAGGTGATCGGCTGGGCCGCGGCGATGCCCATGCCGGCGGCCGAGCCGAGGGCCACTGCCAGTCCGAGCAGGGTGTGCGTGCTGTTGTTCGTGCGCTTCATGATGCTCAGGCCTTCAGGTGCAGGGCCATGGCCGGATCGCTGACGCCGGGCTTGCCGGTCTCGACGCGGCCCGCGAAGCGGCGCTCGGTGTGCCCGGCCGTGACGGTGAAGTCGTACCAGTAGCCGCTCTTGTCCAGGCTCCAGTGCAGCATGCCGGTGGCGCCCGGCGCGACCTCGAGCGTCCAGGGGCCGTCGTTGCGGTACGCGTTGGCCGTCACCGTGACCTTGCCCGCCGCCTTGCCGCTGTTGTGCACCTTCAGGTAGACCTGCCCGTCGATCGGTTCGTAGCAGACCTGCACCTCGGGCTTGAAGCCGGCGGTGTCGAAGGCCAGTGCATCGCCCTGGAAGCTGCGCACGTAGCCGTTGGTGCTGTAGACCCACAGGTCGTACTTGCCGCTGTCGCTGGCGCCGGTGTTCCAGTAGTCGGCCAGCTGCTTGCCGGCCTCGACCGTGTAGCGGCGCGGAATACGGTCCAGGTGCAGCTTGTCGTACACATGGAACACGGCGCCCTGCGTGCCGGAGTTCGCGAACACCAGTTGCACGAGGCCGCGCGGCTCGACGCGCGCGCTGGTGTGCAGCTCGTAGGGCAGCGCGCGCGAGAAGCGCGTGCCGGTCTCCTGGTACAGCGGCTGCGGCGTGGCGGGGGCGTTCCTCACGGGGGCCGTGGGCAGCAGCCGCTGCGCCGCATTGATCGCGGGGAAGTTGCTCGTGTCGGGCAGCTTGGGAACGACCGGATCGTTCGGGCTCACGAAGTCGAAGCAGGTGGTGAGGTCGCCGCATACGGCACGGTGCCACGGGCTGATCGCGTCCACCGTGATGTCGAAGCGCTTCTCGAGGAAGCGGCCCACCGAGGTGTGGTCGAACACCTGCGAGTTGACCCAGCCGCCCTTGCTCCACGGCGACACCACGTACATCGGCACGCGCGAACTCAGGCCCCAGGGGCGGATCTTGCCGGTGGTGGTGTTGTCGGCGGCGGCCAGGTAGCTGCCCACCGAGGCGTCGAAGTACTCGCCCTCCAGCGGCACGGTCGACTTGCCCATGAGCGTGCCGTTGGCGTCGTACGAAGGCACGGCCGGCATGGCCAGGTGGTCGAAGAAGCCGTCGTTCTCGTCGAAGGTCACGAACAGCGCGGTCTTGCTCCACACCGCCGGGTTGGACGTGAGCGCGTCCAGCACGTCGGCGATGAAGTCGGCCGCGCCGGCCGTGCCTTCGCTGCTGCCGGGGTGCTCGGCCAGCGCCTGCGTGGGCAGCACCCACGAGACGTCCGGCAATTTGCCCGTCATCACGTCCTGCTTGAGCTGGGCCAGGAAGTTGGTGGCGCCGTCGGCCGTGTCGGGGCCACCCGTGAGGCCGTGCTCATAGATCGGCGAGCCCGGCTGCGCGGTGCGGAAGCTCTCGAAGGCCAGGCAGCCGTGCATGGCGCCCGTCCAGTTGTTGTTCATGTTCTGGTAGATGTGCCAGCTGACGCCCTTCTTCTCCAGCAGGTCGGGCAGCGTGTCCCATTTGAAGGCGTTGTTGACGTACTTGTAGTTGTAGTCGCCCGTGATCGGGTCTTTCTGGCCGGAGCCGTCGGCCTCCTGCGGGCGGTTCGCCACCCAGTTGGACGGCTTGGGCCAGCAGCGCGAGTTCACAGGTTCGGAGTCGGTGTCGGTGCTGTTGATGCCCTTCTTGCGCAGCTCCGGGTTGAAGTTGGAGCCCGACCAGAACACGATGCGGTTCGGGTCGGTGCCGGTGAGGATGGAGCAGTGGTAGCCATCGCACACCGTGAAGGCATCGGCCAGCGCGAACTGGAACGGGATGTCCTCGCGCAGGTAGTAGCCCATCGTGGCCTGGTTCTTGAACTGGATCCAGCGGTCCATCTTTCCCTGGTTCCAGGCGGCTTGCTGGTCGGGGAAGTTGTGCGGCGTGCCCGAGCCGATCAGCGCATTGGCGATCGTCGAGTCGCGGCGGAACGGCGGAATCTCCGCGCCGCCCGCGGGGTTCGACTGGAAGTACACCGACTTGCCGTTGGCCAGCGGAATCGGAAAGCGGTCGCCGAAACCGCGCACGCCGCGCAAGGTGCCGAAGTAGTGGTCGAAGCTGCGGTTCTCCTGCATCAGGATCACGACGTGCTTGATGTCCTTGATGGTGCCGGTGTCGACCGCGGCCTCGACGGCGAGCGCCTTGCGGATCGTGGGCGGCAGCAGGGTCAGGGCCGAGGCCGCGCCGACGGCGCCGGCCGACTTGCGGAAGAAATCGCGACGGTTGGAGGGGTTCATGGGGAGTCTTTCAACGCGAGGACAAAAACAGAAGAAATGGAAGGCGTGTGGATGAAGGCGGCGCGCGGCTCAGGGCGCGCACTTCAGCGCCGGCGTCGGGGCGGGTGGCTCCGGCGTGGTGGTCGGGGGCGTGGGGCCGGTGGGCGGCAGCACCGGCAAGCCGCCGCCACCACCGCTTCCGCCGCCGCATGCGGCGAGGCTCAGGCACAGGAGAAAGCCCGCCGCAGCGAGGCCATACCGGGAAGAACGTGAGGTCATGAAGGTGTCCTTTTCTGGATCGAAGGGGCGTGGAAGGAAAAGCAGGGCGAAGCCGGGCCGTGCAGGCCTCGAAGGGCTTGCACCGGAACGGGAAGAAACGGAATGAAGTCGGGTGCCCGAAGTGGGCGCAGGGGTGGGTGTCAGCGCTCAGGCATAGCGGCTGCGCAGCCGGGCTGCGACCCTGTCGAGCACGAGCACCGTGAGGAAGATCGCGATCAGGATCGTTCCGACGTGTGCGTAGTTGTACATGTCGTAGCGGCCCTTCAGCTCCTGGCCGATGCCGCCCGCGCCCACCAGCCCCACCACGGTGGCCATGCGCACGTTGCGGTCGAGGATGTACAGCGTGTAGGCGATGAACTGCGGCATCACCTGCGGCAGCACCGCGAAGCGCATCACCTTCAACTTGCTGGCGCCGATGGCGCGCAGCGCCTCCTGCGGCTTGTCGTCGGCGGTCTCGATGTCTTCGGCGTAGAACTTGCCGAGGAAGCCCGCCGAATGCAGCGCCAGTGCCAGCACGCCGGCGATGGGACCGAAGCCGTAGGCGAGCACCAGGAACAGCGCGCTCACCAGTTCGGGCACCGCGCGGAACATGCCGACCACGCCACGCGCCAGCGTGTAGACGGCGCGGTTCGGCGTGTAGTTCTTCGCGCTGCACCAGGCCAGCGGCGCGCTCAGCACGATGGCCAGCAGCGTCGCCCAGATAGCGATCTCGAAGGTCTCGAGCATCTTCACCGCCACGTGCCAGAGGTAGCCGAAGGGCTCGACCAGCACCTCGCGCCGGTCGACCATCTCTTCCATCTGCAGCGTCTGCGGGTTGAGCTTGGGCTGGCGCGACTCCTCGGTTTCGACATGCGAGAACCACGGCAGCCGCTCGCGGTCGAAGCCCTCGATGCGCGACACCTCGGTGCGCTCCGACACCTGCGGCGGAAAGAGCGACTTGGCGATGGTGCCCAGGCCCGACAGCACCTGCGACTGCTCGCGCAGGCCGACGGCCGCGAGCACGCCCTCGCCCGTGAGCGACAGCATGCGGCCCATTTCGACGCGCTGGCCGGCGAAGAAGCCGACCACCACCACGAGCAGCAGCACGGCGAGGCTGCGGGCGCCGAAGGGGCGCGGCAGGTCCCAGGCGGATGCGGGGCGGCTCATGGCACCAGCTCCAGCGCGCCGGCATGCAGCGGCAACGGCGCTTCGGGCGCGGGCCGCGCGGGCGCCGGCGTGCGGCCATAGACCGCATCGAACACCTTCGGGTCGAAGGCCGCGGGCGCGCCGTCGAACACCACGGCGCCGTGGCGCAGCGCGACGATGCGGTCGGCGAACTCGCAGGCCAGCTCGATCTGGTGCAGGCTGCACAGCACCGTGGTGCCGCGCTCGCGCGCCTGCGTGCGCAGCAGCGACAGCACGTCGTGGCTGGTCTGCGGGTCGAGGCTGGCCACGGGCTCGTCGGCCAGCACCAGCGGCGGCTCGAGCATGAAGGCGCGCGCGATGCCCACGCGCTGCTGCTGTCCGCCCGAGAGCTCGCTCACGCGGCGCAGCAGGTGCTGCTCCTGCAGCCCGACCGATTCGATCAGCGCGCAGGCCTTGGCACGCTGCGCGTCGGTGAACAGCCCGAGCAGCGCGCGCCACGTCGGCACCGCGGGCAGCGCGCCGGCCAGCACGTTGTCGGCCACCGTGGAACGCAGCACCAGGTTGAACTGCTGGTGGATCATGCCGATGCGCGGGCGGATGCGGGCCAGCGAGTGGGCGGCAATCTGCACGCCCTCGACCTGCACCGCGCCCTGCGTGGGTTTGACCAGCCCGTTGGCCATGCGCAGCAGCGTCGACTTGCCCGCGCCCGAGGCGCCCAGCACCACGCAGAACTGCCCCGCCGGCACCTGCAGCGACACGCCGTCGAGCGCGCGCGTGCCGTCGGCGTAGTGCATGGCGACCGATTCGAAATTCAGCATGGCGACGCTCAACGCTCGGCGGACTTGGCGAGGATGCGGCCCTTGAGCTCGTCGGTCAGCAGGCCGAGCTTCTCGGCGGCGACGTTGAACTCGGCTTCCGAGAACTTGGTGTCGTAGCCGTCGATCTTGCCGCCGCCGTAGCCGCGGATCATGTCGGGCGTGACGCCGGGGGCCTTGTTCACGGTCTGGAAGGCGTCCTTGAGCTTCGCCTTCAGCGGCTCGGGCAGCTTCGAGTTGAGCGCCAGCGGCGGGTACGGAATGGGCATGCTGCGCGCCACCACCTTCACCGTCTTCGGGTCGACCACGCCCTGCTTCACGGCCTTCTCGTAGGAGTCGAACGAGAGCGAGGCCACGTCGACCTGGTCCTGCACCAACGCGGCCAGGCTGCTGGCGTGGCTGCCGGTCATGCGGATGGCGCCGAGGTCCTTGGCCGGGTCCATGCCGGCGTCCAGCAGCATCGCGACCTGGAAGGTGAAGCTCGAGGCCGAGTTGACGTCGCCGAAGGCCACGCGCTTGCCCTTGAGGTCCTTGACCGAGGCGATGGGCGCGTTGGCCTTGGCGAACATGCCCGCGTAGTACACCGAGGCGCCCTTCTCCACGCCCACGGCCAGGAGCTGCGCGCAGCCGCGCTTGTTCGCCTGCACGTACGACACGGGGCCGAAGAAGGCGATGTCGGCGAGCTGGTTGCACATGCCCTCCACCACCGCGCCGTACGACTGGCCGACCTTGAGGTCGAAGTTCAGGCCGGTGCTGCGCGTGATGGCGTTGAACACCGGCGCGTAGTCCGCCTTGGTGCCCGACTCGGTGCCGCCGTCGGCCGGGATCAGCAGCACGCGCAGCGGCCGCTCGCGCGAGCCGTCGGTCACCGATTGGGCCTGTGCCGCCAGCGGCAGCGCGGCAGTCAGCGAGAGGGCGGCGGCCGCAAGGGCCAGGAGCTTTTTCATGGTCGGTTCCTTCGTTTGGAAAGCGGTGGGCGTGCGGTTGCAACGCCCCGATGAAGAGAACTTTAGGAGCCGCAGATGACAGGGAAATGAAATAAGCTCATTTTAAAATTCAAATATCACTGAGCAATATTCAATAGAATCCGCCGCCACGGCCGAGCCCCTCAAGACGGCCCCACTCCCGGAGATCCATGAGCACGCATCACACGACAACAGGGACCACGAACGCAGGCGCCGTCCATGCGCTGGCGCAGGCCCGCCACCTGCTGGTCGACCTCGACGGCACGCTGGTGCGCCAGCAGGAAGCCATCGACGGCGCGGCCCGCCTGCTGGCGCACTTTCACGACCGCTACGCCATCGTGTCCAACAACTCCACGCACACGGCACAGGGCCTGTCGGTGCGGCTGCGCAAGCTGGGCCTGCGCGTGCCGCCCGAGCGCATCGTGCTGGCCGGCGAACTCGCGGTGCGCCAGCTGGCACAACAGCATCCGCAGGCGCGCGTGCTGCTGGCCGCCAGCCCTGCCCTGCAGCGCTATGCGCGCGCGCAGGGCTGCAGGCTGGTCTCAGCAGAGGCCGAGGCCGATGTCGTGCTGCTCGCGCTCGACATGCACTTCAGCCACGCGCGCCTGTCGGTCATCGCGAACGCACTGCGGCGCGGTGCCAGGCTGATGGTGACCAACGCCGACGCCACGCACCCGGGCCCGCACGGGCGCGTGGTGCCCGAGACCGGGGCGCTGCTCGCGGCCGTGGTCGCGGCCAGCGGCGTGCAGCCGTGGTGCGTGGTCGGCAAGCCCGCGCCGCTGCTGTTCGAGGAAGGCCTTCGCCGCCTTGGCGCGAGCGCCGGGCGCACGGTGGTGGTCGGCGACAACCCGCTGACCGACGGCGAAGGCGCCGCGCGGCTCGGCCTGGCTTGCGTGCTGGTGGGTGAATCGCCGGGGGCGGTGGCGCCCACGGTGGCCGGACTGCTCGCAGCGCCGCCGATGGAACCCGCGCCTCAGTACCGCTTGAGCGAGAGCACGTCGAAGGTCTGGCGCAGCGTGCGCACCGAGGTGTCGTAGTCCGACAGCGCCAGGCAGGCGATCAGCACGTCGATGATCGCCAGCTGCGCGAGCCGGCTCGTCATCGCCTCGGTGCGGAAGTTGGTTTCGCGCGCCATGGTGAACAGCAGCACGTCGGCAAAGGCCTGGATCGGCGACTTGCCGAAGTTGGTGATGCACACCGTGGCCGCGCCCGCCTCCTTCGCGAGGCGCGTGGCCGTCACCGTCTCGTGCGTGCTGCCCGAATGCGAAATCGTCAGCACCGCCGTCTTCGCATTCGTGAGCGAGGCGCTGATGGCCTGCACGTGCGAATCGACCACCACCTTGGCATTGAGGCCGATGCGCAGCATGCGGTAGTGCGCGTCCTCGGCGATGGTGGCCGAGCTGCCGATGCCGTAGATCTCGATGCGCTCGGCCTTGCGAAACAGCTGCACAGCACGCTCCATCGCCTTGGCGTCGAGCATCGACTGCGTGTCGTGCAGCGTCTGCACGTTGCTCTGGAAGATCTTGCGGATCACCGCGTCGGCCTTGTCCTGCGGGTCGAGGTCTTCGTGGATGAACTGCACCGGCCGCACGATCTCCTGCGCCAGCGCGATCTTGATCTGCTGGAAACCCGTGGCGCCGAGGTTCTTGCACAGGCCGACGATGCTGCCTTCGCTCGACCCGGTGCGCTCCGCCACCTCGCTCACCGACATGTGGACCACCTCGCGCGGGTTCTTCACGATGAAGTCGGCGATGCGCTGGCCCACGGGGCCCAGCGACGACCACAGGGTTTCGATACGCGCCAGCACGGCCGACACCGGAACGTCGGGTGCCTCGGCGGCGGGCGCCGCGGCAGCCTTGCCGCCGGTGGACTTGGACGTGCGGGGAGTGCTGTTGCGCTTCATGGGCCGCGAGCTTACCCGCCCTCGATGGCGGTTTCACGCACGCGGCTGGCCAGGCACGTGCTGGGTCTTCTATATTCGGCCGCTCCTCATTCGGAATTGGCTGCCTTGTGGTGACACCCGCCCCCTCATCTCTCATGACCACCGCCCTCCCCATCGACCGCCGGCTGCAACTCATCTCCGACACCCAGGTCGAGATCTACTGGTTCGCATCGAACGGATTCCTTCGCGCGGTGCTGGGCACGCACGATGGCCCGCAGTGCGCGCCGTCGTTTCGCTACCGGGTGCTTTCTGGCGACAGCATCGAGCTGATCGGCGCCGACGGCATCATCGACACGTGGACCCGCATCCGCATCGAAGGCGACCTGCTCCATGCCGAATCCGGCGGCAAGCCCAAGGCTTTCCGCATCGCACCCGAAGCCGTCGAAGAGAGTTCTAAGCAATGAAAGTCAAACGACTGGTCGCCAACTTCGCGACGCCGGATGTGGCACGCGCACAAGTCTTCTACGCCGACGTGCTCGGCCTCGACCTGCTGATGGACCACGGCTGGATACGCACCTACGGTTCGCAGGCCGAGATGAGCGTGCAGGTCAGCTTTGCGTCTGAAGGCGGTTCGGGCACGCCCGTGCCTGACCTTTCCATCGAAGTCGACGATGTCGACACGGCGCTTGCACGCATGCGGGCTGCCGGCTTTGCCATCGAATACGGCCCGGTCGACGAACCCTGGGGTGTACGCCGTTTCTATGTCCGCGATCCGTTCGGGAAGCTTGTCAACGTCCTTGCACACGCCGCCTGACGCGCGACGTCCCAACGAAAAAACGGGCCCCAAGGGCCCGTTCGTTCTTCAGGCAGCCGATGCAGGCACCGGCTTGCCACAGTCGCCTGATTACAGGCCAGCCTGGCGCGTGAACGACACGCTGGGCTTCTTGTAAGCAGCCGGCACTTCGTCGCGGTAGAACGCACGGCGATCGAGGCTGGCGAGCGGGTCGTGGGCCTTGGCGACGGCTTCAGCGCGGATCGTCGAGCGGTCGGCGGTCGAGGTGAAGGTCTGTGCGCCGGCGGTGGCGCCGTCGCTGTACTCGTTGCCGGCACGGGCGGCGGCCACGGCTTGCGACGCGACTTCCGAACGCGAGAGGGTCGAGTTCACGGTGTGCACGCCGTCATAGGTTTCGGCGTGGGCACCGGCAACAGCCAGGAGCGAGAGCGCAACGGCGGCGAGGGTCTTCGAGGCATTCATTTCAATCTCCTTCAGGTGGTGTGTCGATGGGATGAAGTTTGAGCCTGAAGCGCCCCAAAAAACGGCAGCAAAAGGAATCGCGGCGTTCACGGGATTGAAACAATCGCGCGCCGCCTGCGCATGCGATGCGGCGGCCGGAACCCTCTCCTCCAGAGGGAACGCACGAGAAAGTTCTCGCCTCCGTCATTCCTTGCATGCGTCTAGCGCATGCAAGGAATGCACGCCGAACCCTCAGTGCGAGATCATCCAGGGCCGCCGCGACGGGGCCGATTTCGCCCCGTTCGGCGCGGTCTGCGTGGCACTGCGCCGCGACGATCCCGAGCAGCAACCGCAGCCCGAGGGATGCCGCAGCCGCGCATAGTCGCGCGAGCTCGCGGGCTCGTGGCGCGCGCGTTCGTTGGTGGCCATTGCGTGCCGCGTGTCGGCCGCCATGAGCGCCAGGCGTGGCGCGGCCGTGAACACGCGCGGCGAGGCACTGCCGCAATCGGGGCAGGCGGCGGGCTCGTCGCGCTGGCCCGAAGGCCGCAGCGATTCGAAGCCGCCGCACTGCCCGCAGGCGTAGTCGTAGGTCGGCATGGCTTCAGCGCAGGTCGTGCGACAGCGGCATGTCGATGCTGCCGTCGATGAACTTCACCGGCCCCGACGCGTTCGGGTTGATGTCGAAGTCGAAGATGCCCGTGGGCAGCCACAGCGTGGCGCACGAGTTGGGCACGTCGACCACGCCGCTGATGTGGCCCTGCACAGGTGCCGTGCCCAGGATCGAATAGGCCTGCGCGCCCGAGTAGCCGAACTTCTTCAGGTACTCGATGGCGTTCAGGCACGCCTGGCGGTAGGCCACGTTCACGTCGAGGTAGTGCTGCTTGCCGCTCTCGTCGACCGAGATGCCTTCGAAGATCAGGTAGTCGTTGTACTGCGGCGTGATCGGGCTGGGCTTGAAGATCGGGTTCTTGATGCCGTACTTGGCCATGCCGCCCTTGATGAGCGTGACCTTCATGTGCACCCAGCCGGCCATCTCGATGGCGCCGCAGAAGGTGATCTCGCCGTCGCCCTGGCTGAAGTGCAGGTCGCCCACGCTCAGGCCCGCGCCGTCGACGTACACGGGGAAGAACACCTTGGAGCCGCGCGACAAATCCTTGATGTCGCAGTTGCCGCCGTGCTCACGCGGCGGCACGGTGCGCGCGCCCTCGGCGGCGGCCTTCGCCCTCGCCTCACCGGTCATCTTGCCCATGTGCGCAGTGCCGGCGAACGGCGGGTTGGCCAGGCCGGGCACGCGATCCGGGTCGGTGGCGATGAGCTTGCCTTCGCGCTCGTTCCACATGTCGAGCATGGGCTTGTCGGGCAGGCAGCCGATGAGGCCGGGGTGGATCAGGCCCGCGAAGTTCACGCCCGGGATGTGGCGCGAGCTCGTGAACATGCCCTTGAAATCCCAGATCGATTTCTGCGCTTCGGGAAAGTGATCGGTGAGGAAGCCGCCGCCGTTCTTCTTCGAGAAGAAACCGTTGAAGCCCCACAGGCTGTCCTGCTTGGCACCGATGTCCAGCAGGTCGACCACGAGCAGGTCACCCGGCTCGGCACCCTTCACGCCCACCGGGCCCGAGAGGTAGTGCACCGTGCTCAGGTCGATGTCGCGCACGTCGTCGGCGCTGTCGTTGTTCTTGATGAAGCCGCCGGTCCAGTCGAAGGTCTCGAGGATGAAGTCGTCGCCCGGGTTGACCCAGCAGGCCATCGGAATGTCCGGGTGCCAGCGGTTGTGGATGTTCTCGTTCTCCGTGGGCGGCTTGGTCAGGTCGACCTTGATCAGCGTGTCCGTCATGTGCAGTGGCTCCTGGGGTTGTGGTTAGACAGAGAGATAGGCTTTGATGTGCTCGACATCGGTCTTGTCGCGCGCGGTCTCGTGCACGAGCCGGCCGCCTTCGATGACGAAGAGCCGGTCGGCCACGTCCATCGCGAAGCTCAGCACCTGCTCGGACACGACGATGGTGATGCCGCGCAGCTTGCGGATCTCGTTGAGCGCCTTGGCGATGTCCTTGATGATCGAAGGCTGGATGCCTTCGGTGGGCTCGTCGAGCAGCAGCACCTTGGGGTCGGTGACGAGCGCGCGCGCAATGGCGAGCTGCTGCTGCTGGCCGCCGGAGAGGTTGCCGCCCTTGCGGCTTTTCATGTCCCACAGCACGGGGAAGAGCGCGTAGATTTCTTCGGGGATGCGGCGGGTCTTCGAGTTCTCCAGGCCGGTCTGGATGTTCTCTTCCACCGTCAGCGTCGGGAAGATCATCCGGCCCTGCGGCACGTAGGCAATGCCTTTGGCCACGCGGCGAAAGCTCTCGTCGCGCGACACGTCCTGCCCCGCCACTTCGATGCGCCCGCTCTTGATCGGCAGCACGCCCATGAGGCTCTTGAACAGCGTGGTCTTGCCCATGCCGTTGCGGCCCATGATGGCGATGGTTTCGTTGGCATGGCCCACGAACGAGATGCCGTGCAGCGCCTCGCTCTGGCCGTAGGCGGTGTGCAGGTCGTCGACCTTCAGCATGATGGTGCTCATGGTTCAGTGGCCCAGATAAACGTCGATGACCTTCGGGTCGGCCTGCACCTTCTCCATCGGCCCTTCGGCGAGGATCTTTCCCTGGTGCATCACGGTGACCTTGTGCGCGATCTGCTTGACGAAGGCCATGTCGTGCTCGATGACGATCACGGCGCGGTTGCGGCAGATGCGCTGGAGCAGGTCGGCCGTGAGTTCGCGTTCGCGCGCGCTCATGCCGGCAATGGGCTCGTCGAGCATCAGCAGCTCGGGCTCCTGCACCAGCAGCATGCCGATCTCCAGCCACTGCTTCTGGCCGTGGCTCAGGAGGCCTGCTTCGGTGCCGAGCTTGTCGGCCAGGCCGATCTCCGTGGCGATGGCCTGCACCTTGCCCTTGACCTCGTCGTCGCACTGGAAGGCCAGCGCGCCGAACACCGAGCGGCCCTTCGGAAACGACACCTCCAGGTTCTGGAACACGCTGAGGTTCTCGTAGATCGAGGGCGTCTGGAACTTGCGCCCGATGCCCAGCCGCACGCGCTTGTGCTCGGCCATCTTCGTGAGCTCGGTGTTCTTGAACTTGATGCTGCCGGCGCTGGCGCGCGTCTTGCCGCAGATCAGATCGAGCAGCGTGGTCTTGCCGGCGCCGTTGGGGCCGATGATCACGCGCAGCTCGTTCTTGTCGATGTACAGCGTCAGGTCGTCGATGGCCTTGAAACCGTCGAAGGAGACGCTGAGGTCTTCCACGGCGAGTGCGAAGTCGGTGTTGCTCATGAGGTGGGCTCCGGTGTCGGTCAGGCGCGCTGGCGGCCGATGCCTTCGGGCAGCACGGGCTCGGCCTGCGGCGCGGCGACGGGTGAAGGGGCCGACACGGCGGCGGGCGGTGGCTTCGTCGCGGCGTCGCGCAGGGCCTGGCGGCGCGAGGCCCACCACGGCTTGATCGTGTCTTCCCACAGACCCGCCAAGCCCATCGGGAAGGCCATGGTCACGCCGATGAAGAGCGCGGCCATCAGGAACAGCCACAGGTCAGGAAAGCTCTCGGAGAACAGCGTCTTGCCCGCGTTCACCAGCAGCGCGCCGTACACCGCGCCCACCAGGCTCATGCGGCCGCCGACGGCGCAGAAGATCACCATCTCGATCGAGGGCACGATGCCCACGAAGCTCGGCGACATGAAGCCGACCTGCAGCGCGAACATCGCGCCGCCGATGCCCGAGAGCCCGGCCGCCAGGCAGAAGGTGAAGACCTTGAAGTTCGACACGTCGTAGCCCGAGAAGCGCACGCGGTCTTCCTTATCGCGCATCGCCAGCAGCAGTGTGCCCAGCTTGCTCGTCTGCACCCAGCGGCACAGCAGGATGCTCAAGACCAGCAGGCCGACGCAGACGTAGTACAGGATGTACTTGGCGCCGTCGGTGCGGGTGTCCCAGCCCAGCAGCGTCTTCAGGTCGGTCATGCCGTTCACGCCGCCCGTGTAGCCCTGCTGGCCGATGATGAGCACCGTGCAGATCAGCGCCACCGCCTGCGTGATGATCGCGAAGTACACGCCGCCCACGCGGCGCTTGAACATCGCGAAGCTGATGAGCCAGGCCAGTGCCATCGGCGCCAGCACCACCAGCGCCAGGCTCAGCGGCAGGCTCTTGAACGGCAGCCACAGCGTGGGCAGCTCGGTGATCTGGTTCCAGTCCATGAAGTCCGGAATGCCGGGCGTCGACTGGATCTTGGTGGTGACGGGGTCGGAGGCTTCGAGCTTGAGGAACATCGCCATCGCATACCCGCCGATGCCGAAGAACACGCCCTGCCCCAGGCTCAGCACGCCGCCGTAGCCCCACACCATGACGAGGCCCACGGCCACGAAGGCGTAGCTGAGGTACTTGCCCACGAGGTTCAGGCGAAAGATGTCGAGCGACAGCGGCAGCACCACCGCGAGCAGCAGCACCAGCAGCAGCAGGCTTCCGAGCTGGTAGCGCCGGATCGAGGCCTTGAGGAAATTCATCGGGAGGTTCTCCGGGAAGGAATCGGGTTCAGCGGCGGACCTTGACTGCGAACAGTCCCTGCGGTCGCATCATGAGAATCAGCACGATCAAAGACAGCGTCAGCACCTTGGCCATCGAGCCGGTCATGAAGAACTCCGAGATCGACTGGGTCTGCGCAATGCCGAAGGCCGAGACCACGGTGCCCAGCAGGCTCGCCGCACCGCCGAAGGTGACGACCAGGAAGGCGTCGACGATGTACAGCGACCCCGAGGTCGGCCCTGTCGAGCCGATGGTGGTGAAGGCCGCGCCCGCCACGCCGGCAATGCCGCAGCCGATGGCGAAGGTGAGGCGGTCGGTCTTCTTCGTGTCGATGCCGGTGGCGTTGGCCATGGTGCGGTTGGCCACGGTGGCGCGCACCCGCAGGCCCCAGCGGCTCTTGTGCAAGGCGATGAGCACGCCGCCCGTGACCAGCGCGGTGAGCGCCAGCACGAAGAGCCCGTTGATCGGAATGTCCAGCCCTTCGTGCGGCGTCCACGAGCCCATGAGCCACTCGGGCAGCGTGGGGCTCACTTCCTTCGGGCCGATGAAGGTGCGAAAAATCTGCTGCAGCCCCAGGCTCACGCCCCAGGTGGCGAGCAGCGTGTCGAGCGGCCGCTTGTACAGGTGGCGGATCAGCGCCCACTCCACGAGCCAGCCGGCGATGAAGGCGAACACGAAGGCCAGCCCGATCGCGATCGGAAAGTAGTACGGCATGAGCGAGGGCGCCATGCGCTCCGTCACCTGCGCGGCCAGGAAGATCGAGTAGGCGCCGATGGTCATGAACTCGCCATGCGCCATGTTGATCACGCCCATCTGCCCGAAGATGATCGCGAGCCCGAGGCCCATGAGCAGCAGCACCGCGAAGAGGCTCAGCCCGGCGAAGCCCTGCATCAGGCCGATGTTCATCATGTCCGAGAGGCTCATTGCGCAATATCCGGTAAGGGTCAGGGAACAAGTCGTGAGACACCGCGGAACCGGCTTTGCCGGGCCGCTGGTGTCGCCCCCTTGAGGGGGAGGCGGCTACACGAAGTGAGCCGCTTCGGGGGAGTTACTGATACCCCTTCGGGAACGGATCGGGCTTGATCAGTTCGCCCGACTCCGCAACCACCTTGAAGCTGCCGTCGAGCTGCCCCTGCCCGATGCGCGCCTTGCTCCACAAGTGGTGGTTCGCATCCAGCTTCACGTAGCCCTCCGGCGCCGTCTTCAGCTCGATGCCCGGCGACGCCGCCACCACCTTGTCGATGTCGAAGCTGCCCGCCTTCTCCACCGCGGCCTTCCACAGCCACGGGCCCAGGTAGCCCGCCTGCGTCACGTCGCCGATCACGGCGTCCTTGCCGTACTTGGCCTTGAAGGCGGCCACGAACTTCTTGTTGTTCTCGTTGTCCAGCGTCTGGAAGTACTTCATCGACGAGTAGAAGCCCGCGAAGTTCTCGCCGCCCACGCCGGTCATTTCGTCCTCGGTCACGGCCAGCGTCAGCAGGAACTGCTTGTCGCCGGTGATGCCCGCGGCCTTGAGCTGCTTGTAGAAGGCCACGTTCGAGCCGCCCACCACCGCCGCGAAGATGCAGTCGGGCTTGGCCACCTTGATCTTGTTGATCAGCGAGTTGAAGTTGGTGTGGCCCAGCGGGTAGTACTCCTCGCCCTTGACCGAACCCTTCTGGAAGTTCTCGATGTGCTTGCGCGCGATCTTCATCGAGGTGCGCGGCCAGATGTAGTCGGAGCCGACGAGGAAGAAGGTCTTGGCCTTCTTCTCCTTCGCGCCCCAGTCCAGGCCCCAGATGATCTGCTGCGTGGCCTCCTGGCCCGTGTAGATCACGTTCTTGCTCTGCTCCAGGCCTTCGTAGAAGGTCGGGTAGTACAAGAGGCCGTTCTCTTTCTCGAACACCGGCAGCACGGCCTTGCGCGAGGCGCTGGTCCAGCAGCCGAACACGGCCGCGACCTTGTCGTTGACCAGCAGCTTCTTCGACTTCTCGGCGAAGGTGGGCCAGTCGGAGGCACCGTCTTCCTTGATGACCTTGATCTTGCGGCCCAGGATGCCGCCCATCGCGTTGATCTGGTCGATGGCGAGCTGCTCGGCCTGGATGGAGCCGGTCTCCGAGATGGCCATGGTGCCGGTGGACGAATGCAGCTGGCCCACCGTGACTTCGGTGTCGGTCACCGCGAGCTTGGTGGTGTTGACCTTGGCCGTGGGGAACTGACCCTGGCCGAAGCTCAGGCCGCTCAGGCCCATCACGGGCAGCGCGGCGGCGCCCTGCAGCAGGCGGCGGCGGCGCAGTGCGATGGCATCGAGGGAAGAAGGATCGGAATCACGCGACATCAGGAACTCCAGGCAGGTTGAAAGAAGAGTGAGCCGCGCACCATCGCAGTGCATCGGACGGTGCTGCGAGCACCATGGCTGGTACTTTAGAAATCACTTGCGTACTCGCGAATACGTCATTCAACGTAGCGATGCGCCCCTGCCCGGGCCGCAGACTCGCGAGCAGACAAGGCACGGGACAGCAGGGAGCGCTTCTTGCTGTACTTGCCGCATGCCACCGTTGCCGCCGCCGCGAGAACCCGCCATGACATCCGTCTCCGGACAGAAGATCTTTCGCATCCGCCGCGACTACAACGCCTGGGTCGCGAACGAAACGCTGGAGGACTACGCGCTGCGCTACACGCCGCGCAGCTTTCGCAAGTGGTCGGAGTTCCGCGTGGCCAACGCGGCCTTCGGCGCCACCTCGTTCCTGGCGCTGGAGGCCATTGGCGGCGCCATTGCGCTGAGCTACGGCTTCTCGAACGCGCTGTGGGCGATCCTGGTGGTGGGGCTCATCACCTTCCTCACGGGCCTGCCGATCTCGTACTACGCCGCGCGCCACGGCGTGGACATGGACCTGCTCACGCGCGGCGCGGGCTTCGGCTACCTGGGCTCCACGCTCACCTCGCTGATCTACGCGAGCTTCACCTTCATCTTCTTCGCGCTCGAGGCGGCCATCCTCGCGCTGGCGCTGCAGATGTACCTCGATTGGCCGCTGTGGCTGCTGTACCTGGTGTCGTCCATCGTGATCATTCCGCTGGTGGCGCGCGGCATCACGCTCATCTCGGGGCTGCAGCTGTGGACGCAGCCGATCTGGATCGTGCTGTTCGTCTGCCCCTTCATCGCGGTGATGGTGAAGAAGCCCGAGCTGTACGCCGACTTCACCGGCCTCGTGGGCCGCACCTCGGACAGCAGCGGCTTCGATCCGCTGATGTTCGGCGCTGCCGCCACCGTGGCCTTCTCGCTCGTGGTGCAGATCGGCGAGCAGGTCGACTACCTGCGCTTCCTGCCCGAGAAGACCGCCGCCAACCGCGGGCGCTGGTGGACGGCGGTGCTGGTCGCGGGGCCGGGCTGGATCGTTCCGGGCATGCTGAAGATGATGGGCGGCGCGTTCCTCGCCTTCCTCGCGCTGCAGCACGAGATACCGGCCAACCACGCGATCGAGCCCACGCAGATGTACCTCACGGGCTTTTCGTACGTGCTGCGCGACCCGGCGTGGGTGCTGGGCATCACGGTGCTGTTCGTGGTGGTCTCGCAGATGAAGATCAACCTGACCAACGCCTACGCAGGCTCGCTGGCGTGGTCGAACTTCTTCGCGCGCCTCACGCACAGCCACCCGGGGCGCGTGGTGTGGCTGGTGTTCAACGTGGCCATCGCGATCCTGCTGATGGCGCTGGGCGTGTTCGCGGCGCTGGAGCACGTGCTGGGCTTCTACAGCAACATCGCCATCGCCTGGGTCGGCGCGCTGGTGGCCGACCTGGTCATCAACAAGCCGCTGGGCTGGAGCCCCAAGACCATCGAGTTCAAGCGCGCGCACCTGTACGACATCAACCCCGTGGGCCTGGTCGCGATGCTGGTGGCGGCGGCACTGGCGATGCTGGCCTATTCGGGCGCTCTCGGCCAGTGGGCGCGGGCCTTCTCGCCCTTCATCGCGCTGGCCACGGCCATGGCCGTGTCGCCGCTGCTGGCGTGGCAGACGCGCGGGCGCTACTACCTGGCGCGCACCGACATCGACCGCTGGACGCCGGGCCAGAGCGTGAAGTGCTCGGTGTGTGACAACAGCTTCGAGTCGGAAGACATGGCGCACTGCCCGGCCTACAGCGCACCGATCTGCTCGCTGTGCTGCACCTTGGAGTCACGCTGCCACGACCGCTGCAAGACCGACTCGCGCGCCGCCGAGCAGATGAGCGGCTGGCTGCAGGCGCTGCTGCCGCCCGCGCTGTCGGCGCGGCTGAACTTCCGCGTCGCGCACTACCTGCTGGTCGCCACCTCGCTGATCGCGCTGCTCGCCACCGTGGTCGGCGTGGTCTACGCGCAGGAGGCCATCGCCGGCACCATCGATTCGGCGATGGCGACGGCCTTTTTGAAAGTGTTCGCGCTGCTCTCGGTGATCGCCGCCGTGGCCGCGTGGTGGGTGGTGCTGGGCAGCGAGAGCCGGCAGATGGCGCAGGAAGAATCGAACCGCCACAACAACCTGCTGGCCCTGGAGATCGAAGCGCACCGCCGCACCGATGCCGCGCTGCAGACCGCCAAGGAAGCCGCCGAGGCCGCCAACCAGGCCAAGACGCGCTACGTGGCCGGCATGACGCACGAGCTGCGCACGCCGCTCAACAGCATCCTGGGCTACTCGCAGATCCTGCTCAAGGGCGGCGACGCGGCCCTGCCGCCGCGCGAGGCGGTGCAGACCATCCACCGCAGCGGCGAGCACATGCTGGGCCTCATCGACGGCCTGCTCGACCTGGCGCGCATCGAGGCCGGCCGGCTGCAGCTGGAGCCCTCGCCGCTGGCGCTGCCCGCCTTTCTCGACCAGGTGGTGCAGATGGTGCGCCCGCAGGCCGAGGCCAAGGGCCTGGCGTTCGTCTACACGCATGCGGGCCGGCTGCCGCCGTGGGTGCATGCCGACGTGAAGTGGCTGCGCCAGATTCTCATCAACCTGCTGACCAACGCCGTGCGCTTCACCGACAGCGGCACCGTCACGCTGCATGTGGACGCGCGGCGCGAGGTGCTGCGCTTCGACGTGGTCGACACCGGCATCGGCGTGGCGCCGCAGGACCGCCAGCGCATCTTCCTGCCCTTCGAGCGCGGCGCCGCGGGCCGCCGGCGCGGCGAGCCGGGCACGGGGCTGGGCCTCACGATCACCGGGCTGCTCACCTCGCTGATGGGCGGCGAGCTCAAGCTGGCGTCGACCTCGTCGGCGGGCAGCACCTTCAGCGTGCGCGTGTACCTGCGTGAGGTGGCCGATCCCGGCCCGCAGGCGGGCTCGCGCGAGCCGGTGTCGGGCTACCTGGGGGAGCGCCGCACGCTGCTGGTGGTGGACGACCAGCCGGTGCAGCGCCAGATGCTGGCCGGCATGCTCGCGCCGCTGGGCTTCACGGTGCGCGAGGCGGCCAGCGGCACCGAGTGCCTGGACAGCCTGCGCGAAGAGCTGCCCTCGGCCATCCTGCTGGACCTGACGATGGACGACATGGACGGCTGGCAGACCGCGCGCTCGGTGCGGGCCTCGGGCTTCGCCGAGCTGCCGATCATCATCGTCTCGGCCAACATGTTCGAGAACCAGGCCGACCGGCTGCGCGCCGCGGGCTGCCAGGCCTTCGTGGGCAAGCCGGTGATCGAGTCGGAACTCATCGCCACGCTGGAGCGGCACCTGGGCCTCGAATGGCTGGCGACCGGCGACGCCCTGCCGCCGCCCGCCGACCCTGACCTGGCGCCGCCGCGCCCGCCCCTGCTCGCGCTCGGCGAAGACGACCGCGCCGACCTCATGCGCCTGGTGCAGATGGGCCACGTGCGCGGCCTGCACACCGCGCTCGACCGGCTGGCCGCGGCCTCGCCCGCCGCGGCGGCCACCTGCACCTGGCTGCGCGGCATGGTCGCGCGCTTCGAACTCGACAACCTCCGCAACGCACTGGCAGAAGATGCAGACACTCCCCTCGCCCGGTCATGAATCCGAACGCCCCGTCGTGCTGGTGGTGGACGACGCCCCCAGCAGCCTGGGCATGCTGTGCGACACGCTCGAGGCCAGCGGCTACACCGTGCTGGTGGCGGCCGACGGCGAGGCCGCGCTGCAGCGGCTCGAACTGGTGGTGCCCGACGCGATCCTGCTCGACGGCCTGATGCCCGGCCTCTCGGGCTTCGAGACCTGCCGGCGCATCAAGGCCAACGCGGCGCTGGCGCACATTCCGGTGCTGTTCATGACGGGCCTGTCGGAAACCGCGCACGTGGTCGAGGGCTTCGAGTGCGGCGGCGTCGACTACGTGGTGAAGCCGATCCGCGCGCAGGAGGTGCTGGCGCGGCTGCACACCCACACGCGCAACGCCCGCATCACGCGCATGGCGCGCGACGCGGTCGACGTGGCGGGCATGGGCGTGGTGTTCGTCGACACGCGCGGGCGCATCGCCTGGCGCTCGCCGCAGGCCGCGCTGTGGCTGCATGCGCTCGAAGACCCGGTGGCGCCGGGGCGCCTGCCCGCGTCGGTGGAGCCTGCGCTGGCGCCGGGTGCGTCGATCGCCATCGGCACCGCCACGGGCATGCGCCTGTCGGTGCGCAACCTGGGCGCGGCGGCGCTCGGCGAGACCATGCTGCTGTTCGCCATCCAGCGCGAAGGCCCGGCCGCGCGCCTGGCCGACGCGGCCCTCACGCCGCGCGAGACCGAGGTGCTGTCCTGGCTCGCCAAGGGCAAGACCAACCGCGACATCGGCGAGATCCTGGGCACCAGCCCGCGCACGGTGAACAAGCACCTGGAGCACATCTTCGAGAAGCTGGGGGTGGAGACCCGCGCGGCGGCTGCGGCACTGGCGAGCGGCATGTAAACCCCCACGGGGTAACCGCCCCCGCGGCGCTGGGCTATCGCCCCAAAAGCGCCGGTTGCGCTCAGAATGGGCAGAGCCACAGGAGAGAGAGATGCTTTCAAGCCTGCTGACCTTCCCGCCCCGTGAAAGCGCCTACCGGCGCAAGTTCCTGAACAACACGGACGAGAACCTCTTCATGGGGTCGTTCGAGAGCTTCGAGGCGGCCGAGGCCGGCGCGCCGCCCACCAAGGCCGTCGGCTACGCCAACGCCGACGCGGGCGAGCTCTACAGCCCGCAGATCTATTTCTACGACTATCCCGGCCTCTTCTGGCTGGGCCGCTCCATCGACGCGGGCCTGACGCGCGTGTTCGACCTGGGCGGGCACGTCGGCATCAAGTACTACGCCTTCCGGCGCGTGCTGAGCTACCCCGACACCCTGCGCTGGACGGTGTGCGACGTGCCCGGCGTGGTCGAGAGCGGCCGCGCGATGGCCGTCAAGCGCGAGGCGACCACGCAGCTCGGCTTCACCACCGACTACCGCGACGCGAGCGGCTGCGACGTGCTGTATGTCTCGGGCAGCCTGCAGTACCTGCCGATGCGCATGGACGCGATTCTTTCCGCGCTCGCCGTGAAGCCCCGGCGCATCGTCATGAACACCACGGCCGTGCACCCCGAGCGCACGATCTACACGCTCAACAGCATCGGCGTGGCCGTGTGCGCCTACCGCATCCAGCACCACGACGAGCTGCTGGCCGACCTGGCACGCGCCGGCTACCGCAAGCGCGACGTGTGGCGCAACGAGGGCAAGCCGATCGAGGTGCCCTTCGTCGATGGCGGCGACAAGCCCTACTACGCGGGCTGCTGCTTCGACCTCATCGTTTGATTGCCCGCGGGTACATCGGCCCGGCCCCGGCCGGCGCCGAAAACCGCTTGACGGCCTCCGAAAAGATATTAAAGTGATATCACTTTTAACGGAGGCCCCATGCAAGACACGACCCCCACCCCACCACGCAAGGTCCGCAAGGAGCGCCCCTACCGGTCCGTCAACGGCTACGGCCTCGTGGCCGTGTCGCTCGTGCTGATCGGGCTCGGCGCCTGGGCCCTCGTGCAGCGGATGATGCCGCTGCCCATGAACGTCTTGCTGATCGTCGCGGGCGTGGCGTTGCTGCCAGGGCTGTACATGCTGCAGCCGAACGAGGGCATCATCCTCACGCTGTTCGGCGAGTACCAGGGCACCGACCGCACCGAGGGCCTGCGCTGGACCAACCCGTTCCAGGCCGGCCAGAAGATTTCGCTGCGCGCGCGCAACCTGAACACGCCGCCTTTGAAGGTGAACGACAAGCGCGGCAACCCGGTGGAGATCGGCGCGGCCGTGGTCTGGCGCGTGCACGACACGGCGCAGGCCGTGTTCGAGATCGACGACTACAACAAGTTCGTCGCCATCCAGTCCGAAGCCGCCATCCGCCACCTGGCCACGCTCTACGCCTACGACAGCGGCGACGACCTGCAAAGCGACGAGGTCACGCTGCGCGCCGGGCTCGACGTGGTGGCCGACGCCCTCAAGGCCGAGCTGAACCAGCGCTTTGCCAGCGCCGGCGTCGAGGTGCTCGACGCCAAGCTCACGCACCTGGCCTATGCGCCCGAGATCGCCCAGGTGATGCTGCGGCGCCAGCAGGCGGTGGCCATCGTGAGCGCGCGGCACCAGATCGTGGCGGGCGCGGTGGGCATGGTCGAGGCCGCCCTCAAGGGCCTGTCGGAGCGCAACCTCGTCGTGCTCGACGACGAGCGCAAGGCCTCGATGGTGTCGAACCTGCTGGTGGTACTGTGCTCGGACCGCGAAACCCAGCCCGTGGTCAACACGGGCACGCTCTACACCTGATGCATCCACGGCACCTGTTCACCGCCGCCACGTCGTTGTTCCCTGATGGCCAGTCCCGGTAAGAAGTCCTACCCGCTGCGCATCGATCCGGCCCTGTGGGCTGAGATCGAGCGGCTGGCGGCCCAGGAGCTGCGCAGCGCGAACGCGCAGGTCGAGTTCCTGCTGCGCGAAGGGCTGGCCAAGCGGGGGCGCCTGCCGGCGGGGGGGGCGCCCGCCAAGGACGCGGACCCGCCCAAGCCTTCGCGCGGGTAGCTGGTAGTAACCCCGAATTTCCTGAAGGCCGATTGACAGCCTCGGCCCCTACGATGGCACGGCACGATCTTCAGGAGACACACGCCGTGACCGCCTTCGCCTTCCCCCGTTCCGCCCTGACCCGCCGCGCCGCGCTGGCGCTGGCCGCCTCCTTCGCGCTCGCCGGTTGCACCAACCTCGGTGGTGGCACCCCACCCGCCGCCACGGGCGACATCCACGTCATGACCTCCGGCGGCTTCACCGCTGCCTACAACGAGCTGCGCCCCGGCTTCGAGCGCAGCACCGGCCGCAGCGTGAAGACGGCCTATGGCGCGTCGATGGGCAACGCCACCGACTCGATTCCCAGCCGCCTCGGGCGCAACGAGCCGGCCGACGTCGTGATCCTGGCCCGCCCCGCGCTCGATGCGCTGGTGGCGCAGGGCAAGGTGGTGGCGGGCAGCCAGGTCGACCTGGTGCGTTCGTCGATCGGTTTCGCGGTGCGCAAGGGCGCGCCCAAGCCGGACATCGGCACGGTCGATGCGCTCAAGCGCACGCTGCTCGCGGCGCCGTCGATCGCCTATTCGGCGAGCGCGAGCGGCACCTACTACGAGACCGAGCTGCTCAAGACGCTGGGCATCGAGGACCAGGTCAAGCCCAAGAGCAAGCGCATCCTCAGCGAGCGCGTGGGCACGGTGGTGGCGCGCGGCGACGCGGCCCTCGGCCTGCAGCAGGTGAGCGAGCTGTTGCCCATCGAGGGCATCGACTACATCGGCCCGCTGCCCGCCGAGGTGCAGCGCGTGACGGTGTTCTCGGCCGGCGTGGCCGCGGCCTCGAAGCAGCCGGAGGCGGCGCGCCAGCTGATCCGCTACCTCAACGCGCCGGCCGCGGCGCCGACCATCGCGAAGACGGGGCTGGAGCCCATGTCCGCGCGCTGAACTGCGGCCGCACGGCCCGTAAACTGGCGGCCTTCATCCCCTCCTTCCGCCTTCCCGACGAACGGACGCCATGACCACTTCGCCCTCTTCCGCCCTCGTGACCGCCTTCGCGCCCAGCGGCACGCTGCGCGCCTCGATCAACCTCGGCAACCCGATCCTGGCCAACAAGGACGCCACCACGGGCGAACCGGTCGGCGTGTCGATCGACCTGGCCCGCGAGTTCGCGCGGCGCCTTGGCGTGGGCATCGAGCTGGTGGTGTTCGAGAAGGCCGCGGCCTCGGTGGACGCGGTGAAGAACGAGAAGGCCGACATCGGTTTCTTCGCGGTCGATCCGGCGCGCAGCGAAGGGCTGCGCTTCACGGCGCCGTATGTGCTGATCGAGGGCAGCTACCTCGTGCCCGAATCCTCTGCGCTGACCGACAACGCGCAGGTCGATGCTGCAGGCCACCGTATCTCGGTCGGCTCTGGGAGCGCCTACGACCTGTTTCTCACGCGCGAAATCAAGGCGGCCGAGATCGTGCGTCTTCAGGGCGCTGGCCCTGCGCTCGCGGCATTGCGCGCAGGCGAGGTCGAGGTGGCGGCGGGCATCCGCCAACTGCTCGAAGGCGAAGCGGCCCGCGCACCGGGGGTGCGTGTGCTGCCGGGGCGCTTCATGGTGATCCAGCAGGCGATGGGGACGCCGGCCAGCCGGGGGGCCGATGCGCAGGCGCTGCTCTCGTCCTTTGTCGAAGAGATGAAGGCTTCAGGCTTTGTGGCCGATGCGTTGAAGCGCCATCGCATCGAAGGTGCGATCGTTGCGCCGTAACTGAGCGCTCTTGTTCAGGGCGCGTGCACAGGCCACCGGGTACTTCCCTCCGCGAATGTCCCCCGGGCTTCGCCCTCCTCCTTGATTTCGCTGCGGGAAGCACCCAGTGTCCTGTGCCCGCTGGGTGCTGTCGTGGTGGCGGCGGCGGCCGGTCAGAGCTTGTGCGCCTCCACCGGTCCCTGCGAATAGAACAGGAAGTAGCCCGTCTGCGTCTTGAAGCCGTTCTTCTGCCACCCGGGCGGCACCTTGAAGATGCCGAGCTGGTCGCTCGAGATGCCGACGAAGGACGTGTTCTCCGTGTCGGTGGTGATGCGGCTCCAGCGCTCGCGCGTCACCGGCTGCAGCTGCATCTTGGGCTCGCTCCATTCGGGGGTGCGTACCTTGTCGCGCGTGATGTAGCGGTCGCCGTCGCGCTCGATCTTGACGACCTCCTTGAGCACGCCGTTGCGTTCGACGGCGTAGACACCGACCAATTCGGTCTCGGGCCCGCCGCGCGCGCCGCAGGCCGAGAACAGTGACACGCAGGCCACTGCCAGCAAAGAGTTCAGAAGAGTTTTCATGGAATTCGAATGAAGTGACGCATGCGCCGCCGAGCGGCACATGCGAGGGTTCACGAAAGTGAGTTCAGTTCAACTCAACGCTTCTGGTTCTCGCGCAGCGGCAGCTTGCCCTGGAAGCGCAGCGCGTGCGGGTACTCTTCCTTGCCGCCCGCGTCCACCGCCGCCATCTTCTGCTGGCTCAGCTGCGTCTTGGCGAGCAGCGGTGCCGGCAGGTTCAGCACGCCCTTGATCTGGTCGTACTGCGCCTGCGTGATGCGCCCCACGCCCAGCAGGCGGAAGGCATCGCGCTCGATGTTCAGCAGCAGCGGCTTGTTGCCCGCGAAGTTCTGCACCTTGGCCAGCAGGTTGCTCCACGAGGGTGCGCTGTAGTTGCTCACGTAGTAGTCCTGCCCCGTCGGCCCGGCCAGCACCGCAGTGCAGCCCGGCAGCTCGACCTGCGTGGCGTTGTTCGACATCACGAAGGTCTCGCGCTTCTCCATCGCGTCGCCGTACGCCAGCGTGACGGGAATGGTCCACGTCGAGGCCGGGAACTGGTTCTGGTTGGGGAACGACTCCTGCGTGATGCTGACGTAGGTGCGGTCGCCGGCGCATTGCGCATCGACCGTGAGCAGCGGAATGCCGGTCTGGCGGATGAAGCTGTCGCCGATCTCGCTCACCTTCTTGCCGCCGGCGGCCTTCTCCAGCGAGGTCCACAACCGCGTGGGCGTGACGTTGCCGTACGCATAGTCCTTCAGGTAGATCTGCAGGCCCTTCTGCATCGCCTCTTCGCCAATGTAGTTCTGCACCATCTCCAGCACGTGGCTGCCCTTGTTGTAGACAAAGATCGCCGGGCTGATGAAGCCGAAGGAGCCCGCGTCGTTCAGGTTGCGCTGCACCGGCACGGCGGAGGGCTTCAGGTCGGCCACGATCACGTTGTGCTTGTCCAGCACGTAGTCAGAGAAGCTGTAGTACTCGGGGTGGAACTTGATCGTGGTGCGCCGTTCGAACCAGCGCGCAAACGACTCGTTGAGCCACACGTTGTCCCACCAGTCGAGCGTGACGAGGTCGCCGAACCACTGGTGCGCCACCTCGTGCGTGACCACGGTCACCGAGTACAGCGTGGGCTTGTCGCCGGGCTTGGTGAGCACCGCATCGGCAAACTCGAAGATCGCGCCCCAGTTCTCCATGCCGCCGAAGCCGGTGTTGGGCTTGTTGTCGTAGCTGTCGTTGGCGGCCACGGTGTCGAACTTCTTGAAGGGCAGCGAGATGCCGGTGTACTTGTAGTAGTAGTCCATCGAGACCTTGGTCCACTCCATCGCGAACTTGGCCCAGTCGGAGCGGCCCGGCGGCGTGAACCAGCGCAGCGCCATGTCGCTGCCGTCCAGCGGGTTCTTGAAGGTGTCGGCCAGGATGTCGAACTTGCCGCCGCCGAAGAAGGCCAGGTACATCGGCATCGAAGGCGTCTTCTCGAAGGCCACGCGCTGGTAGCCGTCGGGCAGCTTCACGGCCTCGGTCTGCGCGCCGTTGGACACGGTCTTCCAGTCGCCCGGCACCTCGGCCGAGATCTCGAAGGTGTGGCGGAAGGCCGGTTCGTCCCAGCCCGGGAACCACTGGCGTGCGAAGTTGGTTTCACCCTGCGTCACGATGGCGTCGCTGCTCACGCCCTCGGGCGTCGACAGGCCCACCTTGAAGATGCCCGACGCGGCCGAGCACAGCGGGTTCTTCGCCATCACTTCCGGCGTGCAGTACTCGGCGTCGGAGAACTGGATCTTGCCGTCCCACTCCATGTGCAGCAGGTACTTGCCCTTGGCGATCTGGCCGTCGTTCAGGCGCAGTTGCACGAAGTCGCCGCGCGTCTGCGGCGTGGGAATCAGCGGGATCGCCTCGCCCGGCTTGGACACCTTGCGCAGCGTGGTGCGCCCGCGCGCGAAGTTGAGGTCGTGCGCGGCGACGACGATGGCGTCGACCGGCTTGAGCACGTCGATCTCCACGTCGGCGCGGCCCACGAAAGTCTTGAGCGCCGCATCGGGGCGGAACCACAGCTTGTAGTTCACGGGCCAGACCGTGTCGGGCAGTTCCATCGGCCGGGCCGAACGATCGACCGCGGCCACCGCCGAGTCGGCTGCGGCGGGCACGCCGTCGTCGGGGGTCTTCTTGGTGGTGTCGCCGCTGTCGGCCGCGGGCGCGTTGGCCAGCGACGGCGCGTTCAGGCCGGAGCCGCCGAACGATGCGCCACCGCCGCTGTCTCCGCCGCCGCCACAGGCCGTCAGCGCGGCAAGGGTCACGGCCGTGAGGGCCAGGCAATGAACGACAGGTGTATTCAGTGATTTCATGATCGCCTCTGGGTACTCTTGGTAAGGAACATGCGCCGCACCGCAGGCACCGGCGGATAGCCGGTGATGCACGTGACGCGCGCGGGATGAGTGGAACGACAGATCGACAAAAAATGCGGGCAGCACAGTGCCCTCCCGGCGAACAGACAGTTCGTCAGGAACGCAGGCTCAGGCCGGACCGCACCGCGTGTGCTGCGGAGGTCCCAGAATGCGCGGGGCGAGCGGCGCCATTCCCGTCAAGACGCGGGGTGTGGGGGGAGCGTGTGAACGCGGTGGGGTGTCGCGGGCCGGGCTCAGTGCCCGTGCATCGACGCGATGCGTTCACCCGTCAGGTGAACGGCCGGGGCCATGGCGAAAGCGATGGCGACGGCAAGACTGGCTGCGGCTCTTGTGGTTGATTTCACGCGCATTCCCTCGTCCGTTGAAGTGCACGCAGTTGTAGCTGATCGATGCAATGAGCTCAACGATCCGCGGAACTTTTCTCTCTCCAATTGTTCGCGCGCGATAGGCCGAATGGCGTCATGACATGCAACGCATGCCATGCACTACGAAGATGGTTCTGCGACCGAAACACCTGCTCACGCAGATGACAAAAACACGGGGCCTTCACTGTGACGAAGCGGCCACAGTACGAAGGTTCAAGCCGCGGCGAAGGCTACGAAAGCTGTGAACCAGAGACTGCAGCAGTGCGTTGCGCGCGCTCGCGCCACCACAGCAGAAAGCCGCACGCGAACACGACGACCTGCGTGCCGATGAGCAGTGCAAAGCCCGCGAAGAAACCCGCCGCCGACGAGGCCGCGGTGACCGCTGTGTGCGCTGCGCCACCACCGTGCGACACCGCGGTGATCACGCCGCCCATCAGCGCCGGCATGAAGCCCGCTACGAGGCTGCCCACGCCGTTGGTCACGCCGAAGGCGCTGGCCGTGTGCTCGGGCCGCGAGCAGTGCTGCACGGTGCTCGGAATGGCGGGGCTCTGCAGGCCCCAGAAGAAGTTCGCCGCCACGAGGCAGGTCGCGGCCATGTACGGGTCGCGCGCATTGATCGCCAGCAGCACCGACAGTGCCACGCCCGCGCTCGCGCCCATGAAGATGAAGGGCACGCGGTCGCGCCCCAGCTTGTCGATGAGCACGCCGCCCGTGAACACGGCGAGCACGGTGGCGTACTGCGGCAGCGAGGCGATCCAGCCCATCTCGCGCAGCGAGAAGCCGCGCGCCTCGCGCAGGTAAGTCGGCAGCCAGTTGCTGCTGCCCCAGAGGTAGGCCAGCGCCGCCGAGGTCAGCAGCGTGATGAGGAACAGGTGCCGCGTGTGCAGCGCACCTTTCACGATGCCCGCCACGCGCGATATCGCATCGCCCAGCGACGAGGGCTTGATGCCGTCGCCGTGCCCCGCAGGCATGCGCACGAAGGCCAGCACCAGCGGAATGCCCAGCACGATGTTGAGCACGCCCAGCACGTGGAACGAGCTGTCCCATTCGAACTGCGTGAGCAGGTAGCCCACCAGCGGATAGCCCACCGCCAGGCCCAGGCCCGTGCCCATGTTCACCAGCGCATTGGGCTTGCCGTTCTCGTCGCTCTTGAAGTGCGCCTTGATGTACGACGAAGCCAGCGAGAACAGCGGCCCTTCCGACACGCCCAGCAGCACGCGCGACGCCAGCAGCAGGCCGTAGCTGTTGAACATCGGCGAGGCCCAGGTCACCACGCCCCACAGAATGAGGCCGTAGATCAGGCTGCGCCGCACGCCGAACAGCGCCGAGCAGAACGGCGTGAGCACGAAGGCCGAGATGCCGTAGCCGAGCATGAAGGCCGTGGCCAAGAGGCCCTGGCTCACGCGATCAGAAGCGTCGATGCCCACGTGCTTCAGAAAGGCCGCATCGGTGATCAGCACCGCGATGTTGATGCGGTCGACGTAAGAGATCGCCACGATCACGAACAGCGTGATGACGCCGTACCAACGGAAGTTCTTGCTCTGCATGACCGGGGCTCTCTCTTGCGGGGGTGGTGCGCGCTGTCTTGCCGCGCCTAGAACATATGGCGCATGCCGAACTCGACGCCGCTGGAGGCGCGGTTGGGCCGCGTGATGGCGCCGGCCAAAGCCTGCGTTGCGCCGTTCTTGTTGCTGATGCGGGCAATGGTTCCGTACACCGCCGTGCGCTTCGAAAGGTTGTGCACGTAGCCCAGGGCCAGCTTCGACGTCGTGGGCTCGAGCACCGCATTGAGCGGCTCCAGCTTGTAGCGTGCGTACGAGGCCTTGATCTCGCCCGGCCCGATGGGCAGCTGGAAGCCGACCAGCACGCCCTTGGCGTCGGTGCTGCCCTTCGATTCCTTGTACAGCTCGCTCGTGAGCTTGAGGTTCATGAGCGCCGCATCGAAGGTGTAGGACGCACCCAGGTTGGTCACGCGCAGGTCGCCGGCGGCGTAGCGCGTGCGGCCGGTCGCAATAGCCACGTTGAGGCCGCCGCTCTGGTAGCCGAAGCGCGCGCCGGTGTGCTGGCCGTCGCGCTTGTTCGACACCTGGGTGCCGGGCAGCACCGAGGTCGAATCGTTCTCGCCCATCGCGTACATCACCTGGCCGTAGAAGCCGCCCAGGTTGGCCGGCAGGAAGTAGCCGATGCTGTTCGAGGCGCGCGTGCCGGTGGGTGCCACCAGGCCTCCCAGGCCCGAGAAGTAGATCTGGTTGGCGCCGATGCCGCCGCCGGTGCCGAAGGGGTCGAAGATCGCGGTGTTCCAGAAGGCCGGCACGTAGTCGCGGCCCAGGCGCACTTCGCCGAAGGGGCCGGCCAGGCTCACGGTCGAACGGCGGTTGAAGCTCAGCACGCCAGGCGTGCCGTTGCCGCTGGCCTGGTTGTTGGAGTTCGACGGAAAGCCCGTGCCGCTGTCGTTCTGCAGGCCCATCTCGAGCCAGAAGTTGGCCGAGTAGCCGCCGCCGAGGTCTTCGGTGCCGCGAAAACCGAGGCGGCTGAACATGTTGCCGCTGTTGCCCAGCTGCGTCTTGTGGGCCGATCCGTTGCCGCTGCCGCGCGTGTAGACCACGGAGGCGTCGACGACGCCGAACAGCGTCACGGAAGATTGGGCCAGCGCTCCGCCAGCCGCGGTGGCCGCAGCCATCGCGATCAAGTACTTTTTCATTGAATGTCTCGGTTGGTTTTTCTCTCGGCCGTCTTTTGGGTTGTGGCCTTCTCGTTCAGATGTCCAGCACCAAGCGCTCGCCCTTGCAGCGAGAGACGCAGATCATCATGGTCTTGTTGGACGCACGTTCGATCTTGGTGAGGATGCCGTCGTGGTGATCGACTTCGCCCTCGAGCACCGCCGTTTCGCAGGCGCCGCAGACGCCTTCCTTGCAGCTGTGGTCGGGGTTGAGGCCAGCGTCGATCAGGCTGTCGAGAATCGACTTGCCCGGAGGCACTTCGACACTCTTGCCGCTCTTTGCGCACTGCACCACGCAGGTCTGCGTGGCGCTGGGCGCCTCCACATGCACGGCGGCGAAGCGTTCGATGTGGGCGTTGGCATAACCCAGTTGCTCGCAGCTCTTTTCGAAGGCGTCGAGCATCGGCGTGGGGCCGCAGCAGTAGTAGTGGCTGGTGGCGCCCTTGCCGGCCAGCAGCGAGGCGAGGTCGGGCGGCGCGCCCTTCTCGTCGTCGAAGTGCCAGGTGAGCTGCACCGACTTCTCGGTGGCCAGCGCCTCGATGGCGTCGCAGAAGGCGGCTTCCTTGCGGGTGCGTGCGCAGTAGACGAACTCCACCGGCTTGCCGATGGCGATGAGCCGCTGCAGCATGCACCAGATGGGCGTCACGCCGATGCCGCCGGCCACCAGCACCGAGCGCTCGGCGCCCTCTTCCAGCTTGAAGTTGTTGCGCGGTGCCGAGATGGGCAGCGTCATGCCCACGCGCAGCTGCTGGTGCACGTAGCGCGAGCCGCCGCGGCTCTTGCGGTCGTTGAGCACGCCCACCACGTAGCGCTGGCGGTCGCTCGAGGGGTTGCACAGCGAGTAGCTGCGCACCAGCCCGTTGGGCAGGTGCAGGTCGATGTGGGAGCCGGCCTCGAAGGCGGGAAAGTCCACCGCCGGCGTGGCCGGCCGGAACTCGACGCTGACGATGCCGTCGGCCTCGTAGCGCATGGTGTGCACGAGGGCGTTCAGCGTGGGAGAAGACATGGCGATGCTCGCTTGCTTGCAGTTCAGGCCGTGGCGGCCTCGGCTTGCGCCAGCTGCGCCTGCGCGAGGTTGCGCATGTGGCGACGCAGGCGGACGATGCCCAGGTCGTGCTGGTACAGGTTCTCGTGCTGGTTGGCGTCGGCTTCCATTTCTTCGAGCATCACGCGGTCCTGCTCCAGCACGTGCCAGTGGCGTGCCTCGAGGCGGTTCTTGTAAAGGAAGCGCCAGGTGTCGCGCTCCCAGCCCGGCGACAGCTTGCGTGCGCGCCAGAAGAAGGTGGCGGTCATGCCGTTGGCCATGGGCGAGAAGGCGCCGATGATGATGAAGTTGCCGCCGGGGCCGCCGGTCTTCGGGTACGGGATCTCCAGGCGCATCCAGTGGATGCCGGTGTCGGCCCACTCGGTCCAGTCGAAGTTGACGTTGCGCTGGCCTTCCTTCTCGAACACGAAGCCGATGTCGGTCGGGCGCACGCCGAACTTGGCGCTCGAGTCGCCCTCGGCCATGGAGTGCGACTGCTTGTGCAGGTAGGTGCCGTGCATCGGGTCCATCACGTTGTCCAGCACGTAGCGGTAGTCGCCCTTCCACTCCGTGTAGCACAGGAAGTTCGAGTACTCGGCCTCGTCGGTCAGCTGCTCGGGCAGCACCAGCGGCGGCGGCACGTCGACCGGCTCCTTCGAGTTGTAGAGGAACACGGCACCCGCGCGCTCCTGCACATGGAAGTGGCGCGTGGCGCGCGAGCCTTCGAGCTTGCAGCCCGGGCTGCCGGGCACGCGCGTGACCACGCCGTCATGGCGCACTTCGACGCCGTGGTACGGGCACGAGAGCCGGTCGCCCAGCACCACGCCCTGCGACAGCGGCGCGCCGCGGTGCGGGCAGCGGTCTTCCAGCGCGTGCAGCACGCCTTCGCCGTCGCGCCACAGCGCGATCTTGCGGCCGAGGCGGCGCAGGGAGATCGGGTTCTCCTTGATGAAGTGCGAGGGGCAGATCGGGTACCAGAGGTCCTTCAGGCCGATCTCGAGCAGGTGGTCGACCGGATCGGCGGGAACGGGATGGATGGCGATGGTCATGGTGGTTCTCCTCAGGCGGCCAGCGCGGCCATTTCCTTGCGATACAGCGCCTCGGTCCATGCGAGGCCGCCCGGCGTGGCCAGGCCGCTGTCGTTCAGGCGCTGCACCAGGCCCGGCAGGTCGTGGATGCCGTCGGCGTAGGCGCGTTCGATCACGTCGCCCAGCAGGTCTTCGTAGGTGGTCGCGGGGCGCTGGCGCGCCTGGTGCGGTTGGAGAAAGCGGTCTTGTTGCATCGTGAGCCTCCGTATAGCGAGGAGAAGAATTTCAGGCGGTGGCAGCGGCGACGGCGCCCTGCGCTGGCACGCCCAGCGGCACGGCCCAGGCGTCGTAGGCGTACACCCAGTCGGCGTTGCCGCCTTCGCGCAGCCAGTTGTTGCCGCGCGAGCCGAGCTGCACCTGGCTGGCGCGCTCGATACGCGCGGTCTGGTAGGCCTGCAGCGCAGCGGGAATGCCGGCCATGGCCACGCCGTCGAGGTGGCGCGACAGCACCACGGCGTCTTCGATGGCCATGCCGGCGCCCTGTGCCATGAAGGGCAGCATCGGGTGCGCGGCATCGCCCAGCAACGCCATGCGGCCCTGCGCCCAGGCGGGCATGGGGTCGCGCTCGTACAGCGCGGTCTTGAGCACCGTGTCGCAGGCGTCGAGCAACGCGCGCGCCTCGGGGTGGTAGGCCACGTACTGCTCGCGCAGCTCGTCGACGCTGCCCGGCGCGGTCCACGACTCGAGGTGCCAGGTGTCCTGCGGCGTGGTGGCGAAGATGAAGATGTCCTTGCCGCGGTTCAGCGGGAAGGTGACGATCTGGCTCTGCGGGTTCGGGCCCCACCACTTGGTGAACGCGCCCAGGTTGGGCACGCCGGCCACGCGCTCGGCGGGCACCACGGCGCGGTAGGCGACGATGCCCGTGAAGCGCGGGCTCTCGGCACCGAACATCGCGGTGCGCACGCCCGAGTGGATGCCGTCGGCACCGATCAGCGCGCCCACGCGAGCGCTGGTGCCGTCGCTGAACGACAGGGTCACGCCCTGGCCGTCGGCCGCGATGGTCTCGGCGCGCTTGCCCAGCGCCACGCGCTCGGCGGGGAACATGTCGGCCAGCGCGGCCAGCAGGTCGGCGCGGTGGATGGTGAGCTGCGGCGCGCCGTAGCGCTGCTCGGCCGAGTCGGCCATCTCGAGGCGCGAGGTTTCTTCGCCGCTGTCGTAGGTGCGGCTGATGCGGTGCGACGGGCGGGCCGCCGTCACGCGGGCGGCGTCGCCCACGCCCAGGCCGTCGAGTGCGCGCACGGCGTTCGGCGTGAGGTTGATGTCGGCGCCGACGCGAGCGAACTGCTTCGCCTGCTCGAACACGACCACGTCGTGCCCTGCGCGGCGCAGTGCGATGGCGGCGACCAGGCCGCCGATGCCGGCGCCGACGATGCCGATGGTGGATTCGCTTGTCTGCATGGTCTCTGTCTCTCTTTGTTCTTGCGGGTGGCTCACTCGGCCACGATGTTGCGGGCCTTGATGATCCGGGCCCAGACGGCCGTCTCATCGCGGATATGGGCAGCAAACTCGGCGGGCTTCATGGCCGCGTCGGTCATGCCCTGTGCCTTCAGGCGATCGCGCACGTCGGGCTGGGCCAGCATCTCGGCCGCGTCTTTCGCCAGCTGCTCGACCACGGCCGGCGGCGTGCCCTTGGGGGCCAGCAGGCCATACCACGAGGTCACGGCGACGCCCTGGATGCCCTGCTCCGCCAGCGTGGGGATGTCGGGCGCGGCGGCGCTGCGCTTGGCTTCGGTCACGCCCAGCGCGACGAGCTTGCCGTTCTTGATGAAGGGCATGGTCGCGGGCAGGTTGCTGAACATCAGCGGCACCGAGCCGCCGAGCACGTCGTTGAGCGCGGGCGCCGTGCCCTTGTAGGGCACGTGCAGCAGGTCGATGCCGGCCTGCTGCTTGAACAGCTCGCCCGCCAGGTGCAGGCCGCTGCCCACGCCGGGCGAGGCATACGACAGCGTGTTGGGCTTGGCCTTGGCCATCGCCACCAGTTCCTTCGCGCTCTTGATGCCCGAGGCCGGCGATGCAACCAGCACGTTGGGCGCCTTGGCGAGCATGGTGACGGGCACGAAGTCCTTCTCGATGTTGAACGGGAAGTTCGGCATCAGCGTCGGGTTGATCGTGAGGTTGCCGGCCGGCACCACGAGCAGCGTGTGGCCGTCGCCCTTCGCACGCTTGACCTTGTCGATGCCGATGTTGCCGGCCGCGCCCACCATGTTCTCGACCACGGCTGCCTGGCCGTAGCGCTTGGCCAGGCCGTCCGACAGGATGCGGGCCAGCGTGTCGACCGGGCCGCCGGGCGGGAATGGCGAGACGATGGTGAAGCGGTCGCTCGACAGTTGCTTGTGCGCGTCGCTCTGTGCATGCGCGGGCAAGGCGATGGCCAGCGCGGCGGCGGCCAGCAGGGAGAAAGAAAAACGTCGTTGCATGAGGGTCACCGGGTTCATTTCTTTTCCGTCAGGAAAGCACCTTTCGGGCCCTCCGCGTTCTTCTGGCGACGCGTGTTGCCATCGAGGCCGCCGTCGACCGCCCATTCGGCGAACACGGTCGGGCCGGGTTCGAACTCGCGCGGCTGCCAGTCGGCCGTGAGCTGGTCTTCGTCGGCGTAGTACTCGATGAGGCCGCCGGCCGGGTTCTTGAAGTACCAGAAGTACGCGGACGACACCGGGTGACGGCCCGGGCCCAGTTGCGTGTCCCAGCCGCAGCGCGAGAAATGCAGGCCGCCGCCGAACACCTCGTGGATGTCGCGCACAGTAAAAGCCACGTGGTTGAGCCCGCGCTTGCCCGACGGAATCTGCAGCAGGAACAGGTCGTGGTGGCCACCCTCGGGTGCGCAGCGCATGAAGGCGCCGCGGTTCGGATAACCGTCGGACGACACGAAGCCGAAACGCTGCGCATAGAACGCGCTCGTGCCCTTCACGTCGCTCACGAAGAACACGACATGGCCCACCTCGATCGGCGTGGCGCGTTCGTAGATCGGTGCGGGCTGGTTCACGCGCGGCTTGGCGTTCCAGGTGTTCATGGCGCCGCAGTCGACCTCGACCGCGCGCTTGCGGCTGACCTGCAGGCGCACGGCCAGGCCGTTGGGGTCGGTGCAGCCGATGCGGCGCGCGCCGTCGACCGTGGTGTCGGTGAAGGCCGGGTCTTGCGCGATGGCGGCGGCGTAGCGGTCCAGGTCGGCGTCGCTTTCCACGCCCCACACCACTTCGCGCAGCGTCGGGCCCTCTTCCATCGCGGGCGGCAGGCCGGGCTTGTCCCACGCCGCAACGACCACCTTGCAGCCGTTGAGGCACTCGAAGACGAGTTCATCGGCGGCTTCGGACACGAGTGAAAGGCCCCAGTCCTGGAAGAACTGGCGGCAGGCGGGCAGGTCGTCCGCGCCGTAGGTGATCTGGTCGATGCCAAGTACGCTCATCGTGTGCTCCTGTTCAGTTCGCCCACGGGAGCGGTTGTTCATTGGTGCCCCAGTACATGCTCTTTTGCTCCATGTACTGGAAGATGCCTTCGCGGCCTTTCTCGCGGCCCAGGCCGCTGTCGCGCCAGCCGCCGAACGGCGTCGAGACCGAGAACTGCTTGTAGGTGTTGACCCAGACCGTGCCGGCCTGCACCGCGCGGCCCAGCTTCCAGGCGCGCTTGAAGTCGCGGCTCCACACGCCGGCGGCCAGCGCGTAGACGCTGTCGTTGGCCTGCGCGATCAGTTCTTCTTCGTTGTCGAAGGGCATCGCGACCAGCACCGGGCCGAAGATTTCTTCCTGGCTGATGCGGGCGTTGTTGGTCAGGCCTTCGAGGATGGTCGGCTGGTAGAAGTAGCCCTTGTCGTAGTCGGCGCCGTGCGGACGCACGCCGCCCGTGCGGATGCGCCCGCCCTCGGACACGCCCAGGTCCACATAGCGCTCGATGCCCTCGCGGTGCTTCGCCGTGATGAGCGGCCCCATCTGCGTGCGCTCCGAGGCCGGGTCGCCCACGCGCAGGGCATTGGCGCCTTCGGCCAGCCGCGTCAGGAACTCGTCGTAGATGCCACGCGCCACGAACAGGCGCGAGCCCGCGATGCACGACTCGCCCGACGAACTGAAGATGCCGTACAGCACGCCGTTCACCGCATGGTCGAGGTCGGCGTCATCCAGCACCATGGTGGGCGACTTGCCGCCGAGCTCGAGCGACACCGGCATCATCTTGTCGGCCGCGATGTGGGCGATGTGCTTGCCGGTGGTGGTGCCGCCGGTGAACGACACGCGCTTGACCAGCGGGTGCTTGGTGATCGCGTCGCCGATCACCGAGCCCTTGCCCGGCAGCACGCTCACGATGCCCTTGGGCACGCCGGCCTGCTCGCAGATGCGCGCCAGTTCCAGCGCCATGAGCGGCGTGACTTCAGCGGGCTTCACGACCACCGCGTTGCCGGCGGCCAGCGCGGGCGCCAGCTTCTGCGCTTCGCTCGCGATGGGCGAGTTCCACGGCGTGATGGCCGCGACCACGCCCATGGGCTCGTGCACGCTCATCGTGACGAAGGCACCGCGCGAGGGGGTGATGGTTTCTTCGAGCGTCTCGAGCGCGGCGGCGAAGAACTGGAAGGTGCCCGCGGCGCTGGCCACGAGGTTGCGGGTTTCGCTGATCGGCTTGCCGTTGTCCAGGCGCTGCTTCTGCGCCAGCGACTCGCCCTCTTCGCGGATCAGCTGGGCCACGCGGTGCAGCACCGCGGCGCGCTCGTGCGGCAGGCGCTGGGCCCAGCCGCTGGTGCGAAAGGCGTGGTCGGCGCGCGTGATGGCTTCTTCGACATCGGCCAGGCTCGCGGCCTTCAGGCGCGCGATGGGCTCGCCGGTGGCCGGGTACAGGCTTTCGTAGACGTCGCCGCCGCCCAGGCGCCATTCGCCGGCGATGCAGATCGGAAGGAGTTCGGTGGAGATCATGGGATGGCTCAGATGGCAAGAGGCGCGACGCGGTTGCGCAGCGCGCGCACGGCGCTGTACACGGTCAGGGCCGAGGTCTTGGGATTGGCCGCGAGCGGCTTGTTGCGCATGGTCAGCGCGAAGCTGCCGAAGGCGCCTTCGGCTTCGACGGTGTGCACGTTCTCGGTGGTGGCCGGGTCGGCAATGAGGCGCACCAGCGTCTGGTCCAGGCCCAGGCCCGCGAGCGAGACGGTGGCCGCCACGTTGGCGTTCTTCGGATAGAGCAAGGCGGCTTCGCGCGCGCTGCCTTCGAAGATCACGGTTTCGTGCGCCAGCGTGTCCAGGTTGCGGCCCTGCTCGGCCGGCGTGCCCTTCCAGGCCTGCGGCGGCTTGCGGCCCGTGTAGCGCACGCTGTCCAGGCCGCCGATGCGGGCCGCGGCCAGCGCGTCGATGCCGCCGATGGCGCCGGGAATCAGCTGCACCTGCGTGCGGCCGGCGACGGCGGCGGCTTCGAGCTTCTCGGCGAAGCCCGTGGCCGACAGCGCGCCCACCGACGCCACCACGCAAGGCGTGCCGCGTGCCAGCGCGGGCAGCACGTGCTCCTCGATGGCGGCATGGCCGGCGGTCTCGACCACGAGGTCGATGCCGTCGGCGGGCACGGCGCTACCGACCTGCGCGTCGGGCGCGACCTTCTGTGCGGCGGCAATGCCTTCGGCTGGCACGACGATGGCCACCACCTTCAGGGCGGGATCGCCGCGCAGCAGTTCGAGCACCGAGGTGCCGATGGCTCCGCAGCCGACGAGTGCGATGCGCGTGATGGCAGTGGTCATGCGTGGGGCTCCGCGTTCGCTCACTTGGCCGCGCCGAGCGCGGGAATCTGCGTGACCGTGTTGGTCGGCGGGCCGGCGAAGCTGGTCTTGAAACCGCCGATCGACAGCATGTCGATCTCCAGCAGGAACGGGCCGTCGGCGGCGAGCGCCTGGTCCAGTTGCGCCGGCAGGTCGGCCAGGTCTTTCACGCGGGCGTGCGGCAGCGCGATCGACTTGCACAGCAGGTCGTAGTCGGGCGTGTGCAGCTCGGCGTAGCACTGGCGGCCGCCGTACTGCGCGTCCTGGATGTTCTTGATCACGCCGTAGCTCTTGTCGTTCATGAGCACGATGACCATGGGGGCCTTCTCCTGCACCATGCAGGCCAGCTCGCCCAGGTTCAGGATGAAGCCGCCGTCGCCGGCCAGGCAGAAGGTCTTGCGGCCCGAGCCCGTCACCGCCGCGCCGATGGCCGCGCCGATGGCCATGGGCATGCCCTGGCCGATGCCGCCGCCCGTGGCGTGCACGCCGGCGCTGGGTTCGAACACGCGCAGCTCGCGGTTGCCCCAGGTGCTGTTGGACACGGTGACGTCACGCACCCAGTTGAACTTGCGGCCGGCCACCGACTGCAGCTGGCGCACGAGTTCGGCATACGGGCCGAGGCCGTCGCGCAGCGTGGCCACGGCCTGGTCGTGCGCGGCGCGCAGGTCGACCAGCAGCTGCGGGTTGGCCTGGTACTTCGCGGCTTCGAGGCGGTCGGCCAGGCCGTCGAGGGCCAGCGCGGAATCGCCGCAGACAAAGGCCTCGGATGCGTAGCAGCGGCCTTCGGCGGCGGCATCGGCGTCGATGCGGTACAGCGGGCGCGGCAGCTTCAGTTCGTACTTGAGCGTCTCGTTGCCGCGCAGGCGCGAACCGACCACGAGCATCGCGTCGCAGGTCTGGTAGAAGGCCTCGACCGGCTTCTGGATGTTGTAGGCGCCGAGCGATCCGGCGTCGTCCTCGGGCACCGTGCCGCGGCCCTGCGTGGTCGTGACCACGCCGAAGCCGAGTTTCTGCAGGCGCTGGATCGCGCTGCGTGCATGGCGGGCACCGCCCCCCACCCACAGCAGCGGACGCTTGGCGGTGGCCAGGCGCGCGGCCAGTGCATCGAGGCCGGCGGCCGAAGGCACGGGGCGCTCGATGGGCAGCGGCGACAGGTCGGCCGGCATGGTCGTGAGCGCCGACTGGATGTCGATCGGAATCTCCACGCTCACCGGGCCGGTCGGCGCCGTCATCGCGAGCTGCACCGCGCGCTTGAGCGTGCCCAGCACCGTCTCGACGCTGCGCACGCGCAGCGCGGCCTTCGACACCGCCTTGAGCATGGTGAGCTGGTCGGGCGCTTCGTGGATGTACGACATGCCCTTGTCCAGGTACGGCGTCTCGATCTGGCCGGTGATGTGCAACAGCGGCGCACCGGCCGTCAGTGCCTCGACCATGCTGCCCGCGATGTTGCCCGCGGCCGGGCCGGTGCTGGTGATGCACACGCCCAGGCTGGCGGTGGAGCGCGCATAGGCGTCGGCCATGTTGCCCGCGCCGGCCTCGCCGCGTGCCGAGATGAAGCGCACCGTGCCGCGCTGCGCGAAGGCATCGAGGATCGGCATGTTGTGGATCGAGATCACGCCGAAGGCTGCCTTGACGCCGCACTGCTCGAGGAACGCGGCGACGACGGCGCCGACCGTGACGGTGTTGTTGGGGTTATGCATGGCGGGAATGGCCTCCGGAAATATCGATGTGGCTGCCGGTCGTGTACGACGCGAGCGGTGAAGCAAGGAAAAGGATCGCGCGCGCGGCTTCGGTCGGAAGCCCCAGGCGACCCAGCGGGATGTGTTTGGTGGTGGCGAGCTGGCGGCTCCAGGCGGCCCAGTCCTGCGACTTGTCTTCGCGCGCCTCGAAGCGGCGGCGCCACTGGCCCGACTCGACCAGGCCGATCAGGATGCCGTTGACGCGCACGCCCTGCGGCGCGAACTCGGTGGCCATGGAGCGCACGAGGTTCAGCAGGCCCGCGCGCGCGGCCGAGGTAGCGACCATGTGCGGCTCGGGCTGGCGTGCCAGCAGCGAGTTGGCGCAGACGATGGCGGCATCGCCCAGCACCGAGCGCTGCGCCGTGAGCTGCGGCAGGAAGGCGCGCGTGGGGTGGATGACCGAGAAGAACTTCAGGTTCAGCTCTTGCATCCAGGCCGCGTCGTCGGTGTCGGCGAAGGTGGAGACACGCCCCTGCCCTGCGTTGTTGACCAGCATCGAGGCCGGGCCGAGCGCGGCCTCGCTGGCGGCGGCGAAGGCGCGCACCGAGGCGGCGTCCAACACGTCGCAGGTCTGCGCGAACAGCTTGGCGTCGGGGTACTGGGCACGCAGGCCGGCCACGGCGGCATCGAGCCGTTCGGCGTTGCGCCCGCACAGCGCCACGGCGGCACCGCAGCCGAGCAGCAGCTCGACGGTGGCCAGGCCGATGCCCGACGACCCGCCCGTGACCACGGCCACGCGGCCGGCCAGTGCGTCGGCGGCGAAGAAGGAGGAGGAAGGGGCGGAGGTCGTCATGATCGAAAAAAAGCGTGTCAGGCGCTGCGCAGCGGAACCACCTTGCTGGTGCGCGCGGGCGAGTAATTGAGCAGGCCCGAGATCTCGTCGGCGGTGCCGCGCACGCGCTGCACCATCTCGTCCATGCGGTTCTCGTCGATGTGGCCCGAGGTGATGGTGGCGCCCAGTGCCGCCACGATGTGGCCGCTGTGGTCGCGCACCGGTGCGGCGATGGTCGAGATGTTCGATTCGAAGAAGCCCTCGCCCAGCACATAGCCGCGCTGGCGGTCGGCCTGCACCATGTCGAAGAGTTCGTTCACGGTCTTGGGCGTGCTCGGCGAGAAGGTCTCGAGCTTGTCTTCGGGGTACAGCGCGCGCAGCTGCGGCAGCGTGAGGTCTTCCAGCAGGATGCGGCCCAGCACCGTGGCGTGGGCCGGCAGGCGCGTGCCCACCGTGACCGAGCTGGCGAAGGGCGTGGCCGGTGCCACCTTGGCGACGTAGACGATCGAACGACCGTCGCGCACCACCAGGTTGCAGGGCGTGCGCAGCTCGTCGCACAGGCGGTTGAGCAGCGGCGTGCCCAGCTGCGTGAGCTCCAGCGAGGCCAGGTATTCGAAGCCCAGGCGCAGCACGGCCAGGCCCAGGCGGTAGTCGCGCCCGCCCTCGGCGCGCTCGAGGAAGCCCATGTTCTCCAGCGTGGTGAGCAGGCGGAAGACGGTCGAGCGTGGCAGGTCGAAGCGGCGCGCCAGCTCGGGCGCGGAGAGCGTGCGGCTCTCGCGGCTGAACTCGCACAGCACGCGCAGGCCGCGCTCCAGCGCGGGCACGTTGTAGCGGTCCGCGCCCTCTTCCATCACTTCGTTGTCGGTGGCCATGTCTGGATTCCTCTCGGTTGTCTTGTTCGTGTCGGGTCAGCCGGCGAGCGATTCGCGCAGCAAGGCGGCGACGGCCTGCGGTTGTTCCACATAGCCGGCGTGACCCGCATCGTCCACCAATTCGAGGGGCACGCCGCAGCGGCGCGCGACTTCTTCGCAGGCGGCGGGCGGCGTGACGACGTCGAGCGCACCGCAGGCCACGCGCACGGGCATCGGCGGCGGCAGGTCGGCCAGCAGGTCGGCGTTGCACAGCAGCTCGACGGCCTGGCGGTAGCCGTGGTCGTTCAGGCGCGCCATGTTCCAGCGCACCCACTGGCGGGCGTGCTCGGAGGCACCGTCGGACACGAGCCGGCCCGCACGCTTTGCGGCCATGCCGGCAATGCCGAGGTCGTCGAGCGTGGCCAGGCGTTCGGCGCGCACCTTGGCGCGGGCGTCGATGCGCCCGGCGGCGCCGTAACCGATGGCGGGGCTCACGAGCACGAGGCGGCGGATGCGCTCACTGGCGCTCGCATCGCTGCGGGCGGCCGACGCGGCCACGATGGCGCCCAGCGAATGGCCGACGAGCACGCAGGAGCGGATCGACAGCGCGTCGAGCATTTCTTCAAGGCGTGCGGCGTAGTCGGCGGCGGTCGGCGCGGCCGAGGCCAGCGGCGTCGAGCGGCCATAGCCCGGTGCGTCCCAGGCGATGAGGCAGGCCTGCGGCGCCAGCAGCGCCGCGGTGTCGAGCCACGAGGCCGCGCCCGAACCGATGCCGTGCAGGCACACGATCACGGGGCCCTGCCCGCATTCGCGCACCGACACCACCGCGCCGCCGCCCACCGCGACGTCGCGGGCCGGAAAGCGCGCGTCGAGCCGCGCCAGCTCGGAAGCCGGCAGGGTCTGCGCGGAGATGTCGACGGTGCTCATGGCCTGTTCGCTCGCTTGCTTGCTTGCTCGCTCAGCGCTTGATCTTGGCCAGCGGGTGGTCGGCGGGGTACGTCGGCGTGACCGGCTTCTTGGCGCCGAGCATCACGCACATCAGCGCGTCTTCGTCGCCGATGTTGATCTCTTCGCGGTACACGCCGGGCGGCACCGAGATCAGGTCGCGGTCGGTCATGATGGTTTCGAAGCGCTCGCCGTCCTTCTCGATCACGACCTTGAGCTTGCCGCGGATCAGGAAGAACACCTCTTCCACGTCGGTGTGGATGTGCGGCGGGCCTTCGTGGCCGGCCGGGATCACCATGGTCGAGAAGGTGAAGTGCTCCGAGGGCACGGTGTTGGTGTCGGCCGCGACACCGGTGCCACCGGTGCCCACGTAGCGCATCTGCGCGCGGCGGAACTTGGGGTCGAAGTCGGCCTGGAACTTCAGCGCGTCCCAGTCGTACTTGCGGGTTTCGTAGCGGGCGATGCGGGTGTTCATCCACTCGGCCAGGCTGCTGCCTTCGGGCTGCGCCAGGGTGTTGTTGATCTTCTGCTGTTCGGACAAATCGCTCATGGGTGTACTCCTTGGTCGGGAAAATTCGTTCAGTGCATCGCGAAGCCGCCGTTGACGGCGAGCAGCTGGCCGGTGACGAAGCGCGCCAGGCCGGACAGCAGGAACACGGTCGCGCCGCAGACGTCGGCCGCCTGCTGCTCGCGCGGGATGGCGCGGCCTTCGAGGTACTTCTGGTGGCGCGCCATCGGCACGTACTCGGTGGCCTCGACCAGCGTGAGGCCGGGCGCCACGGCGTTCACCGTGATGTTGTCGCCGCCCCATTCGCGCGCCAGCGAGCGCGTCATGGAGATGACGGCGCCCTTGCTCGACGCATAGGCCAGCAGGTTGGGCGCGCCCCACAGCGCCGTGTCCGACGCGAGGTTGACGATGGCGCCACGGCCGCTGGCCGCCAGCGCGGGGCGGCAGGCGCGGCCCATGAGCCAGCTGCCGCGCACGTTGACGTTCATCACGCGGTCCCACATGTCGATCTCGAGCTGGTGCGCATCGCGCCCGCCCGAGTTGGTGATGGCGGCGTTGTTGACGAGGCCGTCGAGGCCGCCGAGCAGGCGCACCGCCTCGGCGGCGCCCGCCTCGATGGAGGCCGGGTCCGACAGGTCGATCGCCAGCGCGTGCGCCGTGCGACCGGCATCGCGCAGCGCCTTCGCCTCGGTCTCGGCCAGCTCGCCGAGGATGTCGGCCAGCACCACGCTCGCACCCGCCGCGGCCACGCACTGCGCGAACGCCAGGCCAAGGCCGCGCGCACCGCCGGTCACGAGCACGCGGCGGCCGGCCAGCAGGTTGGCGGGCATCTCGGCCAGCAGGGCCTGCAGGCTGGAGGGATCGACGATGGCTTTGAGGTCGGTCATGACGGGCGTCTCCGTGAGGTTCAGTCGGCCTGGATGCCGAGTTCCTTGATGACCTTGCCGAAGCGCGCGAAGTCGGCGGCGTTGGTCTTGGCCAGCACGTCGGCGTCGCCGCCCACGGGCGTGGTGCCCAGCACGGCCATGCGCGCGACGATGTCGGGCATCTTCAGGATCTCGTTGAAGTGGCCGTTGAGCGTCTTCACGATCTCGGGCGGCAGATTGCGCGGGCCCCACAGGCCGTTCCAGGCGGTGAGCTCGACGTCCTTGTAGCCCAGCTCGGCGAAGGTCGGCACCTTGGGCGCGAGCGGCGAACGCTCGCGCGAGGCCACGGCCAGCGGGACCATCTTGCCGTTGGGCATGTAGGGCGCCACGGGGCCCAGCGTGATGAAGGTCACCGGCACGTGGCCGCCGAGCACGTCGTTGACGGCGGGCGCCACGCCCTTGTACGGCACGTGCGCCAGGCTGGTGCCCGAGGCGCGGGCGAACATTTCGCCCAGGATGTGCATCGGCGAACCGCTGCCCGGGCTGGCGTAGCTCAGCGACTTGCCGCCCTTGGCCGCGGCCACCGCGTCCTTCAGGCCGGTGTAGCCCTTGGCGCCGCTGGCCACGAGGAAGAGCGGCAGGCTGCCGGTCTGCACGATCGGCGTGAAGCCGTTGAGCACGTCGTAGCCCGAGGCGCTGCCGGTCTTGAGCACCAGCTGCGCGATCGAGAAGGTGCTGGGCGCGAGCAGCAGCGTGTAGCCGTCGGGCGCGGCCTTGGACACGAAGGCGCTGCCGATGATGCCGCTGGCGCCGGGGCGGTTGTCGACCACCACGGGCTGGCCGACACGGGCCGAGAGCTTCTCGGCATACAGGCGCGCCAGGGCGTCGGTGTCGCCACCCGCCGGATAGGCAACGACCAGCGTGATCGGCTTGCTGGGGTAGGTGTCAGCCCAGGCGAGTCCGGAAGCGCAAGCGGCGGCCAGGGAGACGGCAGCGGCGATGGCGAGGCGGCGAGTGTGTGTCATCGAGGGTCCGTGGAATCGGTGGTTTGTTTCACTAAAGAAACAACGATTTATTAATGGAACACCGCGAGAATACCGACGAAGACAACTTCATGACTAGGTAAAAACCCTAGTTGAGGTGACACCGGGCTGCGCGGCCCACGAAAAAGGGCGGCCGTTTCGGGCCGCCCTTCGAGGGGGAAAGCGGGGTTGGGCTACCCGCCGTAGCGCGCCACGGTCAGGCCTTCCATGTCGATTTCGGGCGCCCTGCCCGCGACCAGGTCGGCCATCACGCGGCCGGTGCCGGCCGCCATGGTCCAGCCGAGCGTGCCGTGGCCCGTGCTCAACAGCAGGTTGGGCACGCGGGTGGCGCCGATCACCGGCGTGCCGTCGGGCGTCATGGGGCGCAGGCCGGTCCAGAAGGACGCATTGCGCACGGGGCCGCCGCGCGGGAACAGGTCGGTCACGACGTGCTCGAGCGTGTCGCGCCGCCGCGCATCGAGCGCCAGGTCGAAGCCCGAGAGCTGCGCCGTGCCGCCCACGCGGATGCGATCGCCCAGGCGCGTGACGGCGACCTTGAAGGTCTCGTCCATCACGGTGGATTCGGGCGCGCCGCTCGCGTCGGTGATGGGCACCGTGATCGAGAAACCCTTGACCGGGTACACCGGCAGGTCGATGCCCAGCGGGCGCACCAGCGCGGGCGAGTAGCTGCCGAGCGCGACCACGTAGCGATCGGCAGTGAAGCTGCCCTGGTCGGTGCGCACCCCGGTCACGCCCTTCCCCGCTTCGTGTTCGAGGGCCTGGATGTTCACGCCGAAGCGAAATTGCACGCCCTCGGCTTCCGCCAGCTTGGCCAGCGCCTGCGTGAACTTGAAGCAGTCGCCGGTCTCGTCGCCCGGCAGGCGCAGGCCGCCGACGAACTTGTCCTTCACGGCGCCGAGCGCGGGCTCATGCAGCACGCAGCCATCGCGGTCGAGCACCTGGTAGGGCACGCCCGACGCCTTCAGCACCTCGACGTCCTTGGCGGTGCCGTCGAGCTGTGCCTGCGTGCGAAAGAGCTGCAGCGTGCCCTGCATGCGCTCGTCGTAGCGGATGCCGGTGTCCGCGCGCAGCGCCTTCAGGCAGTCGCGGCTGTATTCGGCCAGCCGCACCATGCGGCCCTTGTTGAGTTCGTAGCGCGCCTGCGTGCAGTTGCGCAGCATCGACAGGCCCCAGCGCCACATGGCCGGATCGAGCATCGGCTTGATGACCAGCGGGCTGTGCTGCATGAGCATCCACTTGATCGCCTTGACCGGCACGCCGGGCCCGGCCCAGGGCGCCGAGTAGCCGGGCGACACTTCGCCGGCGTTGCCGAAGCTGGTTTCGAGCGCGGGCGCCGGCTGGCGCTCCAGCACCGTCACCGCGTGCCCGGCGCGCGCCAGGTAGTACGCCACCGAGGTGCCGATGACACCGCTGCCGAGAATCAGGACCTGCATGACAACCCCTCCCTCTTGAAAGCCGCCATGGCCTGAGGGTACAGGCTTGGCGCTCAGAGACCCAGCGAGTCCTGCAGTTCGCGTGCCGTCCAGCGCTTCGGCTGTTGCGGCCAGGCCTCGAGCAGCGCGACCATGCGCGCGTTGCGCGGCGCGCTCAGGCCGTGCTCCTGCGCGAGCCGCACCACCTCGCCGCAAAGCGCATCGATCTCGGTGCGGCGGCCCAGCGCCAGGTCGTCCGCCATGCTGGAGCGCGCCTTGGCGTCGATGCGCAGCATGCGCGCCGCGACGATGCGAAACAGCCAGTCGGGCAGCCGCAGCAGTCCGGGCAAGCGCCGCGCCGGCACGGCCGCCACCTGCGCGGGCACGATGCCGCCGGTGCGCAGCACGCCCAGCGTTTCGTCGATCAGCGCCGCGAAGCAGCGGCGGTAGCCGCGCTGCATGAGCTCGTCGCGCAGCGGCAGGCCCGACAGTGCATTGACCGGGTTGTTGAGGTTGAGCAGCAGCTTGCCCCACTGCACCGGCAGCAGGTCGGCATGCAGGTCGAGCGGCACGCCGGCGCGCTCGAACACGGGCAGCCAGTCGCGCAGCGCGGGGTCGTCTTCCGCGGCCAGCCGGCCGGGCGTGCCGCGGTGGAAGGCGCCGTCGTCGATCTCCGCCACGTTGTACGGCACCATGCCGGCGCGGATGTTGAGCGAGGGGCCGGCCTGCCCCGCGGCGGCGCAGTTCGAGATGCCGTTCTGCAGCGAAACCACCGTGGTGCCGGCCGGCAAGGCAAAGGCCAGCTCGCGCGCCGCCTCGGCCGTGGCGCCGCTCTTCACGCACAGCAGCACCAGCGCGGGCCGCGCGCCCACCGGCACCTGCTCGCACAGGCGCAGCGTGGGCGCCGCCAGCTTGTGCCGGGCGCCGTCGAGGTCGGTGAGCGTGAGGCCGTGGCGCGCGAGCTTGTCGAGCACGCGCGGGCGGCCGACGAAGGTGACGGGCACGCCGGCCGCCGCCAGGCTGCCGCCGATGAAGCAACCGATGGTGCCCGCCCCCATCACGAGCACTTCACCGGGGATCGCGTCGGACATGAAGTGCTGTGTGGGAGGTGAGCGGGAAGGACCTCAGGTCCGTTGGGCGACCCAGGCCTGCACCGATTGCAGCGCGGCCGGCAGGCCCGCGGCGTCGGTGCCGCCGGCCATGGCCATGTCGGGCTTGCCGCCGCCCTTGCCGCCGACCTGCTGGGCCACGAAGTTGACCAGCTCGCCGGCCTTGACCTTGGCGATGCTGTCGGCCGTGACGCCGGCCGCGATCTGCACCTTGTCGCCGTCCACGGCGGCCAGCACGATGGCAGCGGTCTTCAGCTTGTCCTTGAGCTTGTCCATGGTGTCGCGCAGCGTCTTGGCGTCGGCGCCGTCAAGCTTGGCCGCGAGCACCTTGATGCCGTTGACGTCCACCGCCTGCGCGATGAGCTCGTCGCCCTTGGACGACGCGAGCTTGCCCTTGAGCGCACCCACTTCGCGTTCGAGCGTCTTGACTTGCTCGAGCACCTGCGAGAGACGGCCCTGCAGCTCGGCGGCCGGCGACTTGAGCGTGGCGGCCACGCTGTGCACGGTCGACTCGAGGTCCTGCAGGTACGACAGCGCATTGGCGCCGGTGACGGCTTCGATGCGGCGCACGCCGGCGGCCACACCGCCTTCGCTCACGATCTTGAACAGGCCGATGTCGCCCGTGCGGCCCACGTGGGTGCCGCCGCACAGTTCGCGGCTGGTGCCGATGTCGAGCACGCGCACGGTCTCGCCGTACTTCTCGCCGAACAGCATCATGGCGCCGGTCTTCTGGGCCGATTCGAGGTCCATCACGCGCGCCTGCGTGGGCGCGTTGTCCAGGATCTCGGCGTTGACGCGCTTTTCGATCTCGAGGATCTGCTCGCGCGTGACCGGGGCGTTGTGCGCGAAGTCGAAGCGCGTCTTGTCGGCGTCGACCAGCGAGCCCTTCTGCTGCACGTGGTCGCCCAGCACTTCGCGCAGGGCCTTGTGCATCAGGTGGGTGACCGAGTGGTTGCGCATGGTGGCGGCGCGGCGCGCAGTGTCGACCGCGGCCTTGACCGCGTCGCCGACCTTCAGCGTGCCTTGCGTCTGCGTGCCGTGGTGGCCGAACACGTCGGCCTTGATCTTCTGCGTGTCGTCGACGCCGAACTGCACGCCTTCGGCCACGAGCACGCCCTGGTCGCCGACCTGGCCGCCGCTCTCCGAGTAGAACGGCGTGGTGTCGAGCACCACGATGCCGCTCTGGCCTTCCTTCAGCTCGTCGACGGCCACGCCTTCGAGGTACAGCGCGACGACCTTGGCGTTTGCTTCCAGGTGGTCGTAGCCGGTGAAGGTGTTGCCCGCGCCGGCGTACTCAACCTTGCGCCTCTGCTGGAAATTACTTCCGCCCCGACCCTTCTCTTTCTGCGCCTCCATTTCCGCCCAGAAGCCGGCCTCGTCGACCGCTACTCCGCGTTCACGGCACACGTCCTGCGTCAAATCGAGCGGGAAACCGAAGGTGTCGTGCAGAGTAAAGGCGATCTTTCCTGCAAGAACAGTCACTCCGTTCTCGAGTTCGCCTTCGAGGATAGACATCCCGTTGGCAATGGTTCGGAAGAAACCTTCTTCCTCGACCTTCAAGGTTTCGATGATCTTCTTCTCGTCGGCCACCAGCTTGGGGTACGCGTCGCCCATGAGCTTCACGAGGTCGGGCACCAGCTTGTGGAAGAAGGGCTTCTTCTGGCCCAGCTTGTAGCCGTGGCGGATGGCGCGGCGCACGATGCGCCGCTGCACGTAGCCGCGGCCTTCGTTCGACGGAATGACGCCGTCGGCCACCAGGAACGAAGTGGCGCGGATGTGGTCGGCGATCACGCGCAGCGAGTTGTTCGACAGGTCCTGCGTGCCCGTTTCGCGGCCGGCGGCCTTGATGAGCGCGTCGAAGATGTCGATCTCGTAGTTGCTGTGCACGTGCTGCAGGATCGCGGCCAGGCGCTCCAGGCCCATGCCGGTGTCGACGCAGGGTGCGGGCAGTTTCTTGACCGAGCCGTCGGGCTGCATGTCGAACTGCATGAACACGTTGTTCCAGATCTCGATGTAGCGGTCGCCGTCTTCATCGGGCGAGCCGGGCGGGCCGCCGGGGATCTCGGGGCCGTGGTCGTAGAAGATTTCGGAGCACGGGCCGCACGGGCCCGTGTCGGCCATCATCCAGAAGTTGTCGGACATGTAGCGCCCGCCCTTGTTGTCGCCGATGCGCACGACGCGCTCGGGCGGCAGGCCGATTTCCTTGGTCCAGATGTCGTAGGCCTCGTCGTCCTCGATGTAGACGGTGGCCCAGAGCTTTTCGGCCGGCAGCTTGTAGACCTGGGTCAGCAGCTCGAAGGCCCACTTCAGCGAGTCGCGCTTGAAGTAGTCGCCGAAGCTCCAGTTGCCCAGCATCTCGAAGAAGGTGTGGTGGCGCGCGGTGTAGCCCACGTTCTCGAGGTCGTTGTGCTTGCCGCCGGCACGCAGGCAGGCCTGCACCGAGGCGGCGCGCACGTAGGGGCGCTTGTCTTCGCCGAGGAACACGTCCTTGAACTGGACCATGCCCGAATTCGTGAACATGAGCGTCGGGTCGTTGCCCGGCACCAGCGAGCTCGAAGGCACCACCGTGTGGCCCTTGGAGGCGAAGAAATCGAGAAAGGTCTTGCGGATGTCCGCGACCGTGAATGTGGGCTGGCTCATCTTTGGATTTCGTCTGCTGTCGGGGGCGGCCTGGCGATGGCGACCCTGCGTCGAAACCACTGCGTTGAACCGGCCTAACTGCTTGATTTGCTTGAACAATCGATTATAGGTTTGCGCATGGTGCCCGGGCCCGCCGCGGGCCTTGCGCACGCGCGATCCGGGAGCCGGGGCTAATATGGACGGCTGAAGCGGTGCGCGCCCTCCCCGGCTGCAGCCTGTTTCTTCCCTGTTTTCATCGGCAACATGAATCAAGGAGCACGCATGGCGGGTCAGGCGTCGGAACACTGGAAGATCGAAGACCTCGATTTCTCCCGCATCGCACGCGAGCAGGTGCGCACGGACGAGAACCTCTTCTACCTGGTGGCGTCGGCCTCCTTCATCGAGAGCGGCTCCGACCTGTACACGCAGAACCTGGTCGATTTCTTCCGGGGTGACGACGAGGTCACCGAGTGGCTGTCGAACCACTGGGAGCAGGAAGAGCTGCAGCACGGCCGGGCCCTGCGCGCCTACGTGGACCACGTCTGGCCCGAATTTCCCTGGGAAACCGCCTACCGCGGCTTCCTCGACGAGTACGCCACGTATTGCAAGGTCGAGCTGCTGGCCCCGACCCGCGCCCTGGAAATGACCGCCCGCTGCGTGGTCGAGACCGGCACCGCCACCTACTACCGGGCCATGGCCCGCAGCACCACCGAGCCGGTGCTGCGCGGCCTGGCCACCCGCATCGCGACCGACGAGGTCAACCACTACAAGCACTTCTACCGGTTCTTTCGCCGCTACCGCGCGCAGGAGCGGCTGAACCGCTTCCGCGTGATGGGCACCATCGGCCGGCGCACGCTGGAGCTGAAAAGCGAGGACGCCGACTGCGCCGTCCGCCACGTGCTGCAGGCCCGCGCCCCGCACCGCGCCGGCGACGCGGCCTACGTGCAGCAGCTGAGCGCGCACATGAACCGCACCATCCGCACCCACCTGAGCCCCGCCGCCACGCTGAAGATGCTGATGCGCCCGCTGGAGCTGCCGGCCCGGGTGCAGACGGTGATCCAGTACCCGATCCGGCAGTTCATGGAGCATGTCTTCCTGCGCTGACGGGCCCAAAACCCCAGAAAACGCCGGAAAACGCGCAAAAAAAACCCAGCACGATGCTGGGCTGAATCTCTGGATTGCTGTCACGCACAGAGAACCCGCACTTGAAGCGAGTCCGCAAAATTTAGGGCCCGGGCCGCCCCCGGCTTGTCGGACAACACCGACAGTTCTGCACGATCGTGCGGACCGAGGGTATCCCCCGAAGCTCGAAAAAGTGCCAAATTCTTCACACTTTTTAACTTGTCCTACGGTTACGACATTTTTCAGCTGACATGCTGGGCGCGCGTCCTCACCGAGGATGCACTTGCTGTCACGCAACAGGGCCGCAAAAGAAGAGCTCTCTGTTTGCCTTAGAGCGCGCCCCTTCGGGGGCCCCTCGAGATACCCGCTCCGGCGGGTATTTTTTTGCCCGCCGCCGGCCCCCCCCCCGTCGCCCTACCACATCGCCATGACGGGTTTTCCCAATCCGGTGGGGACAATGTTGTGGAAAACCGTGTGTGCAGCGCGCGAAACCCTTGCCTGGCGGGGCCTGCAACGCGGTGCCTGCGAAAGAGGCAGTGAAGGTAAAAAACCCGGAAAAATATTTTTCCCGCCCGTTTTCCCCGCCGAGACCCGCCCGCCGCCGTCCCCGAACGGCGCTGAAAGAATTCATCAGACTCCCACCCCGAAGCCCCCGCTAGCATCGAACGACCCGGGCGGCCAGCCTGCGCCGCGCCGGGGACCCAAGGGAGCAAAACATCGTGAAGTGGATCGTGGCTGGCTTTGTGGCGCTGGTTTTCTCAGTGCTGTCGTTCAACGCATTCATTGCCAACGACCTGAGCCGCCAGACCCGCGGCAACCGGCTCATCGCCATGCTGACCGACCTGTACGGCTGGCTGATGGGCACCCTGGGCGCCGTGCCGACGGGCGTGCTGTTCGCGGCGTGCGCCGTGGGCATCGTGGTGCTGGCGGTCCGGGACGGCAAGAAGGCGTCCTGAGCCATGCCGGTGACCACGCGCGTGGCCCTGCTCGACCCGCAAGGCACCACCGGACCGCAGCTGCTGCACAGCCTGCCCCGCCTGGGCTACGACACCCTGCGGTTCTCGAGTGCGGGCGACTTCTTTGCGTTGCTGGACAGCGGCCAGCCGATCGACCTGCTGCTCCTGGTGGTCGAGAACGAGCTGGCTTCGCGCAGCCTCTTCGCCGCCTGCCGGGCGCTGAACATTCCGACGCTGCTCATCGTGCGCGACAGGCGCTGGGAGCAGCTCATGCCCTGGCGCGACGCGCCGGGCTGGGACGACTTCATCGAGCTGCACGGCGCCGGCATCGACGATGCCATCAACGAACTGGCCTGGCGCATGCGCACCCTGCTGCTGCGCGCCCGGCAGGCCGCGCAGACCGCCAGCCTCGGTGCGGCGAGCTGGGGCCCCTACCGCTTTCTCGACATGGCCCACACGGTGCTGCTGCACGAGCGGCGCATCCGCCTGCAGCCGCGCCAGTACGCCTTTGCCGTCACGCTGTTCCGCAACGCCGGGCAGGTGATCACGCGCGAGTGGCTGTGGCAGTCGATCTGGGACAAGACCACGCCCTATGAAGGCACGCGCGTGCTCGACGTGTGCGCGGCCAACATCCGCAAGCGCCTGGACCTGTGCGCCGAGAACGGCTACGAGCTGCGCGCGGTCTACAAGCAGGGCTACCGGCTGGTGTCGGTGTTGCCCGGGCGCGAACCCGTCAAGGAGAGGGAGTTCACGCGAAGAGGCCGGCCACGCCATGCCGCCCTTGCCGTGAATTGCTGACAGGCCCGGCCCCGCAGCGGGCCGGGCCCCGGGCGCGCGTCAGGCGTCCGCCCCCACACGAATCAGACGCGCCGGCTTCAGCCGGCCGTCCAGCGACGCCAGCCAGGCGCCCAGGTCCTCGTTCGACACGGGCGTCAGCAGCAGCTCGAAGGAACGCTGCGCGCGCACCGCGACGGGCACCGACTCCACGCTCTCCAGCTCCGAGCGGTGCGTGAGGTACAGCAGCGGCAGCATCCAGTCGGCCGCCTGGTGCATCGCGGGCACACGCGCCACGGTCTTCTGCGCATCGGCGTGCAGCCCCACGATCACCCCGTCGAAGCGCTGGCCCACCTCCAGCGCCTGGATCAGGTCGGCGATGCGCACGAACGGGATGAAGTCGGCCCCCAGCGCCGTCAGCGAGTTGCCGGTGCAGGCGCGCTGCAAGGCGTCGGAATCGACCAGCGCGATCCGGTACCCCGAGGGAGCAGGCGCGTTCATCGTCACTGCTCCCCTGCGATGTCGAGCTCGACGCGCCGGTTGGGCTGCAGGCACTGCAGCAGCGCCGGCGTGCTGCGGCTGCCTTCGCAGTCGGACACCACCGGCTGGCGCTTGCCCATGCCCGCGGTGCGGATCAGCTTGCGGTCCAGGCCCTGCTGCACCAGCAGGTCGCGCACGGTGTTGGCGCGCTCCAGCGACAGCGCCTCGTTGTAGGCGTCACCGCCCAGCCGGTCGGTGTGGCCCGTCACCACGATGTAGTGCAGCGAGCGGAAGTTGTTGCGCAGCTCGACGGCCAGGTGCTCCAGCCGCGTGCGGCCCGCGGGCTGCAGGTCGGTGAGCGAGGCGCCGTCGAAGCGGAACAGGCCGTCTGCATTGAGCGTGACCTTCTGCGGCGGCGCCAGCTTGGTGCTGGCCGGGATCGGCGTGGCCGCCGGCGGCTGCGCGAGCAAGGCGCAGTCGGGGTTCTTCCACCAGCCGCCGGTCATCAGCTCGCTGCCGTTGAAACGCACCATGTACTGGCAGGTGACGTGCTCGCTGCCCTTGCCCGTGTAGAAGTGGAAGATGTAGTTCCACTCGCGCACGCCCCACAGCCCTTCGCTGAAGTGCGGCCAGCCCAGCAGCTCGCGCAGCTGGTCCTTGCCCATGCCGGGGCGCACGCGCTGGAACTTCTCGGTGCCCGGGAAGGCGCCCTGCTTCCACTTGGCGCTGTCCAGCACCGGAAACTCCTCGGGTCTGGGCGGCGCCGGCTTCTCGGCCGCGGCGCGCGCCTGCGCGTCCTTGTCGATGGCGGCGCCGGGCGAGGCGCAGCCTTGAAGGGCCGCAAGCACCGCCGCCAGGGCGACCGCGGACAGGGTTCGGTTCATCTTGATCATTCTTTTGCTCTCCCGCTTCAATTGAAGACCCACTCGGCACCGACCGTGGCCGCGGCCCCGGCGCGGCTCATGCCCACGCCGCCGGTCACGCTCCAGCCGTTGTTCTCGGCCGTGCGGCGGAAGCTGATGCCCACCGCGCTCTCGCCCTTGAACGTGCCGTAGCCCACGCGCATCACCGTCTTGCCCGGCACCGAGGTGCCCGGCATCTGCACGGCCATGGCGGCGGCCACGCCGGCATACGCGTTCTTCGCCACGTTGCGGATCTCGCCACCCAGCGCGTTGGCACGCGCGTCGGTGTAGGCCATGTTGGCGGCGCCGGCCTGGTTGAGCTGCTGCACGTTGACCGCGTCGGTCGGTGCCACGCCCGGCGCCACGTTCTGCACCGTCACCGGGCCGGTGGAGGCGCCGTTGCCCATGGTCACGCTGTTGTAGTTGACGCTGCCGTCCACGTTCGTGTCGTAGCGCACCGCGCTTTGCTGCACGGCCTGCAGCTGGCGCACGTTCACCGCGTCGGTGGCCTGCGTGCCGCCGGCCACGTTGGTGATCTGGCGTTCGTTGCCGGTCGAGCCGACCGACACCGCGCCCTGCGCCGACTGCACCACGGTGTTCGAGAACATCTCGCGCTGCCCGTTCATGCCCGCGCGGTTGGCCACCGCGCCGTCGCCCAGCGCCACGCTGTTGGCCGTGCTGGCCGTGCTGTTGGCACCCAGCGCGATGCTGCCGGCCGCCTTGGCCTGCGCGTTGTTGCCGGTGGCGATGGCGTTGTTGCCCAGCGCGACCGCGTTCGGGCCGATGGCCACGCTCTCGGCGCCGGCGGCGTTCGAGTCGGCCGCCTTCGAGTTGGCGTGGAAGTACTTGATGCCGCCGCCACCGGTGGTCATGTTGTTGATCGCCTGGTTCGTCGCGTACAGCTGGCTGCCGTTCACCGCGTCGGTGCTGGTGGCGCTGATCTCGCCGGCCGCGACGTTGGTGATCTGGCGCTCGGCATCCTTCGAACCGACGCTGACCACGCCCACCGGCTTGGTGCCGGCGAACTGGTAGGTCGTGCCCTGGAGCGTGACCTCTTCGGTGGGCTTGGCCTCCGCGGTGGTCGAGTCGTTGCCCAGCGCGACGCTGTTCTTCGTGGTGACCACGGCGCCGGTGCCGATGGCCACGCCCTGGTCGGCCTTGACGGCCGCGCCCGAGCCCACCGCCGTGCTGTCGGTGCCCGTGGACGTGGGCGCCACGTAGGTCGTCGGCGACCCGGTGATCCACTTGCTGCCCGCCGCCGCAGCCTGGCTGGCCACCGCCTGCAGCTGCGCCACGTTCACGGCGTCGCTCGGTGCGGAGCCGGCCGCCACGCCGGTGATCTGGCGGAACACGCCGTTGGCGGCGTCGCCCACGCCCACCGCCCCCGTCGTGCTGGTGGTGGCCGCGATGGCATCCGCTTGTGCCGCGGTCGCCTCCGGCGGCACATAGCCCTTCACGCCCGCTGCGCGGTCTGCCACCGAGCCTGCGCCCAGTGCCGCGCCACCGGCCGCGGTGGCCGTGCTGCCTGCGCCCACGGCCACGCTGACGTCGCCGGCGGCGGCGCTCAGCGCGCCCATCGCGACGCTCGCCACGCCCGAGGCGTTCGATGCCATGCCCGCGGCCACGCTGCCATTGCCGCCGGCCCGTGCCCAGGCGCCGAAGGCGGCGCTGTCGATGCCGTCGGCAGTCGAGAAGTAGCCCACCGCCGTGCTGCGGTCGCCCATCGCCCAGGCGGCATTGCCGATCGACGTGGCGCTGACGCCCGCGGCCTGCGCCGCCGTGCCCATCGCCACCGCGTTGACGGCCGTCGCCTGTGCGTCCTTGCCCGCGGCGATCGCGTCGGCGCCCGTGGCACCGTCGTTGTTCTCGTTGCCGCCGCCGGTCGAGTTCACGCTGTAGTACTTGGTCTTGCTCTCGGCGACCGTGTCCTTGAGCTGGCTGACGTTCACCGCGTCGGTGCCGGCCACGCCGGGCGCCACGTTGGTGATCACCTTGCCGCCCGCGTCGACGCCTGCCGTGGTCACGCTCGGACCGCCGACGATGGTCAGGCCGGTGGCACCGAGGGTGACGTTCGGGCCGACGGTCACGCCGGCGTTGTTCATCACCGTGTCGCCGGTGGTCACGCTGTCGAACTTCACGTCCTTGGCTGTGGCCACGGTCAGCGTGTTGCCGTTGCGCGTGACCACCATGTTGTCGCCATTGGCGAAGTTGGCCGTGCCGCCCGGTGCGATGTTCTGCGGCGTCGCCTCGCCGTTCGCGCTCAGGTTCCAGCCCTTGCTGGCCGTGGCGTCGACCAGCTTGAGCTGCTCTTCGGTCGCTGCGCGGCCCACGGTCGCGAAGCTCGGGTCGGTCAGCGTCTTGTTGCTCAGGCCCTGGATGTCGTTGCTGACTCCGCTGAGCTTGACGGTGCCGCTGGTGACGCCGCCGGCGGCGACGGCCGTGGTGGTCGTGCCGTTGTTCACCGTCAGGCCCGTGGTGTTGAGCACGCTCTGGCCGACCGTCACGCTGTTGTTGACTTTCACGTCGTTGGCCAGCTTGAAGTCGAGGTTCGTGCCGGTGCGCGTGATGGCGATGTTGCTGTCCGAGTTGCTGAAGTCGACCTTGCCGCCCGGCGCGACGTTGCCGCCGGTGGCTTCACCGTTGGCCGCGACATTCCAGCCTGCGCTGGCGGTGTCATTGACGATCTTGAGCTGCTCTTCCGTAGCCCCACGGCCCGCCGTCGCAAAGCTCGGATCGGTCAACGTCTTGTTGCTCAAGCCCTGGATGTCGTTCGTCACGCCACTCAGGTTGACGGTTCCGCTGGTCACACCACCGGCGGCAACCACCGTGGTGGTCGTGCCGTTGTTGACCGTCAGGCCGGTGGTGTTGAGCACGCTCTGACCCACGGTCACGCTGTTGTTGACCTTGACGTTGTCAGCCAGCTTGAAGTCGAGGTTCGTGCCGGTGCGCGTGATCGCGATGTTGCTGTCCGAGTTGCTGAAGTCGACCTTGCCGCTTGGAGCGACATTGCCCCCCGTGGCCTCGCCGTTGGCCGCGACATTCCAGCCTGCGCCGGCGGTGTCGTTGACCTTCTTCAGTTGCTCTTCGGTGGCCGCACGGCCCACCGTCGCAAAGCTCGGGTCGGTCAATGTCGTGTTGCTGAGACCCTGGATGTCGTTGGTGACACCGCTGAGGTTCACGCTGCCGCTGGTCACGCCGCCTGCGGCCACTGCGGTGGTCGTGGTGCCGTTGTTCACCGTCAGGCCCGTGGTGTTGAGCACGCTCTGGCCCACCGTCACGCTGTTGTTGACCTTCACGTCGTCCGCCAGCTTGAAATCGAGATTCGTGCCCGTGCGGGTGATCGCGATGTTGCTGTCGGAGTTGCTGAAGTCGACCTTGCCGCCAGGAGCGACATTGCCACCCGTGGCCTCGCCGTTGGCCGCCACGTTCCAGCCTGCGCTCGCCGTGTCGTTGACGATCTTGAGCTGCTCTTCGGTCGCTGCACGGCCCACCGTCGCGAAGCTCGGGTCGGTCAACGTCTTGTTGCTCAAGCCCTGGATGTCGTTCGTCACGCCACTCAGGTTGACCGTTCCACTGGTCACACCGCCGGCAGCCATCGCCGTCGTGGTCGTGCCGTTGGTCACGGTGGTGCCCGTCGCCGACGTCGTCGTGACGTTGCCCGCGCCGTCGTTCACCGTCAGGCCCGTCGTGTTCAGCACGCTCTGGCCCACGGTCACACTGTTGTTGACCTTCACGTCATCTGCCAGCTTGAAGTCGAGGTTCGTACCGCTTCGCGTGATCGCGATGTTGCTGTCCGAATTGCTGAAGTCCACCTTGCCGCCCGGCGCGACGTTGCCTCCCGTGGCTTCGCCGTTCGCCGCCACGTTCCAGCCTGCGCTGGCCGTGTCATTGACAATCTTGAGCTGTTCTTCCGTGGCCCCACGGCCCACGGTCGCGAAGCTCGGGTCGGTCAGCGTCTTGTTGCTCAGGCCCTGGATGTCGTTCGTCACGCCGCTCAGGTTGATCGAGCCACTGGTCACGCCGCCTGCAGCGACCGCGGTGGTGGTCGTTCCGTTGTTGACCGTCAGACCGGTGGTGTTCAGCACGCTCTGGCCCACGGTCACGCTGTTGTTGACCTTCACGTCATCCGCCAGCTTGAAGTCGAGGTTCGTACCGCTGCGGGTGATCGTGACGTTGCTGTCGGAATTGCTGAAGTCGACCTTGCCGCCGGGTGCCACATTGCCACCCGTAGCCTCACCGTTCGCTGCCACGTTCCAGCCCGCGCTGGCTGTGTCGTTGACGATCTTGAGCTGCTCTTCAGTCGCTGCACGGCCCACCGTCGCGAAGCTCGGATCGGTCAGCGTCTTGTTGCTCAGCCCTTGGATGTCGTTGGTCACGCCACTCAGATTGACCGAGCCACTGGTCACGCCACCTGCCGCGACTGCGGTGGTGGTCGTTCCGTTGTTCACCGTCAGGCCCGTGGTGTTGAGCACGCTCTGCCCCACCGTCACGCTGTTGTTGACCTTCACGTCGTCAGCGAGCTTGAAGTCAAGGTTCGTACCGCTGCGGGTGATCGTGACGTTGCTGTCGGAGTTGCTGAAGTCCACCTTGCCGCCCGGCGCGACATTGCCGCCCGTGGCCTCACCGTTCGCTGCCACGTTCCAGCCTGCGCTGGCCGTGTCATTGACGATCTTGAGCTGCTCTTCAGTCGCTGCACGGCCCACCGTCGCGAAGCTCGGATCGGTCAGCGTCTTGTTGCTCCAGCCCCTGGATGTCGTTCGTCACCCCGCTCAGCTTGACCGTCCCGCTGGTCACGCCACCGGCCGCAACGGCCGTGGTGGTCGTTCCATCGTTCACCGTCAGGCCCGTGGTGTTCAGCACGCTCTGGCCCACCGTCACACTGTTGTTGACCTTCACATCGTCAGCCAGCTTGAAGTCGAGATCCGTGCCGGTGCGCGCGATGGCGATGTTGCTGTCCGAGTTGCTGAAGTCGACCTTGCCACCCGGTGCGACGTTGCCGCCCGTGGCTTCGCCGTTGGCCGCCACATTCCATCCCGCGTTGGCGGTCGCATCGACGGCCTTGAGCTGGCTCACGTTCACCGCATCCGTATCGACCGCGCCGGCCGCCACGTTGGTGATGCGCCGCTCGGTGCCCACGCCGCCCACCGACACTTCGCCCACCGGCACCGCACCGGCGACCGACGTTGCGCCCGGCGGCACGTAGGCCGCGTTCGCGTTCAACGTCGCCAGGTCCGTGGCCGTGGTGCTGTTGGCACCGAGCGCCACCGCGTTCGCGTAGGTGGCGCTGGCATCGGTGCCGATGCTGACGCCGCTGTCGCCCGTGGCCTTGGCACGGTTGCCGATGGCGACGGTGTTGCTGGCGCTGATGTTCTCGCCCGCGTTCAAGCCGATCGCGACGTTGGCGCTGCCCTGGACCCCGCCGCCGGAAAGACCGCCCAGCGCCACGTTGAAGGCGCCGTTGGTGCCCTGCCCCGCGGAACTTCCGATGCCCACGTTGGAGAAACCGGTCGTGACCGCCCCGCCATTCACGCCGATGCCAATGTTGGAGTCACCGGTGACGCGGGCGCCCGCGCTCAACCCGAGCGCGGTGTTGTTCCCGCCCGTCACCGACACACCGGCGCTGTTGCCGACGGCCGTGTTGTCCGCTCCCGCAACCTGCCGGCCCGCACCGTACCCGACGAAGGTGTTGTGCGAGTTGCCAGCCGCCGTGCTGCCCGAGCCGGCCAAGTTGCCGACCGCCACGGTGCCCACGCCCGCGGCCACGGCATCCACGCCTGCCGCGATCGCATTGATGCCGGTCGCGCCCTTGTTGTCGTAGTTGCCGCCCTGCGTGCCGTTGTCGTTCACACTGTAGTAGTGCGTCTGCGCGCCCTTGAGCTGGCTCACGTTGACAGAATCGGTATCGTCCGAGCCCGCCGCCACGTTGGTGATGCGCCGCTCCTTGCCCGCGCTGCCCACCGACACCTCGCCCACCGGCGCGGTGCCGGCCACGGCCGTCGCGCCTGCCGGCACATAGGCGTTCTTGAGCGCCAGCGCGGCTGCGTCCTGCGTCGCCTTCGAATCCGCGCCCAGCGCCACACTGTTGACGGCGGCAGCCTGCGCGCCATGGCCGACGGCAACGCCGTCGTCCTTGCTGGCCACGGCGCTGTTGCCGATGCTCACCGTGTTGTTGGCAGTGATGCCGGCAAACGTCGCGGTGTCGACGATGCCTGCCAGGCTGCCGATGGCGATGTTGCTGCTGCCTGTTGTTCCAGCGCCGGCCAGGGCACCGATGCCGATGTTCGCATCGCCGACGACGGAGGAGCCCGACAGGTCGCCCATGGCGATGTTGTCGTTGCCGTTCACGGCCTGGCCCGCACTGCCGCCAACCGCAGTGTTGTAGGTGCCCTTGGTCCCCATGCCGCTGTAAGCACCCATCGCCAGGTTGTAGTCGCCCTGGACACTCTGCCCCGCCGCAATGCCGAACGCAGCGTTCGAGCTGCCCGCCACGTCCTTGCCCGCAGCGGAACCCACCGCAGTGTTGCTGGACCCCACGACACCACCACCCGCTTCGGTGCCGATGCCCACGTTGTTCTGGCCGGCCAGGCCGGCGCTGGCGCCCACGCCGGCCAGATAGCCGATGGACACGCTGCGCTCGCCGTTCGCCTGCGCGCCCACACCCGCCGCCAGTGCATTGATGCCGGTGGCGCCGTCGTTGGCGTAGTTGCCGCCCTGCACGCCGTTGTCGTTCACGCTGTAGTAGTGCGTCTGGCCCGCTTTGAGCTGCGCGACGTTCACCGCATCGGTGGCTTGCGTGCCCGCTGCCACGTTCGTGATCTGGCGTGTCTGCCCGTTGCCGCCCACGCTCACCGCGCCCAACGTGCTCTTCCACGTGGCCGAGGTGTCCGTCGAAGCCAGGCCCGTGGCCGGGTCGAAGCCCGCCACGCCCTTGTCCGTGCTCGCCACCGACTTGCTGCCCAGCGCCACGCCGTCGGCCACGGTCACGCTGGTCGAATCGCCCAGTGCCGTGGCATTGGCCACGTTGACATTGACGTTGTTGCCCAGCACGAAGGTGTTGTTCGCCGCAGCGCCCAGCGTGTTGTTGTTGCCCACGCTGTAGCTGTTGGTGCCGTCGATCACGGTCGGGTCGCCGATGGCGCCGCTGTTGTTGCCGTTGACGACGTTGCCGGTGCCGATGCTGATCGACTGCGTGCCCAGCGCCTGGGCGCCGGTGCCGATCGCGATGGCGCGCTCGGCATTGGCAAATGACTGGGTGCCCAGGGCGATCGTGTCGCTCGCCGTCGTCGGCGTGATGTTCCCGGAGGCCACATCGCCGGCAAGGCCCGCGGCCGAGCCGATCGCCAGGTTGCGGTTGCCGCTCACCAGGGCCCCTGCCGTCTGGCCGAGCGCGATGTTCTCGTTGCCGTCGGCGGCAAGACCGGCGTTCTGGCCCAGCGCCACGTTGCCGTTGCCCTTGGCGATCGAGCCCGCCCCCGCGCCGATGGCGAGATTCGCATCCCCGTGGGTGCCAAGCCCCGCCCCCTGCCCGATCGCGGCATTGCCCGACCCCACGACGCTGGCGCCCGCCGAAGTGCCCATGCCGATGTTGCCGTCGCCCTTCACGAACGCGCCCGCGGCGAAGCCCCATGCGGCATTGTTGTCGCCCTCGGTGTTTGCGCCCGCCAGGTTGCCGAAGGCCGAGTTGGCGGTGCCCTTGGAGAAGATGCCCGCCCCCGCGCCGATGAAGCTGTTCAGGTCGCCCTCCGACGAGCTGCCGGCCGTCGCCCCGATGAAGGTGTTGCTGTTGCCCGACGCCGCCTGCCCTGCGTTGTTGCCGATGGCGGTGATGTCCGCGCCCGCGCTCTTGTTGCCGGCACCGGAGCCGATGAAGGTTCCCGTCAGCACGGTCGAATCCTTGCCCGCGCTTGCGCCGATTGCCACGGTGCCGCCCTTGGCGGCAGAGGCCTGGGTTCCGATCGCCACGCCGTTCGCGCCGGCCGCGTTGGCCTGGTAGCCCTGCGCGATCGCATAGTGGCCGCCGGCCGTCGCGCCATGGCCCATGGCGGTCGCATGGTCCCCGCCGGCCTTGGCATCGACGCCCGAGGCGATGGCGTTGAGGCCCGTGGCGCCCTTGTTGTCGTAGTTGCCGCCCGCAACTCCGTTGTCGTTCACGCTGTAGTAGTGCGTCTGCGCCGCCTTGAGCTGCGCGACGTTCACCGCATCGGTGGCTTGCGTGCCCGCCGCCACGTTCGTGATCTGGCGCGTCTGGCCATTGCCGCCGACGCTCACCGCGCCCAACGTGCTCTTCCACGTGGCCGAGGTGTCCGTCGAGGCCTTGCCCGCGGCCGGGTCGAAGCCCGCCACGCCCTTGTCCGTGCTCGCCACCGACTTGCTGCCCAGCGCAGCGCCGTCAGCCACGGTCACGCTGGTCGAATCGCCCAGCGCAGTCGCGTTGGCCACGTTGACGTTGACGTTGTTGCCCAGCACGAAGGTGTTGTTCGCCGCAGCGCCCAGCGTGTTGTTGTTGCCCACGCTGTAGCTGTTGGCGCCGTCGATCGTGCTCGGGTCGCCGATGGCGCCGCTGTTGTTGCCGTTGACGACGTTGCCGGTGCCGATGCTGATCGACTGCGTGCCGTTGGCCTGGGCACCCTTGCCCATGGCAATGGAGGCTTCGCCCTTCGCAAAGGCGTTGTCGCCCACCGCCACGCTGGACACACCGAAAGCCTTGCTCGCCGTGCCGATGGCCACGGCGGCCTTGTCGCCGGCGACCGCCGACGAGCCCAGCGCCACGGCGTCGTCGCCGGTGGCGCGCGACAGGTGGCCGATGGCCGTCGTGCGGCTGGCGTCGATGCCGGCCACGCCGTTGCGCTGGAACGCCTGGGTGACCGAGGTCTGCAGCTCGGCGGCGGTGACCAGCACGTTGCCGCTGCTGGCCTCGATGACGTTGCCGCTGGCGTCCAGGGTGTAGGTGCCGTCGGCCAGGCCGGCCTCGGTCACGCCGCGCGTGGCCAGAAAGCCCATGTACTCGGTCTGCGCCGCCAGGCTCGCCGCCTGCACGGCGGCCTGGGAGATCGGGGCATTCGGGTCCTGCGCGGCCAGCGCCAGGTTGGCGCTGGCGAGGGTGCCGAGCGCGATGTTGTTGCTGCCCTTGGACTGCAAGCCCGCCATCGTGCCCTGGTTGATGTTCTGGTCGCCCGTCACGAACTGGCCGGCGCGCTGGCCCACCGCGACGTTGCGGTTGCCGGCCGACAGCCCGCCCGCGCCGTAGCCCATGCCGGCGTTCTCGTCGCCCTGCACCGCAAAACCCGCCTGGTTGCCGACGTAGGAATTGCGCGCGCCATTGCCGCTCGCGCCCGAGCCGCTGCCGACGAAGGTGTTGAGCGAATTGCTGAAATCGTTCGGGTCGGTCTTGGCGGGGCGGCCCATGCCCGCGAACGTGCCGATCGCGACGGTGTCGTAGCCGGCTTCTGCGCGCGAACCCAGCGCCGTGCCGCGGCCCTCGGCCTTCGCCGAGCCCCCCAGGGCCACGGAGTTGCCTTCGGTCGCGGAGGCATAGGTGCCCACCGCCACGGAACTCCAGTTCTCGGTCGGTCCGGTGAGGCGGTCGCCGCCGCTTGCAATGGCGGCGCGGCCGATGGCGATGTCGCCGAGCTTGTGTGCCTCGGCGCCATTGCCCATGGCGACGGTGTCGTTCGCGAGCGCCTTGGCGTCGGGGCCGATCGCCACGCTGTTGACGCCGATGGCGCCCGAGTTGGCCTGGGTCGAATTGCCGACCGCCGTCGAGTTCACGTGCAGGTACGGCGTCTCGTCGACGCTCACCCAGCGCCCGCCCTTCCAGGTCACCAGGCCTTGCGTGAGGCCGTTGGTGGTGGTGCCGGGCGTGGTGTTGAAGAGCATCATCCCGTCGGCCGGCACGCCGCCAGGCAGGCCCCAGGTGGTGGCGTCGGTGAGAGCGACGCGCGGCATCATCACGCCGCGGGTGTATGAGTTGATGTCGAGGACGGCACCGGGCACGGGGTCGGGCGACGCGTGCCCCGTGTAGTCGGTGATCGTCGCCTGCGCATTTGCGTTGCCGGCACCGCCCAACAGCGCCGCTCCCATCACCCCGGCCGTGACGGCCGCACGCACCACGCTGCCGCGCTTGCCCCGCGCTCGGGTCGTTTCCGACGCGGCAACCCAAGCGCCCAGCGCCTCATTCCAGATGGATCGATAAGACTTGTTCATTTCCCCTGTTCCTCGGATGCAAGCCAGCCTTACTCCGCAGGATCGCGACATGGCGAGCGGAGATGACCGGAGATGTGGAGTGATCGGAGCGCCGGGTGGCGCTACAGGGGGCGGATGATGTCGACGGCCTTCGAGGGCCGAAGGGCCGGCGTGAGGTTTGGTCAGATTTGCAGCCAGCTTTAGGCTGCATTTGTGAATTTCTTTACTACTTCATAACCATCGCCAACAATGTTGCTAACGTTCACGCTACGGAATTCGTCAGATTTCGGGTGTGGATTCACTGTCAAAATTGCCGCCGCCACCCCTGGAGTCCATGCGCATCGCCATCCTTGAAGACGACCCGAACCAGCTCTCGCATCTCGTGCGGACACTCGAGCAGCTGTTAACAATTGGCGAGACGAATGTGACGTGCATCACGTTTTCGAACGGGTCGACCTTGCAACAGGCACTGCGGCGCGAAAGCTTCGACCTGCTGGTGCTCGACTGGAACGTGCCCGGCCTGGCCGGCGTCGAATTGCTGCAGTGGCTGCGCAAGTGGCAGACCGACAAGGTGCCGGTGCTCATGTTGAGCTCGCGCGCTTCCGAGCACGACGTGGTGCAGGCGCTGAACCTCGGCGCCGACGACTACATCGTCAAACCCTTCCGACCGCTCGAGCTGCGCGCCCGCGTGCAGCGCCTGATGGCCCGGCGCGTGCCGCTCGCGCCGTCCGACGGCGAGCGCTTCGGCCGCTGGGAGTTCGAACGGGTGTCGCAAAGCGTCCTGATCCACCCTGCCCCGGGCGATGACGCCACGCCGCAGCGGCATGCCCTCACCGACCGCGAATTCAAGCTCGCGCTGACACTGTTCCAGCACATGGGCGACACGGTGTCGCGCGCGCATCTGCTCGAAAGCGCCGGCTACAGCAACGAAGAGCTGCCTTCGCGCACGCTGGACAGCCACATCTACCGGCTGCGCAGCAAGCTCGGCCTCGAAGCCGAAAGCGGACTGAGCCTGCGCACGGTGTATGGCCGCGGCTACCGGCTCGAGGCCACGCAACACGCACCACAGGCGGATTCCTGATGGCGACGACGCACGAAACCCCTTTCCGTCTGCGCCGCCCGCACCGCCTCCTGGCCTGCGCCGCGCTGCTCGTCGCCACGGCGGCGGGCGCGCAGTCGCCGCACGTGGTGAAGCCCGGCGAAACCTTGTGGGGCATCTCGGGCCAGCAGCTGGACACGCCGCTGCGCTGGCCCGAAGTGCAGCAACGCAACCAGGTGGGCGAGCCCCGCCTGTTGCAACCGGGCACGGTGCTGTACTTTGCCGACGGCCGGCTCGTGCCCGAAGGCGCGGCGGTGGTCACTGCGGTCGAAGGCCGGGCCTCGCGCAAGCGCGCGGGTGTGCCTGAACAGGTCCTCACGCCCGGCCTGCCGATCCAGGCCGGCGACACGCTCATCACCGGCACCGATGCCTTCGTGACCCTCGGGGTGGCGGGCGGCAGCCGCGTCGTGCTGCCCTCGCGCAGCGCGCTCGAGGTGCTGGCCATCGACGCCAATACCGTGCGGCTGCGGCTCATCGAAGGCCGCGTCGAATCGCAGGTGCACAAGCAGCAGCCGAACCAGCAGTTCGAGATCCGCGCGCGGTCGATGGGCCTGGGCGTGCGCGGCACGCACTTTCGCGTGCGCGACGAAGACGGCGTGCTGACCGGCGAAGTGATTTCGGGTGAAGTGCTGGTGCAGCGCACCGCACAGTCCGAACCGCCGCTCGTGCTGCGCGAAGGCCGCGGCGCGGTGCTGCTGGAGAGCGGCCCGTCGCAAGCGCAGGGCCTGCTGCCAGCGCCCCAGCTGGTGCCCGAAACGACGGCGCGCAACGACCGCACGTTCCGCTTCACGCCCGTTGCGGGCGCGCAAACCTACCGCCTGCAATTGGCGCGCGACGAGCGCTTCCTGCTGCCGGTGCACGAACAACGCGGCCCGGGACCTTCCTTCACGGTGCCGGCGGAACTGCCATCGGGCCTGTACCAGCTGCGCCTCACGGCCTTCGATGCCGCCCGGCTCGAAGGGCTGCCGGGCGACGGCACGGTCTACCTGCCCACGGTCGAAGGCGGCGCGGGCGGCCAGAGCACGTCGACCGCACTGCCCGACGGGCGCGTGGAGGTCCGCTGGCCGGGCATCGCGGGCCAGCGCTACACCTTCGAACTCGCGCGCAGCCCTGACTTCGCCGTGTTGCTGGTCAACGAGCCCGCGGTCTATGCCACCGGCATGACGGTCGGCCCCTTCGCGCTCGGCGGGCGCTACCACTGGCGCGCGCGCCAGGCCACCCCCGACGGTGCTGCGTCCGCAGCGACCGGTTTCGGCGGAAGCTTCGACATCCCGGTGCGCTGAAGCGGGGCCACGCGCATGCGCCTCGTCGTCGAACGCCTGCTGATGGCGCTGCTGCTGCCGCTGGCCATGCTCGGCCTGGCGCACCGCCCGGGCCTGCTGCAGATGGATGCGTACATCCACGACCGCCTGCTGATCCTGGCCTCGCACCGGGCGTCGGCCGACATCCTGATCATCGCCATCGACGAGCACAGCCTGCGCGAACTCGGGCGCTGGCCCTGGAGCCGCGCGACGCACGCGCGCCTGCTCGAGCGGCTCGCGCCGGCGGCGCCGCGCGCGGTGCTGCTCGACCTCTTCCTGACCGAGCCGAGCGCCGACCCGCGCGAAGACGCGCACCTGGCGCGGGCCATGGGCCTGCTGCCCGTGTACCTGCCGCTGCTGCATGCGAGCCCCCTGGCCTTCACGAGCCACGAATGGCCGGGCTTCCTGCCACCGCTGCCGGACTTTGCCACCCAGGCCCGCGGCGTGGGGCATGCCGGCCTCGCGCCCGACACCGATGGCGTGGCGCGCACGCTGTACCTGCTCGAGGGCTATCCGAACCAGCTGCAGCCCTACGTGGGCGCGCTGATGGCACAGCGCGTCCCCTCGCCTGCGATCGACCCCGAGGCCATGTCGACCGACTGGCTTCGCCAGAGCCCGCTGCGCCTGCTGTTCGCCGGCCCGCGCGGCAGCTACCGCACCGTGCCCTACGTGAGCGTGCTGCGCGGCGAAGTGCCCGCCGAACTGCTGCGCGACAAGCTGCTGCTCGTGGGCGCCACCGCGCCCGGCCTCGGCGACCAGACGCTCACGCCCAACGCCGGCATCCGCGGCGTGCTGCCCGGCGTGGAGGTGCATGCCAATGCCATCGACAACCTGATGCACGGCCGCAACGTGAGCGTGTCGCCGCCGCTGTGGCACGCCGCCTGGACGGTGGTGCCGCTGTGGCTCGCGCTGTGGCTGCTGGTCCGGCGGGGCCGGCACGCGCTGCCGATCGCCGCCGGCCTCGCGAGCGCGTGCCTGCTGATCAGCAGCGTCGCCATGCTGGCGTGGCACCACTGGCTGCCGCCTGTCGCGCCGATGCTCGGCCTGGCCATCCTCTACCTGCTGTGGAGCTGGCGCCGTCTCGAATCGCAGTTCGTCTACCTGCGCAAGCGCGCGCAGGTGCTCGACGCCCTCCCCGGCGGCACCTTCGAAGTCATGCCGGCCCGCTCGCCGGCGCCTGCCGATCCGGCGGAGCATCCCAAGCAGGCGCTCGACCGCGCCATTGCACGCCTGCGGCGCATGCAGCAGCTCATGGACAAGGCCATGCAGGCGATGCCGGTGGCCATGCTGATCTGCGACGAAGAGGGGCGCATCGGGTCGGGCAACGCGGCGGCCTTCCGGCTGCTGGGCGCCGGTGCCATGCCATCGCACGACGACGATGGCATTGCACCGCCCGCGCTGCGCGGCGTGCGCCTGCCCGAGCTGATCGCGCCGCTGGCCGTGCCGCCCGCCAGCGGCGCGCCAGCCCGCACGGACGCCGCCCACTGGACCGACCGGCTGCACGGCGAATACACCACCTCCGACGCGCGCGTGTTCCGCCTGGAGGCCGCGGCCTTCAGCGGCGACGCGCCCGAAGACCGGGGCTGGGTCGTGATGCTGCCCGAGCTCACGGCCGAGCGCGAAGCGCAGCGCCAGCGCGACGAGTGGCGCCAGTTCCTGTCGCACGACCTGCGCAGCCCGCAGGTCACGATCCTCAGCATCCTGTCGATGCATCCCACGGCCGATGCCGACATGCGTTCGGCCATCGGCCGCGAAGCCGAGCGCACCCTCGCGATGGCCGAGGGCTTCATGGATTTCGCGCTCGCCGAATCGGACGACTACCGCTTTGCGGACACGCACGTCGGCGCCGTGCTGCTCGATGCCAGAGACCAGGTGTGGCACTACGCGCAGGCCCACGGCGTGCGCGTCGAAGCCCGCATCGACGACGCCGCCGGCGACACGATCCTGCGCGCCGACGGGGCCTTGCTGACCCGCGCCATCGTCAACCTGCTGAACAACGCCATCCGCCACAGCCCGTCCGGCCGCCGCGTGGAATTGGGCATGGCCATCGAACCCGGCGCCGACGGCGCGGATGCGACCAGCGTGCGGATTTCCGTCAGCGACCAGGGCTCGGGCATGACGCCCGGACAGCTCGACGCCCTGCTCCACGCACCGCGCGGACGGCGCGCGCCCACCGCGCCGGAAGCCGCCCCCGGCGAGACCAAGGGCACGGGCACGCGGCGCATGGGCCTGGGCTTTTCCGTCGTGCGCGCGGTGGTCCAGAAACACAACGGCACCCTGGGCGCCGACAGCACCCCCGGTGCCGGCACGACCGTCTGGCTGCGGCTGCCCCTGCCCGGTTCACGCCCTAGCACATCGAAGTGACGGGTTTTCCAATCCCGATGGGGACAATGTTGTGGAAAACCGTGTGCGCAGCGCGCGAAACCCTTGCCTGGCGGGGCCTGCAACACGGTGCCTGCGAAACAGGCAGCGACGCTGAAAAACCTGGAGAAATATTTTTCTCGGCGTTTTCGCCACACTTTCGGCGCTGAATCGGGACGCGCCGCAGCACCGGCGGGACCACCGTGGCGCTCAGTCCGAGGGCTCGCTCGCCGTGCCGTCGGCGAGCATGGCCGCGATGGTCGGCGCCTCCAGCCCGGCTTCGGCCAGGAGGCGGCGTGTGTCCGCGCCGCGACGCACGGGCGCGCGCAGCGAAGGCGTCAGCGGCTCGCTGGACGTGAAGCCGATGCTTGGCACCGGCACCCGCCGCGCGCCGTTCGGCAACGGCAGTTCCACGTGCGGCCAGTCGCGCGCCACTTGTGCCGCCGCCTGCGCGGGGCGCATCACCGGCGTGGCGGGCACGCCGTGGCGGGTCAGCAGCGCATCCCATTCGGCCGTGCTCCTTCCACCCAGTGCCTGCCCCAGCAGCGCCTGCGTGCGCGGCACATCACGCTGCTCGGCGGCTTCGTGCAGTGACGACAGCAGCGAGGCGTCCGTGCCGGTTTCGCGCAGCGCGTTCAGCAGCCCCCTTGCCTGGTCGGCCGCATTGCAGACGATGGCCAGCTGGCCGTCGGCCACCTCGAAGGTGCCCGACAGCGGGCTGCCGGAAAACGCGGTCGATGCGCTGCGCGGCATCTCCATGCCGCTGACCAGCGGCCCCGCGTAGGTGGGCGCCATCAGCGTGAGCGCCGCGCCCATCATCGACACCTGGAGCCATTCGCCGCGCACGCGCGCCTCGCCGTTCGGTCGGTCGCGCCGGTAGAGCGCGCTCATCACCGCCAGCGCCGCCTGCTGGCCCACGGCGTAGTCGACGAGCGGAAAACCCACCCGCTGCGGCTTGCCGTCGCGGTCGGCGTTGGCCGCCATGAGCCCGCTCGCGGCCTGGATCACGTGGTCGTAGGCGCGCCGGTCCGATGCAGGGCCGAAGCCGGTGATCGAGCAGACGACCAGCTGCGGATGGCGCGCGATCAGTTGCTGCGGATCGAAGCCGAGCGCCGCCAGCTTGCCGGGCCGGAAGTTCTCCAGCAGCACGTCCGCGCTGCCGATCAGTTCGGCCAGCGCCTGTTTGGCCCGCGGGTCGCGCGCATCGATGGCCAGCGAGCGCTTGCCCGCGCCCTGCGTCACGAAGGTCTCGCCCAGTCCGAGGGCGGTCAGTTCGGCATCCAGGCCCTTGGCGCGAATCATGTCGTCGCCGTCGGCGCGCTCGATGCGGATCACCTCGGCGCCGAGCAGGCCGAGCTGGTAGCCGGCGAAGGGGCCGGCCAGCACATGGGTCCAATCGATGACGCGCAAGCCGGCCAGGGGTGTGGGGGTCGATGTCATCGCGTCACTCCGGCTTGACGCCACTGTTCTTCACATAACGCGACCAGCGGGCGATCTCTTCCCTGGCGAAGCGGCGGCCCTCTTCCAGATTGAACGCCAGCGGCTGCGTTCCGCTGCTGGCGCGCAGTTGCACCGACTCGGGCGATGCCGACGATTTGCGGATGGCCGCATGCAGCGTCTCGACGATGGGCGCGGGGGTGCCCACGGGCACGAACACGGCGGTCCATCCGGTGATCTCGAAATCGGCAATGCCTTGTTCGCGGAACGTGCCGACATCGGGCGTGGCCGGATAGCGCCGCGCGGCGGCCACGGCCAGCGGCTTCAGCTTGTTCCCGTCGATGAAGACCTTGGCCACCGACGCGTCGGAGAACGCAAAGTCGATGTGCCCGCCGGCCAGGTCCGCCAGCGATTGCGGGTTCGACTTGTAGGGAACCGTGACGGCGTCGATGCCCGCCGACTTGCGAAAGATCTCGCAGGCCACCTGCGTCACCGCGTTGCCGCTGCCGCACCTGAGCGCGTTCGGATGGGCCTTGCCGTAGGCCATCAGGTCGGCCAGGCTGCGCCACTTGGCGTTGGCCGCGACGTACAGCGAGATCGGGCTGGTGCCCAGGCCCGCCACTATCTCGAACGACCCGGGTTCATAGCCGAGCCTGGCCGGGAAGAACGAGAAATTGACGGCGTTGGTCGTGGCCGAGCCGATCAGCAATGTGTACCCGTCGGGCTTCGCGCGCGCGGCCGCCGCCGTTCCCAGCGCACCGTTGGCGCCCTGCCTGTTGTCGACGATGACGGGCGTCTTCAGGATGTCCGTCAGGTCCTTGGCCAGCACGCGCGCGCCGATGTCGGTGCCGCTGCCCGCGGCGAACGGAACCACCAGCGTGATGGGGCGCGAAGGATAGGCCGCCTGTGCGCAGGCCGAGGCAGTCCCCAGGGCCCAGAAGGCGCACAGGGGGCCGAGGAAGAAAGAACTGCGAAGCATGATGGGTGTGTCTCCTGGTGGTGTCCGGGCTGAACGATAGGTTGCCGCCCGGCGCGCAGCAACCTACATTCCGTGGCGACCTTTTCCACTTTGGAAAACCATGAACTTGAACGACCTCCATCTGGCCGTGGTGATCGCGCGCGAAGGCGGGCTGAGCCATGCCTCGGCCTGCCTCGGCATTTCACCGGGCACCCTGAGCAAGGCCGTGACGCGGCTCGAGCGCGCCACCAAGGTCAAGCTGTTCGAACGGCTGGCCCGGGGCATGCGCCCCACCGAGCTGGGCCAGGCCTTCCTGAAGCGAGCGCAGCGCATCGACCTGGACGCCACCGACCTGCATGCGGAACTGCGCGACCTGCGGCAGGCGCGCGCGGGCGTACTGCGCTGCGGCGTCGGCGACGGCATTCCCGACCGCTGGGTGCTGCCGGTGGTGGCTGCGCTCATCGAGCGCGGGATCCGCGTGGACCTGTCGGGTGGCAACTCCGACTCGCTCACGCGGGCCGTCGCCATGGGCGAGCTGGAGTTCGCCCTGACCGGCCTGCACAAGAAACCGGCGGCCGCGCTGGCATGGGAAGGCCTGCGGGACGACCCGCTGCTGCCCATGGCGCCGATCGGCCATCCGCTGGCACGCACCCGGCGCGAGGTGGGCTGGGACCAGCTCGCGCAGGCGCGGTGGATCGTCATGGCGCCCGGCACCTCGACGCACACCGAGTTCGAAGCGAACTTCCGCGCGCACCGGCTCGACCCGCCCGAGCCGGTGGGCACCTCGCGTTCGTCCCAGCGCGAGCTGGCGTTGGTGCGCTCGCTGGGCGCCTTGATGCCGGTGCCGCGTTCGGTGCTGAAAGAGCCACCGGTCGCGGCGCAGTTCGTGCCGGTCAGCCCCGTCGGCGGATGGCGATCGACCCGCCGTGTGGGCATCGTGCGGCGCGCCGGCGGCTACCTCAGTCCCTCGGCGTCGCAGGCGATGGAGGCGCTGGAAGCCATCCTGCGCAAGGAGCGCTGACGACTGGAGGCGCAAGGCATGGTGCGCCGCGTGCGTTAGGCTCCACGATCCCTTCAACCCCTCCTCCCATGCACATCGAAGAACGCATCCACATCGCCGTCCCGCCCCGGGTCATCGACCGCATCTGGAGCGAGGTCGACCGATGGCACCTGTGGGACCCGGACACCAAGGAAGCTCGACTCGACGGCCCCTTCGCCGTGGGCACCAAGGGCCGGATCGTTCCGCAAAAAGGCATGGGCGTTCCGATGGTGGTCACGGAGCGCTCCGAGGGCCAGTCGTTCACCGCGCAGGGCTACATCCCCCTGTTCCGCATGCACTTCAAGCACACGGTGTCCGCAACGGACAGCGGCTCGGACGTGGTGCACCGCGTGTGGTTCACCGGCGCCCTGGCCTTCCTGTTCGGGCCGGGCGTCGCCAAGCAGGTTCGACAGGGGCTGCCCCGGACCATGCGGTCGCTGAAGGCCTATGCCGAGCAGCGCCACGCCACGTCGGGGTCCGGCGACGCCCCCTGAAAGCCGCCGCGCGCTGGCATCGCACCGCGAATTCCCGCACGCCCGCGAATGAAGGCGCATCATGGGCCGATGAACATCCAGCTCGGTTTCGAGATCGCCTACCAGTTTCCCCGGCCGACGCCGATGATCCTGGCCCTCAGCATTCACTACTCGCGCGCCTCGGACCTGCTGCGCCCGGACCATCTGCTCACGAAACCGGCCGTTCCCACCACCGCGTACCGTGACCTGTTCGGGAACTGGTGCACACGCCTGGTCGCCCCCGCGGGCCGCTTCGTGCTGAGCACGGACACCGTGGTCCACGACAGCGGCGCACCCGACATCGTCGTGCCCTCGGCGCCGCAGGTGCCGGTGGAGTACCTGCCCGAGTCCACCCTGCTCTACCTGCTGGGCAGCCGGTACTGCGAAACCGACCTGCTGTCCGACTTCGCCTGGCAGCGCTTCGGCAACGGCCCGACCGGCTGGGGCCGCGTGCAGGCGGTGTGCGACTTCGTGCACCAGCACATCGAGTTCGGCTACGAGCATGCGCGGCGCACCCGCTCGGCGTTCGAAGCCTTCAAGGAAGGGCAAGGCGTGTGCCGCGACTATGCGCACCTGGCCATCACGCTGTGCCGCTGCCTGAACATTCCGGCCCGCTATTGCAGCGGCTACCTCGGCGATGTCGGCACCCCGCCGCCGCACGGCACGATGGACTTCGCGGGCTGGTTCGAGGCCTTCCTGGGCGACCGCTGGTACACCTTCGACGCGCGCAACAACGTGCCCCGCATCGGCCGCGTGCTGATCGCGCAAGGGCGCGACGCCAGCGACGTCGCACTGTCCAACACCTTCGGGCCCAACGAACTGGATGGATTCAGGGTGTGGTGCGACGAGGTGCAGTGAACTGAATCGCCGCTCTTCACCGACGCCCCGCGCTACGCGCTGCCCCAGCCCCCGCCCAGGGCCTTGTACAGGTTCACGGTGTTCACCGCCGCCTTGAGCTGCAGTTCGATCAGCTGCTGCTGCCCGGTGTAGAGCTCGCGCTGCGCGTCCTGGCTGGAGAAGTAGTCTTCCATGCCGCTGCGAAAACGCGTGCGCGAGATGCCAGCCACTTTCTCGAGCACCTGCACGCGCGCCTGCTGCGCCTCCAGCTGCGGTTGCAGGTGGTCGCTGGCGATCAGCGCGTGGGCCACCTCGCGAAAGGCGACCTGCGCCGCCGACTCGTACCCGGCCATCGCGGCGACCAGCCGCTCCTCGCTGGCGCTCACGTTGGCCGACCGGCGGCCCCAGTCGAAGATCGGCAGCGACACGCCCAGCACGCCGGCCCAGCTGCTGTTGCCGCTGCTGAGCAGGGTCGACAGCTCCTTGCTCACACCGCCGGCCAGCGCCGTGAGCGAAATGGTCGGCAGCATCGCGGCCTTGGCCGCGCCCACGCCGGCGTTGGCGGCCTCGACGCGCGCATAGGCCGCGAGCAGATCGGGCCGGCGCTGCAGCAGGCTGGACGGCAGGCCGGCCGCGACCTGCGCGGTGGAACGCTCGGGCCAGGGCCGCGCGCTGCCCGTCTCGGGCGGCACGGGGCGCCCGACCAGCACGTTGAGCCACTGCAGGTCCTGCGCGACACGCATGCGGTATTCCTCCTGCCGCACGCGCGCGGTCTGCAGCAGCGACTGCACGCGGTACACGTCGAGCTGCGCGGCGCCGCCCACGGCGCGGGCGCGACCGATCGTGTCGGCATTGGCGTTCAGCGCGGCCTCGTTGGACTCGGCCAGCGCGAGCAAGGCGCGGTCGGCGCGCAGCGTGAGGTAGGCGTTCGACACCTCGCCCACGAGGTTCATGCGCGCGGCGGCGTGGTCCTTGTCGCCGGCCTCGGCGAGCGCGCCGCTTTGTTGCGCGGTGCTTTGCTGCCGGCCGAAGAAATCCAGCTCGTACGACATCACGCCAGCCTGGACGTCGAAGCTGTTGGACACGCGCCCGTCCGACGGCAGGTTGCCGACCGGGCTGAGCGAGCCCTGCGGCGTGGTCTGCGCGCGCTGGGCATGCGCCGACAGGCCCAGCGCCGGGAACAGCGAAGCGCGGTTGCCCGCATAGTTCGCGCGCGCCTCGCGGGCCTTCGCGGCATAGGCGCGCAGGTCGCGGTTCTGTTCGAGCGCGATGGCGATCAGGCCGCGCAGTTCCTCGTCCTGTACGAAGCTGCGCCAGTCCACGGGCTGCGCGCCCGGCGCCGTGGTGCCCGCCGGCCATTGCGAGGGCACCGACAGGTCGGGGTCCTTGAGCGGCGGCGTGAGGTTGCACCCGGTCGTCACGAGCACGATGCACACCGCCAGCACCGCGAAGAGCAGGCGCAGCGACAGGCGCGCGAAGCCCGCGCCCGGTGCGCGCATGCCCGCGCTCGCGAACAGCGCCGACGCCGCCTGCCAGGGCCGCACCTGCACGGCCACGTGGCTCGGCGGCACGTTGAAGACATGGCGCACGAGGTCTTCGCGCTGCGCCTCGGTGGCGGCGAACTTCAGCTCGGCGCCCGCCCTGCCGCGCGCGGCAAGGTGGGCCGGCAGCCAGCCCACCGGCTCGACATGCACCTCCAGCGGCTGCCCGACGCGCAGGCGCTTGAGCGGCCCCCGGCCTTCGAGCAGCGCGCCGTCGGCCGCGATGTTGACGAAGCGCGACTCGCCCTCGCCCGCCGCCGTGCGCACCCGTGCCCGCGCACGCCAGGGAAAGCGCTCTTCCTGCTGCGGGCGCGGCAGGTCGACGCAGGCCATGAGCGCGCTCAGGCACAGCACCAGCGCGATGCCGGTCCACACGAGGTTGAGCTGGTCGCCCGGCGTGAGCGCCTCGCCGCCCAGGGCCGCCATCGCGGCCGCGCCCTGCAGCGCGACGAGCAGGCCGCCGAAGACGGCCACCAGCTTCCAGTGCACCACGGTGCGCGAGCGGTCCAGCCCCTTGGCCGTCACCTTGAACGGATGGCCGAAGGGCTTCAGCATCGCGCGCGCCAGCGTGCCGCTCACGGCCATCGCCGCCACCAGCTGGCTCACCTCGCTGAACACGGGCAGGCAGCGGCGCTGGCTGACCCAGTAGCTGTAGGCCCAGAACATCACGAGCGACGGCAGGCCGTAGGCCGCAAAGGCCTGCGGCGTGGCATGGAAAGCCGAGACGCCGGCATACCAGTACAGCGCCGGCGCCAGCAGCACCAGCACCATGAAGGGCTTGCCCAGCCAGTGCAGCAGCCCGTGCAGGAAGTGCATCCGCGCCGACAGGCTGTAGCCCGGGCCGCGCAGGGGCCCGTCGGGCAGCAGCGCGAGCTGCACGGTGCCCAGGCACCAGCGGCTGCGCTGGTTGATGTAGTCGATGATGCTCTCGGCCGACAGCCCGTTGGACAGCCGCTCGCCCAGCCAGCGCGTGATGCGGCCGTGGCGCAGCAGCAGGTAGGTGGTGTGGATGTCTTCGCACACGCTGCCCACCGGGAACCCGCCGGCCTCGGTGATCGCGTCGCGCCGCACGATGAACGAGGTGCCCACGCAGAACGCCGAATCGACCGCGTCCTTGGCGGGCTGCAGCACGTCGAAGAACACGCGCTGCTCGTCGACCCAGCTGTCGGTGGCGCGCAGGTTGTGCTGGATGGGGTCGGCGTTGTAATAGAACTGCGGCGTCTGCACCAGCCCCACGCGGCGGTCCTCGAACAGGCCGAGCATGCGGTAGACGATCTGGCGCTGCGGCGCGAAGTCGGCGTCGAGCACGAGGATGAACGGCGCGTCGGTCACGCCCGCGGACAGGCGCATGCCGTTGTTGAGATTGCCGGCCTTGGCATTGCGGTTGTCGGGCCGCCGCGCGTAGTGCACGCCGCGGCGCTCGCAGTACTCGCGCAGCCAGTCGCGCCGCGTGTCGTCGAGCACCCAGACGTTCAGCCGCGGGTAGTCGATGGCCTGCGCGGCGATGATGGTTTTCTCGAGCACGGCCAGCTCTTCGTTGTAGGTGCAGATGAAGACATCGACGGCCGGCACCTCCTCGCCACGCGCATGGCGTTCGCGCAATGCGGCCTCGCCCCGGTCGGCCTGCGCGCGGTTGTCGCGGCGCCGCATGAGCATGTGGATCGACATCAGCGTGTAGACGATGGCCGTGAGCTCGAAGCCCAGGAACACCCAGGCGAACAGGGTTTCGAAGCCCAGGTCCGAGGGCGGCATGGTGGCCACGATGCGCCAGACGGCGTAGCGCAGCAGCAGCAGCGCCGTGAGCGCGCCGAACAGCATGCGGTGGGTGATGCGCTCGACCCTGGCCCAGGTCATGAGGAGCAAGGCGAGCCCCCCGACCAGGGCGTTGAGCTGGAATTCCGGTGTGGCGATCAGGCTGGACATGAGGGGACTTCCGATGCGGCGGTCTTGCCGGTGAAGGGGTTGAAACCCGTGGCGGCCAGGGCGATCCAGGCGGTCGCGCCCAGATGCGGCCAGCGGTAGTAGAAGAAATCGGCACCGGTCGAATCGGGGCCGATAGCCAGGCCGGTGGCGATGCGCGCGCCCGGCGTGGCGTAGTACAGGCCGTTGCCGGCGCGCTGCGAAGCGAGCAGCTGCCACAGCGCCTCGGGCGCCGCGCCCTTGCGGGCCACCAGCGTGGCGGCCGCCTGCGCGCTGCCTTCGGTCCAGATGCCGTCGGGCTCGCGCGAGAAGCCGTAGCCCGCGCCGACGCGGTGGTGCTTCTCGACCCAGTCGAGGCTGCGCACCCAGGCGCAGGAGCCCTCGGGCGCCGCGAGCAAAGGCCACAGCTGCGCATCGAGGCCCGAGCCTTCGGTGGAGACAGTGGCGCCATCTTCCTTGGTGCCGATGTGAAAGCGCTGCTCCGACGGGTTCCACATGCGGCCCACGAAGTCGAGCGCGGTGCGCGCCTGCCTTTGCTCCGCCGCGTCGGGCTGGCCGTCGGCGCGCACGGCCCGTGCGGCCCACGCCGCCGCCACGGCAATGTCCAGGTTGTGCTCGGTCGACTTCCAGGTCTGCGCGCGCTGCGCGTTGTCCCAGCCGTGGCGCCCGCCGTTGTAGCCGTCGGGGCCGTTCCGGGCGCGCGTGTTCTGCTCCGTCCAGGCCAGCAGCCGGCGCGCGGTCGCCAGGTAGGCGGGCGTGGGTTCGGCCTGGTGCAGGTTCAGCAACAGCAGCGCGGCCCAGGCCACATTGCCGGTGGCGGTGCTGACCTGGTAGGCGTCGGCGATCCACTGCTTGCGCCCCGCGTCCCAGCGGCCGGGCAGCGCGGGCTTTTCCTCGGTGACCGGGCCGGCGCGGTAGGCGTTGCGCACGCGCCCGTCGGGCATGGTCTGGTCGTGCGCCACGGCCCGCACCACGGCGTCGCCGATGCGCCGGGCGGCGGCGCGCTCGCCGCACGCCAGCAGTGCGATGCCGGCCAGCGCGTTGTCGTAGGTGAAGCCGGCGCCCGCCAGCGCGGGCTCGAACGGCGGCTCGCCCTGTGCATTCGCCGGGCGGTAGCTGGTCAGGAACAGCGGTCCCGACGTCGCGCCACCCTGGTCGTGCGCGACGGCACGGCGCAGCCCGTCGCAGCTCTCGCGCGCAAGGGCCTTTTGCGTGGCGCCGGGTGAAGGCGAAGGCGCGGCAGCAGCAGCGATGCCGGCGAGCGCCATCGATGCGGCGGCGCACCGTGCCACGGCACGGAAAGAGAAAGGGATCGACATGGCGTTCTCGGTGGGCTGCGCGACATGCTTTCTCACGCCTTGGCGAGGCTGGCCGAGACCACCTTGCCCGGCACGCACAGGGTCTGGCGGCTGCCGTCTTCCGAGGGCGGCGGTTCGGGCGCCTCGATGCGTGCCACCGCATAGATCGAGCCCTGCTCGGCAAAGGGGAAGGGCACGCTGTACGTGCTCTGCAGCGCGTCGGAAGCCACGGGCAGCAGCTGCTCGACGCGCGCCTGCACGTCGACGTTCTGCGCCACCTTCACGTCGAGCTTGGAGCCGACGCTCAGCCGCTTGGCCAGCCGCGCGGGAAACACGGCGACGACGCCGATCCGGCTGCAGTCGGTCACGCGCACCAGCGAGGAGCCCGCCGTGACATACGCGCCCTCGGGCGCCAGCACCGTGTGCACCATGCCGGGCTGGCTCGCCTTGACCTCGTAGGCGGCGAGCTTGTCGACGCGGCGGCGCTCTTCGTCCTCGAGCTGCGTGATCTGCGCGAGCTGCTTGACGATCGCGGTGCCGTCCTGGCGCGCGCGGTCGCTGCTGTTGCGCAGCGCTTCGCGCCGGCTCGCGAGCGTCTGGAACAGGCTGTTGCCGCTGGTGCCCACGAAGGCGCCCTGCCCCGCGCTCGCCACCGTCTGCGCCTGTCCCGCGAAGGCCTGCTCGGCCACCGCTGCATTGGCACGCGCGGTGCTCAGCTGGGCCTCGGACGCGTTCATCACCTGTTCGCTGATGGCGCCTTCTTTGAGCAGCGCTTCGTTGGTGCGCACCTTGTTCTCCTGCTCGGCCACCACGCTGTGCGCCACGTCGCGCTGGCGCTGTGCGATCTCCCAGGCGTCCCAGGTCTGCGCCAGCGAGGCCTGGCGGGTCACCTGCGCCTGCTGGCCGATGGAGCGCATCTCCTGGCTGTCGGACTTGTACTGGTTGCCCAGCTGCGACAGCTGGCTCTGCAGGGCCAGGCGCTGCGTGGTCAGCGTGGTGAGGATCTCCTGGCTGACGGTCGGGTTGCGCACCGTGGCCACCAGCGTGCCGGGCGCCACCGCATCGCGCGTGCGCACCGCCATCTGCGTCACCTCGCCATTGATCGGCGACGTGACGATGCCGACCGGGGCCTGCAACACGGCGCGCGTGGCCTGCGAGGACAGGAGTGGCTCGACCAGCGTGGCCACCATCAGCCACAACACGAAGGCCAGCAGCGCATAGGCCGCCAGCTTGGGAACGAAGGCGCCCCGCTGGCGCCGGGCACTTCCGGCACCCGGGGCGCGCGGTCGGCCCGGTTCCGACGGAAAAGGAATGGGTCTGGACACTCGCATAACCACCTCTTGGAAACATCGACGGCATGCCGGCGAACGGCATGCCGTCTGGTGAAGAAAGAGACTCGAATCAACCTCCCGACCCCTCGGTCCGCGCCTCGATTTGTCGTGCTGCGGTGCAATAAAGGTACGCCCAAAGCGCGGCCGACCCTGCTTCCGGGAGAAACAAGATGTGCGAACTTCACATCTACTTTTCGGCCGCGAACCGGGCGAAGTCCTACATAGGTGTTGCGGCGGTGGGGGTTGACACGGGCTGGGCGTGTCGGCACGCGCGGAACAGCGCGTGATCGCGTTTGTCTCGAAGGCCCACGGGCATCGCACGGGGCAAGGTCCGATGAAGCGGCCCGCCGCGCGCGCGGCATCGAGAACGCGGCTTCGGCGTCGCGTTCAACAGGCCGTAACGATATTGCCGCGATTGGTCACAGCCGCCGCGGGGGCGATGTGGCGGGCACGCATCAGCGACGGTCATCAACCCCGGCGAGCCCCATGCCCTTCGCGACATGGGGCTGCGGCATGCGCGCGTTCTTCCTTTGCACCACCGGCTTTTCGGCGGTTGTCCTACACCTTGGGCCGCGCAGAAGACTAGACCTGTAGCTGCGCCGGCTCAGCGCCGTGCGCACCCCTTTTCCTGCCATGAACCACGGCCGCCCAACTTACTTTTTCTTCAAAGGATTCCAGATGCGAAAAGTCAACGCTGTGATGACCCGCGATGTCGAGGTCATCAGTCCCGACGCCACCCTCGCGGAGGCCGCCAGGCGCATGCGCGACGGCGACTTCGGGATGATGCCGGTGGGCGAGAACGACCGCATGATCGGCGCGATCTCGGACCGCGACATTGCCGTGCGCGGCATCGCCGAAGGACACGACGGCAACGCCAAGGTGCGCGACGTCATGTCGGACGGCATCCGCTGGGCCTACGAGGACGACGCCGTCGATCATGCGGCGCAGCTCATGGCCGAGCACCAGATCCGGCGCCTGCCCATCGTCAACCGCGACAAGCGGCTGGTGGGCATCCTGGCGCTGGCCGATGTCGCGGTGAAGGAGCCCAAGGTCAAGCCGGCCGCCGAGGCGCTGTGTGGCATCTCGCAACCCGTCGAGGCCTGAGAAGGTCTGACCAGGCGAGGTCCTTCACCCCGATTCACTGTCCCTTCCCTTTCTTCCTGGAGGACTTGCCATGCACGTCGCACCTTTCCACCTGCTTGCAGCCGCCGCCATCGCGGCGAGCCTCGCCGTGACCGGTTGCACGGTCACCCGCCCCAGCGGCGCAGCGAACGACATCCCGGCCTCGTCGGCATCGGCCATCGACGCCCAGGTCGACGCATCGCTGGCCCGGCTCTATGACACCGTCGCCGGTTCGCGCGCGCTCGTCGCTGGCGCGCAGGGCGTGCTGGTGTTCCCGTCCGTGGTGGGCGGAAGCTTCGGCATCGGCGCCGACTATGGCCGCGGTGCCCTGCGCAGCGGCGGCCGCACGCAGAGCTACTACAGCACGACCGCCGGCTCCATCGGCTTCCAGGCCGGTGCGCAGTCGAAGGCCGTGTTCTACGTGTTCACCTCCAGGGAGGCGCTGGACAAGTTCCGCCAGAGCCGGGGCTGGACGGTGGGCGTCGACGCGACGGTGGCGCTGGCACGCTACGGTGCCAACGGCGTCGTCGACAGCAGCACCTTCCGGCAACCCGTGGTCGCTTTCGTGATGACCAATGTGGGCCTGGAGGCGGGTGCGTCGGTGCAGGGTGCGAAGGTCACCGAAATTCGACCTTGATACGGGCATGACATGACGGGCATCCGGTCGGAAACGCCATCAACAAGGAGTGCCCGCCATCATGCTCAACGGAGCCGAAGCCCACCCGATCCAATCCGCGACGCGCGCGTTGTTCGACCGCTATGAGCGGGAATTCAATGCAGGGCTGACCGGCGAAGTCGACCTCGAAGCCGTGGCGGCGCTGTACGCCGCGTGCTTCATTGCCGCTTCGCCCGCCGGCGTCTTCACGGGCAAGAACGATGAAGAACTCAGGAGCGTGTCCGCGAAGGGGTTCCAGCATTACCGCGACACCGGTGTGCAGCGGATGACCGTGCGCAACCTGGACATCTCGGCCATCGACGATTTGCACGGGCTCGCCCGCGTGGCGTGGAGAGCGATCTACAAGGTCGAGGGCGCGCAGAAGGTGATCGACTTCACCAATGTCTATCTGGTGCGGCTCGAGGGCGGCATCGCGAAGGTGTTCGGCTGGATCACCGGCGATGAGGCCGAGGTGCTGCGGCAGCACGGCATCGGTTGAGAGGCTGCCGGGCGCCGAGGAATGTTGGCTGGAGCGGGTGAAGGGAATCGAACCCTCGTATGAAGCTTGGGAAGCTGCCGTTCTACCATTGAACTACACCCGCAGCAGGCGCGGATTCTAACGTCAGTTCACTCGCACACGGCGCACGCTCAGGTCTGCAGCGCATCCCTTCGCAACCGCAGCGCCGCACGCCCTTGCGGCGTGATGAGCAGGACGACGGCGACGCGCGGGCCCGTGCCGCTGGCGGCCGGTGGCAGCACGGCTTCGATGAGGTGCGCGGCGACCAGCATCGTCGCGCAGTGGATGTCGGCTTCGTCGCGGACCGCCATCGGGAACGACGCGTCTTCGATGCGCTCCAGAAAGTCCATGGGCATGGGAAGGCTCCTGAGGAAACGAGGCGCAGTCTAGGTCGTTGCGCCCCCGAAATGCGGGTCCAGATAGGTCGCTTTTGTAACCAAATCGACAGGTCGCACGGTGCGAGCGCCGTGCGAGAACTTTCGCCCGACAGCGCCTCGCCACCCGCGTCTCAGCGCGGTGCATGCATCCGCCCGAAATCGCCGCAGGCCAGCACGATGGGCCCGCGCGGATCGGCCCGGAAGCGCGCCACGGCCGCCGCCGAAATCACGTCGAAATGCCGCTTGCAGGCATGCAGCGTGTGCTCGCCGATTTCCTTTGCGCCGAGCGCATCGTGCAGCACGTCTTGCGAAATCTGCGCCAGCACGCGCGCGCCGTCGGGACCGTCGGGGTACACGGCGAAACGCACCGTGGCCGTATCGAAGCAGTAGATGCCTTCGAAGTCCATCTCTTTGTCTCCGTCACCATGGGGTCAGTATTCGGCGCGCGCAACGCGACGCGTGGTGATGGACTGGCGCGCATGTTCGGGAAGGAAGCGGCCTACAGCCTCGGCGCGTGCCTCAGGCCGAGCCGCTAGACACCGGCCTGGTGAGCGTCGACGTCGCCTTGGCGCCCAGCGTCATCTCGGTGATCCACGACACGAGCAGCGCGCCATAGGCCTGGCGCGATTCCAGGCGCGACAGCGCGTGGTCCGCGCCGGACAAGGTGCGGTAGGTCGCCGAGCGCACGCGCTTGAAGGCGGCGAGGTAGTTCTCGATAACGGGGTGCGGCACGGTCTGGTCGTCTTCCGATTCGACGATGAGCACGTCGCCGGCGAAGGCCGCGCAGGCCGCGAGCGCGCGGTTGTCGTCGGGCCCGACGAGCGTACGGCGGTAGGCCACGAGGTCGGAGCGGCTCAGCAGGCCCTTGGGCGTGTCCCACTCGCCGTCGCGGTACAGCGCGGGCGCGCGCAGCGCGAGCCAGCGCACGGGCCGCATCGCGCTCACGAGCGCGGCCAGGTAGCCGCCGTAGCTGCTGCCGACGATGGCGACGGCCGCGGGGTCGACGGTCGGGTGGCCCACCAGCGCGTCGTAGGCGGCGAGCACGTCGCGCAGGTTGTCTTCGCGCGTCACCTGCTGGCGCAGCCCTTCATGGCGCGCATGGCCGCGCAGGTCGAAGGTCAGGCAGACGCAGCCGAGCGCGGCGATCTCCTGCGCGCGCTTGAGGTACTGCTCCTGGCTGCCGTCCCAGCCGTGCACCAGCAGCACGCCCGGCACCATGCTGGACGCAGCGAACAGCGTGCCCTCGATGTGATGGCCGTCCACGGGAATGTCGATGGAACTATGGCGTGTCGGCATGCGGGGTGGTGGTGTTTTCGATCACCGTGTATTTGCACAGCGGCCCGGTCTCGGGGTCGTTGCCCTGGTAGGCCACGATGGCGCCGGCGGGCACGCGGGCGGCCTCGCCGTACACCTCGAAGCAGGACGCGTGCACGCGCTGGCACGCCGGGTCCTGGTGGAAGGCTTCGAGCGCCGCGATCTCCGCGCCCGTGGCGCCACCGACGCGCCACGACTGCTCCAGCACGCCCGAGCGCCAGTCGCCCTGGCCGTCGAGTCCTTGCGCCACGTCGTAGTTCACGCGCGAGGCGAAGAAGCCGGGGTAGCAATCGATCACCGCGCGGTGGTAACGCCGGGCCTGCTCGATCGCGCGGCGCAGCGGCGGCGGCGGATCGACGCGGGCCAGCAGTGCGTCGAAGTCGCCGCGCACCAGCAGCAGGTCGGAGCCGCCGTAGACCTCCTGCCCGGCGTTGTCGCGCGTGAGGCGCTGCTCGCCGCAGTAGCTGACGAGGCGCTGCGCCACGATCAGCTGCCCGACGCTGTAGGTCAGGGGTTGTTCCAGATTGGTTTCGAGCACGAGGCCTTCGGTGGCGATCGCGCGGTCGTCCATCGCATCGAGACAGTGCTCGAGCGCATCGATGCCGTCGACCACCTGCTGGCCGCGCCCGCCGGTCGCCGTCACGGGCTTCAGGCGCACGCGGCCGATGTCGAGCAGCGCCCTCCCCGCAACGCGCGCCTCGTCCAAGCTGAAGCAGGTGAAGCCGGGCAAGGCGGCATCGGCGATCTCCACCGCGATGCGCGCCGACCAGCCCAGGGGCCGCACGGCGTCGGGGCCGATGAGCGGATGGCTGATCGCCTTGGTGGCGACGAAGGCATGCGGCACCACACCGCCGAAGAGGTCGTCCACGCCGGCGATGCCCATGGCGCGCGCCTGGTGCGGATCGGTGAGCGTGTCGCTCGGCACGAAGTAGAGCGGGTCCGGCCCCGGCTGGCTGGCGTCGTAGGCGCCCGCGAACGCCCAGCCCTGGAGCGCCGCCAGGCGCTGCGCAACGTTGGCGCGCGTGGCGTGCTCGTGTTCGCTGCAGTAGCCCTGCGGACGCACGTCCCAGGTGACGACGCGGCGCGTGGCCGGGCCGGTGGCGGGTTCCGGGGCCATGACGGTGTTCAGGCGCAGGTCCATCGGGGCCTCAGGCGTCGGCCTTCTTGTCCTTGTCCGCATCGCCCGATGGCAGCTTGACCTTCGTGACGGTGACCGACACCGGGTCGCTCGCCGGAAAGGACTCTTCCACGCCGCTGTCGAGCGCTTCTTCGCTGGACGGTTGCTCGGTCGGCTTGGCGGCCTCGGTGGGTGGCTTGCCGTGGTTCTCGGACGTGGGAAACGGAAACTTCTCCGGCGGGTTCTTGTCCGGGCTCGCCGGCTTCGGGTCGGGGGTCTGCTTCGAAGTCATGGGGTCTCCTTGGTGCGATGCACACGGGCTCACATGGCTGCCTCCTCCGGGTTGGCGGCTGCAGTGCCTTCATGTTCTGCGGATCGCGCGGCGCGCCGGTCGGAGGGCACAGCGCCTGCGCGTGGGACCCGTCTGGCACCCGCCTGACCGTTGCCCCGTCCTCGCGCGCGCGTGCGGCCTTGGCCCACACGAAGACCGGACACCTGGCCGATGCGGCGCGGCCCGAATGCGGGCACACAGAGGGCATGGCCCGTTCCGACACGCCCCTCGCAACCTACCAGGCGAAGCGCGACTTCGCCGTCACCGACGAACCCGCCGAAGGCGGCAAGGCCCGGCCGCACGCGCCCGCGTTCGTGATCCAGAAGCACGCGGCGCGGCGGCTGCACTACGACTTCCGGCTGGAACTCGACGGCGTGCTGGTGTCATGGGCCGTGCCCAAGGGGCCGAGCCTCGACCCCGCGCACAAGCGCATGGCCGTGCATGTGGAAGACCACCCACTGTCGTACGCCGGCTTCGAGGGCACGATTCCCGAAGGCCACTACGGCGCGGGCGACGTCATCGTGTGGGACCACGGCACCTGGGAGCCCGTGGGCGATCCGCGCAAGGGCCTGGCCGCGGGCAAGCTCGCGTTCCGGCTGCACGGCCAGAAGCTCGAAGGGCTGTGGGAGCTCGTCAGGATCGCCAAGGGCGGCGAGCGGCAGGAGCCCTGGCTGCTGTTCAAGAAGCGCGATGCCTTCGCGCGTTCGCATGCCGAGTACGACGTGGTGTCCGCGCTGCCCGACAGCGTGGCCGGGGCGGGCAAGACCGCCAAGGCCAAGGCCGCGCCCGCCTTGCCCGCAACGGGCGCGGTGAAGGCACGCCTGCCCGCCAGACTTTCACCGCAGCTCGCGACGCTCGCCACCGGCGTGCCCGAAGGCGCGCCCGGCGACTGGATCTTCGAGATCAAGTTCGACGGCTACCGCCTCATGGCGCGCATCGGCAACGGCAAGGCGCGCCTGCTCACGCGCGGCGGCCACGACTGGAGTGCGAAGCTGCCGAAGCTGGTGGCCGAGCTGGAGCGCCTGGGCATCGGCAACGCCTGGCTCGACGGCGAGATCGTCGTGCCCGACCAGAACGGCACGCCCGACTTCAACGCACTGCAGAACGCACTCGACCGCGAACGCGCCGACCCCATCGTGATGTTCCTGTTCGACGTGCCCTTCTTCGAGGGCTTCGACCTGCGCCACACGCCGCTCGCCGAACGCCGCCGCCTGCTCAGGCAGCTGATGGACGCGCGTGCCACGCGCCGCCTGCGCTTCAGCAGCGACTTCGAGGCCGATGTCGACTCGATCCTGCAATCAGCCTGCCGCATGAACCTCGAGGGCGTGATCGCCAAGCGCGCCGACGCGCCGTATGTCTCGCGCCGCAGCGACACCTGGCTCAAGCTCAAGTGCATCCGGCGCCAGGAGTTCGTGGTGTGCGGCTACACGCTGCGCACCGACAGCCCGACGCGCATCGGCAGCCTGATGCTGGGCGTGCACGCGAAGAACGGCCAGCTGGTGTCGGTCGGCGGCGTCGGCACCGGCTGGAACGACCGCGAGGCGCGCGACATCCGCCGCCAGCTCGCCGCGCTGGACACCGACCACGCGCCATTCACCGGCGGCGAGGCCAAGCCCGGCCGCCGCCGGCCGGGCGGCACGCGGCACTGGGTGAAGCCCAGGCTCGTGGCCGAGGTGCGCTTCGCCGCATGGACGCCGGACGGGCAGGTCCGCCACGCGTCCTTCGTGGCGATGCGCGACGACAAGCCGGCGTCGGAGATCGTGCATGAAGAGCCCCGTGACATCGCACTTGTCCCTCGCGAAAAAGGCATGAAGGCCATGAAGACCTCATCGAAGAAATCCGCCTCCACCGTCGGCGGCGTCGCCGTGAGCCACGGCGAGCGCGTGATCGATGCGGCTTCGGGCCGCACCAAGCTCGACCTCGTGCGCTACTACGAATCGGTGGCCGACGACATGCTGCCGCACCTGAAGGGCCGCCCCTGCGCGCTGGTGCGTGGGCCGCAGGGCGTGGGCGGCGAAATCTTCTTCCAGAAGCATGCCGAGAAGGTCCACATCGGCGGCGTGAAGCAGCTCGACCCGGCCCTGTGGCCCGGTCACCCGTCGATGCTCGAGGTCGGCACGCGCGAGGCCTTGCTGAACGCGGCGCAGTTCAACGTGATCGAGTTCCACACCTCGAACGCGACCTCGACGCACTTCGACCGGCCCAACCGCATGATCTTCGACCTCGACCCGGGCGAAGGCACGCCGTGGCCGCATGTACAGGAAGGCGCGCTGCTGATGCGCACGCTGCTCACCGAGCTGGGCCTGGTGTCATGGCTCAAGACCAGCGGCGGCAAGGGCCTGCACGTGGTCGTGCCGCTGCGCATGCATTACGACAACGACACGGTGAAGGCCTTCTCGCGCGCCATCGTGCAGCACATGGCCCACGTGATCCCGTCGAAGTTCGTGGCCAAGAGCGGGCCGTCGAACCGCGTCGGCAAGCTCTTTGCCGATTACCTGCGCAACGGCGTGGGCGCGACCACGGTGGCGGCCTACTCGGCGCGCGCGCGGCCCGGCATGGGCGTGTCGATGCCGGTGAGTTGGGACGACCTCGGCAGCCTGAAAAGTGGCGCGCACTGGACCATCGCCACCGCGCGCGAGCACCTGTCGTTCCAGTCCGAAGACCCCTGGGCCGACTACTGGACCACGCGCCAGCCGCTGGGCGAGGCGATGAAGCGGCTCGGCTTCAAGAAATAACCAAGGAGACACACCATGGCCACGAGAACCCTCTGGAAAGGCGCCATCACCTTCGGGCTGGTCCACATCCCCGTGGGCCTGCACACCGCCAGCACCGAACAGGGCATCGACTTCGACTGGCTCGACAAGCGCAGCATGGACCCCGTGGGCTACAAGCGCATCAACAAGCGCACGGGCAAGGAGATCGCGCGCGAGCAGATCGTGAAGGGCTTCGAGTACGAAGACGGCAAGTACGTCGTGATCTCGCCCAAGGAGATCGAGGCCGTCTACCCGCGCACCACGCAGACCATCGAGATCCAGCGCTTTCTCGACGTCGGCGAGATTCCCTTCGTGTACCTGGAGCGCCCCTACTACCTCGCGCCGATCAACAAGGGCCAGAAGGTCTACGCGCTGCTGCGCGAGGTGCTGGTGAAGACCGGCAAGGTCGGCCTGGCCAAGGTGGTGATCGCGACCAAGCAGCACCTGGCGCTGCTGATTCCCTTCGGCAAGGTGCTGGTGCTCAACCTGCTGCGCTGGGGCGACGAGATCAAGGACGCCGACGGGCTCGACCTGCCGGCCGCCGGCATCAAGGGCGCGAAGCTGTCGGCCGCCGAGATGAAGATGGCCGAGCAACTGGTCGGCGACATGTCGGGTCCGTGGAACCCCGACGAATTCAAGGACGAGTTCAAGCACGCCGTGATGAAGATCGTCGAGAAGAAGGTCAAGGCGGGCGACACGGAGACGGTGGTGCAGCCGGAAGAAGAAGCACCTGAGGGCGGCGCCGAGGTGATCGACCTGACCGAGCTGCTCGCGCGCAGCCTGCGCAGCGGCAAGCGCACGCCGCCTGCGGCGAAGAAGCGTGCGGCGAAATCGACGGCTTCTGCACGCAAGACCGCGCACAAGCCTGCGGCGGCCAAGCGCGCGAAGAGCGTGGCCCGCAAGGCGGCTTAGGCTTAACGCCGCGGCGCTTTCGACGCGCCCGGCAGCGCCGCCACGCGCTGCGCCAGGAAGTCGACCAGCACCTGCACGCGCAGTGGCAGCTGCCGGCGCGGCGCATAGAGCAGGTGCAGCTCCTGCGCCGGCCCCGTGTGCCGCGCGAGCACGCGCACCAGCCGCCCCTGGGCGAGCAGGTCCGCCACCATCCAGGTGGGTTGCAGCGACACGCCCGCGCCGGCGAGCACGCTGTCGAGCAACGCCACGGCGTTGTTGACGCGGTAGCGGCTGCGCACCGGCACGGTCACCGCGCCGTCAGGGCCCGTGAGCAGCACGCCGTCGTCGCCCGCCGCATAGCGCAGGTAGTCGTGCGCCAGCAGGTCCTGCGGCGTGCGCGGCTTGCCGCGTGCGGCCACGTAGTCCGGCGAGGCGACGAGCACGCGCGGCCAGCTTCCGAGGTGGCGCGCGACGAGGTCGGGCGGCAGCGCGCCGCCGACGCGCAGCGAGACGTCGATGCGCTCTTCGCGCGGATCGACGAAGCGGTCGTCGAGCACCAGCTCCAGTTCGATGTCGGGGTACAGCCGCAGGAACTCGACCGCCATCGCGTTGAGATGCCGCTGCCCCAGCGTGACCGGCGCGCTCACGCGCAGCAGGCCGCGCGGCTGCTGCACCTGCGCACGCGCATCGGCCACGGCGTCGCCGTAGTCCTCGAGCATGCGGCGCGCGCGTTCGTGAAAGCGCTGGCCCTCCTCCGTGAGGCTCAGGCCCGTGGCCGCGCGCCGCAGCAGCCGCACGCCCAGCGAACGCTCCAGCCCCGCGACGAGCTTGCTCACGGTGGGCTGCGTGGTGTCGAGCGCGCGGGCCGCGCCCGAGAGGCTGCCGAGTTCGACGCTGTGCACGAAGGCGGAGAGTGCGCGAAGGGTGTCCATGGGGTCATTCGAATCAGGAATGCGATGCATGCCATTCTGCCTCCTACCCCTCGCGATTCGAATAGAAGAAAGTTCGTCCATCGACACTTCTTTCACCTGAGGACATTCACATGACCGCTTCGCGACTCACCTCCCTCCTGCGCCAGGGCGCGCTCGCCCTTTCCCTCGCGGGCGCCGCCACCGTCTCCGTTGCAGCGCCCACCCACTGGAGCCCCAGCTGGATGGCCGCCACCCAGCCGCTGTGGGACCCAAGCTTCGTTCTGCCCGTCGGCATTCCCGCCCGCTTCGAGCGGCAGACGCTGCGCCAGGTGGCGCGCCTGAGCATCGGCGGCACGCGGCTGCGCGTGGTGATCAGCAACGAAGGCGGCACCACGCCGCTGCACATCGGCGCGGCGCGCGTGGCCCGCCATGCGAGCGGCTCGGCGGTCGTCGAAGGCAGCGACCGCGTGCTGCGCTTCGGCGGCCGCAGCGACGTGACGCTGCCGCCCGGCGCGCGCCTCGTGAGCGACCCGGTCGACCTGCCGCTGCCCGCGCTGAGCGAGGTGGCCGTGTCGCTGTACCTGCCGGAGTCCAGCCAGCCCGCGGGCTTTCACTTCGATGCGCGGCAGACGCTGTACATCGCCGACGGCGACCTGAGCGCCACTGCGCGACTGCCGGCCGCCGCCACATCGTGGAGCACGCGCGTCTACGTGAGCGGGCTGATCGTCGAGACGCCGCAAGCGCCCGTCACCGTCGTCGCGCTGGGCGACTCGATCACCGACGGCAACGGCTCGACGCCCGGCGCCCACACGCGCTGGCCCGACGCGCTGGCCGAACGGCTCGCGCCGCGCGGCGTGGGCTTGCTCAACGCCGGCATCTCGGGCGGCCGGCTGCTGAAGGACGGCATGGGCCGCGCGGCGCTCGAACGCGCGGGCCGCGACGTGTTCGCGCAGCCCGGCGTGCGCGCGATGGTCGTGCTGTTGGGCACCAACGACATCGGCTGGCCCGGTGGTCCCTTTGCGCCGCAGGAACCCGCGGTGCGCGCCGAGGCGGTGATCCAGGGCTTTCGCCAGTTGATCGAGATGGCCCATGCCCACAACGTGCGCGTCGTGGGCGCCACCATTCCGCCGAACGAGCGCGCGCTCGAAGGCACGCCGCTGGCCGGCCACCACTCGCCCGAGAAAGACAAGGTGCGCCAAGCCATCAACCGCTGGATCCGCGAAAGCGGTGCCTTCGATGCGGTGGTCGATGTCGACGCACTGCTGCGCGACCCGGCCCGGCCGACACGGCTGAAGGCCGCCATGGATTCGGGCGACCACCTGCATCCCGGCGACGCCGGCTACCGGGCGATGGCGGCGGCCATCGACCTCGACGCCCTGCTCGGCAACGATCTTCGATAGACTGCAAATATACTGTACATAAATACAGTCTTTTCTCTAGAATGGATCGTCTCCAAGAACAACATTCGAGGCGACGCCATGACCACCGCCAACCCGCCTGCGCCCTCGGCGCAGGTGCTTTTTTTCTCCTCGCGACAGCATCCGTTGCAGTCGCGTTCGCGCACCACCGGCAAGACAGGCCGGATTTCGAACTGGCCCTTCCGCGTGACGCGGGAGCACGGCCACGACGACAGCAACGAACAGGATGACATCCGCGTTCAGGCGGCGCGCGTCATCCGGACGACGGCCGCGCACTGGTGGCCGCCGGAGCCCTGAACCGCCTTTTCATCCTTCTTCCCCCGGAGAACTGCAATGGACGACTTCCACCGTGGCGATGCGTTTGCGAACGGGCCCGAACCCGACTGGGACTCCCCCGCTTTCGAGAGGCAACGCCACCTTCTCATCGCGCTGTTTCCCGAGCCCGAGGTGCAAGCGGCGATCGAAGCGCACCGCAAGGAATGGATCTGGCCCAAGGGCCACTACTTTCCTCGCAGCCCGCGACTGCACCTGACGCTCCACTGCTTCGGCGACCAGCCCAAGGAGGTCGAGAAACGCCTGCGCGAAGCGCTCGCCCAGGTTCGGGTGCGGCCCATGAGCCTCGTGCTGGACAGCTCGCGCACATGGCGCAACGACATCGCGGTGCTGCAGCCCGCCGAGCACGGCGCCTTGCGCACCCTGCATGCGGACATCGGCCGTGCCGTCCAGAAGGCGGGCATCGTCACGGAAACGCCGACGTTCACACCGCACATCACCATCGCCCGCCGCACCGAGGGCGCGGCCTACCCGATGCGCCTGCCGCCGATCCCGTGGCGCGTGAGGAAATTCCTGCTCGTGCGCTCGTTCACTTCGCATCCCGTCGAGCACAAAGTGCTGGCCACCTACGAGGCCGACGAAGAAGACAAAGAAGACAAAGAAGACAAAGAAGACGCCGTCTGACAACGGCGGGCCGGCTTTCGTGGCCTTATCGGGTGAGACAATTTTCGGCGCCCATCGAACCCACGCCACGCCCGCCGCATGCTGACACCACCCGATATCGCCCCCGACGCCGTTCAAGCGTGTCTCGCCGAAACCTACGACCTGCAAGTGACACGCGCCGAATTCCTCCCGCTGGGCGCCGACGTCGATTCGGCCGCGTTCCGCATCGAGGCATCGGACGGCCGCACGTACTTCCTCAAGCTGCGCCGAGGCGGCTTCACACCCGCCGTGGTCGACGTGCCGGCCGTGCTGCACCACACCTGTGACATCGACGCCGTGATGGCCCCGCTGCTCACGCGCACGCGGCGGCTCAGCGTGCAGGACCATGGTTTCGACTGGGCGCTCTATCCGTTCTTCGACGGCGCCGACGGCTTCACACGCGCACCGACCAACCGGCAATGGACCTTGCTCGGCACCGCGCTGAACGCCATCCACCGCACCGAACTGCCCGAATCGCTGCTCGCCAACCTTCCGCGCGAAAGCTATTCGCACCACTGGCGCGAAGGCGTGCGCCGCTACCAGCGCCGCTTCATCAACGGCGTGGCGGGCGACGATCTGGTCAAGCGCTTCCTCGCCTTCTGGGACGCGCACGACGAAGAGATCGATTCGATCGTCTACCGCAGCGAACAGCTTGCCTCGATCCTGCTCGAGAAGTCGCTGCCGCAGGTGCTGTGCCATGCCGACCTGCACGCGGGCAACGTGCTGCTGGGCGACAACGACCGCCTGTGCATCGTCGACTGGGACACGCTGATCCTCGCGCCGAAGGAGCGCGACCTGATGTTCATCGGCGGCGGGGTCGGCGGCGTGTGGAACCAGCCGCGCGAAGAAGCGCTGTTCTTCCAGGGCTACGGCACGAGGGAGGCGGTCGACACACTCGCCCTCGCCTACTACCGCCACGAACGCATCGTGCGCGACCTGCTCGAGTTCTGCGACCAGATGTTCGACCCGCAGGCCAGCCGCGAAGACCGCGAGGAAGGCCTGCGCCAGATGGCGAGCCAGTTCGATCCGGGCAACGTGGTCGCCGTCGCGCACCGCGACTACGACGCCATCACCTGAAGCACCTGCAGGGCGCCGCTCAGATCAGCAGGTCCTGCGCGTCGTCCTCGAAGCCCGCCACGGGCTGCGCCTTGGCCAGCGCCAGCCACACCGAAAAAGGAATGCGCTCGAAGGCGCGGAGCACCGCGGCGCGCGCCACCACGAGGCGCTCGCCCTCGAGCACCATCACGCCGCATTCAGCCGGAATCTCGTCGGGCGACGCGATGCAGCGGCCCTTGGCGTCGTTGCCCAGCACGTACCAGCACTCGCCGCCCAGGTCGAGATAAGCCGCGCGCTTGTCGGGCTTGCGCAGGTCGCCCAGCAGGTCGGCGCGGCTGACCTTCACCTCGTGCACGATCGGGTGCGCATAGGCCTCGACGCTGGTGTTGCGGATCGAGAAGACGTCGGGCCGCGCCATGCACCAGCGCGGCTTGCCACCCTCCTCCAGCGGCGGCAGCCGGGCGCGCAGGCCCAGGCCGCGCCAGGCGATGCGGCCGCCGCGCGTCATCTCGCGCGCCACGCGCTCCACCAGCGCCTCGTGCGGCGACAGCGCCGCGCGGTTGACCGTGAGCGTGGTGGCGATGCGTGCAATGCCCGCGTCGGTCACGCGCAGCGTCTCGTGGCCCAGCGCGCCGCGCACGCGTTCAAGAAAACCGCCCGCGAGCAGTTCGACCTCGATGGTGTCGCAGCAGGGCCAGCCGGCCGAACGGTAGATCTCGCGCAGGCGCCGTGCGTGCGGCTTGCCGAAGGGCACGGCCGTCTGCAGGGGCGGCGGGTCGGTCACCGGCGGCGGAAAATCGGGGTCCGTCACCGGGGGCACGACCGGCGGCGGATCGCCTTCGGGCGGCAGCACGGGCGGCGGCGGTGGCGGCATGGGCACATCGGGCGCGGGCGGCGGCGGGCCGATCGGCGTGGCGACGACCTCATCGGCAAGGGCAAATCCGGCGGTTGCGGCGAGTGCGGACATGGGAGGAACAGGTTAGCGAAAAGTGAGGGGCGGCGCGAGGCATGGAACGATCGGTTGCATTCGCAATGCCTCAGTGGAAGTCGCGGCTGGTGTTGCTCTGCGCCAGCCGGCCCAGCAGCGGCGTGAGGTCCTTGAAGCCCGTGGCGATCAGGTGCTGCACCTTGCCGCCGCTGTCGTCGTCGCGCTGCCAGGTGCCCTGCACCGCGAGCAGGTGCGACTTGAGCAGCGGCTCGCGCCAGGCCTCGATGACGTGGCTCCAGACGATCACGTTGACGTTGCCGGTCTCGTCCTCCAGCGTGACGAAGATGGTGCCGTTGGCGGTGCCGGGCCGCTGCCGGCCCTTGACGATGCCGCAGGCGCGCACGGTCTGGCCGCTGCGCGCGGCGCGCAGTTCGACCGCGCTCAGGAGCCGCATGCGCGCGAGGCGCGGGCGCAGCAGCGCGAGCGGATGGCGGCGCAGCGTGAGGCCCAGCGCCGCGTAGTCGCCGACGATTTCCTCGCCCTCGGGCGCGGCCGGCAGGAGCAGCGCCTGTTCGTGGATCGGCACGCCCTTGAGCAGAGCCGACGAGCGATGCTGCGCCGTGGCGTCCCACACCTGCTGGCGCCGATGGCCCGAGAGCGACATCAGCGCATCGGCCGCGGCGAGCGCGGCCATGTCCTTGCCTTCGAGTTCGGCGCGCAGGGCCAGGTCTTCGGTGCTGGTGAAAGGCGCTTGTGCGCGCGCTGCGAGCAAACGCCTGGCGCCGGCTTCGCTGAGGCTCAGGACCCGGTTCAGGCCCAGCCGCACGGCGGGCTGGTTCTCGTTGCCCAGGCGCTCGGCGTAGCGCGTGTCGGTGCCTGGCAGCATGCGCGGCGCATCGGGCGCGCGGGCTTCGAGCGTGGTGTCGATCTCGCTGCACGTGACGTCGACCGGCCGCACCTCGACGCCATGGCGGCGCGCGTCCTGCACCAGCTGCGAGGGGCTGTAGAAGCCCATCGGCTGCGAGTCGAGCAAGGCGGCGAGGAAGCAGGCGGGTTCGTAGTTCTTGAGCCAGCTGCTGATGGTGACCAGCAGCGCGAAGCTCGCGGCGTGGCTTTCGGGGAAGCCGTAGTCGCCGAAGCCCATGACCTGCTTGAAGATGGCTTCTGCAAAGCTGGCCTTGTAGCCGTTGCCAGTCATGCCGTTCACGAGCTTGTCGTGGAACTTCCCGAGACCGCCCTTGCGCTTCCAGGCGGCCATCGCGCGGCGCAGTTGATCGGCTTCGTCGGCCGTGAACTTCGCTGCGATCATCGCGATCTGCATCACTTGCTCCTGGAAGATCGGGATGCCCAGCGTGCGTTCCAGCGCCTCGCGCAACTCGTCTTTCTCGTAGTGGATCGGCAAGCCCTTGAGCACCCGCTCGCGCTGCTTGAGGTACGGATGCACCATCCCGCCCTGGATGGGCCCCGGCCGCACGATCGCCACCTCGATCACCAGGTCTTCATAGGTACGCGGCTTCAGGCGCGGCAGCATCGACATCTGCGCCCGGCTCTCGATCTGGAACACGCCGATGGTGTCGGCGTCGCAGATCATGTCGAACACGTTGGGGTCGTCGTTGGGGATGTGGTGCATCTCCATCGTCGAGTTGCGCCAGCGGTTCATGTGGTCGAGCCCGCGGCGGATGGCGCTGAGCATGCCCAGCGCGAGCACGTCGACCTTGAGCATGCCCATGGCTTCGAGGTCGTCCTTTTCCCACTGGATGACGGAGCGGTCTTTCATCGACGCCTTCTCGACCGGCACCAGCCGCGTGAGCTTGGTGTGCGTGAGCACGAAGCCGCCGACGTGCTGGCTCAGGTGGCGCGGAAAGCCCTTGAGCTTTTGCGTGTGCTCGATCCACTGCATCAGCTTGAGCCGGTCTTCCTTCACGCCGACGCGCGCGGCGGCCTTGTCGAGCTGCTCGCCGAGCACGGTGTCGTCGAACCAGTAGTGGTCCTTGGCGAATTCGTCGACCAGCCGCTCGTCGATGCCGATGGCCTTGCCGACGTCGCGCAAGGCGCTGCGCGAGCGGTAGCAGATGACGACGGCGGCGATGGCGGCGCGCTCGCGGCCGTACTTCTCGTAGATGTACTGGATGACGAGTTCGCGTTTCTGATGCTCGAAGTCGACGTCGATGTCAGGCGGCTCATTGCGATGGCGGCTCAGAAAGCGCTCGAACAGCAAGGTGGCCTTGTCGGGGTTGACGGCGGTGATGCCGAGGCAGTAGCACACCGCCGAGTTGGCCGAAGAGCCGCGCCCCTGGCAGAGGATGTCCTGCGAACGCGCGAAACGCACGATGTCCTCCACCGTGAGAAAGAACATCTCGTACTTGAGCTCGGCGATCAGCACGAGCTCTTTCTCTACCTGCGCGCGCACCTTGTCGGTAATGCCGCCCGGGTAGCGCATTGCCGCCCCTTCCCAGGTCTTGCGCACCAGCGTCTGCAAGGGTGTCTCGCTGTTTCCCACGGTTTCGAGCGGGTACTTGTAGTTGTCGCGAATCACCTTCGGATCGAACCTGCACCGCCCGGCCACCACCAGCGTGTTCGCCAGCATGTCGGGCAGATAAAGCTCTGCCAGCCGCATCCGCTGACGCAGGTGCCGCTCCGCATTCGACTCCAGCGCAAAGCCGCACTCGGCGACGGTCTTGCCCTCGCGCACGGCTGTCAACACGTCGTGCAGCGGCTTGCAGGCACGCACGTGCATGTGCACGTCGCCGGCCGCCACGAGCGGCACGCCCGTCTGCTCGCTCGCCTGCATCAGCGTGACGAACCTGAGGTCGTCGTCGAGCTCGTTGAGCATTTCCACGGCCAGCCAGAGGTTGCCCGCATACAGCGCCTTGGCAGCCAGCAGGTCTTCATGCAGCGTGGCGACATCCATCGCATCACCCGGGCTGCACTGCGGAACGAAGAGCACCTGGCAGTCCTGCAGCGAAGCCACGTCGCTGCCCTCCCAGCTCACGCGGTACTCGCCCTTGGGCAATTCGGTGTTGCGCGCAGCGGTGATGAACTCGCAGAGGTTGCCCCAGCCTTCGGTGTCGTTCGCGATCACCACGAGCTTGAAGCGCTCGAAGTGGAATTCGCTGCCGAACAGCAGGCGGAAGGCGGGGTTGCGCGGGATCGGTGGTTCATCCGGGTGCTCGCGCTCGTACGCGTCGAGCTTCGCAGGCAGATCACGCAATGCGACATAGGCACGCACGATGCCCGCCACCGAGCATTCATCGGTGATCGCCAGCGCCGAGTAGCCCAGGTGATAGGCGCGCTCCACCATGTCCTCGGGCATCGATGCGCCGCGCTGGAAGCTGAAGTTCGTGAGGCAGTGCAGCTCGGCGTAGTCGGGCAACCCCGGCACCGGCTTCTGCCGTTGCGGCAGCACATGCACCTTGGCAGGCTGGCGCTTGCGCTCTTCCTTGCCGCTCAGGTCAGGCATAGAAGCCTTGCAGGTACCAGCGCACCTCGCCCGACGAAAAGCGCGTGGCGGGCCGCTCGCGGAAGATCCACACCAGGCCGGCCTCGGGGCTTTCGGCCACGTAGTAGTCGCGCATCGCGGGCTGGCCGCCGTCTTCTTCTCCGCCCCACCAGCCGGCCTCCACGCGCTGCGGCCCGACCAGCTTGCGCAGCGGCCCGCAGTAGCACGGGCGCTCGCCGTCCATCTCGAGCCGCAAGGGCTCGGGCAGCAGCCAGGGCGGGTAGATCGCATCGGGCTGCGAGGCGGCGTCCTTGCGGGCCTTGTCGGGTGCCGGGGTTTTCTCTTTCTGCAGCGCGGGCCGCCACCGCTGCTGGCGCTCGGGCCGGTGATCGGCCTGCGCGATCGGCACCACCACCTGGTCGGCGCCGAGCCGCACGCTGAGCCGTTCGACCATCTCGTGCAGCTTGTCGCCCTTGCGGTTGTCTTCCGGCAGGAAGCTGGTGCTGGCGCCGGCCAGCGGATCGGTTTCGAGCGTGCGCAGCTTCAGCCAGCTCGCGGGCGCGGCCAGCGTGGTGAGCGCGAGTTTTTCGGACAGCAGGCGGCGCAGGTGCGCCATGTCCTGCGTGGGCTCTGCCGTGCGCACGGTGAGCTGCTGGTGCGGCGGCAGGGTCACGCCGTTGAGGCGCCGCAGGTCGAGCGTCCATTGCAGCTCGAGCGCACGCGCGCCGCGCTGGCGGGCGCGCAGCCAGATCTGCAGCGCCGAGAGCAGGCGGTTGGCCGACCACATGAGTTCGGGCCCGGTCTCGGCCAGCGCGGGCAGTTCGAGCTTCTGCTCGAACACGTCGGGCAGCGTGAGCCAGGCGTGGCTTTCGGGGCGCAGGCCCCAGGCGATGTCGAGCGCCTCGCGCAGCCCGGCACCGAAGCGCCGCGCCAGCCCGCCGCGCGGCAGCGCCGCCACCTCGCCCCAGGTGCGGCAGCCCAGGCGCGCGAGCAGGTCGAGGTGGCCCTGCGCGGCCGTCAGCGTGTCCAGCGGCAGGCCGGCCGGCACCTCGGCGGGCCGGTGCTCGTCGCGTGCGAACAGGCGCAGCCGCGCCAGCGCGATCAGGCTGGTGGCGCCCTGCGCGCCGCGCATGCGCGCGTCGGGCGCGGGGTTGAGGGCCAGCAGCTGGCGCATCAGCGGCGCGCGACCGCCCCACAGGCGTTCGCAGGCCGAGACCTCGAGCATCAGCGCCTCGTCCTGCCAGGCGACGTGCGGCGTGAACTGCAGCGCCCACCAGCCCAGGGCTTCGGGCGGGGGCATGTCGGGGGCGTCGGCTTCTTCGGACTCAGACGACCACTGCAAGGCGATCCAGTGCATCCGGGCCTCCTTTCCATGCGTCGATGCGCACCACCGTGGCCGACGGCGCGGCGGCGGCCGGCGCCACGGGCGGCTGCAGGCGCAGCTGGCGTCGCACGCGGGCGGCGGCCAGCAGCGCGCTCATGCGGGCGTTGCGCGCCGTCACCCGCACCGGCGCGGCCAGCGGCGGCCCCCGGCGCTTGAGCAGATGCAGCGCGATCTGCGCCGGGTCGTCCGGGCAGCGCTCGGCGCGCAGGCGCAGGCGCGCGGGCGAGGCCGACAGCGCCACCGACTCGGGCCGGCACACGAACAGCAGCACCTCGTGCTGCGCGGCCGCCAGCTGCAGCCGCCGCAGCTCGCCCACGCGGGCCTGCGGCAGCCAGGCGACGACGGCGGCGATCTCGGCGCAGCGCAGCGCCTGCTCGCAGGCCCACAGCCGCGCGGCCGGGGCGTCGCTGCGCACGCACATCAGCGCCTCCACCGGCAGCCCCTGCGCCGCCAGCGCGGTGCCGCAGGGTTCGTAAGGCGCGCCGACCAGCACCACCGGCCCGCCGCGCGCTTCCACGGCCTGCGCCAGCGCGGGCAGCAGCAGGCGCCAGACATGGGCCTCGGGCGTGGCCTGCAGCAGCTCCGTCATCGCGCCCACGGGCCAGCCGCCGCCGGGCAGCTCGGCGTCGAGCGCGGCATGCCCGGTGGCCACGACCTGCGCGTCGGCCAGGCCGAGTTCGTCGGCGTGCCAGACGCCGCGGCCCGCGGCGGTGGAAAAGGAGTCGAGGAAAGGGAGGCCCATGATTGCAGTTGTTAACTGTATTTTTATACAGTATTCCCCAGGTCGCAACCAGCGATCGATTTACCTGCGAAGGCCCGCGCCTTAAGATCGGTTTATTAACAATTAGTGACCATGAGACACAAAATGATTCACCTGCGGTTTCTGGCCCTCGCCGCGCTCGTCCTCGCAGGGGCGCCCGCCTCGGCCCAGCCCGCCAAGCCGCTCCTGATCGGCCAGACCTACGTGCAGACCGGCCCGCTCGCGTCGCTGTCGACCGAGCCGCTGGTGGGCATCCGTGCCATGTTCACCGCGCTGAACGCGAGCGGCGGCGTCAACGGCCGCCCGGTCGAGCTGCGCCAGCTCGACGACGCCTACGACCCCGCCAAGGGCGCCGAGAACGTCAAGACCTTCGCGCGCGACGGCGCCATCGGCGTGCTGATGCCCATCGGCACCTCGTCGGCGGTCGGCGCGCTGAAGGCGGCCAACGAGCTGAAGATTCCCGTCGTCGGCCCCTACACGGGCGCGGGCCCGGTGGTGAAGTTCAGCGAGTTCGGTTTTCCGGTGCGCATCAGCTTCGACGAGGAATACAGCCGCATCGTGAACCACCTGTTCACCATCGGCCTGTCGCGCATCGCCTTCGCGCACAACGACAACCCCGGCGCGCGCTCGGCGATGGAGAGCACGCAGAAGTTCATTGCCGAACGCGGCGACAAGATGGTCGGCAGCGTGGCCATCAAGAACGACGGCTCCGACGCGGCCGAACGCGCCGCCGAGCTGGCCAAGCTCAAGCCCAAGGCCGTGGTGCTGTCGGCCACCAACGACGTGGCGGCGAAATTCATCGCGGCCTACCGCGCGACCGGCGGCGAGACGGCCTTCTATTCGTTCTCGTTCCTGAATGGGCAAAAGCTGTTCCAGGACATCAAGAAGGACGCGGCCGGCGTGGTCATCTCGCAGGTCGTGCCCTATCCGTGGAACAGCGCGATGCCGGTGATCGCCGAGTACCAGGCGGCGATGAAGAAGATCGGCATGACCGAGTTCAGCTACGCCAGCCTGGAGGGCTACGTCACGGCCAAGGTCATGGTCGAAGGCCTGAAGCGCGCGGGCGCCAACCCCACGCCCGAGTCGCTGCAGAAGGGCCTGGAGTCATTCAAGACGCTGGACCTCGGCGGCATCGCCGTGTCGTACCGGCCCGGCGAGCACCGCGGGCTGACCTTCTCGGAACTGTCGATGCTCAAGGCCGACGGGCGCTACCTGCGCTGAGCCCTTCCGCCCGCCGGCATGGCGGGCGCAGAATTTCGTTCGTGACGCCCACCACGAACGCGCCCCTCCTCCCAGCCCTCACGCGCGCCCGGTTGTTCCGACTGGGCGCAGCCCTGTGCGCAGGTGCCGCGCTCCCCTCCTTCGCCCAGCAGCCACCCCGCAGGCCCGCGATGCAGATGACCACCCGCCCCATTCCCTCCACGAAGGAAGCCCTGCCGATCGTCGGCTGCGGCACCTGGATCGGCTTCGACCAGCGCCCCGGCACCGACGAATACAGGCGCCTGCCCGGCGTGCTCGACGCGCTCTTCGCGGCCGGCGGCACGGTGATCGACAGCTCGCCGATGTACGGCCGCTCCGAGGAAACCACCGGCGAACTGCTGGCCGCCGCGAAGCCGGGCGCCAGGCCCTTCCTCGCGACCAAGGTCTGGACCTCGGGCCGCGAAGCCGGCATCGCGCAGATGGAGCAGTCGTTCGCGCGGCTGCGCACGAAAGAGATCGACCTGATGCAGGTGCACAACCTCGTCGACTGGCGCACCCATCTCGCCACGCTGCGCGGCTGGAAGGAGAAAGGCCGCGTGCGCTACATCGGCATCACCCACTACACCGCCTCGGCCTACGACGAGGTCGAGGCCGTGCTGCGCGCCGAGACGCTCGACTTTTTGCAGATCAACTACTCGCTCGATGCGCGCGATGCCGAACAGCGCCTGCTGCCGCTCGCGGCCGAGCGCGGCGTGGCGGTGATCGTCAACATGCCCTTCGGCGGCGGTGGCCTGCTGCGCCGCCTGCGCGACAAGCCGCTGCCCGCCTGGGCCGGCGAGATCGGCTGCACGAGCTGGGCGCAGGTGCTGCTGAAGTTCGTGCTGAGCCACCCGGCCGTGACCTGCACGATCCCGGGCACGGGCCGCGCGGAGCACATGGCCGACAACGCCGCGGCCGGCGCCGGCACCTTCCCCGATGCCGCCTTCTGGCGCCGCGAGGCCTCTTCTATTCGAACTTGACGTTGTGCTCCCGCACGGTCGCGCCGAAGGCGTCGTACTGCGTGCGGAAGAACTCGGCGAACTTCGCGGGGCTCATGCCGTAGCCCTCGAAGCCCTGCTGCACCAGTTGCGCATGCACGTCGGGCCGCTTGAGCGTGTTTTGCAGTTCCTGCGAGAGCCTGTCGGTGATCTCCTTCGGCAGCCCCGGCGGCCCGAAGAAGCCGGCCCAGGGCGTGATCGTGAGCTTGCCCAGCCCCAGCTCGCCGCCCGTCGGCACATCGGGCAGCAGGCCGCTGCGCTGCGGCAGCAGCGTGACCAGCGCGCGGATGCGTCCCTCCTTCACGAAGCCTGGCGCCAGCGTGCCGGTGGTGAACATCATCTGGATCTGCCCGCCCAGCAGGTCGGTCATGGCCTGCATGTCGCCCTTGTAGCGCGCGTTGACCACCTTGCGCTCGCCCAGCAACTGCAGCATCGCAAGCTCCGAGGCGCTGTTGCTCGAGGCCGAGTTGAGCGCGCCGGGCTTCGACGCCACGAGCGCCAGCAGCTCGTTCACGCTTTTCACCGGCAAGCTCGACGGCACCACGAGGAACATCGAGAACTGCCCCGCCGAGCTGATCGGCGTGAAGGCCTTGAACGGGTCGTAGGGCGAGGTCGGCCGCAGCGTGGGCGCGGCGACCATCGCGGTGTTGGTGCCCATCAGCAGCGTGTAGCCGTCGGGCTTGGCCGACGAGGTGGCCTGCGCCGCGAGCACGCCGTCGGCGCCGGGTCGGTTCTCCACGATCACCTGCTGGCCGAGCTGTCTCGACAGCCCCTCCGCGATGATCCGCGTGAGCGAATCGGCGCCGCCGCCGGGCGCGAAGCCGACGATCAGCCGCACGGGCTTGTTCGGATAGGCGTCGGCGCTCCAGGCCGCAGCGCCGGGCAGTGCCGTGGCGGCGAGGGCCGCGAGAGTCAAGGTTCTGCGTCGCATGAAAGCCTCCTTGTTCAGAAGAGGTGCCGCACACCGAACTCCCAGCCCGACGAGCGCATTCCGCCCGCCGGCGCGCTGCCGCCGCTCACCACGTAGCGCGCCTGCCCGCTGTTCATCAGCCGCGCGTAGGTGCCGTACAGCGCGGTGCGCCGGGAGAGGTTGTGCACGTAGCCGATGCCGAACTGGCGCGCGTCGTCGCGGTTGCGCGGCATGCCGTTGGCGTTGCGCAGGCTCTCGTCGCTGCGGTCGTCCAGGTAGGCGTAGCTCACGCGGATGCGCCCGACCTCGAAGGCCGGGATGTGCGCGCCGATCTCGACGGTGTTCTTGCGCAGCGTGCCGGCCGCGAGCTTCACCGTCACCTTGTTGTAGAGCGCGAAGAACTTCGCAAAGCCCGCGTCCCACGAACCGCCGATGTTGGCGTGCGTGTAGTTGCCGATGGTGGAGGTGGCGTTGAAGTGCGAGCGCGTCACGGCCGCGGCGATGTCGAACGCGCCCGAGGCGAAACCGAACCGCGCGCCGCCGAAGTTGCCGTCGTCGCGGTTCGGCGCCGTGGAGTTGTTCTCGCCCGAGCCGATCATCGCCATGCCGTAGAAGCCGCCCAGCTTGGCCGGCAGCCAGTAGCTCACCGTGTTGCTGCCGGTGATGGCCGTGGGCAGCGGCCCGGTGCCCGCGCCGGCGAAGGTGAGGTTGCCCGCGCGCGCCACGCCGTTGGCATTGAAGGGGTCGAAGTAGATGCTGTTGTAGTGCGTGGGAATGAAGTCGTGGCCCAGCCGCACTTCGCCCAGCGAATCGTGCGACAGGCTCACGAAGGACATGCGGTCGAAGGTGATCGGTCCCGCCGGGCCCGCCCCGCTCGTCTGGTTGTTGGTGTTGCTCGGCCGGCCGGTGCCCAGGTCGGGGTTCAGGCTGCCTTCGAGCCAGAAGCCCGCGCGCAGGCCCCCGCCCAGGTCTTCGGTGCCGCGAAAGCCGATGCGGCTGGTCGAGAGCCCGCCGTTCGACAGCGCCTTGATCGAACCGCCGCCCTCGCCTTTTGTGTACTGGACGCCGAGGTCCATCACGCCGAACACGGTGACGCTGGATTGCGCGTGCGCCGCGCCGCTGCTGGCCAGGCCAATGGCCGACCACATCAAAAGTCTCTTCATGGTTTCTTGTCTCCTGCTCTTTTCTTGGTTGAAAACTCTGGAATCACTCGGAATGACGCGCAGGGCTGCGCCACCGGGTGCGCACGGGGGTGCGCACCGGTTGGCGAAGGCCGGGGTGAAAAAGGTCTAGCTGGCGGGCTGCGGGCGCTCCGTGCGCACGAGCACTGCCCCCTTGGACAGCGGGCTCACGTTGCGCCGGTACTGCTGCAGCCAACCGGTGTCGAAGGCCGGCGGCGGCGCCTGCCAGTCGGCGCGGCGCGCGGCGAGTTCGGCGTCGGTCAATGCGATGTCGAGGCGGCGCGCGTCGAGGTCGATGGTGATCACGTCGCCGTCGCGCACCAGCCCGAGCGGACCGCCCAGTGCCGCCTCGGGCGACACCTCGGCCACCACGAGCCCCTTGCAGACGAGACCCGAGAGATGCCCGTCGGTCAGCAGCGCGACCTGGTCGCCGAGCCCCGCGCCATCGACCGCGAAGACCACGCGCGATGCGCCGCCGCCCATGGCCGGTCCGCCGCACGCGCCGGCGCCGCGCATCACGACCACCTGGCCGGGGACGATCTCGTTGTTCTTGATCGCGGCGATGGCGGCGTCCGAGGTCCAGAAGCACACGGCCGGCCCGGTGAAGCGCCGCACCTTGCGCTCGGCGATGCCGGTCTTGATGAGGCCCGACTCGGGCGCGAGGTTGCCACGCAGCAGCACGATGGCGGGCAGCGGCGCAACCGGGTGGTCGATGGGGCGGATCACCTCGGCGTCCCTCACTTCGGCGTGGCGCAGGTTGTAGTCGACGGTGCCGCCGGTCACCGTGCGCGCGCCCGTGTCGAGCAAGGGTGCGAGCTGCTTCATCAGCGCGCGGCAACCGCCCGCCGCCTCGAAGGCCTCGATCGAATGCGCGCCGATGGGCCGCACGCCGGCCAGCACCGGCGTCGTCGGGCCGAGGCTTTCGAAGAGGCCGTACACGTCGACGCCGCACTCGCCTTCGGTCGATATCGCCTGCAGGTGCTTGGCCGTGTTGAGCGAGCCGCCAACGGAGAGCACTGCACGCACCGCGTTGGCGAAGGCGCCGGCCGAGAGGATGTCGCGCGGCTTCAGGTCGTCCAGCACCATCTGCACGATGCGCGTGCCGGCCGCGCGCACGTCGTCCATCATCTTCGGGCTCAGCGCGGCGACCGGCGCGCTGCCGGGCAAGGCCATGCCGAGCGCCTCGCACACGATGTGCATCGAGTTCGCCGTGCCCAGGCCCGAGCACACGCCCGGCCCGCGGATCGCCTCGCGGCTCATGCCCACGAGTTCTTCCACGGGCAGGTGGCCGGTGACCGCGTGCATCGCGCCGATGAACACCTCCTCGATGTCCATGTGCTTGCCGCGGTACTCGCCGCTGGGCTGGTAGCCGCAGGGCACGAGCAAGGTCGGGATGTTGAGCCGTGCGGCCGCCATGAGCTGCCCCGGCACCGTCTTGTCGCACGAGGTGAGGCAGACCATGCCGTCGAGCTGCGCGCCTTCGACCGCGACTTCGATGTCATTGGTCACCAGGTCGCGCGCGCCGAGCATGTAGGCGCCGCGCGCGCCCGCGCCGGTGATGAAGTCGCTGGGCGCGGCGGTGCGGATTTCGAACGGCACGCCGCCCGCCGCGCGGATCGCCGCCTTGATCTCCGCCGCCACCTTGTCGAGGTGGCTGAAGCACGCGGCCAGTTCCGAAGAGCTGTTGACGATGGCGATCTTGGGCTTCTCGCAATCCTCTTCGGGAATGCCGAGCGCGCGCCAGTGCGCATTGCGCACCGACCAGAGATAGGAGCCGCGCGGAAAGTTGCTGCGCAGGGGGCGGGTCATGGGCGGTCTCCGGTCTTGTGGTTCTTCTTGGTGATCTCGATCACGCCGCGGTCGGCGTCCACGCGCACCCAGTCGCCGGTCTCGATGCATGCGAGCGGGTCGCGCTCGAAGTCGGTCATCGAGGGCGAGTGCGTCACCACGGCGCCGAGCGCCATCTTGGTCGTCATCTCGTTGAACAGGAACGCCGCGGGCGCGGAGTTCATGAGCCGCGTCATGTGGAACATGGCCGACCAGCCCGACGAGCCCTTGGCGCCCGGAAACACCAGCACCTTGCCCGCGAAGCTCTGGCCGCGCAGTTCGTGCCGCGTCTCGATGACGGTGCCGGTGCGCGGATCGATGCCGCCCCAGCCCGAGATGCGGTCGCGCGTGACCAGCGCCTCGCCTTCCGCGACACCGCCGACCACCTTGCGGCCGCGGATCACGATGGTCTTCTCTTCGGTCATGACGGCGGCGTTCATGCGTAGCCTCCGTTCCAGCGACCGGTGCAAGCGGCGTCGATGCATTCGGCCGTGCTGCCGAACCACGCCTGCACACCGAGGATGGCGGGCAGGTAGTGCGCCTGCTTGGCCGAATCGAGCGCCACGGTCTTCGTGCCCTTGGGCACGGCGCGGCTCATGGCCGAGCAGCTGTCGCTCATGAGGATGCCGCCCGCGTCCTCGATGATCTTCGTGTAGCCGTTGCGGTCGGCCAGCGACTTGATGGCGCGCGGCGTGAAGATCCACAGCTCGCAGTCGGGGTGCACACGGCGCCCTTCGATGAGCTGCGCGGCCTCCCAGATCTGCTCGATGGTGTAGTGCGGGCAGCCGAGCATCACGTACTGGACTTCGCTGTCCTTGCCGGTGACGTTGATCTTTTCGTAGGTGGCGCGGCGCTCGGCCTCGCCATAGCGCAGCACCTCGATGGGCGCCTTGCCGCCGAGCGCCTGCGCCAGCGTCAGCGCCTCGGGCGTCACGCCGGCGATGTGGTACATCTCCACGCCGCCTGAGGACGAGGCGGCCGCGCCGAAGTGCTTGAGCCGCGGCAAGTTCGGCACGCGGCCGATGCCGCGCCGGCTGTGCACCACCGGCACGCGCTCCTGCACGTGCTCGCCGATGTAGTAGCCGAGCAGGCCCCAGTCCTGCACCGACTCGACCTCGATGTCCAGCTCGATCACATGCGTCGCGCGGCGGTTCTCTTCGAGGTGGTAGCCCCAGTAGGGAATGCGCCCGGTGAGCATCGCCGCGCCCGTGCTCTCGCGGCCTTCAGTGTTGGTGCGAGCGCCCAGCACCGAGTTGCAATACACCACCGCCGACGATTCCATCCATGCGCAGTGCTCGCCGCGCGTCGGGATGTTGCCCACCTGGTAGGGCGTGCAGGTGTTCATGATCTGCGCGCCAAGGCCGGCCGCATGGCGCTCGCTCTTGTTGTAGAACTGGACGATCTCCTCGCTCACGCCCATGCGCTCGGGCTGGCCGGGGTCGAAGCCCAGCTGCAGGTGGCTCGTGAAGACCTTGAACTTCGGGATCTCGACCGTCTCCTGGCTGTCGAGGCTGAATTCGGAGAACACCGCGTCCATGCCGCCGCCCTTGGCGAGCGCGAAGTCGCGCTGGAAGGGCGTGGTCGAGGTGATGGTGGCGCAGACGTTGCGCGTCTCGACCAGTCGCTCGGCGCCGAGGGCTTCGCCATAGCGCATCAGCAGGTCCATCGCCTTCTGCACGGCCGGTCCGTCGCGGCCGTCGTACATGGCTTTTTCTTCATCGCTCAGGTGCATGACCTGTGTCTCCGTTCTTCTATGTCGTGGGGGATCGAACCCCGGCCGGGTTGCTAGCCCGGCAAGGGCGTGGGCACATGCCCGCCGATGTCGCGCGCGATAGTGAGCGCGATGTCGTGGAGACGCGGTGCGAGTTCGTTGCGCAATCTGTCTTCGGTGAACACGAAAGCGGCGCCGCCGCCGTTGAGCGCCATCACCTCGCCGTCGGGGCCGATGAGCGGCACCGACACCGAGTTGATCTCGCGGTGGAATTCGCCGAGCGAGAGGCAGTAGCCCAGCCGCTTGGCTTCGCCGATGGCGCGCGTCATGGGCGCGGCAATGCCGTCCCACTCGGGGCCGCGCAGGAGGCGCATCGAATCGACCAGCTGGTTGCGCTGCGCATCGGGCAGCGCCGAGAGGTACGCGCGGCCGAGCGCCGAGTTCGGCAGCGGCGCACGCGAGCCCACGTCCAGCCGCGCCGAGAGCATCGAGGAGCGCGGGCGGCAGGCCTCGATCAGCACCATCTCCATGCCGTCGCGCACCGCGAGGTAGACGGATGCGCCCACCTCCTCCGCCATCGCCTGCATGCTGGGCCGCGCGGCGGCGCGCACATCGAGGCTGCCGAGGAACACGCGCGAGAGCGACACCACGCCCGGCCCGAGCATGAAGCGGTCGGGCGCCTGCGCGGGCTTGAGCATGCCCAGCGAGAGCAGCGTCGCGACCAGCCGGTTGACCGTGGGACGCGGGATGCCGGTGATGCGCGCGACGTCGGCGTGGCCGAGCACCGGGCGGTCTTCGCTGAAGCAGCGCAGCACCGAGATGCCGCGCTCCAGTGCACTCACGGTGTCGGAACGTTCGCCGCGCGACTCGGACGCATCGGCCGCGGAAAGAGAGCTGTCGTTTTTATCGGTGGACATGGAAGGACCCTTTGAACGCTTTGCAAGACTCTGCAATGTAGAGGCTCGCGAAAGGAGGTCGGCCGGGTTCATGGCAAAAAGGGGCCGGCTCAGGCGCTGGCTTCGGCCGCGACGGGGGCCGCGCCCTGCCCGGCTTCGCCCCCGGCCCGCAGGTACACGCCCTGCGCCAGCAGCGCGGACTGCAGCGCGCCGGTGTCGACGAAGCGCGGCGCGATGCCGCCCTGCGACGCCAGCGCCGCCGCCACGCCCGCGGCTTGGCCCGTGATCCAGCACTGCGGAATCTCGCGCATGAAGCCATGCGAGTTGCGGTCGCACGAGATGTGGCGCCCGCACGCCACGAGGCCGTCGAGCTGCTGCGGCACCAGCGCGCCATAGGGGATGGAGATGTTCGGGAATTTCGGCGACACCGCGGGCGTCACGCCGATCTCGTCCGCCAGCGCCACGCCGTCGGGCCACTGGCTGCGCAGCACCGCGCCCACGCCGGTGAGGCGCCGCGCATGGCGCACGCCGATCTGCGGCGCGCTCAGCATCAGGTAGGCGTCCTCGAAGCCGGGCGCGTGCGCCTTGAAGTAATCGAGGTGCGCGGCCATGGCGCGGTGCGAGCGCACTTCGACGGCCGTGAGGTCGTCCACGTCGAGTGCCGAGTAGCCCGACTGGCGCGGCCCCATGAAAAGCGCCACGTCGTTGCGCCACGAGACGAAGGGCCGCTCGAAAAGGCCCAGCTGCTCGCGTCCGCGCGCCATGAAGCCGGCGAAGGCCTCGGGCTGACCGGCCTTGAAGTCGATCCAGCGGTTCATGTCCACGCCGCCGAAAAGCCACGAGGTGTTCATGCAGTGGTGCACGTCGGCTTCTTCGATGTCGTTCACGTAGGCGGCGCCGGCACGGGCGAACAGGTCGCCGTCGCCGGTGGCGTCGACCACCACGTCGGCCATGATGGCCATGCGGCCTTCCTTGCTCTCGAAGACCACGCCCTTGACGGCACCGTCCTGCACGATCGGAATGGCGGCCCACGAGTGGTAGATGAGCTTGACCTTGCGCTCCAGCACGATCTCCTGCGAGAGCAGCTTCAGGCGCTCGGGGTCGATGGTGGGCGACCAGGTGACGATGCCGTGGTAGGCGGCCGTGCGCTGCGACCAGTGCGCGGCCTTGGCCACGTCCTGCGAGCCCCAGTCCTCGCGCTGCGGGCCGGCAATGGCGTCGGCGGGCAGGCGGTCGAACAGCTCTTCGGCGAAGCCGCGGATCACCAGCTTGCCTTCCCAGTCGGTCATGCGGTCGATCCAGATCACGAGGCCGCCGGTCGACAAGCCGCCCAGGTGGTTGTAGCGCTCGAGCAGCGCCACGTCGGCGCCCGCACGAGCGGCAGCCGCGGCTGCGGCGGTGCCCGACGGGCCGCCGCCGACCACCAGCACGCCGCAGCGGTGATAGACCGGAATGTTCTTGCCGGGCTCGGCCCAGCTGCCGTGGTCAGGGCGCTTGACGCGGCTGTCGCGGTCGAAGATGTCGGAGGACAGGATGCGCTCGTCGGTGCGGACGACAGTTTTCATGAGATGGGTGTCTTGGATGGGCTGTTTCGTCGTATTTTGATTTCAATGTTCATTTTGTCAAATACAAAAGCCAGTAAAAGGCGTTTGTTCGGGGTATTCCCTAGTCAATATGGATTTTTATGATTTTCTAAATCAATATTAGGAGAACATTCCAACGGAGACATCGATGAAGAGACTCAACGGCACCCGCCGTGCGTTCGGCACGGCCCTCGGCGCCGCGGCTTTGCTGGGCCTGGCGCCGCTCGCGTTCGCGCAGGACTTTCCGGCGCGCAACAAACCGATCCGCATCGTCGTGGGCTTCACCGCCGGCGGCGGCACCGATGCGCAGGCGCGCATCGTGGCGCAGAAGCTCGGCGAGGTGCTGGGCACCAGCGTGATCGTCGACAACAAGCCCGGCGCGAGCACCATGCTCGCGGCCAACGAGGTCTCGCGCGCCTTGCCCGACGGCTACACGCTGCTGTACGCGCCCTCGTCCACGATGGCGCAGAACCCGCACACCTTCGCGCAGGTGCCCTACGACCCGTTCAAGGACTTCACCGCCATCTCGATGGGCGGGCGCGGGCCACTGGTGCTGTCGGTCAGCACCACCGTGCCCGCCAACAACGTGAAGGAGCTGGTGGCCTACGTGAAGGCCAACCCCGGCAAGGTGAGCTACGCCTCGTTCGGCGCGGGCACCTCGTCGCACATCTACGGCGAGGCCTTCGTGAAGAAGACCGGCGTCGATGCGGTGCACATCCCCTACAAGGGCGGCTCGGACGCGGCCAAGGACCTGATCGGCGGGCGCGTGCAGTACATGTTCGACTCGGCTTCGTCGGCCATCATCACCTCGGCCACGGGCAAGGTGAAGGTGCTGGCCATCGCGGCGAACGCGCGCATCCCGGCGCTGCCCGACGTGCCCACCTTCGCCGAACAAGGCTACGCGGGGCTGGACCTGCCGAGCTGGCTCGGTTTCTACGGGCCGGCGCGCATGCCGGCGCCGGTGGTGGCCAAGCTCAACGCGGCGCTCACGCAGGTGCTGGCGATGCCGCAGGTGCGCGAGTTCTATCGCACGGGCGGCTACGAAGCGGGCGCGACCACGCCGGAAGAATTCGCCGGCATCACGCGCACGACCTACGAGCGCTGGGGCGCGATGGTGCTGCAGGTAGGCTTGGCCAAGCAATGAGCCCTTCTTCTTTCATCACCCGACGCAGCGCGGCCGCATGGCTTGCGCTGGGCGCGATCGCCCTGCCGCTGTCTTCATTCGCAGCCTCACCGGCGGACTTTCCGGTCAAGGGCCGCAGCATCCGCATCGTGCTCGGCCTGGCGGCCGGCGGCGCCTCCGACGCGCAGGCGCGCTTCGTCGCCAACAAGCTCGGCGAGGTGCTGCAGACGCCGGTCATCGTGGAGAACCGCCCGGGCGCGAGCTTCATCCTCGCGACCGAGGAGGTGATTCGCGCGGCGCCCGACGGCTACACCTTCATGTACGCGCCCTCTTCCGTGGTCGCGCAGAACCCGCAGACGCTGGCACAGGTGCGCTACGACCCGTTCAAGGACCTGACGCCGATCTCGCTCGGCGCGCGCGGCCCGCTGGTGCTGACGGTGCACACCAGCGTGCCGGCGCGCAACGTGCAGGAGCTGGTGGCGTACATCAAGGCCAACCCGGGGAAGATGAGCTACGCCTCGTTCGGCACCGGCACCTCGTCGCACATCTACGGCGAAGCTTTCGCACGGCAGGCCGGGCTCGACGTGGTGCACGTGCCCTACAAGGGCGGCGCCGATGCGGCGAAGGACTTCCTCGCGGGCCGCGTGCAGTACTACTTCGACGCGGCGCCCAACGCCATCCAGAACACGGCCACCGGCAAGGTGCGCATGCTCGCGGTGGCGGCGCCCAAACGCAGCGCGATGCTGCCCGACGTGCCCACGATGAGCGAGCAAGGCGTGAGCGGCGTCGACATGGCGAGCTGGCTCGGCTTCTACGGCCCGGCGCGCATGCCGGCACCGGTGGTCGCCAAGCTCAATGCCGCGCTGGCGCAGGTGCTGGCGATGCCGGCCACGCGCGACTTCTTCCGCCAGGGTGCGTACGAGGCCGAATCGTCGACCCCGCAGCAACTGGCCGACCTGACGCGCACGACCTACGACCAGTGGGCCGAGACCATCCGCAAGCTCGGCCTCACGAAGCAGTAACGGAGTAACGGGTCGCGGCTGCGAAGTTCAGCCGAAGAACTTCAGCAGCCGCGCATTGGTCTCGGCGGCGCGCTCGTACTGCACCCAGTGCCCCGCGCCGTCGATCACCACGCCTTCGCGGCCAGGACCTTCGCTGGCCAGTTGCGCCACCAGCGGGCGCGAATCGGCGGTGACGTCGAACTCGCCCCACAACAGCAGCGTCGGCACGCCCAGCGTATCGATCGCGGTCTGCAGCCCGCCCGAGAGCGACACCTCCTTGCTGCGAAAGCGCGTGCCGTGGCACGAGAGGTCGTGGATCTCGAAGGCCAGCGGATCGATGGCGGCGGGCGCGTGCAGCATCAGCGCGCCCAGGTTGTGCATGAGCGCGGCGCGCTCGGTCTCGCGGTCGGGGGCGGCGCGCCAGTTGATCATCTCGACCGTCATGCGGCGCAAGGTGCCGTGGCCGCCGCTGCCCATCAGCGCCAGCCGGCGGATCGCGCCGCGCCGCACCGCGAAGCGCGCGGCGGTGAGCCCGCCGAACGAGAAGCCGCCCAGGTCGATGGGCGTGCCGGCGCCGATGAGCGCGTCGAGCGTGCCGCCGAGCGCGGCCTGGAGCGGCACCAGCGCGTCCTCGCCGGGCGCCACGCGCGGCAGCGCGTCGGAATCGTGAAAGCCGGGCATGTCGGGCAGGAGCAGCGTGCGCTGCGCCGACAGCGCCTCGGCATTGCGCAGCCAGTGCATCCAGCTGCCGTGGCCGCCGTGCAGCAGCACGATGGGCGGCTGCGTCGTGTCGGTGCCGAAGCGGCGCCAGCGCACGCGAATGCCGTCGTGCACCGGGTCGTGCGAGGTGGACAGGGCTTCGATGCGGGCAATCTGGCGCCGGGCTTCGGCGGATTCGTCGGGGGTGGGAAGAGCGGGCGTGGGCATGGCTTCATTCTGCCGCGCGGCCCGCGTGCCTTCAGGCCGCGCCGAAGCGGTAGCTCGACACCACGAGCCCGCCCATGAAGGCGTCCTCGTGGTAGACGCGCTCGCCGACGTCGCCCTCGGCCGCACCCACCGCGACCATCAGCGGAATCAGGTGCTCCTCGCGCGGGTGCGCCATACGCGCCGACGGGGCCGAGGCCCAGTCCTGCAGGCGTTGCACGCGCGCCTGCGGCGTGGCCTGCACGGCCGTCTCGTCGAGCCAGTCGCCGAAGGCCTTGGACACGCCGTGCGCCTGCGGGCCGAAGTTGCGCAGGTTGTGATAGCTCAGGCCGCTGCCGACGATGAGCACGTTCTCGTCGCGCAGTGGCGCGATGGCGCGGCCCAATGCCAGGTGCTCGGCCGGGTCGAGCCCGCGCCGCAGCGACAGCTGCACCACCGGCACGTCGGCGTTCGGGTACATCGCGGCCATCGGCGAGAACATGCCGTGGTCGTAGCCACGCTCGGGGTCGATCTGCGCCGGCAGGCCGGCGGCGGCGATCAGCGACTGCACGCGCTGCGCGAGTTCGGGCGAGCCGGGCGAGGCATAGCGCACCTCGTAGGTGTGGGCCGGAAAGCCGCCGTAGTCGTAGATCATGGGCGGGCGCGGGTTGCCCTGCACCGTGAACACGGGCGACTCCCAGTGCGCCGAGACCATGAGGATGGCGGCCGGCGTGCGGCCGATCTGGCGCGGCATGTCGGCCAGCGAGGCGGCGAGCTGGTCGTAGGTGGCGCCCATCTCCTTCTTCATCCAGGGCCAGGGGCCGCCGCCGTGCGAGATGAAGTACGTGGGCAGGCGGGAAAGCGTGTTGGTGTCGTGGGTCAAGTCGATGCTCCTTGAAGGCGTTGGATCGACTGTAGACATTTCCTTTCAGGAAATCGACAGGCTACGATGCATCGAATCCTTTCTTCACAGGAAATCATCGATGGACCGCATGACCAGCCTGCGCGTGTTCCGCGAGGTCGTCGAGGCCGGCAGTTTCGTGGCGGCGGCCGAGCGCCTGGGCCTGTCGGCGCCGATGGCCAGCAAGCACGTGGCGCAGCTCGAAAAATCGCTGGGCGCGCGGCTGCTGCACCGCTCGAGCCGCCACCTGAGCCTGACCGAGGCCGGCACCGCCTGGTACGAGCAGAGCCGCCGCGCGCTCGACCTGCTCGACGCGGCCGAAGCCGCCATCGGCCAGACCAGCGACGCGCCGCGCGGCCAGCTCAAGGTGAGCGCGCCCGTGTGGTGCGCCACGCCGCGCTTTGCGCGCGTGCTGGCCGACTACCGCGCGGCGTACCCCGAGGTGCTGGTCGACATGCACCTGGAGAACCGCAAGGTCGATCTCGCGGCCGACGGCTACGACCTGGCCTTGCGCGCCACGCAGGAGCCCTCGCCCGCGCTCATCGCGCGGCCGCTGTGCCGCGTGCCCTTTCATCTTGCGGGCACGCCGGCCTACCTGAAGCGCCACGGCGCCCTGCCCGCGGTGCCGGCCGACCTCGCGAAGCTGGGCGCGATCGTGCCCAGCTACGTGAACCTGGACAACCTCGCGCTCAAGGGGCCGGGCGGGCGCATGTTCCCGCTGCGGCTCACGCCCGCAATGCGCTCGGACGACACCACGCTCACGCTGCACGCGGTGCGCGCCGACATGGGCATTGCGTACCTGCCCGTGTGGCTCATCGACGAAGACCTGGCGCAGGGCCGGCTGATGCGGCTGCTGCCCGCGTTCGAGGCCACGCCGGTCACGCTGTTCGCCGTGTACACGAGCCGGCAGTACATGTCGCCCAAGCTGCGAACTTTCATCGACTTCCTGAGCGCGCGGCTGGGGGGCATGGAAACAAAGGCAGCACGGGCCGACGACAGCAAGGTGCGCCGCAGCTGAAGGGTTGCTGAAGGCACCGGCCACGAACGCACCTTTTCGGGGCAAGGTCATGCATGCAGGGCTACATTCGAAGGCTCTGCTGGAGACCGATTCCTTGTTCCGCTTTTTCGAAAAACTCCTTCCCCCGTACCCCGCCGCCGAACCGACGCTGCCGCCCCAGGGCTTCTTTGCCTTCCTGTGGGCCTGCACGCACGGCGTGCGCGGCAAGATCGCCGCGATGGCGGTGCTCACGGCGGTGATGTCGACCTTCGAGGCCGCGCTGTTCGCGATCCTCGGGCGCATCGTCGACTGGCTCGGCGGCCAGGTGCCCTCGCAGCTGTGGGCCGAGCGCGGCGACACGCTGCTGTGGCTGGCCGCGTTCCTGGTGATCAGCATCGGTGTGGTGGCGCTGCAGACCATCGTGAAGCACCAGACGCTCGCGGTGAACCTGCCGATGCGCCTGCGCTGGAACTTCCACCGCTTGATGCTGGGCCAGAGCATGGCCTTCTACCAGGACGAGTTCGCGGGCCGCATCACGGCCAAGGTGATGCAGACCGCGCTGGCCGTGCGCGAAACCGTGTTCGTGCTGGCCGACGTGCTCGTGGCCATGGGCGTGTACGTGGCCACCATGATCATCCTGGTGGGCGTGCTCGACGCGCAGCTGGTGTGGCCCTTCGTCATCTGGCTGGCGCTGTACATCGCCTCGCTGGTGTACTTCGTTCCGCGCCTGGGCAAGGTCGGCAAGGCGCAGGCCGACGCGCGCGCGCTCATGACGGGTCGCGTGACCGACGCCTACACCAACATCGCGACCGTCAAGCTGTTCTCGCACACGCAGCGCGAGGCCGGCTTTGCGCGCGACGCGATGCGCGAGTTCATGAAGACCGGCTACGGCCAGATGCGGCTGGTGAGCGCCTTCGAGATCGTCAACCACACGCTGAGCATGGGCCTCACCGCCGGCATGGCGGGCATGGCGCTGTGGCTGTGGTCGCACGGCACGGTGGGCGTGGGCGCGGTGGCCGCCGCCACGGCGATGGCGCTGCGGCTGCAGGGCATGTCGCACTGGATCATGTGGGAGATGACCAGCCTGTTCGAGAACATCGGCACGGTGCAGGACGGCATGAAGACGCTGTCGCGCCCGCGCACGGTGCTCGACGCGCCCCATGCCACGGTGCTCGACGTGCCGCACGGCGAGGTGCGCTTCGAGCAGGCGAGCTTCCGCTATGGCGATGCGGGCCGCCGCGTGATCGACGACCTGAACCTGGTCGTGAAGCCCGGCGAGAAGATCGGTCTGGTCGGCCGTTCGGGCGCCGGCAAGTCGACGCTGGTGAACCTGCTGCTGCGCTTCCATGACCTGGAAAGCGGCCGCATCCTGATCGACGGGCAGGACATCTCGAAGGTCACGCAGGATTCGCTGCGCATGCACATCGGCATGGTCACACAGGACACGTCGCTCATGCACCGCTCGGTGGCCGACAACATCGCCTACGGTCGGCCCGACGCCACGCTGGCGCAGATCGAAGCGGCCGCGAAGCGTGCCGAGGCGCACGACTTCATCCAGACGCTGGGCGACGCGGGCGGACGGCGCGGCTACGAGGCGCATGTGGGCGAACGCGGCGTGAAGCTCTCGGGCGGCCAGCGCCAGCGCGTGGCGATTGCGCGCGTGATGCTGAAAGATGCGCCGATCCTGCTGCTCGACGAAGCGACGAGCGCGCTCGACTCCGAGGTCGAGGCCGCGATCCAGCAGAGCCTGTACACGCTGATGGAAGGCAAGACCGTGATCGCCATCGCGCACCGGCTCTCGACCATCGCGGCGATGGACCGGCTCATCGTGCTCGACGAAGGCCGCGTCGTCGAAGAAGGCGACCACCGCACGCTGATGGCCCAGGGCGGCCTGTATGCGCGGCTGTGGGCGCACCAGAGCGGCGGCTTCCTGGGCGACGGGCTCGAAGAAGACGAAGCCCTGCGCGCCTGAGCGGGCGTCAGGTCGGCAGCGCGCCGGCTTCGTACAGCTGCACGAACTCCCCGCTCGGCGGGATCGGCTTGATGATGTCGATCAGCACGCCGTTCGGGTCGCGCGTGATGAAGTGGCGCTGGCCGAAGGCCTCGTCGCGCAGCGACAGCAGGATCGGCAGGCCCGCCGCCTTCAGGCGCTCGTGCACCGCGTCGGGGTCTTCCACCTCGAAGTTCAGCAGCAACCCGCCCGCCACCTGCCCGCGCGCCTCGGCGGGAATGGTCGTGTGGCTGCCGTCGAGCACGGCGAGGTTCACCGAGGCATCGTCCGCCAGCTGCAGGTGCACGTACCAGTCGGTCGTGAACAGCGACACGAACCCGAAATGCGCCTGGTAGAAGGCCGCGGTGCCGGCCACGTCGTTGGTCATGATCACCGGGTAATAGCTCGTCACTTTCATGGGATGACTCCTTCGTGGATAAAACGTACAAACTGCATGTAAGTTAAATATTAATCCACAAACAGACTGCATGTAAATTAGGGTCATGGCCAAAACCCCGGCACGCACCAACCGCGAACGCACCGAAACCACCCGCCTCGCCCTGACCGAGGCGGCCCGCACGCTCTTCGTCAGCAAGGGCTACGGTGACACCTCCACGCCCGAGATCGCCATGGCCGCCGGCATCACGCGCGGGGCGCTGTACCACCACTTCAACGACAAGCGCGACCTGTTCCGCCAGGTGCTGCTGCTCGAGGCGCAGGCGGTCGCGGCCGACATCGATGCCGCCACGCCCGACGAGCTCGGCCCGCGCGAGGCCCTGCTCGTGGGCAGCGAGGCCTACCTGAAGGCGATGACGGTGCCGGGGCGCACCCGGCTGCTGCTGATCGACGGGCCCGCCGTGCTGGGCCTGGCGGAAATGATGTCGATGGACGACGCCACCTCGGCGAACTCGCTGCGCCAGGGGCTGGCGCGCGCCGGCATGGGCCGCGGCGAGGTGTCGCTCGACGCCCTCGCCCGCCTGCTGTCGGCCGCCTTCGACCGCGCGGCCCTGGAGATCGACGCCGGCGCCGATGCCGCCAAGGTGCGGGCGGCCATGCTGTGGCTGCTGGAGCAGGCCCTTCCGCCGAAGAGAAACTAGACCGCCCCTCGCCCGCCCATGCGCACGGGCCATTTCGCGACGGTGCCGCGCTGCATCGATTCGAGCGTGGTCTGCGTGAACACGTTGATGCTCACGTGCCGCGCGAGGTAGTGCTCCAGCACCAGCCCCAGCAGGTACGGGCTCGTGCCCGAGAACCCTTCTTCATCGACGCTCAGCGTGCACTGCACGCCGCGCCCGTAGATCAGCGGCCCCGCGCCCGGCAGGCGCCGCGTCACGGGCTCGATGCGCGAGCCGACGAGGCAATCGATCTGCCGGCGCAGCACGTCGTTGTCGGCGGTGACGAACAGCCGCAGCATGTCGCGCAGCGCCTGTGCGCCCTCGCGGTGCGGCATGTCGGCCAGCGGCAGGTGGTTGAAGCCCAGCTGGCGGATCAGCCGCCACGCGATCTCGCGCTGCGCGAACGGCGACTTGGGCGTGCTCGGCGCACGGATGAGGCCCACGGCCGACACCGGGATCGAATCGGCCACCGCGAGGTCGGCCTGCCCGTTGCGCGGCACGAGGCACGGCAGGTCGCGGTTGGTGAGCATCGCCTTCACCGACAGGTAGCGCAGGCTCTCGGGGTACGGCGCCTCCTGCTGGTCGACCAGCGACAGGAACACCTCGGTGCCGATGTACGGCGTGCGGGTGCCGTACTTGCGCGCCGTTTCGGACACCAGCCGCGGCTCGCGCCGCACCGAGAAGTAGCGGCCGTGGTTGCCTTCGTCTTCGTTGAGCGTCTGGTAGAGCGGGCGGAAGTCGATCTCGGCCGTGGTGCGCGCCTGCTGGCCGGCGATGCGCTGCACCGAATACACCTCGAAGTCCATTGGCCGCGAGCGGTCGGGCACGAGGTGGAACTCGGTCTGCGCGCTGTCGAGCTCGATGCGGTCGGTGCGCCGCTCGAACAGGTTGACCACCGGCGTGCTGAACAGCGCGAACTGCGCCGCATCGACCAGCGCCCCCAGCGCGCCGGGCGGCTTGCTCAGCAGCACGACGATCTCGACCTCCTTGCCGGGAATGCGCGCCAGCCCCGGCGCGAGCTGCGTGAGCGTGAAGAAGTAGAAACGCTCGGGGCACGCGAAGTACTCGTGCAGCAGGTTGTGGCCGTGGAAGGTGTTCCAGGCCAGCGGCAGCAGGCCTTCGCCCGGCCCCAGCCCTTCGTGCACCAGCGCGCCTTCGGTCACGACGTGCGGCCGGTCCATCAGCTGACCGGGCTCGCCGACAAAGGTCGCGACCGCCGAGGTGTGCAGCAGCTCGAACAGGTGCGACGCCACCTGCTCGTTGCCGCGCAGGTAGATCGGCAGCCGGTCGAGCCCCGACAGTGCCGAGAAGCCCATCTCGCCCACGATGCGCAGCCGCAGGCGCAGCGCGCCCGTCACCTGCACGTGCGGCGGCACGTAGCGCTCCAGCGCCGGGATGTCGGGCGGCGCGCCGGTGAGCCGCGCCTCGGCGATCTCGAAGGGCCACAGCGTCACGTCCTGGCTGGAGCGGAACTCGCACGGCGTCTGCTCGCCCGCGGGCACGCGCGCATGGAAGGCCGTGCCGCGCGGCACCACGAAGCCGCGCGTGAAGTCGCCCTCCTTCACGCTGGGATGCAGCTGCGCCACGGCCATCGACGGCGTGGGGCTCAGGTAGTTGGGGTACAGCACCTCGAGCAGGCGCTGCGTGAAGCGCGGAAATTCGGCGTCGAGCTTGATCTGCATGCGCGCCGACATGAAGCTGAACGACTCGATGAGCCGTTCCACGTACGGATCGGCCACCTCGATGCCGTGCATGCCCAGGCGGCGCGCGATCTTGGGGTGCGAGGCGGCGAACTCGCTCGCCGCCTCGCGCATGTAGACGAGTTCCCGGTTGTAGTACTCGAGGAGTTGCGGGTCCATGACGGTGAGCCTTCCCTGGCGTGGTTGAAGTAAAGGAGAAATGAAAAGAGACAGACAGGCTTCAGTCCGCCGCGCCGACGATGCGCATGCGGTTGGTCTCGAGGTCGACCGCGCTTTGCACCGTGAACGCCAGCGGGTACGGCTTCAGATGAATGAGCGCGCGGATCTCGAACAGCAGCACGTTGTAGGCCTCGGCCGCGCCGTCTTCCTTCATGAGCGGCACCACCTGCACGCTGTCGGGGATCAGGCGCGGCTCGTAGTCGCGGATCGCGCGGCGGATGATGCGTTCGATGTCCGCCCACTTGCGCTCCGACAGGTAGCTGCCGGCCAGCGGCGGCACGCCGTAGTTGACGGTGGAAGACGCCGCGTCGGCATGGCGCGTGCGGTCGATCAGGTCTTCGGCGTTGGTGGTGTTGAACAGCAGGGCCAGGTCGCGCTGGATGATCTCGCGCATCCGGGCCGGCGTGGCCGTGTACTCCGACGGCAGCTCGGCGCTGCGGCCGGGCGCCTCGTCGCGCAGGCGGTCGAACAGCGTGGGCAGCAGCTGCGCGTTGACGCGTGGCGCGGCGGGTGCATCGGGCCCGCGGGGCGCGCGGGCGCCGGGGTGCGCGGGGTGGGAACCTGTGAACGGGCATTGCTCGGTGAGCCGCATGACCTGGCCTTTTCTGGAAGGGGCAGAGTCTTGCGTGGATGCCCGCCGCTCATTGCAAACAATGGTCACACAGCGGGCCGGTCGCGCACGCCCACACCCATCTCGGGCATTTGTCGCCGTGTGCGCGCTTCGCGAGTCCTACAGCACGCACCGTCCCTCGCCGACACCCGCGCGCCGGCGGGCGCCCGATGCTGGGTCATCGCCAACCACAAGGAGCCTTCGCGTGAATTCCATCATCTACATCGTCGGCCTGGTCGTGGTCGTCGTCGCCGTGCTGTCGTTCTTCGGCCTGCGCTGAATCCGCAAGCGCAGCGCCACGGGGCCGTTCGCGGCCCCGTTTCTCTTGGGCAGGCCTTCTGCATGCGCCGGGCATAATTTGCGCGCCCCGCCGCCGCTTTGCTGCGCCGGGGCGTCATTGGCGAAGAAGAAGGGACCCTGTTGATCACCACCACCGCGCTGCGCGCACCTGCTTTTCCGGATGCGGTGATCACCGAGGCGGTCCGATGGACCGAACAGAACGGCCCGCTCGACGACGCGTCGGCCCTTCGCACCGCGGCCTCGCGCGCAGCCGACGGCCCCACCCGCATCGTTGAACGCGCCCGCCAGCTCGGCGAGCGCATGGGCCTGCAGGCCGAACTCGCGCGCGGCCGGCAATGGGCGCCGTGGGTGCTGCTGGCGCTGGTGGCGCTGGTCGTGATCGCGGGGCTGGGCCTCGCCGGTCAGGTGGTCGGCGGCAGCGACCGCCACATCAACGTGATCGTCGCGCTCGTCAGCTTGCTGGGCCTGCATGCGCTCACGCTGCTCTTGTGGCTGGCCGGCCTGTGGCTGCCGTCGGGCACCTTCGGCACGGCTTCGCTGGGCTGGCTGTGGCTGTCGCTCACGGCGCGCGTGGCGGGCGGCCAGCGCGGCCAGGCGCCGCAGCTGGTGCGCGCGGCCACCGGGCTGCTCACGCGTGCGCGCCTGCTGCCCTGGGCCTTCGGGCTCGTGAGCCACGGCATCTGGGCGCTGTCGTTCGCCGTGGTGCTGGCGGCGATGCTGTTCGCCCTCGCCTTTCGCAGCTACACGCTGAGCTGGGAAACCACCATCCTCGAACCCGACTTCTTCGTGCGCGTGGTGCAGGCGCTGGGCTGGCTGCCGGCGCAGTTCGGATTTCCCGTGCCCGATGCGGCCACCGTGCAATCGGCCACCCCCGTCGCTGCGGCCCAGCGCACCTGGGCGCTGTGGCTCACCGGCTGCATCGCGGTGTACGGCCTGCTGCCGCGCCTGGCGCTGGTGCTGCTGAGCGCCGCCGTCTGCCGCCAGCGTCGCCCCGCCTTGCAGCCCGACTGGCAGGCGCCCTACTACCGCAAGCTGCTGGCCCGCTTCGCCGCGCTGGCGCCACCCGCCATCGTCGATGCCGACCCGGGCCGTGCGCACCCCGCCGCACCCACGGGCCTGCCGGCCTCCGAGCAGCACGACGGCCTGTTCGTCGTCGGCTTCGAGCTGCCGCCCGACCTGCCCTGGCCGCCCGCCGGCTTGCCCGCATCGGCGGTCCGCATCGACGGCAGCGCCCCGGCGCGCCGCGCGCTGCTCGACCAGCTCGCGCAGGTCCACCCGCGCACCGTGCTGCTGGTCTGCCATGCGGCCTCGAGCCCCGACCGTGGCACCGAGCGTTTCCTGCGCGAGGTGCTGACGCATTGCGGCGAATGCCGCCTCTGGCTGGCCGACGCGCCCCACGCCGCCGCCACGCAGCGATGGCGCGACTGGCTGCGCGACGCCGGGCTGGCCCACGTGGTCGCCAGCGACCGGCTCGATGCCGTCTTCACGGAAGGCACCGCCACCGCATGACCTCCCCGACTCCGATCCGCATTGCCGTCGTCGGCCACACCAACGCGGGCAAGACCTCGCTGCTGCGCACGCTCACGCGGCGCGTGAACTTCGGCGAGGTGTCGCAGCGCCCGGGCACCACGCGCCATGTCGAGTCGGTCGATCTCGAGGTGAACGGCCAGCCGGCCGTGCGCTTCCTCGACACGCCGGGCCTGGAAGACGCGGTCGCGCTGCGCGAGCACCTGGCCGGCCTCGACGCCGCCGCGCAAGCCACGCCGCCCGAGCGCATCCGTCGTTTTCTGCAGGGCCCCGAGGCGCAGGGCGTGTTCGAGCAGGAGGCCAAGGTGCTGCGCGCGATGCTCGACATCGACGCCGCCTTTCTCGTGATCGACGTGCGCGAACCGGTGCTGCCCAAGTTCCGCGACGAGATCGAACTGCTGAACTCCTGCGCGCGCCCGGTGCTGCCGGTGCTCAACTTCGTGCGCGACGTCGCCAGCCGCGAGCCGGCCTGGAAAGAACTGCTCTCGGCCTACGGCCTGCACGTGCAGGTGCGCTTCGATGCGGCGGCGCCTTTCGTGGGCGCCGAGCACGACCTCTACAACGACCTGGCCACCCTGCTGCGCGACCGCCGCGACGCGCTGCGCGGCGTGGTCGACGCGCTCGACGCCGAGGCCGACGCGCGCCGCCAGTCGGCCTGCACGCGCATCGCGGACCTGCTGGTCGATGCCGCGGCCGTCCGCCGCACCGTGCCGGCCGCCGAGTTCGCCGACGCCACGCGCCGCCAGGCGCTGGTCGCCAGCGTGCAGAAGGACGTGTTTGACAAGGCCCAGCGCTGCACCGACGACCTGCTCGCGCTCTACGGCTTTCGCCAGGGCGATGCCGACGAAGCGCCGCTGCCGATCATCGAAGGCCGCTGGACGCTCGACTTCTTCAACCCCGAGGCGATGAAGGACGCGGGCCTGCGCCTGGGCAAGGGCGCGGTCATCGGCGCCGCCGTGGGCGTGGTCGCCGACCTCGCGGTGGCCGGGTTGTCGCTGGGCGCGGGCGCGGCGCTGGGCGGCGCCATCGGCGGCGCGGTGTCGCAGGGCTGGGGGCCGCTCGGGCGCAAGCTGGCCAACAAGCTGCGCGACATGCACGAGCTCACGGTGGAAGACAGCGTGCTGTTCACGCTCGCGGCGTGGCAGCTGCAGCTGGCGCAGGCGCTGGAACGGCGCGGCCATGCGGCCGTCGAGCGCATCCGGGCCGAGGCCCCGTCGGCTGACGAGGACGACACGCTCATGCGTGCCGCCGCCGGCGCGGTGCGTGCGGTGCAGCCGGCGCGCAGCCATCCCGAGTGGGAATCGACCGGCGCCCTCACGCGCAGCTTCTGGCGCCCCGCGCCGCAGCGCGAGGCGCTGGCGGGCACGCTGTCGATCGAACTGCGGCGCGCCTTCGACGCCTGAGGCCTCGCCTCAGCCCGCGACCTGTTCGGGCGTCACTTTGGCCAGCGACTTGTCGACGAACGCCCCCAACCGCGTCTGCACTTCCCCGCCGGTCTGCACCACCGCCGCCATCAGCGACTCGGCGAACATGCCGTCGGTGGCCGACATGTCGGCGATGCGGCTGATCGACGTCACCATCGCGTAGTTCGACAGCGCCGCGTTCTTCGCCACGCGCTTGGCCAGCACCATCGCGGCGCGCAGGCTCTCGCCGGGTGCGGCGATCTCGTGCGCCAGGCCCAGCGTCTTGCCGGCGCGGGCGTCGAGCACGCGGCCGGTGAGCATCATCTCGACCATGCGGCCCGGCGTGATGATGCGCGCCACGCGCACCGTCGCGCCGCCGCCGGTGAAGATGCCCTTCTGTCCCTCGGGCAGCGCGAAGTAAGTCGACGGGTCGGCCACGCGCACGTGCGTGGCCGCCGCCAGTTCGAGCCCGCCACCGACCACCGCGCCATGCAGCGCCGCGACCACCGGGATGCCGCCGTACTGGATCTTGTCGAAGGTGCTGTGCCAGCGCTGGCACACGCGCATGAAGTCGACCGCGGTGCGTTCCTTGTCGTGGTGCTCCTTGAGGTCGAGCCCGGCACAGAAATGCGGCCCCGCGCCGGTCAGCACCACGGCCTTGGCCTCGCGCGGCAGCGCACTGAACACGGCGTCCAGCGCGGCCAGCGTGGCCTCGTCGATGGCGTTGCGCTTGGCGGGACGGTTCAGGGTCACGACGGCGACCTCTTCGTCCATGTGCAGGGTGACGTTCCGTTCGATCACGGCAGGGCTCCTTGGGTTGTTGCGGGTTCCGCCACCGGAATGGGGCGCTTCAGGGCTACGATAGCCCTGGGCGTCGCGCCATTGCTTGCAGATCACGCCCATTCATTTGCAAATTCCGCCAACCGTCTTTTGAGCCCGCCATGCCGCCAGAGCGCGCCACCGTCGCCGTCAGCTTCCTGCAGCACCTGCTGAGCGGTGCGCGCCGCCAGCTGAGCCCGCGCGACATCGACATGCTGGCCGCGCAGGCCGGCCTCTCGCCCCAGCTGCTGCGCCAGGACGGCGCACGCGTCACGCGCGAGCAGTTCGTTCGCATGTACGAGTGCGTGTCGCTCTTCATGGGCGACGAGATGCTGGGCCTGTGGTCGCGCCCGATCCGTGCGGGCGCGCTCAAGTACCTCGGGCTCAGCCTGCTCGACGCGCCCTCGCTCATGGTCGCCATGTACCGCTTCACGCGCTTCTGGAACCTGCTGCTGGACGACCACCGCCTGCGCATGACGCGTGCCCACGGCGTGGCCACGATCGCCATCGCACCGCACCCCGAAGCCGCCGCGCGACCCACCACGCCCTTCGGCCATGCGCTGATGGTCAAGCTGATCCACGGCGTGGCCTCATGGCTCATGGGACGGCAGCTGCCGGTGCTGGGCGTCGGCTTTGCCTTTCCGCGACCGGCGCGCTTCGACGAGTACGCCAACCTGTTCCCCGGCCCGTTGCAGTTCGAGCAGGACACGTCTTCGGTGCGCTTTGCCGAGCCGGTGCTGCGCCAGACCTTCCAGCGCACGCGCGCCGAGCTGCTCGACTTCGTGCGCCGCGCGCCCGACGACTGGATCTTCGTCACCTTCGACCACGACACCACCAGCGCCACGGTGCGCGAGTTCGTCGCCGCACACCTCGCCTCGGACGCCACGCTGGGCGCGGCGGCGCGCGCGGTGCACATGTCGGAGCGCGCGCTGTCGCGCCAGCTCGCGGCCGAGGGCACCAGCTTTCGCGCACTGAAGGAAGAGGTGCGGCGCGACCTCGCGATCCAGCGCCTCGTGAAGACGCGCGAGCCCATCGACCGCATCGCCGCCTCGGTCGGCTTCGACAACACGCCGGCCTTCCACCGTGCCTTTCGCACGTGGACCGGCAGCACGCCGCGCGGCTACCGGCAGCGAGCCGGTTAGTTCGCCGCGCCGGCCAGCGCCTGCAGCTTGGCGAAGTCGCCCGGCCGCGCGCCCATCTGCTCGGGCGTGGAGCGCTTCGTCACGCGCTCCAGCAGCGGCAGGCGGTTGACCGGCTGCACCGTCATGCCCTTGCCGCGCAGGAACTGCTCGTCTTCGAGCTCGCTGGCGATCACGCCGACGTTGGTCCACTTGGCCGTGTCGGCCAGCGTCTTCTCCACCATCGCCTGCTGCGCCGGCGTGAGCCGGGCCCAGGCCGCCTTGCCGATGACGATGCCCAGCGTGTCGTAGATGTGGCCCGTGAGCTGCACGTACTTCTGCACCTCGTACAGCTGCTTGGCGCGCACCGTGCCCAGCGGATGCTCCTGCGCCTCGACCTCGTTCTTCTTGAGCGCGCCGTACAGGCTGTTGAAGGGCAGCGACACGGGCTTGGCGTCGAGCGCGGTGGCGAAGAGCTGGTAGGCCGCGGCGTCGGGTACGTACAGGCGCAGGTCGCGAAAGTCCTCGGGGCGCTGCAGCGGCTTGCCCGAGGTCACCTGCCGCGCGCCGTAGTAGACCGACGCGACCATGCGGTTGCCGCTGCGTTCGTTGTAGCCCTTCATCAGGTCCGCGAGCAGCGGGCTCGCGAGGTACTTGCGCACGTGGTCCAGGTCCTTGAAGGCGAAGGGGTAGCTGCCCAGGCCCAGCGGCGGGTAGCCCTCGGCCAGCGTGGCCTGGCCGACGTAGGCGATCTGCATGGAGTCGTTGGCAAGCATCAGCGCGTAGTCGCGCTCCTGCCCCAGCTTCGAGGCGGGCACCACCTCGATCTTGATCTTGCCCTCGGACTGCTCGGCGATCTTGCGCGCCGCCAGTTCGGCCTGCTGGTGAAAGATGCTCGCGGGCTCGTAGATGTGGCCCCACTTGAACTGCTGCACCTGCGCACAAGCGACAGCGGCGCTCCCCATGGCGACGCACAGGACAGCAGCCCGGCGCCACGACATCAAACGTTTTTTCATCGGCAGTCCCTCACGGTGAGAAGGCCCGCCGGCGCGGGTGCGCCAAAGCACGCGGCGGGTGTCGGGAACGCATCCCGGCCGCTGAATGTAAACATTTGCAACCAGAATCCAGACAGGGTTTGCCCGGTCACGGGGCAGTCATGGCCCTTGCCTAGCATCCGCGTGCGCCCGACGCGCCCACTTTCTCACCGCACCTCAGCACCTCATGTACCCCGGCGAACGACTCAACGGCTACAGCCACCTGTTCGGCCTGCTGCTCGCGCTGCCGGCCGCCGCGTTGCTGCTCGCCAAGACGCTGCCCACGGGCGACCCGGCGCGCATCGCGGGCGGGCTGGTGTTCTCGCTCTCGGCCGTGGCGCTGTACGCGGCCTCCACGCTCTTTCACAGCACGCGCGGCCGCAGCAAGCGCCTGTGGGAGCGCGCCGACCACTGCGCGATCTTTTTGCTCATCGCGGGCACCTACACGCCCTTCGCGCTCGTCACGCTGCAAGGCCCCTGGGGCTGGCTGCTGCTCGCGGCGATCTGGAGCGCGGCGTGCTTCGGCATCTGGCGTGAACTGAAACCCGCTTCGGCCGACGCGGCGAAGAAGCCTTCGCTGCCGCTGTACATCGGCATGGGCTGGCTCGGCGTGCTGGCCGCCGCGCCGCTGGCGGCGAAGCTGCACGCCACGGGCCTGGCCTGGCTGGTCGCGGGCGGCGTGCTCTACACGGTGGGCACGGTGTTCTATCGCAACCGGCGGGGGCTGCGCCACGCGCACGGCGCCTGGCACCTGTTCGTGCTGGCCGGCACCACGAGCCACTACGTGGCCGTGGGGTGGTTCGTGCTCTGACGCAGCCTGCTTCTTACAACGGCTGCAGCTTCGCGGTCTTCATCATCCGCTCGGTCAGTTCCATCTCGCTCGCGAAGCCCTGCACGTAGGCCTCGGTCGTCGACGGGCTCACCTCGCTGCCCAGCTCCGTCAGCGCGGCGATCACCGCCGGCTGCTTCAGCGCCTGCCCGAACACCTCGTAGATGCGCGCAGCGATCGCGTCAGGCGTGCCTGCCGGCACCGAGACGCCGCCCCACGACGTGAGCTCGACGCCGCGCAGCCCCAGCTCGGCCAGCGTCGGCACCTGCGGCAAGGCCGCGTTGCGCTTGGCGCCGGCCACGCCGAGCGCGCGCAGCTTGCCGCCCTGCACGTGCGGCAGCGCCACCGAGAAGATCGGCATGCCGAAGTTCACCTGGTTGCCCAGCACCGCGTTGACGATTTCCGAGGCGCCCTTGTACGGCACGTGCGTGGCCTGCACGCCCGCCGCCTGCAGGAACAGCTCCACGCCCAGGTGCGAGGGCGTGCCGACGCCGCCCGAGGCGTAGTCGAGCTTGCCGGGGTTGGCGCGCGCACGTGCCACGAGTTCCTGCAGGGTCTGGATGCCCGAGCCCGCATTCACCACCAGCAGCACATCGGAGGTGGTGAGCCGCATGATGTGGCGGAAGTCCTTGAGCGCGTCGTAGCCCGGGTTCTGCTGCATGCGCATGTTGGCGGCCATGGGCGCGCTGGAGTAGATCCAGGTGTAGCCGTCGGGCGCGGCCCGTGCGACCTGGCGCGCGCCGATGTTGCCGGCCGCGCCGCCCCGGTTCTCGATGACGACCGGCTGCCCCAGCAAGGGCCCGAGCGCTTCCGCGAGGATGCGCGCGCCGTTGTCCGGGCCGGTGCCGGCCAGGTACGGCACGACCCACTTGACCGGGCGGGTCGGCCGCCAGGCGGAGGCGTTCGCGCCCGCTGCGCGAGCAACGGCCGGCAGCAGCGCCGAGGCCGCGATCGCGCCGCACAGCGCGCGGCGATGGGCATTGATGAGAGTCATGGCTTGTGGTGTCTCCTGATTGTCTGGTCCGGCCTCAGGCCGCATCGCCGATCAGCTCGCGCGCGATGATGTTCTTCTGGATCTCGCTCGTGCCCGTGAGCACGCGGTACATGCGCAGCATGCGGAACAGGAACTCCACGCGCCGCCCCTGCACGATGCCTTCGCCGCCGTGGATCTGCACCGCCGCGTCGGCCACGCGGAACGCGGCCTCCGAGCAGAACAGCTTGGCCATCGAGGCCTCGGCGCGCGGGTCGCCGCCGGCGTCGATCTGCCGTGCGGTCGACAGCATCAGCGCACGCGCCGCGCACAGCTGCGTCGCCATGTCGGCCAGCGAATGCTGGATCGCCTGGAACTGCGCGATGGCGCGGCCGAACTGGCGGCGTGTGCGCGCGTAGTCGCGCGCGTCCTTCAGTGCCACGGTCGCCAGCCCCACCATGCCCGGGCAGTGCAGCAGCCGGTTGACGGTGATGCGCCCCAGCGCCAGCGCCAGCCCCTTGCCGGGTTCGCCGATGAGGTTCGCGGCCGGCACGCGGCAATCGGTGAGCACGATGTCGCCCGTGGTCGACTGGCCCGCCATGGTCTTGTAGCCCGCCTGCACCTGGACGCCCGGCTGCGTCAGGTCGACGAAGAACGCCGTCACCTCGCGGCGCGCCGGATCGTCCGAGGTGGACGCCATGAGCACCGCGAGATCGGCAAAGGGCGAGCCCGAGATGAAGCGCTTGCGCCCGTTCAGCACATACACGTCGCCCTCGCGCCGCGCCTGCGTCTGCACCGCGCCGGCATCGGAGCCGGCCTCGGCCTCGGTGAGCGCGAAGCAGATCGCCTTCTCGGCCTGCGCCACGGGACGGATGAATTTCGCCATCTGCTCCGGTGTCGCGAACTTGGCCAATGCGCCGACGCGCGGCGGCCCGCTGAGTTCGCCGAACACGTGCGGCGCGAGCGGCGAGCCGCTGGCGTAGATCGATTCCTTCACCAGCACATGGTCGAGCAGCGACAGGCCCAGGCCACCCATCGCCGGCGGCAGCGTCATGCCGTAGAAGCCCATCGCGTGCGAGCGGCGCCAGACGTGGCGCAGCGTCTCCCTGTCGGGGCCGTGCTCGTGGTCGATGCCTTTCTCGCGCACCAGGTCGGCCAGCTCGCCGTTCAGGAAGTCGCCGATGCGGGCGATCAACTCGGCCGCACGCGGCGAGCCCTCGAAGGGGCCGTCGAACAGCGGCGCGCGGATGGCCGAAGCCTCGGTGGGTGCGGCGGAAGGGGTCAGCGTGGTGTCCATGTCGTTCTCTCCGCTCTTGTTCAATTGACGCGCCGCGCGTGGCCGGCCCAGTACGGCGTCTGGATCGCCTTGCGCGCGACCTTGCCGTTGGCGTTCTTCAGCAGCGACTCGACGAACTCGATGCGGCGCGGCCGTTTGAAGCCCGCCAGCCGCGCGGCGCAGAAATCGTCGAGCCCGGCCGTGTCGGGCGAGGCGCCCGGCTTCAGCACGATGTGCGCGGCCACCGCCTCGCCCCACTTGTCGTCGGGCACGCTGAACACGCAGGCCTCGGCCACCGCCGCGTGCTGGTACAGCACGGCCTCGACCTCCGAGGGGTACACGTTGAAGCCGCCGCTGATGACCATGTCCTTCTTGCGGTCGACGATGTAGATGTAGCCCTCGTCGTCGGCGCGCGCGAGGTCGCCCGTGTGGTAGCGGCCCTCTTTGAGCACCTCGGCCGTGAGCTCGGGCGCGCGCCAGTAGCCGGCGAAGATGTCCTCGCCGCTCACCACGATCTCGCCCACCTCGCCGGGCGCCACCGGCTGGCCTTCGTCGTCGACGATCTCCACCAGCGATTCGAGGAACGGCCGCCCGCACGAGGCCAGCCGCTCGGGCATGGCGGCGCGCGCGAACAGGTGGTCTTCCACCGAGAGGCCGCACACGCCCGAGGTGGTCTCGCCCGCGCCGTAGCCCTGCGACAGCACGGGGCCGAACACGTCCATCGCCTGCATGATCCGCGCGGGCGCCATCGGCGCGGCGCCGTAGCCCAGGCGCTGCAGGTCGGGCAGCGGCCGGTAGCGGCCCTGCAGCTCGGCCAGCAGCATGTTGATCATGGTGGGCACCATGAAGGTGTGGGTCACGCGCTCCTTCTTCATGTCGTCCAGGAAGCGCGCGGGCTCGAAGCCCGTGAACAGGCGGATGGTCGCGCCGCTGCACAGCGCCGGCACGATCTGCATGCCCGAGGCGTGCGTGATCGGCCCCACCAGCCCCAGCAGGTCGCCGGGGCGCAGGCCTTCGCTGCGCGAGAGGAACTTGCGCAACTGGGCCAGCCGGTTGCCGAAGGTCTGCATCGCGGCCTTGAGCACGCCGCTGGAACCCGAGGTGTAGTGCAGCACGGCCAGCTCGTCGGCGCGCACGCGCTCGCAGGTGAAGGCGTCGCTCGCGCGTGCCAGCTGGCCTTCGTAGGAGGCAGGCGTGCCTTCGGCCGCGTCGAGCAGCAGCAGCTTCGGGGCCGCGCCTTTCAGCAGCGGCAGGAAGGTCTCGGCGCGTGCGGCGGTGGTGACGATCAGCGCGGCGTCGCTGTTCTCGATGACCTCGGCCACCTCGACCGGCGCGAGCCGCGCGTTCATCGGCGCCTTCACCAGGGCGGCCTTGTAGCAGGCCAGCTCCAGCTCGACGATCTCAACGCAGTTGGGCAGGTACACGCCCACGCGGTCGCCGCGCTGCAGGCCGAGCCCGCGCAGGGCATTGGCCAGGCGGTTGGCGCGCCGGTCGAGCTGTTCGTAGGTGCAGGCGCGCTGCGGGCTGGTCACGGCGATCTGCCGCGCATGCAGGCGGGCAGCGCGGGATGCGAGTTCGCCGACGTTGGCGACCTCGGGCGAAAGTGAGGGCAAGTTGTCTCCTTGAGGCCGGTGCCTGTGCACCGTGGGGAGAACTTTCGCAAACAACGCCGCTGCACAACAAATACCGATTGCTGATGCGCGGCCATCACAAAAGATGATGGCCCCGGCGCACGGCACCGCCGTGCGCGATGGCTACGCCTTGCCGTCGCCCAGGAACTGCGCGTCCCAGCGGCCCGAGGCGATCATCGAGCGCGCCTCGTCGGCCAGCGCCTGCCTCACGACCTGCGTGGCCGCATCGGGCGCCTTGCCCGCTGGCGTGGCCAGGTGGTACGTGCGCGCCAGCTCGGGCTCGACGATGCGTGCGATCAACCAGTTCGGCTGATCGCCCGGGCCGTCCGCAAGTGCACAGGCGGGCGTGACCGTGAAGCCCGCGCCCGCCAGGTACAGCGAGCGCAGCACGCGCGCCGAGTCGTGCTCGTGCACCACGTTGAGTTCCACGCCCACCGCCTCGGCCGCCGCCTCGACGCGCTGGCGGATGCTGAAGCGGCGCGACTGCAGCACCAGCGGCAGGTTCGCGGCGCGTGCGAAAGGCACCGTGGGACGCGCGGGCGCACCCTTCTTCGCGCGCCCACCCTTCGCACTTTTTCCGAGCAACGCCGCCACCTCGCCCTTCGCATCGAAGCCGCAGAGGAACATGCCTTCGCGCACGAAGGGGCGCACGTCCAGCCCCTCGACGCTCGGGGTGTCGACGAGCAGGCCGATGTCGGCGCGGCGATCGACCATGGCCTTGCGCACCATCAGGCTCAGGTCGTCGATCACGAACACGCGGATGCGCGGGTGCGACTGCTTCAGCCGCGCCAGCACCGGCCCGAGCAGCAGCGAAGCCAGCAGGAACGGCACCGCCACCGTGACCGAGCCCTCGGGCCCGTCGGGCGCGCGCTGCAACCGCTCGCGCATGGCCGCGGCATCCGACAGCAGGCGCCGCGCGTCCTGGTACAGCTGCAGCCCCGCGGCCGTGGGCGTGACGCCGACGTGCGAGCGGTCGAACAGCTGCGTGCCGAGTTCGGCCTCGAGCTTCTTGATCTGCGCGGTCAGCGCGGGCTGCGCCACGTACAGCGACGCCGCCGCGCGCGACAGGCTGCCGGCTTCGAGCACCGCGATGAAATAGCGAAGAGACCTCAGGTCCATGGGGCGACGGGGAAAGATGGGGCGCCCATTGTGGCCCCGTCGCCGACTCAGCCTGCCAGGGCTTTGACGGCGATGCGCGTGGCCGAGGCGACCACATCGTTGCGGCCCTTCGCGTCCTTGTCGGGGAAGGTCAGGTAGACCGACAGCACCAGCGGCGCGCCCGACGGCGGCCACAGCACGCCGACGTCGTTGGTGCTGCCGTAAGAACCCGCACCGGTCTTGTCGCCCACACGCCAGCCTTTGGGCACGCCGGCCAGGAAGCGCTCGGTGCTGGTGGTGTTGCCGAGCAGCCATTCGCGCATCTGCTCGCGCTGCGGCGCGCCGAGCGCGTCGCCCAGCGCCAGCCGCTGCACCGTGTCGGACATGGCCGCGGGTGTGGTCGTGTCGCGCGGATCGCCGGGGATGGCGGTGTTCAGCTCGGGCTCGGTGCGGTCGAGGCGGAAGGTGGTGTCGCCGATGCGCCGCGCGAACGCGGTGACGGCGGCCGGCCCGCCCAGCACCTTCAGCAGCAGGTTGGCGGCGGCGTTGTCGCTGTACTGCATGGTGGCAGCGCACATCTCGTTCACGGTCATGCCGGTGGCGAGGTGCTTCTCGGCGACCGGCGAGTGCGACACCAGGTCGCTCTTGCCGACACTGACGCGGCGCCCGAGCAGGCTGGCGTCGGTCGCGCTGCGTTCGAGCACGGCCGCGGCGAGCACCAGCTTGAAGGTGCTGCACAGCGGAAAGCGCTCGTGCGCACGGTGCTGCAGGCGCGCGCCGCTGCCGGTGTGGAAGCCCGACACGCCCAGGCGCCCGCCGCAGGCGCGCTCGAGTTCGGCGAGCTGCGTTTCGGCGTCCGACTGCGCGCCCTTCTTCGGCCATGCGCTGCAGGCGCCGGCGAGCGGGGTCACGGCGGTGGCGAGCAACAGGGTGCGGCGCTGGATCAGAGGGTTCATGTGCGTGCGTCTTTCTTTTCGCGAGTGGATGGAATGAAAGGCATCGTAGGAGCGCCGCCCTCGCGCTTCCAGCGCCCGGGGCGCGCACGGCGTCCCGGGTGTATCAGGTGTAACGCCATTTCATCATTCAACCTTCGGGTTGAATTTTCTTCGCGACCGATCTATATTCAACTTCATGGTTGAACTTGAAATCGAAGACGAACGGCTCGACGCCGTGTTCCACGCCCTGGCCGACAGCACGCGGCGCACCATGCTGCAGCTGCTCGCGCAGGGCGAATGCAGCGTGGGCGAGCTGGGTGCGCCGTTTCGCATGTCCTTCGCGGGCGCCTCCAAGCACGTCAAGACGCTGGAGCGCGCGGGGCTGGTGTCGCGCACCGTGCAGGGCCGCGCGCACGTGTGCCGGCTGGAGCCGGCGGCGCTCGCCACGGCCGATGCGTGGCTGCGTGCGTACGAAGTCTTCTGGAACCACCGCCTGGACGCCCTGGCGGATGCGCTGCGGCGCGATGCCCACGACGACGGCCACAGCCGCGCGTGAGCGCCTTCTCTCCCCTCATTCACCCAAGGAGCACCGACCCATGACCACGACCTTGAAGCACAGCCTGGGCACGCAGACCGAGCCCGGCACCCTGCGCATCGAGCGCACCCTGCCCGGCCCCATCGACCGCGTGTGGACCTACCTCGTCGACCCGGAGAAGCGCCGCAGCTGGCTGGCCGGCGGCACCATGGCGCAGGCGCCGGGTGCGGTGTTCGAGCTGCGCTTCCAGCACACCGAGCTGTCGGGCGAGGTCGCGCCCGAGCGCTTCGCAGCCTACCGCGAAACCCATGTGCAGCACTCGCGCGTGCTGCGCATCGAGCCGCCGACCCTGCTGGTCATCAGCTGGGGCAGCGAGCGCGAGGACGCGTCCGAGGTCAGCTTCGAACTGTCGCCGCAGGGCGCGCAAACAACGCACCTGGTGCTCACGCACCGCCGCCTGCCCGACCGCAAGGAAACGCTGAGCGTGGCCAGCGGCTGGCACGCGCACCTGGGCGTGCTCGACGAGGTGCTGCACGGGCGCGCACCGCAAGGCTTCTGGACGCAGCTGGAGGCCGCCGAGGCGGCCTACGCGACGCACATCCGCTGAAGGGCGTCAGGCCCGGCGGGCGGGCTGCGAAGGCGCGCGGCAGGGCTGCACGCGGACCGCGCGGCTGATCACCTGGCGCTGCTCGCGCGCGCTCTTGAGCAGGCGCTCGGCCGCGACCCTGCCGTGGGGCACCGGCGCGCCCTCGCCCATCTCCGACACGGCCACGAACACCGTCTGCCCGCCTTCGAGCACAGCCTGCGTCTTCGGTTGCGACTTGCCCGCGTACAGCGGCGCATCGTCGATGTAGGCCTCCAGCGAGTGCGCGCCCGGCGCCACGCACAGGCGCGTGAAGCCGTTGGGCATCAGCGCGGCGTGGAACTCGCCATCGACATACACATGCGCCGCGCCCATGCTGGGCGTGGACGTGGCGCGGCGGAAGAACACGACCTGCGCCAGCTCGGGCACCACCGCGGGCGCGGGCCGGTACACGGCCCCCTTGCGCGCGGTCGTGGCCGACACCGCGACAGGCACGGCCATGTTCATCGGTTCGGAAGGCGGCGGCATCGGCGGCAGGGGCACGTACGGCGTGACCGCGACGGGGCCGCAGCCCGCGACCAGCGTGGAGGCGGCAAGCAGCCAGCGGCCCGCGCGCAGGCGGGGATGGAAGGAAAGGAATCTGGACAAGGACATGGCGTGCTTCGAGCGCCTTCAAGAAAAAAGGCGGCCATCTGACGAAGAAAAGGAAGAGCGGGCCGGCCGGAAAACGGCCAGCGCTCAGGGAACGAAGCACTCTAGGAAAAACCGTCGCGGCAGGCCATCGGACGAATCCGAAAGCGATGCGCGATGGCGTGGGCCCGCGCTGAAAACGCGGGCCCGGCGGCGCGTCGGCTCAGGCCGCGCGCAGCTGGCGGGCCGCGATGCGCACCGGCATCGACAACAGGATCTGCGCCATGCTCTTGCCCAGCGGGTCGGTGCGCAGCGAGGCCATGCCGCCGCCGCCCAGCGCTGCTTCGCAGACGAAGTTGAAGGCGCCGATGCCGGGCAGCTCGTAGCGCGTCACCTCGCCTTCGACCAGGTGCGCCATGTAGGCGCGCACGGCCTGCGCGGTGAGCTGCTCGCGCAGCACGGGCAGGTAGCGCGGCTCGCGCGCGAGGATGCCGATGTTCGAGACGTCGCCCTTGTCGCCGCTGCGGCCATAGGCCAGGCGGATCAGCGGCACCTCGAGCCATTCGTCGTCCGTGTCCGGGTCGGTGGCGTCTGCCTGCGGCGCCACCTCATCGGCCATGGCGACCTGCGCCGCCTGCGCCCTCACGGCCACGGGCCACGACTCGCCGGCCATCTCGACCACGGGCGTGAACAGCGCCTTGTCCACGAGCAGCGGAAACTGCCGGATCGACAACGCCACCGACGGCCGCCCGCCGCCCAGGCCGGTGGTGCCGGGCGCCCACGAGGTGCCGGCCGCCGAGATCTCGCGCGCGAAGAGTTCGAGCGGCGCCTTGTCCGCGTGCGTCACGGCCACGCGCAGCACCGCCTGGCGCGGCGGCTGGGCGGTGGCGTGCGGGCCGTAGCACTGCTCGGCGCCCAGCACGTCGATGTGGGTGGCCGAGAAGTCGGCCCAGCCGCGCTGCGCGAACAGGTCGCGCGTGCGGCGCAACATGGCTTCGCCGCTGCGCTGCGCCTTGGCGGCGGCGTCGAAGCCGACGATCAGCAGCTCGGCGTTGCAGCGGTAGCCCGCGGCGTAGGTGGCCGTGACCTTGTAGCGACCCGAGGGCGCACGTCCTCTCGCGCCCGAGACGCGCACCCGGTCCACTCCCACGGCCTCGATCTGCACGGTGCGAAAGTCGCAGGTCACGTCGGGCAGCAGGTAGGCCGCGGGGTCGCCGATCTCGTACAGCAGCTGCTCGCCCACGGTGGCTCGGCTCACCAGCCCGCCGGTGCCCGGCGGCTTGCCGACGACGAAGCTGCCGTCGGCCGCGCATTCGACCACCGGGTAGCCGATGTGGGCCCAGTCGGGCACCTGCTCCCAGTCGGTGTGCAGGCCGCCAGTGGCCTGCGCGCCGCATTCGATGATGTGGCCGGCCAGGCTGCCGCCCGCGAGGCGGTCCCAGTCGTCGTCGGCCCAGCCGAATTCGTGCATCAGCGCGCCGAGCGTGACGGCGCTGTCGACGCAGCGGCCGGTGATGACGATCTGCGCGCCGGCATCGAGCGCCCGCGCGATCGGCACGGCGCCCAGGTAGGCATTGGCGCTCACGAGGCGCTCGGGCAGCGGCGCACCCGTGCCCATGTGGCCGATGCCCTGCGCGCGCAGCGCTTCGGCGTGCGGCAGCGCGTCGTCGCCGGTGACCACGGCGATGCGCGGCGCGAGCCCCATGCCGGCCGCCAGTTGCGTGAGCGCGGCGGCGCAGGCGCGCGGGTTCACGCCGCCGGCGTTGGCGATCACGCGGATGCCCTGGCGCATCACGTCGGGCAGCACGGCGGCCATGGCGGTGGTGACGAAGTCGGTGGCGTAGCCGGCGTCGGGGCTCTTCAGCTTCGCGCCGGCCAGCAGCGACATCGTGAGTTCGGCCAGGTAGTCGAACACGAGGTAGTCGATGCCGCCGTGCGCCACCAGCTGCGGCGCGCCGGTGCTGCTGTCGCCCCAGAAGCCCGAGGCGCCGCCGATGCGCACGGTCTTCTGCTGCGTGTGGGAGCTGTTCATCGCGCGGCTCATTCGGGCTCGATGCCGGCGGCGCGGATCACGCGGCCCCACTTCTGCGACTCGGCGGCCTGGAACTTCGCGAGCGCCTCGGGCGTGCCGGTGGCGGCCTCGCCGCTGGAGATGGCCTGGTAGGCGACGATGGCCGGCGAGGCCGACACCTTCACCAGCATCTCGTTGAGCTTGCGCGTGACGGCCGCGGGTGCGCCCGGCGGCAGGTAGACCGCCGTCCAGTACGACATGTCGTAGCCCTTCACGCCCGCCTCGGCCACGGTCGGCAGCGCGGGCACGGCGGCCAGGCGCTTGTCGCCGCTCACGGCCAGCGCGCGCAGCTTGCCGCTCTTGACGTGCGGCAGCGCGGTGGGCGCGTCGGCGAACATGAAGTCGACCTGCCCGCCCAGCAGGTCGGTGATGGCCATCGGGTTGCTCTTGTAGGGCACGTTCACCATGTCGATGCCCGCCATCTGCTTGAGCAGCTCGCTCGCCACGCGGCTGGACGAGCTGCCGCTGCCGAAGTTGAGCTTGCCCGGCGACTTCTTCGCCGCCGCCACGAGGTCGGCCACCGACTTGATCGGCGAATCGGCCCCCACCAGCAGCAGCATGTGGCCCTTGGACAGCAGCCCGACCGGCGTGAAGTCTTTCACCGGGTCGTAGGGCAGCTTCTTGTACAGGTGCTCGTTGGCGGCGTGCGTGGTGTTGGTGGTCATCAGCAACGTGTAGCCGTCGGGCGCGGCCTTGGCGACGTACTGCGCAGCCAGGAAACCGCTGGCGCCCGCGCGGTTCTCCACGATCACCGGCACCTTGTATTCGACGGTCAGGGCCTGCGCGAAGCTGCGCGCCTGCTGGTCGGTGCCGCTGCCGGCCGCAAAGGGCACGACGACGGTGAGCGGCTTGGCGGGGTAGTCCTGCGCGTGGGCAGGTGCCGCCGCCGCGACCGCGAAGGCCAGGACCGCGCCGAGGCGGAAGATGGAAGTGCGCATGGGTGATGTCTCCGGTGGGATGTAGTTCTTGAGAAGGGAAAGGGTGCGGTCGCTCAGGCGCCGTCGCGCTGCGGCACCGGCGGCGCGCCGAGCGCCGCGTTGTGCTCGCCCAGCCGGGGCGCGACCGCGCGGTGCGCGGGCCGCACGCCGTCGATGGACATCGGCAGCGCCGTGAGGCGGAAGTCTTCGCCCGGCACCGGCTGCAGCATGCCCAGTGCCTCCACCTGCGGATGCGCGACGGCCTCGGGCACGGTGTGCACCGGCGCGCAGGGCACGCCAGCGGCGGTGAAGCGCGCCATCCAGTCGGCGCGGGTGCGCGCGCGCAGCAGCGGGCCGATCTCGTCGAAGAGCGCCGCCTTGTGCTGCAGCCGCTGCCGGTTGCCGGCAAAGCGCGCGTCGGTGGTCCAGTCGTCGCGCCCGAGTTCGTGCGCGAACTTGGCGAAGAGCCGATCGTTGCCGCAGCAGATCAGGAGCGGCGCATCGGCGGTATCGAAAGATTCGTAAGGTACGAAGCCCGGATGGCCCGAGCGGTGGCGCTCGGGCAGCCGGCCTTCGTTGACGTAGGCGTCGGCCTTCTGGCCGGTCCAGACCAGCGCGGTCTCCAGCAGCGAGGTGCTGACCACGCCGCCCCGGCCCGTGAGGTGGCGGCGCTGCAGCAGCGCCAGCGCGCCGATCACGGCCCACATGCCGGTGCCCTGGTCGCAGACCGAGGCGCCGGTGCGCATGGGCGGATCGTCGGGCCCGCCGTTGATGCTCGACAGCCCGCTGAAGGCCTGGATCAGCGGCTCGTAGCCCGGCTGCATGCGCAGCGGGCCGGTGTGGCCGAAGGCCGAGATTTCGCAGTAGATGAGCCGCGGATGGCGCGCGCACAGCGACGGGCCGTCGATGCCCATCGACTGGGTGACGCCCGGGCGCAGGTTGTGGATGAGGATGTCGGCGCCGGCCGCCAGGGTCTCGAAGGCCGCCATGCCGTCTTCGCTCTTCAGGTCGATGGCGACCGAGCGCTTGCCGCGGTTGAAGACGTGGAAGTTGAGCGCGTCGCCGTGGCGAAACGCCGGGCCCATGTGGCGCGCGTCGTCGCCGCCCTCGACGCGCTCGAGCTTCACGACGTCGGCGCCGAGGTCCGCCAGGATCGCGCCCGCGAAGGGCCCCGCCAGCACCTGTCCGAGCTCGAGCACCCGGATGCCTTCCAGAATTTTGGTGTCCATGTCACGGGGGCGCGTGGGCCCCTTGTCTCCGTGTATCGAATGCGCCAGTCTCGGCGTCGCGCATTGATCTGTGAAGAACAATATTCCTATATCTGTGATAACTTGGATGGATCAATCCACAGCCACTCCGAGGGAGCCGCATCCGTGCGAGTCGACATCACGCTGCAGCAGCTCGAGGCCTTCGTCGAAGTCGCGAAGACCACCAACTTCCGCGCCGCCGCGCAAGCGCTGCATGTGTCGCAGCCGGCGCTGAGCCGCACGGTGCGCATCGTCGAAGACCTGGTGGGCGCGCGCCTGTTCGACCGCGACACGCGGCACGTCGAGCTCACGCCGGCGGGGCGCGAGCTGCTGCCGATCGCGCTGCGCATCCTGGAGAACTTCAACAGCTCGTTCAGCGAGCTGTCGCAGTTCCTCGAAGGCCGCAGCGGCCACCTCACCATCGCGGCGCTGCCCTCGACCGGCGTGGCGCTGCTGCCCGGCGCCATCGCCGAGTTCCGCCAGCAGCATCCGCAGGTGCAGTTTTCGCTGATCGAAGGGCCGGCCGAGGCGGTGCGCGCCGCGGTGGACGAAGGCCGCGCCGACTTCGGCCTCAGCGTGCGCCCCGGCACGCACGAGCCCCTGCTGTACCGCCACCTGCGCGACGACCCCTTCGTGCTGCTGTGCCGGCGCGACGACCCGCTGGCCGCGCGGGCCTCGGTGTCGTGGTCGGTGTTCACGACGCGGCCCTTCATTGCGAGCAGCTTCCAGAGCAGCATCCGGCCGATCACCGACGCCGCCTTCCTGCAGCGCGGCCTGCAGGTGCAGCCCGCGCTCGAATACCCGAGCGTGGCCGTGGCGGGCGCGCTGGTGGCGGCCGGGCTGGGGCTCACCGCCCTGCCCCGGCTCGCGCTGCAGCTGTCGCAGAACGACGAGCTGGCCACCGTGCCGCTGCAGCGCCCGCTGATGTCGCGGCCCATCGGGCTGGTCACGCGCGCGGGGCGCTCGCCCTCGCCCGTGGGCCGTGCCTTCATGGACCTGCTGCACCGTCGGGAATCCTCCCGGCGCTGACCGGCGCACGGTGCGCTGCGGCATGATCGACGCCATGCACAGCACGCCCCCGTATCCCCTGGTCATCGTCAAGGTCGGTGACACCCATGACGCGCTGCGCGAAGGCCGCGGCGACTTCGAGCATTGGATCGCCGACGGCCTCGGCACGCAGACCCTGCCCCTGGTGGTGGTCGACCCGCGCCGCGGCGACACGTTGCCCGCGCCCGGCCAGGTCGCGGGCGTGGTCGTCACCGGCTCGCACGCGATGGTGTCGCACCGCGAGCCCTGGAGCGAAACCACCGCCGCCTGGCTCGCCGAACTGGTCGCGCGCGACACGCCCGTGCTCGGCATCTGCTACGGCCACCAGCTGCTCGCGCACGCGCTCGGCGGCGAGGCCGGGCACCACCCGCAAGGGCCCGAGGTCGGCACGGTCACCGTCACGCTCGACGCGGCCGCCGCCGGCGACGCCCTGCTGGGCGACCTGCCCGCGCAGTTCCCGGCGCAGGCGATCCACTGGCAGAGCGCGCTGCGCCTGCCCGAAGGCGCGGTGAAGCTGGCCCACAGCGCGCACGAACCCGTGCACGCCTTCCGCGTGGGCGCGCAGGCCTGGGGCTTGCAGTTCCACCCCGAGTTCGACGCCCGGACCATGGGCGGCTACATCGAGCTGCTGGCCCGCGACCTGGCCGCCGACGGGCTCGATGCCGCGGCGCTGCGCGAAGGCGTGCGCCCCACCGACGCGGCGGCGGGCCTGCTCGGGCGCTTCGCACGGATCGTCGAGGCCAAGGCGCAGCCAACCGTCTGAGGGCGCCGATGGGGCGTCGGCGCGCGACTACAAAAAGCGGGCCCCGCTTGGGTTAAGGTGCGGTTCCTTTCGCAGCTTTCCCCGCCTCATGACCACGCCTTCGTCCCCGCCGGCCCGCAAGCACTTCTCGATGATCCGCGGCTTTCACCTGGCCGATGTGTTCACGCTCGGCAACGCGGCCTGCGGCGTCGGGGCGGTGTTCTTCGCGATGGCCTTCATGCGCAGCCAGTCGCTCGTGCACTTCTACTGGGCCGCGGCGCTCGCCCCGGCCGCCTTCATCTTCGACGTGCTCGACGGCCGCATCGCGCGCTGGCGCCAGACCCAGTCGGCGCTCGGGCGCGAACTCGACTCGCTGGCCGACGTGATCTCGTTCGGCGTGCTGCCCGCCGCGCTCGGCTTCGCCGCCGGCCTGGACGGCGGCTGGGACTGCGCCGTGCTCATCTATTTCGTCGGCTGCGGCGTGAGCCGGCTCGCGCGCTACAACGTGACGGCCGAGGCGCTCTCGGCCGGCGCCGACAAGGTGAAGTACTTCGAAGGCACGCCGATCCCGACCAGCGTGGTGCTGGTGGGCGTGCTGGCCTACGCGGCCTCGAAGGGCGCCCTCGGCGCCAACGTGTGGGGCGGCGCCTGGACGCTCGGCCCCTGGCAGCTGCACCCGCTGGTGCTGCTGTTCGCGCTCTCGGGCACGCTGATGATCAGCAAGACCCTGCGCATTCCCAAGTTCTGACCGCAGCTCTGCCCCGCTCACCAAGGAGACCCGCATGACGATGAAGCTGTATTTCGACCCGCGCAGCCGTGCGCAGGTCGCCAAGTGGATGCTCGACGAGGCCGAGGTCGACTACGAGATCGTGCCCACCCTCATCCGGGAGGGCGCCCACAAGCGCCCCGAGTTCCTGAAGATCAACCCCGCCGGCAAGCTGCCCGCGCTGGTCGACGGCCGCACCCGCATCTTCGAGAACGCGGCCATCTGCATGTACATCGCCGAGAAGTACCCCGGCAAGCGCCTGGCACCGGCCGTGGGCACGCCCGAGCGCGGGCGCTACCTGTCGCTCATGGTCTATTCGACCGCGCAGCTCGAACCCTCGATGGGCGACAGCCTGCTGAAGATCAAGAGCAACAACAGCGCGCGCGGCTGGACCGATTTCGAGCAGGCCAAGGACGCCGTCGAACGCGAGCTCGGCGACGGTCCCTACCTGTTCGGCGCCCAGTTCACGGCCGCCGACGTGATGATCGGCTCGATGCTCATCTGGCACCGCGCCTTCGGCGGGCGCACCAACCGGCCCAAGCTCGACGCCTACATCCACAGGCTGCAGGCACGGCCCAAGGGCATGAAGTTCGGCTGAGGTAAGTGGCAAGGCGTGCCGCGCTGGCGACAGTGCGCGGCGGAGGTTCATCCTCTAATCGGTCCCTCTTTTTCGACCCTTTTCTCCACCTCACGCCCGCCCCATGACTTCGAACACCTCGCGCTCCCGGTTCTCGTTGACGGCCCTCTCCCTGGGCCTGGTCGCCCTGCTCGGGGCCTGCGCCAGCACGCCGCCGCCCGGCAGCCGCAGCGTGAGCATCGAGCGCACCACCTTCGGCATCGCGCACATCACGGCGCCCGACTACGAAGGCCTGGCCTACGGCACCGCCTACGCGCATGCGCAGGACAACGTCTGCCAGACCGCCGAGCACCTGCTGACGCTGCGCGGCGACCGCGCGCAGTTCCTCGGGGCGCAGAACACCGGCGACTTCGGCCTGGGCCGCATGCCCAACGCGCAGATCGACCTGTTCGTGCGCTACCACATGGACGACGCGGCGCTGGCCCGCGCGGCGGCCACCACCAACGACGAGGTGAAGGCCGCGCTGCGCGGCTACGTGGCGGGCTACAACCGCTACCTGCAGGACGCGGGCCCCAATGGCCTGCCCGAGGCCTGCCGCGGCAAGCCCTGGGTGCGCCCGATGACGGCCTCCGACCTGGCGCGCGCCACCGAGCAATCGATGATCCAGGGCGGCCTGGGCGCGCTGGCCGGCGCGGTGCTGGCCGCCGTGCCGCCGGCCCCGGGCGTCAAGACCGGTGCGGCGCCGGTCGCGCTCGAGCAGGCGGTGGCCGAAATCGGCCGCCACAGCTTCAACGCCAACCCCGAAGGCGGCGAGCTGGGCTCCAACGGCTGGGCCTTCGGGCGCAACGCCACGCCCGACGGCAAGGGCCTGCTGCTGGGCAACCCGCATTTCCCCTGGAACGGCACCAACCGCTTCTGGCAGATGCACCTGACCATTCCCGGCCAGCTCGACGTGATGGGTGCCACCGGCGGCCTGAGCCCGGTGGTGTCGATCGGCTTCAACAAGGACGTGGCTTGGACCCACACCGTGTCGACCGGCAAGCGCTTCACGCTGTACGAACTCAAGCTCGACCCCAACGACCCGACCGTGTACTGGGTCGACGGCCAGCCGAAGAAGATGGTCGCGCGCACCGTCGCACTGCCGGCCGCCGCCACGGCGGGCGGCGCGCCCGTGCAGCACACCTTCTACGCCACCGACTGGGGCCCCGTGGTGTCGCTGCCGCGCGCCGGCCTGGGCTGGACCGCCCAGAAGGCCTATGCGATCCGCGACGCCAACACGCTCAACGTGCGCTCCGCCGAAAGCTGGATGAAGATGGGCCGGGCCCGCAACGTCGCCGAGCTGCGCGCCGCCATGGGCAACCAGGGCATCCCGTGGATCAACACCCTGGCGGCCGACCGCGAGGGCAACGCGATGTACGCCGACCTGTCGGTGGTGCCCGACGTGTCGGCCGAGATGCTCAAGGCCTGCGCGCCCTCGCCGGCCGCCGCCGCGCTGCTCAACGCCGCCGGCCTGCCCGTGCTCGACGGCTCGCGCAGCGCCTGCGCCTGGCACCGCGACCCCAGCGCCGCTGCGCCCGGCATCATCGCGCCGGCCCGCATGCCGGTCGTCGTCACGCCCGACTGGGTGCAGAACAGCAACGACAGCTTCTGGCTCAGCAACCCGCGCGTGCCGCCGATGGCCGGCGTGTCGCCACTGGTCGGCTCCGTCGGCGTGCCGCAGCGGCTGCGCACGCGCAGCGGCATCATGGAAATCGAAGGCCGCTTGGCCGGCACCGACGGCCTGCCGGGCAACCGCATGGGCGCGGCCGAGCTGCGCAGCGTGATCTTCCGCGACAGGAACCTCGCCGGCATGCTGGTGATGGACGACCTGAAGGCCGCGTGCACCGCCACCGGCGCCGCGCTGAGCGCCGACCAGGCCCTGGGCTGCCGCGTGCTCTCCGCCTGGGACCGCACCAGCAACGCCGAGTCGAAGGGCGCCGCGCTGTTCCGCGAGTTCTGGCGCAAGGCCAAGGACCTGCCGAAGGTCTGGCGCGTGCCCTTCGACCCGGCGCAGCCCGTGACCACGCCCACCGGTCTGGACATGGCCACGCCCGCCACGCGCGAGGCGGTGTTCAAGGCGCTGGGCGACGCGGTCGGCATCGTGCGCACCGCCGGCTTCGCGGCCGACGTGGCGCTGGGCGTGCCGCAGTCGCGCACCGTGCGCGGCCAGAAGATCGCACTGCCCGGCGGCGACGAATTCGAAGGCGTGCTCAACAAGCTCGAATCGCAGGGCCAGCCGCTGATCGACCCGAAGGGCTACGCCATCAACTACGGCAGCAGCTACATGCAGATCGTGACCTTCGACGCGCGCGGCCCCGTGGCGCAAGGCCTGCTCACCTACGGCCAGAGCAGCGACCCGGCCTCGCCGCGCGCCTACGACCAGCTGCCGCTGTTCGCGGCCAAGCAGTGGCATCCGCTGCCCTTCCACCCGGCCGACGTGCAGGCGCAGCGCGAAGGCAAGCCGCTGCAGCTGGCGTACTGAACCATGTCCTCGAGCCCCGTTCCCTTTCCCGCCCACGCCGCCACAGGCATCGACCTGCTGAACCGGCTGGCCGCCGAGCAGCCGCTCGCCCCGGCCTGCGACCACTTCTACTTCCTGCGCCACGGCCAGACCGGGCGCAACGCGCTGCGCGTCTTCCAGGCGCCCGACGAGCCCCTGAGCGCGCTCGGCGAGCAGCAGGCGGTGCAGGCGGCCGAGCTGCTGGCCGGCGAGCCGATCGGCGCCATCGTGTGCAGCGACGCGCGCCGCGCCTTCGACACCGCCCACACCGTGGCGCGCGCGCTGGGCCTCGTGCCCTCCGCGCACGAGAACCTGCGCGAGCGCAACTTCGGCGCGCTCATCGGCACCTCGTCGGCGAACATCGACTGGGCCTGCGAGCCCGAGGGCGGCGAGACGCTGGCCCAGTTCGTCGACCGCAAGCGCCAGGCGCTGGCCGCCGCACTCGCCGCGCAGCCCGCGCCGGTGCTGGTGGTGGCCCACGGCGGCACGCTCTACGCGCTGGCCGCGCTGCTGGGCGTGGCGGTCGATGCGAGCATCTTCGGCAACGCGCAACCCTTGCGCTTCACACGTGCCGGCCCCACATGGGCCGTGACGCCGCTGCAACAGCGGCAAGCCGACGGCGGAGCAGCCCTGGCCTGACCTGGCTCCCGGTTGATCTGTACGCCGTCCTGAAAGGAATCACCACCCACCATGGAATTCAAGGACTACTACAGCGCACTGGGCGTCGAACGCACCGCGTCCGACGACGAGGTGCGCAAGGCCTACCGCAAGCTCGCCCGCAAGTACCACCCCGACGTCAGCAAGGAGCCTGACGCCGAGCAGCGCATGCGCGACATCAACGAGGCCAAGGACGTGCTCGGCGACAAGGACAAGCGCGCCGCCTACGACGCGCTGGCCGACCGTGTCGCGCGCGGCGGCCGCCCCGACGGCAGCTTCGAGCCGCCGCCCGGCTGGGACACCGGCTACGAGTTTCACCGCGGCCCGCGCCAGGGCCCGGCCGACCACGCCGACTTCAGCGAATTCTTCTCCTCGATGTTCGGCGACGCCGAGCGCCGCGGCGCCACACGCCAGAACTACCGCGCGCGCGGCGAAGACCACCATGCGGCCATCGAGATCACGCTCGAGGACGCGCTGAACGGCGCCGAGCGCGAACTCACGCTGCGCGCCCAGACACTCGACACGCAGGGCCACCCGCAGTGGGAGAACCGCACGCTCGCCGTGAAGATCCCGCCCGGCGTACACCCCGGCCAGTTCATCCGCCTCGCGGGCCAGGGCATGCCCGGCCACGGCGGCGAGCCGGCCGGCGACCTGTACCTCGAGGTGCGCATCGCGCCGCACAAGCTGTACCGCGTGGAAGAGCGCGACCTGTACATGACGCTGCCCATCACCCCCGCCGAAGCCGCGCTGGGCGCGCAAGTGCAGGTGCCCACGCCCACCGGCGGCGTGGTCGAGGTCACCGTGCCGCCCAACGCGCGCGGCGGCATGAAGCTGCGGCTCAAGGGCCGCGGCTTCGCGGGCAAGACGCCCGGCGACCTGTACCTGCTGCTCGAGATCGCACTGCCGCCCGCCGACAGCGAGGCCGCACGCAACGCTTACGCGCAACTCGCGCAGGCGACCTCCTCGTTCAACCCCCGCCAGCACCTGGGAGTCTGAGCATGGCGAACTTTTCTTCCGTGACCACCACCACGGCCATCGGCGTCTCGCACCCGCTGGCCGCCAACGAACTGGCGCACGCCTGCGGCGCCGACACCGCCTGGGTCGTGCAGCTGGTCGAGGTGGGCATCGTGCAGGTCACCACGACCGACGCACCGCCCGAGCGCTGGGAGTTCTCCAGCACCGACCTGCAGCACGCGCTCGAAGCGCGCCGGCTCGAACGCGACTTCGGCGTGAACCTGGACGCCGCCGCGCTGATCCTCGATCTGCAGCATGAGGTGCGGCGGCTGAAGGCGGTGCTGCAGGCGCACGGCGTGGGCTGAATCACGCCGCACGCGCGTCGCGGGTCACGCGCGTGCAATGACTGCCAGACCTGGACAGCCGCCCGCCATTTGCGAACAGGATTGGTGAGCCTGCGGCCCTAGATTGCCGCTGCCTGCGGAATTTCGCATGGCAGGCCGGCGCGCAGGCAACCCTTCACACACCGCCCGGCCTCCTCACACAGGAGACAAGAAGGCATGACCTCGCACAGGCTGAAGACCGCACTCGACGCAACGCTGCACCAGACCGTTCACCGCCACGGCGGCGCCCCCGGCGTCGTCGCGATGGCGACCGACCGCACGGGCAATTTCTACGAAGGCGCCGCCGGCACGCGCGAACTCGGGCTCGACCGGCCGATGGCCACCGACAGCGTGTTCGCCATCTTCTCGACCACCAAGGCGATCACGGGCACCTGCGTGATGCAGCTGATCGAGGAAGGCAAGATTTCGCTCACCGACCCGGCCGGCGCCTACGTGCCCGAGCTCGACGAACTGCAGGTGCTCGACGGCTTCGACGCCGACGGCCGGCCGCGCACGCGCGCGCCGCGCCGTCGCATCACGGTCAACGACCTGATGCTGCACACCTCGGGCCTGGGCTACGAGTTCTTCAGCGAAGACGACCTGAAGTACCGCGCCGCGCTGAACATTCCCACGGTGGTGTCGGGCAGCTTCGAATCGATCCGCACCGTGCTGCTGCACGAGCCGGGCGCGGCCTGGACCTACGGCGCCAACATCGACTGGCTGGGCCGCATCGTCGAGCAGCAGCGCGGCAAGCGCCTGGGCGAGGTGATGAAGGAGCGCGTCTTCGAGCCGCTGGGCATGCAGGACATCGGCTTCGGCATGTCCGAGTCGATGAAGGCGCGCCGCGTCACCATCCACGACCGCGCGGCCGACGGCCGGCTCACGCCGCTGCCCGAGCTGGTGCTGCCCGAGCCGCCGCCGATGGACATGGGCGGCCACGGCCTGTATGCCACGGTGGGCGAGTACATGAAGTTCATCCGCATGGTGCTGAACGACGGCGCCGGGCCGCACGGGCGCGTGCTGAAGGCCGACACGGTGCAGCGCATGGCGCAGGACGGCCTGGCCGCGATGGACCTGTCGGTGGGCGGCTGGCGCACGTCGGTGCCCGCGCTGAGCAACACGGGCGAGTTCCTGCCCGGCACCGACAAGGGCTGGGCCTACACCTTCATGACCAACCGCGAGCGCGCGCCCACGGGCCGCCCGGCGAACTCGCTGATGTGGGCGGGCCTGGCCAACAGCTTCTTCTGGATCGACCGCGAGAGCGGCATCGGCGGCTACTGGGCGACGCAGATCCTGCCGTTCCAGGACTGCGCGAGCTACCCGGGCTTCGTGGCTTTCGAGACCGCGGTTTACCATCACCGCTGAGCCGTTGCCCCCGGGGCGCGGCGCCTTCTTCTCCTTGAACCGAGGTGCGCGATGGATGCGATCCGCAACGTGCTGGTCACCGACGCCCGCGGGCAGCCGAGCGAGCGCCACCGCCTGGTGGCCTCGCACGACTGGGACGACATCCGGCGCTGGTCGGACCGCATCTACATGCCCTACCGCGTCACGCCCATCGGGCGGGCGCGCACGCCCGACTCGGTGCTGGACGCCACGCGCATCGGGCACTTCACGCTGAGCCGCTTCCACTACGGCATTCCGGTGAACATCAAGGACTTCTCGCCCGACAGCGGCGTCGGCATGGTGCTGACGACCGTGCGCGGCACGGGCCGCCACTGGTCCGAAGCCAACGCCTATGCCGACACCGGCGTGGGCGACGCCTTCGTGGTCGACACCTCGCGCACGCACTACTGGGTCGACTTCGACGCCAATCACCTGCAGGTGAACCTCAGCTTCTCTCACGACGCGCTGGCCGCGCTGCACGCGCGCTGGTTCGGCGCTCCCGCCGACGAGCGGCTGTGGACGCGCAAGTTCAAGTTCGGCGGCGCCCATTCGAGCTGGATCGCGCTGCTGTCGTATGCCTGCCGCTGCGTGACCGAACTGCCCGAGGCGGTCGACACCGGCCCGCTGGGGCGGCACCTCGAGGAGATGATCGGCGTGCACGTGCTGACCCAGTGGCGCGCGCAGCTGGAGCACCCGGCCGAAGCCGTGCAGCACCGCATGGCGCCGCGGCATGTGCTGGCGGCCGAGCGCCACATCCGCGAGCACGCCCAGCACGCGCCCACGCTCGGCGAACTGGCGAGCGTGGCGGGTGTCAGCGTGCGCACGCTGAACAGCGCCTTTCGCGAATACCGCCAGGCCACGCCGATGCGCGCGCTGCGCGAACAGCGCCTGCAGGGCGTGCGCGCCGAACTGCTGATGGCCGACGCCGGCGCAACGGTGCGCTCGGTGGCGCAGGCATGGGGCTACGCCAACTTCGGCCTGTTCGCCGCGGCCTACCAGCAGCGCTTCGGCGAGCTGCCCTCGGCCACGCTGCGTTCACGCAAGACGGGCTGAGCCTTCATCTGATCTTCAGCTTGGAGCGCGCTCGCGCTCCCACAATGCCAAGCGGGCGCGGCACCTCGCCTTGCCTGGAACGCCCGGTCGCCATCGCCACCGGGCAACTCCCCTTCCCTCGATGGCATCTGGCATCGCGTCTGCGCCTGGATGCGACCGATGCCGAGCACCTCTTGAGCGAATGAACACACCTCGCCCGTCCTTCTTCCCGGCCTGCGCGTCGATCGCGGCCACCTTTGTCCTCACGGCCTGCGCCGCCTCCATCCGGCCGGCCAGCGACGACCCCGACGTCGTGCAGGAGCAGGCCCTGCAGCAGTCGCTGTCGCTGAACCACCGCATGACGCTGCAGCGCCGGCTCGACGACGTGGCGATCCCGCTCCTGGAGCACAGCGCGCCGTTCTGCGGTGGCGACGTGCGGGCCAGCCTGGGCGCGCACATCGCCAGCCTGTGGAGCTTCGAGAAGGAAGAACGCGCGGCGGTGAAACAGACCCTGCTCCTGGACGACCGGCTGACCGTGCTGTGGACACTCGACCGGCAGCAGGCGCCGGCCACACCGCTGCGCGCCGGGGACGTGCTGCTGTCCGTCGGCGGCAAGCCGCTGCCCGCCGGCGAGAAAGGGATCGATCGGCTCAACGACGTGCTGGTCGACGCCGCGCGCGCCAAGCCCGCGAAACGCGAGGGCTGGCTGGAGGCCGTGGTGCAGCGCGAGGGGCAGTCGACGGCGCTGCGCCTGCCGTACACCACGGCGTGCAACTACACCGCCGTCACGCGCATGAAGAACGAGGTCCATGCGGAGAACGACGGGCACGAGATCGTCGTCAACTCGGCGTTGATGCGCTTCTTTCCCGACAACCGCGACCTCGCGATCGTGCTGGGGCACGAGCTGGCCAACGGCGTGCTGTCGCATGGCGGCAAGACGCGCGCGGTGGGCATCGCGGCCGGCATCGTGGATGGCGCGCTGGGCGGCACCGGGCTGGCGCAAGAGGCGCTGTCGTCGCCGTTCTCGCAGCAGTTCGACGCCGAGGCCGACTACCTCGGCCTCTACATGGTGGCCGCGGCGGGCTACGACATCGACGGCGCCGAACGGATCTGGCGCGAGCTCGGCGTGCACACGGCCGGCACAAGAAAGAAGGGCTTCATGAGCCCCCCGCCGAGCTCCGCCAAACGCTTCGTCGCGATGCGGCGCACCATCGCGGAAATCCAGGCCAAGACGAAGAACGGGGCACCGCTGGTGCCCCTGGCGACATCGAAGTCCTGACGCGCCGCGCCCCGGCGCCGGCCGCTACTGCATCTGCTGCAGGTTGCCGATGCGCACCAGCATCTCGGTGAACATCTGCATGTCGGCGTCGAGGTCGGGCACTTCCTTGTATTCCTTGGCGTTGTGCGCCGTGTACTTCTTGCCGGGCATCGCGGGGCCGAAGTTGATGGCGTTGGGCATCAGCTTGGCCGTGGTGCTGCCGGCGGTGGGCACGGGCTTGGCTTCGAGGCCAGTGGTGTCGCCGAAGATGTTGAGCAGGGTCGAGAGCCATGCGCCCTTCGGGTCGCGCGCCATCCAGTTGCCCTGGTCGTAGGCCAGCTCCAGCTTCACCTGGCTGGCCGTGGCCCAGCCGTTGACCTTGGCCGCCACCTGCGCCTTCAGTTCGTCGGGCGTGCGGCCGCGCGGCATGCGCACGTTGGCCGTCACCTCAAGGCGGCCGTCGGCGCCCATGCGCACCAGCGTGGGCGACATCGTGAGCGGACCCATGAAGTCGTCCTGGTAGCCCAGCCCCATCTTCTCGCCGAGGTAGCCGGTGCCGTAGAGCGCGTCGATGTACTGCACGGCGCGCAGGTAGGGGTTGGCGGCCAGCGGCACGCCGGACTCCTTCAGGAACAGCGCCAGGCGCGGCACGGGGTTCACGCCCTCTTCGGGCCGCGAGCCGTGGGCCGAGGTTCCCGTGACCTTCAGCTCGACGGCCTCGGCGCTACGCGCGATGTCGATCGCGAACTTGCCGCCCTGGCCCTCGTACTTGCGCACGAAGGCGGCCTTGGCGGCCTCGAGCTTCGCGGCCACGGCCGCGAGGTCGCCGCCCTTGAGCGTGGCGGTCGCGGTCTGCGGAATGGCGTTGGCCGAAGCGGCGCCGCTCATCGCGGTGATGGCGGTCGCGGCGGGGTCGGCCGCTTCCGCGGGGAAGAACACCTTGAGCGCGCCCGAGCCCTTCTCGGCCACGACCGCGGGATACTTGCTGTCGAGCACGATGTTGTAGGCCGGCAGCGGCGTCTTGTCGCGGTAGTACTGCATCGCGTCGCCGCCGGTTTCCTCGGTGGTCTCGATCATCAGGCGCACGCCGCGCTCCACCGGCAGGCCGCTGTCCTTCACGGCCTTCATGGCGTAGAGCACGGCGGCGATGGAGCCCTTGTCGTCGATGGTGCCGCGCCCGTAGAGGAAGTCGCCCACGCGCGTCATCGCGAAGGGGTCCAGGCGCGTGCCGTCGTCGAGCACCCATTCGGACAGCACGGCCGGCACCACGTCGGCGTGCGTGAGGATGCCGAACTCTTCGCTGCCGCGGCCCTTCAGGCTCACTTCGAAGACGCGGCCGTCGACGTTGCGGTAGCCCAGCCCGAAGTCCTTCGCCATCTTCTCGACCAGCTGGCCGAACGCGACCATCGGCGGGCTCTCGTGCGGCGGCACCTGCACGTTGCGCACGGTGGGCAAGGCCACCATGGTGCCGATGCTGGCGATCACGGCCTGCTGGTTCTGCAGCCGGTTGTACAGGCCGAGCAGGCGCGCGATGTTGACGAGGTCGTCGCCCGCCAGCGCCTTGCCGCCGGTGTAGGCCGCCACGCTGGCCTGCAGCGCGGGCTGGGCCTGCGCGGCCTGGGCCAGGAAAGCCTTGAAATCGGGCGCCGTGCGGCCGCCCTTCCAGGCGGCGGCGAGCTGGTCGAGCGCGGGCTTCTTGAGGGTCTCGGCACCGGCCGGGACAGCGACGGCGAGCGCCATGAGAGCCAGCGAAAGCGCCGACAATGAAAGACGAGACTGCTGCATCAGGGTCACCCCCTCATTCCGAAAACATTCCCCGACGATAGCCGAGCCATGCCTCACGACGACAGCCAATCTTCGCCCCAGCGATGCGCCTGGGCCCGCACCGATCCGCTGCTGGCCAGCTACCACGACGCCGAATGGGGCGTGCCCGAACGCGACAGCCGCGCGCTGTGGGAAAAGCTGATGCTCGACGGCTTCCAAGCCGGCCTGTCGTGGCTCACCATCCTGCGCAAGCGCGACGCCTTCCGTGCGGCCTTCGAGGGTTTCGTGCCCGAGACCGTGGCGCGCTTCACGCCGGCCGACGTCGAACGCCTCATGCAGGACGCGGGCATCGTGCGCTCGCGCGCCAAGATCGAGGCCGCCATCGGCAACGCGAAGGCCTACCTCGCGATGCAGGCGGCGGGGGAAGACTTCTCCGATTTCGTCTGGGGTCTGGCGGGCGGCCAGCCGGTCGTCAACACCACGGGCACGGTGCCCACGCAGACGCCGCTGTCCGAAACGATGTCGAAGGCGCTGAAGCAGCGCGGCTTCAAGTTCGTCGGACCGGTGATCGTCTACGCCTGGATGCAGGCCACGGGCATCGTCGACGACCACGCGCCCGACTGCCATTGCCACCGCAGCCATCGGCGCGCCTGAGCACAGCACAGACGTGAAAAAACCGGACGGTGCTGTCGCACGGTCCGGTTCTTTCGGGTGGTGGTCTTGCTAACCGAGGCGGCTTGCGCCGCCGTCGATCACAGGCCAGCCTGGCGCGTGAAGCTGCGTGCCTGCGAGGGGATCACGCTGCCGGCGAAGGATTCGCGGCGCAGGTTCTGGCCGGGAGCGTGGGCGGCTGCCACGGCTTCGGCGCGGACCGAGGCGCGGTCCACCGACGAGGCCAGCACGGGGGCCACGCTGGCCGACACGGCGTCGCTGTATTCGTTGCCGGCACGGGCGGCGGCCACGGCTTGCGGTGCCACGTCGGCACGGCTGTAGCCGGAGGTCACGGCGTGAACGCCTTCGTAGGTCTCTGCGTGGGCGGCGCCAGCGGCGGCGAGCAGGGAGAGAGCGGCGGCGGCGAGGATGTTCGAGGTCTTCATTTCAATTCCTTCTTGATCGGGCTTTGGATGCCCTGAAGTGTGCGCCAAATTCCTAGGGTAAACCCCAGTCAATCTGAATCGCAGTGTTCACGGAATTGAAACAATCACGGGGAACTTTCCGACATGCGGGGTTCGCGTGAAACTTTTTCGTACAAACGCCCCCGAGTTTGCAAACTTTGGCGCGCTTTCGTCAAGTCTCAGGGCCGCCCCCAGCTGCGCACCAGCGTGCGGATCGCGACCGCGCCGCTGCCCTTGACCTCGGCGCGGTAGCTGCCGAGCAGCGCCTCGCGCTCGGCGGCGGCCTGCGGTTCGTTGCGCCAGGCGAGCAAGGCGGCCACGTCGGCGTCGGGCAGCGCCAGGAGCAGCGCCTGCGTGACCAGCTTTTCGAACTCGCGCGCCACGGTCATCAGGTTGCGCGGTCGCGGCGACGTCACGCCGCGCGACCACAGCGAATCGAGCGCGGTGTCGAGCGTGCGGTCGGGCAGCGAACTGAACTGCCCAGCATTCCCGCGCGCCAGCTGCTTGACCACCGCGCTCATGAGCAGTTGGCTCGAGAAATCGATCTCGCGCGCCTCGGCCACCGTCATGCGCGACAGCAGTTCGACGCGCGCCGGGTCGGCCGGCCGCGCGTGCTGCTGGTGGAAGAAGGTCACCTTGCCGGGCTCGTCCATCGCGGCGTAGTCGGCGCGCAGCTTCGCCAGGCGCGCCACGGCCTCCAGCACGGGGGGCGCCGGCGCGGCGGCGCCCTGCCCGGCCGCCGCCACGTCCTGACGGATCGCGGCCACCGAGGCGTTCACGTCGAAGGCGCGACCGGCCGCCACGTCGAGCGACTGCAGGGCCTTGTCGGCAATGGCAAGGTCGGGCGGCTCCAGCAGCTCGCGCGCGCCGCGCGACACGGCGCCGGGGCCGTAGGCGTTCTGGTAGCGCGCCTGCACGCCCTCGAACTGGAGCAGGGCCTGCGCGCGGTCCTGCGTCCACCCCGTCAAGGGGGCGAGGAGCAACGACAGCAACAAGAGGCAACGGGGCGACGACAGGCGGGACAGCAAGGACATCCCGCATTATTGGCACACCGCGATCCCGCGCCCTTCGTCAGGCCTGCGCCAGCTCCCCGCGCAGCAGCTTCGCGGCCGCCACCATGTTCGACAGCGCCGCCTCGGTCTCAGGCCAGCCGCGGGTCTTGAGCCCGCAGTCGGGGTTGATCCAGAGGTTCTCGCCCGGCACCACCTGCGCGGCCTTGCGCATGAGGCGCACGATCTCGTCGACCGAGGGCACGCGCGGCGAGTGGATGTCGTACACGCCGGGGCCGATCTCGTTCGGATAGCGAAAGCCGCCCTCGCCGCCGAAGCCGCGCAGCAGCTCCATGTCCGAGCGGCTGGTCTCGATGGTGATCACGTCGGCGTCCATCGCGGCGATCTCCGGCAGGATGTCGTTGAACTCCGAATAGCACATGTGCGTGTGGATCTGCGTCTGGTCGCGCACGCCCGAGGCGCTGATGCGGAAGGCGTGCGTGGCCGCCTTCAGGTAGGCCGGCCAGCCCGCGCGGCGCAGCGGCAGGCCCTCGCGGATGGCGGGTTCGTCGATCTGGATGATGCCGATGCCCGCGCCCTCGAGGTCGTTCACCTCGTCGCGGATCGCCCAGGCGATCTGCTCGCAGGTGGTGGCGCGCGGCTGGTCGTCGCGCACGAAGGACCACTGCAGAATGGTCACGGGGCCGGTCAGCATGCCCTTCATCGGCAACTTGGTGAGGCTCTGCGCATAGGCGGTCCACTCGACCGTCATCGCGGCCGGGCGCGCCACGTCGCCGAAGATCACCGGCGGCTTCACGCAGCGCGAGCCGTACGACTGCACCCAGCCGTTGGCCGTGAAGGCAAAGCCGTCGAGCTGCTCGCCGAAGTACTCGACCATGTCGTTGCGCTCGGCCTCGCCATGCACCAGCACGTCGATGCCGAGCTCTTCCTGCTTGCGCACGGCCAGTGCGATCTCGGCGCGCATCTTCTCGCGATAGCCGGGGGCATCGAGCTCGCCGCGCTTGAAGGCGGCGCGGGCCGCGCGGATCTCGGCGGTCTGCGGGAACGAGCCGATGGTGGTGGTCGGCAGCGCGGGCAATGCGAAGCGCGTGCGCTGCAGCTGCTGGCGCTGCGGGAAAGCGGACGCGCGGCGGTCGTCGCCGGCCACGCTGCGCGCCAGGCGCAACGCCACGTCGGCGCGGTGCACGCGCGGGCTGGCGCGGCGCGCGGCCACGGCGGCACGGGCGGCCGTGAGTTCGGCGGCCACCGAGGCTTCGTTGCCCTCGACAGCGGCGCGCAGCACGCGCAGCTCGTCGAGCTTCTCGATCGCGAAGGCGAGCCACGACTTCAGTTCGGTGTCGAGCTTCGTCTCGGCCGCGAGGCTGAACGGCACGTGCAGCAGCGAGCACGACGGCGCGATCCACAACTCGCCCTGGTGCTTCTCGGCCACGGGCTTGAGCTTGCCCAACGCCACATCGACGTCGGTGCGCCAGATGTTGCGACCGTCGACCACGCCGACCGACAGCACCTTGTGCGCCGGCAGCCAGTCGGCCACGCCGGTCAACTCCTGCGGCGCGCGCACGGCATCGACGTGCAGGCCGGCCACGGGCAGCTGGCAGGCCAGGCGCAGGTTCTCGGACAGCGGCGAGAAGTAGCTCGCCAGCAGCAGCTTCGGCGCATTGCGCGCGATCTGCCAGTACACGCGTTCGAAAGCATTGCGCCAGGCCTCGGGCAGGTCGAGGCCCAGGATCGGCTCGTCGATCTGCACCCATTCCACGCCCTGCTGCTTGAGCCGGCCGAGCACCTGCTCGTACACGGGCAGGAGCGATTCGAGCAGCGAGAAGCGGTCGAAGCCGGCCGCCTTCTCCTTGCCCAGGTACAGGAAGCTCAGCGGCCCGAGCAGCACGGCCTTGACCGCGTGGCCGGCCTGCTGCGCCTGCGCGACCTCGTCGAACAGGCGCGTCGATGCCAGCCTGAACTGCGTGGCCGCATCGAACTCGGGCACGAGGTAGTGGTAGTTGGTGTCGAACCACTTGGTCATCTCGAGCGCGAAGGTGCCTTCGGCGCCGTGGTTGCAGCTGTCGTCGTGCACATGGCCCGCTTCGTCTTCCACGCCGCGCGCCATCTTGAAATAGCGCGACAGCTCGGGCTCGTCGCCGCTGAAGCCGAAGCGCGCCGGCTCGCAGCCCAGCAGCTGGATGTGGTTGGCCACGTGGTCGTAGAAAGCGAAGTCGCCCACGGTCACGAAGTCGAGCCCCGCGTCGCGCTGCGCCTGCCAGTGGCGCGCGCGCAGCGCCTCGCCGACGGCCTCGAGCGCCGCGTGGCCGGTCTCGCCGCGCCAGTGCTTCTCGAGGGCGAACTTGAGTTCCCGGTGGGCGCCCATGCGCGGAAAGCCGAGGATGTGGGTACGGGTGATCATTGCAGGTAGTCCGGTCGCTGGTCTTGGAAACCGGTGATGGTCGGCGTTTGGCGCATATGATTCAAACGAAACCTTTTGCCTGTTCGCTTGAATCATTTTCATGATGCAGTCCATCCTCGAGATCCGTCACCTGCGCACGCTGGCCGCGTTGCGCGACACCGGCAGCCTGGTGCGCGCGGCGCAGCTGCTCAACCTCACGCAGTCGGCGCTGTCGCACCAGATCAAGCTGCTCGAAGAGCGCTACGGCGCGCAGCTGTTCGAGCGCAAGTCGGTGCCGCCGCAGTTCAGCACCACGGGGCTGCGGCTGCTGCAGCTGGCCGACACCGCGCTGCCGCTCGTCGAAGAGGCCGAGCGCGACGTGGCGCGGCTCGCGCTGGGGCGCAGCGGGCAACTGCGCATCGTGGTCGAGTGCCACACCTGCTTCGACTGGCTGATGCCCGCGATGGACGCCTTTCGCCAGCGCTGGCCCGAGATCGAGCTGGACATCGTCTCGGGCTTTCACCCCGACCCGATCGCACTCGTGATGCAGAACCGCGCCGAGGTGGCGATCGTCTCCGAGCAGGACCCCGATGAAACGGTCGACTACCACGCGCTCTTCCGCTTCGAGATCGTCGCGCTGCTGGCCAACGACCATGCGCTGACGGCCAAGGCGCACCTCACGGCCCGGCACTTCGCCGACCAGACGCTCATCACCTACCCCGTGCCCGACGAGATGCTCGACATCGTGCGCCAGGTGCTGGCACCCGCCGGCGTCGAGCCCGCGCACCGGCGCACCACCGAGCTCACGGTGGCGATGCTGCAGCTGGTGGCCAGCGGGCGCGGCGTGGCCACGCTGCCGCTGTGGGCGGTGCAGAATTACCTCGACCGCGGCTACGTCACGGCACGCCGCGTGGGCGCCAAGGGCCTGACGGGGCGGCTCTACATGGCCTGCACGCAAGCGACCTCGGCGCGGCCCTGGCTGGACGACTTCGTGCGCGTCACGCGCGAGAGCTGCTTCAAGAGCCTGCCGGGGATCGAATTGCTGTGAGCCCTGTGAGCCCGATGGCGGGAGGATCACGTCCGAATCCGGCCAGTGCGTGGTGGTGCACGGCCTGAAGATCGACCACCACCACGGACCGCCCCATGACCCCTCCGAAGACACTCGACACCCCTGCCATTCCACGCCCCCGCTTCTTCCACGGCTGGCTCGTGGTCGCCGGCGCCTTCGCCGTCATGTTCGTGGGCTTCGGCTGCGCATACACCTTCAGCGCGTTCCTCGATGCGCTGCAGCGCGACTTCGGCGCCTCGCGCGGCGAGGTGTCGCTGGTGTTCTCGCTCGCGGGCTTCCTGTACTTCGGGCTCGGCGTGTTCAGCGGCCCGCTCGCCGACCGCTGGGGCGCGCGGCGGCTCGCCGTCGCGGGCATGGTGCTGGTCGGCCTCGGGCTGGTGCTCGCGGGGCAGGCGCGCAGCCTGACGCAGATCTTCTGGGCCTACGGGCTCGGGGTGGGTCTCGGCGTGGGGGCCTCGTACGTGCCCGTGCTCGGCGCGGTGCAGCGCTGGTTCGTGCGCCAGCGCGGCTTCGCCTCGGGGCTGGCTGTGAGCGGCATCGGCGTGGGCACGCTGGCGATGCCGCCGCTGGCCTCGTGGTTCATCGACACGCTGGGCTGGCGCGATGCCTACCTGGCGCTCGGCGTGCTCGCGGCCGTGGTGGGCGTGGGCATGGCGCTCCTGGTCGAGAACGATCCGCGCGCACGCGGCCTCGGGCCCGATGGCGATCCGCCGCAGGCGCAGGCCGCCACCGCGCTACCGCCCGGCGCCTCGGTGCGCGAGGCCGTGGGCTCAGGCCGTTTCGCAGGGCTGTACGCGGCCTGCCTCATCAGCTCGTTCGGTTTGTTCGTGCCCTTCGTGCACCTGGTGCCCTACGCGCTCGACCACGGCGTGGCCGCATCGTCGGCGGTGCTGCTGCTCGGCGCGATCGGCGTGGGCAGCACGGCGGGCCGCTTCTTCCTGGGCGGGCTGGCCGACCGCATGGGCCGGGACCATGCGCTGCCGCTGATGTCGGCCGGCATGGCACTGTCGCTGGTGGTGTGGGCCGTGTCGGGCGGGTTCTGGGGGCTGGCCCTGTTCGCCTTCGCCTACGGCGTGTTCTACGGCGGCTTCGTGGCGCTGCTGCCCGCGCTGGTGATGGACTGGTTCGGCGGGCGCCACATCGGCGCGATCATCGGCATCCTGTACACCAGCGTGGCCATCGGCACGCTCATCGGGCCGAGCGCCGCGGGCTTCGCCTTCGACCTCACGCGCAGCTACCTGCTGCCGATCCTCGTGGCGATCGGCGCCAACCTCGTGGCGGCCGGCCTGCTGCTCGCGATGGCGCGGCGCGGTCGGCGCGCCGTTCAGCCGGCTTTCTGAACCAGCTTCAGCACGCTCGAGAAATCGAGCGCGCCGTGGCCCGCGAGGCTGTGCGCCGCGTACAGGCTGCGCGCCAGACCGCCCAGCGGCGTGGCCGCGCGCACGGCGGTGGCGTTTTCCTGCGCCAGGCCCAGGTCCTTGAGCATCAGGTCAGTGCCGAAGCCGCCCGCGTAGTTCTTCGAGGCCGGCGCGGCTTCCATCACGCCGGGCACGGGGTTGTACTTCTCGAGCGCCCAGTTGCCGCCCGAGCTGCGGCGCATGATTTCGGACAGCACCTTCGGGTCGAGCCCGTTGGCCACGCCCAGCGCGAGCGCTTCCGAGGTGCCGATCATCAGGATGCCGAGCAGCATGTTGTTGCAGATCTTGGCCGTCTGCCCCGCACCGGCCGCGCCGGCGTGGAAGATGTTGGCGCCCATCTTCTCGAGCACCGGGCGCGCGCGCTCCAGGTCCTTGGTGTCGCCGCCGACCATGAAGGTCAGCGTGCCGGCAATGGCGCCGCCGGTGCCACCCGACACGGGCGCGTCGATCATCGCGACGCCCTTGGCAGCGGCGGCCTCGGCCACCTTGCGCGAGGTGGCGGCGGCGATGGTGCTGCTGTCGATCACGAGCGTGCCGGCCTGGATGCTGTCGAGCAGGCCGGGCTTGCCGGCGCCGCCGAGGAACAGGCCCTCGACGTGCGCGCTGGCGGGCAGCATGCTGATCACCACCTCGGCGCCGGCCACGGTCTCGGCCGCCGACTTGGCGATCGGCAGGCCTTCGGCAGCGAACTTCTTGCAGGCTTCGGCCGAGAGGTCGAAGGCGCTGAGCGTATGGCCTGCCTTGTGCAGGTTCAGGGCCATCGGGCCGCCCATGTTGCCCAGGCCGATGAATGCGATCTTCATGTGTCTTGTCTCCGTTGTTCTGTGCAGGGAATGGGGCCGATCAGGTCAGCGAGGCCAGTTCCGCCGGCATCTCGCCACGCGGACGCAGGTGGTCTTCGACGAAGGCCGGCGTGATCTCTTCGAGCGTGGCGGGGTTCCAGCGCGGGTTGCGGTCCTTGTCGACCAGCACGGCGCGGATGCCTTCGGCGAAATCCTTGTTCGCGCAGAAGCCCAGCGAGGCCCAGTACTCGAGACGGAACACCTCGGCCAGCGACATGCGCGGCACGCGCTGCCAGAGCTCGAAGCTCAGCGCGATGGAGCTCGGCGCGCCCTTGGCGAAGGTCTTCGATGCGGTCTGCAGCCAGGCGTCGTCGCTTTGCACGTCGCGCAGGCGCCTGGCGATGTCGAGCAGGTCGTCGCCGGCCATCAGCGCGTTGATGGTGTCGTAGTGCTCGCGCACCTTCGAGGCGGGCATCTCGGCGCCCTCGCCCGCCTGGGCCAGGATGCGCGACAGCGTGGCGCGGTCGGCCTTGGCGTCGCCGCCGGCCCACTGCGTGGACGCGATGGCCTCGATCACCGCGCCCTTGCGCTCGTGCGGCACCAGCACGTCGGCGAGGCCGCAGAAGATGGTGTCGTGCGCGTTGATGTTGGCGGCCGTGAGCGCCAGGAACAGGCCCGTGCGACCCGGCGTGCGGCGCAGGAACCAGCTGCCGCCCACGTCGGGGTACAGGCCGATGTTGATCTCGGGCATGGCGATGCGGCTTTGCAGCGTCATCACGCGGTGCGAGGCGCCCGCCAGCAGGCCCACGCCGCCGCCCATCACGATGCCGTGGCCCCAGCACAGGAAGGGCTTGGGGAAGGTGTGGATCAGGTGGTCGAGCTCGTACTCCTCGCGGAAGAAGTCTTCGGCGTAGGTGTTGCGCGCGGGGCCGCAGTCGAGCAGCGTCTGGTACAGCTGGCGCAGGTCGCCGCCGGCGCAGAAGGCCTTCTCGCCCGCCGCGTCGAGCAGCACGCCGACGATGCCGGCGTCGGCCGCCCATTCGCGCAGCTTGGGCGTGAGCAGGCGCACCATGTCCACGGACAGCGCGTTGAGCGAGGCCGGCGCGTTGAGCGTGGCCACGGCAAAACGCTGGCCGCCGGCGGTCTTGATTTCGTTGAAGAGAACTACGTTGTCTGTCATGTCATTCACGGAAAAGAAAACCCCAAAGGATACGTGCGCGGAATACCGCGGAACCGGCTTTGCCGGGCCGCTGGTATTGCCCCCTGCAAGGGGGTTGGAGGCCACACGAAGTGGGCAAGCCTGGGGGTGTGCCTTGTTTATCGGATGTCGCTGTCGCCTTCCAGCAATTTTCGCGCAACGATGACGCGCATGATTTCGTTGGTGCCTTCGAGGATCTGGTGCACGCGCGTGTCGCGCACCAGGCGCTCGAGCGGGAACTCGCTCAGGTAGCCGTAGCCGCCGTGCAGCTGCAGCGCGTCGTTGCAGACGTTGAAGCCCGCATCGGTCGCGAAGCGCTTGGCCATCGCGCAATAGGTGCTCGCATCCACGTGGCCCGCATCGAGCTTGCTGGCGGCCAGCCGCACCATCTGCCGCGCGGCGACCAGCTCGGTCGCCATGTCGGCCAGCTTGAACTGCAGCGCCTGGAAGCTCGCGATCGGTTTGCCGAACTGCTGGCGCTCGTGCAGGTAACGGCGCGCCGCGTCGAGCGCGCCCTGCGCCGCGCCCACCGAGCAGGTCGCGATGTTGATGCGCCCGCCATCGAGGCCCTTCATGGCGATGCGAAAGCCCTCGCCTTCCTTGCCCAGCAGGTTCTGCGCGGGCACGCGCACGTTGTCGAAGTTGATGGTGCGCGTGGGCTGGCTGTTCCAGCCCATCTTGTGCTCCTTCTTGCCGTAGCTCACGCCCGGCGCGTCGGCCGGCACCGCGAAGGCCGAGATGCCGCTGGCGCCCGCGCCGCCCGTGCGGGCCATGAGCACCAGCACGTCGGTCGAGCCGGCGCCGGAGATGAAGGCCTTGCCGCCATTGATGACGTACTCGGCGCCCTGCAGTTCGGCGCGCGTCTTCAGCGACCCCGCGTCGGAGCCCGCACCCGGTTCGGTCAGGCAGTACGACGCCAGCTTGCGCCCGCTCGTGAGGTCTTCGCCCCACTGCTGCGCCACCGCGTCGGTGGCCCAGGTGCCGAGCATCCACGTCGCCATGTTGTGGATCGTGATGAAGGCCGTGGTCGACGGGTCGACCGCGGCCATTTCCTCGAACACCAGCGCCGAGTCGAGCCGCGGCAGGCCCAGGCCGCCGATGCGCTCGGGCGCGTACAGGCCGCAAAAGCCCAGCTCGCCGGCCTTGGCGATGGCCTCGCGCGGAAAGACCGCCTCGGCGTCCCACTGCGCGGCATGCGGGGCGAACTCGGCCTGCGCGAAATCGCGCGCGGTCTGCGCAAAGGCGTTCTGTTCTTCGGACAGTTCGAAATTCATGGTTGACGACCCTTCCAGAGGTCCAGTTCGGCGGCGCGTTTGCGGGTCGATTTTTCCAGGCACGCGTTGAACACCAGCGGCCAGATCGAGCCGCCTTCGTTCGCCTTCGCGGCCCGCTTGCACCCCGGGTCGCGGCCCTTGAGCCAGGCCCGCTGCTCGGTGCGCAGCGCGACGCGCATCTGCGGCGAAAGCGTCTTCATCACCTCGCCGTAGCGGATGTTGAGCTCGGCGTCGGCCGCGCGGAAATCGCGCAGCGCGCAGTCGTTCATCTGCTGCTGGTTGCCGTTGGGGTTGCAGTCGACCGGCTCGTCGGAGCCGGCCGCCTGCGCCCCGCCGGCCAGCAGGGCAAGCGCCGCCGCGACGGCCCAGGCTGCGACGCGAAGCCCCTGCCTCACTTGAGGCTGATCGTCGTGTTGACGCCGTGCGAGACGGTGCTGTCGTCGAACCAGCGTGCCGTCACGGTCTTGGTCTGCGTGTAGAACATGATGACCTGCTTGCCGTACGGGCCCAGGTCGCCGAGCTTGGAAGCGCGCGAACCGGTGAACGAGAACATCGGGACCGGCACCGGGATCGGCACGTTGATGCCGACCTGGCCCACGTCGATGTCTTCCTGGAAGCGACGCGCCGCGGCGCCCGACTGCGTGAAGATCGCTGTGCCGTTGCCGTTCGGGTTGCTGTTGATCAGGTCGATGGCTTCGTCGATCGTCTCGGCGTCGGCGATGCACAGCACGGGGCCGAACACTTCCTGTTCGTAGATCGTCATGCCGGGCTTCACGCCGGTGAAGATCGTCGGGCCGACGAAGTTGCCCTTCTCGTAGCCGGGCACGGTCGGCTTGCGGCCGTCGAGCACCAGCTTGGCGCCGTCGGCTTCGCCGCGTTCAATGAGGCTGTTCACGCGGTCGTACGCTGCGCAAGACACCAGCGGGCCCACGTCCACGCCCTTTTCAGTGCCCGCGCCGATCTTCAGCGTCTTGGCCTTCTCGATGAGCTCGGGCACCCAGTTGCGCGCCTCGCCCACCAGCACCGCGACCGACACGGCCATGCAGCGCTGACCGGCTGCACCGAAGCTCGCGCCGGCCAGTGCGTTGAGCGTCTGCTCCTTGTTGGCGTCGGGCATCACGATGGCGTGGTTCTTCGCGCCCATCATGCATTGCGCGCGCTTGCCGGCCAGCGTGGCGCGGTTGTAGACGTGCGTGCCGACCTTGGTCGAGCCGACGAAGCTGATCGCCTTGATGTCCTTGTGGTCGCAGATGCCGTTGACGACGGCTTCGCCGCCGTGCACCACGTTCAGCACGCCGGGCGGCACGCCGGCTTCGAGCGCGAGTTCGCACAGGCGCATCGTGACCATCGGGTCCTGCTCGGAGGGCTTGAGCACGAAGGTGTTGCCGGTGACGATGGCCATCGGGAACATCCACAGCGGGATCATGGCCGGGAAGTTGAACGGCGTGATGCCGGCGCACACGCCCAGCGGCTGCAGCAGCGTGTAGGTGTCGACGCCGTTGGCCACGTTGTTGGCCAGTTCGCCCAGTTGCAGGTTGCCGATGTTCGAGGCGTGCTCGACCACTTCGAGGCCGCGGAACACGTCGCCTTCGGCGTCCGGCAGCGTCTTGCCCTGTTCGGCCGTGAGGATCGCGGCCAACTCGCCCATGTTCTCGCGGATGAGCTGCTGCAGCTTCAGGAAGATGCGGGCGCGCGCGCCGAGGGGCGTCTTGCGCCAGGTCTTGAAGGCTTCCTTGGCGGAGGCCACGGCGGCGTCGAGCTCGGCTTGCGTGGCGAAGGGCACGCGGGCCAGCACCTGCTGCGTGGCCGGGTTGACGACGTCGCGCCATTCGGTGGTCTTCGATTCGACGAACTTGCCGCCGATGAGCAGCTTGACGGTGGCGACCTGCGTCGAGGGGGTGGTGGTGGCGTCCATGGGGGTTTGTCTCCTGTGAATACGGGACCGGTTCGAACCGGTGCAGCCTGCATCCTAGCTTTGCAGATTTGCCATGACAATAGACAAATATGCGTCATCGCTTTGCAAAAATGCAAAGCACCGCACGCCACCCCGCACGAGGCCGCACGCACATGGACTGGGACAACCTGCGCTACTTTCTCGAACTCGCCCGCTCGGGCACGCTGATGAGCGCGGCGCGCCGGCTGGAGGTCGACCACACCACCGTCGCGCGGCGCATCCAGGCGCTCGAAAAGGAGGTGGGCGCGCCGCTGTTTTCGCGCGAGGCCGGCGGTCATCGGCTCACCGAGGCAGGCCGCCGGCTGCAGCCCCAGGTCGAGGCGATGGAGAGCGCGTTCCAGGCCGTGGAGAGCACCGCGCCGGCGTCGCAGGAAGGCTTGTCGGGGCTGGTGCGCATCGGCGCCACCGAGGGCTTCGGCACCGTGGTGCTGGCGCCGCAGCTGGCACTGTTCGCGGTGCAGCACCCGAAGCTCACCATCGACCTGCTCGCGATGCCCCGGCTGGTGCACCTGTCGCGGCGCGAGGCCGACATCGTGATCTCGCTCGAGCGGCCCGCGCGCGGGCCGGTGGTGGTGACCAAGCTCACCGACTACACGCTGCGGCTTTACGCCTCCAAGCAGTATCTGGCCGCACACAAGCCCATCAAGACCCGCGAAGACCTGCGCGGCCACACCTTCATCAGCTACGTGGACGACCTGCTGTTCAGCAAGGAGCTGCAGTACCTCGATGAACTTCACCGCCCCGACAGCTTCGCGCTGCGCAGCACCAGCGTGCTGGCGCAGCACCGGGCGGTGGCGGCGGGTGCGGGGATTGCGGTGCTGCCGGCGTTCATCGCGCAGGACGACCGCGCGCTCAAGCCGGTGCTGCCGGATGCGGCGAACTTCACGCGGACCTTCTGGATGTCGATGCCGGCGGAAACGAAGCACCTGGCGCGCATGCAGACCGTGTGGGAGTTCCTGCGCGCGACGGCCACGGCGCAACAGCAGGTGCTGTTGCCTGACAGCGCGGCGAACGCCAGGTGACCGGCTCGCGCGCTCAGGAAAACAGGCGCTTCAGGAACCCAGGCTTGGCCGCCAGCGCCGGCATCGCCGCCTTTTCGAGCAGCGCGATCAGCCCCTCCACGCGCGGCTTCTTGAGCCGGCGCGCGTAGTCGATGTAGCTCTCTTCCTCGTCCATGCGATAGAACTGCGGCGGCATCGGCAGTTGGCCCGGCAGCGCCGCCAGCAGCACGCGCAGCGCGTCCAGCTGGTTCATGCGGATGGCGCTCATGATCGCGGTCTCGCCGAGCGAAGGGACGATCTCGTTGGGCTGTGCGAGCCCGCCGTCGAGCAGGGGCTGGACCGCCGTCGCATCGCCTGCGACCGCTGCCGCGCCCAGTGCCTCGAGCGCCGCCAGTTTCTCGGGCGAGAGGCTGGCCACATAGGCGTCGCTGCGCTTGTCGTCCTCGTCGCGCGCGTCGCCGCCCTGCATGACCATGAAGTCGGTCACGAGCGCCACGGGTTCGCCCGCCGCGTCGAGCGCCCAGAAGCTCGGGTAGCTGCCGTCGCCCCAGCCGGCGCTGAAGATCAGCACGTTGTTCGCGCTGCCCGCGCCCAGCGGGTAGTGGTCGGCGATGTCGGCCGAGGCGAGGTCGGCGCCGAGCACGTCGTCGTAGTAGCTCACGTACTCGGGGTTGGTGGCGGACTCGCGCGCCTCGCGCTCGGCCATGGCCTTGGCGCCGTCGGCATCCATGAAGCAGCCGACGCCGGCATCGACCGGGTAGCCGTAGAACTCATCGCTGCCGAGTTCGTCCTGCGATTGCCCTTCGAGCAACGCCGCCTCCCAGTGCAACTCGCTCGCCTGCAGGCTGCCGCGCTCACGCAGCCACAGCACGGCCAGCGCATGGCGGCCGCCGCCTTGCAGCACCTCGACGGGGAATGCGCCCCGCCCGCTCACGCTGCGAACGAAAGGCTCGCGCTCGGGTTGCACCAGCGGATCGCAGGCCACGATGCGGCCGCTCGTGATGTTCAGGGCTCCGCAAGGCTGGCGCTGCAGATGCCGTGCGCGCAGCGCCTCGTCGTCAAGAAAAATGCTCTGGAGGTTGTCGATGTCTAGATAGGCCATGCGCCCAGTTTCTCATTCCCCGGCAACGGCAGGCCACACGGGCGGATGGCTGCCCAGCGGCATCGACGGCCGCGGCCAGGCGGCCGGCGTGCGCGACAGCTGCGCGCTGTGGCGCACCGCCGCCAGTTCGCCGAAGCCCGAGGCAGACGTCTCTACGTACGGCGCGACATCGGCCCGCGCGATCGACAGCCCGCCGTCCACGCGGCCCAGCCCGCGCAGCCACTGCCCTGTCTGCGCCAGCGACACCTGCACATGCCAGCTGCCGCCCTCCTGCTGCTGTCGCCACAGCGCCGCGGCGGCACCGAGGGCGATCAGATAGCCGCTGGCTTCGTCGAGGATCTGCATCGGCATCGGGCGCGGCTTGCCGTCACCCGCGGCCTCGCCCTCGGCATGGTTGAAGCCCATGGCGGTCTGCACCAGCGAATCGAAGCCGCGCCGATCGGCCCACGGCCCCTGCGTGCCATAGGCCGTGAGCGAGACGCAGACGATGCCCGGCCGCTCGCGCGCCAGCGCCTCGGGGCCGAAGCCCAGCGCCGCGATGCCGCCGGGGCGGTAGCCCTGCACGAAGACATGCGCATCGGCGACGAGGCCGTGCAGCACCGCGCGACCTTCGTCCGTGCACAGGTCCACGTGCGTCGAGAGCTTGCCGCGGCTGGTGTCGGCGATCGATTCGATGTTCGGCAGGTTCGGCGAATTGACCAGCATCACGTCGGCGCCGTACGCCGCCAGCGCCCGGCCGCCGACCGGTCCCGCGAGGATGCGCGTCAGGTCGAGCACGCGCAGGCCTTCGAGCGGGCGCTGGTCATCGCGCAGCGGCGGCAGCGCGCGCGGTGGTGCGTCGCCGATGCGCTCGATGGTGAAGAGCGGCTGGGCCGCGACCGCCTGCCCCTGCGGCGTGACGTCCCACTCATCGAAGCGGCGCAGCGCGGTCGCCACCAGGCCTTGCGCGGCGGCGGCCGTTTCGAAATCGATCGCGCGCCAGCCGGCCATCGCGGCCTCGGCGTCGGCGCGCGTGGCGTTGGCCGGGTCCAGCTTCATGAGGCGCAGCGCGCCTTCGCGGTGGTGCCTGAAGTTGGCGTGGATGCGCACCCAGCCATCGGCGCAGCGGTACACGCCCGAGAAGGTGTCCCACAGATCGGGCACGCGGCCGTCGAGGCTGAACCAGCCCGTGCAGTCGAGTGCGGCGTGCAGCGTGTCGACCGCCACCTCTTGCCGCGCCACGCCGCGCCGGTGTCCCAGTTCGCAGGCCGCGAGCGCGGCGGCCGCGATGCTGGCCTGCGCCGCGAGGCCGACCGCGAAGGACGACGGCAGCACCGGGTCGGCGCCCGTGAGCCGCGCGAAAGCCAGCGCCTCGGCGGGCAACCCCGCCAGTTGCCAGAGACCGGCCAGGACTTCTTCACTCGTTGCCATGCGTCGCCCCTTCAGGGAAGGAAAAAAGAAATGAAAAAGGCAGGGTCCGCTTGCGCGGCCCTGCCCTTGTTGCTGTCGTTGCGTTCGCGACCTTGTGCGGGTTGCTTACTGGATCAGCTTCGCACCGGTCTTGGCCTGCAGCGCGTCGAAGCTCACGCCCGGCGCCAGCTCGATCACCTTGAGGCCTTCAGGCACGACGTCCATCACGGCCAGGTCGGTGATGATGCGGTCGACCACGCCCACGCCGGTCAGCGGCAGCGAGCATTGCTCGAGGATCTTCAGGTCTTCGGTGCCGTCCTTCTTCTTGGCCACGTGTTCCATCAGCACGATCACGCGCTTCACGCCGGCCACGAGGTCCATGGCGCCGCCCATGCCCTTGACCATCTTGCCGGGGATCATCCAGTTGGCGAGGTCGCCCTTGGCGCTGACCTGCATCGCACCGAGGATCGACAGGTTGATCTTGCCGCCGCGGATCATCGCGAAGCTGTCATGGCTGCCGAAGATGGCCGAGCCGGGCAGCGTGGTGACGGTCTGCTTGCCGGCGTTGATGAGGTCGGCGTCGACGTTGTCTTCGGTCGGGAACGGGCCGATGCCGAGCATGCCGTTTTCGCTTTGCAGCCAGACTTCCTTGGTGCCGGTGTGGTTGGCCACCAGGGTCGGAATGCCGATGCCGAGGTTGACGTAGAAGCCGTCTTCGAGTTCTTGCGCGGCACGGGCCGCCATCTGGTCTTGGGTCCAGGGCATCTCAGGCTCCTTCTTTCTTGTTGACGGCCTTCACGGCCGATTCGCTGCCGGCGGCGGCGGCCTGGGCGATGGCGGTCTGGGCCTCGACCTTGGCGGCGGCGGCATCGACCGAGGCGCTCACGGTGCGCTTCTCGATGCGCTTCTCGGGCGTGGCGTTGAGCACCAGGCGGTGCACGTAGATGCCCGGCAGGTGGATGTCGTCGGGGGCCAGTTCGCCCACTTCGACGATCTTCTCGACCTCGACGATGCAGACCTTGCCGGCCATGGCGGCGGCGGGGTTGAAGTTGCGTGCCGTGAGACGGAAGCGCAGGTTGCCGGCCTTGTCGGCCACGTCGGCCTTGACCAGTGCCACGTCGGGCACCAGCGAGTGCTCCATGACGTAGGTCTCGCCGCCGAACTCGCGCAGTTCCTTGCCTTCGGCCACTTGCGTGCCCACGCCGGTCTTCGTGAAGAAGGCCGGAATGCCCGCGCCGCCGGCGCGCAGCTTCTCGGCCAGCGTGCCCTGGGGCGTGAATTCGAGGGCCAGTTCACCGGCCAGGTACTGGCGCTCGAACTCCTTGTTCTCGCCCACGTACGACGCAATCATCTTCTTGATCTGGCGCGTCTCGAGCAGTTTGCCGAGGCCGAAGCCGTCGACGCCCGCGTTGTTCGAGATGACGGTGAGGTTCTGCACGCCGGAATCCTTCAGCGCGTCGATGAGCGCTTCGGGAATGCCGCACAGGCCGAAGCCGCCGACCGCGAGCGTCTGCCCGTCGGCCACGACCCCCTTGAGTGCCGCGTCTGCGGAGGGATAAATCTTGTTCACTCGGGCTCCTTGATGGGTGGTGGAGAGTGGGTGGGAAAGGCTTCAACGATACTACCTACTCGTATACGTAGTATTTCGTAATGGTGACACCCGATGCCCGAGATCGATTACCGGCTGGCTTTTGAACATGCACCCGTCGGCATGGTGGTCTCGAGCAACCGCACCATCGTCGCCTGCAATCAGCGTGTGTGCGAAATTTTCGGCGCGGAGCCCTCTGCCTTGGTCGGGCATTCGTTCAGCATCCTGTACCCCAGCGTGGCGGAGTTCGAGCGCATCGGCAAGCGCATGGAGCCCTTTCTGAACGCCAGCGGCCACTATGCCGACAACCGCATGATGAAGCGCCTGGGCGGGCTGCACGGCGCACTGGCCGGCGAGACTTTCTGGTGCCACGTCACCGGCCACGCGATGAACCGCGCGGCGCCGCACGAGGCCGGCATCTGGACCTTCGAGGACCTGGGCTCGCGCCGCGCGGTGAAGGCCGAGCTCACGCCGCGCGAGCGGGAGGTGGCGGCGCAGGTGATGCGCGGGCTGACGTCGAAGGAGATCGGGAAGGCGCTGGGCATCAGCCATCGCACCGTTGAATTGCATCGGGCGCGGTTGATGCGCAAGTACGCGGCGGCGACGACTGCGGAGCTGGTGCAGAAGCTCATCGCGGGGTGATGCTTTTCAGGGCGCGTGCACAGGCCACCGGGTACTTCCCTCCGCGAATGTCCCCCGGCCTTCGGCCTCCTCCTTGATTTCGCTGCGGGAAGCACCCAGTGTCCTGCGCACACTGAGTGCGGTCGTGGTGCGGGGCGCGCTAGAGCACCATCTCCATGCGGACCAGATCCCGCAGCGGAATGCCGTTCTGCTTCGTCGCCTTGCCCCAGCGGCGCACGAAGTAGTCGACGTCGACTCCAACGATGCGAAAGCCGAAGCGCTGGTAGAAGGCCAGCTCGCGCAGGCTGCTGTTGCCTGTGCCGACTTCGAGCCGGTGCGCGCCGCGCTGCCTGGCAAGAGCTTTCGCCTTCTTCAGCATCGCGGTGCCGATGCCCTGGCCCTTGTGCGCTTCGGCCACGGCGATGTTCATGATCTCCCAGGTGTCGACGCGCGTGGCCATGAGCACCATCTGGCCGACGACCTCGCCCGCCTGTTCGGCCAGCCATTGCTCGCCGCGCAGCAGGTACTTTTCGATCTCGGGGCGCGGGCCGTCCGCGTCGAACAGGAGCGGCCAGGGCACCGCATCCGCCGGGGTGGCCCTGCGCATCGTCAAACCCTTCAGGTGTGTGTTTCGTGCGTTCCGTTGCATGACCCTATTCTGAGTTCTGAGCAGAAGTTCCCTGCCAGAGCCCCCGGATCGTTGCGAAAACGGAAACGCCGTGTCGACAAAACCCGTGCGCCATCGCCAGTTGAGAGGCCTATCGTGGAACCCACGCGAACACACCGTTCGCCCCACACAGGAGCAGACACCATGTCCACACCCCTTCATTCGGAAAAGAACCTCCTTCAGCAGACGAAGCTGTCCGTGGCCCAGGCCCGCGCGCTGGCCGGGCACCAGGTGCCCGTGGCGCTCGGCCTCGCGGCGGTGATCCTGTCGGTGCTGGGCGTCAAGCCCTGAACCTGGCCGGGGGCGTTCACTCCGGCTTGATGTCGGCGCCCTTGATCACCTTCGACCAGGCCGCGAGTTCCTGGTCGACAAACTTGCCCAGCGTCGCGGGGTCCATGTAGGTCGCGAAGGCGCCCTGCTCGTCCACCTTCTTGCGGAAGGCCTCGCTCTCGACGATCTTCCTGATCTCGGCGCTGAGCTTGTTCACCACCTCGGGCGGCGTCTTCGCCGGCGCGAACACCGCGAACCACGACTCGACCTCGTAGCCCGGCAACCCGGCCTCGGCCGAGGTCGGCACGTTCGGCATCGACGCGTGCCGCTTGCTGCCCGTGTACGCCAGCGCCTTGATGCGCCCGCCCGCGAAGTGGCCGATGACCGAGGGCGGCGTGGTGATGAAGATGTCGACATTGCCCGCCACCAGGTCGTTGATGGCCGGCCCCGAGCCCTTGTAGGGCACGTGCGTGGCCGGCTGCTTCGTCTGGCGCGACAGCAGCTCGCCGGCGATGTGCTGGATCGAGCCGTTGCCCGACGAGGCGTAGAACAGGCCGCCCTCCTTCTTCCTGCCGTACTCGATGAGTTCCTTCATCGTGGTCACCGGCAGCTTGCCGCTCACCGCGACCACGTGCGGCGCGCGCATCACCATCGCCACCGGCACGAAGTCCTTGCTCGGGCTCCAGCGCAGGTTCGGGTACAGCGACGGGTTGCCGACGTGGTAGCCCGAGTACTGCAGCAGCAGCGTGTAGCCGTCGGGCGCGGCGCGGGCCACGAACTCGGTGCCGATGTTGCCGCTGGCGCCGGGCTTGTTGTCGACCACCACCGGCTGGCCCAGCGCGCGCTGCAGCGGGTCGGCGACCAGCCGCGCCATGATGTCGGTGGAGCCCGCGGGTGCCGTGGGCACCACGAAGGTCAGGGGTTTGGAAGGCCAGGTGTCGGCGTGCGAGGCGGCGGCGGCCAGCGCGAGGCCGACCGCGAGCAGACGGTGAGCGGGGTTCATGGGTTTGTCTCCGGTGGTTTTTTTGGGGCTGTCTTCAGGCTGCGCGCGTCAGGGCGCCAGCTCCGAAATCTCGATGAGATTCAGGTCGGGGTCGCGCACGTATACCGAGCGGATGCGCGCAGTGGCGCCCGTGCGCATCACAGGGCCCTCGAGGATCGGCACGCCCCGCGCCTGCAGCCGCGCGATGACTTCTTCGAGCGGCACGCTGGCGATGAAGCACAGGTCGAGCGAACCGGGCGTGGGAAGCTCGGCCTTCGGCTCGAACTCGTGGCCCTTCACGTGCAGGTTGATTTTCTGGTGGCCGAAGCGAAAGGCCTTGCGGCCGGCGCCGAAGGTTTCCAGCGTCATGCCCAGCACCTCGACGTAGAAGCGCACACAGGCTTCTTCGTTGGCGGTCGTGAGCACCAGGTGATCCAGGTGGTCGATCATGCGTTCTCCTTCTTGATGGGGCGCGCCTTTGCGCGTTCGACGATGGCGTTGAAATCGGCCGGCGGCGCATGGCGCGTCAGCCGGTGGCCGGCGCGCGAGACCTGGCCAGGCAGTTCGTGCTGCACCAGCGATTCGAGTTCAGCCGCAGTGCTGATCAGGCCCTCAAGGTCCATGCCGGTGTCGTAGCCCATGCACTGCAGCATGTGGACCACGTCCTCGGTCGCGACGTTGCCAGTGGCTCCGGGCGCGTAGGGGCAACCGCCGATGCCGCCGAGCGACATGTCGAGCCGATCGATGCCCGCTTCGACCGCAGCGATGGTGTTCGCCAGGCCCATGCCCCTTGTGTTGTGGAAGTGCGCGGTCCATTCCAGCGCCGGGTGCCGCGCGCGCACGGCCTCGCACACGGCTTGCACCTGCGTGGGATAGGCCATGCCGGTGGTGTCGCACAGCGTGAGGCCCTGCACGCCCAGCGCTGCAAAGCGGTCGGTCCAGCCGAGCACCGTGGCCAGCGGCACCTCGCCTTCCATCGGGCAGCCGAACACGCAGGAGAGCGACACGTTCACCGGCACCTTCGCCTGCTTCGCCAGCGCGATCACCTCAGCCAGCTGGGCGAACGACTGCTCGCGCGTCATCCGCAGGTTGCTGAGGTTGTGCGTCTCGCTGACCGACATGACGACGTTGAATTCGTCGATGCGGCTTTCGAGCGCGCGCTCGGCGCCGCGCACGTTGGGCACGAGCGCGGTGTAGACCACGCCCGGCCAGCGCGCGATGCGCTGCATCACTTCTTCGCCGTCGCGCAGCGCGGGAATGGCCTGGGCCGAAGTGAACGAGGTGACCTCGATCTTGGCGTAGCCGAGCGTGCCGAGCCGGTCGATCAACGCGATCTTGTCGTCCGTGGGGATGAAGCGGCTTTCCATCTGGAAGCCGTCGCGCGTGGCGACCTCGTTGATGAACAGCCGCGTGCCGTTGCCGGTTTTCATAGGGCCTCGCTTTCCGCGCTGCGCACCGGCCAGCCCGCGCCCTGCAGGTCCGCCGTGTGTTCACCCAGGCGCGGCGCCGCGTGCGCGATGCGCCCCGGCGTGGCGCTGAGCTTGGGCACCACGCCCGGCACCTTGAGCAGCGCGCCGTCGGAGCCACGCGTTTGCACGATCATTTCGCGTGCCAGGTACTGCGGATCGGTCGCGATGTCGGCCACCGTGTAGATGCGACCGACCGGCACGCCCGCCGCGTCGAGCACGGCCAGCACCTCGTCACGGCTGCGCTGCAGGGTCCAGGCTTCGATGGCCGCATCGATCTCTTCCACGCGCAGCACGCGGCCGTCGTTGTGCACGAGGCCGGGGTCGTTCTCCAGGTCCGCGCGGTCGATGGCGCGCATCAGCCGGCGGAAGATGCTGTCGCCGTTGCCCGCCACCAGCACGTAGTGGCCGTCGCTGCAGCGGTAGGCGTTGGTCGGCGCGATGCCCGGCAAGGCGCTGCCGGCCCGCTCGCGCACGGCACCGAAGGCGTCGTACTCGGGCAGCAGGCTTTCCATCACGTTGAAGACCGATTCGTACAGCGCCACGTCGATGAACTGGCCCTCGCCGCCGTGGGCGGTGCGGTGGTGCAGCGCCGTGAGCACGCCGATCACGCCGTGCAGCGCGGCCAGCGTGTCGCCCAGCGAGACGCCCACGCGCACCGGCACCCGGCCGGGCTCGCCGCTGAGGTAACGCAACCCGCCCATCGATTCGCCGAGCACGCCGAAGCCCGGCTTGTCGCGGTAGGGGCCGGTCTGCCCGTAGCCCGAGATGCGCAGCATGATGAGCCGCGGGTTCAAGGCATGCAGCTGCTCCCAGCCCAGGCCCCAGCCTTCGAGCGTGCCGGGCTTGAAGTTCTCGATGAGCACGTCGGCCTCGAGCGCCAGCGCGCGCACGGCCTCCTGCCCTTCGGCGCTGCGCAGATCGAGGCACACCGAGCGCTTGTTGCGCGACTGCACCTCCCACCACACCGAGGTGCCATCGCGCAGCAGCCGCCACTTGCGCAGCGGATCGCCGACGCCGGCGGGCTCGACCTTGATCACGTCGGCGCCGAACTCGGCGAGCGTCTTGCCGGCGAACGGGCCGGCGATGAGCTGGCCGAGCTCCAGCACCTTCAGGCCTTCGAGTGCGTTCATCTTTCTCTGTCTCCAGGTGGGTTGCCCCGACTCTAGGAACAGATGGCGATGAACGGAATTGCTCGGATGGCAGCAGGCCTTCGCGAAACGCGAAGACCCGGCGGTGCGCCCTACTTTTTCTTCAGCGTGGACGCTGGCCTGGCAACCACCGGCGGCTCGGCCGGCGTCTTCACCCAGCCGCGCAGCATCACGCCCAGGCAGATGCCGGCCGCGAAGATGAGCCAGTACACCCACGACGGCAGGTTCTCCACGCCGCTGTGCAGGTTCATGCCGAAGGCCGCGCCGATGGCCATGAGCGGAAAGGTCAGTGCGGCGATGGTGTTGAGCTTGTGCTGCGCACGGCTCATCTCGAGGGCCGAGTGCGCCTGCGCCTCGGCCGCTCGTGCAAGCCGGTAGTCGAGCGACATGCGCGTGTCGGCCAGCAGCAGCTCGAAGCCGCGTGCGATCTCCACTGCGAGGTCGCGCTGGTCGATGAGCATCAGGTCGCCCTTGACCGCATCGCGCGCGGCCTGCAGGGTGTCCTGCATGTTCCGCGCGGCGCGGGTGAGCGGGATCAGCGGGCCGAGGATCTGGAACAGGTCTTCCGAGGTCTCGGCGGCCTGGTGGCGGATCTCGAAGGTGCTGAACGCCGCGCGATAGCTTTCGAGCAGCTTGGCGAGCGCGCGCTCGCCGGGGTTGTTGCCCTTGTGCAGCCACGCGCCGTCCGGCTTGCGCAGGAACACGATGGGCTTGCGTTCGGCGCCGGTGCCCAAGGGCGGCTCGTGCAGGATCACCATCAGGTGCTCCTGCTCATGGATGATGCGCTGCGCGCCGTAGGTACTGCCGCCCAGCCGCTGCTGCATGGCAGCGGGCAGTTCCCAGTCGTAGTCGATTCGTCTTGGCATCAGGGGGCCTGCAGTTCTTTCCACAAGGTGTCGAATTCGTCCGCGAAGCGGCGCACCAGTGGCGGGTCGTTGCTCAGCACCAGGTTCTCCTCGTTGTACTCGCAGGCGCTGCGGGTCCAGTTGTAGCTGCCATTGAGCAGCCGCGCGCCGTCGAAGATCGCGAACTTGTGGTGCATGTGGGCCTCGGTGCGGTCCACCGCCACCGGAATGCCGGCCGCGCGCAGTTGGCCGACGTCGCTGCCGCGGTCGTACTCCTTGTCGTTGTCGGTGATGAAGCGCACCGTCACGCCGCGCCGGTGCGCGGCCAGCACCTCGGCGGTGATGCGGTCGTCCGAGAGCGTGAACACGCACAGGTCGACCGCGCGCTTCGCCGTTCGCAGTTGCTGGTTGATCGCCTGCAGGCAGGCCGTGCCGGGGCTGAAGTAGGCCTGCGATCGCACCGTGACGCTGTCGGGTGAACGGCCGGTGTCGATCGCGCGCACCACGCCTTCGAGCCACTTGAGCAGCGACAGCTGCTCGGGGTCGGCGGTGCGCGAACGCACGAGGTCGAAGGCGCGGTTGCGCAGCTGGCGCAGGCCGTCTTCGGGGGGCGAGGCCTCGCGCAGAGTGTGGACCAGCACGCGGCGCTCGTCGTCGCTCAGGCGCGTGTCGGCCAGGGTGGCGTCGAGTTGGGCCAGCAGTTCGGGCAATGCGGACATCAGTGATCCTTGTCGGCTTTGGGCGGAGATGGTGGCGGTGGCACGCGCTTGGGCGCGGCCCGCGTGGCCTGCACCTCGGCGGCGAGGCGCTCCATGTCCTGCTTGATCGAGCGGTCGAGTTCGAGCCGGCGCTCGGTCGCCGTCACCAGCGGCAGGATCAGCTCGCGGTAGGTCACGGCGATCTGCAGCATGGCGTCGGCCAGGCGCTGGCTCTCGTTCGGTCCCTCTGCGGCAGGCTTGGGCTCGGGCTTGAGCGCGTCGACCGCGCGCGCCACATCGAGCATGCTGCTCGCGATGCGCTGGCTGCCGTCGACGTCGGCGCCGCCGAGCTTGCGCTGGCGCACGAACTCGTCGCAGATGGCGCTCCAGCGCGCGCTTTCCTCCGGCGTCGGACTGCCGAGCAGTTGCGCGAGGCGCAGCAGGTTTTCTTCCGCGCCGGTGGTCAGCGTCTGGGCCTCGCCGCGGTAGTGGTCGCGCAGCAAGGCGTCGAGCTCGTCGTCGCGCATCAGCGCGGTGATCTTACCGGCGAGCTTGGTCATGTTGCGGTAGCTGCCCTGCAGCTTGAACGGCGGCGCGACACGGTAGGTCTCTTGTTGCGCGGCCGATTCGATGTACGCGAGGTTCACCTTCAGCAGCAGGTCGCGCGCCCGGAACAGGCGCTGCAGCAGCGCCTTGATCTCTTCCAGCTCGACCGAACTGTAGGCGTGCGAGAGCGCGCTGCTCGGCACGTCGTGACCCTGCGCCATCTTCACCAGCAGCTGCACGTCCTTCGGATCGCGCGAGGCCAGCGGCATCAGCGTGGGGTTGGAGGTCAGGCTGTTCTCGATGTACGAGAGCGCGAACGCCGCCTCGCGGCCCGAGAGCACGTCGCCCAGGTTGTAGATGTCGGCGCGGTTGGCCAGCATGTCGGGGATCTTGAACACGTCGCCCGACTCGGTGTACGGGTTGCCCGCCATCACGATCGCGAAGCGCTTGCCACGCATGTCGTAGCTGCGCGGCTCGCCGTTCCACACGCCCTCGATGCGGCGCGTGCCGTCGGCCAGCGCGATGAACTTCTGCAAAAACTCGGGGCTGGTGTGCTGGATGTCGTCCAGGTACAGCATCACGTTGCTGCCCATCGCCAGGCCCAGGTTGAGCTTTTCCAGCTCCTGGCGCGCCGCACTGTTGGGCGCGTTCGCCGGGTCGATGGCCGTCACGCCGTGGCCCAACGCCGGGCAGTTGATGCGCACGAAGATCAGGCCGAGGCGGTCGGCCACGTACTCCATGAGCGTCGTCTTGCCGTAGCCGGGCGGCGAGATCAGCAGCAGCAGGCCCATGCGGTCGGTGCGGCTGCCCTCGCCCGCCGAGCCGATCTGCTTGGCCAGGTTGTCGCCGATGATGGGCAGGTACAGCTCGTCGATCAGCTGGTTGCGCACGAAGGTCGACAGCGGCTTGGCCTGGAACTGGCTCAGCTTGAGCCGCGCCTTCTCGCGCTCGAGCAGTTCGTGGCGCAGGCTGTGCAGCGCCTCGTAGCCCGGCACCGCGTGCATCGTGTGGAACAGGAAGCGGCGCCAGAAGTCGTTGAGGTTCAGCGTCAGGCGCCCTTCGGCGACGCGCGGGTGCTCGCCACGCAGACCCTCGACGGTGCGGTCGAGCGCGGCATTGACGCGGGTGCGCTGCAACGGCATGGCCAGCACGCTGGCCGCGTCGTCGGTCCAGTCGACCGATTGCGGGGCCTGGTGCGCCGCGTAGGCGCGTACCCAGTCGCGCGCCAGGCGCCAGCGCTCGGCCGGCGGTGCGGCATCGAGGTCGTGCTGCCACGCGTCGCGCCGGCCGCCGCGCTCCAGCTCGCGCAGCAGCGCCGCCGCAAGGTCTTCGCCTGCACCCGACACGGCCCAGGTCTCGCCGCCATGTGGGCCGGCAAGTTCGCGCACGAGGTATGCGGCGGCCTGGTCGCACAGGGTGGTCACGCGGCCGTCGTGCGCGTCGCGTGTTTCGTCGTTTGCGGTGTCGGCCACGGGCAGCAGGTCGGGCACCACGTCGCGGGCGAAGTGGTTCAATGCGCGCGCGATGTCGGCTTCGAGCTGCTCCAGCGCATCGCGCCGGCCGAAGAGCGCCAGCATCTGCATCGCGGCACGCGCGCGGCGCAGCATCGATTCGCGGTGCGCGATCAGATGGCCGTGCTGCCAGTAGAGCAAGGCCAGCGCGCGTTCCGTCGGCCCCCAGGCGAGCAGGCCCGCCTGGTCCTGCATGCCGACGAGCGCGCCCAGCAGGCGCATCGCGTCGTCGTCATGGATGCCCTTCTGGTAGCCCTCTTGATACCGCGCCGCAGCGAAGCGGCGAACCATGTCGAGCAGCTGCGGATGCAGCGGGTCTTCGGCCAGCAGCGTGAGCACTTCGGCCCACGCGCGCTCGGCCTTGCCGTCGAGCAGCGCCTCCAGCAGCCGGCCGGCGAGGTATTCGGCGCGCGACAGCTCGGGCGTCTCGGACACCAGCGACTGGTTCCAGTAGCGCTGCAGCGGCAGCAGCCGGGGCTCGTCGACCGGGCTCTGGTAGTCGGTGCCCGTCACCTGGTAGGCCATGCCTTCGTCGCGGGCCACGAGCGTCAGGTCGACCGGCTGGCGGTGCACGGTGAAGGCGTGGCGGCCCAGGCGCAGCGTGTCGCCGCCCTCGCTCACCAACTCGCGCTTGTCGCGGATGGAGCGCAGGGCCTGGTCGCGCGCGGTCTTCAGGCGCGTGTCGAGCTCGTCGGCCGGCACCGCAGCGCCCAGCGTGCGCAGGTCGGCGATCAGCGCGTGCAGCTTGCCGATCATCGGGTCGGCCGCGAAGTAGCTGTGCACCTGCGTCAGGTCGCCGAACTGCGCGATGCGGCGCGGAATGCCGTCGAGGATGCGCCCTGCCGCGTCGACCACGCCCTGCGCACGGCGCTGGCGCGCGTCGACCAGGCTCTGGCGGCGCGCGGACAGCGCCTCATACACGGTCTCGCGCTTTTCGGCGATGTCGGCCAGGAAGTCTTCCTGCTCGGCGAAGCGGCCTTCGATCTCTTCCAGCTGGGCCAGCAGGCGCGTGAGCGCGTCGTCGCACTTCTCGGGCGTGTCGGCGAACTCCAGCGCGTTCTCGACCGCCTGGCTGAAGAGCTTGAACTGCGCGCCGAATTCGGCACGCGCCTCGGTGGCTCCGAGCGACTTGCGCCGCGCGCGTGCATCGGCGCGCATGCGGTTGATGTCGGCGTAGATCAGCGAGATGCGGTCCAGGATCGACGTGCGAATGACCGCGTCGCCGCCCGGCAGGCTGCCCAGCTGTTCGGTCAGCAGGTCGAGGCCGGCCGCCTGCTCGTCGAGCGTGGCCAGCATCTGGCCGAGCGCGGGCGAGGTGGCCAGGTTCGGCAGTTCGAGCGCGAGCTTGTCCAGCGCCTGGCGCTGGCCGTGGAAGGCCGTGTCGGCCGCCAGGAACTGCATCGCGCGCTCGCCGATGCGCTGCTGCTCGACCTCGAGCGCGGCGTCCATCGCGGCGATGCGCGGCAGGTCGGCATAGCGCAACTCCTTGAGCATCTGCAGCGCGCCGCGCCGCTCGCGCAGCCGGCTCAGCGCCTTCACGAAATCGTCGGGCGCGCGCCAGAGGGTGCTGGCAATGTCGACCAGCAGCGCGTGCTGCTCGTCTTCCGCGCGGGCCAGCGCACGCGCGGTTTCGCGGCGGATGGTGTCAACCTTTTCGAACTCGGCCAGCGTGCTGCGCGCCACCTCGGCGATGCTGCGCAGCTCGGCCATGAGGCCGGCGGCCTCGGGCGCGTCGAGCCAGAAGTAGGCGTCGCTCACGCGGGTGCACTGGCGGATCAGGTCTTCGTAGGCGGCGCGCGTGGGCGCCTGCTCGCGCACCGCGCGGGCGATGCCCATGAGGTCGCTCACGCCGCGCACCAGCTCGGCGTTGCCGATCTTGCCGAAGAAGCCGGTAGCGGGCGGCTGCGCGCTCACGTGCTCTTCGCTGGCGAAAGGCGTTTGCCACAGCTGCATCGGGTGCACGCGCGTGGGCTCGACGTCGTCGCCGTTGAACACCAGCATGCGGCCGTCGGCACAGCGCGCGTAGCCGTTGGCGATGATCGGCGTGGCGAGCTTCTTGTCGATCAGGTTGTAGTTGAAGAGCGCATAGCGCCCGGGCTTCGGGTCGTAGAACACATAGGCCACGTCTTCGCCGTTGGGCGAGCGCAGCATGCGCTTGAAGCGCAGGTTTTCCACCACCTCGGCCGGCAGGTCGAAGCGTTTGTACTCGCCCGACTGCAGGTAGTAGCCGCCCGGAAAAATGATGCCGTGGTCTTCGGGCAGCTGCACGCAGGAGCCGCCGATGGCGTCGATGCGCTCGACCTGCTGCGTGCGGATGTTGAACACCAGGTAGCGCGTGACCTGCTCGCGGTAGGGCTTCACGCGCAGCAGGATCAGCATGCCGAGCTTGGCCCATGCGATCTCGGCGTCGGTGAGCGACTGGCTCTTGTCCTCCACCGGCTCGCTGTAGATGCCCAGGCCGGTCTCGGTGTTGTTCTCGATCTTGACCGTGAGGTCGCCGCCCAGCGTCTCGACGAACACGGTGTCGAGCACGTTCACGTGCGGATGCTTGCCGCCCACGTGGTCTTCGCGCGTGGCCACGGTCCACTCGAAGTCGTGGCTCGCGGGCAAGGCGATGTCGCGCTCGCCGCGGTTGTCGATGTAGTTGATGCTGCCGTTGCGCTCGATGGCCCAGCGGAACACGCGCACGTCGTGCAGCTGCTGGCCGATCTGGAACGAGGCGAGCAGCTTGTCCTGCGTCACGCGCAGCTGCAGCAGCGTGGCCTGCTTGTAGTAGGCGTAGAGCTCGCGGAAGTCGGAGGCAAAACGCGCGTCTTCCAGGAAGGTGCCGGCCAGCGGCACGGGCTGCAGTTCGTCGTTCTCGGTGGCGGCTTCGCCCGGCGATGCGAGCCGGTACAGGCCGAACACGTCGCCCACGGCCGTTTCCTTGCGCAGGCCGATGAAGACGTTGTAGCCGAACAGCAGCAGGTCGCCGATGCGCACGATGTCGCGCGCCACGGCGTTGTTCTCGGTGCGCGCGCGGGTGCGCAAAATCAGCGCCTGGTCGGAGCGGCCGAACTCGGCCAGCCGCTGCTCGTTGAGCGCCTGCGTCTTCTTGAGCAGGCCCTCGCCCTGGGTTTCGAGCCGCTTCTTCAGCAGGTCGTAGCTGCCGCTGCCGGAGACCAGCGCTTCGGTGGGGTCGATGGGGGCCTGGGCGCCGGGCGGCGCTGCGGTGTCGTCGGTGGGTTGCATGGATCGGCGCGGTCAGTCCGCGCGCAGCAGTGCGAGCAATTCGTCGCGGTGAGGCTGGGTGTCGAGCCAGGCGCGGATGCGGTCCAGCTCGTCGATGCAGTCGTCGCCGTAGCGGCGGCGCAGCGCGGCCAGGCGCGCCTCGCGCACCTCCTCGGTCTGCAGCCTGCGCTGCCAGCCGTCGGACAGCAGCTCGTCGAGCCGGCCGGCCAGGCCGCGGCTCACGAGGGCGCGCCATTCGCCCTGGTCGAACCAGAGGTTCTGGCAGGCCACGCAGCGGTCGATGCGAAAGTCAGGCCCGGCGCTCACGCGCAGGCGCTGCATCAGGCGATCGCATTCCGGGCAGTGGCGCACGGCGGCGATGTCGAACACCTCGATCACCTCGTCGTCGACCTCATGCGGCACGCGCTTCGGGTCGGCGGCCTTCCAGCTGCGCCAGTCGTCCATGTCCATCACCATGCCGTGGCAGTCGCCGCACTGCACGCCGAGCAAGGCTTCGGCGAGCGCGACGGGCTGCATCGCGGCATGGGCGGCGCAACTGCACTTCAGGTTCGGGTTCATCGCGCGCCCCCGGCTCAGTTGCGGAAGGAGGAGATCAGGTTCTGCAGCGCCGACTTCTGGCTTTCGGTGCCGTCGTTGGCGATCTTGCTCATCAGCGATGCGACGCTGAGATTCTGGATTTCGCCCGACGAGTTGCCCAGCGCGCCGACGATGTCGCGCAGGTCCTTCACCACGTCGCGCTCGCCCGAGAGCTGTTCCTTGAAGGCGACCTGCACCGCCTGGCTCTTGGAAATGACGCCGTCGATGCCCTTGCCCACGGAGAGCGAGCGCACGAAGCTGTCGAAGTAGTCGCCCGAGCCGCCCACGATGTCGATCTTGGCGTTGGCGAGCGCGGTGCCCAGCACGTCGGCCTGTTCCTTGGCGATGGACGTCTGCGCGTCGATGCCCTTCATGGTTTCGATGTGCGACTTTTCCAGGCGCATGCGGAACTCTTCGTGGTCGCGGGTTTCGGGGCTCATGGACTTCATGGCCTCGAACTTCTCGTGCAGGCCCTTCGCCTCGGCGTTGAAGCGCGCTTCGATGACCTGTGCATCGGCCTGGCCCGACTTGAGCGTGGCCTCGGCGTCGGCCGTGCGCACGTTGACTTCGGCGAGGCCCAGCTTTTCCTTGCCCGACGCCTCGGCCTCGAACTTGGCACGCATGCCGGCCGCTTCGGCCTGCGAACGGGCTTCGATGACCTGCGCATCGGCCTGGCCGGCCTTGAGGATCGCATCGGCATCGGCCTGGCGCACATGCACGTCGGCCAGGCCCAGCTTTTCCTTGCCCGACGCCTCGGCTTCGAAGCTTGCGAGCTTGGCCTGGGCCGTGGCGATTTCGACCTTGGCGGCGGCCAGGCCCGGTGCGGCGGAAATGGCTTCCACGCCTTCGGCTTCGCGCTTCTTCGATTCGGCGTCGCGTTCGGCCACCTTGAGCTTGGCGTCGGCCAGCGTGAGTTCTTCGGCGGCCTTGTGGCGGGCGCGCTTCTCTTGCGTTTCGGCGGCCTTCACGTCGAGCACCATCTTCTCTTCGGCCTGGCCCTCGGCCATGATCACGACCGACTTCTTGGTGCGCTCAGCCTCGGCGACCACGCGCAGTTCCTTGATGGCTTCTTCCTGTTCGGCCACGGTGCGCTCGACCACGATGCGCTCGCGGATCACGTCGGCAATGGCCTTCTTCTGCACTTCGACGGCCTTGTCCTTCTCGATGCGCTGCAGGGTCACTTCCTTCTCACGATCGACGATCTCGAGGTCGCGGGCACGCGTGACCTTTTCTTCCTCGATGGCCACCGCGCGCTTGCGGTTGTTCTCGGCCACTTCCTTCTCGCGCTGCACGTTCTCCTGCTGCACCGAGACCGACTGCTCGGCCATGAGGCGCGCGGTTTCGGACTTGGTGCGCTCTTCGGACTGGATCTTGGAGGTCTCGGCTTCTTCGCGGGCGCGCACGCTGGCAATTTCGCGCTGCTGGCGCGCGGTGGCGTCGGCCTGCTGGCGCTCGAGCTCGAGCAGCGCTTCTTGCGTCTCGACGTTCTTCTTCTTGATCTGCATTTCCTCGTTGCGGCGCAGCTCGTTGGTGCGCACGTGCTCGACCGCCGTCAGCTCGGTGATCTTCTTGATGCCCTGCGCATCGAGGATGTTGTTGGCGTCGAGTTCCGACAGCGGGGTCTGCTCGAGGTAGTCGATGGCGGCGTCTTCGAGCACGTAGCCCGAGAGGTCGTTGCCGATCTGGCTGATGATCTCGTCGCGGAAGCCGTCGCGCGCCTGATAAAGGTCGACGAAGTCCATCGACTTGCCCACGGTCTTGAGCGCTTCGGAGAACTTGGCGGAGAACAGCTCTTCGAGCGTCTCGTGGTTGGAGGCCCGCGCGCAGCCGATGCCTTGCGCCACCTTCAGCACGTCGTCGGCGGTCTTGTTCACGCGCACGAAGAACTTCACCTTGATGTCCGCGCGGATGTTGTCGCGGCAGATGAGGCCCTCATTGCCCGAGCGGTCGATCTCGATGGTCTTGACCGAGATGTCCATCAGCTCGGCCTTGTGGATGATCGGGTAGACCATGCGGCCGGTGAAGGTCACCTCGGGCTCGGCGCGCAGCGTGTTCACGATGAGGGCGTGGCCCTGTTCGATCTTGCGATAGAACTTGGCGAACATCGCGAACAGGCCGAGGATGACGACGGCCAGTATGACCACGGCGAAGATGATGGGCTCCATTTTTTCTCCAGATGCTTTAAGAGCGAGCGAACGAACTTGGGTGAGGGATGCGCGCGGGCAGAAGGTGTGAGTGAATCCGGCGTGGCCGATGAACGGACATGGCGGGTTCGTTCACGCCTTCTCAGACGATGTCTTCGTGCGCCGCGATGAGGTAGCGCGCGGCCACCTCGTCGTATTCGAGGATGAGCGCGTGCGAGCCGCGCTTGAGGGCGTTGGGCGTGGGCGCCCAGACGCGGATGTTGAGGCTGGCGCCGCGGCGCGCCACTTCGGCGCGGCCGTCCTTCTCGTTCACCACGCCGGTGACGACGCGGCAGACCTGGCCCACCAGCGCCGCGTTGCTCACGGCCGTGTGGCTCACGAAGAGGCCCTTGAGCGGGCGGATGGCCACCGCCGTCACCGGGATGGCAAGGGCTGCACTGGCCACCAGCAGCACCGTGCCGGCCACCAGCTTGAGCACCATCGTCGGCACCAGCGGCAGCAGCCACTCGCCGCCCAGGCACGAGAGCGTCCAGGCCACGAGCACCAGCAGGCTCACGGCCACCGAGAACGGCACGCCGTTCAGGCCGAAGGCGACCACGTAGCTCGCGATCTGGCCCATGTCGCTGGTGTCGCCGTCGGCATGCGTCTGCAGGTCGACGTCGATCCCGCTGCTCTCGAAGTCGACCATGCCGACCACCGCGAGCACCCAATAGATCACCACGACGCCGAGCAGCACCGTGTAGATCGCGGTGGGGTACCCCGTCACCGCTCCCATGAAATCGCCCATTGATCCTCCCGCGTGCGGGTTGGTTGTTGTTCTCTTTTCTTCTTACCTGCCGCCCGGCTTCTTCGTGCCGGTGTTCTTCTTGTTCGCCTTGCCTGCAAAGGCAATCAGTTCGCGCGTGGCCCTCTCCTTGATGGCCAGGCGGTCGTCAGGTGACAGACCATACCGCGCCGCCAGAAATTCGTAGTCGGCCGTGTTCAACGACACCGTGAGACGCGGCCGCTTCGGCTTCGAGGTGGTCGCCAGCCCCAGCACCTGCCGGATCTGGTCGGGCGTGGACACATGCTGCTCGAACGCCGCGGTGCGCACGGCCTCGAGCACGGCTTCTTCCACGTCGAAGGCCACCTGGACCGCGCGGATCGCCTCGTCCGAGCCCTGCCAGCGTACCGGCTTGACCCGCACCATCGTCACTCCGACGCCGGTTCGGACGGCTTGGGCGGTTCGGACGGCTTGGCCTGCCGGGCGCGGATGCGCTCCATCACCTTGCCGGTGCGGTCGACGTCGTTGCCGATGCCTGCCGCGGCCAGCTTCTTCTCGAGCGCGCTGTGGCCGAGCTCGTCTTCGAGCTGCTGGCCTGCCGCCATGCGATCAGACAGATCCTCGTGGCGCGAGCGGATGCGTTCCAGCGACTCGCGCGCGCTGGCCAGGCGCGAGCCGCCGCTGCCGATGTTCTCGGAGATCGACTGCGTGGCGCGGTAGACGCTCTCGGTGGTCTTGGCGATGCCGATCTCGCGCTCGTGCTCGCGGATGCGCGCCTCGGCCGACTTGATCAGGTCCTTGAGCCGCGACACCTGCAGCGCATACGAGGCGTGGGCCTTGGCCTGCTCCTCGAGCTCCTGCTCGAGCGTGCCGACCTTGGCGGCCACGTCGAGCGCCAAGCCTTCCTGGGTCTTGTTGAGGGCTTCGAGCGCCAGGCCTTCGTAGCGCGCGACCTCGCCCTTCAGGCGTTCGATCTCGCGGGCCGACTGCATCTCCTTGGCCATCACGCCCGTGAGGTCGCCCTTGGCCTTTTCGATGCTGTGCTTGGCGTCGATGATTTCCTGCTCGTAGATGCGCGTGGCGTTGCTGTCGATCACGCTCTCGCCGATTTCGCGGGCGCTGCCGCGCAGCAAGGTGACCAGCTTCTTGATGACTGTCATGATGATCTCCGCTTAATTCAGGAATTCGGACAAGGCGTCGAGCGCATCGAGCGCGTTGTCGCTGAGCACGGCCACTTCGCGTGCGATGTCTTCCACGCTCGCGTTGCGCCCCAGCGCCCCCGTGAGCACGTAGCGCCCGCCCACGCGCCCGAAGGACGACAGCGGGACCGAGGGATTGAGGTCGAGCAGCGATTCGAGCAGCTCGGTGCGCCGCGCGGGTTTCACTTCTTCCTCGGTCCAGAGGTAGCAGATGCAGATGATCTGCATGTCGGAACTCGTGACGAAGATCGGCAGCTCATCGCGCCCTTCGATGCTCACCTGGACCACGGGCGTGCTGCCCGGAATCGGCTGCAGCTGAACAGACAGCCCGCCCATCGCAGCACCGGCCAGCACATCGAGGCCTTCGAGTTGATCCAGCAGTGATTGCATACCTCTCCTTTGGGTTGTCTACCGTGGGAAGCGCGCGATGCTTCGATGGATTCACTATAGGTGCAGCGACATAACATGTCAAAAATTCTTTTAACCCGTGCGCATGACTTTCGGCACTGGCGCGCTCTCTAGAATCCGCCGATGGCCAGCACCATCAACCCCGCGCGTGTCGATTTCGTGACGCTGCGCCTGTTCTGCGCCGTGGCGCAGTCGGGCAGCATCACCAAGGGCGCGGAAGCGTGTCACCTCGCGCTCTCGGCGGCGAGTCGGCGCCTGTCCGAGTTCGAAGCCGCCACCGGCTCCAAGCTGCTCGAACGCAGCGCCCAGGGCATCGCGCTCACGCCCGCCGGGCATGTGGCGATGCAGCATGCGATGCGCCTCTTCCAGGGCTTCGAGCAGTTCAGCAACGAGCTGGGCGACTACGCCAGCGGCGTGCGCGGCCACGTACGGCTGTGGGCCAATATGTCGGCGCTGACGGAGTTCCTGCCGACCACGCTGGCGGCCTTCCTCGGACAGCATCCCGATATTCGCGTCGAGGTCGAGGAACAGCTGAGCGGCGACATCGTGCGCGCGCTGGTCGATGGCCTCGCCGACGTGGGCGTGTTCGCCGAGAACACGCCCGCCTACGGCCTCGACGTCGCGCCCTTCCAGACCGACGAGCTCGTGGTGCTGTGTGCCAAGCCACATCCGCTAGCCCGACTGCGCGCAAAGCAGGTCGATTTCAAGACCTGCCTGGCGCACGAATTCGTGGGGTTGAACCGCAGCAGTTCGCTGCTCGAGCTGACTTCGCGCGCCGCTGAACAGGCCGGCATTCCGATGCGGCTGCGCGTGCAGGTGCGCAGCTTCGATGCGATGTGCCACATGATCGCGGCCAACCTCGGCATCGGCGTGGTGCCGCTGGCCGCCTGCAAGGCGCAGGTGGCCGCGCTCGACCTGAAGGTGGTGCACCTGAAGGACGCGTGGGCCACGCGGCGCCTGCTGATGGCGACGAAGACGGGCGCGGCGCTGACGCCGGCTACGCAGCTGCTGGTGCGGCAGCTGCTCGCTTCGTCGAACTGACGACCGGCCCGGGCCCTACTCCGCCCCCTCGGCCTCGAGCACCGCCCACTCCGCCTCCGTGAACAGCCGCGAGCGCGTCAGGAAGCGCACGCCCAGCGGCCCTTCCAGCGAGAACATCCCGCCGCGCCCCGGCACCACGTCGATGATCAGCTGCGTGTGCTGCCAGTACTCGAACTGCGGCCCGCTGATGTAGAACGGCATGCCGCCGATGCGGCCCAGCAGCCGGTCGTAGTCGCCCACGATGAACTCGCCCTGCGCGTAGCACATGGGCGCGCTGCCGTCGCAGCAGCCGCCCGACTGATGGAACATCAGCGGGCCGTGCCGTGCGGCGAGGTCGTCGATGAGCGCGAGCGCCGCGTCGGTCGCGGTGACGCGCAGGACCTCGCCGGTCATCAGAAGAAGCCCAGCTTGTTCTCGCTGTAGCTCACGAGCAGGTTCTTGGTCTGCTGGTAGTGGTCGAGCATCATCTTGTGGTTCTCGCGCCCGATGCCCGACTGCTTGTAGCCACCGAAAGCCGCATGCGCCGGGTACTGGTGGTAGCAGTTGGTCCACACGCGGCCGGCCTGGATGCCGCGGCCCATGCGGAAGGCGCGGTTCATGTCGCGGCTCCACACGCCGGCGCCCAGGCCGTAGAGCGTGTCGTTGGCAATCGCCAGCGCTTCTTCCTCGTCCTTGAACGTGGTGACCGACACGACCGGGCCGAAGATCTCTTCCTGGAAGATGCGCATCTTGTTGTGGCCGCGGAACACGGTCGGCTTCACGTAGTAACCGTCGGCCAGGTCGCCGTCGAGCTGCTGGCGCTCGCCGCCGATGAGCACCTGCGCGCCCTCCTGCCGGCCGATGTCCAGGTACGACAGGATCTTTTCCAGCTGCTCGCTCGAGGCCTGCGCGCCGATCATGGTGGCCGCGTCGAGCGGGCTGCCTTGCTTGATGGCGGCCACGCGCTTCAGTGCACGCTCCATGAAGCGGTCGTAGATCGACTCCTGAATCAGCGCGCGGCTCGGGCAGGTGCAGACCTCGCCCTGGTTCAGCGCGAACATCGTGAAGCCTTCGAGCGCCTTGTCGAAGAAGGCGTCGTCGCGCTCCATCACGTCGGCAAAGAAGATGTTGGGTGACTTGCCGCCCAACTCCAGCGTCACCGGAATGAGGTTCTGGCTCGCGTATTGCGAGATCAGCCGGCCGGTGGTGGTCTCGCCGGTGAAGGCGATCTTGCCGATGCGGTTGCTCGACGCCAGCGGCTTGCCCGCCTCCACGCCGAAGCCGTTGACCACGTTGAGCACGCCCGGCGGCAGCAGGTCGCCGATGACCTCCATCAGCACCAGGATCGACACCGGCGTCTGCTCGGCGGGCTTGAGCACCACGCAGTTGCCGGCCGCCAGCGCGGGCGCGAGCTTCCACACGGCCATGAGAATCGGGAAGTTCCACGGAATGATCTGGCCGACCACGCCGATGGGCTCGTGAAAGTGGTACGCGAAGGTCTCGTGGTCGATCTCGCTGATGCCGCCTTCCTGCGAGCGGATGCACGAGGCGAAGTAGCGGAAGTGGTCGATGGCCAGCGGCAGGTCGGCGGCCATGGTCTCGCGGATCGGCTTGCCGTTGTCCCAGGTCTCGGCGGCGGCCAGCATGGCCAGGTTTTCCTGCATGCGGTCGGCGATGCGGTTCAGGATGTTGGCGCGCTCGGTGGTCGAGGTGCGGCCCCAGGCGCCCTTGGCCTTGTGGGCGGCGTCGAGTGCGCGCTCGATGTCGGCGACGCTGGAGCGCGGCACTTCGCAGAAGACCTTGCCGGTGACGGGCGTGATGTTGCCGAAATACTGGTTCTCCACCGGCGCGACCCATTCGCCGCCGATGTAGTTGCCGTAGCGCGCCTTGAAAGGCACCGCGGTACCGAATTTGCCCGGTTCGAGCATGTCCATGGGTTGTCTCCGTTGGGTAAGGTGTGAACGGGCGCCACGACATGCGGCGGCCCGCACAGGCACCGCAAGCGGCATACCCGCGCGGATCGGGACAATCCCCAAGCCCCGCGCCACAGGGGCGCGGCCCGCGCAGAGGGTTTCCATTCGCAATCTGCGACAGATGGGCGCGACGGCGGCGACTACGATGTCGCACAAGGCGAATCGCCGGCAATCCCGCCCACGGAGTTCCGCAAGATGAGTGAAGCTTCCGCCCCCTCGGTCAGCGTCGCACAGGCCCGCGAGCTGTTCTTCGCGCAAGGCCGCGACCCGGCGCCGTGGATCGCGCCGCACATCTCGCGCTCGTGGCAGCGCAGCCGGCCGGTCGATCCGCATTGCATCGACCCGACGCCGATGGCGCCTTCGCTGCTCAACGAGCGGCGCGAGCAGGCGATGCGCCTGCTCAGCTGCGCGCAGCCCGAACTCGACGGGCTCGCCGAGCATGCGGTGGGCAACGGCTGCATCGTCGCGCTGTCGGACGCCAGTGGCCTGATCCTCGAGGAGATCGGCAGCCCCGACTTCCTGCCCAAGGCCCAGCGCGTGGCGCTGCAGCCCGGCGTGGAATGGTCGGAGAGCCACCGCGGCACCAACGCCATCGGCACCGCGCTGGCCGAGCGTGTGGCGCTGATGGTGCTTGGCGGCGAGCACTACCTGGCGCAGAACGGCCGGCTGGGCTGCGCGGCGGCGCCCATCTTCAACGGGCGCGGCGAACTGGCCGGCGCGCTCGACATCTCGGGCGAGACCGCGCGCGTGAACCACCACGCCCTGGGCCTGGTGCGCATGGCGGCACAACAAGTGGAGCACCGCATGCTGCTGGCCGAGGCCTCGGGCCATGTGCTGCGCTTCCACGCGCGGCCCGCGCTGATCGGCACCGCGCGCGAAGGGCTGATGGTGATCGAGGGCGGGCGCATCGTGGCGGCCAACCGCGTGGCGCTCGACCTCTTCGGGCGCACGTGGGAGGGCCTGCTCGACCTCGACGCCGAAGAATTCCTGGGTGCGCAGTGGCCGCGCATGGAGCACCGGCGCAGCCTGCTCACGCTGCCGGGCGGACGGCAGATCGCGACCGTCATGGAGCGCACGGGCACGGCGAACAGCGGCACGGGCCGCTCCGGTGGTGCGCGGCAGGTGATGGCCGCGAACACAGCGCCCGTCGACAACGACGACGTGGTGCGCCCATTGCTGGCGCGCGCCGTGCGCGTGCTCAACGAAGGCGTGCCGGTGCTCGTGAACGGCGAGACCGGCAGCGGCAAGGAGGTGTTCTCACGCCGCCTGCACGCCGCCAGCCGCCGCAGCGCAGGCCCCTTCGTGGCGGTCGATTGCGCCTCGCTGCCCGAGACGCTGATCGAGGCCGAGCTGTTCGGCTACGAAGAAGGCGCCTTCACCGGCGCGCGCCGCAAGGGCATGCCGGGGCGCATCCGCGAAGCGCACGGCGGCGTGCTCTTTCTCGACGAAATCGCCGAGATCCCGCTCGCGCTGCAGACGCGCCTGCTGCGCGTGCTCGAAGGCCGCGTGGTCACGCCGCTGGGCGGTGGCCAGGGCGTGGCGGTCGATTTCGATTTGATTTGCGCCACACACGCCGGCCTGCCCGCGCTGGTCGAGGCCGGGCGCTTTCGCGCCGACCTGATGTACCGCGTGGCCGGCTTCACCGTCGCTCTGCCCGCGCTGCACGAGCGTGCCGACAGGCGCGCGCTGATCGCGCGGCTGTTCCTCGAATCGGGCGGCGCCGCCAAGCACCTCTGCCTGGAGAACGACGCGCTCGAACGCCTGGCCGCCTACCGCTGGCCCGGCAACGTGCGCGAGCTGCGCAGCGTGCTGCGCGCGCTGGTGGCGCTGGCCGACCCGGGCGATGCCGTGACGGCCGATGCGCTGCCCGCGCACCTGCAAGACGCCGCACCCCTTGCCGACTTCAGCGAAGCCACACTGTCGCAACCCGACGCGCCCCTGCAGACCATCACGCGCCACGCCATCGACGAAGCGCTGCGCGCCTGCGACCACGATGTGGCGCGCGCGGCACGCCGGCTCGGCGTTCACCGCAGCACCGTGTACCGCCACCTCGCGCGCCAGCGCCCGCCCGCGGGCAACACCAAAGACTGACTTGCCCGCACGCGCGGGAGCGGCCAGACTTTGCGCATGGCCCTGCCCCCGCATTCATGACCACCGGCAAATCCGCGCGCAAGCTCTCGGCCGTGCCGTCCACCTTGCGAATTCCGCTGGCCGCGCGGGCCTCGGGCGATGCGCTCTTTCCGCAGATGGCCGTGCGCGACGCCTACGCCGCCGGCATCCTCGAGCAGATCCGCGACGACGACCATGCCCTGCCCGACGACCGCACGACCATCTACGGCATCCTGGCGCGCACGCGGCGCTTTCGCAGCCTGGCGCAGGACTTCCTCAAGCTGCACCCGGGCGCGCGCGTCGTGAACATGGGCTGCGGCCTGAGCCATTACTTCCAATGGCTGGACGACGGCAAGTCGCGCATGACCGACGCCGACCTGCCCGAGGTGCTGGCCCTGCGCCGCGAGCTGCTGCCCGAAACCCATCCGCGCCACGACCTGCGCGAACTCGACCTCACGGCGCCCGACTGGTGGGAGCAGCTCGGCCTGCCGCGCAAGCGCCAGGCGCAGCCGGTCTTCCTGTTCACCGAGGGCGTGCTGATGTACCTCACGCCCGAGCAGGTGAACGCCGTGTTCGCCACCTTCGGCGAACGCGCGCCTGCGGGCTCGGTGCTGGCCTTCGATGCGATGTGCTGGCTGGCCGTGGGCCGCGCGCGCCAGCATCCTTCGGTGCGAGCGACCGGTGCGGAGTTCCAGTGGGGCCTGCGCCGGTACGAAGACCTCACGCAGCCCCATCCGCGGCTGCACCTGGACGGTACCTACCGCGTGATGGAAGGCATCGGCTGGCCCTACACGCTGTTCGCGCCGATGGTGCTGTTCTTTCTCGGCGTGCCGATCTACGCGGTATACGCGCTGAGGGCGAAGGACTAGGACCTCTTCAGGCGAACGGCACGCTGCGCCACGGGCTGCGCGTGTCGCTCAGCAGCAGGCGGTTGGTGCGCAGCAGATGCTCTTCACGCGCATCGGAGTACTGCCAGATCAGGCCCGCCGCGATGTACGCGGCGCTCACCTGCGACCAGTTGGCATAGGCCGCGCGCACCTGCGATGCCAGGCCGCCCGCAAAGTCCGCGAACTCCGCGCGGTCGATGAAGCCCAACTGCACGGCCCAGCGCGACAGGTTGGCCAGGCGCACCGCGTCCCAGGCCACCAGGTTCGTCAGCTGATCCGGCGCCACGCCGAAGTGCTTGCGCAGGGCGCCGACCCAGCTCTGGCTGCCCGTCATCAGCTGGCTCAGCTCGGCGCTCGAGTGCCCGGTCTGCGCGGACAGCGCCCGCATGTCCAGGTGCTCGCGCGCCTTGATCTGGAAGAACGCGGGAAACCACGCGTCCATGACCAGGCGCAGCACGCCGGGCGTGGACTGCACCGCCGCATCGATCGCGCCGATGGCCTTCCAGGCCGGCAGGTACTTCGCGCGCTGCCCTTCCTCGGTCAGCCAGCGCGCGGTCTGCTCGAAGCTCGCGCGGTCGCTCACATTCCACACCTGCGCGATGCCTTCGCGCAGGGTGTCGTTGTCCTTGCCGGTGAGCACCGCGTTCACGCAGTCGCCGTTGAAGGCCGACAGCGGCGTGCTCAGCGTGACCAACCATTGCTCCTGCGCGGAAAGCGCGGGCGCTGCGGCGTCGAACTTGAGCTTGTCGTTGTCGAGCATCGCGTGCGCGAGCGTGTCCTTGAACCCCATTAAAACTCCTCCGAATCTTGTTGAATGGCGCGCGGGCGGATCAGGCCTTCGATTGCAGGCGCACAACCTCCTGCTGCAGAAACGCGAGGAAGGGTGCGCGCAGCGATTCCTTCATGTGCGCGGGCAGCGCCATCGGCGGGGTCGAGCCCGTCAGCAGCTGGTCGCCCTTCTCCCCGATCTGCAGCGCACGCACCTCCACCCGCTCCAGCGCGATGCGCAGCGGCGACTCCATCAGGTCCTTGCCGTACAGCGCCTGCGCGGTGAGCGCCACGCCGTAGGGGCCGCCGAAGAGCGGAAAGTCGGCCAGCGCGAACTGCAGCGTCTCGCCCGCGGGAATCTGGAACTTGTCCGTCACCTTGCCCAGCTTCTTGGCCAGCTTCGGGTTGGCGGGGTCGAGCAAGGTGTCGACTGCACCGTGGTCGGCCACCAGCTCGGCCAGCGTCCAGACGCGCTGCTGCGCCTGCCGCTGGCTGCCGTTTTCCGCGTGGTACGCGAGCACCGCCGCGACCGTCGGTGCCAGCAGTTCGCCGCAGCGTTTGAGCAGCACCGGCTCGGGCGCGTCGGCCACGCCGGACCAGTCTTTCCATGCCTTGTAGCGCGCCAGCAGCGTCGAGACGAACGAAGGTGCATCGTCCGCGCGCGCAGGCAAGGCATGGCCCTGCGCCGGTGGCGGTGCGGCCGACAGCACGGTGAAGTCGTCCTGCACGTACACCGCCTGGTCGGTCAGCAGCAGCCCTTGCGAGGTGCGCTTGCCGCTGAGCCGGTTCATCGCGTGGTAGCCGAGGAAGAACAGCGGAATTTCGTCGCCCAGCCACGGCCTGGGCAGGTACATCTGCTCGACCGCCTGCGCGAACACCTGCGGCGCGTCTTCGTGGTCGGGGTGGTCCGCCTGGTCGGGCAGGAAGGAAAAGGCCGACAGGTCGGCATGCAACGGCGCCTGCACCTGTTGCTGCACGCGTGCGCGCAAGGCATCGCCGTGGCGCGCGCGTTCGGGCGGCAATGCGCCCAGGTGGTCGGTGAACGACGAAAAAACGAATGACATGCTGAATCTCTCCCTGAAACCGTGGTTGTGAATGGGTAAGCGGCCCGGCATCTGCTTCCGTGGGCCATGCACGGCAGATCGGCCGTGACCGCGGCGTGTCCTGGAAGGACACCGCCGCAACGCCGGCCCAAGGGAAGTGTTCCCCGGCGGCTCACGGACTGGATGATCACGCGCCCCCATGTCAGGAGCGCGGCCATGCTACTGGGAAGCGTCGCCTGGCATTCTGACGAATTCTGCGAGGCCGCGCGATCACGAGATTCGCGCCGCTAGCATCACCGCATCTTCAAACCGTGGCCGCACCGCGACACGCCACACACGGGAGTCAAACGAATGGGTACATGGTCGACAGCAGGCTTCGGCAACGACGAGGCGCTCGATTGGCTGGCGGAACTGCAGGAAGCCGATGACGCGCTCGCCTTCATCCGCGAGACGCTGGATTCAGGTTCGACCGAAGGCACCGTCGCCGCGGCCGAAGTGCTGGCACTGCTCGCCGGACACGGCAGCGCCGACGTGCACCCGGACGCCGTCGACTGGTGCGCCGGCAAGGCCGCGCCGCCGGCCGACTTGCGCCATGCCGCCGCCGACGCGCTGCAGGCCATCCTCGACGACCCCGACGCGGACGGGCACGACACCTGGGCCGAGCTGGGCGAGGACGACGAGGACTACCTTGCGTGGCTGACCAACCTGAAGAGCCTGCAGGTCCGGCTGCGCGGCTGAACCGCGCTGAACGCGCCCGGCGTTCCGGCCAAAGCGTGCGCCGTGTTACGTAACGAGTGGCGACAGCTGCCCGTTTTGCACCATTGGCCTGACAGGGCCATTTGCACAAAAATCGTTTCGAATCAAAGAGATACGGCGTTTCCGGTCCGTCGTTGACGGCCGAAGTCGAAGGCGGCACGCATGTTGCCCTCTGTAGTCATTTATTTGACGAGGAGGCCGCATGACCACCACCGTATCGCCGATCGCTTCGATCCCCGCCGCCGCCGAAAGCGGCGCTCCCGTGGTGCTTGCACAGGCCAGCGTCACGCCCCTAGGCCCTGTCGGGTCGAGCACTCCCATGGCCGCGCCCGCCGGGCCGACCAGCCTGGGCACCCTGTCCAACGCCACGCCCGGCACGGTCGTCATGCGCGACGGATTTCGCATGCCGGTGGACGGCAACCAGACCCTCATCGCCGGCGACCGCGTGATCGTGCCCGACGGCGGCCAGGCCAACGTGCTCTTCCCCGGCTCGGCCACCAACAAGGCGCCGCTGGCCGGTGTGTTCGCGGGTGGCACCGACGCCACCATCACCTCGACCAAGCTGTCCAGCGGCCTGGAGCAGGTGAACGTCGACGTGGCCGCGGGCAACCTCGATGTCACCTCGCCCGACAGCGACGCGGAAGCCGCGGCGCTCGCCGTGAGCAAGAAGACCGCAGCCGGCAGCGGCATCGGCCTGGGCGAATTCGCACTCGGCGCGCTGGGCGCCATCGGCCTGGGCGCCGCGCTGAGCGGCGGTGGTGGCGGCGACGGCGGCGGGTTCCCGCTGTTCGTGTCGGGCATCGGGGACAGCGACGCGGATGCCGATTCGGATGCCGATGCAGACGCCGACGCCGACTCGGATGCAGACGCCGATGCCGATGCCGATTCGGACGCCGACGCGGATTCGGATGCAGACGCCGACGCTGATGCGGACGCCGATTCGGACGCGGATGCCGATGCCGACGCAGACCACCTGCTCGATCCGGGCGACGGCCTCGCCGGGCACCTGCTGGGCGCCCTCGACAACGCGCTCGGCCTGGGCGGCGGTGCGACCAACGTGCGCAGCGCCTCCGGCTCGTCGGGCACGCTGGCCTCGCTGATGCCGGTGGCCGACGGCCTCACCGACCTCGTCGACGACCTGCTCTCGCCGGTCACCGGCGAGGAGTTCAAGCCCAACGATCCCAACGAGTTCGAGCCGGTGGACAACGCGGTCGAAAACATTGCCGTTCACGTGGGCGGCGTGCTGACCCCCGTGGTCGACGGCCTGCTCGGCGATGGCCTGACCGACGCCCTCGTCGGCTCGCTGATCGGCCAGGTCGACTACCTGACCGACGCGCTGGGCAATGCGCTGGAGAACGTGCTGGGCAGCGAAGGCCTGCTCGGCGGCATCACCACCCCGCTGGGCCTGGACGGCCTCGTGGACGACCTGCTCGGCACGGACGGTGTCGTCGGCCAGGTGCTCGAGGGGCTGCTGGGTGACGGCAGCCTGCTGGGCAGCGTGCTCGGCGAAGACGGATTGATCGGGCAGTTGCTGGGCGATGACGGGCTGCTCGGTGGCGTGCTGGGCGATGGCGGTTTGCTGGGCGGCGTGCTCGGTGGCGAAGGCGGCCTGCTGGGCGGTGTGCTGGGTGACGACGGCCTGCTGGGCGGTTTGCTCGGCGGTGAAGGCGGCTTGCTTGGCGGTGTGCTGGGCGATGACGGCCTGCTGGGTGGTGTCCTCGGCGGTGAAGGCGGCTTGCTCGGTGGTGTGCTGGGTGACAACGGCCTGTTGGGCGGCTTGCTCGGTGGCGATGGGGGTCTGCTCGGCGGCGTGCTGGGCGACGACGGCCTGCTGGGCGGCGTCCTCGGCGGTGAAGGCGGCTTGCTTGGCGGTGTGCTGGGCGACGATGGCCTGCTGGGTGGCGTCCTCGGCGGCGAAAGCGGCCTGCTCGGCGGCGTGCTGGGCGACGACGGCCTGGTCAACGGCCTCCTCGGCGACGAAGGCATCCTGGGCGGCGTGCTCGGCGGCGACGGCGCCCTGTCCGGCCTGCTCGGCAGCGAAGGCCTCACCGGCGGACTGCTCGGTGGCGACGGGCTCGTGGACAGCCTGCTCGGCCCCGACGGCGCAGTCGGCTCCCTGCTGAACGCGACCCCGCTGGCCGGCCTGCTCGGCGGCAAAGACGGCTTGCTCAGCGGCCTGCTGGGCGATGACGGACTCCTGGGTGGCGTCCTCGGTGACGACGGCCTGCTGGGCGGCGTGCTGGGCGACGACGGCATCCTCGGTGCCGAAGGCCCGGTCGGCGGCCTGTTGAATGGCGTCCTTGGCGGCGACGGCGGCGGCCTGCTCGGCGGTGTGCTGGGTGACGATGGTTTGTTGGGCGGACTGCTCGGCGGTGACGGCGGCCTGCTGGGTGGCTTGCTCGGCGACGACGGCATCTTGGGCGGCGTCCTCGGTGGCGACGGTGGCCTGCTCGGCGGTGTGCTGGGTGACGACGGCCTGCTGGGTGGCGTCCTCGGCGGCGAGGGAGGCCTGCTCGGCGGCTTGCTGGGTGACGAAGGCCTTCTGGGCAGCCTGCTCGGCGGCGGCGACGGCGGATTGCTTGGCGGCGTGCTGGGTGATGACGGCTTGCTGGGCGGTGTCCTCGGCGGCGACGGTGGTCTGCTCGGTGGATTGCTGGGCGACGACGGCCTGCTGGGTGGCGTCCTTGGTGGTGACGGCGGTTTGCTTGGTGGCGTGCTCGGTGACGACGGCCTCCTGGGTGGTGTCCTCGGCGGTGACGGCGGTCTGCTCGGTGGTGTGCTCGGTGACGACGGCCTCCTCGGTGGTGTCCTCGGCGGAGACGGCGGTCTGATCGGCGGCGTGCTCGGTGACGACGGCCTGCTGGGTGGTGTCCTCGGCGGTGACGGCGGTCTGCTCGGTGGTGTGCTCGGTGACGACGGCCTCCTGGGTGGCGTCCTCGGCGGCGACGGCGGTCTGCTCGGTGGCGTGCTGGGCGACGACGGCCTGCTGGGCGGCGTCCTCGGTGGCGGCGAAGGCGGCTTGCTCGGCGGCATCGTCGGCGAAGACGGCCTCGTGGGCAGCCTGCTCGGCGGCCTGCTCGGAGGCAAGGCCCCCGTCGCGGACATCCTGGAGCCGGTGTCGTCGGTGCTCTGCCATGCAAGCGACGCCGTGGCACCGGTCGTGGCCGAGGCCACGCAAGCCGCATCCGGCGCCGCGGTGCCCGCGGCCGACATCCTGGCCGGCGCCAGCTCGGCGGTCGCCCCAGTGGTCGCGGAAGTGGTGAACACCGTCGAGCACGCGGTCACGCCGCTGGTGTGTGAGGTCGTGGCCCCGATCACCAGCCTGCTTGACCACAGCGGCACGGGCTCTGCGCTGGCGCCCGTGACGAACATCCTGCACGGCCTGCTGGGCTGACCGAAGGGAGGGAGAGGCCGGCAACGGCCCTCCCCTTTGTTCCAATTCGCGCACACGAAGGCGCAGCGCACCGTTTCTGGCGCGCTGCGCCTTCGCACGCCTGCCGTGCACAATCGGCGCTCCCGAGACCAGAGCCCCCTTGCCCCACGCCGCGCATGCGAATCCACGAACTGAAACGACGACTCCGCGAGGCCGGGGCCGGTCCCAGCCACGAGCAGCGCATCCTGCGGCTGTGGTCGCATGCGCTGCCGCGCAACAGCGGCAGGCGCCTGCCGGCCACCTTCTTCCCGTCGTCGCTGATGGAGGCCTTGCCGGCCATCGAGGCCGAGCTTGCGGGCCTGGCGCGCATCCACGCGGTTCATCCCGGTGCCGACGGCTCCGAGCGGCTGCTCGTCGCGCTGGCCGATGGCCAGACCGTCGAGAGCGTGCTGCTGCCGCGCGACGGCCTGTGCGTGTCGTCGCAGGTCGGCTGCGCCGTCGGGTGCCAGTTCTGCATGACGGGCCGCGACGGCCTGCTGCGCCAGGTCGAGAGCGCCGAGATCGTTGCGCAGGTCGCGCTCGCGCGCCTGCGCCGGCCGGTGCGCAAGGTGGTGTTCATGGGCATGGGCGAACCGGCCCACAACCTCGACAACGTGATCGAGGCCATCGAGCTGCTCGGCACGGTCGGCAACATCGGCCACAAGAACCTGGTGTTCTCCACCGTCGGCGACCCGCGCGTGTTCGAGCGGCTGCTGCAGGCGCGCGTGCGGCCCGCGCTGGCGCTCTCATTGCACACGACCAATGCCGAGTTGCGTCGCAAGCTCCTGCCGCGCGCACCGAACCTGACGCCCGAAGCCCTCATCGACGCAGGCGAGCACTACGCCCGCGCCACCGGCTACCCCATCCAGTACCAGTGGACGCTGCTCGAAGGCGTGAACGACGGGCCCGAGGAAGTCGAGGGCATCGTGCGGCTGCTGTCGGGCAAGTACGGCGTGCTGAACATGATCCCGTTCAACACGGTGGAGGGCGTGGACTTCGGCCGCCCGTCGCGCGCGCGCTGCGAGCAGATGGCCCGCACGCTGCACGAGCGCGGCATCCTCACGAAGCTGCGCTACTCGGCCGGCCAGGACGTCGATGGCGGCTGCGGCCAGTTGCGGGCGCGCGCGGCCGAGGTGCGGGTGACGGTGCCGATCCGCCGCGCCGACGAGCGGCTCAGCTGAGCGAGGCCATCCAGTCCCACACCGCTGCGGGCGCCTCGACCATCACGTTGTGGCCGTGCGGGCCCAGGTCGCGGGCTTCGGGGTCGAGGGAGCGGGTCTGTTCCATCGTTACCAGCGCATCGTGGCGGCCCTGGCCGAGATGGACGGGGCAGCGCGCCAGACTGACCAGTTCGGACAGCGGCGGCTTGCCCACGGCGTTGGCGCGCGGGTCCATCGCGAGGCGCCAACCCTCCTCATCTTTCGTCACGCCGCGCGCCACGACGGGCGCCGTCGCATCGGCGATCGCGGCCAGGCCGGAGACCTTCAGGTAGCGGTCCCACGCCTCTTCTTCCGTTGCAAAACGCTTGGCGGGCTGCGTCGCCAGCATCTCCATGCGGCGGACCTCTTCATCGCTCCATGCGACCTTGATGCCCGCCGCGAAGACCACGTGCGGTACGACGCCGAACCATCCCGTCGCAAGAGCGAGGCCGATCACCCCGCCCAGTGAATGGCCGAGCACCACGAGGCGGCCTTCGGGCTGCAGATGCGGCAGCACTGCGCGCGCCACGGTGGCGGCGTGCTGGCCGATGGCGTAGGAGGCCTGCCGGTCCGATGCGCCGTGCCCGGGCAGGTCGAGCGCAAGCCAACGGCCGCGCCATCGCGCATCCGCCTGCGCACACAGCGGCGACCACACCGCGCTTGTCGCGCCCATACCGTGCAGCAGCACCAGCAGGTCCGGGCCTTCGCCGCCTTGTTCCGTGTACATGTCCTTTGTCTCCTGGCACTTTCGATGGCGCGAGAATACCCGCCGACGCCCCGAAAAGGGCCCGATCGGCACCCGCTGCCGCAAGACAGCGCGGGGCCTTGTCCGGCCCCGTTTGCGCGGAATGGCTGACGCGCCGTACCCTGTGGTCCGGGGCATGCTTGGCGTTGTTTTTCCCCCGTCTCCCCGACGCTTCTCTTTTCCCTTCTCCTCCAAAGGCTTTCGCCGCCCCTCAAGAACCCATGCTTGATCGCCGATCCTTCCTCGCCGCCGGCAGTGCCGCCGCCGCACTCGCCGCCCTGGGACTGCCCGAAGAGGCGCTGGCCGCCAACGGCCTGCAACTGAGCCAGCCGGCGCCCTTCTCCTTCGATGCGCTCGTCGCGCAGGCCAAGCGCCTCGCGGCCCGCCCCTACACCGCCGCCGCGCCGCTGGCGCCGCAGGTGCTGGAGCGCATCGACTACGACGCGCACGGCAAGATCCGCTTCGACCCCGCCAACGCCCTCTTCCGCGACGGGCCCGGCGCGTTTCCCGTCACCTTCTTCCACCTCGGCCGCTTCTTCCAGACCCCGGTGCGCATGCACGTGCTGGAGACCGCCGGCGGCGACAGCTTTGCGCGCGAGGTGCTCTACAGCCCCACGTACTTCTCGATGCCCCCCGACAGCCCCGCGCGCGCGCTGCCCGAGGGCGCCGGGTTCGCAGGCTTCCGCCTGCAGGAAAGCCGCTTGGGCGATCAAAGCAAGCTCGACTGGCAGAAGAACGACTGGGTCGCCTTTCTTGGCGCCTCGTACTTCCGCGCCATCGGCGAGCTCTACCAATACGGCCTGTCGGCGCGCGGCATCGCACTCGACGTCGCGGTGCCCGACAAGCCCGAGGAGTTTCCGAACTTCACGCGCTTCTATTTCGAGACGCCCGCCGCGGGCAACACCACCACGATGACCGTCTACGCGCTGCTCGAGGGGCCGAGCGTCACGGGCGTGTTCAAGTTCGTCATGCAGCGCGGCAAGGCCGTGATCATGGACATCGACGCGCGCGTGTTCTTGCGCCGCGACGTGTCGCGCCTGGGCCTGGTGCCGCTCACGTCGATGTACTGGTACTCGGAAACCATCAAGCCCACCGCCATCGACTGGCGCCCCGAGGTGCACGACTCCGACGGCCTCGCGATCTGGAACGGCGCGGGCGAGCGCATCTGGCGACCGCTCAACAACCCCACGCAGACCCGCGCCTCCGCGTTCGCCGACACCCGGCCGCGCGGCTTCGGCCTGCTGCAGCGCGACCGCAACTTCGACCACTACCAGGACGGCGTCAACTACGAGAAGCGCCCCAGCCTGTGGATCGAACCGCTGGGCGACTGGGGTGAAGGCTCGGTCCAGCTCATCGAGATCCCGACCGACGACGAGATCCACGACAACACCGTCGCCTTCTGGGTGCCGAAGGCCGATGCAAAAGCCGGGGCAAGCTACAGCCTGCAATACCGGCTGCACTGGACCGACCAGGAGCCCTTTCCGTCACCGCTCGCGCGCTGCGTCGCCACCCGCATCGGCCGCGGCGGCCAGCCCGGCCAGCCGCGCCCGCAGGGCGTGCGCAAGTTCATGGTGGAATTCATCGGACAGCCGCTCACCACGGTGCCCTTCGGCGTGAAGCCCGAACTGGTGCTCACCGCGCCACGCGGCAAGTTCTCCTACGTCTTCGCCGAAGCCGTGCCCAACGGCGTGCCGGGCCACTGGCGCGCGCAGTTCGACTTCACGCCCGAGGGCACGGAGCCGGTCGACATGCGGCTGTATCTGAAGAACGGGGATCAGACGTTGACGGAGACCTGGCTGTATCAGTATCAGCCGGGGTGAGTGGGAGCGACTGCATCCTGCAGCCTCAGTTAATGCGCGCGTTGGTCAGCTGCATGTTTTCGAACTGACTTCCCGTGAAGTCGACCTGCTCGCCCTGCAGGTTGGTCGCACTCACTTGCGTGCCTCGGCATTCGAGCAGCTTCAAACGCGACCACTGGCTCGCATCGAAATTGAGTGCGGTCCAGTTGCACCGGGTGAAGGTGCAGTCGCTGAGCGTGCTGGCTTTCAACTGTGAGGCGCTGAAAGTGCAGTCGACGAAGGTGCATCCGCTGATCGCGATGCGCTGCATGTCGCACTGGCTGAAAGAGCAACCGCTGAACTGGCATGCGGTCCAGACGGCGTCCTGAAAAGTGGTCGATGTGAAGCTGCTGCCGCTGAAGGCGCTGGACGAGAAGGTGATCAAGTTCAGGTCCAAGCCAGCGTAGGCATTGCCGTCGCTCTGGCCAGAAAGACCCGCTGGCGCACCGCCTGCGCCTTTTCGCCACTTGTCGTGGTCCTCAATGATTTGTTTGGCGCTCATGGTGCCCTCAACCTATCCGACCGCACATGACGAAACACACGAACGCCCAATAGAGCCCGCAAAGCACGACGAGGAGCGCAAGAACCGCCCACAGGATGGTTCCAGCCACCGATCCTGGCTTTTTCTTTTCCTGCTTAGCCATGTTGGACAACTCCCTGCGCATCGCGGCCGAGATCGGCAGCCTCGCTCGCGCCAAGGTTGAGTGCGTCGGGGCTCTTGAGCAGCAGCTCGTACTCGAACAAGCGGTTGACGCCTTCGCGCCCATACAACCGAACCGGCTCGAGCGCCGGACGCCCCAGAAACACCGGAATGGCGGTGCTGTTGATGTCGAGCGTGCGCGTTGGCGCAGCACGGAGTGCGGACATGTATTCCTCCCTGAAGCCGCTCCTGTGGATCAGGAGTCAGGCCGCGGATTGTGGGAGGCCCATGCGCGCAAAAACGAGAGGAAAGAATCGGGCAACTATTGCGAAGCGAGCAGCGTGACGGACTGCACGCACCGCTCATTGCCCAGGCCGGTCCTGACCGGCCTCAGCCGCTATCGCTTCGTGACCGACACCAGCTCGACTTCGAAATTCAGCGTCGCATTCGGCGGAATCAGGCCGTTGCCCGCACCGCGCGCACCGTAAGCAATCGACGCCGGGCAGGTCAGCTTGGCCTTGCCGCCCGGCTTCATCTTCTGCACGCCTTCGGTCCAGCACGGGATCACACCGTTGAGCGGGAACTCGGTGGGTTCGCCGCGCTTGTAGGAGCTGTCGAACTCCTTGCCGCTGTCGGGGAAGGTGCCGCGGTAGTGCACCTTGACCACGTCGGTGGCGGCGGGCGATGCGCCGGTGCCTTCCTTGAGCGACTGGTAGATCAGGCCGCTGGGCGTGGTCACGGCGGCGGATTGCGCAAAGGCTGCGGGGATGGCAAAGACGGACACGAGCGCGGCACAGACAAATGACTTCACGAAACACCTCGGTGGTTGAAAAGCTGCCGATTATGGACAGCCCCCGTGAAGCCGCCTGTACGCCGATGTATCCGATGGAACGGCCCTTGCTTTGGGAGGGGTGCACTGTCACCATCCGCCCAGAGAGGAAGCCCCCATGCGCGCCAACGACGCTCCGCCGGCCCCCGTCGCCGGCACCGGTCATCTCAAGAAAGTCCTCGGTCCCGTTCAGTTGTGGGGCATCGCGGTCGGCCTCGTCATTTCGGGTGAGTACTTTGGTTGGAGCTACGGCTGGAACACGGCCGGCACGCTCGGCTTCCTGGTCGCCACGGTGCTGGTGGCGACGATGTACACGACCTTCATCTTCAGCTTCACCGAGCTCTCGACCGCCATCCCGCACGCGGGCGGCCCCTTCGCCTATGCGCGGCGCGCCTTCGGGCCGTGCGGCGGTTTCGTGGCGGGCTTCGCGACGCTGATCGAATTCGTCTTCGCGCCGCCGGCCATCGCGCTGGCGATCGGCGCCTATCTCAACGTGCAGTTCCCTGGCATCAACCCGAAGTGGTTCGCGGTGGGCGCGTACGTGATCTTCATCGGGCTGAACTGGATCGGCATCGGCATCGCGGCGGCGTTCGAGCTGTTCGTCACGGTGCTCGCGATCTTCGAACTGCTGGTGTTCATGGGCGTGGTCGCGCCGGGCTGGTCGATGGCGAACTTCGTGGCCCACGGATGGGCAGGCGGCAATGTGCTGAACGGCGCGGCGGTGTCGGGCATCTTCGCGTCGATCCCGTTCGCGATCTGGTTCTTCCTGGCCATCGAGGGCGCGGCCATGGCGGCCGAAGAGGCGCGCGATCCGCACCGCACGATTCCGCTGGCCTACACCAGCGGCATCGTCACGCTGGTGCTGCTGGCCTTCGGCGTGATGATCTTCGCGGGCGGCGTGGGCGACTGGCGCCAGCTCGCGAACATCAACGACCCGCTGCCGCAGGCCATGAAGGCGGTGGTGGGCGCCAACAGCGGCTGGCTGCACATGCTGGTGTGGATCGGCCTGTTCGGCTTGGTCGCCTCGTTCCACGGCATCCTCATGGGCTACTCGCGCCAGATCTTCGCGCTCGCGCGCGCCGGCTACCTGCCGGCCTACTTCGCCGGCCTGAGCCCGCGTTTCGACACGCCGCACCGCGCGCTGCTGGCCGGCGGCGTGGTCGGCATCGCCGCCATCTTCAGCGACGAGTGGGTGCAGTTCGGCGGGCAGACGCTCACGGCCAACATCGTGACCATGGCCGTGCTCGGCGCGATCGTGATGTACCTGATCTCGATGGCCGCGCTGTTCAAGCTGCGGCGCACCGAACCCGACCTGCTGCGCACCTACCGCGCGCCCTTCTATCCCGTGTTCCCGGCCATCGCGCTCGGGCTCGGTCTGGTGTGCCTGGGCGCGATGGTCTGGTTCAACCCGATGCTCACGGTGCTGTTCCTCGTGCTGATGGCGGCCGCCTACGGCTACTTCCTGCTCACCTCGGCGCAGCGCGACGCCGCCGCGCCGGACGCGATGCTGTCTTCCACGCCCTGACAAACAAAGATGCGCTACCGCACCACCATTGCCGGCCAGGGCTTCGCCTTCGACGATCTGCGGCAGGTGCTCGCCTGCGCCAGCCCCGCGCGCTCGGGCGACTACCTCGCGGGCCTCGGCGCGGCGACCGCGCAGCAGCGCATGGCGGCGCGCCACGTGCTGGCCGATACGCCGCTGAAGCAGTTCCTCACCGAGGCGCTGATTCCCTACGAGCAGGACAACATCACGCGGCTGATCATCGACACGCACGACGTGCAGGCCTTCGCGCCGGTCGCGCATCTCACGGTCGGCGACTTCCGCAACTGGCTGCTGTCGGAACAAGCCACCATAGAGGCACTCGCCGCGCTGGCACCGGGCCTCACGCCCGAGATGGTGGCGGCCGTATCCAAGCTCATGCGCAACCAGGACCTGGTCGCGGTCGCGAAGAAGTGCCATGTCGTCACGCGCTTTCGCGACACCATCGGCCTGCCCGGCCACCTGGCCGTGCGCCTGCAGCCCAACCACCCCACCGACGACCTGCGCGGCGTGGCTGCCTCCACGCTCGACGGCCTGCTCTACGGTGCGGGCGACGCGGTGATCGGCATCAACCCCGTGTCCGACAGCCTGCCGGTGCTCGGGCGCCTGCTGCACATGCTGGACGAGGTGATCCAGCGTTTCGAGATCCCCACGCAAAGCTGCGTGCTCACGCACGTGACCAACACGCTGAAGCTCGCGGAGGCCGGCGCGCCGGTCGACCTCGTCTTTCAGTCGATCGCGGGCACCGAGAAAGCGAACCTCTCGTTCGGCGTGACGCCCGCTTTGCTCGACGAGGCCCATGCCGCGGCGCAGTCGCTTGCGCGCGGCACCGTCGGCAAAAACCTCATGTACTTCGAGACCGGCCAGGGCAGCGCGCTCTCGGCCAACGCCCACTTCGGCGTCGACCAGCAGACCTGCGAGGTGCGCGCCTATGCGCTGGCTCGGCGCTACCAGCCGCTGCTCATCAACACCGTGGTCGGCTTCATCGGCCCCGAGTACCTGTACGACGGCAAGCAGATCATCCGCGCCGGGCTCGAAGACCACTTCAGCGGCAAGCTGATGGGCCTGCCGATCGGCTGCGACATCTGCTACACCAACCACGCCGAAGCCGACCAGGACGACATGGACACGCTGCTCGTGCTGCTGGGCACGGCGGGCATCAACTTCATCATGGGCATCCCGGGCGCGGACGACGTGATGCTCAACTACCAGAGCACCTCGTTCCACGACGCCCTCTTCCTGCGCGAAACGCTGGGCCTGAAGCGCGCGCCCGAGTTCGAGGCCTGGCTGCAGCGCATGCAGATCACCGACACCACCGGCCGGCTCGCACCGCCCACCGCCAACCGGCTGCTCAGCGACATGGGGGGGCTCTCCGCGCTGGCGCCATGAGCGATTCACCCGTCACCCCCAACCCCTGGGCGCAATGGCGCGCCGCCACGCCCGCACGGCTCGCACTCGGCCGTGCCGGTGCCGGCATGCCCACCGACGAAACGCTGCGCTTCGGCTGGGCCCACGCGATGGCGCGCGACGCGATCCATGCGGCGCTCGATGTCGACGCGCTCGACGCCGCACTGCGTGCCGACCAATGGCACGTGAACCGTGTGCGCAGCCGCGCCCCCGACCGCACCACCTACCTGCGCCGTCCCGACCTGGGCCGCCAGCTCGACGCCGAAGACGCCGCGCACCTGCGCGACGATCGACCCGTGGGCGGCTGCGACCTCTGCCTGGTGATCGGCGACGGCCTCTCCTCGCTCGCCGTCGCCCGCCACGCCGTGCCGCTGCTCGCGGCGCTGCGCCCGCAGTTGCCGCCCGGCACCCGCCTGTCGCCTGTGTTCATCGCCACCCAGGCGCGCGTGGCACTGGCCGACGAACTGGGCGAAGCGGTGGGCGCGGCGCTGTCGGTCATGCTCATCGGCGAACGCCCGGGCCTGAGCTCGCCCGACAGCCTCGGCATCTACCTGACCCATTCGCCACGCCGCGGCCGGCACGACGCCGAACGCAACTGCATCTCGAACGTGCGGCCCGAGGGGCTGTCGTACGCGCAGGCCGCCTTCAAGCTCGCGTGGCTGGTGCGCGAATCGCTGCGTCGGGGGCTGAGCGGTGTGGGGCTCAAGGATGAGAGTGACCTGGCGGTGCTGGAGCCACCCGAAGCAAAGCCCCCGGGGTTGACCGCATAGGCTCGCTTCCAAAATCCAAAAATACGCAATAAAATGACTTTTAAGCCGTTTAACAGTCACTTTATTGATGCCAAAGAGCAGCCGAAGCCTTTCATCCCTGCCGTCGCAGACCATCAAGCCCCTTGAGGGCCTTGGCCTGCGCCTGCGCGCGCACCGGGTGCACCGAGCATGGACGGTCGCTGAAATGGCCGAGCGCCTGATGTGCTCGCCCAACACGCTGCGAGCCCTCGAGTCCGGCAAGCCCGGCACCAGCATCGGCCTGCTTGCCCATGCGCTGTGGCTGCTGGGCCAGATCGATTCGCTCGACGGCGTGGCGCCGGCTCCCGCGGAATTGGCGGCGAAGCGCCGTGTGCGCCGATCGGCCGCACACGGCACTGCGGGTGTGATCGCGGAGGGCGAACGTGACTTCTGACTCGCTCGACGCCGAGCGGCGCATCTACGTCGGCCTCGCACACCGCACGGGCGAGCCGGTGCAGCCGGCCGGCCTGATGAAGGTGGTCCGCCGCGGGGTCGTGGAATCCGGCGAGTTCGCTTACGGCCGGCGCTACCTCGAAGACCCGGCGGCCACACCGCTGAACCCCGAGACCCTGCCGCTGCGAGACGCGGCGTTCGTGCTGGCCGAGCAACGAATCCGCGACGGCGGCGCCATGCCGCTCACGCTGCGCGATGCACTGCCCGACAGCTGGGGCCGCAAGGTGCTCGAAATACGCCAGGGGCAGCCTCTGTCCGACATTGACGCGCTGCTGCTGACCAACGAGGACCGTGTTGGTGCCATGGTGTTCGCCGACGCATTGCCCATCCGCAGCGACGAGCCGCCCGTCACGCTCTGGTCGCTGCAGGAGCTTGCCGAGGCTTCGCGCCGGATCGAGGACGGCATGGAAATCGGACCCGACATGCACCTGCTGCTGCGCGGCGGGAGCCTGGGCGGTGCGCGTCCCAAGGCTGCCTTCGTGCATGAAGGCCGTCGCTGCATCGCCAAGTTCGCCTCGCGCGGCGACGACCATGACGTGGAAGTGATCGAAGCGGCCACGCTCTGGCTGGCCGATGCCTGCGGCATCGCGGTGCCGCCTTTCCTGCTGCAACCTCTCGCCGCCGGGCACGCCTTGCTGGTCGAGCGCTTCGACCGGTCCGGGCCGGTGACCGACGAGCGGCGCTTTCACTATCTCTCGGCCTCGGCACTGCTCGACGCTCCTTACGAGTCCAGCCGGGGCAGCTACGTCGAACTGGCGCAGCTGCTGCGCCGTATCTCGCGGCAACCGCAGGAAGACCTGGCAGAGCTGTTCCGGCGCCTGGTGTTCAACCTGGCGGTAGGCAACAGCGACGATCACGTCAAGAACCATGGCGCGCTGCGGGGCGACGACGGTCTCTGGCAGCTGGCACCGGCCTTCGATCTCGTCATGCAACTGGGCGTCCACACTGGCTACCAGGAACTCGCCATCCTTCCGGGACAGCACGCGTCAAGCCTGGCATTGGCACGCGCCGCAGCGCCCCATTTCGGCCTGTCGACGGTGCAGGCGGATGAAGTCATCCACACCATCGAAGAAATCGTCGGCGTGCAAGCCGCAGCAAGTGTCGAGGCCGCTGGGGGCAACCACGACCTGGTGCGCCGGGTGGCGATGTTCATCGCGCAGCAGCACGAGCGCATCCGCACCTAGGCGAAGGGGCGAACGCTTGCCTATGATCTTGTCATTCCACCCAGGAGACAAGCAGATGAACGCCCCTCGCTACCCCCTCGCCGAACTGAAAGACCTGCCCGACGACATCCGCACCGCGATCCTTGCCGTGCAGGAAAAGGCCGGCTTCGTGCCCAACGTGTTCCTCGGCCTTGCGCGCCGCCCCGCCGAGTGGCGGGCCTTCTTCGCGTACCACGACGCGCTGATGCTCAAGGAAGAAGGCTCGCTCACCAAGGGCGACCGCGAGATGATCGTCACCGCCACCAGCGCGGTCAACCAATGCCTGTACTGCGTGGTGGCGCACGGCGCGCTGCTGCGCATCTACGAGAAGAAGCCGCTGGTGGCCGACCAGGTGGCGGTGAACTACCGCAAGGCCGACATCACGCAGCGCCAGCGTGCGATGCTCGACTTTGCGATGAAGGTCTGCGAACGCTCGCACGAGATCGATGACCGCGACTTCGGGCCGCTGCACGCGCACGGCTTCGACGACGAGGACATCTGGGACATCGCGGCCATCACCGCCTTCTTCGGCCTGAGCAACCGCCTGGCCAGCTTCAGCGGCATGCAGCCGAACCCGGAGTTCTTCCTGATGGGCCGGCTGCCGCGCGAAAAGAAGTAAGAAGCCGAAGCTGCGGGCGGGCTCAGGCCTTGCCGCGGCACGAGGCCAGCGCATCGAGCGCGGGCTTGTAGGTGGGCGTGGTCACGTCCATGAGGCCCAGCACCGTGTGATACAGGTTGTCGTGCGTGAGCGGCGCATCCAGGCCTGCCTCCATGCACGAGCGCGAGAGCTTGCGGCGCTCGCTCATGCCGTCGCCGAACCAGGTGACCATGGGCACGTGCTTCTGCGCATCGGGCGCGAAGCTGTAGGGCACGCCGTGCAGGAACAGGCCGTACTCGCCCAGCGACTCGCCGTGGTCACTCATGTACAGCAGCGCCGTGTCGTACTGCTTGGATTGGGTCTGGAGCCAGTCGATGGTCTGGCCGAGGAAGTGGTCGGTCTGCGCAATCGAGTTGTCGTAGACGTTCATCAGCTCGGCATGCGCGCACTCGGCCAGCGCGTTGGTCTTGCACTCGGGCGTGAAGCGCTTCAGCTCGGGCGCAGAGCGCTTGTAGTAGGCCGGGCCGTGGCTGCCCATCTGGTGCATCACGAGCACGACGCCCTTGGCGCGGCGCTCGGCGGGCAGCGCGGCGATGCGTTCATCGAGCCCCTTGAGCATCACGTTGTCGAGGCACTCCTCGCCGTCGCACAGGGCCTTCTTGGTGGCCGCATCGAGCCCGTCGAAGGCCGAGGCGTTCGGGATGCGCGCGCACACGCCCTTGCAGCCGGCCTGGTTGTCGAGCCAGAACACGGCCAGGCCCGAGGCCTGCAGCACGTCCATGAGGTTCTCGTACTCGTCCTTGCGCGACTCGTAGCCGGTCTTGCCCAGGGGCGAGAACATGCAGGGCACCGAGGCTAGCGTGTTGGTGCCGCACGAGCGCACCTCGCGGTAGCTCAGCACGTTGCGCTTCGCAAGCTCGGGCGTGGTGTCGCGGGCGTAGCCGTTCAAGCCGAAGTGGTCGGAACGCGCGGTCTCGCCCACCACCACGACGAACAGCGGCGGGCGCTTCTGCGCCGCATAGCTCGCGCCCAGCGCCGTGCCTGCAGTGATCGGGATCAGCTTGCTGCTGCGCTTGAACATCGGCTTGAGCACCACGGCGCCGGCCGAGTACAGGCTGGCGATCGGGTTCATCATGTAGCGCAGGTGCACGTTGTTGCGCATCAGCGGCGCGAGCTGCCGGTTCATGGCCACGGCCGTGACCACCGCCACGACGGCGGCCAGCACCAGCAGCAGCGCGTTGCGCCAGACGTGCGACAGCAGCCCCATCGGCACGATGCGCACGCGCCAGATCGCCCAGGCCGCCGGCAGAACGACCACGAGCACGTTGAAGGCCATGCGCCCGCTCAGCAGGTCGCGCGCTTCGTTGGGGTCGGTCTGGAACGCGTTCGCGATCATGCTCGGGTCCATCACCACGCGGTACTGGAGCATGTAGTGCTGCGCCACCGCGGCGATCACGACCACGAGCAGCCACAACGGCTTCATCCAGCGCGACCAGGCCGTGAGCGACAGCATCGCCACGGTGCCGCAGAAGGTGAGCATCCCCAGCGCGGCGATGGTCGGCATGTAGGTGCTGGGCGCACCGCCCAGGCGGGCCAGGTCGTTCAGCAGCGGCCAGTTGGCGGTGAGGCCGAGGTACAGGCTGAGCCAGACGATCACCTGCCGCGTCGAGCGGGGCTGCGAGATCCAGCGGTCGATGCGTTGCCAGAAAGTGCCGGCGGCGCCCGCATCCGACAGCGGCGCGGGACGGGATTCAGATCGGCTGGGAGCACGCGCCAGGAGCGCGGAGTCGAGACGCGAAACAGACATGCCGCCAATGTAGGCAGCGTGCCTGAAGAGAGCCTGAACAGTTCATTCAGAGCGCATTCAGGCTCGGCCGATGCGCGCGCGGCGCAGCAGCCGCAGGCGCGGGCTGCGCGACACCGCACGGCCGGCGGGGCGGCTGATGCCACGCTCCACCACGATCGAGACCAGCGCCGCCAGGATCGCGGCGGCCGTCACGTCGGTCGGGAAATGCAGGCCCAGGTACAGCCGGCTCCAGGCCACCACCACCGCCGCCACCAGCGCCAGCCGCATGGGCGTGCGCCACGGCAGGCACCACAGCGAGAAGGCCGCGGCAAACGTGCCGGCCGCATGCAGGCTGGGGAAGCCCGGGCGCGCACCCTGCGGCACCCACTGGATGCCCAGGCCGTAGAACGCGGGCCGAGGGAACGGCAGCACCGAGCGGAACACGTTCACCACCAGCCACACGACGAGCACGCTGACCAGCGCGGTGAAGAAGGCGTGGCGCCAGCGGCGATCGAAGGCCGCGGCGGCCGCGATGGACAGCGCCAGCAGTGTCGGCAGCACGTCGGACGCGAACATCGCGAAGCGCAGGCTCCACGCCGGCGCGGAGGCCGAGGCGTTGATCCAGCTGAACAGGGCGAAATCAAGGGCTTGCATGCAGGGGCGCGGTGCGCTCGATGGGAGGGGACGTGCGGCGGCGCGTCGCCACCAGCTCGATGAGGAAGCCGACCGTCCAGCAGACCCAGGCGGTCCACAGCGTGTGGCTCATGTAGTGCGCGCCGCGCATCTGCTGCGCCACGCCGAGCACGAAGCCGGCGGCCAGCGCCACGCACAGCCACACGATGGCGCCACGCGGCGCCACATGCCGCAGCACGAAATACCCGCCGAGGTAGGCAAAGGCGGCCGAGGCATGGCCGGCCGGGAAACAGCCGCCCGGCCCGCCGTCGTCCTGGCCCCAGGCCCAATGCGACACATAGCGCGCCACGCCGCCGAACGCCTTCAGGTCCCAGGGGCAGCTGGTGTCGCTCGCGTGCTTGATCAGGCTCACGGCCAGCACCGAGGCCAGCACCGTCAGCGCCAGCTGCACGCGGGCGCCCGTGTCCAGGCGCCGCAGCACGCCCACGGGCCAGCGGATGGCGGCGAACAGGCCGATCACCAGCAGCCAGCTGAGGTTTCTCGCGCCCTCGTGCATCACGTGCACCAGGAAGGGGTTCTCGCGCCAGGGAAAGCCCATCGGCGTGCCGGCCAGGCGGGCCAGCGGCAGGTCGCCGCCAAGGGCGTCCCAGATCATCAGCAGGGCCAGGGCAAGCAAGGTCAGGGCTCCGAGACGGAGATGCGGGGTACGACGGGTCATGAAGAAAAACAGGCCTCGGAACAGACTGGCGCGAGCCTACGCACGCGGGATGAACCCAGTCTGAAGCGACCTGAACGATTCCTGACGCGATCGCCAGAGGGGCGGCGCTAGACTTCGAGTTTTTGTAAGGGCCACCGCGTGCGAATCTTGCTGGTCGAAGATGACAGTTCGTTGGCAGACGCGGTCTGCAGCTACCTGGTCGCCAAGGCGTTCGTCGTCGACGTGGCCCCCAGCCTGGCCGAGGCGCGCGGCGCCCTGCTCTCGGTGCAGTACGCGGCGGTGCTGCTCGACCTGCACCTGGGCGACGGCGACGGCCTCTCTTTGCTGCCGCAGGTGCGCGCGCTGCGCGAGCCGCCCATCGTCATCGTGCTCACGGCGCGCGACCAGGTCACCGACCGCATCCGAGGCCTCGATGCCGGCGCCGACGACTACCTCATCAAGCCGTACGACCCGGCCGAGCTGCTCGCGCGGCTGCGCGCCGTGGAGCGCCGGCGCAGCGCCAATACCTCGCCGGTGCTGCAGCTGGGCACGCTGGAGATCGACCTGGCCCACGACCGCGTGCGCAAGGACGGCGTGCCCGTCGTGCTCACGCAGAAGGAATGGGCCCTGCTGCGCGTGATGGCCACGCGGCCCGAGCGCATCCACACGCGCGACAACCTGGCCGACGCGCTGTACGGCTTCGGCGACGAGGCCGACAGCAACACGCTCGAGGTGTTCATCAGCCGGCTGCGGCGCAAGCTCGGGCGCAGCCACATCCAGACGCTGCGCGGCTTGGGCTACCGGCTGTCGTTCTCCGCGGACGACGAGGAATGAGCGGCTCTCTGCTGCGCGACCGCCGCGATTCGCTCGCCGGACGCCTCACCCGCACGCTGATCCTGTGGGTCGGCGGCGTGTGGCTTCTGTGTGTGTTCGCCGTGGTCTGGTACGTGGACCGCGAGATCAACCACAACTTCGACAACGAGCTGGTGGAGGTGTCGCACCGCATGTTCGACATGGCGGTGCAGGAGCTCGAGAAGCTGCGCCTGCGCCATGAAAGCGGCAAGCAGGACACGCCGTTGATCGCGCCCAAGCAGCTGTTCTCCGAAGACGCCGTGATGTACCAGGTGGTCGACGTGCACGAGCATGTGCTGCTGCGCTCGGCCGAAGCCCCCGACGACGCCTTCGACGTGCCGCTGGCCGCCGGCTTCGCCAACAACCAGACCTGGCGCATCTACACCGTGCGCCACCCCACGCTGGGCCTGTACTTCCAGGTGGCCGACCCGCTCGACGAGCGCCGCCGCGCGCTGAACCGCACGCTGTTCGGCCTCATCATCCCGCTCGGCGCGGTGCTGCCGCTGCTGGCGCTGGTGCTGCGCCGGGTGGCGCGAACCGAGCTGCGCGTGCTGCAGCAGCTGGCCGCCGAGATCGAGAAGCGCAACGGCGCGGACCTGCGCCCCATCACCCTGCCCGGTCTGCCGCAGGAGTTGCGCGCGGTGGGCGACCATGTCAACCGGCTGCTGCAGCGGCTGTCGCAGTCGCTCGACGTAGAGCGCGCGCTGGCCGCCAATGCCGCGCACGAACTGCGCACGCCCCTGGCCGCCGCGCGCCTGCGGTTGCAGACCGCGCTCGACCACGACCTGAAGCGCACCGACGTCGAAGGCGCGCTGCAGGCGCTGCAGATGCTGAGCCACCGCGCCGAAAAGCTGCTGCAGCTGTCGCGCGCCGAATCGGGCGCCTCGCTCACACGGGCGCGGGTCGACCTGGTGCAGCTGGCGGGCACGGTGGCACAGGAGTTCTGGCAAGACCCGCAGATCAACGAACGACTGAAGCTCAAGGTGCCCGACAGCGCGGCGCCGGTGGCCTTCGGCGACGTCGATGCGCTGGCGATCGCGTTGCGCAACCTCGTGGAGAACGCGCTGCGCTACAGCGGTGACGGCCGCGTGACGATCGAGGTGGCCGCGCCGTGCGTGCTGGTGGTGCGCGATGCCGGCCCCGGTGTCAGCGCCGAACAGCTGCAGTCGCTGCACCAGCGCCATGTGCGCCACGGCTCGGACCGCGCCGGCTACGGCCTGGGCATGTCGATCGTGGGCACCATCGTCGAGAAGCACAACGCGACGCTGGAGCTGGCCTCGCCGCCGCCCGGCATGGCACGCGGCTTCGAAGCGCGCATCGTGCTGCGGCCGGCCTGAGCTTTTTTCGTCAGCGCGTCTTCAGTCGCTGACGATCTCGCGCAGCCAGTCGGGCAGCGCCAGCGCCTTCTGCTTCGGAAAATCGACCCAGATGGTGGTGGCGCCGCCGGCCGCACAGAGCACGTCGGGCGCGTCCTCGCGGACCATGGTGGCCCAGCTTTCGAAGGTGGTGCGCCCCGGGTCGCTCACGTACATCTGGATCCGCACGTTGCCCGGGTACTCGATCTGGCGGTAGAAATTGCAGAAGGCGTTGACGATCACCATGCCCTCGCCGCCCGGCGTGGGCTCCACGCCGAGCGAGCGGATCCAGTCGATGCGCGCCGTTTCGAGGTAGCGGAAGTAGGTGCCGTTGTTCAGGTGACCCATGGCGTCCATGTCGCCCCAGCGGATGGGGATCGACATCTCGTACACGAGCTTCTTCTTTTCGGGGATTTCGATTCTCATCGGTGGGCCTTGATGGATGCGAGGATGCCCAGGACGAACAGCGCCGCCGCCACCCATTCGGTGGCCTGCGGCCAGCGGCCGTCCCAGAGGAAGGAATAGAGCAAGGCGAACAGCGTCTCGCTCACGATGAGCTGGCCGCACAGGCTGGCCGAAAGGCGCTGGCTCGCGACGTTCCAGAGAATGGTCGCGAGCCACGACGAGCCGAAGCCGCTCGCCAGCGCGATCCAGATGAAGAGCATGCCGTCGGGCTGCGACCGCAGCGTGGCGACATCGCTGCCCGCCACCGCCCACAGCAGCAAGGCCCCGAGGCCGGTGGCGATGCCCAGCCAGTTGGCCCAGTCGGCCGCATGCACCTCGCGGTGCCGTTGCAGCCAGGCGGCGTTGAGCAGGCCGTAGACCGTCCAGCTCACCATCGAGCACAGCGCCAGCGCAATGCCCCAGCCGAAGCGCGCGCCGCCGCCACCACCACCCGCGCCGTGCTGCGCCGACCACGCGCCCCAGATCATCAGTGCGATGCCCGCGCCCGTGAGCAGCAGGCCGGGCAGCAAGGCCCGCATGTGCAGGCCCGCGGGCCGGCCCAGCAGCATCATCCAGACGGGAATGGTGCCGATGATGAGGCTGGGCACCTCGGTGCCCGCCGCAGCGATGCCGAAGGCCAGCAGCAGGTAGTAGCCGCTGAAGCCCAGCACGCTCAGGCCGAGCGCCGCCAGCGCCTGCCGGCCCGTGGGCCAGCGCACGGCCGCGGGCCGCGCGAACACCGCCAGCGCCGACACCGCGCCGAACACCGCGAAGCGCGCCGCCGTGATGTCGACCATGCCGAAGTGGCCCACCATGCGCGGCGCCACGAACACCAGGCCCCAGAGCGCGCCCGCGCCCAGGCCGGCGACGATGCCGATCCAGGCCCGGGGGCTCAGATCGCGAACCCGTCGTCGGCGGCGATGACCGCGCCGTTCACGAAATGGCTCTCGCCACTGGCCAGCAGCACGATCAGGCCATCGAGGTCTTCGGGCTTGCCCACGCGCTTGCGCGGCAGCATGCTGACCAGCTTGGCACCACCTTCGGTGCTCCAGTGCTCCTCGTTGAGCTCGGTCGTGATGTAGCCCGGGCACAGCGCGTTCACGTTGATGCCGAAGCGGCCCCATTCGAGCGCCATGGCCTTGGTCATCTGCACCACGGTGGCCTTGCTCATGCAGTAGGTGCCGATCTGCGGCATGACCTTCAGCGCCGCTGACGACGCGATGTTGATGATGCGTCCGCCGATGTAGGTGCCCGGCGCCTTGCCCTGGGCGCGCGCCAGCATGCGCTTCCCGACCTCCTGCGCGACGAAGAAGGAGCCCTTCACGTTGGTGTCGAAGATGTAGTCGTAGTCCTCGGGCGTGACGTCCTGCAGGCGCTGCGTGGCGCTCACGCCCGAGTTGTTGACCAAGATGTCGATGGGCCCCACCTCGGTTTCGGCGCGCGCCACGGCGGCCTTGATGCTGCCGATGTCGGTCACGTCGAGCTCGACCACGTGGGCGTCATGGCCCTCGCCTTCGATGCGCGCGCGCAGCTCCTTGAGCTTCTCGACGCGGCGGCTGGCCAGCACCACGGCGGCGCCGGCACGGGCCAGTGTCTTGGCGAACTGGGCGCCCAGTCCGCTGGAGGCGCCGGTGACGAAAGCCACGCGGCCGGAGAGATCGATGCTGTAAGCCATGAGCTGAATCCTGTGGAGTCGCGCAGGTGACGCAAGGCGCCTCGCCTGCCGGCGACAAGGCCTCCGCCGGACGCCGCATAAAATGCCCGGCGAACCGGGACGCCCCCGCGCCTCTAAAAATCATTATCGACCCAACCCACATGACGCACGACGAAATCCTCGCCCAGTTCGGCCCTCGCGAAGCCATGGAATACGACGTGGTCGTGGTCGGCGGCGGCCCCGCCGGCCTCTCGACCGCGATCCGCCTCAAGCAGCTCGCCGCCCAGCAGGAGAAGGAAATCTCCGTCGTGGTGCTCGAGAAGGGTTCCGAGCCCGGCGCGCACATCCTGTCGGGCGCCATCATGGACCCGCGCGCGCTCAACGAATTGCTGCCCGACTGGGAGGAACTCGGCGCCCCGCTGAACCAGCCCGTGACCGACGACGCCATGGTGTTCCTGAGCGAAAAGTCGGGCCTGCGCACGCCCAACGCCTTCCTGCCGGCCTGTTTCCAGAACCACGGCAACTACATCATCAGCCTGGGCGCCTTCACCAAGTGGCTGGCGCAGCAGGCCGAGAACCTGGGCGTGGAAATCTTCCCGGGCTTCCCGGCCGCCGAAGTGCTCTACAACGAGAACGGTTCGGTGCGCGGCGTGGCCACCGGCAACATGGGCGTCGGCAAGGACGGCGAACCCACCGAGAACTTCCAGCTCGGCATGGAACTGCTGGGCAAGTACACGGTGTTCGCCGAAGGCGCGCGCGGCCACCTGGGCCGCCAGCTCATCGCCAGGTTCAAGCTCGACGAAGGCCGCGACCCTCAGACCTACGGCCTGGGCGTCAAGGAAGTCTGGGAAATCGATCCCAAGCGCCACCAGCCCGGCTTCGTACTGCACACGGCCGGCTGGCCGATGGACAACAACACCTATGGCGGCGCGTTCCTCTATCACATGGAGGACAACAAGGTCACGATGGGCTTCATCACGGGCCTGGACTACAGCAACCCGTACCTGAGCCCGTTCGAGGAAATGCAGCGCTGGAAGCTGCACCCCAACATCCGCTGGTACCTCGAGGGCGACGAAGCCAAGGGCATCAAGCCCGCCAAGCGCATCGGCTACGGCGCGCGCGCCATCACGGCCGGCGGCCTGATGTCGCTGCCCAAGACGGTGTTCCCGGGCGGCGCGCTGGTCGGCTGCGAGGCCGGCTACCTGAACGTGAGCCGCATCAAGGGCAGCCACGCCGCCATCAAGACCGGCATGCTGTGCGCCGAGGCCGCCTTCGACGCGGTCATGGCCGGCCGCCAGCACGACGAACTCACGGCCTACCCCGCCGCGTTCGAGAAGAGCTGGCTCTACACCGAGCTGAACAAGGCGCGCAACTTCAAGGCCTGGTTCAAGAAGGGCCTGGGCATCGCCACGGTCATGAACGGCGTCGAGCAGTGGCTGCTCAAGGGCCACATCCCATGGACCCTGCGCCGCAACAAGCCCGACCACCAGTACCTGAAGCCGGCCGCCGAGTGCAAGCCCATCGTCTATCCGAAGCCCGACGGCAAGCTCACCTTCGACCGCCTCTCCAGCGTATTCATCAGCAACACGAACCATGAAGAGCAGCAACCCGCCCACCTGACGCTGAAGGACGCGTCGGTGCCGGTCAACGTCAACCTCGCCAAGTTCGCCGGCCCCGAAAGCCGCTACTGCCCGGCCGGCGTGTACGAGTTCGTGCCCGACGAAGCCAGCGCCGGCAAGGAACGCCTGCAGATAAACGCGCAGAACTGCGTGCACTGCAAGACCTGCGACATCAAGGACCCGACGCAGAACATCGTCTGGGTCACGCCCGAAGGCGGCGGCGGGCCGAACTACGTGGGCATGTAAGGCGCCCCTCAAGACACATCAGAAAGCCCTCCTCGGAGGGCTTTTTTCATGGCGCTTCAGGCGAGGTACGCGGCGACCTCGTCGGGCGTGAGGAAGTGCACCAGCGACACCTGCGGGTTCTGCTCGGCGTGCAGCACGTGGGTGAATCCGGTCCAGCCGCGCGCGGGCTTGTCGTCCGTCTCCAGCGCGACGAGCACCGGCCGCCCCTGCCGGCGCGCGTTCTCGCGCAGCGTGCCTTCGCCCCAGGACCACGCCATGCGGTCCACCAGCTCGCCCTGGGCGAAGGCCGTCGCCTGCAGCCAGAGGAAGGCGGCGGCATCGCTGTCCGCGTCGCGGCGCGCGCGCGGCGGCTGCCGGATGCCCAGCGTCTGAGCGTGCGTTTCCATCAGGTCCTGCAGCAGCGAGAAGGCGTGGAAGTTGTTGTTGATGCCCTGGGCGCGAACGACCATGCCCGCGCGCGACGTCGGCAGCAGAACCACCAGCTCGTCCTCGTACGACAGCTGGGCCGCGGCGCGCAGGAAGTGCAAGGCCTCGAAGGGCAGCGAGTCGTTGGCGTACATCGCCTCGATGTGCGCGAGCAGGCCTGCGTCCGCCACCAGCGACTGGTGGTTGCGCACATCGCGCACCACCATGGTCATGAGCGGCAGCACCAGCAGGTCGACCGCGCGCTGCAGCGCATCGACCTCGAAACGGGCCTGCGGCGACAGCGCCGCGAGCGCCGCTTCGGCGGCCTGCCAGGCGGCGAGTTCCGCCTCGTCCTGCGGTTCTTCGTCGTCCTCATCGGGTTCGTACGGCTGCGCCGCGCAGTAAGGCGCCAACGACGCCAGCAGGCGCCCCGCCAGCTGCCGCACGGCGTCGAACATGAGCTGCGGATCGGCGCCGTTCTCGACCAGCGCACCGCAGAACACCGCCAGCAACGCGGCCCGGTGCGGATGCAGCTCGCCGAGCCGCGCGATGGCGGCCCGCAGCACCTCGTCCTTCGCCGAGCCCTCCACCACCTCGAAGTAGAGCGCACGGACCTCCGGCCGCTGGAAGAAGGAAGCCTGGGTGTCGAGGTCGGCGTCCTGCAGCACAGGCAGTCGCAGGGTGGCGAGGAGATCGGGAGGCAACATGGGCATGCGCAAATTGTGCGATACCACCGACGCTATCCTCGCGACACAAGGACACAAGGAGACAGGACCCCATGCACATCGTCATCACTGGCGGCGCCGGCTTTCTCGGCGCGCGCCTGGCGCGCACCCTCCTGGCGCTGGGCCAGCTCTCGCTCGCCGGTGCGCCCGCCCGCGACATCGCCCGCATCACGCTGGTCGACCGCGCCCCGCCGCCGCCCGACCTCGCGGCCAACCCGCGCATCGCGGCCGCCACCGGCGACCTCAACGCCCAGCTGGCCGACGACGGCGCCACCTTCTGGCGCGAGGCCGACGCGGTGTTCCACCTGGCGGCGGCCGTCAGCGGCGAATGCGAGGCCGACTTCGACCTGGGCATGCGCAGCAACTTCGCCGCCACGCACGGCCTGCTCGAGAAGCTGCGCGCGCTCGGCACGCGGCCGGTGCTGGTGTTCTCCAGCTCGCTCGCCGTGTTCGGCGATTCGCCCGAACAGCCGCTGCCCGCGCTCATCGACGACCACACGCTGCCCACGCCGCAGACCAGCTACGGCATCCAGAAATTCATCGGCGAGCAGCTGGTGGCCGACTACACGCGCAAGGGCTTCGTGCAGGGGCGCAGCGTGCGCCTCATGACGGTGAGCGTGCGCCCCGGCCAACCGAACGGCGCGGCCTCGGGCTTCTTCAGCGGCATGATCCGCGAGCCGCTCGCCGGCCTGCGCGCGGCCTGCCCGGTGCCCGACGAGACGCCCGTGGCCATCGCCTCGCCGGCCCGGACCATCGAAGGCATCGTGCGCGCCGCCGAAGCGAGCGACGCCGACTGGGGTCCGCGCACCGCGCTCAACCTGCCCTCGCTGGCCACCACCGTGGGCGAAATGGCCGCCGCGCTCGAACGCGTGGCCGGCCGCGCCGCCACCGACCTGCTCGACCGCACGCCCGACGCCGCCATCCGCCGCATCGTCAAAACCTGGCCCGGGCGCTTCGACACGCCGCGCGCGCGGGCCCTCGGTCTCACGGCCGACGAGAGCTTCGATGCGGTGATCCGCGCCTACGTCCGTGAAAGTCCCGACGCGGTCAAACTGGTTATTGGTGCATAGTCATTTCCTGACCTGCGCCTGACGCGCTTTCGACCCCCAACTCCCCGGAGACACCATGAAATTCGGCCACATCGCCGCCGCCTGCCTTTCGCTCGCCCTGGGCACCGCCGCCCTCGCGCAGCAACCCACCGTTCTCAAGATCGGCTATGCGACGTCCAAGGAATCGCATTACGGCGTGGGCTCCACCGTGTTCTGCGAAGAGGTCGAGAAGAACACCCAGAACCGCTTCAAGTGCCAGCACTTCGCCAACTCGGCGCTGGGCGGCGAGCGCGAGCAGATCGAAGCGATCCAGCTCGGCACGCAAGACCTGCTGAACACCTCGACCGGCCCCGTGGGCAACTTCGTGCCCGAGGTCAAGATCGTCGACATCCCCTTCCTGTTCCGCGACTACGACCACGCCCGCAAGGTCATGGACGGCCCCATCGGCCAGGACATCCTGACCAAGTTCCCGAGCAAGGGCATCATCGCGCTGGCCTGGACCGAAAACGGCTTTCGCCACATGACGAACAGCAAGCGCGACATCGTCAAGCCCACCGACGCGGCCGGCCTGAAGATGCGCACCATGGAAAACAAGGTGCACATGGACGGCTACCGCACCTTCGGCATCCTGCCCACGCCGATGGCCTTCCCGGAACTGTTCGGCGCGCTGCAGCAAGGCACGGTCGACGGCCAGGAAAACCCGATTCCGGTGATCCTGTCCTCGAAGTTCTCGCAAGTGCAAAAGCACCTGTCGCTCACCGGCCACGTCTACTCGCCGGCGCTGCTGCTGCTGTCGCCCAAGGTGTGGAACAAGCTCTCGGACGCCGACAAGAAGGTGTTCACCGAAGCGGCGAAGAAGGCCTCGATCGCGCAGCGCAAGAAGGTCAACGACGACGAGAACAACGGCATCGCCCAGCTTGAGAAAGACGGCATGAAGGTCACGCGCACCGTCGACGGCGCGGCCTTCCGCGAAGCCCTGAAGCCGGCCTATGTGGGCTACGCCAAGGAATTCGGCGCCGACAACATCAAGAAGATCACGGACGTCAAGTAAGACTGCTCCGCCCCGACCGCGCCCGGCCCGCCTCAGTGTGCCGGGCGCTTCGCATTTCCGACACCACAGAGAACCACAACGTGCAAGCCTTCGAGCGCTACTTCCTCGCCGCCAACCGGTGGGCGCTGATCCTCCTGCTGGCGGCCATGTCCGTCATCATCTTCACCAACGTCGTGCTGCGCTACACCACGAACCAGTCGATCGAATGGGCCGAAGAGGTGTCGCGCCACATGATGATCTGGCTCACCTTCCTGGGCGCCGGGCCCGTGCTGCGCTACGGCGGCCACATCGCCGTCGAGAACCTGCAGGACGCCCTGCCCCGGCCCGCGGCCGTGGCGGTGCGCATCGTGGTGGCCGGGCTGCTGTTCGCCTTCTTCGGCTTCATGGTCTGGTACGGCTGGCTCTACATGGAACGCACGATGTTCCAGCTCACGGCCGTGACGCAGATTCCGTTCGCCTACATCTACAGCGCGATGCTGATCGGCGGCGTGCTGCTGATCGTGCACTGGCTGCTGGTGGTGCGCGGCTACGTGCTGAACCGCGAGTTCGCGTCCGACGCGCATTTCGACGCCAACGCGTCGGCCTCGCTGTAAGGAGAAGACCATGGATGCCAGCATTGTCCTGATCGTCTCCGCCTGCGTGTTCCTGGCCATCGGCGTGCCCGTGGCCTTCGCGCTCGGCCTGGCCACGGCCGCCACCCTGATCCTCGCGGAAAGCTACCCGCTGATGGTGCTGCTGAAGGAAACCTTCACCGGCATCGACAGCTTTCCGCTGATGGCCGTGCCCTTCTTCATCCTGGCCGCCGAACTGATGAGCGGCGGCTCGCTCACCGAGGTGCTGCTGCGCTTCGCGGGCCAGTTCGTCGGCCACCGGCGCGGCGGGCTGGGCTACACCAACGTGGTGTCGCTGACCTTCTTCTCGGGCATCTCGGGCTCGGCGCTGGCCGATGCGGCCGGCCCCGGCTCGATGCTCATCAAGATGATGGACAAGGCCGGCTACGACCGCTCGTATGCGGCGGCGCTGACGGCCTCCACGGCCATCGTGGGGCCGATCATTCCGCCCTCGATCATCATGATCATCTACGCGCTGCAGGACGAGACCGTGTCGGTCGGCCAGCTGTTCGTGGCCGGCATCGTGCCGGGCATCCTGATCGCGGTGGCGATGTGCGTGGTGAACTTCTACGTCTCGAAGAAGCGCAACTACAAGGGCGACGGCCAGACGCCGCCGCTGCGCGAGATCCTCATCACGACGTGGAAGGCGATTCCCGCCATCCTGCTGCCGGTGGTGATCCTGGGCGGCATGCGCGCCGGCTGGTTCACGCCCACCGAAGCCTCGGTGGTGGCGGTGTTCTACGCGCTGGTGTGCGGCAAGTTCATCTACCGCACGCTCGAGTGGAAGATGCTGCCCGACATCCTGTCGCGCTCGGCCCTGCTGTCGGCGTCGGTGCTGATCATCATCGGGCTGTCGGCCTCGTTCGCCTGGGTGCTGACCATCGAGGGCATTCCGCAGCAGATGGCCGAATGGCTCATCAGCATGAACCTCTCGCCGTGGATGTTCCTGATCATCGTCAACGTGTTCCTGCTCCTGTTCGGCATCTTCATCGAGCCGCTGCCGGGCGTGATGGTGCTGGCGCCGATCCTTGCGCCGGTGGCGATCAAGCTGGGCGTCGACCCGGTGCACTTCGCGATGATCGTGATCTTCAACCTCACGCTGGGCATGATCACGCCGCCGGTGGGCGGGCTGCTGTTCGTGACCTGCAACGTGTCGAAGGTGCCGATGTCGGCACTGGTGAAAGAGCTGGTGCCCTTCCTGTGGGCGCACGGCGCGGTGCTGATGCTGCTGACCTTCGTGCCGATGCTCAGCACCTGGCTGCCGCGCGCGCTCGGGTTCAAGTAGCGGCGCAGGCCGCTCCCGCCCACGCCTTCACCCGCCTCAGGCCGGCGGGTGCAGGTACTGGCTCGGCGGCACGCCGAGCGTGCGGCGGAACATCGCGGTGAAGGCGCTCGGGCTCTCGTAGCCGTGCGCCAGTGCCACCTCCAGGATCGACGCGCCCGCGGCCAGCCGCGGCAGGCTCAGCAGCAGCCGCGCCTGCCGGCACCACGCACCGAAGGTCATGCCGGTCTCGCGCTCGAACAGCCTCGCCAGCGTGCGCGCATTCATGTGCAGCCGCGCGGCCCAGCCGTCGAGCGTGGCGGGCTGCGCGGGGTCGCGGATCAGCGCCTCGCACAGCGCGGCCAGGCGTGCGTGGCGCGGCATCGGCACATGCAGCGACAGCGCGGGCGCGGCCTCGATCTCGTCGAGGATCAGCTCCATCACGCGCTCGTCGCGCCCGCCCGGCGGGTAGTCCAGCGGCAGCGACACGGCCGCCACGATCAGCTCGCGCAACAGCGCCCCCACGTGGATCACGCGGCACTCGGCGCCCAGGTCGGCGCGCGTGCCGGGCTCGACGAAGACGGTGCGCATCTTCACCTCGCCCGCCATGCGGATCTGGTGCGTCATGCCCGGCGGCACCCAGACGCCGCGCCCCGGCGGCACCACCCAGCTGCCGGCCGCCGCGCCGACCATCATCACGCCCGAGATCGCATGAATGAGCTGCCCGCGCCGGTGCGCATGCGGCGGAATGAAGGCGTCGCCCGCCGGATCGGTGGCCAGCACGGCGACCGCGCGCGGGGTCGATTCGCCCTCGTCGGGGCGCAGATTCAGTTTGTCCATTTCACGACGATGTTTGCACATTCGTAGCGAGAACATCTTTCCGTGTCTTCCTACGATGGCTTTTCCTCCCTTTTTCTCAAACCGGACATCGAAGAAAGAAGCCATCGCATGAACACGCGCCGACTCGGGCTGCTCACCGGCACCCACGCCGTCAACGACCTCTACCAGGGCCTCGTGCCCGCGCTGCTGCCCTTCATGGTGCTGGAGCGCGGCTACAGCTACACGGCCGTGAGCGGCCTGATGCTGGCGGCCACCGGGCTGTCGAGCGTGGTGCAGCCGCTGTTCGGCCTGTACGCCGACCGCCACCCGCGCGCCTGGCTGGTGCCCGTGGGCTTCCTGGTGGCGGCGCTGGGCGTGGTGCTGGCGGGCCTGAGCCAGAGCTACCTGCTGACCTGGATCGCGGTCGCGCTGTGCGGGCTGGGCATCGCGGCCTACCACCCGCCCGCCACCGTGGCCGCGCGCGCGGCCGGCGGCGCCTCGCAGAAGGCGATGAGCGTGTTCTCGGTGGGCGGCACCATCGGCGCCTCGTTCGCGCCCGTGCTGGCGGCCACGGTCGTCGGCGGCGGCAGCCTGTCGCGCAGCTACCTGCTGGGCATTCCCGCGCTGGCGATGGGCGTGGTGTGGGTCGCGGCGAACGCACGACGCAGCGCGGCCGCCCAGCACGCGGCAACGGCAGCGCGCGCAGCGCAGGCCCGCGCCCAGGTGCTCAAACCGCACAACGACTGGCGCGCCTTCAGCCTGCTGGTGGCGACCATCGTGGGCTGGTCGATCCCGTATGTCACCGTGCTGTCGATGCTCTCGCTGCGCATCACGCGCGACCTGCACGGCAGCACCTTCCAGGGCGCCGCGGCGCTCACCGCCTTCACCGCCGCAGGGGCCGTGGGCACGCTGGCCGGCGGCTGGCTCGGCGACCGTATCGGGCGCATGGGCACGATCCGCTGCGGCTACCTGCTCGCGCTGCCGGCGATGGCAGGCCTCGTGCTCGCCTCGACGCCTGCCGCGGCGCTGGCCTGCACCGCATGGCTCGGCATGAGCATGTTCCTGCCCTTCGCCGCGCAGGTGACGCTCGCGCAGGACTACCTGCCGCGCAACCCGGCCACCGCCAGCGGCATCACGCTCGGTCTCGCGCTCTCGGTCGGCGGACTGGTGTCGCCCCTGTTCGGCCTGCTGTCGGATGCGCGCGGACTCGGCGTCACGCTCACGGTGGTGTTGTGCGTGCTGTGCGTCGCAACCGTGCTGGCCTTGCGGCTTCGCAATCGGACGGTGCAGGTGATGGCGGGCGAGGCTGCGGCGGCCTGAGCCCTGCCCCGCGCTCCCGGTGTCCTATGGACGCGCCCTGAACCACGGACCACCGAAATCCGTGGGCGATTCAACGCCGCACGCCTCCTCTTTCACTGCCAGAATCGACGCAAGCTTCGACGTCGAGCCTGACAGACAAGAAGAAGGAAAGAGAAGGACGCCATGCACCGAATCGTCGCCCAGGGCAGCAGCCTTGTCGCTGCCGGCTTGCTGGCCACCGCCGGTATCGCGGCCACGCCGGCCGCCGCGCCCGTTGCAGCCGTTGCACCAGCAGCCGCCCCCGCCAACCCCATCAATCCCGTCACCCACCTCGCCGAAGTAGAAACCGCCGTGCGCGCCTGGGCCGCCGCCTGGTCCGCGCGCGACGTCGAGCGCTACCTCGCCGCCTACGCGAGCGACTTCACCCCCGCGCGCGGCCAGACCCGCGAGCGCTGGGAGGCCGACCGGCGCGCCCGCATCACGGGCAAGTCGCGCATCAGCGTGGGCATCGAGGGGCTGGTGATCAGCGTTCAGGGCACCTCGGCCAGCGCGCAGTTCCGGCAGATTTACAGCGCCGACGCACTCACCGAGACCGACCGCAAGACGCTCGAGCTGCAGCGCGTGGGCACGCGCTGGCTGATCCGCAAGGAGAGCGCGGGCAACTGACGCGCGCCGCCTTGTCCCTGTAAGGCAAATGGTTCACGAAGATGTCACCACTTGCAACGATGCTGCAGCCTTCGACCTCCGAAAGCTGTGGCCGCCATGTTCCCCACCAAGACCGAGAAGGCACGCGACGAACTCCAGGCCGGGCAGCGCACGCTCAGCCAGCGTGAGCGCGCCCTGCTGCTCATGGCCGACGGCCGGCGCTCGCTGACCGACTTCAGCCCGCTGTTCCCCAGCCGCGTCGAGGCCGAGCAGGCGATCCAGGGGCTGATGCAGCGCGGCTACCTGCAGGTCGCACGACCGGTCGCGCCACCGCCCGCACCGGCCCCCACGCCCGTCCCCGCCGCCGAGCCGATCCAGGTCGCCACCTCGGCCGACAGCTTCGACGGCAAGCGCTCGCTGGCCACCACGCGCATGTTCCTGTTCGACATCTGCGAGCGCATGTTCGTGCGCCGCGACCCGCGCTTCGCCAACCAGATGCGCGACGCCTTGCGCGAGGCCCGCGACCGCGAGGCCATGCTGACCATCGCCGCGCTGATGCTCTCCGAGATCGAGAAAGCCGCCGGCCCCGAGCGCGCCGACTCGCTGCGCGAGCGCATCGACAAGCTGCTGCCGCCGGCCGAAACCGTGCACTGAGCCGCCAGCCCCGGCCCCGCGATCCACTACACTCGCCGGGTCAGGAGAGAGCCCCGCGCGACGGGGCCGCCGAAGGCGCAGGGGTTCCCCGAACGCTCAGGCAAAAGGACTGACAAGACGCCGGCAACCACCGGCGTTTCCTTGCTGGAGAGAGGCCGTGGCATTGCACGCGGCCCACCGAAGGAGCAAACCCCGATCGTGGGGCGAATCTCTCAGGTAAAGCGGACAGCAGGGGTGGCCCGTGGCGTTGCAGCCATGGATTTCGACTGCCCCTTTGGAGTGCCCCGTGGCCGCTTCCTCCGCTTCCGACGCCCAACTTCTCAAGACCCCGCTGTACGACCTCCACGTGGAGCTCGGCGCCCGAATGGTGCCCTTCGCCGGCTATTCCATGCCCGTGCAGTACCCGGCCGGCCTGATGGCCGAGCACAAGCACACGCGCGATGCGGCCGGCCTGTTCGACATCTCGCACATGGGCCAGCTGCGCCTCGTCGGCCCCGATGCCGCCGCCGCCTTCGAAACCCTGATGCCCGTCGACGTGATCGACCTGCCCGCCGGCAAGCAGCGCTACGGCCTGCTGCTGAACGACGAGGGCGGCATCCTCGACGACCTGATGTTCTTCAACGAAGGCAACGGTTCGATCTTCGTGATCGTGAACGGCGCCTGCAAGGTGGCCGACATCGCCCACATCCAGGCCAGGATCGGCGCGCGCTGCCAGGTGCAGCCACTGCCCGACCACGCCCTGCTCGCACTGCAAGGCCCTCAGGCCGCGGCCACGCTGGCGCGGCTGTCGCCCGGCATCGAGCGCTTCGTGTTCATGACCGGCGGCGCGGTGCAGATCGGCGGCATCGCCGCCTTCGTCACCCGCAGCGGCTACACCGGTGAAGACGGCTTCGAAATCTCGGTGGCTGGCAAGGACGCCGACGCCCTCGCCCGCCTGCTGCTGGCCCAGCCCGAAGTGAAGCCCGTCGGCCTGGGCGCGCGCAACTCGCTGCGGCTCGAAGCCGGCCTGTGCCTGTACGGCAACGACATCGACACCACCACCACCCCGGTCGAAGCCTCGCTCAACTGGGCGATCCAGAAGGTGCGCCGCGCCGGCGGTGCGCGCGAAGGCGGCTTCCCGGGCGCGGCCAAGGTGCTGGCCCAGCTGACCGCCGTCGCCTCGGGCGCGGCCGGGCACACCGACCACAAGACGCTCACGCGCAAGCGCGTCGGCCTCGTGGCGCTCGAACGCATTCCGGTGCGCGACGGCACGCTGCTGCAGTCGCTCGAAGGCCACGACATCGGCACCGTCACCAGCGGCCTGCTCGGCCCCACGGCCGACCGCTGCGTGGCCATGGGCTACGTGGCCGCCGCCTTCGCCGAGCCCGGCACGCGCGTGCAGGCCATCGTGCGCGGCAAGCCGGTGCCGATGGAGGTGTCGACGATGCCTTTCGTGCCGACGCGCTACTACCGCGGCTGACCGACACTGAACACCGCAGACCCGGCTAGGCTCTGCATCCCGATTCCACTTTTTCCACGAGGAGTTTTTTCATGAGCATCAAATACACCAAGGACCACGAATGGGTGGCGGCCGAAGGCGGCGCCGCCACCGTCGGCATCACCGTGCATGCGCAGGACGCGCTGGGCGACGTGGTGTTCGTCGACCTGCCTGAAGTGGGCAAGACCTTCGCGCAAGGCGAGGTCGCCGGTGTGGTCGAGTCGGTGAAGGCCGCCGCCGATGTGTTCATGCCCGTGTCGGGCGAGATCACCGAAGTGAACGAAGCGCTGCGCGCCGACCCGTCGCTGGCCAACAGCGACCCGCTGGCCGCCGGCTGGTTCTTCAAGGTCAAGCTGAGCGAACCCGCGCAGCTCGACGCCCTGCTCGACGCCGCCAGCTACGACAAGTTCGCCGCCGAATCCTGATCCGCTGAACAGCAGCTTCCTCGCACCTTCGTTCCTTCTCCCCGAGCCTTCACCGCCATGCCGATTCCCGCCCTTCCCTCTTTGCAAGAACTAGAGAACGCCGAAGAATTCCTCGCCCGCCACATCGGCATCGATGCAGCGGACGAGGCGCGCATGCTGCCGGTGATCGGCTCGGAAACGCGCGCGGAGCTCATCGACGGCATCGTGCCGGCGGCCATCCGCCGCGCCCGGCCGATGCGCCTGCCCGCGCCGGTCACCGAGGCCGACGCGCTGGCCGAGCTGAAGACGCTGGCGTCGAAGAACAAGGTGTTCAGGAGCTTCATCGGCCAGGGCTACTACGGCACGCACACGCCGGGCGTGATCCTGCGCAACATCCTGGAGAACCCCGCCTGGTACACCGCCTACACGCCCTACCAGGCCGAGATCTCGCAGGGCCGCATGGAAGCCCTGCTCAACTTCCAGACGATGGTGTGCGACCTCACGGGCATGGCCATCGCCAACGCCTCGATGCTCGACGAGGCCACGGCCGCCGCCGAAGCCATGACGCTCGCCAAGCGCAGCGTGAAGAGCAAGAGCAACGTGTTCCTCGTGTCGGGTGACTGCCACCCGCAGACCATCGAAGTCATCAAGACGCGCGCCGCGCCGCTGGGCATCGAGGTGAAGGTGAGCACCGTGTCGGAAACGCTGCCGCACCTGATGGTGAGCGGCGAGTTCTTCGGCGTGCTCGCGCAGTACCCCGCCACCACCGGCCACGTGCACGACCTGCGCCCGCTCGCGGGCCACGCGCACCAGTGCGACGCCGCCTTCATCGTCGCGGCCGACCTGCTGGCGCTCACATTGCTGGTCGCCCCCGGCGAGTTCGACGCCGACATCGTCTGCGGCACCACGCAGCGCTTCGGCATGCCGCTGTGCAACGGCGGCCCGCATGCTGCCTACCTGGCCTGCCGCGATTCGTTCAAGCGCTCGCTGCCCGGCCGCCTCGTCGGCGTCAGCGTCGACACGCACGGCCAGCCCGCCTACCGCCTCGCGCTGCAGACGCGCGAGCAGCACATCCGCCGCGAGAAGGCCACCTCGAACATCTGCACCGCGCAGGTGCTGCCGGCCGTGGTCGCCAGCATGTACGCCGTGTACCACGGCCCCGACGGCCTCACGCGCATCGCGCAGCGCGTGGCCGTGCTCACCGCCATCCTCGCCAAGGGCCTGTCGCAGATGGGCCGCGAGCCGGTGAACACCACCGCCTTCGATTCGCTCACGATCCGCACCGGCGACGACACCGCCGCGATCATCGAGCGCGCGCAGGCCGGCGGCGTCAACCTGCGCCAGCGCCTGCAGCAGCACCTGGGCATCTCGCTCGACGAAACCACGACGCGCGCCGACATCGAAACCCTGTGGGCGCTGTTCGTGCCCGCCGGCACCGCGATGCCGCGCTTCGACGAGCTGGCCGCCAACACCACGCCGCTGATTCCCGAGGACCTGCGCCGCACCAGCGCCTTCCTCACGCACCCGGTGTTCAACACCCACAAGAGCGAAACGGCGATGCTGCGCTACATCCGCAGCCTGTCGGACAAGGACCTGGCGCTCGACCGCAGCATGATCCCGCTGGGCAGCTGCACCATGAAGCTCAACGCGACCAGCGAGATGATCCCCATCACCTGGCCCGAGTTCGCCAACATCCACCCCTTCGCGCCCGCCGACCAGCTGCAGGGCTACGCCCAGCTCGACGCGCAGCTGCGCGCCTGGCTGTGCGAAGCGACCGGCTACGCGGGCATCAGCCTGCAGCCCAACGCGGGCTCGCAGGGCGAGTACGCGGGCCTGCTGGCCATCAAGTCCTTCCATGAAGCCAAGGGCCAGGGCCATCGCAACATCTGCCTGATTCCCTCGTCGGCCCACGGCACCAACCCGGCCAGCGCCCAGATGGTGGGCCTGCAGGTGGTGGTGACGGCCTGCGACGCGCAGGGCAACGTCGACATGGACGACCTGAAGCGCGCCTGCGAAAAGCACAGCGCCCACCTGGCCGCCGTGATGATCACCTACCCCAGTACGCACGGCGTGTTCGAAACCCGCGTGAAGGAACTGTGCGAGCTCGTGCATGAACACGGCGGCCGCGTGTACGTCGACGGCGCCAACATGAACGCGCTGGTCGGCGTGGCGGCACCGGGCGAGTTCGGCGGCGACGTGAGCCACCTGAACCTGCACAAGACCTTCTGCATCCCGCACGGCGGCGGCGGCCCGGGCGTCGGTCCGGTCTGCGTGGTCGAGGACCTCGTGCCCTACCTGCCGGGCCACGCCACGGCCGGCGTGCCTTCGAATGGCGTGGGCGCCGTGTCGGCCGCGCCGCTGGGCAATGCGGCCGTTCTGCCGATCAGCTGGATGTACTGCCGCATGATGGGCGCCAAGGGCCTGCAGGCCGCGACCGAAACGGCCATCCTCAGCGCCAACTACATCAGCGCCCGCCTGAAGGACCACTACCCCACGCTGTACGCGAGCCCCAACGGCCACGTCGCGCACGAGTGCATCCTGGACCTGCGCCCACTCAAGGACACCAGCGGCGTCACCGCCGAGGACGTGGCCAAGCGCCTCATCGACTACGGCTTCCACGCGCCCACGCTGAGCTTCCCCGTGCCCGGCACGCTGATGGTGGAGCCCACCGAAAGCGAACCGCTGGCCGAGCTCGACCGCTTCGTCGACGCGATGATCACCATCCGCGGCGAGATCCGCCGCGTGGAAGAAGGCGTCTGGTCGAAGGACGACAACCCGCTCAAGCACGCGCCGCACACCGCCGCCAGTCTGCTGGGCACGGAGTGGAGCCACCCGTACTCGCGCGAACTCGGCGCGTTCCCGCTGGCCGAACTCAAGCAGGCCAAGTACTGGCCGCCGATCGGGCGCGTCGACAACGTCTACGGCGACCGCAACCTGTTCTGCAGCTGCGTGCCGGTGGGCGAGTACCAGGAAACCGAAGAGGCCTGACGAAGGCGCGGCGGCGCAGGCCGCCCGCCGTTCAGCCTTCGCGCCGGTACATCGCCCACTTCACGGTGAGCAGGTCCGCGGCGATCTTCGCGGCGTTCACGCCCGCGTAGGTTTCGGACGGATCGAACGCGAAGGCCGCCTGGTAGCGCTTGATGTGCGCGTAGTCCCGATCGAAGGTCATCGGGCCCATGAGTTCGGTCGGGTCGGTGCCGGCGGGAAGCGCCAGGAATTTCCCGGGGTCGGTGGTGCTCTGGTAAAGATCGACGCTCATCAGGTTCATGGCTTGCCCTCGAAGTCGTAGGCGCAAATCATCTCGGCCCTTCGCGCCGCATGCAATCGGCCCGCGCCTACAGGGCGTGCAGGCGGGGCGCTGTCAGTGCACCGCGCCTCAGGGCTGCTTCTTCTTCGCGATCTCGCCGGTGGCGATCTGCGCGCGCAGCCCGCGCAGGCTGGCCTTCATCTTGCGCTCGTTCTCGGGGCCCATGCGCACCAGGATCTTCTGGCCGGCCGAGAGCGTTTCGAGCTTCGGATCGGCGTACTCGTAGCGCACCCAGGGCCGCTGCGAGGGAATGTCGCCCTTCACCTCGACCAGCTTCACCTGCACCGGCCCGGTGGGCTCGGGCGCCTGCAGCAGGTGGTCGATCACGGCGATGAAGCGGTCATTGAAATAGCGGCCCGGATAGCCCAGCTCTTCGTACGCCTGCTGGAACAGCGGGTACAGCCGCGCATACACCGCCGCCGCCTTGGCCGGATCGACCGCCCCGGCCAGCATCACGATGCCGTTGTAGCGCGCAGCGTTGTTCGCCGCGATGGTCTGCACGCCGCCCTGCTGCGGCCCCTCGGTGATGAAGCGCTGCGGCGCGGGCTGCACGGGCCACTTGCTCGCGGGCGCCTGCTCGCGCGGCAGGTTGTCGACCGTGGCGACGAAGCGCCGGACCACGCCGTCGGACTGCAGGTAGGCCGCGACGGCCTTGCCGCCCAGCAGCTCGGTGAGCGCCTTCATCACGCGCGCGTCGGAACTGGCCAGCGCGGGCAGTGCGGCATCGGGCGGGGCCAGCGCCTCGACCGGGTTCTGCGGGCCCTTCGGCTCTTCGGCCTTGGGCGGCTCGGGGGGCGCGTCGTTCGGGGCGACGGCCACGGGCGCGGTCGGCAACGGCGCCAGTTGCTGCTGCTGGTACCAGCGCCAGCCGAAATAAGCCGCCACCAGCACCACCAGCGCCAGGCCGACGATGGTGCCCATCGGCGCTTCCTTGCGGGGTCGGAATTCAGGGGTGTCGCGGGGGGAGTCGGCGTCGGACATGGGCGGTTTCCTTTTGCGGGATGGCAGTGGGGAGACGAAAGGCAATGGTGCACCAGGATGGCCTGCACGGCCCGCACGATCGCCACGTTCTCGTAACCCCCTGTGACGCCCCACCCGCGCCGAAGTTCAGTCGGTCAGCGCGTCACGCGCCGCCGATGCGCACCACATGCGCCTCGCGCGGATCGACGCGGCCCGCGTGCAGGTCGGCGATCACCGCCTGCGCATGCGCGAAGCCACGGCCTTGCGCGAGCGTCATCCAGCGGTTGCCCGGGCGGCTCAGCTCGGCGATGAAGCGGCCCTGCGCGTCGTTGAAGCGGCGGTTGACCTCCTGCGGGCCCCAGTCGGCATTGCGCTTGCGGATCTGCACGGGCGCGAAGTAGAGCTTCGGCGTGGGGCCGGGCAGCGCGCTGGTGTCGCCCAGGAATTCGGTCTTCTGCGCCGAGCCCGCATAGCAGTCGTACATCAGCGACTCGCCGAAGTGGTGGTGCACGGTGGCGCGCAACGCGTCGTGGCCCGCGAAGTCGACATACAGCGTGGGCACGTCGGCCGCCAGCGTGGCGATCTCGCCGTAGGCCACCGTGCGGTCGTAGCAGCCCAGCGCCTCGACGAAGGCGCGGTTGCCTTCCGACGTGGCCGCGATCAGCTGCAGGCCCTCGCGGCGGCCGAGGCAGAAGGCCGTGCCGAACGCCGTCTTGCTCGATGCGCTCGACACCACCACCTGCGTCGCACCGAAGAAGCCGTTGTCTTCTAGGAAGTCGGCCAGCATGAACGAGGTGATGAACAGCGGGCGCACCAGCATCTGGTAGTCCTCCAGCGCGGCGACGTAGCCCGCGTCGTGGCTGCAGCGCATGTACTGGTTGTAGGCCGACACCAGTTCGCTGCGGTGCGCCGCGCCGTCGTAGAAGCCGCGCGGCGTCACGCGCACCGGCTGCATGCGCAGGTGGCTCGCAATGGGAAAGTAGCCGTAGAAGCGCTCGCCCACCGCCACGCCTTCCACGTTCGACGCCACCACGTCGGCAAAGCCCCAGGCCGGCATGTGGCCCCAGTCGGCGTCGCCGGTGGGAAAGAACTGCCAGTACTTCATCACCGCATCGCCGAAGGCCGCGTAGGTGATGTTGTTGGTGGTGAGCGAGAAGCGCTCGATCTGCATCAGCACCTCGCCCGGCTGCAGGCTACCGTCGTCTTCCGAAGTGACGATGCGGGTGGTTCCGAGTGCGTTCTTGCGCGTTTCGAGGCGGGTTAAAGTGAATGCGTTGTTCATTCGCAAACTGTAGGACGGCCCGCTTCGCTGCGGGTTCGGAAAACCGTCGATGCCCGCCGCACCCCGCTCCAAGCCCCTGAAACGCCCCACGCAGGCGCGCGGCAAGTTCACCGTGCAGGCCATCTACGACGCCTTTGTTCGGATTTGGCGCACACAGGGCTGGGAGGGCGTGACCACGCGCGCCGTGGCGCTCGAAACCGGCATCGCGATCGGCACCTTCTACGACTACTTTCCCGACAAGGAAGCCCTGCTCTCGGGCTATGTGCGCCACTGCGTCGAGGCGCTGCTCGCGCGGCTCGACCAAGACGTGATCGCACCACCGGATATCGACTGGCGCGAACGCACGCAGCGCCTCGTGCGCCTCACCTGCGACACGCGCATCGACGGACTGCCCGCCTTCGACCACGAGATGCTGATGCTCGAACACCGCGTGGCGGAGCCCAAGCACCACCGGCGCGTGTACGACGAGCTGCTCGCGCGCTGGACGCAGGCCTTCGCCGCCTGCCGCGACCTGCAGCCGGCGCCCTCGCCCGCCACCGTGCAGGCGCTGCTGACCGCGGCCTGGGGCGGGCGCCGCTACCGGCTGCTGGTGCAGCCCGACGACGCGACGGGCGATGCGTGGGTCGACGAGATGGAAGCGATGGTCACGGCGCGGCTGTTGGCGCGCTGAGCGCCTGCAGCCACGCCAGCGTGCCCTGCAGCTCGGCCGGGCGGATCTCGTGCGCGCCCGGGAAGTCCGAGCCCGACAGCGCCAGCGGCAGCCCGCGCGCCAGCTCGCGCGTGGCCTGCGCGGCGCTCGGCGGGATCACGTTGTCGGCGCTGCCGTGGCTCACCCACAGCGCCTTGCCCGCGAAGGCCTCGGGCGGCGCGATGTGCGGCACCACCTCGGGCAGCAGCCGGCTGTGCCACACCAGCGCGGCGCGCAGCTTCTCGGGCTGCGTGAGCAGCAGCGACAGCGACATGATCCCGCCCTGGCTGAAGCCGCCGACCACCACGCGCTCGGGCGGGATGCCCAGCTGCTGCGACGCCGACGTGACCATTTCGCCGATGAGGAAGCGGCTTTCGCGCTCCTGTTCTTCGTCGATGCGGCGCCCGCCGTCGGCCAGCACCTGGAACTCGAACCACGCGTAGGAACCGGGCGACAGCACATACGGCGCGCGCAGGCTCAGCACGTGGAACTGCGGCGGCATCATGCGCGCCAGGCCGAACAGGTCCTGCTCGTTGCTGCCCACGCCGTGCATCAGCACGAGCAGCCAGGGTTCAGGGCCGCCCGAGGGTGCGGGGTGGTGCAGGAACTGCAGGGGCAGATGGAGCGATGTCATGGGGCGGAAGGGTTTCGAAAAAATGACGGACGAATGACGCGGCTCAGCGAAAGCCCTTGGCCAGCGCCCGCGTGACCTCGGCCGAGGACACCTCGCGGCAGCCGGTGGCGTTCTGCCCCGACCACAGCGGAGAGAAGTCGCCACTGCCCTGCGCCTCGGCCTTGGCGCGCAGCGGCGCGATGCCCGAGGTGGCGAGCGGAAATTCCGGCGCCGGGCCGATGGGCCCCAGCTCGCGCATCACGCGGTTGACGATGCCGCGTGCCGGCCGGCCGGTGAACAGGTTGGTGAGCGCCGTGTGGCGCGCGGCCTCGCTCTTCAGTGCCGCGCGGTGCAGCGCGCTGGTCATGGCCTCGGGCGTCAGCAGGTAGGCCGTGCCGACCTGCACGCCGGCGGCGCCCAGCGCCATGGCCGCGGCCACGCCGTCGGCATCCGCGATGCCGCCGGCGGCGATCACCGGCACCTTCAATGCGTGCACCAGCTGCGGCAGCAGCGCGAAGGTGCCCAGCTGCTTCGTCAGGTCGTGCGACAGGAAATGGCCGCGGTGCCCGCCGGCCTCCAGCCCCTGCGCGATGACCGCGTCGACGCCCTTCGCCTCGAGCCACAGCGCCTCGTCGACGGTGGTGGCCGAAACCAGCACCTTCGCGCCCCAGCCGCGCACCTTGGCCAGCAGCGGCTCGGGCGGCAGCCCGAAATGGAAGCTCACCACCGGCGGCTTGAACTCGGCCAGCAGGTCGGCCACCTCGGCGCTGAAGGGGTTGCGCCCGGGGCCAGTCGGGATGCCCGCGGGGTCGATGCCGAACTCGGCGTAGTACGGCCCCAGCGCGGCGCGCCAGGCGGCCTCGCGTGCCTCGTCCGGCGTGGGCGGTGTGTGGGCGAAGAAATTGACGTTGTAGGGCTTGTCGGTGCCCGCGCGGATCGCCGCGAGTTCGCTGCGCATCGCATCGGGGCCGAGCATCGCGCACGGCAGCGACCCCAGCGCGCCTTCGTTGCACACCGCGATCGCCATCGCGCTGGCCTGCGCGCCGGCCATCGGCGCCTGGATCAATGGAAGTTCGGTGCCGAGGATCTGTTGCAACGTCGTCATTCGGGGTGCGCTCCTGTGTCCGTGTGTCGAATGCACGGCATTGTCCGGCCAAGCCGTTGAGCGCGGCGCCCGCGGGGTCATCGGGCAGCGGGACAGGTCAGCAGGAGTAGCGCGCAGCCTGCCGCAGGCTCACTCCTCGCTGGTCCACTCCACCTGCACGCCCAGGCTGCGCAGGTTTTCCACGAAGCGCGGATGCGCGCGCCGGATCGGCGTGGCGTTGCGGATCTCGGACTTGCCCTCGATGCTCGCGGCCACCATGAACAGCGCGATCGCCACGCGGATGATGTAGGGGCTCTCGACCACCGCCGGCGTGAGCGCATGGCCGCCGAAGGTGATGAGCCGGTGCGGGTCGGACGAGAACACATGCGCGCCGAACTTGGACAGCTCGCCGGTCCAGCCCAGCGCACCGTCGTACACCTTGTTCCAGAACATTGCGTTGCCCTGCGCGCGCACGCCCAGCGCAATGAAGATCGGCAACAGGTCGACCGGGAAGTACGGCCACGGCGCGGCCTCCACCTTGGTGAGCACGTTGCTCGTGAACGGCGTCTGCACCTTCAGCGGGCCGCTGCGGATGGCGCGCGACCAGCCGTCGGCATGCTCGATCTGCACGCCGAATTTGGCAAAGGTGCGGTCGATGAGCGGAAAGTTGCCCGGCGCGCTGTTGCGCACCACGACGTCGCCGCCGGTGATCGCGCCCAGCGCCAGGAAGGTGGTGATCTCGTGGAAGTCTTCGTCGAAGCGGAACTCGCCGCCGCCCAGCGCGCCGCCGCCATGCACCGTGAGCCGCGAGGTGCCCATGCCCTCGATGCGCACGCCGATCATCGCCATGAAGCGGCAGAACTCCTGCACGTGCGGCTCCGAGGCCGCGTTGGTGAGCGTCGAGGTCCCGCCCGCGGCGGCCGCGCACAGCACGAAGTTCTCGGTGGTCGTCACCGAGGCGTAGTCGAGCCAGTGGTCGGTGGGCGTGAGCCGGCCGGGGGCATACACCAGCAGCGAGCCCTCGGTGCGCTCCACCTGGCCGCCGAAGCGCTGGAACACCTCGACGTGCGGATCGATCTCGCGCACGCCCAGCGTGCAGCCCTTGACGTTGTCTTCCAGCCGCGCCACGCCGAAGCGCGCCAGCAGCGGCGGCACCAGCATGATCGACGAGCGCATTTCCTCGGGCAGGCGGTGGAGCGCCGCATCGAAGGTGGTGGCGCGGTGGTGCAGTTCGAGCGTGCCGCTCTCGTGGTCCATGCGGACCTCGCTGCCCAGCGTGCGGAAGATGTCGAGGATCTTGCGCACGTCGGTGATGTCGGGCACCCCGTGCAGCCGCAGCGGTTCGCCGGTGAGCAAGGTGGCGCACAGCACCGGCAGCACCGCGTTCTTGTTGGCGGAGGGAATGATGCGGCCGCGAAGGGGCGTACCGCCGTGCACGATGAGGTTGGACATGAAGGGGGCGAACAGAGGGGGCGAAGGCACGAACTGTTCGCGCCGGACGGCGGAACTTTACCGTTGGAAACGACGGGTTTCCGGGGGCTCAGTTGTAAGAATTTGGAAACGCCCGCGGCGCGCCGGTGCAGCCGCGGCGTTGCCAGGGAGGCCGGTCAGGCCTTGCGCTGGAAGCCCGGCGCCTGGTCGACTTCGGTCGGCTTGTAGATCTTGTGCGCCGCCGTCGCGCTGCCCGCGTCGGCCACCACCAGCAGGCGCCACAGCGGCTCGCGCACGGCGCACAGGCTTTCCTCGGGCGTGAGCGCGAAGGTCGGTAGCGCCGGGGCGGTGCCCTTCACGACCACCTTGAGCAGCATCGCGCCCTTGGCGTTCGACACCTCGATGTCGTAGCCCAGCGCCTTGCTGGTGACGTCTTCCGCGTTGTAGCCGTAGCCCTTGAAGTGGCCCATGACATAGGCCATGGCGGCGGCCTGCACGGCGTCGGTCGTGGTCGGGCCGGCCGGGGCCGCGTCGGCGTCATCGGCCGCCGGCACGCCGCCACGGGCCTTGGCGGCCGTGATGTCGGCCTCGGTCGGCACCCAGCCGCGCGCACCGCGCACCAGCACGGCGAGCTGTTGTTCAGGCTCCCAGCTCGCGACGTGCCATTCGGCGTCGTCGCGCACGCGGGTCGACACCTTGGCGCTCTTGTTGCTCTCGAGCTCGGCGATGGCGACGCGGTTGGTCTGCAGCACGGCGCGGAATCCCTGGCCGGCGTCGAAGGTGCGCTTGAGCAGGGCCAGGCGGTCCTTGGCGCGCTGCGCCTGCTGGGCGCTGCGCACGCCGCCGCCGGGGCGGCGCTGGGCGTCGAGCGATTCCAGGTAGAACCAGCGGCCACCGGCCGCCACGCTCACGTACTCGCCCCAGATGGTGGCGATGACGTTGTCGCCCGTGGCGAGCCAGGCGTGCTCGAACGGCTTGTCGCGTGCGTCGAACACCCCCATCTTGGCGACGATTTCGACCGGCGTGAGGCGCGGTCCGGAGAGCCGCATCTCATCGATGGCGGCGAGCACGGAGGGGTCGACTTCCTTGTCCATTCAGCGGAATTCTGGCGAGTTGGGAGGGGGTGGGAGTATGCCGCATCGGCCGTCGCTTCCCGGTGCCCGGCGCCGCGCCGCGTGTACCCTCCGTGCCTTGAAAGCCCCCGCATGCACGACCTGCTGACCTCCTACTTCTGGCACGGCGACACGCTGCGCAGCCGCAGCGTGAGCGGCATCGTGCATGCGGCCCAGCTCGACGTGCCCGAGCCCCCGGCCCGCCTCGTGGCCGACTGGCAGCGGGAGATCGCCACGAACGTGCCGCTCGAACCCGGCGACGTCGAGCCCATGCCGCTGGCCCGCGCGCGCACGCGCTGGCCCGACTACGCGCAGTGCGTGCAGGCGATGTCCGGCTGGCTGGGCACGTTGGGCCTGCCCGCGTCACTGCTGGCCGCCAGCGACGTCGCCCTGATGGCCTGCCGCGGCGCCCGCTACCACCACGACGGTGCGCAGTACGGCGGCGCGGCCTTCTGCAACCTGTTCCTCAGCGAGGACAAGGGCCTGGACGTGCACTTTCCCGTCACCGGCCACCGCATCCCGCTCACGCGGGGCACGGCCCTGCTGTTCGACACGGGCCAGCCGCACGCGGTCGTGCCGCGCGGCACCGACCACGGCTTCGATGCGGCCGACTTCCCGTCTTCGCTCGATCGCACGCAGCTGTTCCTGACCTGGGAACTGTCGATCGAAGACGCGCAGGTGGCGCGCCTGCTCGGCGTCGGCTTCGATGTCGATCCGGTCACCGCGTCGCAGCTCGATGAAGAACAGGTCCGGGTGAACGGCGAACAGGCCGAGGTCTGCGCGAACTCCGGCCGCTGGCTCAGCGACACGTAGCGAACGAACGATCAATCGCCCTGGCGGTAGTGAGTCCCCGGCCGCGCCGCCGAATCGATGATGTCCCGCCACGACTTTCCCGCGCTGCGCAGTTGCTCGATCGACGGGCCCAGCGTGTTGCCGTAGCGGCTGTGCGACCGGGCTTCGAGGGCCTGCAGCTCGTGCGAGGGCGTCAGCGCGCGGTAGTGCAGCTTGAGATCGTCCCGCTGCGCGAAGATCCAGCGCGCCACCTGTTCTTCACTCACACCGTCGGCCAGCATCCGCGCAGCGGCAGGCCCCAGCTCGGCCACGGCCGCTTCGTAGGTCTTGCGTACGTTGAGGTCTGCCATGCGGACTCTGGAGTGGATGTGACGGGCGATTCGGCCCATTGTGCATACGACGAGGGCGCTACAGTGGCGGTCCCCTCATCTCTTTTCGTGCATGCCCGGAGCCCCGACGATGCGCCATCTCTTCAACGTGTTCGGCCGCACCCTGCGCGTCGAAATGACCGATGCCCGCTGGCGCAGCCACTGGGTCGGTGCCGACGGGAAACTGGGCCTCGCCCAGCTTGCGATCCCGCCGGACGTGGCGCCGGCCGACCTCGCGCAGTACCTCTACGACATCTACCACGAGAACGCGACGCCGACGAACGGCGATGTCTTCGAGATCGGGGCGAAGTGAGTCCGGCGCGGCTACTGCTTCGTAGCCGCCTTCGCTGAGCGGCGAAACACCAGCCAGGCCACGCCGCCAAACGCCAACACAAAGACAAGCAGCGGCAACACCTCCCTAGCCCTGAAGCCCTGGCTCGCCAAGTTGCCAAGCAAGGTCCACGGCACCAGCGGAAACGCGAGCAGCACCACCACCGCGGGCACATGCGCGTGCAGCGGAAAAAGAACCAGCGCAAGACCCGTCGACAGCAGGCTCGCCACCAGGTACGCGAACAGAAGCTTGAACACCACTTTCATGCGGCGATTCTGACCGCCCTCTTTTGCCCACGCCGGGGTGACAGATGACACGGCAATCTGCTACACCTCGCGGTACCCACCCGTCCCCCTGCGCAAGGAGAACCGACCGATGGCCCCAGCCAAGAAGCGCGTCGCCGCGAAGAAGCCCTCGCCCGCTGATACGAAAGTCCCCAGGATGCCGCACGGGGTGCTGACGCCGGCGCTGTCGTCCGGCAGCGTGCGGCTCCACGTAACCGGCCAGATCAAGCTCCTCAACAGCTGGGTCGACCTTCCGCCGGAGATGGCCGCCGCGATGGTGGCGCAGTCGACGCAGGCCGATGCGCCCGCCGCGGGCCACCTGCCGGGCGAAGCCTCCCCCGCCCTCACCGCCGCGCTCGCCGGCACGGCCGACGCGCTGTGCACGCGGCTCTCGCCGGTGTCGACCTTCGGGCTCGCACAGCTGCAACGCCTGCCGATGGATGTCGAAACCTCGATGGACCCGCGCCTGCAGTTGGCGGTGATGAACCGCCGCGCGGGCAAGCAGAGCATGCCCATCTCGTCCGCCGACGGCGACTCGGTGCCGGTGGTGGCGCGCGTGACCAGCCATGCCGAATGGGCCGACATTCCCGACGTCGATGCGGGCTCCGACATCGGCACCGCGGACGACGGCACGGCGCTCGTCACGGGCCGCATTCCGCTGGGCAAGGCCGAGGCCATCCGCCAGCATCCGGCCGTGCTCAGCATGAAGGCCTCGCAGCCCGTGCTGCCGGCGCTGAACAACACCATCGCGTCGATGGGCGTGCAGGCCGACAACCCCGCGCTCGCCGGCACGGCGGGCGGCGCCGGCGTGGTGATCGGCGTGGTCGACTCGGGCGGCGACTTCGCGCACCAGAACTTCCTGAAGGCCAACGGCAAGACGCGCCTGCTGGCGCTGTGGCAGCAAGGCGCGCCGGCCAAGGCCAACAGCCCCTACGGCTACGGCCGGCTCTTCGAGGCGGCGGACATCGACAAGGCGCTGAAGAAGGCAGACCCGTACAAGGCGCTGGGCTACGACCCCGGCGCGGGCATGCCGGGCAGCCCGGGTTCGCACGGCACGCATGTGATGGACATCGCCGGCGGCAACGGCCGGGGCTCACTGCAACCTGGCGTGGCGCCGAAGGCCGACCTGATCTTCGTCGAGATGTCGGCCCGCGACATCGCCTGGACCGGCCACAACGCGGTGTTCAGCTCCTTCGGCGATTCGGTGCAGATGCTCGAGGCGGTGAAGTTCATCTTCGACCGCGCGGGCGACAGGCCCTGCGTCGTCAACCTGAGCCTGGGCACGAACGGCGGACCGCACGACGGCACCTCGCTGGTCGAGCAGGGCTTCGACGCGCTCGTGTCGCAAAAGTCCAACCGCGCGATCGTGCTGGCGGCCGGCAATTCGCAGGAAGACAACACGCACACGGCGGGCACGGTGCCCGGCAACGGGCACCTCGACGTGTCGTGGACCCTGGTCAATGGCAAGGGCGGCGAGTTCGAGCTCTGGTACGGCGGCAGCCAGCGCCTGCGCGCCGAGCTGCTGGGCCCCGACGGCGAGGTGCTGGCCAGCGTCGCACCGGGCGAAAACTTTCCGCTCGGCGCGGGCAACGGCGAGATCGCCGCGTTCCTCAGCAGCCGCATCACCGACCCGAACAACAAGGACAACGTGATCGGCATCTGGCTCGCACCCAACTGGCCCGATGGCGAGTTCAAGGTGCGGCTGCATGCCCTGGCCGCCGACGACGTGCCGTTCCACGCCTGGCTCGAACGCCTGGACAGCGGCCAGTCGTACTTCGGCCAGCCGGTGAAGTCGCACCTGCTGGGCTCGCTGTCGACAGGAAAACTGTCGATCGTGGTCGGCGCGTACGACGCCCGCAAGACGGGCGAGCCCGCCGCCAGCTTCTCGAGCGCGGGCCCGACGCGCGACGGCCGGCCCAAGCCCGAGGTCAGCGCACCCGGCGTACAGGTGAAGGCCGCGCAGTCGCGCACGAAGGACGGCATGGTGAAGAAGTCGGGCACCAGCATGGCGGCGCCGGCGGTGACGGGGCTGGTCGCGCTGATGCTGGCCAAGGCCCACAAAGCGGGCAAGAAGCTGACCATCGCCGACATCCGCGCCAGGCTGAAGGCGGGCGTCAAGCCCGGCGCCGGGCCGGCCGGCTGGGACCCGCAGCGCGGCGACGGCCGGGCCGGCAGCGGCGCGATCTGACGATCCAGCCATGACCCCCACGCCCGGTGCGGTTGTGCCGAACCCGAGCGGGGGGTGTAATCTGTGTTCTGGCCCCCATCTGCCCTCTCATGCCCATCGATTTGCGCTCGCTCAAGAAGCTCGACTTTTCGGCCGCCCCCGCGCCGGTGTCGGGCGAGCGCGTCGTCGTGCTGGTCAAGCTGTGCGAGGGCGCCGAGCGCCCGGACTACATCGCCGCGCGCGCCGACATCTCGCCGGGCCTGTTCTCGGCCGAGATTCCGCTGGACAAGCTCCAGCAGCTCGAAGCCGACCCGGCCGTCGAGTCGGTCGAGCTGTCGCGCCGGCTGCCCAACATCTCCTGACACGCGACCCACCCGGGTCGCTGCCTTCGCGCATGCCATGCCGGCAGGCGCCCGCACACGCGTGCCCCACAACCCCTCCCAAGGAACACCCATGAAAGTGCTCGACGATGCCGCGCGCGCGGCGGTCCGGTCGGTGATCGCCACCCACCAGGCGCAGTTGGCCGCCCTGCCCGGCTACGTGGCGGCGGAGCCGGGCTTTCCGCTGGTCGATGGCCGCTTCCTGCGCGAGCCCGCGGTGATCGTGCTGGTCGACCGCAAGCGGCCCTTGTCGGAGGTGCCCGTGGCCGAGCGCGCGCCCCGGCAGCTCGGCCCGTACCGCGTCTGCGTGATGCAGGCCGACCCCGCGCGGCAGCTGACCGCCAGCGCGGACTTCGAGGACACGGTGAACGCGCTCGCCGAAGCCGCCGTCGGCCTCGTCTACGAGCCGCCTGCGGGCCAGCCCATCGACAAGGTCTACAACGTGAAGCAGCCCTTCCTGTGCCACGTCGGCCCCGACGCGGGGTGGCCGGTGCTGCGGCCCTTTCTCGAAGGCACGACGCGTTCGCTGTCGGTGGCGATGTACGACTTCAACGCCGACCACATCGCCCAGGTCTTCATCGACCTCGTGCGCAACGGCGGCATCGCGGCGGCGCTGAGCTGGGACGACGGCATGACGAAAGAAGAACAGGTCATCCGCAAGAAGCTGCGCAAGCTGCAGCAGGAGGCCGACTTCAGGGCCTGGCTCGTGCAGTGCGGCAAGGGCCGCCGCTTCGCCAGCGCGTACCACGAGAAAGTGGCAGTGCGCGACGGCAAGGCCTTCTGGTTGTCGAGCGGCAACTGGAGCAAACGCAGCCAGCCCGACATCGACCCCGTGGCCACGCCCGCGCAGGCCAAGGGCATGTTCAGCAAGGGCAACCGCGAGTGGCATGTGATCTGCAACGACGCCGCGCTCTCGAAGGTCTTCGAGAAGTACATCCTGCACGACCTCAAGGCCTCCGAGAAGGAAGAAGCCGACGGCGCGGCCGACGCGGCGCTGGACGTCGCGCCCAAGCTCACATTGCCCGACGTGTTCGTTCCACTCGACCACCTGCTGGAACAGGCCGTAGCCTTCGCGGGGCTGGTGGTGCCCGTCGAGCCTGCGCGGCTGCCGGCGGTGAAGACCACGGTGAAAGTCCAGCCCGTGCTCACGCCGGACAACTACCTGCCGCACATCAACGCGCTCATCGACAGCGCACAGGTCTCGCTGTACCTGCAGTTCGCCTACATCACCTGGAGCGATGCCGACAAGGACGCGGACTTTCGCGCGCTGCTGCGCAAGCTCGCGCAGCGCAGCACCGAGCCGGACCTCGACCTGCGCATCATCCTGGGCAGCACCAGCGCGGCCGACAACATCCGCAAGCTGGTCGAGGCGGGCTGCAACCAGGACGTCTTCCGCGTCCAGGGCAGCATCCACAACAAGGGCATCATCGTGGACGGCCAGGCGGTGCTGGTGAGCAGCACCAACTGGTCGGGTGACGGCGTGCTGCGCAACCGCGACGCCGGGCTGATCATCCACAACGAAGAGGTGGCGCAGTACTACCAGCAGGTCTTTCTCGACGACTGGGATTCACGCGCCAAAAGCCGCGTGGACGACGATCCGCCGGTGACGCTGGCCTCAGCCGGCGCGCCCACGCCGCCGGGCATGGTGCGCATGTCGTGGAGCGACTATCACGGGTGAGGCAACGGGGCGTCCGGTGCCGCCTCGATGAAATCCACCGAGTGCAGCACCCGCCGCAGCTCCGGATCGTCCGAGGCCTGCCACGCCGGCAGCTGCGCCAGGAAGTGCGCGATGAAACGCGCCGCCGCGTGCGACGGCGCCTCCTGCGCGCGGCGCACGATGCCCACGACATTGCTGTGGAAGCGCTCGCGCAGCTGCAAGGTCACGAGCGCATGGCGCAGGCTCTCGGTTTCCACCAGCGGCCAGGGGCAGAAGGTGAGCATGTCGGTCTTGCGCACGAGGCCCAGCATCATCGACGGCGAATGCGCCAGCTGGATGCGCTGCACGGGCGCGGCCAGGCCGTGCTGGCGGAACAGGTTGTCGAGAAAGCTCGCGCCCTCGCCCGGCGTGAAGTTGAGCACCCAGTCGTCCTGCAGCAACTCGGCCATCGACTGCGCGCCGGCCCGCGGATGGCCGCGGCGCGCCACCACCGTCATGTCGTAGCGGAACAGCGGTTGCGCCTGCAGCCCCTGCATGGCCTCGTCGGGTCCGATGCGGCCGATCAGCAGGTCGAGGCTGCCTTCGCGCAGCCGCGGGTAGCTGAGCGCCGACAGGCCGTCGAACATCTCGAGCTGCACGTGCGGCAGCTCCTCGCGGAACAGCGACACCACGCGCGGCAGCAGGGTCTGCGTGATCCAGGGCGTGATGGCCACGGTCAGGCGCTGCTGCGCGCCGGTGTCGCGGTGGCGTGAGAGCGTGTCTTCGGCCTGGCGCAGCTGGGCCAGCACGCGCTGCGCATGCTCCAGCAGTTCCAGGCCGGCCGGCGTGAAGGCGATGCCGCCGCCGTGGCGCGTGAACAGCGCCACCTGCGCATGCGCCTCGAGTTCGCGCAGGCCCTGCGTGACCGTGGCCTGCGTGACGCCCAGTGCCCGCGCGGCGGCGCGGATGCTGCCTTCGGAGGCGACGGCGGCGAGATAGCGGAGCTGGTGCAGCTTCATGACGGCCGATTATCCGCAGCCGTCCGCAGCGACAGGCAGCGCCCGCCCCTGCATGGCGGCGCCTGTCTGCCCCCGCAGGCAGCGAATTCCTAGACTCGCCGCAAGACAGCAAGGAGACAGATTCCCCCATGACGACCTACACCGTCGACAACGCCGCCGCCCTCGAGAGCGTGCTGCCCGCCGTGCGCGAGGTCGCGCCCGAGATGGTCGGCCTGCGCCACCGCATCCACGCCCACCCCGAGCTGGCCTACGAAGAGCACGTCACCAGCGAACTGGTGGCCACCCGCCTGGCCGACTGGGGCTACGAGGTGCACCGCGGCCTGGCCGGCACCGGCGTGGTCGCCACGCTGCAATGCGGCACGGGCACGCGGCGCCTGGGCCTGCGCGCCGACATGGACGCACTGCCGATCCAGGAAGCCACCGGCCTGCCCTATGCCAGTCAGGTGCCCGGCAAGATGCACGCCTGCGGTCACGACGGCCACACCAGCATCCTGCTGGCCGCCGCGCGCGTCATCGCGCAGGAGCGCAACTTCGACGGCACGCTGCACCTGATCTTCCAGCCGGCCGAGGAAGGCCTGGGCGGCGGGCGCCGCATGGTGGAAGAAGGCCTGTTCGAGCGCTTTCCCTGCGACGCCATCTTCGCGCTGCACAACATGCCCGGCTTTCCGGCGGGCAAGTTCGGCTTCAAGGAAGGCTCGTTCATGGCCTCTTCCGACTCGGTGACGATCACGGTGACGGGACGCGGCGGGCACGGCTCGGCGCCGCACCTGTCGGCCGACCCGGTGGTGGCGGCGGCGCACATCGTCGTGGCGCTGCAGACCATCGTGTCACGCAACGTCGACCCGCGCGAGATGGCGGTGGTGTCAGTGGGCGCGATCCACGGCGGCGACGCGCCCAACGTGATTGCCGACAGCGTGCAGATGCGCCTCACGGTGCGCGCCTACCGGCCCGAGATCCGCGCCATGCTGCGCGAGCGCATCACCGAGCTGGCGCAGGCGCAGGCCGTCACGCTCGGCGTGAAGGCCGAGGTGGACTACCACTGGCGCTACCCCGCACTCGTCAACGACGAGGAATCCACGCGCTTCGCACGGCAGGTCGCGCGCGACTGGCTGGGCGACGACGGCCTGCTGCCGCCGCTGGCGCCGCTCACGGGCAGCGAGGACTTCTCCTTCATGCTCGAGCGCTGCCCCGGCAGCTACCTGATCGTGGGCAACGGCGAAGGCGAGCACCACCGCACCGGCGGCTGCATGGTCCACAACCCCGGCTACGACTTCAACGACGCGATCCTGCCGATCGCGGCCAGCTACTGGGTGCAGCTGGTACGCCGCTTCCTCGCCGCACAGGCCTGAGCGGGCCTTCTCCTTTCCCACTCTTTCGTACTGGAACCGCGATGACCCGTCTTGCTTCTTCTTCCGTTTCGCGCCGCGTGGTCTTGAGCGCGATCGGCGCCGCCGCCTTCTGTGCCGCCGCCCCCGCCTTCGCGCAGGGTACCTACCCCGCCAAGCCCATCAAGCTGCTGGTCGGCTACGCGCCGGGTGGCTCGGTCGACATGGCCGCGCGCGTGGCGGCGGACATTCTTTCGGCCAAGCTCGGCGCGACGGTGGTGGTCGAAAACGTGACCGGCGCGGCGGGCGTGGTCGCGGCGCAGCGCGCGGTGAGCAGCCCGGCCGACGGCTACACGCTGCTGGCCGGCTCCAGCAACGAAATGGCAGCCACGGTGCTGGTGAACCCCGCACAGCGCTACGACCCGGTGAAAGACCTGACCCCGGTCAGCCTGCTCGCCGTCGCGCCCGTGCTGCTGGTGGCGAGTCCGAAGGTGGGCGTGAAGAACCTCGACGAGTTCATCGCCCTGGCCAAGCGCAACCCCGGCAAGTTCAGCTACGGCAGCTCGGGGGTGGGCTCGACGCTGCACTTCGTGGGTGAGCAGATCAAGCAGCGCGCGGGCCTGTTCCTCACGCACATTCCCTACCGCGGCACCGCCCCGCTCACGAGCGACCTGGTCGGCGGCACGCTCGACTTCGCGATCGTGTCGCCCACCGCCGCGGCGCCCTTCCTGCAGGGCGGGCGGATCGTGCCGCTGGGTGTCTCGTCGGCCAAGCGCTTTCCCGGCCTGCCGCAGGTGCCGGCGCTCGGCGAGCATCCGCAGCTGAAGGGCTATGAGCTGAGCGGCTGGTTCGCGCTCGCGGGCCCGAAGGACCTGCCCGCGCCCATCGTGCAGAGCCTGCGCGCGGCGCTGCAGGCCGGCCTGGCCGACCCGGCGATCCGCCGACGGCTGGAAGAAGGCGGCTCCATTCCCGCCACGGGCAAGGAAGACCTCGGGCAGATCATGCGCGAGGACACGGCGAAGTACGCAACGCTGGTGAAGTTCGCGAACATGCGCGACTGAGGCCCGCTGGCCGTTTCAGCGCGGGGCGTCGCCGCCCTGGCGCTCCTCCACCCACCACTTCGCCTGCGCGGCATTCATCGCGCGCGCGTTGACAATCATTTCCTCGATCTGCGCACGCGTGGCCGGTGAATCGACCATCCACGCGGTCTGCACGGCATGCGCGGGCCCGCCTTCGGCGAGCCGGTATTCCAGACAAAAACGAACCTCATTGCTCATCGGTGATCGAACCCTCTCTCTGCCACCGATTCTGTCTGACTCAAGTGAAACAGAACGCTTCTTCGATGCGTCGCAGCCACAGGAAGCGATGGCGTTTTGAGGCCATTCGTTCACAATGATTGCACCGTTGTTGCAGCGGAAAGGAGTGTGAAATCATGTTCGACTTCTTGTTTCGGCCCACCCACACGGCCTATTTGAAACGTGCCTCGGCACTGCTCGAAGAGGCCCAGATGGCGCGCATCGAACACCAGGCTGCCGCAGAGCATCACAGCGCCCTCGCCCGCATGTACGCGGAACGTGCCCGGCGGCTCGAGAACGAGCTGTACCGGCAACCGCGCGCCGCGGAGCACGGCACCGAGGCAGTGGCGGTCGCGGTGGAAGACCGCCCGCAGCTGTACTCGCTGGATGGCAGCCGCAAGGCGACGACGCACCCGGCCGGCAGCTGACGCCGGCCCGCGCGATCGCCTCGAGGTCGCGCCCGGCGACAAGGGCGCGGCTGTGCCGATGCGGTGATCCGGGGTGATGTAATCCGGCTCCCCGGCCCTCACCGCGAGAACCCCATGCGCTTCATTGCCTGCATCGCCGCCTGCGCGGCCCTGGCCCTGCCCCAAGCCCACGGGCAAGCCGCCGCGCCTTACGACGGCCCGCTGTTCGACACCCACCTGCACTACAACCAGGAAGCCTGGGACGGCAATGCCGGCCCCTTCCCGCCCACCGAGGCGCTCGCGCGCATGCAGCGCAACCAGGTGAAGGCCATCATCGCCAACTCGCGGCCCAACGCCGGCACGCAGACCCTGGCCGCCGCGCGCGAGACCCGCGCCGCCGGCGTCACCGTGGTGCCTTTCGTGCGCCTGTACCGCAACCGCGACGACTACAACAACTGGTTCCGCGACGAAAGCATTCACGAGATGGTGCTGGCCGAGCTGGCGCGCGGCACCGCCAGCGGCCCCTACCGCGGGCTCGGCGAGTTCCACCTGTACGAGAGCGCCAACGCCAACGGCCCGGTGGCCAAGAAACTGATCGCGCTGGCCGAAGAGAAAAAGCTCGCGGTGCTCGCGCACGTGGACGACGTGGCCGTCGACCTGCTGATGGCGAACGCGCCGTCGAAGGGCCGTGCGCTGCGCCTCATCTGGGCCCACACCGGCATCGGCGGCACGCCGGTCGAACGCGTGCAGGCGATGCTGGAGCGCTACCCGCTGCTGATGGGCGAACTCTCGTACCGCCCCGGCCTGACCTGCGAAGGCGGTCGCCTGTGCCCCGAATGGCGCGCGCTGATCCTCAAGCACCCCGACCGCTTCATGGTCGGCTCCGACACCTGGGTCAACCAGCGCTGGAGCGCCTACGACGAGATCATGCGCGGCTACCGCACCTGGCTGGGCGACCTGCCGCCCGCCGTGGCGCAGCGCATCGCCTGGGGCAACGCGGCGGCGCTGTTCGACCTGCGCTGAGGCCCACCCGCGCAGACGGTCTCAGGCAGCCTGATCGCGCCGCGCGGCCACCTCGCGCAGCCGCTGGTGCGCGGCGCCGTCCCACGCCACCGGCTGCTGGTTCTTCGCGCACAGGTAGTGGTGCGTGAACACGCCCAGGTAGGCGTCCAGCGTCTGCTGCGCGGCCTGCTCGCCGGCCAGGTCCATGCACATCGCCGCCACCTCGCTGGTACAGAAGTGGTCGCCGCGGCCGGAGTTGCGCAGCTTGTACTGCGTGATCTGCTCGGGCTGCAGGCTCAGCACCGGCAGCCGGTCGAGGTAAGGGCTGCGGCGAAACATCTTGCGGGCCTCGCCCCAGGTGGCGTCGAACAGGATAAAGAGCGGACGTTTCGCAGCGCCGCCACCGGCCGGGTCAGGCGACGAAGGAATGACGCTCAGCACCACGCGCTCGGGCGCCGCGTACTGCCCCGGGAATACCACATACGGTTGCCATTGCGGGTCGCTCAACAGCGCCAGCAACGCGGGATCGGTCTCGGTGCGGGCCCAGCCGAAGGCGAAGGTGTCGGCCACCACATCGGCCACCAGCCACCCGGTGTTGGTCGGCTTGAGCGGCTCGATGTCGGCCATGAGCAGGCACACCCCCGCGCGCGTGGCCACCGGAGGACGCACGGCGCACATGCAATGGCTGGGCACCAGCCGGCAGCCCGCACAGCGCTCGCGCTTGAAGCCGCCACGGGCAAGAAAAGGCTTGGCGCTGCGCGCCAGGCGCGCGGCGCGAAGGAGGGAGACGGCGTGAGGCATGCGCCGATTCTCGGTGGCGTGGCCGTCGCATGGCGGCCCCTGCCCTCACCGAGGCTGACGCGATGCCTCGGTATCAGGGCGTGCGAACCGGCGTGACCTTGCGGATCAGGTTGTTGAAGGTGTCGGCCACGTACAGATTGCCAGCGGCATCGACCGTCACCCCATAAGGCTGCTTGAACGTGGCTGCCGTGCCGATGCCGTTCTGCGCGCCCAGCACACCAGGCTGGCCGGCGATCGTGGAGACCACGCCCGCCGGCGTGATCTTGCGCAGCAGGCTGTTGCCCGTGTCGGCCACGTAGATGATGCCGTCGCTGTCCACCGTCAGGCCGCTCGGCTGGTGGAAAGATGCCGAGTTGCCGGCCCCGTCGGCCGCCCCGGCCTGGCCCGAACCCGCCAGCGTCGTGACCACGCCACCGGGCGTGATCTTGCGGATGCGGTTGTTGCCGCCATCGGCAACGTAGACGGTCCCGCCCGCGTCGACCGCGATGCCATAGGCCATATTGAAAGACGCCGCGCTCCCGGTGCCGTCGGCGAAACCCAGCGCACCCGAACCGGCCAGCGTGGTGACGTCGCCAGCAGGCGTGATCTTGCGAATGACGGCGCCGAAGAGTTCGGTCACGTAGAGGTTGCCGGCGGCATCTGTAGCGACCGACGCAGGTGCATTGAACGTGGCGGAAGTGCCATGACCATCGAGCGAACTGCTGTTGCCGTTCCCGGCGAACGTGGTCACGTCAGCTGCCGGCGTGATCTTGCGGATGCGGTTGCCGTTGAATTCCGTTGCATAGGCATTGCCCGCAGCATCCAGCACAAGACCGGCCAGCCCCGCGAACGATGCGGCCGTGCCGTTGCCATCCCCCGAGCCACCACCGGCACCGCCGCCCGCAAAGATCGAGACATCGCCGGCAGGCGAGATCTTTCGCACGAGATTGGTTCCTACGTCGGACACGAGCAGGCCGCCGCTCTTGCCGACGACCACGCTGTACGGGAGGTAGAACGATGCGGCGGTCCCGTTGCCATCGACCGAGCCGGTGGTACCCGATCCGGCGAACGTGGACACTTGCGCCTGCACCGCCGAGCACGCGACCGCCACGTCACCGACGTCGGCCGCCGCCTTGCCGCTGCCCTTGCTGACGGTGCAGAACTGCCACAGAGGCTGGGTGCGTACGCTGACCTCGTAGGCCGCACCTTCGACGAGCGCTGCGGTGAAGGTGAACTTGCCATCGGCCGTGAGCTTCAGGTCGTCGCCCGCATTGTTCTGGAGCACCAGGCTGCCGGCGAGGCCAGTGACGGTGCCACCGACCGTGTGGGTCACGACCACGGGAGGCGCCGGCTCGGGCTGCGGCTGTGCCGGCGCGACGATCGGCAGGAAACCCGCGCCACCGCCGCCGCCCCCACCACCGCCACAGGCCGCCAGCAGCACGATCACACCGGCCATGGCGCTGCAGCGCCCGTAAGAACTCACTCGCTTGGAAAGCATCCGACGCCTTTTTGGAGAAACCCGCTCTCCGGCTGGAGCGCCCAATTGTTTCTGAATGTCTATTTTTGTAATTAACCTGCGCCAAAGCCATCCCCGAAATTGGGTAAACGCAGCGGCGCATGCCTGTGCGGCCTCAAGGCGAAGGGGCGGACACAAGGTCCAAAAGGAGATCGTGAAAGAGACGGTGCGGCCCGCCCTCGTGGGGCCATCAGACCAGCCGCAGGTCCTTCACCGCCGCACCGCCAAACACCCGCGCCACCTGCGCCGGCGACAGCCCGTACATCCGCTGGAACAACCCGCCCAGCACCGCCCGGTACTCGTTGAGCACCGCGTGGTCGCGGTTCTGGAACAGCGTGGCCTGCGTCAGCGGCTGCTGCTCGCCCACGACGCGCCCGCCCGCCTGTGCGGCCAGGCCGCCGCCGAGCACCCAGTACACGGTGCCGTGCCCGTGGTCGGTGCCACGGTTGCCGTTCTCGCGGAAGGTGCGGCCGAACTCGCTGACGACGACCACCACGGTCTGGCGCCAGGCGGACTCGCCCATCTCCTGCGCGAAGCCGGCCACGCCGCGGCCCAGTTCTTCGAAACGGTTGGCCAGGTAGCCCTTGGCCGCGCCCTGCCCCACGTGGGTGTCCCAGCCGCCGACGTCGACAAAGCCGATGTCGTAGCGCTCGCGCATCAACAGCGCCATGCGCCGCGCGACCTGCTCGAAGCCCTTGGGGCTCATGGCGTTGCGGCTGGCGGCGTCCATCTCGGCCTGCATGGCGCGCACCACCTCGTCGCGCACCTGGAAGCCCTCGGCCACGGGCTGCGCGAGCGCGGTGTTGCGGTACATCGACGCGATGATCTGGCTCTGCCGCGCATCGAGGGCCTGCCGCGCCACGCCCGCGAGCGCCATGTTGGCGGCCTTGGCGTCGTCGCCGCGCAGCACGATGGGCAGCTGGTCGGTGAAGGCGATGGGCGACACGTCGGCCAGCGGCCCGGCGCCGAGCACGCCGGCCAGCCGGTTGAGAAAGCCCGAGCGGTAGTCGCGCCGTGCGTTGTCGGGCGCCACGCCAAGCTCGATGGCGTCCTGCGTCTCGAAGTGGCTGCGTGTGAGGTCGTCGGTGCCCGCGAAGGCAATGAAGGCCGCCTGCTTGCGCTGGTACAGCGGCAGCACGCTCTGCGCGAGCGCGGGGTGCAGGCCCCAGTCGCCACCGTCCAGCGGCAACGCACCGTCGGGCGTGCCGGGCCGGGGGATGGCGATGTTGGGCCGCGAGGCGTAATAGAAGTCGCTGTTCGCGGTGGGCACCAGCAGGCTGGTGCTGTCGTAGGCGCCACGCAGGAACACGATGAGCAGCTTGGTGCCCTCGGCCGCGGGCGCGGCGACCACGCGCGCGGCGGCGCCGGCCAGCGGCGTGGCGGCGATGAATTGCAGCAGGTGTCGACGTTGCATGACTGAGCCTTTCAACGCCGCATCAGCTCGGGCGATGCGAGCAGGAAGGTGTTCCACTCCGGCGGGTTCTTCGCCTGTGCGAGCGCCTGCTGCGTGTCGGCGCTCAGGCCGGGTTGCAGCGCATGCACGGCGCGCGATTCGGCCAGTGGCGGAAACGGCGGCTTCTCGAGCGGCGCCTTGTCGTCGGTGCGGAACAGCACGGCGCCGCCGGTGCCGATGGCGCGCGCGATCTCGAAGCGGGTGTTCATCTGGCCCGCGCTGGCCCAGGCGGCCTCGTTGAGCGGGTAGCCGTCGGGCGTCTCGTGGGCGTACAGGGTCTCGCCCATGCGGTTGATCCAGCCGATCATCGGCGTGGTGTTGAGCACCACGCGCTCGTCGTAGGCCAGCCGCACGCCCGCCAGCACGTAGTGCACGGGGTCGCGGAACTTGCGGCCCAACGAGGCCGCGAACTCGCGCGATTCGAACAGCGTCTGCAAGGTGGCGGCGATGTCGCCGTCGCTGCGCGTGAAGGTGGCGGCCATGCGCTCGACCAGCGCGGGCGGCGGCTCGTCGGCCACGAAGTACACGGCGAGCTTGCGCGAGATGAAGCGCGCGGTGGCCGGCGCGCGCGCCAGGCGGTCGAGCGCCTCGTCGGTCTCGGCCAGGCCGCGCGCCTGGATGGGCTGGCCCAGGAAGGTCTTCGGGCCGTAGTCGTGCCGGTTCGGGTGGAACTCGAACAGGCCCTGGCGCACGTAGTCGGCGCGCACGGCCGGGCGCACCGCGGGCGGCGCCGCGTCGGGCGGCTGCACGCTGACGCCCACGCCGGTCAGCACGCGCGCCAGTTCCTGCACGTCGGCCTGCGTGTAGCCGCCGCCCACGCCGAGCGTGTGCAGCTCCATGAGCTCGCGTGCGTAGTTCTCGTTGATGCGGTTGGCGGCGTTCTGCGCGTTGTCGAGGTAGCGCAGCATGGCCGGATGCCGCGCGGTGGCGCCCAGCAGGTCGCGGAACTTGCCGAGCGCGTGCGGGCGGATGGCGTTCTCTTCGTAGTCGCCGACCATCGCGCGCACCAGGTCCTTGCGGATGCTGACGCTGAAGTGGTTCATCCAGAACCAGGTCATCTGCTCCTGCAGCTGGTTGGGCGAGTACAACGCGCGCAGCAGGAAGCGCTGCTGCGCCTCGCGCGCGAGGGTGTTGAGTTCCTGCTGGTAGGCCGTGCGTGCGGCCTTCTTCGCTTCTTCGTCGGGCAAGGCGTCGGCGGCCTTGCGCCGGGCATCGAGCGCGAAGACGAGCTGGTCGAGCGGCGTGCGCGAGATGGCCATGGCGTCGATCTGGGCCTGCGCCGCCGCGGGCAGCAGGCGCGGCGCGGGACGCAGCTGGCGGCCCATCCAGCGCGGCAGGCCGTCGCGCGCCAGTTCGGCCTGGCTGCCGGCGTTGGCGCCCCAGCTCACACGGTCGAGCCAGCGCAGTTGCGCGGCGGGCGTGTCGGCGGCATGGCCCAGCGCCGTGAGCGGCGGGCCCTCGGGGCGCAGCAGGCCGGTGGAACAGGCGGTGAGCGCCAGCACGGCGGCCAGCGTCACGGCGATCGCGCGCGAACGGTGCAGCTTCGGAAACGGCATGCGGTCGATCATGCGCCCTTCAACCGCTACGCGATGTAGGCGGTTGACCGACCTCGGGCCGCGCTCAGGTAAAGCTGAAAGTCAGCTTCGTTTCAAGGCGAAACGAACGGGGCTGCTGCCCCGCGCGCTCAGGCCGTGGCGGTACGGCTGGGCTCCGCGCCCGCAATCTGCCGCAGCGCGCGCTCGAACACCTCGACCGGCTGGCCGCCGGAGATCAGGTGCTGGTCGTTGATGATGATCGCGGGCACCGAATGGATGCCGGCGTCGGTGTACAGGCGCTCGCGTTCGCGGGTTTCCTGCGCGAACTCGTCGCCGGCCAAAATCTCGCGGGCCCGCGCCGCGTCGAGTCCCGCCTCGGTCGCCGCGCGCACCAGCACCTCGATGTCCGAAGGGTTCTGGCTGTCGGTGAAGTAGGCCTTCAGCAGCAGCTTCTTGAGCGCCACCTGCTTGGCCGGGTCTTCCAGTTCGGCCCAGTGCAGCAGGCGGTGGGCGTTGAAGGTGTTGTACACGCGGGGCCGGCCCCCGGCGCTGAACTCGAAGCCGACGGCCGCGCCGCGCTGGCGGATCGCCTCGCGGGCCTGCGCCTGCTGCTCGAGCGACGAGCCGTACTTCTGGTTCAGGTGCTCGAAGGTGTCCTGGCCTTCGGGCGGCATCTGCGGGTTCAGCTCGAAGGGCTGGAAATGCAGTTCGGCCGTGACCTCCGGCGCCACCCGTTTCAGGGCGGCCTCGAGCGAGCCGAGGCCCACGGCGCACCAGGGGCAGGACACATCGGAAACGAAATCGATCTTGAGATGGGCGGTCATGGCGCCATTCTTCATGGCGCCACAACCCCTTTGTGCGCGCGGGGTCTTCAGGCCATGGCCTTGCGGCGTTCGCGCTCCGTGCGGGCGCTGGCCAGCGTTTCTTCGCGCAGCCGGTCGTACTCGGCCTTGTCGACCGGCACGGCGTTCGGGTTGCCCAGGTCGTGCATGTGGACGCGGTAGGTCTCGCGGGCGCTCATGGCGGCCAGCGCGGCCAGCACGGTCACGGCGAAGGTGATGGCCCCCACGGTGAACCAGATGTTGGTCGAGCCCGGGGGCGCCACGGCAGCGAACAGCGCGGGCAGCAGCGCGGTGAAGGTGGTGCCGATGTTCTGCGAGATGGCCATGGCCGACACGCGGTTGCGGGTGCGGAACAGCTCCGGGTAGAAGCTCGGGAAGGTCGCGTTGTAGCCTTGGTACACGATGCCCCACATCAAGAGCGACATGCAGATGGCCAGCGGCACGTTCTTGATGCTGATGGCGTACAGGTACACGAACGACAGCAGGCCCGAGGCGAGTGCGCCCACGATGATCGGCGGCTTGCGGCCGATGCGGTCCGACAGGTTGCCCACGAACGGGATCACCAGCACCGCCAGGATGTTGCCCAGCACGGGAATCCACAGGTACACGTCTTTCTGGAAGCCGATGCCGTAGGCGGCCTGCACTGCGTAGGCCGCGCCGAACACGGTGGCGACCACGGGAATCACGTTCATCAGCGCCATGCAGATCACGCGCAGCATGTCGCCCCAGCTGTCGGTCAGCGCCTGGACGATCGGCGCCTTGGCCACTTCGCCCTTCTGGTCGACTTCGGCGAAGGCCGGCGTCTCGTCGACCTCGCGGCGGATGATGTAGCCGGCCACGATCACGATGAAGCTCAGCAGGAACGGAATGCGCCAGCCCCACGAGTTGAAGGACTCTTCAGGCATGTAGTGCGCCAGCGGCAGGAACACGGCGGCCGCCAGGATCTGGCCGGCCTGCACGCCCTGCAAGGTGAAGCTCGCGAAGAAGCCGCGGCGCCCGAACGGTGCGTGCTCCAGGATCATCGAGCTTGCGCCCGAGATTTCGCCGGCCACGGCGAAGCCCTGCACCAGGCGCAGGAACACCAGCAGCGCCGGGGCCAGCAGGCCGACCTGGTCGTAGGTCGGCAGCAGGCCCACGGCCACGGTCGAGAAGCCCATCAGGAACATGCACAGCACCAGCACCTGCTTGCGCCCGTGCGTGTCGCCCCAGTGGCCGAGCACGAAGGCGCCGATGGGGCGCGCGACATAGCCCACGCCGTAGGTCGCGAGCGACGCGATGATGGCCGTGGTCGGGTCGCCCTTGGGAAAGAAGATCTGCGGAAAGATCAGCGCCGCGGCGGTGGCGTAGATGAAGAAGTCGTAGTACTCCAGCGCCGAGCCGATCCAGCCGCTGGCGGCGGCTTTCCTCGACTGGTGCTTGCCTTGCGGCTCTTTGGCGGATGGGTGGGCCATGGGTTGTCTCCAGTGGTGTGACGAAGGTGTCGGATGCGAGGGGAAAAAAATCAGTCTTGTTGTTGGGGCTGCTGCGCCTGCGACGCCATGCGCGCGGGTGCGTTGAGCGCGCCGTAGGCGTCGTAGCCGCCCACGCGCTGCGCGACCTCGAAGAAGAGGCCGCCGTCGAAACTCTCGGTGTAGATGTGCAGGTAGTCGCCGGCCGCCGAGCGGTCGAACAGCACGCCGGCGTCGCGCATGCGCGCCAGCAGTTCGGGCGCCACGTCGATGCGCGTGGCCAGGTCGTCGTAGTAGTTGTCCGAGATCGGCACGAAGCGCGTGCCGTTGGCCCGCAGCCGGGCCACGGTGTCGAAGATGTCGTCGCAATCGAGCGCGATGTGGTGCACTGCGCCGCCGCCGGTCACGCTCAGCGTGCGCGCGGTGCGCGTGCGCTGGCTCAGCGACACGTTCAGCACCAGGCGCAGGCTGCGGTCGGCATTGGCCACGCCGCGGCTGCGAATCAGGCCGAAGGGGTCGGCCAGTTCCAGGCTCTCGCCGGGCTCCAGGCCGAGCACGGCGCGCGTGAACAGCACCCAGGTGTCGAGCTGGTCGAGCGCCAGGCCCAGCGCGACGTGGTCGATGCGCGTGAGGCCCGCATCGCTGTCGCCCGGCCCCGCGGCCTCGAGGATGAAGTCGGTCTCGTACAGCCCGTTGGCGCCCAGCGCCTCGGGCACGAAATGGATCAGGTTGCCGCCCGGCGCCACGATGGCCGGCACGCGCAGCTCGTTCGGCCCCACCGGGCTGTCGTGGCGCTGCGAGCGCATGGCGCTGGCGCGGCCCACGGCCGCGAGCGGGTCGGCGCAGCGCACGCCCAGCGCGCAGACCGAGGTGCCGTGCGCCTCGAAACGCCGGCGCGCGAACGAATCGGGCTGCGCGTTGACGATGAAGTGGATGCCGCCCTGGCGGTACAGCGTGACGGCCTTGGAGCGATGGCGCCCCACACGGCGAAAGCCCAGCTGCCCGAGCAGCGCGCCGAGCGTGACGGCCGAGGCCTCGTCGGCCGCGAACTCGATGAACGACAGGCCCGAGAGCGCGGGCGCGGGCGGCGGGTTGAACAGCTCCACGCGCTGTGGCTGCACGGGTGCATTCCCGTGGGCGAGGCGCTCGCGCGTTTCGCTTTCGAGGTACAGCAGCGAGCGCATCGCATCGACCGCGGTGCGGCGGTTCGGCGTCTCGCGGAAGATGTCGTTGAAGATCTCCAGAGACAGCGGCCCGGTGTAGCCCGCGCGCAGCACCTGCTCGAAGAAGCCGACCACGTCGAAGTCGCCCTGCCCCGGGAACGAGCGGTGGTGGCGCGCCCACTGCAGCACGTCCATCGACAGGAGCGGCGCATCGGCCATCTGCACGAAGAAGATCTTCTCGCCCGGAATCGCGGCGATGCCCGCCGGGTCGTCCTTCAGCGACAGCGTGTGGAAGCTGTCGAGGATCAGCCCGAGGTGCGGATGGTCGGCGCGCTGCACGATGTCCCAGGCCTGGGCGTAGCGCGAGGTGTGGCGGCCCCAGGCCAGCGCCTCGAAGCCCACGCGCAGGTTGCGGCGCGCGGCGCGCTCGGCCAGCTCGTGCAGCTGGGCGGCGGCGCGCGCCGGGTCGTTCACCGACAGCGGCGAGGTGTTGGAGCAGCACAGCACCAGCGGCGCGCCCATGGCTTCCATGAGGTCGAACTTGCGTTCGGCGCGCTCCAGGCTGCGGTGGAACTGCGCTTCGGGCATGCCTTCGAAGTCGCGGAAGGGCTGGTACAGGTCGATAGCCAGGCCCAGGTCGGCCACGATGCGGCGCAGCTCGGCGGCGGTGCCGCGGAAGTTGACGAAATCGGCTTCGAACAGCTCGATGCCGTCGAAGCCCGCGGCCGCGATGGCTTCGAGCTTCTGGCGGAGGGTGCCGCTGAGCGAGACGGTGGCAATGGCGCGGTGCATGGGGATGGACTGTAGAAAGAGCCCGGGCGCGCCACAACGCAAATCAGCCCCTTCTGATCGATGATCGCACGCCACCGATCATCATTCGCACGAAATAGGGGTTACACCTAGCCCACACGGGGGTGCGGGCCGGGCGTTTTTTCAGAGGCTGCGCCAGTAATCGATCAGCATCTGCGCGAACTCGACCGGGCGCTCCACCGCGCTCAGGTGCGCGGCATCGATGGTCGCCAGCCGCGCGCCCGGGATCTGCGCCACCATGGCCTCGGACATGGCCAGGGGCGTGGCCTCGTCCTGCAGCCCGCCGATCACCAGCGTGGGCGTGGCGATGCGGCGGTTGCTGTCGCGGAAGTCGATGGCGGCCACGGCGTTGCAGCTCTCGATGTAGCCCTGCGCGTCGGTGCGCACCAGCGTGTCGTGCAAGGTGCGCGCGGCCACCGCGCCCTCGGGCGTGGCGGCATAGGCCGGCGTGAGCCAGCGCGCCACGGCGCCCGGGGCGATGGCGGCCACGCCCTTGGCGGCCACGGTTTCCGCGCGCAGGCGCCAGGGGGCCTGGTCGGGGTAGTGCGCGGCCGAATTGGCGATCACCACGGTCTTGAGTTGCACGGCGTGCCGCACCGCCAGCGCCTGTGCGGTCATGCCGCCCATCGACAGGCCCACGAAGTGCACGGGCTCGCCGCCCGTCTCGCGCGCGATCAGCTCGGACGCGTCCTGCGCCAGCGTTTCCACGCGCAGCACGCCGGGCACCACCTCGGAGTCGCCGTGGTTGCGGTGGTCGTAGCGGATCACCGTGTGGGCGCGCGCGAGCTGCGCGGCCACGCCGTCCCACATGTGCAGGTCGCAGCCGAGCGCATGGCTGAGCACGACGAAGGGGCCGTCGCCTTCGCGCACGACATTCAGGCGGGGAGAGGAAGTGGTCATGGGGTGGAGTCCTTCTTTGGGGAGGATGGAGAAGCAGGTTGCGGGAGACGCGGCAGCCACAGGAACGCGATGGCCAGCAGCACGGTGCCGGCCATCAGCATCGGCACCACCATCGGCCAGGCGCCATACGAAAAGCTCGTGTCGACGAACAGCGCGGCGACCTGCCCCACGCAGAACGCGACCATCATCATGCCGAAACCGGACCACGACACGGCCCGCCCCGCCAGGTGCGGCAGGTCGCCCACGGCGCCGGCCTGCCCGCAGGGCTGGTGGATGCCGTGGCCGAGGCAGTACACGGCGTGGCCCGCCAGCAGCGGCACCGCGCTGTGCGGCATCAGCCAGCAGCCCAGCGCCTGGATCACGGCGCCGGTGATGCTCAGCACTGCACCCAGGCGCACGGTGCGCATCGGCCCGAAGCGGCGCAGCAGGCTGCGGCACATCGTGGTGCTGAAGATGTAGACCAGCGAGCCGCCGGCCGGAATCCAGCCGTACCACGCAGGCGACCAGCCGAGGTAGCCGATGTAGACCATCGGCGAAAGCAGCAAGAAGCAGAACAGCCCGCCGTAGGTGGCGGCCGCCACCGAGGCCCAGGCGCGGAAGGCGCGGCTCGCGAACACGGCGCGCGTGCTGCCGCGCGGCGCGGACGATTCGCCCTCGCCCCACGGCCGGCGGGTTTCGCCGAACGAGCGCCAGCACAGCGCGAACAGCACCACGGCATAGAGCGCCATCGCCACCATCACCCAGCGCCAGCCCGCACCCTGCACCAGCCAGGCGCCGAGCAGCGGCGCCATGAGGCCGACCACGCCCAGCCCCGTGAGGCCGCGCGCCATCACGTGCGGGCCTTCGTGCGCCGGGTACAGGTCGCGCACCGCGGCACGCGCGCACACGAGGATCGCCGCCATCGAGAAGCCCTGCAGCGTGCGCCAGCCCGCGAGCACCGCCACGCTGCCGGCGAACGCGCCGCCGAAGGCCGCGATGGCGTAGCAGCCCAGGCCCGCGAGCAGCACCGGCCGGCGACCGAAGCGGTCGGCCAGCGGGCCGCACAGCAGCTGCGCAAAGCCGAAGGCCAGCACGAACAGCGTGAGGCTGGTGCTGGCCGAACCGAGTTCGCCCGCGATGGCGGGCAGCGCCGGCAGGTAGCTGTCGGTCGCCACGGGCTGCGCCGCGAGCAGCAGCGGCAACAGCAAGGTGAAGCCGACATCGAAGCGGCCCGTGCCGCCCTGCCGGCCTTCCGTCGCGCTCACTGCGCCGCCACTGGCGGCAGCAGGCCCTTCTCGCGCAGGATGTTCGTCGCGATGCCGAAGGCGTGGTTGGCCACCGGCACGCCGCAGTAGATCGCGGCCATCATGATCACTTCCTTGATCTCGTCGGGCGTGAGGCGCGACTCGGGCGGGCCGTCGAGCGCGGCGCGCACGTGCATGGCGAACTCTTCGTACGCATGGATGCCCAGCATCATCGACAGCACCATGAAGCGGCGCGTCTTGTCGCCCAGCGCGGGGCGGCCCCAGATGTCGTTCCACGCATGGCGCGTGATGAGCTCCTGGAACTCGGCGTTGAAGCCGTTGCGGTTGGCGAGCGACTTGTCGACCCACGCGTCGCCGAGCACGCGGCGGCGGTTGACGAGGCCGTCTTCGTAAGGGTTGCTCGGGGTTTCGGGGGCGGTCATTGCGAGAGTTCCTTGTCGGATGAGAGTTGGGCTTGCAGGGCTTTCACCTCTGCCACAGCGATCTGCCCCGCATTCACGGCGAGTGCGGGGTCGAACCATTCGTCGGCTGCGTCGCGCGGCAACTCGGCGCGCAGCCGGTCGATGTTGGCGCGCATGCGCGCGGCATCGACCTGCAGGCCAGGCAAGGCGCCGGCCATGGCGCGCACGCTGCCGTGCGCCGACATCAACAGCTGCGGCCATTCGGCCAGCTCGGCCTGCCAGGCGCCGAGCGCGCGCTCATGCTGCTGCGGCATGGCACCGAGCAAGGCGGCCACGCGCTGCGGCGCGCGGTGCGCGGCGGCGATAGCGACCATCGAGGCCACGGGGTTGCGCTTGTGCGGCATCGCCGAGGAGCCGCCGCGCCCGGGTTCGCTGGGCTCGGCGACCTCGGCCACTTCGTACTGGCCGAGCAGCGAGATGTCGACCGCGACCTTGCCCAGGCTGCCCGTGAGCAGGCCGAGTTCGCAACCGAGCGCGACCCATTCGTCGCGCTGCGTGTGCCATGTGGCGCCGGGGTCGCCCAGGCCGAGTTCCTTGGCCATGCGCTGGCGCACCGCGGCGCCCTGCCCCTTCATCTGCGCCAGCGTGCCGACGGCGCCGCCGAGCTGCAGCTGCAGCGCGTGCTTCGCGGCGGCGCGCAGGCGGGTGCGGCTGCGCACCAGCGGCGCGGCCCAGCCGGCGCACTTGAAGCCGAAGCTGGTGACCGAGGCCGGCTGCATCAGCGTGCGCGCGAGCATCGGCGTGTCGGCATGCTGCACCGCCAGGCGCAGCAGCGCATCGGCGGCCTTGGCCAGGTCGGCCTCGACGAGCGCGACGGCTTCGCGTGTGACCAGCGCCATCGCGCTGTCGATCACGTCCTGGCTGGTGCTGCCGAAGTGCACGAAGGGCGCGGCCTCGGCATTGAACAGGCCCACGGCCTCGCGCAGCGCCTTCACCAGCGGGATGGCGACGCTGCCGGCGCGTCCGCTCTCGCGCACGATCTTGGCCACGTCGAACAGCTCGACCTTGCAGCTGCCGACGATCGAATGCGCGGCGCTCTCGGGAATCAGCCCTTCGGCCGCCTGCGCGCGCGCGAGCGCGGCCTCGAAGCGCAGCATGGCGTCGACGAAGGCGCGGTCGCTGAAGGCGCCCAGCGTTTCGGAGGTGGAGAGAAAGCCTTCAAAAATGCTCATGCGTGTTCCGATGTTTTCAGTATTTCAATTGCGCCACAGCGCGAAGCTCTTCAGGCGAGGCGGTGCCGAAGCCGAAGAACTCGAGGTAAGCGGGAATCATCTCGAACAGCATGTCGGTGCCCACCTGCACCTGGCAGCCCTTGGCCTTGGCGGCCTGCAGCAACGGCGTGTATTCGGTCTTCATGACGACCTCGCCGACGAAGGTCTCGGGCGCGATGCGGTCCACGTCGAAGGGCAGCGGGTCGGTGTCCTTCATGCCCAGCGGCGTGGCGTTGACGACGATGTCGAAGCCGGCCGGGTCCTTCGAGCCGGTGGCGACCTTCATCTGCGGATAGTGTTCGCGCAGCCGCGCGGCCAAGGCCTGCGCGGAGGCGTCGCTCATGTCGAACAGCATCAGCTCGGCCGCGCCGGCCGCCGCGATCGACGCAGCAATGGCCGACCCGACGCCGCCCGTGCCCGACACCAGCACGCGCGTGCCCTTGAACAGGCGCCCCTTGCGCTCCACGCCGCGCACGAAGCCCGCGCCGTCGAACTGGTCGCCCAGCAGGCTGCCGTCGGGCCGCTTGAGCACGGCGTTGCAGGCGCCCGCGACGCGCGCGGTGGGCGTGACCTCGTCGACCAGCGACATCGTCGTGACCTTGTGCGGCATCGTGACCAACGCGCCGCGCAGGTTCGAGAACTTGAAGATCTGCGCGAGCGACACCGCGTAGTCCTCGGGCTTCACGCCCATCGGCACGACGACCGCGTCGATGCCCTGCTTGTCGAACCAGGGGTTGTAGATCATCGGCGCCTTGAAGGCCTCGGTGGGGTAGCCGATGTGGGCGATGAGCGTGGTCTTGCCGGAGATCATGGGAAGTCGTCTTGTTCAGGAAGGAGCGGGATCAGGCCACGCTCGGGGATTGGTAGCGCAACGGGGTTGCGATCTCGGCGTGCATCGCCGGCGGATAGATGAGCTCGCGCAAAAAGTCGGCGTCGGCCTGCATCGCATCGGCCGCGTCGATGTGGCCGAAGTAGCGGAAGTAGTGCGGCATCTGCTGCACCAGCATCTCGAAGCCGGCCTGCGCATTCAGCCCGCGCGCGCGGGCCGCGCGCACCAGCGGCGTGGGCTGGTTGCGCAGCAGGATGTCGAACAGCGCCGCGTGCGGCTCCATGCGCGCCACGTCCAGCGGCAGCGCGTCGTCTTCGGCCAGGCCCAGCGGCGTGGCGTTGATGACAAGGTCGTAGCCCTCGGGCGCGTTGCTGTCGACCGCGACCACGGTCGCGTCGAAGAAAGCGTCGAGCTTGGCGGCCACGCCCGCGGCCTTGCCGGAGGCGGTGTCGAAGAAGGCGATGTGCTCGGCGCCGTTCACCGTGCCGCCCTCGGCCAGCGCCACGCCGATGGCGGCGGCGCTCACGCCCGCGCCGAGGATCAGCACGCGCTTGCCGCGAAACGGCACGTTGCAGCGATCGAGCGCGCCGATCAGGCCCTCGCCGTCGAACAGGTCGCCCTCGAGCTGATCGCCCTCGGTGCGGCGCACCACGTTGACCGAGCCGGCCACGCGGCCGAACAGGCCGCAGCCGTCGAGCAGGTCGACCACGCGCGGCTTGTGCGGCGGCGCGATCACCATGCCGCGCACGTTGCGCGCCAGGAAGGCCGACTTCATGAACACCGCGAAATCGCGCACCGGCACCTGCATGGGCACCAGCACCGCGTCGATGCCGTAGCGCGCAAAGGCCGCGTTGAACATGCGCGGCAGCCGCACGTTGCGGACCGGGTCGCCGGGGATGAGGTAGGCCTGGGTGCTGCCGGTGATGATGGGGCTCATGGGCGTGCTTCCGTTCGTCAATCGCTCGTTTCGGGGCGGAACAGCGGGCTTTATAGTCCCTTCGCGCGCGGCCTGCTGGCATATGGACAGTCAAGCGTTCGATGATCGATCTTTCAAGTTCGTCAATCGATCAAATTGCGGGTTTTTACTTAGTCATTCGGACTCCGCCGCCGTGCCGGACGCGGGCACACTTCCGCCCATGAACAGCACCAGCCCCGACGACTCGACGCCGCCCGCCGGCCTGGACAAGCGCGACTGGATCGCCGGGCTGGAGCGCGGCGTGAGCATCATCGAGGCCTTCGACGACGCCAACCCGCGCCTCACGGCCAGCCAGGCCGGCCAGCGCACGAACATGACGCGCACCGCCGCGCGGCGCTACCTGCTCACCCTACAGCACATGGGTTATGTGGCCAGCGACGGCAAGCTCTTCTGGCTCACGCCGCGCGTGCTGCGCCTGGGGCAGTCGTACCTCGAATCGGCCCGCCTGCCGCGCGTGGTGCAGCCTTTTCTGCAGCGCGTGGCGGCCGGCACCAACGAGATCGCCTACTTGAGCGTGATGGACGGCGACGAAGTGGTCTACATCGCGCGCAACGGCCCCAACCGCAGCATGAGCACCGGCTATGTGCTCGGCGCGCGCGTGCCTGCGCAGGTGACGGCCTCGGGCATGCTGATGCTGGCGCTGCGCAGTGACGCCGAGCTGAACGAATGGCTGGCCACGCGCCAGCTCACGGTGTTCACCTCGCACACCATCGCGAGCATGGAGCGCATGAAGCTCGAGCTGGCGCGCATCCGCGCCCAGGGCTGGGCGCTGTCGGAGCAGCAGCTCGACCTGAACTCCCGCGGCATCGCCGTGCCGCTGCGCGACCGCCACGGCACGCTGGTGGGCGCGCTGAACATCACGATGCCGATGGGGCACGAGAGTTCGGAAGACGCGGTGGCCCGCGTGCTGCCGGTGCTGCGCGAGACGGCGCAGGCGATGCGCAACCTGATCTGAGCCGAACCGGTGGCGCGCGTCGGTCATGCCGACGCTTTCTTTCGAAGCGGTCGCGACAGGCAGTTCCGCCGCGCCGCCTCACGTCACCTGCTCACCACTTCACTCGCACGCCCGCCGCCGCATTGATGGAGCTGCCCACCCGCGCCCCGCCACCCGTGGCCCACTGCTTGCCGAGTTCGCCGTAGAGGCTCGTGCGCTGGCTCACCGCCAGCGTGAAGCCCGCAGCCAGCTCGGTGCTGGTGCCACCAATCGGCGCGCCGACAGGCGTGATGGCCGCCGGGTTCACGAAGCGAGCAACGTCGTTGCCCTTGGCGCTGCGATAGACATTCAGGCGCGCATAGGGCTGCAGCGTGCCGGCGCCGGTCGCGAAGCTGCCCTTGATGCGAACGCCCGCGCGGCCGATCCAGCCGCGGTCCGCGTCCTGCTGCACGAGTGCGCCCGGGATGGACACGTCGTCAAGCCGCAGCCGTTGATGGATCAGCTGCAGTTGCGGCTCCACCGACCAGCCGCTCGCGCCGATCGCGAAGGCCTTGCCTACTTCGATCGATGCCAGGAAGCTGTTGCCCTTGCCCGAGACGCCCGCACTCAGGAGCGGCTGCACCGTGTAGCGGTGGCGGCCGGCCTGCAGCACCGCATCGGCATAGAAGCCATCCTCGGTGGTGAAGGTGCCGTAGAGACCCAGGTATTGGCTGCGCAGATCGTTGCTGCCTGCGGCGGTGTTCAGAAGGCCGCCGCTGAAGCCGCTCGTGCGGGTGTTGCCGTCGAGCTGGCCCACGTAGATGCCAGCGCGCCAATCCGGGTTGGCCCACAGGTCGGTGCCGGCCTGCAGTCCGGTCAGACGGCCCTCGCTGTGCGGCGAGACGGTGCCGCCCTGGCGGATGTCCATGTCGGTGGAGATCAGCCGGCCCCAGGCGCGACGGTTGTTGCCGTCGGTGCCCGGCGTTGCTCCCGCACCGCCGCGCACGTCGTCGTCGCCGACGCGTTGGCTGCGGCTCGCGAGCATGCCCAGGTTGCCCTGGCGCAGCTGATTGGGCAGCGCCGCGAACAGCGAAGCCTCGGCGCGGTAGGTCGGCAGCCCGGCACCGCCGGAAGTGCCTGGAACGCCCGGCGTGCCCGGTTCGGCCTCGGTGCGCAGATACCAGTTCTCGCCACCGCCGCTGGCGTCGCCTGCGTACAGCCGGTACTCGAAGGCCCCGGCATCGACATGGCCGCCCGAGAGCACGAAGGCGTCCTTGGTGGTCTGCGCGGTGGTGGTCGCGCCGTTGCGTGCACTGATCAGCTCGATACCCGCGCCGCTGGTGCGTGCGCCCAGGCCGCCGAGGTTGGACACCTGCACCGTCGTGCGACCACTCGCGCTGGCGGCAGCACCGTCGAGCACGAGGCGGTCGGCGGTGCCGGGGTTGTCCAGCTTCGTGGCCAGGCGCAGCACGCCGTTGCTGCCGACGTAGGGCCCGGTCAGCGTGAGCGTGGTGCCGGGCGTGCTGCCCAGCAGCGAGACGGTGCCTGCGTTGTTCAGGCCTGCCATCTGCTGGCTGAAGCCCGCCAGGTCGAGCGTGGCGCCGCTGGCCACCACGCCGCTCGACGCAGCGCTGAAGGCGTTGGCCGCGCCGGCCTTGAGCATGCCTGCGACCACGCGGGTCTCGCCGCTGTAGCTGGCCGTGCCTGCGAGCGTGAGCGTGCCTGCACCCACCTTGACCAGCGAACCGCCGGCGCCGCTGATGGCGCCCGAGATCGTGTTGTCGCTGCCGACTGCGCCGGTGGTCAGCGCTTTCGCGCCGAGCACCACGTCGCCCGCGCCGCCGAGCGAGCCGATGCTCGCACCGGTGGTGGCCAGGTCGATGTGCACTTGCGCGCCGGCCGCATTGGTCACCGTGGCGCTGGCGGCATTCGCGCCGTCCTGCAGCCGCAGCGTGCCCTGGTTGACGATGGTGAGCATGCCCGCATCGGCCTTGCCGCCGAACTGCAGCGCCGCGCCCGGGGCGATGCTGACCGCGCCCGTGCCCAGCGCACCGCTGGTGTCGGTGGCGAGCGTGCCTGCATCGACCAGCGTGCCGCCGCTGTAGCTGCTGACACTGGCCAGCGTCAGCGTGCCCGTGCCGATCTTGCGCAGCTTGCCGGTGCCGCTCATCGCGCCGGCGTAGGTGCCAGCAGTCTTGTCCTGGTCGAACGCGACCTCGGCGTTGTTGACGATATTGCCCTGCAGGCTGGTGGCGCTGCCCTGCAGCACGCCGCCCTTGACGGTGGTGCCACCGGTGTAGGTGTTGATACCCCCGAGGATCAGCCGGCCCGCATCCTCTTTGGAGATGCCGCCCGCGCCCGAGAGCGCGACATTCATCGTCGCGGTCATGTTCGCGCCCGCGGCCGTGTTGTCGCCCACACGCACCACCGAGTTGGCGTTGTCCAGCGTGAGGCCGGCGCCCTGCACCACGTAGCCGTCGACCGCGAACTGCGCGCCCGCGATGCGCACCGCGCCACCGGCCCCATCGACCGTCACGGTGCCGCCCTTGCCGCCGAACACCGCGAATTGGCTCTGCGCCCAGTTGGCGTTGAGCTTGCCGTCCATGTCGGTCCAGCCGTCCTGCGAGGGCTGTGGGTTGCCCACGCGCCAGGTGCCGCTGCCGCCGGCCACCTGGTTGTCGTGGTACTTGGTGCTGTCGCCGCCGTCCCAGAATCTCAGCTCAAGGCCCGCGCGGTTGACCAGGTTGACCTGGTTCGCCACCGAGGTCTGCACCTGCAGGTCGGCCAGCTTGGTGCCGGCCGGTGCGGTGCCGATGTCCAGGCCGAAGTCGGTCAGCGTGCCGCCGTAGCTCATGAGGCGATACAACCCTGGCCCGAAAGTGCCGCCGGCCGACTGCGCGACGTTCAGCGTGCCATTCAACTGCAGGTTGCCCGTGACATTGATCAGGTCGTTGAGCGCGCCGCCGGGCACGCCGGCCTGGCCGAGTTCGTAGTTCAGCGTGGCGCCACCGCCCAGTGCGAGCGCACCGAGCGTCAGCGTGCCGGGGCTGTTGCCCGCGGCGAGGATGCCGCCGTCGGCAACGAAGACCGTGCCCGCGATGGTGCCGCTGCCCGCGAGCGTGGCGCCCGTTTGCACCTGCACGCTGCCCGTGCCCGTGGCACTGCCGCTCTTGTTGTTCACGCTCAACGTGCCGCCAGTTACCTGGGTGCCGCCGGTGTAGGTGTTGGCGCCCGACAGCGTGAGCGTGCCGCCGCCCACCTTGACGATCGAGCCCCCGGCACCGCCGGTGCCGCTGATCGTGCCCGACAAGGTGTTGTCGCCACCGCTGCCGCCGAGCGTGAGTGCGCTGCCGCCGAGCACCAGATCGCCCGCGCCGCTGAGCGAACCGAAGCTCACGCCGATGACCGCCTGGTCGATGCGCACCTGCGCGCCGGCCTGGTTGATCACCGTGGCCTTGTCGGCCGAGGCGTAGTCGGCAAAGTCCAGCACCCCGCCCGCGGCGTTGGTGATGGTCGACGTGCCGGCGCTTGCCTTTGTCTGGAAGCGCACCGAGCCCTGGTTGTAGATGGCCGCGCCGCCCGCATCGGCGGTGATGCCGAACAGCAGCCTGCCGGGGGCCGCGACGCTCACCGGGCCGCTGCCCAGGGCGCCGGTGACATCGGTGGAGAGCAAGCCGCCATCGACGAAGGTGCCGCCCGTGTAGCTGTTCGCGCTGCCCAGCAGCAGAATGCCGCCGCCGATCTTGCGCAGCCGGCCGCTGCCGCTCATCGCACCGTTATAGGAACCGACGACGAACAGGTTCGGGTCGAAGACGACCTCCGCGTTGTTGACGATGTTGCCTCGCAGGCTCAGCGTGTCGCCCACCAGCACGCCGGCCTTGACGGTGGTGCCGCCGGTGTAGCTGCTGGTGCCGCGCAGCACCAGCGTGCCCACGTCGTCCTTGACCAGGCCGCCCGTGCCGGTGAGCGCGACATTCATCGTCGCGCTGCGCGCGGTGTCGGTGCCCGAGCCATCGCCCACGCGCACCACCGTGCCCGAGGCGCCGAGTTCGATCGCATCGCCCTGCACCACATAGCCATCGGCCGCGAACTGCGCGCCGATGATGCGCACCGTGCCGCCCGCGTTGCTGACATTGACGGTGCCGCCCGTGCCGCCGAACACCGCGACCTGGTCCTGTGCCCACGCCGCGTTGATCTTGCCGTCGGTGCCGGTCCAGCCGTCGCCGGGCACGCCCACGCGCCAGGTGCCCGCGCCGCCGGCGATCTTGCCGTCGTTGTACTTGCCGGCGTCGCCGCCGTCCCAGAATTTCAGCTCGAGGCCCGCGCGGTTGACCAGGTTGACCTGCTGGGCCACCGAGGTCTGCACCTGAAGGTCTGTGGCCGCAACCGGCACGCTGCCGATGTCCAAGCCGTTGTTGGTGAGCGTGCCGGTGTAGTCGATCAGGCGGTAAATGCCCGCACCGAACTGGCCGCCCTTGGACTGCGCCACGTTGAGCGTGCCGTCCAGCAGCAGGTTGCCGTTGACCTTGACCAGGTCGTTGAGCGAACCGCCGTCAGTGCCGGCCTGGCCGAGGTCGTAGTTGAGCACCGCGCCCTCGAAGAGGCTCAGGCTGCCAAGCGTCAGCGTGCCGGCACCACCATTGCCGGCCGACAGCACGCCGGCCTTGGAGATGGTGACCGCGCCCGCGATGCTGCCGTTGCCCGCCAGCGTCCCGCCGCCGAACACTCGCACCGCGCCGCTGCCGGTCGCACTGCCGCTCACGTTGTTCACGTTCAGCGTGCCGGCTGCGATGGTGGTGCCGCCGGTATAGGTATTGGCGCCGCTCAACGTGAGCGTGCCTGCGCCCACCTTGACGATCGAGCCGCCCGTGCCCGAACCCGGCTGCGAGAAGATGCTGCCCTTGTCGCTGACGGTGCCCGAGATCGTGTCGTTGCGGCCCAGACCGCCGAGCGCGAGCTGCGTGGCGCCCAGGACGACGGCGCCGCCACCCGAAACCGCACCGAGTTCAAGCGGGGGCCTGCCCGTCGCGCCCGACACGTCGAGCGTGGCGCCTGTGGCGTTGGCGACCGAGGCACTCGTGCCCGTCGCGGCATCGACGAAGCGCACCAGCCCGCCGGCCGTGTTGACGATCTGCGCACTGCCGGCCGTGGACGTCTGGCCGAAGGCCAACAGGCTGTTGCCTCCGTTGGTGATCGTCGCCGTCCCGGCGCTGGCGCTCTCGAAGAAGTTGATCGCCCCGCCCGCGTTGGTGATGGTCGATGCATCGGCACTCGAATTGCCGCCGAACTGCAACGCGTTCGCGCCGGCCATCTGCCAGGTCGCGCCATTGAGCGTGATCTTCGAGGAAGCGGCCGTGGCACTTTGGGCGAACGACAGCGTGTTGCTGCTGTCCCCGCCTGCGGCGCGGCCCACCGTGTACGCGTTACCGCCGGCGCTCGCCTTGTCACTGAAAATCAACTGCGAGCCGACGCCCTGCTGCTGCACCGCGCCGCTGCCGAACACGCCGCTCACGGTGGTGAAGATGCTCACGCGGTCCTGCAGCACCGTGCCGCCGCTGTAGTTGTTGGCCCCCATGAGGCTCAGGGAGCCGCCCTTGCCAGTGACGGTGAGCGAACCGTTGCCGGTGATGACGCCGGCCACGCCGAAGAAGTTGTCGCCCAGATCGATCGTGCCGCCGCCGGAGCCGAGCGCGACGTTGCGCATGCTGAAGGACGGCGCGGAACCCGCGGCGATGCGCAGGGTGCCACCATCCAGCGCCAGGCCCGTGCCGAACGCGCCGAGGTTGGCGTCGCCCGATATCTGCAGGATGCCGCCCTTGATCGTCGTGCCGCCGAAGAAGTTGTTGTTGCCCCTCAGCGTGAGCGTGCCGGCGCCGTTCTTGATGAGGCCACCGATGCCGCTGACGGTGCCGCCCAACGTGAAGTTGTTGTTGCCCTGCACGGTCAGGCTGCCGACAAGGTTCACGTTCTGGGCCAGCGTGAGGCCGTTCGCCGCGGCCTGGATCGCGCCGCCGTTGCCCATCAGCGTGCCGGTGCCGAAGGCGCCTGCGTCATCGAAGATCGCGACGCCGCCGTTGAGCAGGGCGCTGCCGCTGACCACCGGGCCGTTCAGGGTCCAGGTGCCGCTGTTGACCTGGAGGTTCTCGAAGTTCAGGTACTGCGCGGCCTTGATCTCGCCCGAGCCAGCACCACCGCCGGCGTTGCGCAGCACCAACGTGTCGGTGCCACCAACGCCCGCATCGACCGTGCCGGCGGCCGCGAAGTTCAGCGTGCCGCCCGACGGCGCCGCCACCGCAGTGGCCGGCACCAGGCTCGGTCCGCCGTTGATGGACGAGCCGGTGGCCGCGATGAAGGTGTCGTTGCGCGCCCCGGTGCCGAGCGAAACGCTGCCGTTGATCGTGCCCGCGTTGGTGAAACTGTTGCCGCTGGAAGTCGGGCTCTCGAACGCGATGCGGCCGGTGATCGTGCCGGTGTTCACCATGTTGATCTGGCCGCCACCATAGACGGCGACCGCCGCTGCATCGGCCTCGGCCAGTGTCGCTTTGGCGATAGCCCCGGTGGTCATCGTTCCGTTGTTGGTGATCGTCGTGATGCCGCCGCCGTTCTGCAGCGCGAGCGCCAGGCCGGCCAGGCCGACGGACGCATCCCTGGTGCCACTGATCGTCCCGTTGTTGATGACGGTGGCCGTACTGGCCCCGCCGTTGCCCATCACGACGCCCGTGGACAGGTTCGCGGTGCCGTTGCCGAACAGCAGCGGATCGATCTGGCCGTTGTTCGTGAGCTTGATGTCGGAGCCCGTCAGCGTCATTGCGCTGCCGCTTCCACCCGGCAGCACGCCGACGGTCGCCCCGGCGTTCACCGTGACGTTCAGGTTGCTGGCGCCGTTCGCATAGTCCGGCGCCAGCAGGGGGGCGGCACCGTCGCAGGTCACGTCGTTGAATGCAACCGTGCACACCGCCTGCGCCGGAAAGAAGCTGGTCGCCAAAAACGCGAGCGCAGCGCCCGCCACTGTCGCCGTGCCGCTGCCCTTGCCGCAGCCCTTCGCCAGTTCCGATGCAACGCGAAACCGGCCCAGACGACGGTCGAAGATCACGCGGTAGATGTGGTTCACAAGTCTCTCCTCCAATTTTGTAAACCGATGTTATCTAGCCGATGAACTCGAGGTCCCGTGAACGCGAGAAATCAGTGAGGGACCGAATGGAAGGCGAGGAAGTGTCTTGAAGCCACAACATTCCGAAGCCCGCGCCATTGAGTGCGAGTTCGCGCCGGCAGCGCGACGCCATCCCGTTCGGCCACCGGGCTCCATCCAGAGAGGCACTGACAGCATTCCGACAGCATCCGCCCGGCAGGATGCGGGCTTCCATCCAAAAAACACTGGAGACAAGCCATGTCCGACCGCTTCCCCACCGACGTCCCCCTGAGCCGCCGCCACTGGCTGCAAGCCGGCGGCGCCCTCACCCTCGGCGGCCTGCTGCCTTCGATGGCTTCGGCGCAAGACGCCTGGCCCAGCAAGTCGATCCGCTTCGTCGTGCCTTTCGCGCCGGGCGGCAGCTCGGAGATCGTGGCGCGTTCCACCGCCGCCGAGCTGTCGCGCACGCTGGGCCAGAGCGTGTTCGTGGACAACAAGCCCGGCGCGGCCGGCAACATCGCCATGAGCGAAGTGGCGCGCGCCACCGACCAGCACACGCTGATCCTCGGCCACATCGGCACGCTGGCCGTGAACCCCTACATCTTCGCCAAGCTGCCCTACGACGCGAACAAGGACTTCAAGCCCGTGAGCCTGCTGGCCAAGGTGCCCAGCCTGTACGTGGTGCACCCCGACGTGCCGGCGAAGAATCTCAAGGAATTCATCGCCTACGCCAAGAGCAAGCCCGGCAAGCTGAGCTACGGCTCGGCCGGCAACGGCAGCGCCGGTCACCTGGCCTTCGAGTACCTGAAGATGACCGCCGACGTGTTCATGCTGCACGTGCCCTACCGCGGCACCGGCCCGATGGTGACCGATCTGCTCTCGGGCCGGCTCGACGCCTCGGCCATCGGCGCGGCGGCGATCATTCCGTTCATCAAGGCCGGCAAGGTGCGCTGCATCGCCACCGGCTCGGCCAAGCGCCTGGCGCAGCTGCCCGACGTGCCGACCGTGGCCGAGCAAGGCTTCCCCGGCTTCGAGATGACGCAGTGGTACGGCATGCTGGCACCGGCCAGCATCACGCCCGCGCAGATGGCCAAGCTGTCGGCCGAGACCATGAAGGCCGTGAAGTCGCCCGACTCGATGCAGCGGCTCACGGCCGATGCGGCCGAGGCCGTGGGCGGCACGCCGGAACAGTTCGCGCAGTTCATCACCGCCGAACAGAACCGCTGGCAGAAGGTCATCGCAAGGGCAAACATCAAGCCGGACTGAGCATCCGAGGCTCTAGCATCGGCGCCATGCGCATCCTGCTGGCCGAAGACGAACACACCCTGGGCACCTGGCTCTGCAAGGCGCTGGAGCATGCGGGCATCCAGGTCGAATGGGTGGACGACGGCCGGCTGGCCGACCGGGCGCTGCAGCAGCGCGACCACGACGCGCTGGTGCTCGACCTGGGCCTGCCTGGCATGGACGGTCACACGGTGCTGCAGCGGCTGCGCGAACGCGACCAGCGGCTGCCGGCGCTGATCCTCACGGCGCGCGATTCGCTGGACGAGCGCGTCGCCTCCCTCAACGCGGGCGCCGACGACTTCCTCGCCAAGCCCTTCGCCTTGGCCGAGCTGGAAGCGCGGCTGCACGCGCTGGTGCGCCGCGCGCGCGGCGTGGAGCATCCGCGCCTGGCCTGCGGACCGCTGGTGTACGACGGCGCACGCCGGCAGTTCACGCTGGGCGGCGAGGCGCTCGCCCTGTCGCCGCGCGAACAGGCGGTGCTGCGCGCGCTGGTGCAGCGCAGCGGCGAGCCGCTGTCGAAGCAGCAGATCCTCGACCGCGTGTTCTCCGACGACGACGAGGTGCACCTCGAAGCCATCGAGGTGCTGGTGTACCGGCTGCGCAAGCGGCTCGATGGCAGCGGCGTGCGCATCGTCACGCTGCGCGGTCTTGGCTACGTGCTGGAAGCGGACTGAGTGAGCGCGCTGCGCCGCTTCACCGACCGCCTGCGCCGCACCAGCCTGTGGCAGCGGCTCGCGCTGCTGCTGTTCCCCGCCCTGCTGCTGGTGACGGGCATCGAGCTGTGGATGACGCGGCACGACGCGCTGGCCGCCGCCAACGCCGCGTACGACCGCTCGCTGCTGGGCGCGCTCAAGTCGATCGACGCGAACATCTCCACGGCCTCGGGCGGGCTGTCGGTCGAGCTGCCGTACACGATGTTCGAGTTCTTCGAGCTCACGGCCAGCGGGCAGGTGTTCTTTCGCATCGCGACCTCCGACGGGCTGGTGGAGCTGGGCAGCGCCGACCTGCCCGCGCCACCCGTCGAGCCGGCGATGGGCGTGCCGGCCTTCTACGACGCCACCTACTTCGGCGAGGCCGTGCGGCTCGCGGCCTACCGGCGCGACCTGGACCGCGCGCCGGCCGGCAGCACCGGGCGCAGCGTGCTGATCCAGGTCGGCGAAAGCACGCGCTCGCGCCAGGAGTTCACCAGCCGCTTCGTGCGCAGCGCCGCGCTGCGCGACGGGCTGATCCTTGCGATGCTGCTGTGCGGCACCGCGCTGGCGCTGGCGGCGGCGCTGCGCCCGCTCTCGCGGCTGGCGCGCGAGGTGCAGGCACGCACGCCCGACGACCTCACGCGCATCGCCGAGACCGACCTGCCCGCCGAGGTGCGTCCGCTGGTCGCCGCCGTGAACCAGCAGATGGCGCGCACGCAGGAACTGGTCGCACAACAACGGCAATTTCTCGACGATGCCTCACACCAGCTGCGCACGCACCTGACCACGCTGCAGATGCAGGCCGACTACGCACGCCGCGAGGACGACCCCGTGCAGGTGCGCGCCGCGCTCGACGCGCTGGGCGCCGAGATCGGCCGCGCCACGCGCAGCGCGCAGCAGCTGCTGGCGCTGGGCCGCAGCGACACCGTGGCCGTGGCGCCGGCCGAGTTCGACACCGCCGAGCTGTTGCGCGAAGTGGCGGTCGACCTGCTGCCACTGGCGCGCGCCAAGCGCATCGACCTGGGCATCCATGCGCCCTCTCCCGAGCTGCACGCGGTGGGCGACCGCGGCCTGCTGCGCGAGGCGCTGAGCAACCTCGTGGCCAACGCCATCGCCTACACGCCGGCGGCCGGCACGATCACGCTCTTCGCGGCCGGCGACGCCGCGGGCTGGAGCCTCAACGTGGAGGACGACGGCCCCGGCCTGAGCGAGGACGAGCGCGCCACCTTGGGGCAACGCTTCCGGCGTGGCGCGCGCGCGGACCAGGGCGGCTTCGGACTCGGCCTGGCGATCGTGCGTTCCATCGCGCAGCGGCACCGTGGCGATTTGCGGCTCGAAGCGCGCGGCGCGGGGCCGGGCCTGCATGCCATCATCTGGTGGCCCCGTCCCGCGGGGTGAACCACCGCCCTCCTTCCCTTCGATGCCACGCCCCTTCGCCTTCACCCGTCGCCATGTGCTGCGTGCGCTGTCCGCGTGGCTCGCGCCTGTCGCGCTGCAGGCGACGGCGGCCGCAGGCGATGCGTCCGAAGGCCCGGCGGAATGCGTGATTCCCGCCAAGGCCGGCGGCGGCTTCGCGCTGACCTGCGCGCTGGCGCGCGATGCGCTGCAGGCCGTGCGCCCCGCGCGCACGCCGCTCGCGCAGCGCTACCTGCCGGGCGGCATCGGCGCGGTGGCCTTCGACCGCATCGCGAGCGGCCAGCTCGGCGGGCCGGGCACACTGGTCGCGTTCTCCAGCGGCTCGCTGCTCAACCTCGCGCAGGGCCGCTTCGGGCCGCACCCGCCTTCGGCCGTGCGCTGGATCGCCACGCTGGGCACCGACTACGGCGTGGTCGCCGTGCACCGCGACTCGCCCTACCGCCGTTTGCAGGACCTGATCGCCGCGCTGCGCCAGGACCCGTCGCGCGTGGTCTTCGGCGCGGGCGGCACGGTCGGCAGCCAGGACTGGGTGAAGGCCGCGCTGCTGGTGCGCGCGGCCGGCGGCGCACCGAAGGCGATGCGCTTCGTGTCCTTCGAAGGCGGCGGCGATGCGCTGGGCGCGCTGCAGGGCAAGCACGTCGATGCGTTCCCGGGCGACGCCGCCGAGGCGCTGCAGGCCATCGCCGGCGGTGCGCCGCTGCGCCTGCTCGCGGTGCTGTCCGAAGCGCGGCTGGGCGGTGCGCTCACGGGCGTGCCCACCGCGCGCGAGCAAGGCGCGGACATCGTCTGGCCGACCGTGCGCGGCGTCTACCTGAGCGCCAACGTGCCCGACGCCGCCGTGCGCGCCTGGACCGCAGCCTTCGCCGAGGCCACCGCAGCGCCGGGCTACGCGGCGCTGCGCGAGCGGCACGGCCTTTATCCTTTCGCGCTCACCGGCGCCGCACTCGACGACTACGTGCAGGCGCGCATCAAGGCCTACCAGGCACTGGCCGACGAGCTCGGCCTGCGGCGCTGGAAGCCTTGACCTCATCCAATCTCCATGACCGAAGACGACATCACCCAACACCTCATCGACATGCTCGGCGGCGGCCATTTCGAAGTGGCCGACGACAACACCTTCTTCTTCCATGGCGCGGACAACAAGTTCCCCTTTGCCACGATCGTGACGAAGGACAACGACTTCGACAGCGCCTCGAAGCTGAACCGGCCCGGCGTGTTCCGCCTCAACGTCGGCGTGGGCAAGGAGACCTTTCGCGCGCTGTTCGGCGAGCAGCCACCAGTCGACATCGACTACACCGCGCTCGACCGGCTGATGCCGCACCCGGTGTACGCCAAGATGCACTGGGTCAGCGTGATCAACCCGAGCGCCGCGACCTTCGAGACCGTGAAGCCGCTCCTGGTTGAAGCGCGCAACCTGTTGATCGCGCGGGACAAGAGCGCATAGACCGGCCCCCAACACCCGGCCACATGAAACGCATACAATCCATATACGTTTCATACAGAGGTGACCCATGGGCATCGTCAAGATTTCAGACCTGATGCACGAGAACTTGCGCGTGGCGGGCAACGCCCTCAGCCGGTCGATCAATGCGCAGGCAGAGCACTGGATGCGGGTCGGCATGCTGACCGAGATGCATCCCGACCTCGACTACCGGGAGGTCTGTCAGCTGCTGATCCAGGCCGAGCTTTCAGGCGGGCTGGACATTGCCGCGACAGTCACTGCGGCGCCACCCGGCAAGCCCCGCGCCCCCGCGAACGGCAAGCAGCACTGATGGCACACGACGTTCCACTCAAGTCCGCCGAAGAGCTGGTGATGGCGCGGCGCGCCGCACAGCTGGCCGCCGAGGTCCTGGCCATGATCGAGCCCCACGTCGTGCCCGGCGTGAGCACCGAAGCGCTCGACCGCCTCTGCCACGAACACATCGTGAAGGTGCAAGGCGCCATTCCCGCCAACGTGGGCTACCTGGGCTATCCGAAGACCATCCTCACCTCGGTGAACCAGGTGGTGTGCCACGGCATTCCCTCGGCCGACAAGATCTTGAAGGCGGGCGACATCGTCAACATCGACGTCGCCGTCAACAAGGACGGCTGGTTCGGCGACACCAGCCGCATGTTCTTCGTCGGTGCGCCCAGCGTGCTGGCGCGCCGGCTGGTGGAGACGACCTACGAAGCCCTGTGCGCCGGCATCCGCCAGGTGAAGCCCGGCGCGACGCTGGGCGACGTGGGCCACGCCATCCAGTCGGTCGCACAGCGCGAGCACTTCAGCGTGGTGCGCGAATACTGCGGGCACGGCATCGGCCGCATCTACCACGACGAGCCTCAGGTGCTGCACTTCGGGCGGCGCGGAGCGGGCCTCGTGCTCGAGCCGGGCATGGTCTTCACCATCGAGCCGATGCTCAATGCGGGCCGCGCCGAAACGAAGCAGCTGGCCGACGGCTGGACCGTCGTGACCAAGGACCGCTCGCTGTCCGCGCAGTGGGAGCACATGGTGGCGGTCACGGCCGACGGCTACGAGGTGCTGACGGCCTGGCCGGGCGGCACGGGGACGTACGCGCCGATCTGATGCGCAGCCCGGCCCCGGGGCGATGGCGATTCTTCAGTAGGTCACGGTGACGGTGATCGTGTCGCTGTAGCTGCCCGGCGTCACATTGGTCTGGGCCGGCACCCGCCCATAGACCGGAATGCTGCTGCCGGGATTGCCGCTGCCGTCGACCGTGTCCGTGCCGACGGTGTTGCCCCAACGCAGCGAGCGCGCAGCATCGCGGTACAGCTCGTACTGGATGTAGTCACCGGTGCCGCCCGCCATGCGCCGCTGCGTCCCTGCCACGTTCACGCCATTGCTCAGCCCCACCTTCCAGGCGGTGCTGGGCGGGCAGGCCATCGTGATGGCGGCCGTGCCGTTGACCGCGGCGCTGAGCGAGCTGGCACTGCCGAAGTCCAGGTCGGTGGCCGCTACGCTGACGGTGCAGGCGTTGGAATAGAGCGCCGTGACCTGCGTGTAGAAGTTCGTCCTGCCAACGTACTTGGCCGAACTCGCGGTGCAGCTGTCGGGCGCGTTGCCGCTCTTCATGCCCCAGACGACCTCGGAGTTGTAGATGTTGGCCTGATAGCTGCCCGCCGCCAGCGATTGCCCGGACGGCACGCGGCCGTACAGCGGGATGTTCAACGCGACGTTGCCGCCGCTGGCCGGCAGCACGAAGGTGCCACCCGCGCTGGCGTAGGTACCGCCGCCCGGCGGCGGGCCGACGATGCCGCTGCGGGCCGCGTCGGCATAGATGTTGTAGGCCATCTGCGAGCCGTTCCAGTTGGTCATGTAGCGCGGGGCGTAGCCGGCGATCTCGTTGCCCTGGGAGACGTACACGCAGTAGCTCAAGTACATGGTCTGGCCGGTGTCGTTCTGGCACGCGAAGCCGACCGTGGCGGTGGTGTCCGTCGCCGCCGACGCCGTGACGGTGCCGAAGGCGAAGCTCGGCTGGCTGGCGACCCAGCAGCTCGGGTCGGCATGCGCCGCGCCCATGCCCAGCAGGCACGAGAAGGCCAGCGCCAGTTTCACGAATCTCAACGTCCACATGTCAACCGCTCTTTCTGCAAACCACCGCCCTCGGGACGCCGCCAGTCGAACTGCGCCCGGCACACCGCACCGTCGGGCGTGCGCACGGCCAGCGTGTTGCGCACGTCCAGCGTGTCCAGGTACACCCAGCCGTCATAGCCCATCACCGCGCCGCCACCGCCTTGGCCGTTCACCTGCACGCGGCTGCCCAGCGGCAAGGGCTGGCCCTGCGCGTCGGTCAGTGCCACGTGGGCAGCCCGCACGGGCGTGATGCCGAAATGCGCCCGCGCGCCCGACCGGCCGGCCGGGGTGATGAGGCTCTCGGCGCGTTCGATGCGCACGTCGGCGGGCAGGTCCATCGGGTCGATCGCGAGCTTGTTGTTCTGGTAGGCGTTCACCGGCACGACCAGCAGCAGCCCGCGCGAGTTGGTCTGCCCCACCGGTCGATTCTCGAGCTTCACGGGCACGCCGGCCACGCCGTCGGTGTCCACCACCGCAAAGGCGTCGTCGATGCGCCGCGCGGCCAGCACCCCGCCGCCCATCAGCACCAGCGCACCGCTGGCACCGGCGTAGGCGTAGCGGCTGGCCCGGCCGCCGCCCATCTCGCTCACGCCGGCCTGCACGCGGCCGTAGGGACCCAGGTAGTTGATTTCGGCCTGCCCGCCGCTCGTGCCGCCGCCCGTGCGCGCGGTGGCGCGCCAGCCCCAGCCGCCGTCACCGAGGGGGGAGTGCTGCGCGCTGACGGTGCCCACGGTGCCCTGGTCGCCGCTGCGCTGCACGCCGGCGCTCACGCTGGTCTGCGCGTCCCACGACCAGCTCAGGCCGACGAAGATGCCGCGGTCGCTGCGCTTGTCCAGGTTCTGGTTCATGCCCACCGAGACCGAGGTCGTGCGCCCGATCGAACGGAACCAGTTCACGCTGGCGTAGCGCGACGCGTTCTGACCGACCGGGCGCAGGTAGAGGTAGCTGACGCTGACGTTGCCCAGGCCACCCATGTCATAGCCCACGCTCGCGCTGGCGCTGCCCTTGGCCGGTGCCGAGCCGTAGGCCGTGGCCACGTCGCGGTAGTCGCCCTGGGTCCGGCTGCCGTTCAGGCCCACCGACAGGCGCTCCTGCCGCCACAGGTAGCCCAGGCTGGTCTGCGTGCCGCTGCGGCTGCCGCCCGGGGTGTCTGCGTCGTGCCGGCTGCCCGCCAGCGCCGCCGACAGCGTGCCCGCGGCGCCCAGCTGCCACACGCCGCCCGCACCGGCCAGCGCCAGGCCGCGCGTCACTTCGCCATGTGCTTCCACCGTGAAGCTGTCGCTGAGGCCCCGGCGCCAGGTGCCGGTCAGCACCGGCTGCTTGCCGTAATCGAAGGAGCGCAGGCCGTAGTTGCGGCGCACCACGCCCAGGTCCACCGTCCAGTCGCTCAGCCCGGGCGCCAGCAGGCGGCTGCTGTCGAAGAGCGAAAAGCTCAGCGTGGCGGCGCGCCCCAGCGCGTCGGTCACCACCACCTGCGCCGTGCCCGTGCTGTTGATGCGCGGCAGCGCGTTGAGCTGGAAGGGCCCCGCCGGCACCTGGCCGCTGTACTGGCGGATGCCGTCGATGAACAGCTCCACGTCCGAGGGCATCGTGGCCGAGCCGATGAAGCTGGGCAGCGGCGCGGTCTGACGGTAGGGCTGCAGGCCGAAGTCGCGCGACAGCTGGATGCCGCCGATGCGCGTGGCGCGCGACCAGGGCACGGCGCCGGTGAGCGTGTCGCCCACGCGCAGGGTGAGCATCCTGTCGGGGAAGGCCATGCTCCAGGTGCTGTCCATGCGCACGGACTGGTCCTTCCAGCCCTGGGTGTCGTGCGTGCGCTGCATCAACCAGGTGGTGCTGAGCACGCTGGCGCCGCGGAAGGCGCGCAGCTCGCCGAAGGCGCTCAGGCTGGCGCTGCCACCCCTGCCCTGGGTGCCGTAGAGGTCGTAGTTCAGCAGCAGGCCGGTGGACGTGCTCAGGGGCTGGGCGGTGACTGCCGCCTGCCCCACCGTGGCCGTGGGCAGCTGCAGCATCGCCAGCGGCGCGGTCAGGCTCAACTGCTGGCGCGCGGCGTCGTAGTCGGCCACGAGCCCGGGCAGGTCGCGCAGGGGCAGCCATTCGGCGCCGTTGTCGGGCAGGAGGAAACTCAGTTCGCGCAGCACCGCGCGGGAGGCCGACAAGGCCCCGGCCTGCAGGCAAAACGGGTGCAGCCCGCGCGCCATGCCGTTGAGGCTGACCTCCAGATACAGCGTCATGGCCCCCGGCACAGACTGCGCGGCGGGCGCTGCGTGGGCGGGGAGCGTGGTCAGGGCCAGTGCAAACGGAGCCAGCAAGGCCCTCGCAGCGAACCCGGCCCGCTCAGCGCGCCAGCGGCGCGAGGTTGGCGTCCGTCGTTCTGCCATCGATCATGACCTGCCAGCGACCCGCGCCGGCCAGGGCGGCGGGCGACGTCTTCAGCGGCCAGCGCATGGTGGCGCCGGGCAGCACGTAGCCCAGCAAGCCGGTGTAGGCGGCGACGGCGCGGCCGTCCGCGCCGGTGAACACGAGGTCCGCCAGCTGGGCATGCACCCCGCCGCTGTTGCTGACTTCCAGCACGGCCTTGCCGTCCTCGCGCCGCAGGCTCCAGCGCAACTGCGCGGGGGCCGGCTCCGCGCCCGCCGGGGACACGAAGATGGGCAGCGAGTGCCGCATCACGAAGTTCAGGTTGCTCTTCTTGCCATCCGCCACCGCGCCCGCCGCCTGGGGTACGGGCAGCTCATCCACCAGCACGCGGTAGGCCTCTTCCGCCGGGCCCGCGGGCGGCGGGCCGTTGCGGATCACGCGCACCAGTTGCCGCCCGTCGGTGGGCAGTTGCAGCATGGGCGGGCTGACGACCAGTCCGTCCGCCGGCTCCATGCGGTCCTGTCCGTCCACCTGCGTCCAGCGGAAGACGCGGATCTGCGCGTCCAGCGGCGCGGCTCCCGTGTTGCTCAGCCAGAGCCCGTCGCCCTGCCGTGTCGGCGCCAGCGTCAGGGTGACGGGCGAGACCTGCAGGCCGGCCGCCTGGACCGCACCGCCGCCAAGCAGGCATGCGCCCCACAGTCCGAGGATGGCAAGTGCACGTCTCACGATTCAGCTCTGGCTCGGTGATTCAGCTCTGGCTCAGTACGTGACCGTCACCGTCACGGTGTCGGCGTAGCTGTCCGGGGTGAAGTTGGCGTTGGTGTTCTTGGCGTAGACCGTGTGCGTGATCGCCGCACCGGTGCCCGTGCCGCCGACCACATTGGCGCCGGTGCCGATGGTGTTGCCCCACACGATGGTGTTGCCCGCGTTGGAGTACAGCGCGTAGGGCACCTTGTCGGTGTTGGTGGCCGAGTTGGCGACGGACGACATGGCACCCGTGCCGTCGGTGGTGCCGCCGTTGGAGGACGAAGGCAGCAGGCCGACGGTGTAGGGCGTGGTCTTGGAGCAGGTGACCGAGATGGTGTTGTTGCCCGTCTGGTTGGTGGCGGTGGGCTGCACGGAGGTGCCCAGGCTGATGTCGGAGGCGTTGCCGGCGGTCACCGAGCAGCTGCGGACGATGGTCATCTTGACCTGGAAGCTGGCACCGGCGGTGTCAGCCAGGGCCGAACCGGATGCGAAAACGAGGGTGGCGGTGGCCGCCGCGGCGACTGCGAGCTTGAGCATGAAGGCACTCCAAATGTAATCAATAAGACCTGACAGGTCGGTATTTTGTAATCATTTTGCATACGTTTTGACTACAAAGTGGCGCAAGGATGCCCCACAACCGGCCCGTTTGCCCTCGGATTCACGGCGCCTCGGCTCAAGTTTCGTGATCTAGTTCTCGTAACAATTGGAAAACTGTTTGCATTGTTTACATTTCCACCACAGTCAAAGCGCCCCCTGCCTCCGCGAAGTGGAGGCCTTGGTGCGGTCGATAGCGGGTGGGAAAGTGGTCGCAACAAGCGCAGGGCTTGGTGGCGCCCGAGGCTGCCCAGCCTCAGGAAGTCGATGCGGGCCGGCTCAAAGCGTTGCCCGGACCCGCCCGGGCGCAGACGGCAGGGAATCGCCCTGCCCCCTCGCCAGCCTCAGCCCTTGGCCAACCGCCGCCGCGCCTTCACCGCCGACGCCAGCCCCTCGAGCACCGGCACCGTCTGCGCAAAACCGATGCACGCATCGGTGATCGACACGCCGTGCTTCAGCGGCACACCGGGCTTCAGGTCCTGCCGGCCTTCCTCGAGGTGGCTCTCGATCATGATCCCGGTGATGCGCCGCTCGCCGGCCGCGATCTGCGCGGCCACGTCCTCGGCCACCACGATCTGGCGCTGGTGCTGCTTGCTGCTGTTGCCGTGCGAGACGTCGATCATCACCTGGGGGCGCAGGCCGTTGGCCAGCAGCGCCTCGCAGCTGGACGCCACATCCGCCGCCGAATAGTTGGGCGCCTTGCCGCCACGCAGGATCACGTGGCAGTCGTCGTTGCCGCGCGTCTCGAAGATCGCGGCCATGCCCATCTTGGTCATGCCCATGAAGGCATGCGGCGCACGCGCCGCGAGGATGGCGTCGGCCGCCACCTTCACGCTGCCGTCGGTGCCGTTCTTGAAGCCGACCGGGCAGCTCAGGCCCGACGCGAGCTGGCGATGGCTCTGGCTCTCGGTGGTGCGCGCGCCGATGGCGCCCCAGGCGATCAGGTCGGCGATGAACTGCGGACTCAGCAGGTCGAGGAACTCGGTGCCGGTCGGCAGGCCCAGCGTGGTCAGCTCCAGCAGCAGGCGCCGCGCACGCTCCAGGCCTTCGTTGATGGCGAAGCTGCCGTCCAGGTGCGGGTCGTTGATGTAGCCCTTCCAGCCGACGGTGGTGCGCGGCTTCTCGAAGTAGGCGCGCATCACGATGAGCAGGTCGTCCTGCAGCGAATCGGCCACCTTCTTCAGACGCTGCGCGTACTCGATGGCCTGGTCGTGGTCGTGGATGGAGCACGGGCCGACCACGACCACCAAGCGGTCGTCGCGCCCGTGCAGCACGTCGGCGATGGCGGCGCGGCTGCCTTCGACCAGCGCGAGCGTGTTGTCGCGCACGGGCACGCGCTCCTGCAGCAGCGCGGGGGTCATGAGGGGGCGCACGGCGCCGATGCGCACGTCGTCGATGCGGGTGGTGTCGAGGGTGCTGTCGCGGGAGCCGACTTCGGCGTCGTGGCGGGGGTCGTCGAGGCGAGACATGGTCGTGGGAGTGGGTTGCGAAAGGGTTTCTTCGATTCTCCCCCAGCACGCCCACCCCACCCTGTTCAGGCCGCCTTCAGGAACCCGTCGGGGTCCGTCGCGGCCTGCATCGGCGGCTGGCCTCACGGGACCCAAGCCAGGCGATCACGCCGACGAACGCGACAGCGTCGCCAACTTCTTCCTCGCACTCTGCAAGAGGCCGACCTTCTCGACGGGCAGCGGCGCCTTCGTATCCCCGAGCTTGATGATCTCGAGCGCCGCGGGTTTCGGCATGAGCGCATCGCGCGGCGTGAGGCCGTTGAACTTCGCGTTCGAGATGACGTGCACCTTCAGGTGACGGTGGATGTTCTTCGAGAGCTTTCGGCAGGCGGCCGCCAGGGTGGCTTCGTCGGGCATCGACTGGCCGTGCACGACGAGCAGCTCCAGGGTGCCGTCTTCGTCCTCCGCGAGCACGAAGGCGCGCACGACCGAGGCCTTGAACTTGCCGCGCAGCATCGCGCGAACCGGCTCGGCCGCGGCGAACGACTTGAGCGCGATGTTGCGCAGTTCGTCGTGGAAGATGAACGCGCGGTCGATCGAGAAGGTCTCGGCCTCCTCGGCCTTCGGCTTTTGCTTCTTCAGGATGCCGCTGCCGACGAGGTGCGCCAGGGTGCGCTCCGCATCGGCCGTGTCGAGCTTCGAGCGATGGGCCAGCTCGCTGGAAGACAAGGGTTGGTCGGGCGCCGCGTAGGCGACCATCAAGAGCTTTTGCACCTCGGGTGCGAAAAGAAAATCTGCTGCACTCATTTCGCGGTTCTCTAGTTCTCTGCTTCTGTGGGGTTCTCTACAAGCGGGTTGCATTATCGAGAGCGCCCCGCTTCCCGTGCGATGCGGCTTTCTCCACGGCGTTTTCGCGGCGGATTCCGTCACCGCGCATGGCGCCGGCCTACAGCGGAACCCGGCGCCCACCGGTAAGAACGGCTGAACACGACAAGGAGCTTCAGCCATGGACCTGGAACAGACGATCGACAAGATCAAGCAGGTGGATGCCACACGCGCCGACTACCCCGGCGAACACCTCGTCGTGCTCGGCGCCGGCGTGCTGCTGTTGCTGGCCGCTGGCCGCAGCCGGTCGTTCCTGATGCGGATCGTCGCGGGCGCCGCCGGCGGCGCGCTGATCGGCCGGGCGGCAAGCGGCACCGGCGGCATCGCGAAGCTGGCCGGCGTGTTGCAGAACGGAGGCCTGGCATGGCCGCGGCGTTGACCTCACGGGCCGGCGATCCCCGGCGGTACTGGGCCCCGTGCCTGGGCGTGGCGCTGGTGGCGATGTCGCTCTTCTATGTGACCTTGAAAGACCTGGTGCACGAGAGCGCGGCGCGTGCTGCGCTCTTGACCACGGCAGTCGTTCCGGTCGAGGCCGAGCCCGACAGATCGGCCGCCCGCGAAACGTTCCCGGATGCGGTGACCCGCGCATCCAAGGAACCTGCAACGCTGACGAACACACACTTCGAGCCCCCGGTGATCGCCCCCGCAGCCAAGACCGTGCCTGCCGTCGTCGAGGTGTACAAGTGCGTCATGCCCGAGGGCGATGCGGCCTACTCCGACGGGCCGTGCCCCGCAGGCGCACGCGCGAGCACGCTGCGATTGCCGCGCGACCTGCACGCCTCGGCGAGTCTCTGAGCTCTTGAGCGGCTCACCCCGCCTTCAGAAACACATCGTGGTCCGGCGCAAAGTTGGCGTGCAGCGGCAGCATCGCGCCGCCGAGCGCGCAGGCCTGCGCCCCCGCCCTGCCCCCATGCAGCTGCGGCGCCCACAGGCCTTCCCAGTTGCATTGCGCGAGCGCCGCGCGGGTCTGCACCAGCAGCGCGTCGAGCAGCGGGCGCGACATCGAGCCATCCATCACCACGTCGGCCAGGTCGAGCACCGCGGTGCTGCTGACGATGGCATGCGCCAGCGCGCGTGACGCGCTGCCGAGCCAGGCCTGCGTGGCCGCGGCGAACGGCGCTTCGAGCGCACGGTCGTCGTAGGCCGCCGTGGCGTCGAGGCCTTCGGCGCGCAGGCGCTGCTCGAGCTCCCACAGCGACGCCTCGGCCACCACCTGCGTCGACAGGCCTTCGGAGGGCTTTTCGGTGCGCATCGGAATCGACGCGAGCGCGCCCGCATTGCCGTGCGCACCGGTGTGCAGGTGCGAGTTGATGACCAGCCCGCCGCCCACGAAGGTGTCGACGAAGATGTAGAGAAAGCTCTTGAGGTCGTGCCCGCGCCCCGTCACCAGCTCGGCCACGCAGGCCGCCACGGTGTCGCGCGCAAAGCCCACGGGCACGTCGGTGCGCGCGCGCACCTCGGCCAGCAGGTCCATCTGGTTCCACTCGTCCGACTGCGCCTTCGACAGCCCCAGCGTGCGATGCCAGCCGCCGAGCTGGAACGGCGCCGCCAGCCCTGCGCCCACATTGCGCGCAGCCAGCGGCCCGAGCCCGTCGCGCAGCCGGTGGATGTGCTCGGCGATCACGGGCAGGAGCGCTCCGGCGTCCGGGAACTCGTAGCGGATCGCGTGGTGCTCGCGCACCCGCGCCGCAAAGTCGATCAGCAGCCACTCGGCCCCGCGCCGCCCGAGCTTCACGCCGATGGCAAAGGCGCCGTCGGGGTTCAGCGCCAGCGGCACCGAGGGCTGGCCGATGCGCCCGCGCACGCGGCTTTGCTTGACGATGAGGCCGTCGTCCTCGAGCCGCGCGGTGATGAGGCCGATGGTCTGCGCGCTCAGGCCCGTGAGCCGCGCGAGGTCGGCCTTGGGCAGGCTGGTGTGCACGCGCAGCGCCTGCAGCACCACGCGCTCGTTGAACTGGCGCATGCCCACCTGGTTGGAGCCGCGCGGACGCAGCAAGGCCGAAGGGCGTTCAACGATGTCGATGTCGGTGTCAGGCATGCGCCTCCGCGGGCAACTGGTCGGCGGTCATGGCGCCGGTCATCACGGCCACGGTGTCGCTCATGCTGATCTTCTTCGGATTGAGCACGGCCGCGCGCCTGCCCAGGCGCGCCACGTGGATGCGGTCGGCCACCTCGAACACGTGCGGCATGTTGTGGCTGATGAGCACCACGGGCAGGCCACGCTCGCGCACGCGGCGGATCAGCTCGAGCACCATGTTGCCTTCCTTCACGCCGAGCGCGGCGGTGGGCTCGTCCATGATGACCACGTGCCGCGCGAAGGCCGCGCTGCGCGCCACGGCCACGCACTGGCGCTGGCCGCCCGAGAGCGTTTCGACGGCCTGCGTCATCGACTGGATGCCGACCTTCAGGTCGGCCATGCGCGCCGTGCTTTCGAGCAGCATCTTCTTCTTGTCGAGCATGCGCAGCACATTGCCCAGGAAGCCGGGGCGGCGCAGTTCGCGGCCGAGAAAGAGGTTCTCGTAGATGGTCATCGCGGGCGCGACGGCGAGATCCTGGTAGACCGTCTCGATGCCGGCGCGGCGCGCGTCCAGCGGGTTGCGGAAATGCACCGGCGCGCCGTCGAGCAGGATCTGGCCTTCGTCGGGCACGATCGCGCCCGACAGCGCCTTGATGAGCGACGACTTGCCCGCGCCGTTGTCTCCGATCACCGCGAGGATCTCGCCTTCGCGCAGCTCGAAGTCGACGCCGTCGAGCGCCGTGACCTGGCCGTAGCGCTTCACCAGGCCCTTGGCCTGCATCACGATCTTGGGATTGGCCACGGTGTTCATCAGCGGGCTCCCTTGCGCGAGAGTTGATCGGCCGCCACCGCCAGGATCACGAGCACGCCCGTCACCAGCACCTGGTAGATCGACGACACGCCCATCAGCGTGAGCCCGTTGCGGAACACGCCCACGATGAGCACGCCGATGAGCGAACCCAGCACGATGCCACGCCCGCCGAAGAGGCTGGTGCCGCCGAGCACCACGGCCGTGATGGCGTCCAGGTTCTCGGTCTGGCCAGCGTTCGGGTCGCCCACGCCGGTGCGCGCCACCGACAGCAGCGAGGCGATGCCGTAGAACACGCCCGCCGCCACGTACACCGCGAGCAGCACGCGCTGCGTGGGAATGCCCACCAGCCGCGTGGCCTCGGCGTTGTTGCCGATCGCGTAGACATGCCGGCCGGCCGCCGTCTCGCGCAGCACGAACCACGCGAGCGCATAGAGCGCCAGCATGAGCACCGAGCCCCACGCCACCTCGGCGCTGCCGATGGTGAAGGTGGTGCCCAGGCCCGTGAGGCCGGCGGGCAGATCGGTGATCGTCTGCGACGACGAGTACAGCTGCGTGATCGCGAACGCGATGTTCAGCGTGCCCAGCGTCACGATGAACGGCGGCAGCTTGATGCGCGTGACCAGCAGGCCGTTGAGCAGGCCGAACAGCGTCGTCACGCCGATGCCGCACAGGATGGCCACCGGCACCGGCATGCCGAGTTCGGTGGCGAACTTCGTCATGATGATCCCGCCCAGCGCCATCACCATGCCGCACGACAGGTCGATGCCGGCCGTGAGGATGATCAGCGTCTGGCCGATGGCGATCACGCCCACCACCATCACCTGCTGCAGGATCAGCGACAGGTTGCCGCCCGTGAGAAAACGCTCGGACTGCGTCGCAAAGAAGATGCATGCGCCGAGCAGGGCCAGCCACGGCCCGAGGGCGCCCCACGGGATGTGGTGCGTCGGAGATTTCGCCATCGATGTGCCTCCCTATAGACCGGGGCCGTTTACTTCTTGCCCCAGCACAGCTCGGTGCCGGTCTTGGTGTCCTTGCTGTCGACGCCGGCCACGCTCTTGCCGGCGATGAGCGTCACGCCGGTGTCGACGTAGCCCGAGGCCTTCTTGCCGGTCTTGGCGAATTCGACGCCCGCAGCCACGCCCATGGCGGCCATCTTCAGCGGGTACTGCTGCGAGGTCGCGGCGATGATGCCGGCGGCCGTGTCCTTGATGCCCTGGCAGCCGCCGTCCACCGAGACGATCATCACGCCCTTTTCCTTGCCCGCGCGCTTGAGCGCGTTGTAGGCACCGGCCGCGGCGGGCTCGTTGATGGTGTAGACCAGGTTCACGTCGGGCGCCTTCTGCAGGCAGTTCTCCATCACGGTCTGCGCCTTGGCCTGGTCGCCGAAGCTGTCGGCCATGCAGACGATCTCGGGCGACTTCGACAGCTCGTTCGACTTGGCGTCGTTGGCCGGCAGGCCGAAGCCCTTCATGAAGCCGTTGTGGCGCTGCGCGCCCACGGGGTGGCCCGGCAGCAGGTCGAGCGCGACGATCTTGGGCGTCTTGCCGGCCATCGCGGCCTTGGCGTATTCGCCGATGAGCACGCCGGCCGTGTAGTTGTTGGTGGCGAAGAGCGCGTCGGTGGCGTCCGGCGGATCGGCCGGGCTGTCGAGCGCGATCACCTGCACGCCCTTGTCGCGCGCCTTCTTGATCGCCGGCACGATGGCCTTGGCGTCGCTGGGCGTGATGAGGATGGTCTTGGCGCCGGCGGCGATCATGTTTTCCATCGCGGTGATCTGACCCGCGTTGTCGCCGTCGGCCTTGCCCGCGCCCGAGAGCAGCTTGGCGCCGAGCTTCTTGGCCTCCTCCTGCGCGCCCTCTTTCATCTTCACGAAGAAGGGGTTGGTCTCGGTCTTGGTGACCAGGCCGATGACGGGCGGGTCGGCGGCCAGGGCCGTGGACGTGGCCGATGCGGCAAGGGCCAGGACGGCCAGGGCGGGAACGAAGCGCGGGCTGATGAACATGAGGTTGTCTCCTTCAGGGGGCGGGCGCACAGCGCCTGCCGTGCTTGCTATGGAACCGGATGACCACCCGCCAACGAGCGGAAAGGCATTCGGACGAGGGGGACTATCGAGCAGTCGACCGACTAAATCAAGCAACTTGAGTTATCGAAAACCCGAGGCCGGAGAGGTTCGTGCGGTCAGAGCTGACTGCGACGGAGGATTCCGTGCAGCGCGTAATTTGTAATTCAAACGGCCTCGTTTCTATTGCCGCTCGCTCAATTCTTTTCTGATTTTGACAATTGTCATGGATGTTGATTTATCGTCATCGAAGATGCAAAGAATCGGCAATTCGCAAAACGAAAAATAAAGTTTTCGCTGGAGCCCCACCATTCGCCAGCCGTTGATGCCAATGGATGCAGTGCTCCTTTTTTCGTTGCGATCCGCCGACCCGCTCGAATGAACAAATAACCCGGAGGGATCGCGGCAGATGTTCGGCCACCTTGTGGAAATACTCAGAAACAGTCCGGAGATCGCATTGTTTCTGGTGCTGTGCATTGGCTACGCGGTGGGCCAGATCCGTTTCGGCCCGATCCAGCTGGGCGGCATCTGCGGCACGCTGATTGCCGCGCTGGTGGTCGGCCAACTGGGCATCCGGCTCGACGACAGCGTGAAGAACGTGTTCTTCATGCTCTTCATCTTTGCGCTCGGCTACGCGGGCGGTCCGCAGTTCTTTGCCAACCTCGACGCCAAGGGCCTGCGGCTGGGCCTGCTGTGCCTGGTCGAGGTGGTGGTGGTGCTCGCGCTGGTGCTCGGCGCCACGGTGCTGCTGTCGCTCGACCGCGGCACGGCCGCCGGGCTGATGGCGGGCGCGGCCACCGAATCGGCCGTGGTGGGCACGGCGACCGACGCGATCTCGAAGCTCTCGCTCCCCGCCGCCGAGATCGCGCAGCTGCAGGCCAACGTGGTCACGGCCTACTCCATCACCTACGTGTTCGGGCTGATCGCCATCGTGGTGGTCACGAGCCAGGTGTTTCCGCTGCTGCTGCGCGTGAACCTGCGCGCCGAAGCCGACAAGCTCTGGAAGACCATGGGCGGCGGCGCAGACGACCCGGACGCCGCCAGCGCCACGCCCGAGATGGTCGGGCGCGTGTTCCGCGTCACCGTGGGCCGCGGCCGCTCGGTCGGCGAGCTCACTTCGATCCTCGGGCGGCAGGCCAGCATCGAGCGCGTGGTGCGCGACGGTCAGAGCCTCGCGGTCGAGCCCGACTTGCACCTGCGCGTGGGCGACCAGGTGCTGGCCATCGGCCGGCGCAGCGCGCTCGTCAACGTGGGCGAGCTGCTGGGCCGCGAGTTCGCCGACACCACCGCCTTCGACACCGTGGTCGAGACCACCGAGGTCGTCGCCAACCGCCGCGAGTGGTTCGGTCGCGGACTGCGCATGCTGGAAAACGAGTTGCCGTCCGCTGTGCAGGTGATCGGCGTGGCGCGCGACGGCCACGCCATGCCGCTCGTGAACGACCTCATGCTGCAGCGCGGCGACGTGCTCCAGCTCTACGGCCCCGCGCCCGAGGTGGCGAGCGCCATCGCGCAGGTCGGCGACCGCGTGATGGCCTCCACGCGCAGCAACATCAGCTTCGCCGCCGCGGGCATCTTGCTGGGCGTGTTCATCGGCAGCTTCAGCGCGAAGCTCGGCGGCATTCCGTTTTCGCTCGGCACCGGCGGCGGTGCGCTGCTCACGGGGCTGGCCTTCGGCTGGTACCAGTCGAAGCACCCGCACCGCCTGAGCGTGCCGGCCGACGCGCTGGCGCTCATGAAGGACCTGGGCCTGGCCACCTTCATCGCCTGCGTGGGCCTGGCCTCGGGGCCGCAGGCGCTGGCGCTGGTCCAGAAGTTCGGCGTTGCGCTGCCGCTGGTGGGCATCGCCGTCGCGGTGGTGCCGGCCAGCATCTCGCTGTTCGTCGGCCACCGCCTGCTCAAGCTCGAGGCGCCGGTGCTGCTGGGCGCCATCGCCGGCCAGCAGTGCAGCACGCCCGCGCTCAGCGCCGTGCAGAACGCCGCGGGCAACGCCACGCCGCTGCTGGGCTACACGATCACCTACGCCATCTCGAACGTCGTGCTGCCGCTGATGGGCCCGCTGATCGTGGCCCTGGCCGGCCTGGTGCAGCACGCGAAATAAGACAACGACCCGAGACGCTCCACGCCCTTCTCTTCTCTCTTCTTCTCATTGATGCCCTGAAAGGACTTCCTCTATGGAATGGCTGCATGAACTCTTCAAGAAGTCGCCCGAAATGGCGCTGTTTCTCTCACTGGCTGTCGGCTACTGGATCGGCAAGATCAAGTTCGGCAAGTTCCAGCTCGGCGGCGTCGCCGGCTCGCTGCTGGTGGCGGTGATCGTCAGCCAGGTCGGCGTGCAGATCGACGGCGGCGTGAAGGCCGTGCTGTTCGCGCTGTTCATCTACGCCGTGGGCTTCGAGAGCGGGCCGCAGTTCTTCAGCTCGCTGGGCAAGCAGTCGATCAAGGAGATCATCCTGGCCGCCGTGATGGCGGCCACCGGCCTGGCGACCGTGGTGGTCATGGCCAAATTGTTCGGGCTCGACAAGGGCCTGGCGGCGGGCGTGGCGGCCGGCGGCCTCACGCAGAGCGCCATCATCGGCACCGCGGGCGACGCCATCGGCAAGCTCGGCCTTGCCGCGGCCGAGACGGCGCGGCTGCAGGGCAACGTGGCCATCGGCTACGCCGTGACCTACGTGTTCGGCTCGTTCGGCGCGATCATCGTGTGCGTCAACATCCTGCCCAAGCTCATGGGCCGCAGCATCCGCGACGACGCGATCGCAGCCGAGACCGCGATGCAGGCCGGCGTGAAGGTGCTCGGCCCCGACCAGGAAGAAGCCGCGCCCTCGCTGGTCGGGCGCATCTACCAGCTCACGAGCGACCCGCAGCGCACGGTGGCCGACATCGAGAACGCCAACCCGGCCACCACCATCACCATCGAGCGCGTGAAGCGCGACGGCAAGTTCGTCGAAGTCAGCCCCACGCTCGTGCTGCGCCAGGGCGACTACGTGCTCACCGTCGGCCGGCGCGATGCCGTGGTGGCGAGCGCGCCGCTGCTGGGCAAGGAGGTCGACGCGGTCGACGGCATGGAGCTGACGCTGAACAAGCGCGAGATCGTGCTCACCAACAAGGACTTCGGCGGCAAGACCGTCGACCAGATCCGCCAGGCCACCGCCGGCGGCGTGCGCCACGGCATCTTCGTGGTGCAGCTCAGCCGCATGGGCCAGGTGCTGCCGATGAAGCCCGACACCGTGGTGCAGGTGGGCGACCTGGTGTCGATCTTCGGCGCCGAGCAGGACGTGAAGCGCGTCGCGTCCCTCGTCGGCGACGTGATCGTGCCCAGCGCCAAGACCGACTTCGTGTACCTGGGCGCGGGCCTGGTGGTGGGCCTCTTGGTCGGCCTGCTGAGCGTGAAGATCGGCGCCATTCCGCTGACGCTCGGCGCCGGTGGCGGCGCGCTGCTGTCGGGCCTGCTGTTCGGCTGGTACCGCGCGAAGAAGCAGACCTTCGGCGCGCTGCCGCCCAGTGCGGTGCAGCTGCTGAAAGACCTGGGCCTGGCGGGCTTCGTGGTCGTGGTCGGCCTCACGTCGGGCCTGCAGGCCGTGCAGACCATCAAGGAGCTGGGCCTGACCATCTTCGGCGTCGGCGTGGTCGTCACGCTCGTGCCGATGATCCTCACGATGCTGTTCGGGCGCTACGTGCTGCGCTACGACAACACGGCCGTCTTCGCGGGTGCGCTGAGCGGCTCGCGCAGCGCCAACCCGGCTTTCGGCGAAGTGCTGGGCAAGGCCGAGAACGCCATTCCCACCGTGCCCTTCGCCATCACCTACGCGCTGGCCAATGTGTTCCTCACGCTGCTGGGGCCGCTGATCGTGGCGCTGGTCTGAGCACCGCGCTTTTCCTCTTCTTTCATTTTTTATCAACCAAGGAGTACTCCATGGATTTCGGCGACGTGAAAAAGCTGGGCGGCCTGAGCCCGTTCGAACTGAAGGATGCGCTGATCCAGGTCGCACGACAGAGTGACCGGCTCATGCTCAACGCCGGCCGCGGCAACCCGAACTTCCTGGCCACCACCCCGCGCCACGGCTTCTTCCAGTTCGGCCTGTTCGCCATGACCGAGGCCGAGCGCTCGTACATCTACATGGCCGACGTGGGCGGCTTTCCGCAGCGCGAGGGCATCGAGGCGCGCTTCGAGCTCTTCGCCAAGTCGCACGAGGGCGAGCCCGGCGTGCGCTTCATCGAGGCCGCCGTGTCTTACGTGCGCGACCAGCTGGGCCTGTCGGCCGGCGACTTCATCTACGAGATGTGCGAGGCCATCCTGGGCTGCAACTACCCGGTGCCCGACCGCATGCTGCGCCTGACCGAGATCGTCGTGGGCCAGTACATCCACAAGGAAATGATCGGCACCCACCCCTTCGTGGGCAAGTTCGACATGTACGCGGTGGAAGGCGGCACCGCCGCCATGACCTACCTGTTCAACAGCCTGCGTGAGAACCACCTGCTGTCGCCCGGCGACACCATCGCGCTGGGCATGCCGATCTTCACGCCCTACATCGAGATCCCGCACCTGAACGACTACCAGCTCATCGAGGCGCTGATCGACGCGCCGCCCGAGAACAACTGGCAGTTCACCAAGAAGGAGCTGCAGAAGCTGCTCGACCCGAAGGTCAAGGCCTTCTTCCTGTGCAACCCGAGCAACCCGCCCTCGGTGAAGATCAGCGACGAGGTGCTGGGCTACATCGCCGACATCGTGAAGCAGCGGCCCGACCTCATCATCCTCACGGACGACGTGTACGGCACCTTCGCCGACAACTTCCTGTCGCTGTTCGCGATCTGCCCGCAGAACACCATCCTGGTGTATTCGTTCTCGAAGTACTTCGGCGCCACCGGCTGGCGCATGGGCGTGGTCGCCACGCACGAGGACAACATCCTCGACCGCAAGATCGCCGCCCTGCCCGAGGCCAAGCGCCGGGAACTCGACGCGCGCTACAGCTCCATCACCACCGAGCCACGCAAGCTGAAGTTCATCGACCGCCTCGTGGCCGACAGCCGCACCGTCGCGCTGAACCACACAGCCGGCCTGTCGACCCCGGTGCAGGCGCAGATGGTGATGTTCTCGCTGTTCTGCCTCATGGACGAGGGCGAGACCTACAAGAAGTCGATGAAGCACATCGTCTCGCGGCGCAAGGAAGCGCTGTACCGCGAGCTCGGCCTGCCCCTGCCGCCCGACCCGAACTCGGTGAGCTACTACCACCTGCTCGACCTGCAGGACATCGCCACGCAGATGCACGGCGAGCGCTTCGGCAAGTGGATTCTCACCAAGCTGCAGCCGAACGAGGCGCTGTTCCGCATCGCCGCCGAAACCAGCATCGTGCTGCTGCCCGGTCGCGGCTTCGGCGGCAAGCACCCCTCGGGGCGCGTGTCGCTGGCCAACCTCAACGAGTACGACTACGCGAACATCGGGCGCTCGCTGCGCAAGATGGCTTCGGAGTACTTTGCGATGTTCGAGAAGGAGGTGGGGGGCGGCAAGGTGGACAACGCGGGAAAGGCGGCCAAGGGCGGCGTAGGCAAGACCACTGTCGTTAAACCCGCAAAACGCGGCAAAAAGTAGCCTCGTTCCGCCCCTTGCGCGGCCCCGAAATGTATGCCTTTGACATACGATCAAAGGCATAAAAGAGGGATCGCAAAGGGGCGAGAAATGATCGTAGGCATTGACCTGGGCACGACCAACAGCCTGGTGGCGGTGTGGCGGGAAGGAAAGTCCGTTCTGATTCCCAACGGACTGGGCGAATACCTGACGCCGTCATGCGTCAGCCTCGACGAGGACGACACCGTGCTCGTCGGCAAGGCCGCCAGGGAACGGCTTCAGACGCATCCGGACCGCACCGCCGCCGTCTTCAAGCGCTACATGGGCAGCAACAAGACGGTGCGCCTGGGCAAGCGCAGCTTCAGGCCCGAGGAGCTCTCGGCACTCGTGCTGCGTTCACTCAAGGCCGATGCCGAGGCCATGCTGGGCGTACCAGTTCATGAAGCCGTCATCACCGTGCCCGCGTACTTTTCGGATGCGCAACGCAAAGCCACCCGTGCGGCGGGCGAACTCGCCGGCCTGAAGGTCGACCGGCTGCTGAACGAGCCCACTGCTGCTGCACTCGCCTACGGCATGCACGACATGGGCGCCGAAACGCGCTTTCTGGTGTTCGACCTCGGCGGTGGCACTTTCGACGTATCGATCCTCGAAATGTTCGAGGGTGTGATGGAGGTGCGTGCGTCGGCCGGCGACAACTTCCTGGGCGGCGAAGACTTCGTCGAATCGCTGATCACCCTGTTCTTCGAACGCAACGCTCTGCCGGCGAGCCTGCGCAACAACGCCCAGTTCATGCAACGACTGGCCGCACAAGCCGAAGCGGCCAAGCGCCTCCTCAGCACCGAGCCCAGTGCCGAAATCAACGTGGCGCACGAGTCGGTGCAGCACCGCCTGCAGATCGATGAAACCACGCTCGAACAGGCCTGCGCGCACTTGCTCAAGCGCCTGCGCACACCGGTGGAACGCGCGCTGCGCGACGCCAACCTGCGTGCCGGCGAACTCGATGCAGTGGTGCTCGCAGGGGGTGCCACGCGCATGCCCGCGATCCGGCGGCTGGTGACCACGATGTTCGGTCGTTTCCCGTCGATCGACTTCAACCCGGACGAAGTCGTTGCACTGGGCGCGGCAGTGCAGGCGGGATTGAAGGCGCGGGACGCGGCGCTCAAGGAAGTGGTCATGACCGATGTCGCGCCCTATTCGCTCGGCGTGGCAGTGAGCCGCTGGCTCAGCGAGACCACCGCCACGCATGGGCATTTCGACCCCATCATCGAACGCAACAGCACCGTGCCTGTGAGCCGCTCCAAGAGCTACGTCCCCAACTCCGCCACCCAGACCTCGGTCGACCTGCACGTGTTCCAGGGAGAGTCGCGGATGGTGCGGGACAACGTGCACCTGGGAACGCTGCACGTGCCGCTGCCGCAGGGACCGGTGTCCGAGGCGGCGGTCGAAGTGCGCTTCACCTATGACGTCAACGGCCTGCTGCAGATCGAGGCCACGGTCCAGAAGACCCAGGAGACCTTCAGCCTACTGATCGAAGGCAACCCGGGGCTGTTGAGCGAGACCGAGATCAAGGAGCGCCTGATGGCCTTGAGCGAACTCAAGATCCATCCGCGCGACCGCATGGAAAACCGCACGCTGCTGGCGCGCGGGGAGCGCATCTACCAGCAGCTGCGCGGCGACGTGCGGGAATGGCTCGGCATGTGCATTTCGGAGTTCGAGCGTGCGCTCGCCACGCAGGACAAGCGCGTCATCGCCCCAGCGCACCGCCAATTCCAGGAGCAGTTGCAGCAGATCGAACGCGACAGCCATCTGGCCGACTGAGCTGGGGAGCGACGACACCATGACCGAAGTCCCAGGCTTCCTGCTCGAACTCGGGCTGCGCCCGGATGCCGACGAGCGTGCGGTCCGGCGCGCCTATGCGGTCGAACTGAAGAAGATCGACCAGGAGACGCAAGCGGAGCGGTTCCAGCGGCTGCGAGAGGCATATGAAGCGGCGTTGTACTGGGCCCGGCATGTGCGGGAGGCAGAAGCAGCGCAGGAAATCCAGGCGGCGACGGCGAACGCACAGACGAGCGGGGGCGTCGCGCAACCACAGCCCCAGCCTGTCACCGTCCCCGCTCCCGCGACGCACGACGAACACGCGCCCTCGCTGCCACCGGCCGCTGACGCCGATCGCACAGTGCCGCGCCATGACAGCGTGCGCGACATCATGGTCGCACTCGACACCCGGCTGCAGGAGGACCCGCTGCAGACGGTTCGAGAAGCCACCGTGTTGCTGGAAGCCACGCTCGAAGACCCTCGCCTGCTCGACATGGACGCCCGCGTTCTCTTCGAGGCCAATATCGCCCACCTGCTCGCCTGCGGCTGGCGGCCGGGCCACGAGTACCTGTTCGAGGCGGCGCTCGTGGTCTTCGATTGGCGTACCGATTCGGCCAGGCTGCTGCGCTTGGGACAGGCCGGCCACCTGGTCGACCGCGCCATCGTCGAGCAAGACGCGCAGGCCCAGCAATCGCCAGCCGATCGCGATACGCAACGTCAATACCTGGAGCTGCTGCGCCACACCGCCGACCCCGGGCCGCAAGCCCTGGCGTTGGGCCTGGGGCGTGTAATGCACGCTGCCCATACCTATCCGACGTGGCTACGGCTGACGATGGACACGGCCAACATCGAACATTGGCGTGAACGCAATGCCGACCTCGCGCGCTCGACAGTGCAGAACCAGCCATCGATGGCGAGCGCGCACAGCGGTTCAATCACCGCTTCACAGATGACGGCATGGTTCGTGGCCTTCTGTGGGGCGGTGATACTGATCTTTCTGCTGAGGACAGTGGCCACCGGCGAGGGGAACCAGGGCACCGCGACAGCAAATGCGGCAGCAGCCCGCGCGGGGGCGGCGGCGATGGCGGAAGCGATACGCAAGCTGCCAACTTCGCAGTCTTCGCCGCCATCGCTCTCCGGGCTGCCGGACTCCAGCGCGAACGACGCAACAGCCCGTTGGCCAGCCCTGCAAGCACCCGTTAACGGGAAAACCGGCACCAATGCCCCGAGCGCTCAACGCCCGGCAACCGAGCCCGACCCGCCGGTGGCGCAATACACCAAGCAGCCTCATGTCGCCTACCCGACCATGTCCAAGCGGCTCGGCGAACAGGGCCGCGTGGTGCTCAAGGTCATGGTCCAGCCTACGGGGTCGGTCAGCGATGCCACCGTGTTGCAAAGCTCCGGATTCGCGCGGCTCGATGCTGCGGCCATCGATGCCGTGCGAGGGGCCCAAGTCGTTCCCATGAAGAGCATGAACGGGCGCACCGTGGCGGCTTGGTACAAGGCCTCGATCAATTTCGTGTTGAGCGACGTCGCGTCGGGGTCAGCCACTTCAACGAGACCCGAGAGCAAGCGGAACTACGGCGACGCCGTGACCGCCGCCGTGAGACCCAACATCCTGTTCACCAAGGAGGTTCCAGGAAATCCGCTGGTCGAGTACACGCTGGACCTTGCGGCCGACGGCAAGATCCTTGCAGCGAACATCTCCAGGGCCAGCGGCGTGCCCGAATGGGATGCCGCCGCGCTGCGTGCCATCCACAAGACTGGCCACATGCCGCTGACCGAGCAAGGCACGGTGCCGCCGAAGATGGTGCTGGGGCTGCGGCCCAAGGTTCAATGACACGCATCGCGCCGGGCATATCGCCCTCAACCCGCCGTACACCGTGAAATCGGCTTGCGCGTGCTGCGCAGGAAACTGGCCGAACCAGGCTTGCCGACCGGTCCTGGCCATCTGTTCGCTGCAGCGGTGGTTGCGCTGGGCGTTCGCGTCATCTGACGACGGCTGCCGACCGTCGCCGTTGAGACGCGCTTCCCGTGCCAACGGCGCGGGAAGCCAAGAAACTCAAGCCGCCCTGCGCGCCGTCAACCACTGCGACGGCGCCAGGGCCGCCGCCACCACGCGCACTTCGCCGATGTGGCCGAAGAAACCGTCGGCGCGCGCACCGTCCCACGAGCCGCCGCCCACCACCCAGGGGGCGGTGGCCTTCAGCGTGGCCAGGCCCGGCACGGCCGCCGAGTTGCGCAGCACCGGGGCGCCCTCGACGTACATCGTGGTGTCGTGCGACACCGGGTCGTTGACGATGGCGATATGCACCCAGCGGTCGGCGAGCACCTCGCCCGACCAGTTGGCCTTGGCCGAACGCGTGCCCGTCGTGTTCGGCACCACCTCCCACTGCACCTCGCGCAGGCTCGAGATGGCAAAGAGCATCGGCGGCGATTCGCCGTCACCGCCGGTGTAGCCCGCGAGTTCGCCGCGGCGGCCGTCGCGCGTCATGATGTTCATCCACGCGTGCAGCTTGCTGGTCCAGCTCTTGTCGATCTTGACGAAGGCCTCGACGGTGTAGCCGTTGTCCAGCGTCTGCGCATTGATCGGCGCCGAGGCCTCGGTGAGGAAGTAGCTCATCCGCGCCTTGTTGGTGTTCAGGAAGCGCACCGAGCCCGGCGCGGCCGAGAGGCGGTGGCGGTCGTCGGTCCACACGACGTCGCCGTCGGCCGCGCCCACCACGCCGTTCTGGTTCAGGGCATCGCGGCGCAGCGGGTTCGCGCCCGTCACGTCCGCAATCACGGTGCCCGGCGGCACCGGCTGGTTCACCGTGCCGCCGACGAAACGCCAATGGGCCAGCGTGTTCGCGACCTTGGGGTAATCCTCCGCATCGGCGGCGGGCCGCTGCACGGTGGCTTCGGGGTCCTTGTAGTTGGCCAGGATCAGCGCCTTCGCCTGCTCGACCAGCGACTGCTCGACCGTGGCCTCGCCCGTGGCAAAGCCCTTGTTGAAGCCGGCGAAGCGCTGCGCGAAATCCATCTCGATGGTGAAAGCCTCGTTGGGCGTGGTGAGCACGGCCTGGTCGAAGGCGTTCAGCGTGGCAGCGGGCTTTTGCGGCACCCAGGGCGAGAACGACAGCACCTTGATCTGCTTGTTCGTCAGGTCGAACTCGTACAGGCGCATCAGGCCGTTGCCGCCCTGGTAGGCCATCTGGTAGTCGACCACCATCTCCTCGACCTTGTGGCCGAAGTCGTTGGTCTTCGTGAGGTGCGCGGCGCCGTGGTGGTGGCCGTTGAGCGTCATGAAGATCTGGTCGTTGTCCCGGATCAGCTTCTCCCACAGCATCTTGCCGTAGTCGGTTTCCAGCGGGCTGGTGCCGTCGGGCGCGATGTTCAGCAGCTGGTGGTTGACCAGGATCACGGGCAGCGTGGGGTTCTTCGCGATCACCTGCCGCGCCCACGCGATGCCCGCGTCGGACACGCGCCACGACAGCGACAGCACCATGAACTTCTGGCCCTGCGCCTCGAACACGTGGTACTCATGGAAGCCGCTGGTGTCGCGCGCGCCGAAGGTGGCCTGCTTCTTCGCGCGCTCGGTGCCAAACCACTGCAGGTAAGGCTCGGCGGCCAGGTTGCGGGCGGCGTCGGTGCCGTTGACGGGGTCGACACCGTAGTCGACATCGCTCAGCACGTCATGGTTGCCGGCCAGCACGCTGTAGGGCAGCTTCGCGTCTTCGAGCACCTTCATGGCGGCATCGGCCACCTTCCATTGGTCGGGCTTGCCGACCTGGTCGACCACGTCGCCGAGGTGGATGGTGAAGGGAATGTGCAGCGCCTTGGCGTTGGCGGCGATCCACTTCGTCTGCGCCGCGAAGGGCGCACTGCCGAAGCGCTTGTCGTACTGGTCGCTCTCGGCGGCGGTGGCGTAGCGCGCGTAGAACTGGGTGTCGGGCATCACGGCCAGCGCGAAGCTCGAACGCTTGCTCACGACGGGTTCCGGCGCGGGCGGGTTGGGCGCCGGTGCGGGAGCGGGCAACGGGCCGAAGCCCGCGCTGCCGCCGCCACCACCGCCGCAGGCGGCGATGAGGGCGCTGCTGCCGCCGACGGTGAGCAGGGAGGCGCCTAGCTTGAGCATCTGCCGGCGTTGCGGGACGCGTTCGGTGTCGGGAGCGGAGGGGGAAGGGAAAGAAGAAAGCGGAAGCGCGCGTGCGCCGCGCGGATCGACGGAATCGGACATGACAAGAGAAAACGTTGGGAAGCACCCAGCGTAGGTCGCGGCCGTGACTCGGTCATGTACGGCCCATGACACTTCGCCCCCGAAGCGCCCTCCCCTGAACCCGGCTCAGGCCTTGGCCGCGCGCCCCGACGGTTCGAGCACCACCATCCGCCACGCGCACAACGTGCCGGCCACCGCCAGCAGCGCCGCCAGCGCGAACATCGTGCGATAGCCCAGCTCCTGTGCCACCGCCCCGCCGAGCAGCACGCCCAGCACGCCGCCGAAGCCGTAGCCGATCACCGTGAACAGCGCCTGCCCGCGTCCGCGCAGGTGGCCGGGGAAGCGGCGCGACACCACGGCGATGCAGGCCGTGTGGTGCGCCGCGAAGCTCAGTGCATGCAGCCACTGCGCGATGACCAGCGCCGCGATGAAGCCGCCGAGCCCGGCCGTGAGCCCGAGCCGCGCCACGCCTGCAATGCCGCACACCAGCATCCAGCGTGGCATCGGCAACAGGCCGATGAGCCGGCCCTGCAGGAAGAACCAAACGATCTCGGCCACCACCGACAGCGCCCACAGCAGGCCGATGGTGCTCTTGCCGTAGCCGATCGAATCGAGGTACAGCGAGAAGAACGCGTACACCGAGAAGTGCGACATCACCTGGAAGAACAGCGACGCAAAGAACCAGCGCACGGCGGGGATGCGCAGCACGGGGCCGATGGGCTCCTTCACGGCGTCGTGCGCGGCCGGCGGTTCGCGCAGGTCGGGCAGCTTCATGGTCGCGAGCAGCACCACGGCCAGCGTGCCGGCGGCCCAGTACGGAAAGTGCTTCATGCCGAAGCGCTCGAACCACTCGCCCGCGACGAACACGGTGACCAGGAAGCCGGCCGAGCCGCACAGGCGGATGCGCCCGTAGCGCCCCCAGTCGCCCGCGACGATCTGCGCCATGGCCGCTTCGGTGAGCGACATCATCGAGCTGGTGTGCGTGAACATCACGAGCAGCACCAGCGCGAGCCACCAGGCGCCGCCGTGCCACCACAGCCCGAAGGAGCTGGCCAGCGCCACCGCGGCGCTGAAGCGCAGCAACTTCACGCGCTGGCCGGTGTGGTCGCTGAGCGCGCCCCAGGCGTAGGGCGCGAAGACGCGCGTGATCGATTGCACCGAGGCCAGCAGGCTGATCGTGAAGATCGGCAGGCCCAGGTCCTTGAGCCACAGAGGCAGGTAAGGATTGAAGAAACCGATGTGCGCGAAGTAGCTGGCCGACAGGCCAGCGAACGCCAACAGGTGGCCGCGTCCGGCGGCCACAGGTGGCGCGGCAGACACTACAGGAAAGACGACTGCGGCGACGCAGCTTCGCTCTTCTCGACGGGCGGGTTCACGTCGCCGCACTGCGCGCGGTTGCGCAGCACGTGTTCCATCACCACCAGCGCGAGCATCGCTTCGGCGATGGGCGTGGCGCGGATGCCCACGCAGGGGTCGTGGCGACCCTTGGTGATGACTTCGACGGGGTTGTTGTTCACGTCGATGGACTGGCGCGGGCTGATGATCGAGCTGGTGGGCTTGATCGCGATGCTCACCTCGAGGTCCTGCCCCGAGCTGATGCCGCCCAGGATGCCGCCCGCGTTGTTGCTGAGGAAGCCGGTCGGCGTGATCGAGTCGCCGTGCGTGGTGCCGCGCTGCGTGACGCTGTCGAAGCCGGCGCCGATTTCCACGGCCTTCACGGCGTTGATGCCCATCATGGCGTAGGCGATCTCGGCGTCGAGCTTGTCAAAGAGCGGCTCGCCCAGGCCCACGGGCACGTTCGTGGCGGTGACGCGGATGCGCGCGCCACACGAGTCGCCCGCTTTGCGCAAACGGTCCATGTAGTCCTCCAGCGCGCTCACGTCGGCGATGGGGGCAAAGAAGGGGTTGTTCGGGACATGGTCCCAGCTCTCGAAGGGAATGGCGATCTCGCCGATCTGCGTCATGCATCCGCGGAACACCATCCCGTATTTTTCGGCCAGCCACTTCTTGGCGACGGCGCCGGCCGCGACCATGGGCGCGGTGAGGCGTGCCGAAGAACGCCCGCCGCCGCGCGGATCGCGGATGCCGTATTTCTTCCAGTAGGTGAAGTCGGCGTGGCCGGGGCGGAACTGCTGGGCGATCTGCCCGTAGTCCTTGCTGCGCTGGTCGGTGTTCTGGATCAGCAGCGCGATGGGCGTGCCGGTGGTCTTGCCCTCGTACACGCCGGACAGGATCTGCACCGCGTCGGGCTCGTTGCGCTGGGTGACGTGGCGGCTGGTGCCAGGGCGCCGGCGGTCGAGGTCGCCTTGGATGTCGGCCTCGCTCAGGGCCATGCCGGGGGGGCAGCCGTCGATCACGCAGCCGATGGCTGGGCCGTGTGACTCGCCGAAATTGGTGACCGCGAAGAGAGTTCCGAAGGTGTTGCCGCTCATGCCGGGGATTATCCCCACAAAGCAGCAGCCGACTCAGTCGGTGGTGTTTTCCATGCGCTTGGCGAGCGCGCCGAGCTGCAGCTCGATGCTGAACAACCGCTCGTTCAGCACCGCCGTCTGCAGCCGGATCGCCTCGACGATGGCCTTGGTCTGCGGGTCGGAGGTGCTGTCGGACAGTTCCGCCAGGTCATGCAGCTTCTTGCGCAGTTCGTTGCTCATGGGGCCTCCGTTCGGTCGTGGGGTGCGTCGTGGAAGCCCCAGTATGGAGGCTCGTCAACGCTCCGGCAATGCGGCGCCGCCCGGGGGTACGGCGCCCTCTTGCGCATGCGACGCGCCCACCCCGCGCAGCCGCACCGCCACCAGCACGCCGACGAACAGCAGCACCACGGCGCACAGGCCGGCCACCAGCCGCAGGGCGCGCAGCAGCGCGTCGCGCCCACTGTCGAGCAGCGCGGCGCCGGTGGTACCGGGCAGTTCCCCAGCCAGCGCGACCGCTCCGCCCAGCGTGCTGCGGGCGGCTTCGACCGCCGCCGCATCGGCCAGGCCGGCGGGTACGGCGTCGGCCATGGTTGCGCGGTAGATCGCCGCACCGACGCTGCCGAGGATGGCGATGCCCAGCGCCCCGCCGAACTCGGAGCTGGTCTCCGAGATGGCCGAGGCCACGCCCGCGCGCTCGGGCGGCGCGCTGCCCACGACCAGGTCGGTGGCCAGGGTGAACACCGGCGCCAGGCCGAGCGAAGAGATGACCGCACTCGTCACCATCCAGGCCAGCCCGCCCTGCGCCGGCAGCAGCACCAGCATGCCGAAGCCCAGCGCCGCCACGCCCAGCCCGCCGCCCATCACGTAGGCCGGGCACAGGCGCCGCGTGAGCGCGGGCACGATCATCGAACCGACGATGAAAGCGCCGGCGCCCGGCATGCTCCACAGGCCCGCCGCCAGCGGCGGCAGGCCGAGCACCAGCTGCAGGTACTGCGCGTTGTACAGAAAGAGCCCGAACATCACGAAGCAGGCCAGCATGTAGGCCCCCAGCGAGACGCTGAAGGCCGGCAGCTTGAACAGGCGCAGGTCGATCATCGGATTCGCCAGCCGCCCCTGCCGGCGCGCGAACAGCCAGCCCAGCAGCGCACCGGCCGCGATGGCCAGCAGCGACACCGCGTCAGGCCCGTGCTCGGCCACCTGCTTGATGCCGTAGATGGCCGCCAGCACCGCGCCGAGCGAGAGCGCCACGCTGGCCAGATCGAGCGCGCCCGCGTCAGGGTCGCGGTACTCGGGCAAGAGCCACGGCCCGAGCGCCAGCAGCAGCACCATCACCGGCACGCCGATGAGGAACACCGAGCCCCACGGAAAGAACTGCAGCAGCACGCCGCCCAGCACCGGGCCGATGACCGCGCCAGCCGAGTAACTGGAGATCCACACGCCGATGGCCACGGTGCGCTGCGCCGGGTCGAGGAACATGTTGCGGATCAGCGAGAGCGTGGACGGCGCCAGCGTCGCCCCCGCCACGCCCAGCAGCGCGCGCGTGGCGATCAGCATGTTGGCGCTGGTCGAGAAGGCCGCGAGCACCGAGGCCACGCCGAACGCCACCGCGCCGATCAGCAGAAGCCGGCGCCGCCCGATGCGGTCGCCCAGCGTGCCCATGGTGACCAGCAGGCCGGCCACGAAGAAGCCGTAGATGTCGACGATCCACAGCAGCTGCGAGGCGGTCGGCTTGAGGTCTTCGCTGATCGACGGGATCGCCAGGTTCAGCACCGTGAGGTCCATCGAATAGAGCATGCAGGGCAGCGCGATGACGGCCAGCCCCGTCCATTCGCGCGCCGTGGCGCGGGCGGGTGCCGCCCGGTCGAGTGCGCCGCTCATGGGCCGGCTCCGCTGTCGCTTGCCGACCAGGCCTTGCGCACCTCGATGCTGCTCAAGCGCGCCGAGGGAATGCCGGACGCGAGCTGCAGCGCTTCTTCTTCGCTGTCGGCCTCGACCAGGTAGAAGCCGCCCAGCTGCTCGCTGGTTTCGGCGAACGGCCCGTCGGTGACCGAGAGTTTTTCGTTGCGCATGCGCACCGTGACCGCCGTGCCGGCCGGCTGCAGGGCCTCGGCCACGACGAGCTTGCCGAGCGCCTGCAGGTGGGCGTCGTAGTCGATGTGTTCGTTGATGTAGTGGTCCATGTCCTGCGCCGAGAAGTGGCTCGTCTGCGCGTCGGTTCCGTAGATCAGGCAAAGGTATCTCATGCGGCATTCCCCTCGGGGTTTTCGATCATTTCCATGACGTCGATGGGACGCACCTCGATGGCGCCATAGCGCGCCATCGGAATGCGGCCCGCCAGCTGGATCGCGGCGTTCAGGTCGCGCGCCTCGACCAGGATGAAGCCGCACAGCTGCTCGCGGGCTTCGGCGTACGGGCCGTCGACGTGCGAGCGCTGGCCCTGGCGCACCTGCACGACCTTGGCGGCGCGCACCGGGCTCAGCGCCTCGGCGGCGATGAAATGGCCAGCGGCTTCGAGCACGCGGTCGTAGGCCATCGAGTCGGCATTGAGCGCACGGCGCTCGTCGGGCGGCAGCGCGCGAAGCACCGCTTCGTCGCAGTGAACGAGGCAGAGGTATTTCATGCGGAATCTCCTTGCAGATGTGAGTGGGGACACCACTGGTCGAACGGCGACGGCCGGAATCGACAAGGGGCGTCAAAAATTTTTCGTGTCCGGCAGTGAGGCCAGCTGCCGCTCCAGGAATTGCCGCTCGGGCTGCTGGCGCACCAGCGACAGCGCCTGCAGATAAGCCTCACGCGCGTCGTCGGTGCGGCCCAGGCGCCGGCACAGTTCGGCGCGCGCGCCGTGCGCCAGGTGGTAGCGGGCCAGCTCGCCGCGCGCGAGCAGCGCGTCGATCAGCGCCAGCCCGGCCGCCGGCCCGTCGCGCATCGCCACGGCCGCCGCGCGGTTGAGCTCGGCCACGGGCGAGGGGTCGAGCCGCAACAGCACGTCGTACAGGCCGACGATCTGCGGCCAGTCGGTGGCGGCGGCCTCGGCGGCTTCGGCATGCACTGCGGCAATGGCGGCCTGCAAGGTGTACGGGCCGAAGCGGCGCGACAGCAGCGCACGCTCGACCAGCGCCGCGCCCTCCCCGATCTGCCCGCGGTGCCACAGGCTGTGGTCCTGCGCGTCGAGCAGCACGAGCTCGCCCTGCGCCGAGGTGCGCGCGGCGCGGCGCGCGTCGTGCAGCAGCATCAGCGCGAGCAGGCCCAGCGCCTCAGGGTCGGGCAGCAGTTCGGCCACCAAGCGCCCGAGCCGGATCGCCTCGGCCGAGAGGTCGGCGCGCGTCACGCTCTGGCCCGACGAGGCCGCGTAGCCTTCGTTGAACACGAGGTACACCACGCGCAGCACGGCATCGAGCCGTTCGGGCAATTCGGCCAGGCCCGGCACCTGGTACGGAATGCCCGCGTCGCGGATGCGCGCCTTGGCCCGCACGATGCGCTGCGCGATGGTGGGCGCGGGCACGAGGAAGGCGCGCGCGATCTCCTCGGTCGCCAGCCCGCAGACCTCGCGCAGCGTGAGCGCCACCTGGGCGTCGGGCGCGAGCGCGGGGTGGCAGCAGGTGAAGACCAGGCGCAGGCGGTCGTCCTCGAGCGCGTCGGCATCGGGGTCGGCCTCGTGCCAGGCGGGCGCGGGGTCGGCCAGCGTATCGGTGTGGGCGGTGGCGTCGTCCCACGCCGTGAAGCGCGCCTGCCGGCGGATGCCGTCGATGGACTTGAAGCGCCCCGCCGACACCAGCCAGGCGCGCGGGTTGGCCGGCACACCTTCGCGCGGCCATTGCTCGAGCGCGGCGCGAAAGGCGTCGTGCAGGGCTTCTTCGGCCAGGTCGAAATCGCCCAGCAGGCGCACCAGCGTGGCGAAGATGCGGCGCGACTCGGTGCGGTAGATCGCGTCCAGCGCGTCGGCGATTGCCGTCGGTTGTTCGGTCACCCGGTGTCGCCGCCGGCCAGCCAACTTTCGAGCTTGACGAGCGAGCCGGTCCAGCCATGGTTGTGGCCGTCGCGCGCCGCTTCATCGAAGAACTGCTGGTGCATGAGCACGAGCTCGCAGCCGCCCGCATCGGGTTCGAGTTGCACGGTGACGCGCGACTCGCGCTCGGGCGTGCTGCGCCAGGCCCAGCTGAAGACCAGCCGGCGTTCGGGCACGACCTCGAGGTAGGTGCCGCTCACGTCGTGCGTCTCGCCGTCGGCCGCCAGCATGGTCACGCGAAAGCGCCCGCCCACGCGCAGGTCGACCTCGGCCAGCGGCACGTCGACGATCTCCTCGGGGCCGAACCAGTGCTTCAGCGCTTGCGGGTCGGTCCACGCGCGCCAGACTTTGGCGGGGCTGACGCGGAAGTGCCGGCGGAGCGTGAGCGAGGGGCGATCGGTGCCGGGGCCGGCGGTGGGGCCGGGGGAAGGTTTCGCCATTCGGTGTCCTCCTGGTGGTAGAGAAAGCGCGCCAGGGCATCGAGGCGGCCGGTCCAGAACTTCTCGTAGCGCGAGAGCCACACGGCGGCCTCCTGCATCGGGCCCGGCGACAGCTCGCAGCGCACGACGCGGCCCGCCTTCTTGCGCGAGATGAGGCCGGCGCCTTCGAGCACGCGCAGGTGCTTCATGAAGCCGGTCAGCGACATGCCGTGCGGTTCGGCGAGCTCGGTCACGCTGAGGCCGCCCTCACCCAGCGCTTCGAGCACGCTGCGGCGGGTCGGGTCGGACAGGGCCGCAAACACGGCGTCCAGGGCATCTGAGTGAACCATGCGGTTGAGTATCTGGAGCGACCCGCGGGCCGTCAAGCCATGGGCCTCGCTCAGGAACGGTTTATGCATGCTGCGCCGCAGCATCATCCCCCCGCGAAGGAGCGCCCATGCTGGACCGAACCGCCACCCAGTTCTCCCACGTCAAGCCCGGTGACACCGAGTACGTCTCGGGCGGGTTGCGAGACTTCTTCCTGTACCGCGACCTCGGCATCGCGGCCGCCACCCACGGCAAGGTGATCGCGCACCTGGTCAAGGCCAACATGGCACCGGAAGCGGGCACCGGCTGGCACCGCCACGAGGCGGACTTCCAGATCGTCATCATGCTCAAGGGCTGGGCGCGCTTCATGTACGAGGACAAGGAGACACGCGTCGAGGCCGGCGACGTGGTGCACCAGCGCCCCGGCATCCGCCACTTTCTCTTCGACTACTCGCCCGACATGGAGTACCTGGAAATCGTCTCACCGGCCGACTTCAAGAGCATTGACGTCGAGCCAGTCTGCGAGATTCCGCCGCCCACGCCCTGGCCCTGAAACCCACGGCCGGCGCGGCTTCGCGCGCCGATAAACTCCTCGCGTCTCACCAGAAACGACAACAACCGAGGAGAGAGAACTTGCGTATTCATACTGCCCGCCTGACGGCCGGCTTGCTGTTCGCGTGCGCCCTGACGGCCACCAACCTCAGCAACGCCGCATCCCCCACCACCGCTTCCACAGCCTCGACCGCGAGCTCGCTCGAAGCCGAGCAGGAAGCCGCCTTCAAGGCCGCCAAGGCCGTGCAGAAAGCCGGCCCCGCCGACATCACGCTGCGCGACCAGGCCCACCTGAAGCTGCCCGCCGGCTACGTCTGGGTGCCGACGCCCGCCGCCGCGCAGCTCATGCGCAGCATGGGCAACCGCACCGACGACACCTTCATCGGCGCGATCTTCCCCGCCGACGACGGCGACTGGATGGCGGTCGTGAAGTTCGTGAAAGAGGGCTACATCAAGGACGACGACGCCAAGGACTGGAACGCCGACGAACTGCTCACGAGCCTGAAGGAAGGCACCGAGGCCGCGAACGAGGAACGCGCCAAGCGCGGCATCCCGGGCATCGAGGTCACGGGCTGGGCGCAGAAGCCGCAGTACGACGCCGCGACGCACCGGCTGGTGTGGTCGGCCCTCTCGAAGAAGAAGGGCAGCGACGGCGGCAACCCCGGCGTCAACTACAACACCTACGCGCTGGGCCGCGAGGGCTACCTGAGCCTGAACCTCATCACCAACGCGAACGACCTCGAGAAGTACAAGCCCGACGCCACCAAGCTGCTCGGCGCGCTGCAGTACGACGACGGCAAGAAGTACGCGGACTTCAACGCATCGACCGACAAGGTCGCCGCCTACGGCCTGGCCGCGCTGGTGGCCGGCGCAGCCGCGAAGAAGCTGGGCCTGTTCGCGGTCGCCCTCGCCTTCCTGGCCAAGTTCGCGAAGGTCGCCGTGGTGGCGGGCGGCGCGGCGCTGTGGGGCCTCACGAAGCTCTTCAAGAAGAAGAGCTGAGCCTGCAGCAGCCCGCCGCGCTCAGCGGCCCGAGAAGCGCGGCGCGCGCTTCTCGGTGAAGGCCTTCACGCCTTCGCGCCCATCCGCGCTGCCCGCGCGTCGGCGCAGCAGGCGGTGTTCCATCTCGAAGTGTTCTTCGATCGGGCGCGCGGTGGCACCACCGCACAGCGCCTTGATGCCCGCGAACGATGCGGTGGCACCGTTCGCCAGCCGCGTCACCAGCGCTTCGGCAGCCGCCGCCAGTTCGGCGTCCGGGTACAGCGCATCGACCGCACCCGACGCCAGGCAGCGCGCGCTGTCGATCGCGTCGCTCAGCATCAGCCACTGCTGCGCGCGCACCGGCCCGATGCGCCGCGACAGGAAATACGAACTCCCCGCGTCCGGCGACAGCCCGATGGCCGCGTAGCCGGTGCGCAGCTTCATCGACTCGGTGGCGAGCACGAAGTCGCCGCACAGCGCCAGCCCCACGCCGGCGCCGCCCACCGTGCCGTTCACCGCCACCACCAGCGGCGCCGGGTTCTGGGCCAGCCGCAGCAGCGCGGGATGCAGCCGGTCGAGGATGGCGTCGACCAGTTCGGGCAGCTTGTCGCCCGCCGCCACGAAGCTGTCGATGTCGCCGCCCGCGCAGAACACGCGGCCCTCGCCTGTCAGCAGGATGGCGCGCGGTGCCGCTTCGAGCACTTCGTCGATGGCCCGCGCCAGCGCGTGGCTGCTTGCGAGCGACACCGAGTTGGCGCGTTCGGGCCGCTTCAGCACGATGCGCCCGACGCCGTCCTGCACGCCCCAGGCAATGCCTTCTTCTTCGAATTGCGTGCCGGCCATCTCAGATCCCCGTCAGCCCGCCAGTGCACATGAGCGTCTGGCCGCTCACGTAGTCCGACTCGGGCGCGCACAGCAGGTACACCGCACCAGCCGCCTCTTCGGGCGTGCCGCCGCGGCCCAGCGGAATCGACTGTTCCATCATCGCCAGCAGGCCGGGGTTGACGCCGACCTTGATCTCGCGCCCTTCGATGTTCGCGGTGGTGGCCTCGGCCGTGCTGGCCGTGAGCCGCGTCTGGATGAAGCCGAAGGCCACGCAGTTCACCGTGACGTTCATGCGGCCCCACTCCTTGGCCAGCGTCTGCGTCATGCCGACGATGCCGGCCTTGGCGGTCGAATAGTTGGCCTGCCCCGCATTGCCGAAGAGCCCGGCCACCGACGAGATGTTGACCACCTTGCGCACCACGCGCCGGCCCGCGTCGCCCTCGGCCTTGGCCAGCGCGCGGATCACGGGCTGCGCGGCGCGCAGGATGCGAAACGGCGCCGTCAGGTGCACGTCGATCATGGCGTACCACTGCTCGTCGGTCATCTTCTGCACCACGCTGTCCCAGGTGTAGCCAGCGTTGTTGACGATGATGTCCAGGCCCTTGAACTCGTTCACCGCCGTGCCCACGAAGCGCTCGGCGAAGTCCGGCGCCGACACGCTGCCGACGCAGGCCACGGCCTGCCCGCCCGCGGCGCGGATGGCCTGCACGGTCTCCTCGGCCGGTGCGGCGTCGAGGTCGTTGACGACGACGCGCGCGCCTTCCGACGCGAGCTTGAGCGCGATCGCGCGGCCGATGCCGCGGCCCGAGCCGGTGATGAGGGCGACCTTGCCTTCGAGTTTGGGTGTCATGTCTCTTCTCTCTTCTTTCTTTCGTTCGTTCAAGGGGTCAGCGCAGCGCCACCAGCGCCTCGCCCGCGATGCGCGTCTGGCCGTGCTGGTTGGCGCTGAGCACTTCCACGCGCACGCAGCGCTCACCGTTGTGTTCCAGCTTCTCGACCACGCGACCGGTGCAGCGCACGGCATGGCCCAGGTGCGTGATGCCCTGGAAGCGCACGTCGAAGCGGCGCAGCTGCGCCTGCGGCACCCATTGCGTGAGCAGCCGGCCGAGCCAGGCCATGCCCAGCATGCCCTGCGCGAACACGTCGGGCATGCCGGCCTTGCGCGCGAAGTCGGTGTCGATGTGGATCGGGTTGTGGTCGCCCGAGGCGCCCGCGAAGAGCGCGAGCGTGGTGCGGTTCACCGGCGGGAGTTGCAGCGCGGGAAGTTCGTCGCCGACCTGGACGGTGTCGTAGCAAAGGGTCATCGCAGGTTCCTTCTTCAGTGGCGGCAGACGATCACCGTGCGCAGCTCGGCCACGAGTTCGTCGCGCTGGTTGGTGGCGCGCGAGGTCTTCACGACGAATTCGAGCGCGCCGTTCTTCTTGTCGTAGATGTCGCTGATGGTGGAACGCACCGTCACGGTGTCGCCCACGCAGGCGGGGCGGTGGTAGCTGAAGCTCTGTTCGCCGTGCAGCAGCTTGGACAGCGGAATCTGCAGGTCGGTCAGCAGCTGGTCCGAAGCGCCCGAGTCCAGCTCGGCGGCGAACAGGAAGGTGGGCGGTGCCGGCAGGTCGGGGTAGCCGGCATCGCGCGCGGCGGCGGCATCGGTGTAGACCGGATCGGTCTCGCCGATGGCCTTGGCGAAGAACTGCAGCCGGCTGCGCTCGATGGGCAGCACCGACGCGGGCAGCTCGTGGCCGATCCATTTCTTGTCGATCATGGGTGGCCCTGCCCTCAGACGCGTTCGTACAGCGTGACCACGCAGGCGCCGCCCAATCCGAGGTTGTGCTGCAGCGCCATCCGCGCGCCTTCGACCTGGCGCTTCTCGGCCGTGCCGCGCAGCTGCTGGACCAGCTCCGTGCATTGCGCGAGCCCCGTCGCGCCGAGCGGGTGGCCCTTCGACAACAGGCCGCCCGACGGATTGGTGACGACCTTGCCGCCGTAGGTGTTGTCGCCATCGACCACGAACTTCTCCGCGCCACCGACCGGGCACAGGCCCAGCGCCTCGTAGCTGATGAGTTCGTTGTGCGCAAAGCAGTCGTGCAGCTCGACCACGTCGATGTCCTGCGGGCCGACACCGGCCGCGTCGTAGACCTTCTGCGCGGCTTCCTGCGCCATGCTGAAGCCCACCACCTCGCGCATGTCGCGCGCCTCGAAGGTGATGGCGCGGTCGGTCGTCATGGCCTGGGCCTTGATGCGCACGCTGCGGTCCAGCCCGTGGCGCTCGGCGAAACGCGGCGAGCAGACGATGGCGGCCGCGGCGCCGCAGGTCGGCGGGCAGGCCATGAGCCGCGTCATCACACCGGGCCACATGACGGGCGCAGCCATCACTTCGTCTTCGGTGACGACGGTGCGGAACAGCGCCACCGGGTTGTTCGATGCATGGCGGCTGGCCTTGGCGCGGATCTTCGCGAAGGTCGACATCTGCGTGCCGTACTGCTGCATGTGCGCCAGGCCGGCGCCGCCGAAGTAGCGCAGCGCCAGCGGCACCTGCTCGTTGCCGACCAGCTCGTCGGTGATCGACTCGAAATGATCGAACGGACTCGGGCGGTCGTTGAACACCGCACCCAGCGCGCCGGGGCTCATGTGCTCGAAGCCCAGCGCCAGCACGCAGTCGGCCGCGCCGCTGGCCACGGCCTGGCGCGCGAGGAACAGCGCGGTCGAGCCGGTAGAACAGTTGTTGTTGACGTTGACGACCGGGATGCCGGTCATGCCCACCTCATACAGCGCGCGCTGGCCGGCGGTGGAGTCGCCGTACACGTAGCCGACGTAGGCCTGCTGCACCAGCTCGTAGCCGATGCCGGCATCTTTCAAGGCGGCGTTGGTCGCGTGCGCGGCCATCTGCGGGTAGGGCTGGTTCGCGCCCGGCTTGGTGAAGGGGATCATGCCGACACCGACGACGTAGACATCCTGGCTCATGAGGGGCTCCTGAAATGAATGAATGGGAAGGAAGAGAGAGTTCGAAAACCGTCAGGCTACGCTTCGTTGGCGCCCTTGCCAAAACGGTTCGCGCAGCCGGGTCTTGAGCACCTTGCCAGCGCCCGACAGCGGCAGCGCCTCGACCACCGCCACGCTGCGCGGGCATTTGTAGTTCGCGATCAGCGCCTTGCAATGCGCGATGAGCGCGTCGGCCGCCAGTTGCTGGCCCGGCTTGAGCACGAGCACCGCATGCACGGCCTCGCCCCACTCCTCGCTGGGGATGCCGATGACCGCGCAGGCCGCCACGGCCGGGTGCTGGTTGATGGCGTTCTCGACCTCGGCCGAATAGATGTTCTCGCCGCCGCTGATGATCATGTCCTTCAGGCGGTCGACCACGAAGATGTAGCCGTCGTCGTCCATGTAGGCGCCGTCGCCCGTGTGCATCCAGCCGCCGCGCACGGCCGCGGCGGTCTGCGCGGGCTGGTTCCAGTAGCCCTGCATCACGTTGGGGCCGCGCACCGCGACCTCGCCCACGGTGCCGCGCGGCACCTCGATGCCCTCGCTGTCGACGATGCGCACCTCGGTGCAGTAGCTGGCACGGCCGGCCGAGCGCAGCTTGCCCCGCCGCTGGCCTTCGGCCGTGTGGTTGCGCGCGGGGTTGACGGTGGCCAGCGGCGACAGCTCGGTCATGCCGTAGGCCTGCACGAAGTCCACGCCCGGGAAAGCCGCCATCGCGCGGGTCAGCACCGCCTCCGAGATCGGCGAGGCGCCGTAGGTGATGCACTTCAGGCTGCTGAGGTCGCGCGGCTCGCGCATCGCCGGATGGTCGACCAGCATCTGGATCATGGTGGGCACCAGCAGCGCGTGCGTGACGCGGTCTTGCTCGATGGCGTTCAGCACCGCTTCAGGGCTGAAGGCCGGAATGATCGCGTGCGTGTTGCCCTCCAGCCAGTGCGGCGCGGCCAGGCCCATGTCGGCCAGGTGGAACATCGGCGCGGCATGCAGGTAGCAGCCCTCGGGCGCGGCCAGGCCCTCGGCATGCAGGGCCAGCCCCGAGCTGCCCATGTTGGTGTGGCTCAGCATCACGCCCTTGGGAAAGCCCGTGGTGCCGCCGGTGTAGAAGATGCCCGCCAGGTCGTCGTCGCAACGGCCCGCGTCAGGCACGGGCGAGGCGGCCTCCAGCAGCGCCTCGTAGCCGTGCATGCCGGGCGGCGTCGGGCCGTCGCCGCAGTAGATCACCTCGCGCAGGCTGGTCGCCTGCCCGCGCATCTGCTCGACCACCGCGCGGAAGGTGTCGTCCACCAGCAGCAGCGAGGAGCCCGAGTCCTCGAGCGAATACAGGATTTCGGCCGCCGACCAGCGGATGTTGCAGGGGTTGAGCACGCCGCCGCCCCAGGGCACGGCCATCTGGTATTCGAGGTAGCGCGCCGAATTGAGCGCCAGCATGGCGACGCGGTCGCCCGGCTGCATGCCGAGCCCCTGCAGGGCGCCCGCCAGGCGCGCGACCCGCTCGGCATAGGCGCGAAAGCTCAGGGTGCGGCCGGCGGCGCGCACGGCGATCCGGTCGGGGTGCTGCTGCACGCTGCGGTGCAGCGACTGGGTCAGGTACATGGCGGTTGTCTCCGTTCGGTTCTTGTGTAGGCGCATGGTAGAAACCGCGCCGTGCCGCGGCGATTGCGCATCGCATCGCCCGCATGGCAGAAAACCTCAATCGACACCCGCGCCGCCGTCAGGTCTGATCCGCTCACGCATGCTGCAACCGCCCGTCACCATCCCGATCGTGTTCGTCCAGGGCATGCTCTCGGGCGTGCGCGCGCGCGGCGACAACGCGCCCATCTGCATCGACACCGCGCTGCAGGACGCCGGCATCGCCCCCGCCCTGCTCGACGCGCCGGGCGCGCGCGTCACGGCCGAGCAGTACGTGGCGTTGTTCGCGCTGCTGATGGAGCGGCTGGACGACGAGGCCCTGTGCTTCCTGTCGCGCCGCCTGCGCTGCGGCAGCTTCGCGCTCATGACCCGCGCCACGATGGGCGCGCCCACGCTCGAAGTGGCGCTGCGGCGCGTGGCCCGCACCTTCAGCCTGCTGCAGGACGACCTCGAGATGGTGCTGCTGCACGAAGGGCCGCTTGCGGGCTTCGGCCTGCGGGTGCAGGGCATGCCGAGCGCGCCGCTGAACTTCCTGCACGAGCTGATGCTGCGCGTGTACTGGCGGCTCTTTGCCTGGCTGCACGGCGGCCGACTGACGGCGCGCCGCTTCGACTTCGGCTTCGAGCAGCCGCCCTACGCGGCGCGCTACAACAAGGTGTTTCCCGCGCCGCTGCAGTTCGGCCAGCCGCTGTCGGCCGTGTGGTTCGACGCCAGCGCGCTGGCCACGCCGATCCGCCGCGACGCGCGGGCCATGCGCGACTTTCTGGCCGCCGCGCCGGCCCACGTGATCCTGCCGCCGCTGGGCGAACTGGCCGTGAGCGCGCGCGTGCGCACCGTGCTGCAACAGCACCGCCCGGCCTGGGCCGACCTGGCCACGGCCGCGCGCAGCCTGCACATGTCGGTGAGCACCCTGCAGCGCCACCTGGCCACCGAGGGCACCTCGTTCCAGTCGCTCAAGGACCAGCTGCGGCGCGACGTGGCCATCGTGCGCCTGAACACCAGCACCGTGCCACTGGCGGCACTGGCCGAGGAGCTGGGCTTCTCGGACAGCGCGGCATTCCAGCGCGCCTTCAAGACCTGGACCGGTGGGGCGCCGGGGTCGTACCGGCGGCGTCCTGGACCCGACCCCGAGGCCTGAAGCTACCCGCCTACCACTTGACTCGCACGCCGAGCGATCCGTTGACCGAGCTCTTCACCTTGGCATCGCCGCCCGACGACCACAGCTTGCCGACTTCGCCGTACAGGCTCGTCGCCTGGCTCAGGGCCAGCGTGAAACCGCCTGCGAGTTCGGTGCTGGTGCCGCCGGTCGGTGCCGCGATGTCGGTCGTGGTGGCGCCGTTCACGAAGCGCGCGATGTCGGTGCCGCTCGAGGTCTTGTAGACGTTGACGCGGCCGTAGGGCTGCAGCACGCCCAGGCCGGTGTCGAGCTGGCCCTTGACCCGCACGCCTGCGCGGGCGATCCAGCTGCTGTCGGCTTGGGGTTGCGCGATGGCACCGACGATGGCCGAGTTGCCCAGGTCCATGTGGTGGTGGATCAGCTGCAGCTGCGGCTCGATGCGCCAGCCGCTGCCGCCGATCGCGAAGGCCTGCCCCACTTCGATCGAGCCCAGCAAGCTGTTCCCCTTGCCGCCCACGCCCGCGCCAAGCATCGGCTCGACCGTGTAGCGGTGACGACCCGACTGCACCAAGGCATCGGCATAGAAGCCGCTGTCGGCGGTGTAGGTGCTGTACACGCCGACGTACTGGCTGCGCAGGTCGTTGCGGCCCACCGCGAGATGACGGATGCCGCTGGCAAAGCCGCTCACGCGGGCATCGCCGTCGAGCTGGCCGACGTACAGGCCGGCGCGCCAGTTCGGCGTGGCGAGCAGGTCGGTGCCCGCCTGGAAGCCGGTGAGGCGGCCCTTGCTGGTGGGCGAGACAGTGCCGCCCTGCTGGATGTCGATGTCGGTGGAGAGCACGCGGGCCCAGGCGCGGCGGTCCGATCCCGTCGGTGTGCTCGCGGCGCCCTTCACATCGTCGTCGCCCACGCGCTTGCGCACATCGCCCAACATCGCGAGGTTGCCCTGGCGAAGCTGGCCCGGCAGCGCGGCGTACAGCGCGGCCTCCGGACGGTAGGTGACGACGGGCACGCCCACCGGTTGGCCCGGCGCCACCGCGTCGGTGGTGGAGCGCAGGTACCAGCTCTCGCCTGCGCCCTTCGCGTCGGCGGCATGCAGGCGGTACTCGTAGGCGCCTGCGTCGACGTGGCCGCCGGCCAGCGAGAAGGCGTCCTTGGTGGTCTGCGCGGTGGTGGTCGCGCCGTTCTGTGCGGTGATGACCTCGATCCCGTTGCCGCTCGTGAGTGCGCCCAGGCCGCCAAGGTTGCTGATCTGCACCTGGGTCTTGCCGCTGGCAATTGCCGTGGGGCCGTCGAGCACGAGGCGGTCCGAGGGGCCGGTGCCGTTGAGCGTCGTGCTCAGCTTGAGCACGCCGTTGTTGCCAACGTAGGCGCCCTTGACGGTCAGCGTCGTACCTGCGGTCACACCGGCCAGGAACACGGTGCCGCTGTTCGTCAGCGACGCGACGGTCTGATTGAAGCCCGCAAGATCGAGCGTGGCACCTGTGGCCACGCTGTGCGCCGAAGCGGCGCTCAGCGTGTTCACCGCGCCGGCCTTCAACGTGCCCTGCGCCACGTTCGTCGCACCGGTGTAGGTGTTGGCGCCCGACAGCGTCAGCGTGCCCGTGCCCTGCTTGGTGATGAAGCTGCCGCCGCTGATCGCACCGCTCAGCGTGCCGCTGAACGCACCGGTGTCGATGACCGGGTCGTTGTTGCCCGTCAGCTTGATGGTGTTGGCGATCGTCAGGCCGTTCGCGCTGAAGCCCAGCGTGGTGTCGTCGTCCATCGACAGCGTGCCGGTGCCCAATGCCTGGCTGTGGCCCACGTTCAGGCGGCCCTGGCGCAGTGCCGTGCCGCCGGTGTGGGTGTTCTCGCCTGACAACGTGAGCGCGCCCGTGCCGACCTTGACGAGCGAGCCACCGACGCCGGAGATCACGCCCGAGATTTCGGTGTCGGTGTTGAGAGCGCCCGTCGTCAGCGCCTTTGCGCCGAGCAGCACGCGGCCGGCGCCTTCGAGCGAACCGATGGTGATGCCGGGTGTGCCGAGCTTGGACAGGAAGACCGTGCCACCCGCCTTGTTCACCACGCTCGCCTGCGCGGCCGTTGCGTTGTCGCGAATGTCCAGCACGCCGTCGCGCTCATTGACGATGGTCGCCCGCTCGGCGGAAGCGTCGCCCCAGAGGTAGGTCGTGCCACCAGCGAAGTTGGTGACGTGGGTCTTGCCTGCGTTGGCGTTGAACCAGACCATGACCTCGCCACCGCGGTTCTCGATGGTGGCATTGCCGGCCGTCGCGTTGCCACGGAAGTCGATCGAGCCGCCGGCATGCGCGGTCAAGGTCGCGTGGCCGGCCGAGGCGTTGTCCTGGAACTGGACGAAGCCGCCGTTGCCCGACTGGGCGGCGCCTGCCGTGATCTTTAGGCTTTCCGCATCCGCACTGCCGCTGAAGATCAAGGCCGCGCCACTGCTCACGCCCACCGGACCGGTACCCACCGCGCCTGTCACGCCCACATTCAAGGTGCCGCCATCGACCTGCGTGCCGCCCTTGTAGCTGTTGGCCGCCGTGAGCAGCAGCTCGCCGCTGCCGCTCTTGCGCAGGCTGCCCGTGCCGCTCATCGTGCCCGCGAAGCTGCCGCTGGCCACCTGGTCGAAGACCACCTGGGCGTCGTTGACGATGTTGCCGCGCAGGCTGGTGGTGTCGCCCTGCAGCGTGCCGGCGCGCACGAGTGTCCCGCCGGTGTAGGTGTTGGCGCCCCTGAGGATCAGCGTGCCCAGGTCGTCCTTCGTGAGGCCGCCCGCGCCGGTCAGCACCGACGCGATGGTGGCCTGCATCTGCGCTCCCGACGCCGTGCCGTCGCCGACCTTGATGACGGTGTTGGCGTTGCCCAGCGTCAGCGCGTCGCCGGTGACGACATAGCCGCTGGTGGAGAACTGCGCGCCATCGATGCTGATCGCGCCGCCGGTGTTGTCCACCCGGACCGTGCCGGCCGCGCCGCCGAACAGCGCGAACTGGTTCTGCTGCCAGCCGGTGTTGGTCTTGCCGTTGGCGCCGGTCCAGCTGTCGGACGGGTCGTTGAGGGTGGAGTTGCCGAGGCGCCAGATGCCGGAGCCGCCGCTGATCGTGCCATCGTTGTAGGTGGAAGCATCGCCGCCCGCACCGTCCCAGAAGCCGAGCGACACGCCCTTGCTGTTGATCAGGTTGATCTCGCCGAGCACGGACGACTGCACGTGCAGGTCGCCGGCTGTCGTGCCCGCGGGCGCGGTGCCGATGTTCAGGCCGTTGTCGACCAGCGAACCGGTGTAGCTGATCAAGCGGTACAGCCCGGGCCCGAAGGTGCCGCCGGGCGCCTGCGCCACGTTGAGCGTGCCGTCGAGCACGAGGCCGCCGTTGACCTTGACGAGGTCGTTGAGCGGGCCGCCTACCGTGCCCGCCTGGCCCAGCTCGTAGCTCAGGAAGGCACCGGGGTCGAAGCGCAGCATGCCGGTGGTCAGCGTGCCGAGGTTGCTGCCCGGTGCGAGCGTCGCGCCGTTGGCGATGGTGACCTGGCCCGCGATGCTGCCGCCGCCGCTGAGCGTGGCGCCGTTCTTGACCTGCACCGTGCTCGTGCCCGTGGCGCTGCCGGTGGTGTTGTTCACGCGCAGCGTGCCGGCGTTGACCTCGGTCGCGCCGCTGTAGGTGCTGGCGCCCGTCAGTTCCAGCACGCCCACGCCGTTCTTGGACAGGGTGCCGGAGCCGCTGATGACGCCTGCGTAGCTCAGGCTGTCCGCGCGGTCGAAGACCAGGTCGCCGTCGTTGCTGATGTTCCCCGTGATGCTGCCGGTGGTGCCACCCGCGCCGATCTGCAGGATGTTGCCGGCCACGACGGTGGTGGTGCCCGTGAAGGTGTTATCGCCGGTCAGGGTCAGCTTGCGCGCGCCCTTCTGCAGAAGGCTGCCGGTGCCGCTGATGTTGCCGGCGAAGGTGGTGTCGGCACTGCGGTTGAACACCAGCGCGGCGTTGTTGGCGATGTTGCCGACGATGCTCCCGCTGTCGCGGATCTCCAGGGTGCCGGCGTTGAGGGTCGTGCCGCCGGTGTAGGTATTGGCAACCTCAAGGCTCAGCGTGCCCGCGCCCTCCTTGACCAGGGTTCCTCCACCCGTGATTTCCGCGCGCACCGCCAGCGTGGCGGCCTGGGCGTCGAACACGTTGTTGCCAGCACCCAGGCCGATCTTGTAGCCCGCGCCAGGCGTGAGGGTCAGCTGGCTGCCGCTCGCACCACCGCGGTAGGTGACACCGGCAACGGTGACGTTGTCGCCCAAGGTCACGGTGTAGCTGCCAGTGGCATCGCTGCCCGCCGCGAACACGGCGCTCGAGCCGTCGATCCACGCCACGGTCGGGCCAACTCCGCCCGCGTCGACGTTCCAGAAGCGCTGCGCATTCGTACGGCCCCACACGCCCGATGGCGCGCTGCCGCCCGCGCCAGCCGATGTGCCGTCGAGGTCCCAGTAGTAGGTGCCGGCAGCCAAGGTTACCGGCGTCAGGCGCAGGGTCGTGTTGCCATCAGACGGGAGGCCACTCGAGTACCCAGCCACGTACGACGTGTAGCCCCCGAGCGCGCTCGCCAGGCTTCCGCCCCAGGCGACTTGGCCGCCTTGCCCCGCCAGGATGGCGGCCAAGCCCGCGTCATTGAGCGCCACGGTCAGCGCGCTGGAATTCGGCGTCGAAGGCGACACCTCGGCTTGGCCGATGGCGAGGCCGCTTCCCAGTTCGTCGAACCTCGCGAGGTCGACGCCGGGAGAGGAGAGCCCTGGAATGTCGCCCGTGTACCGGTGGAATTGCAGCACCGTGCCTGCGGCCGGTATGCCACCCAGGCTGAAGGCATTGAACTGAAACGCCGCCGTGATCACCTGGTCCGGCGCCAGGGACAGGTTCGGTACGTTGAAGACAAAGTACGACCGGTAATTTCTGCAGGCAGAAGTGCAATCCGAGCCCGTGACGTAGTTGTAGTTCCCCACCACATGAGGATCGACATCGCTCTGCCACCCCCGGTCGGACGTGTTGAGCATGATGTCCGGCACTGCGGCTGCGGCGCCCACCCCGGCCAGCAGTCCCGCCGCCGCCAGCACAACACCGCCCGCGAGCTTGCCGCGTGCGCGCGTGAGTTCGGAAACAGCCACCCAGGCCCCCAACGACGAGTTCCAGAGGCTGCGATGTGCTTTGTTCATGGGGAGAAAAACCTTGAAATGGGAGGCCGGATGCACCAGAAATGGGCAAACCGTCAGTAAACGTTTATTTTTGTAAATAATTTGTTTCTCACCCATCACCGAAACTAGTTATTCATGCACCCCGCCGCCTTGCTGGGTTTTCGGAAACTTCCGAACGTCCAGCAATCCGGCGCGACAATCCGCCGCATGGCTTCCGCACCCGACCTCCCTCCCCTCAACCGCCAGTTCGTCGCCCACTTCGGCGAAATGGGCAGCAAGTGGGGCATCAACCGCACCGTCGGCCAGATCTACGCGCTGATCTTCCTGTCGGAGCGCGCGCTCAATGCCGACGAGATCGCCGAGATGCTGGAGTTCTCGCGCTCCAACGTGAGCATGGGTTTGAAGGAGTTGCAGGCCTGGCGCCTCGTGCACCTGCGCCACCACGCGGGCGACCGCCGCGAGTATTTCGAGGCGCCGAAGGACGTGTGGGAAATCTTCCGCGTGCTGGCCGAGGAACGCCGGCGCCGCGAGATCGAGCCCACGCTCTCGATGCTGCGCAACGCGCTGCTCGAATCGCCCACCAGCGACGCCGAGCGCCACGCGCAGGCCCGCATGCGCGAGATGCACGACCTGATCGACCGGCTGATGAAATGGTTCGACGACGTGCAGCGCCTGGCGCCCGAGACTGCGATGCAGCTCATGGGCATGGGCGCGACGGTGACGAAGGTGCTGACGCTCAAGGACCGCCTCACGGGCGGTGCGTCGAAGAAGAGCAGCAAAGGCCCCGCGGGCGACAGCTGAGTCGCCGCGGGGCTGGATGAACGGCTATCCGCTGCGCGTCAGAGCCGTTCCTGCCCCTGCGGGGCTTCCGGCGTGCCGAGCTTTTCCTTGCGGATGGCCTCGTCGTCCATCAGCTCGTACCACATGGCGTTGAGCACGGCGAAGGCGGCGGCCAGCGGCAGGCCGAGGATCCAGGCGAAGTACCACATGTCTTTTTCCTTCCCGTTTCAGTAGGCGTGTCCGCTCTCGTCGCGGATGGCTTGCTCGTCGACCTTGCCCCACAGCACGTGGTAGACCCAGGTGGTGTAGGCCACGATGATCGGGATGAAGATCGCGGTGACCACCAGCATGATGAACAGCGTCAGGTGGCTCGACGACGAATCCCACACCGTGAGGCTGGCGCGCGGGTCGATCGACGAGGGCAGGATGAACGGGAACATCGACGCGCCCACGCTCAGGATGATGCCGGCGATGCCCAGCGCCGCGGCCAGCAGCGCGAATCCCGGCCGGCGCAGCACCAGCCCCAGCAGCGCGCCCAGCGTGCCGACGAAGCCCGCTGCCGGCGCGGCGATGGTCCAGGGGTGCGCCGCGTAGTTGCCCATCCAGGCGCCGGCATGCAGCTCGACAGTCTTCAGCATCGGGTTCGACGGGCCCACCGCGTCGACCACGCTGCTGATGCGAAAGCCCCCGATGCCCATCGCCAGCCACACGCCGGCCAACGCGTAGAACACGAGCGTGAGCACCGCCGCGACCATGCCGTAGCTGCGCGCGCGCTCGGCCACCGGGCCGGCGGTCTTGAGCAGCAGCCAGGCCGCGCCGTGCATCACCAGCATCGCCACCGACACCAGCCCGCAGAGGATGGCGAAGGGGTTCAGCAGGCCGAAGAAGCTGCCGTCGTAGAAGATGTGCATGTCGGCGCCGAAGCGGAACGGCACGCCCTGCAGCACGTTGCCCACGGCCACGCCGCAGATCAGCGCGGGCACGAAGCCGCTGAAGAACAGCACGCCGTCCCAGCGCGCGCGCCACTGCGGCGACTCGCGCTTGCTGCGGAACTTGAAGGCCACCGGCCGCAGGATCAGCGCCGACAGGATCACGAACATCGCCAGGTAGAAGCCCGAGAACGACACGGCGTACAGCTGCGGCCAGGCCGCGAAGACGGCGCCGCCGCCCAGGATGAGCCACACCTGGTTGCCCTCCCACACCGGGCCCACGCTGTTGATGACCACACGACGCTCGATGTCGTTGCGCGCCGCAAAGGGCAGCAGCATGCCGGCGCCCAGGTCGAAGCCGTCGGTCACCGCGAAGCCGACCAGCAGCACGCCGATCAGCAGCCACCAGATGAAGCGCAGGGTGTCGTAGTCGAGGAGTGTGTGGAGGATCATGCGGCGCTCCCGGTCGAGGCAGAAGAGGAAGACGTGGCGGCACGCGCCGGCGGAATGTGCGAGCGCGCATCGCCCTCGGTGGGCGCATGCTCGACCTCGGGCCCCTTGCGGATGGCCTTGAGCATCAGCTTCATCTCGATGATGAGCAGCGTGGTGTAGATCGCGATGAAGCCCGCGAGCGTGATCAGCAAGGTCGTCACGCCCAGGTTCGACACGGCCACCGCGGTCGGCAGCACGCCCTCGATCACCCAGGGCTGGCGGCCGAACTCCGCCACCAGCCAGCCGGATTCGATGGCGATCCACGGCAGCGGAATCGCCCACACCGCGACCTTCAGCAGCCAGCGGTGGCGGTCGAGCGCGCGGCGCGCCGACAGCACGAAGAAGGTGCCCGTCAGCAGGATCAGCAGCATGCCGATGCCCACCATCACGCGGAACAGCCAGAACAGCGGCGCCACCTGCGGCACGGTGTCCCACGCGGCCTTGGCGATCTGTTCGTCGGTGGCCTGGCGCGGATCGTCCACGTAGCGCTTGAGCAGCAGCGCGTAGCCCATGTTGATGCCGTTGTCCTCGAAGTCGCCGCGCACGCCCTGCGTGACCTTGTCGGCGCCGCCGGCCTCGCGGATCTTCTGCAGCGCGTCGTAGGCCTTCAGGCCCTCGCGGATGCGGGCCTCGGCGCGCTTCACGAGCTCGTCGATGCCCGGCATCACGGTGTTGAGCGAGCGCGTGCCGATCAGGCCCATCACCGCCGGGATGTGGATCGCGTAGTGCGTCTCGCGCGCCTTCTGGTCGGGGAAGCCGATCACGGTGAAGGCGGCGGGCGCGGGCTGCGTCTCCCACATGCCTTCGATGGCGGCCAGCTTCATCTTCTGGTGTTCGCCCGAGAGGTAGCCGCTCTCGTCGCCGAGCACCGCCACCGACAGCGCGGCGGCCAGGCCGAACGACGCGGCCACGGTCATCGAGCGCTTGGCCAGTTCGATGTGGCGGCCCTTGAGCAGGTACCACGCCGACACGCCGAGCACGAACACCGCGGCGCACACATAGCCGGCCGACACGGTGTGCACGAACTTGGCCTGCGCCACGGGGTTGGTCAGCACGGCGGCGAAGTCGGTCACCTCCATGCGCATGGTCGCGGGGTTGAAGGCCGCGCCCACGGGGTTCTGCATCCAGCCGTTGGCAATGAGGATCCACAGCGCCGAGAAGTTGGAGCCGATGGCCACGGCCCAGGTGGCCGTGAGGTGGCCCACCTTGGAGAGCTTGTCCCAGCCGAAGAAGAACAGGCCCACGAAGGTCGCTTCCATGAAGAAGGCCATGAGCCCTTCGATGGCCAGCGGCGCACCGAAGATGTCGCCGACGTAGTGGCTGTAGTAGCTCCAGTTCATGCCGAACTGGAACTCCATCACGATGCCGGTGGCCACGCCCATCGCGAAGTTGATGCCGAACAGCACGCCCCAGAACTTGGTCATGTCGCGCCAGATGACGCGCCCGGTCATCACGTAGACCGTCTCCATGATGGCCAGGATGATCGACAGTCCGAGCGTGAGCGGCACGAACAGGAAGTGGTACAGCGCCGTCACGGCGAACTGCAGGCGCGAGAGCGCGACGATGTCAAGGTCCATGGGGCTTCCTTTATGTGTTCTGTTCGTTCGTTCGGTCGGTCGATCAACTCATCAATCGGGGCGCAGGCCGCGCAGCGCGGCCTCGAAGGCATCGGTGCCGCGGCGCAGGTCGGCGACGATGCGGCCCTGCGCCATGCACACGAGGCGGTCGGCCAGCGCGGCTTCGCGGCGCAGGTGCGTGGCGATCAGCAGCGTGCGCGGGCCGGCCTCTTGCGCCAGGCGCTGCAGCACGTCCTGCGCGGTGGCGGCGTCGAGCGCCTCGGTCGGTTCGTCGAGCAGCCACAGCGGCACGGGCCGCAGCAGCAGCCGCGCGAGCGCGAGCCGGCGCGACTGTCCGCCCGAGAGGCCGAGGCCGCCTTCGCCCAGGCGCGTGTCGAGGCCGGTGGCCAGCGCGCGCACGTCGGCGTCGAGGCCGGCGGCGTGCAACACGGCCCACAGGCGCTCGTCGCTGGCTTGCGGATCGGCCAGGCGCAGGTTGTCGCGCAGGCTGTCCTGGAAGAGTTCGGTGCGCTGGGTCAGCAGGCAGGCCGGCTGCGCCTGCACCTGGCCGGCACGCGGCGTGAGGTCGCCGGCGATCACGGAGAGCAGCGTGGACTTGCCTGCGCCGCTGGCACCGATCAGCGCGACGCGTTCGCCGGCGTTCAGGTTCAGCGACACGCCGCTGAGCACTTCGACGAGGCTGCCGGGGTGCATGACGGTGAGCTGGTCGACCTGCACGGCTGCCGTCTGTACGTTGCGAGAGGGGCGTGCGCCCTCTTCCACTGAAGGGTCGAGCCGTGGTGCCAGCCGGCGCACGGCCAGCCACGTGCGCCCCGCGTCGAGCGCGCCACGCCGCAGCGCCGCGAACGGCTCGGTGGCAGTGAGCGCGATCAGCAACGCGAGCGCCGCGCCGGGGGCGCCGATGACACCTTCGCTCACCAGCGCGCCCACGGCCAGCAGCACGCCGACCAACGTCAAGGTGCCCGCGCTGCCGTAGGCGAAACCAGCAGCGGCTTCGAGCTTGTTCAGCGCGAGGTCGGCCTGCGCGAGGTGCGCGTCGGCATTCATCAGCGCGGCGCGCTGGGCGTCGAGCCGGCCCGCCATCGCGAGGTCGGCCTGGCCTGCGACCAGGTCGACGGCCCGCGCGCGCAGCGCTTCCACGGCATGGGCGCGCTGGCGCGCCGGTTGCCGCGCACGCCGCGCGATGAGGAGCGCCAGCCCCCAGCCGACGGCGCAGAGCCAGAGCGCGATCGCCACGCCCATCCCGACGTGCATGAAGCCGAGCACGATGCCCGCCAGCAGCGCCGCGCCCAGCGCCGCGGCGGCGGGCACGAACAGGCGCAGGTAGAGCGACTCGAGCGCATCGATGTCGGCCGTGAGGCGGAACAAGAGCCGCGCCGGCCGCATCAGCAGGTCACGTGCGGCCTCGGGGCGGGCCCAGCCGCGGAACAGCCGCACGCGCAGTTCGGCAAGCACGGCGAAAGTGGCATCGTGCGTGACCAGCCGCTCGCCGTAGCGCGACCCCGTGCGCCCGAGCGCCAGCAACCGGATGCCGGCCGAGGGCATGAAGACATCGAAGGTGAAGGCCGTGGCCGCATGCAGGCCGGCGAGCGCGGTCGCGGTGATGAACCAGCCCGACAGGCCCAGAAGCGCCATGCCCGCGAGCACGGTGACAGCGGCCAGCAGGCAGCCCAGCAGCAAGGCGCGCGGCTGGGTCGCGAGGAAGGGACGCAGCACGAGGCGCAGGTCGCGCCAGCGCGGGGAATGGGTCGCGTGGCGGCTCATGCGGCCTTCTCCACCGGCGGCTCGGGGCCGAGGCTCACCGTGCGGTCCATGCGCGCGGCCAGCACCGGGTCGTGGGTCGAGACGATCAAGGTCCGGCCACGGGCGAGCGCCACCAGTGCGTCGGCCACGCGCGCGGCGGTGGCGGTGTCCAGGTGGGCCGTGGGCTCGTCGGCCAGGATCAGGTCGGCACGCGGATGCACCGCGACGCGCGCCAGCGCCAGCCGCACGGCCTCGCCGCCCGACAGGCCGCTGCCGCCCTCGCCCAGCGCGGTGCCGGGATGGGCCTGCGCCACGTCCTCGAGCGCCGCGAAACGCATCGCCTCGGCGACCTCGGGCGCGCCGATGTCGGCACGGCCCAGCGCCACGTTGGCTTCGACCGAGCCGGCGAAGACGTGGGGCTTCTGTCCCATCCACGCCGTGCGCTGGCGCAGTGCGGCAGCCGTGTGCTCGGTGAGCGGCACGCCGCCGATGGCGATCTCGCCGCGCGTGGCCGGCATCAGCCCGGCCAGCAGCGAAAGCAGCGCGGTCTTGCCCGATCCGCTGGGGCCGGCCAGCGCGACATGTTCGCCGGCGCCGATGCGCAGTTCATATCCGTCGAAGAGCGGCGTCGACTCGCCGGGCCAGGAGAAATGCAGCCCATGGACCGTCACCGCAGGCGCGACCCCTGCCCCGGCGGCGCCAGTCGCTGCGCGCGTGACCGCGACGCCCGCGCCGGGCAACGGCAGCGTGCCGCCTTGCAGGTCGTCGAGCGCCTGCAGCGCCGCCTCGCCCGCCGCGCGGTCGTGCCAGACCGCCGACAGCTCGCGCAGTGGCTCGAAGAAGGCCGGCGCCAGCAACAGCACGAACAGGCCTTCGCCCAGGCTGAGCTGCTGGCCCCAGGCGCCGAAGCCGAGCGAGCCCAGCAGGTGGAAACCGATGTAGACCGCGACCAGCGCCACGCCCAGCGCGGAGAACAGCTCCAGCACGGCCGACGACAGGAACGCGATGCGCAGCACCGCCATCGTGCGCTGGCGCAGCGACTGGGCGGAGGCGCCGAGCCGGTCGGCCGTGGCGTCGACCGCGTCGAGCGCGCGCAGCGTGGCCAGGCCGCGCAGGCGGTCGAGCAGGAAGGCGTTCATGCCGCCCATCTCGACCATCTGCGCCTCGCTGGCCGCCTTGGCGCGCCAGCCGACGATGGCCATGAAGATCGGGATCAGCGGCGCCGCCACCAGCAGCACCAGCGCCGCAGCCCACGAGAACCAGGCCACGGCCGCGAGCAGGAAGAGCGGCACCACCGTCGCGCGCCAGCGCGCGGGCTGGTAGCGCACGAGGTACGGCACCAGCGCCTCGGCCTGTTCGGCGAGCACGCTGGCCGCGAGACCGGAGGGCGCGCGTTCGCGGTCGAGCGGCGAACCGGCCGCCAATGCGGCTGCGGTCTGCGCGCGCAAGGCCGTCAGCTGCGCCCGCGCGCGTCCGAAGGTGCGGCGCACGCCCCAGGCTTCGCAGCCCGCGCGCAGCAGGCCGAGCAAGAGGATGCCCGCCGCCGGCCACAGCACGGCCGCCATGCCCTCGCCGTTGGCCAGGCCCTGGACCGCCATCGCCAGCAGCGCCGCCTGCGGCAGCCACGCGAGCGCCGCGACGCCTTGCACCACGCTGCCGATGTCGGGCGACGTGAAAGCCTTCAACGGCGATCGTGGCGGCGATGGTTCTGTCATTCCTTGAGTTTGTGTATTTTCAGTATTTACTGAAAGATTCACAATCATACACAACAGGGGCAGTTCGCGCAGACTGCCCGCTCTGAAGCCCGAAGGCAACAGATTTGCAAAGGAATGGGAAGAAAAAGGGCCGCACCGCAGCGGGTGCGGCGCGCTTCAGTACGACACGATGAGGCCGCTGACGAGCAATGCGGCAAAAAGTGTGCAGACGCTGCGCAGCGAGGCCGGCCGGGCTTCGACCCCGCGGTACAGCAGCACCGCAGCGCCCACCGACAGGCCGAAGGTCGCGACCATGCCCAGCAGGTCGACCCATGGCCCATGCGGCCCCAGGCCCGCCACCAGCGCGTTCACGGCGAGCAGCACCGGGAAATGGATCAGGAACAGCGAATACGAAATGCGCCCCAGCTGCTGCAGCGGCACGGCCGCCGCGGGCCAGTGCGCGGGCGACAACCACTGCCGGCGCTGCGCCACCGCGATCAGCAGCGCGGTCACCAACGCGATAGCGATGCGGCTGCGCCAGTCGATGGCGAGCGCGCCCGCCCCCACCAGCGCTAGCAGCGCAACGGCGCTGCACCAGGTGCTGGTGCGCGTGGCGCGGCCGACCCAGAAGGCCAGCATGCCGAGCCCGTAGGCGCCGAAGAAATAGAACGCCGTTTCGTCCAGCCGCGCCTGCCGGTTGAAGAGCGCGAGCGACGCCACGGCCACGATGAACACCAGCGCCACCGGCGCCCAGCGCGCGGCCGAAGTGGGTTGTCGCAGCACGGCGGGCAGCCCGACCAGTGCGAGCGCCAGCGCGAAGAGCTGGAAGTCGATCGCCACGTACCAGACACCGGTCGACAACGACTCGTAGTTCAGCAGGTCCTGCAGCAGCAACCCGTGCGCCAGCAGCTGACCGAGGCTCGGCTCTGCCGGCACCACCTCTTCACCCAGCCATGGCCGCGCCACCTCGGCCACCAGCACGCAGACCGTGAGCGCCGCCAGGTACGGCATGACCAGCCGGCCATAGCGCTGGAAGATCCGCGAGAACGGCCGGTCCACGCGCAGCACGCCGTCGGGCGCCAGGCTCGCCGTGGCGAGAAAGCCGGCGATCACGAGAAAGACCTGCACCGCGAGCCGGCCGTCGTTCGCGAGCCAGCCGAAGAAATCGGGCGCCAGCACCTGCGCGCCGGCCGGCATCGGGCCGTAGCGCGCGAGGTGGTGCCCGACGATCAACGCACAGGCCAGGCCCTTGACCACGTCGAGCAGCGGCATGCGCCCCTGCCGCGCAGGCACGGCCCCGCCGCCACCGCTCGCAGCGGAGGTCGATGCCGGTGCGTGCGAACCGTTCAAAGTGCCAATCGCTGTCGTGCTTCCTGGTACTCGCGCTTGAGCTTCTCGATGAAGGCGCCCGCGCTCGCCACTTCGGTGATGGCGCCGATGCCCTGGCCCGAGCCCCAGATGTCTTTCCAGGCCTTGGCCTTGCTGCCTTCGCCGCCGCCGAAGTTCATGGTCGTCACGTCGCCTTCGGGCAGGTTGGCCGGGTCCATGCCGGCCTTGACGATGCTGGGCGCCAGGTAGTTGCCGTGCACGCCGGTGAACAGGCTCGAGTAGACGATGTCGTCCGAGTTGCCGTCCACGATGGCCTGCTTGTACTCCTCGCTCGCGCGCGCCTCTTCGGTCGCGATGAAGGCGGTGCCGATGTAGGCGAAGTCGGCGCCCATGGCCTGCGCCGCGAGCACCGCGCCGCCGGAGGCGATGGAGCCCGACAGCGCGATCGGGCCGTCGAACCACTGACGGATTTCCTGCACCAGCGCGAACGGGCTCTTCACGCCCGCATGGCCGCCGGCACCGGCCGCCACGGCGATGATGCCGTCGGCGCCCTTCTCGATCGCCTTCTGCGCGAACTTGTTGTTGATGATGTCGTGCAAGGTCACGCCGCCGTAGCTGTGCACCGCGTCGTTCACGTCGGTGCGCGCGCCCAGCGAGGTGATCACGATCGGCACCTTGTACTTCACGACCATCTCCATGTCGTGCTCCAGGCGGTCGTTGCTCTTGTGCACGATCTGGTTGATGGCGAAGGGCGCGGCCGGCTTGTCCGGGTTGGCCTTGTTGTAGGCCGCCAGCTCCTCGGTGATCTCGATCAGCCACTCTTCGAGCTGGGCGGCCGGGCGGGCGTTGAGCGCCGGCATCGAGCCGACCACGCCGGCCTTGCATTGCGCGATCACGAGCTTGGGGTTGCTGATGATGAACAGCGGCGAGCCGATGATCGGCAGCGGGAGGTTCGCGAGAACAGAAGGCAGCTTGGACATGTCGTCTCCGGGAAGGGGTTCGGTTTTATAAGAGCAAGGGGCCGCTGCCGCCCGTCAGATCGGCGACAGCGGCGGGTGCGTCAGAACGCCTCGAGCGCCAGCGCCGTGACGCTCTCGGCGCCTTCGACGATGCTGTCGCGGATGCCCGGCGCCTTGTTCAGGATGTGCTCGGCGTAGAAGCGCGCGGTGGCAATCTTGGCCTGCATGAAGGCGACGTCGACGTTGTGCGAGGCCTGGTCCTGCGCCACGATCAGCGAACGCGCCAGCTGCCAGCCGGCCACGAGGTTGCCCGCGAGCATGAGGTACGGCACGCTGCCCGAGAACACGGCGTTCGGCGAGGCCTTGGTCTGGCCGGCCACGAAATCGACCACGTCGATGAAGGCCAGGCGCGCGGCGGTCAGGCGCTTGAGGACGGCTGCGGCCGCGGCGCTGTCGCTCTTAGCGAGTTCGGCCTCGGTCTTCTCGATCTGCGCGGCGATCGCCTTCGCGGTCTGGCCGCCGTCGCGCGCGGTCTTGCGGCCCACGAGGTCGTTGGCCTGGATCGCGGTGGTGCCTTCGTAGATCGTGAGGATCTTCGCGTCGCGGTAGTACTGCGCCGCGCCGGTCTCCTCGATGAAGCCCATGCCGCCGTGCACCTGCACGCCCAGCGAGGTCACTTCGAGGCTCATCTCGGTGCTGTAGCCCTTCACGAGCGGCACCATGAATTCGTAGAAGGCCTGGTTCTGCTTGCGCGCGTCGGCATCGGGATGGTGGTGCGCGGCGTCGTAGGCGGCCGCGGCCACCGAGGCCATCGCGCGGCAGCCTTCGGTATACGCGCGCATCGTCATCAGCATGCGCTTCACGTCCGGATGGTGAATGATGGGCGCGCTGGCGTTGATGGAGCCATCGACCGGGCGGCTCTGCACGCGGTCCTTGGCGTAGGCCACGGCGTGCTGGTAGGCGCGCTCGGCGATCGCGATGCCCTGCATGCCCACGGCGTAGCGGGCCGAGTTCATCATGATGAACATGTACTCGAGGCCACGGTTCTCCTGGCCGACGAGGTAGCCCACCGCGCCGCCGTGGTCGCCGTACTGCAGCACGGCGGTCGGCGATGCCTTGATGCCCATCTTGTGCTCGATGCTCACGCAGTGCACGTCGTTGCGCGCACCCAGCGAACCGTCGGCGTTGACCATGAACTTCGGCACCACGAACAGGCTGATGCCCTTCACGCCTTCGGGCGCGCCGGTCACGCGGGCCAGCACGAGGTGCACGATGTTCTCGGCCATGTCGTGCTCACCGTAGGTGATGAAGATCTTGGTGCCGAACACCTTGTAGGTGCCGTCGGGCTGCGGCTCGGCGCGGCTGCGCACCATGGCCAGGTCGCTGCCGGCCTGCGGCTCGGTGAGGTTCATCGTGCCGGTCCACTGGCCGCTCACGAGCTTCTCGAGGTACACGGCCTTGAGCTCGTCGGAGCCGGCGGTGAGCAGCGCCTCGATGGCGCCGTCGCTCAGGAGCGGGCACAGCGCGAAGCTCATGTTGGCCGAGTTGAGCATTTCGCCGCAGGCCGCGCCGATGGTCTTGGGCAGGCCCTGGCCGCCGAAGTCCGCCGGATGCTGCAGGCCCTGCCAGCCGCCCGACACGTACTGCGCGAAGGCGTCCTTGAAGCCCTTGCTGGTGGTGACTTCGCCGTCCTTGAACGACGAGGGGTTGCGGTCGCCTTCGACGTTCAGCGGCGCCACCACGTCCTGGTTGAAGCGCGCGCACTCTTCGAGCACGGCCTGCGCGGTTTCGAGGCCGGCGTCTTCGAAGCCGGGCAGCTTGGCGATCTCGCCGATGTTGGCCAGATGTTCGATGTCGAACAGCATGTCCTTGAGGGGGGCGGTGTAGCTCATGTCTTCTCTCCAGGGGCCGCGGTGGGGGCGGCAGATGTAAAAAAGGCATCGCGAACGATGCCTTCTGGCTCAATGCGTTGAAGCGATCAGAGCGCCTTCACGAGTTCCGGCACGGCCGTGAACAGGTCGGCCACGAGGCCGTAGTCGGCCACCGAGAAGATCGGGGCTTCTTCGTCCTTGTTGATCGCGACGATGACCTTCGAGTCCTTCATGCCGGCCAGATGCTGGATCGCGCCCGAGATGCCCGCGGCGATGTACAGCTGTGGCGCGACGATCTTGCCGGTCTGGCCCACTTGCCAGTCGTTCGGGGCGTAGCCTGCATCCACGGCGGCGCGGCTGGCACCCAGGCCGGCGTTGAGCTTGTCGGCCAGCGGCGTCATCACTTCATTGAACTTCTCGGCGCTGCCCAGCGCGCGGCCACCGGAGACGATGATCTTGGCGGCGGTCAGTTCGGGGCGGTCGCTCTTCGTGACTTCACGGCCCACGAAGGCGCTCTTGCCGCTGTCGGCCACGCCTTCAGCCGTTTCGATCGCTGCGCTGCCGCCGGTGGCGGCTGCGGCGTCGAAGCCGGTCGTGCGCACGGTGATCACCTTGGTGGCGTCGGTGCTCTGCACGGTGGCGATGGCGTTGCCGGCGTAGATCGGACGCTCGAAGGTGTCGGGGCTGTCGACCTTGGTGATGTCGCTGATCTGCGCCACGTCGAGCTTGGCTGCCACGCGGGGAGCCACGTTCTTGCCGTTGGCGGTCGAGGGGAAGAGGATGTGGCTGTAGTTGCCGGCGATCGCCAGCACTTGCGCTGCGACGTTCTCGGCGAGGTTCTCGGCCAGCGATGCGCTGTCGGCAGCGATGACCTTGGACACGCCGGCGATCTGCGCGGCAGCCTTGGCGGCTTCCGCTGCGTTGGCACCGGCCACGAGGACGTGGACGTCGCCACCGCAAGCCAGGGCGGCGGTCACGGTGTTGAGGGTGGCCGGCTTGATGCTGGCGTGGTCGTGTTCGGCAATGACGAGTGCGGTCATGTTCGTTTCTTCCTCAGATCACTTTGGCTTCGTTCTTGAGCTTGTCCACCAGGGTGGCGACGTCGGGCACCTTGATGCCGGCGCCACGCTTCGGCGGCTCGCTGACCTTCAGGGTCTTCAGGCGGGGCTTCACGTCCACGCCCAGGTCTTCCGGCTTGAAGGTGTCCAGCTGCTTCTTCTTGGCCTTCATGATGTTGGGCAGCGTCACGTAGCGCGGCTCGTTCAGGCGCAGGTCGGTCGTGATGACCGCGGGCAGCGTGAGCGTCAGCGTTTCCATGCCGCCGTCGACTTCGCGTGCGACGGTGACCTTGTCGCCGGCCAGGTCGACCTTCGAGGCGAAGGTGGCTTGGGGCAGGTCGGCCAAGGCAGCCAGCATCTGGCCCGTTTGATTCGCGTCGTCATCGATGGCTTGCTTGCCCAGGATGATCAGCTGGGGCTGTTCCTTGTCGACCAGTGCCTTGAGCAGCTTGGCAACCGCGAGGGGTTGCAGCTCTTCAGCGGTCTCGACCAGGATGCCGCGGTCGGCACCGATGGCCATCGCGGTGCGCAGGGTTTCCTGGCACTTGGCATCACCGCAGGAGACGGCGATCACTTCCGTGACCAGGCCCTTTTCCTTCAGCCGAACCGCTTCTTCGACAGCGATCTCGTCGAAGGGGTTCATGCTCATCTTGACGTTGGCAATGTCCACCCCGGTGCCGTCGCTCTTGACGCGCACCTTCACGTTGTAATCGACGACCCGTTTGACAGGCACAAGAACCTTCATTGACTTGACTCCATTGGATTGCAAAAAGGGGGGCTTCGAGAGCAGCCGGCCATTTTAGGACGCCGGCCTTGGCTGCCTCTCCATTCTTCTCGTCGGCCTCGAGGGCTCAAAAAAAGAACGATCGTGCTTTTCCGTGATTATAAAACAGCGGGAGGCGCTGCGGCCACTCCCGCCGGCAAAGATTCCACTCGCAGCACCCGCTGCGGATAGGGAATGTCAATGCGGGCGGCCCGCAGCCCTTCGAGGATGGCGATGTTGATGGCCGAGCGCACGTTGTCCTTGCCCTTGTCAGGGTCGGCAACCCAGAAGTTCAGGCTGAACTCCAGGCCGTCGGGCGCGAAGGTGACGAGGTAGGCGATGGGCGCCGGGTCGGTCATGACGCGCGGCTGGGCCTTGGCGGCGTCGCACAGGATGCCCTGCACCTGCGCCACGTCGCTCTCGTAACCGACCACGATGTTGGTCGTGATGTTGAACTTGCGGTCGGCCAGCGACAGGTTTTCGACCCGGCCGGTGATGAGCGACTCGTTCGGCACGATGGCCTCGCGCCCGTTGCCCGCGCGGATGAGCGTGTAGCGCGTCTTGATGTCGGTGATGCGGCCTTCGAAGGTGTCGACCTTCACGTTGTCGCCGATGCGGATCGAGCGCTCCAGCAGGATCACGAAGCCGCTCACGTAGTTGGCCGCCAGCTTCTGCAGGCCGAAGCCCAGGCCCACGCCGAGCGCGCCGCCCAGCACCGACAGCGCCGTGAGGTCGACCCCCACCGCCGACAGCGCGAACAGCAGGCCGATCAGCAGCAGGAAGGCGCGCACCGCGTTCGACGCCACCTTGCGCATCGACAGGTCGCTCACGGCCTCGCGCAGGATGCGTTTTTCGATGGTGCTGGAGATCCACAGCGCGATCATCAGCACCAGCCCCGCCGACAGCGCGCCCTGGATGATGGTCTGCAGGCTCACGCGGGTCTTGCCGAAGGCCAGCGTGATGTCGTCCAGCTCGGCCAGCACCGGCGGCAGCAGCCCGACGATCCACAGCACGGCGGCGATCCAGGCCAGCCACGAGATGGTGCGCTCGATCAGCCGCACCAGGCTGGAGGTCGGAAACACGGCCCGCAGCACCCGCGCGAACAGCCGGATGACCGCCAGCGACAGGAACACCGGCACGGCGATGCGCAGCACCAGCACCACGGGCAGCACATCGAGCGCCACGCGGCGCGCGATGCCGGTGAGCACCAGCGCGAGCAGCGGGAACAGCAGGCCGTCGAAGGTGCGCTCGCCGAACCAGATCGAATCTTTGGGCTGGTCGCGCCCGAACCATTTGCATACCGCCCATGCCACGGCCACGCAGGTCACGAGCACGGTGAGTTCGATGCCCAGGCCGTGCGCGTCGACCTGTCGCAGGCGCTGGAGGAAGTCGTCGAAATTGAAATTCATCGATGAAAGAAACAGGGCGCCTCGCGGGCGCCAACCGGGTTACAGGTCCGCCAGCACGCGGATGTGCGCTTCCACGCTGCGCGCCAGGGCGTCCAGGTGGTAGCCGCCCTCGAGCAGCGAGACGATGCGCCCGCGCGCATGGCGCTTGGCGACATCGCGCACGCGGCCGGTGATCCAGGCGAAGTCGTTTTCGTTGAGGCCGAGCTGGCCCAGCTCGTCCTCGCGGTGGGCGTCGAAACCGGCGCTGATGAACACCATCTGCGGCTTGAAGGCCTCGAGCCGGGGCATCCAGATCGCCTCGACCAGCTCGCGCACGTCCATGCCCTTGGTGTAGGCCGGGATCGGCAGGTTCAGCATGTTCGAGGCCGGGTGCTCGGTGCCGCTGTACGGATAGAACGGGTGCTGGAAGAACCCGACCATCAGCACGCGCGGGTCGTTCGACAGGATGTTCTCGGTGCCGTTGCCGTGGTGCACGTCGAAATCGACGATGGCCACGCGGTCCAGGCCGTGCACCTCGAGCGCGTGCCGCGCGGCGATGGCCACGTTGTTGAAGAAGCAGAAGCCCATGGCCTGCTCCCGGCAGGCATGGTGGCCCGGCGGGCGCACGGGGCAGAAGGCGTTCTCGATCTCGCCGGCCATCACGGCATCGGTGGCCGCCACGGCGGCGCCCGCGGCGCGGCGCGCGGCCAGCAGGGTGAAGCGGGTGAGCACGGTGTCGGGGTCGACCTGCGCATGGTCGGGGCCGCCGGCGGGTGCGTCGGCCACGAGGCGCTGCTGCAGCTCCTCGAGGTGTTCGACATGCGCGTGGCTGTGGGCCCGGGTGATCTGTTCCAGCGTGGCCAGGGGCACTTCGCCCCGCGCCAGCGCGTCGCCGACGCCGGTCAACAGCAGCCGGTCTTCGATGGCATCCAGCCGCTCGGGGCATTCGGGATGCCCGTTGCCCATGTCGTGCTTCCAGAAGTCGCGATGCGTGAAGTAGCCTGTCTTGCCCATCTCTCGCCGTGTCTCGTGTCGTCGCGTCTAGACCTCACGCAGCATGGGGCCGCAAGGTCTTACGGTATCGTTTGCATATGGATACAAATATGGACGTTGCTGCGAAGCTAGCCACTTTGCTGAGTCAGCTTAACACGGTGATTGTTGGCAAAGAGGCCCAGGTGCGCGACTGCGTGGCCTGTCTGCTGGCGGGCGGGCACCTGCTGATCGAGGACGTGCCGGGGGTCGGCAAGACCACCCTGGCCCATGCGCTCTCGCACACCTTCGGCCTGCAGTTCTCGCGCGTGCAGTTCACGGCCGACCTGATGCCGGGCGACCTGTCGGGCGTGGCGATCTACGACCGGGGCCAGCAGGCCTTCGTGTTCCACCCCGGGCCTATCTTCGCGCAGGTGCTGCTGGCCGACGAGATCAACCGCGCCAGCCCCAAGACCCAGAGCGCGCTGCTCGAGGCGATGGAAGAAAAGCAGGTCACCGTCGAGGGCGAGACCCGCCCCCTGCCCTCGCCCTTCTTCGTGATCGCCACGCAGAACCCGCAGGACCAGCTCGGCACCTTCGCCCTGCCCGAATCGCAGCTCGACCGCTTCCTGATGCGCATCTCGCTGGGCTACCCCGACCGCGCGGCCGAGCGCCAGCTGCTGGCCGGCGCCGACCGCCGCGAGATGCTCGCCGGCCTGCCCGCGATGCTGACCGCCGGCGAACTCACCGCCCTGCAGCAGCGCGTGCAGCAGGTGCATGCGGCCGAGCCGCTGCTGAACTACCTGCAGGACCTGATCGCCGCGACCCGCTCGGGCCGCTGGTTCCTGCAGGGCCTGTCGCCGCGCGCCGGCATCGCCGTGCTGCGCGCCGCCAAGGCGCAGGCGCTGCTGGCCAACCGGAACTACGTGGCGCCCGACGACGTGCAGGCCGTGCTGCCGCAGACCATCGCGCACCGCCTCACGCCCGTGGGCGATGCCGGCCGCGGCGCCGTCGAACAGGTGCGCGCCATGATCGCCGAGGTGCCGCTGCCGTGAGCCCTGTCGGCGTCCTGCGCTCGCGCATCGACGGCTGGTTCCTCTCGCGCCGGGCCCCGTCGGACACGCTCGAACTCACCCAGCGCAACGTCTACATCGTGCCCACGCGCGCCGGCTGGACGCTGGCGGCCACGCTGCTGGTGCTGCTGGTCGCGTCGATCAACTACCAGCTCAACCTGGGCTACCTGCTGACCTTCCTGCTGGCCGGCAGCGTCGCGGTGGGCATGCATGTGTGCCACGCCACGCTGCGCGGGCTGGCGCTGCGCATGGTGCCGCCCGAGGCGCAGTTCGCGGGCGCCGCGGCGGTGCTGCGCGTGGTGCTGCACAACGAACGGCGCAGCGTGCGCTACGGCATCGGCATGGCGGTGCGCGGCAGCGGCCAGTGGGCATGGACCGACGTGCCGGCCGAAGGCACGGCCACGGTGGAGATCGCCTTCCAGCCCGAGCGGCGCGGCCTGCACCCGGTGCCGCCGCTGACCGCCGAGACGCGCTTTCCGCTCGGCACCTTCCGCGTCTGGACCGTCTGGCGGCCGGCCGCGCAGCTGCTCGTGTACCCGACGCCCGAAGCCCATCCGCCGCCGCTGCCGGCGGGCGAGCCGCTCTCGGGGCCCGCCGCCGCATCGGCCGCGGTGCGGGCGCAGAACGCCGGCGAATACGACGGTGTGCGGGCCTACCGGCGCGGCGATCCGCTCAAGCTCGTGGTCTGGAAGAAGGCCGCCCGCGCGCAGGCCAACGGCTCCGAAGACCTGGTGAGCCGCGACACGCAGCACACGCAGCGCGAAGAGCTCTGGCTCGACGCGCACGCCGCCGCGCTGCCCGACATCGAGGCCCGCCTGTCGCGCCTGTGCGCCTGGGTGCTGATGGCCGACCGGCTCGGCGTGGACTACGGCGTGCGCGTCGCCGGCCGCACGGTGAAACCGTCGCAGGGCGAAGCGCACCGGCGCGCCTGCCTCGAGGCGCTGGCGCTGTGCGCATGAACGAGGTCGCCGCATGAACCGGGTCGTACGCGAACTCACCGCACTGCCGAGGGACGCACGGGACACGCTGTTCCTGCTCTGCGTCATCGGCCTCATCCTGCTGCCGCAGGTGAACGAGCTGCCCTGGTGGTGCTCGGCCATCACCGCCATGGTGCTGCTGTGGCGCGCCTCGCTGGCGGTGCAGGCGCGCCCGCTGCCCAGCAAGTGGTGGCGCCTCGCGCTGCTGGCGCTGGCGCTGGCCGGCACCTACGCCACCCACCGCACGCTGCTGGGCCGCGACGCGGGTGTCACGCTGGTCGTGTGCCTGCTGGCGCTCAAGACGCTGGAGCTGCGCGCCCGGCGCGACGCCTTCGTGGTCTTCTTCCTGGGCTTCTTCGCGATGCTCACGAACTTCTTCTATTCGCAGTCGCTGCTCACCGCCTTCACCATGCTGCTGGCACTGCTGGGCCTGCTGACGGCGCTGGTCAACGCCCACATGCCGGTGGGCCGGCCGCCGCTGATGCAGGCCGCGCGCATGGCCGGCTGGATGGCACTGGCGGGCGCGCCGGTGATGCTCGCGCTGTTCCTGCTGTTCCCGCGCTTCGCGCCGCTGTGGGGCACCCCCAGCGACGCCATGGCCGGGCGCAGCGGCCTGTCGAACACGATGCGGGTCGGCACCATCGCCGAACTGGCGCTCGACGACAGCATCGCCGCGCGCATCAAGTTCGACGACAACCGCGCGCCGCCGCAGAGCCAGCTGTACTTCCGCGGCCCCGTGCTGGCGCAGTTCGACGGCCGCGAATGGACGGCGCTGCCGACCTGGGCGCGCAGCGGGCAGTCGGTGTCGAACCTGCGCACGCGCGGCGAGCCGGTGCGCTACGAGGTCACGCTCGAGGCCAGCCAGCGCCCGTGGCTGCTCACGCTCGACGCCGCGCCGCGCGCGCCCGAGGTGCCCGGCTACGAGGTCACCGGCACACCCGACCTGCAGTGGTTCGTGAACCGGCCGATCATGGACCTCGTGCGCTACCGCGCCGAGAGCCACCCGCAGTTCCAGAGCGGCCCGATCGTGCGCACCGGCGGCCGGCTGCAGCCCTACCTGGCGCTGCCGCCCGGCAGCAACCCGCGCACCGCCGCCCTCGCCGCCCAGATGCGTGCCGACCCCGCGCTGGCCGGCGCCGATGCACAGGCCTTCGTGCAGGCCGCGCTGCAACGTCTGCGCACCGGCGGCTACACCTACACGCTGGAGCCCGGCGTGTACGGCAACGAGACCGCCGACGAGTTCTGGTTCGACCGCAAGGAAGGCTTCTGCGAACACATCGCCTCGGCCTTCGTGGTTCTGATGCGCCACCTGCAGATTCCGGCACGCATCGTCACCGGCTACCAGGGCGGCGAGCTCAACAACGTCGACAACTACTGGGTGGTGCGCCAGAGCGACGCCCACGCCTGGGCCGAGGTGTGGCAAGAGGGCGCGGGCTGGGTGCGCGTCGACCCGACCGGCTCGGTCGCGCCGGGACGCATCGGGCAGTTCCAGCGCCTCACGCCGCAGCCCGGCCTGCTGGCCGGCGCCATCGGCGTCATGAGCCCGACGCTGGTACAGAACCTGCGCGCCGCCTGGGAGGCCGTGAACAACGGCTGGAACCAGTGGGTGCTCAACTACACGCAGAGCCGCCAGCTCGACCTGCTCAAGACCCTCGGCTTCAACGCCCCGAGCCTGGAAGACCTGGGCTACGTGCTGCTGTACCTGCTGGTGGCCGCGAGCCTGGCCGGCGCCGGCTGGACGCTGTGGGAGCGCAGCCGGCACGACCCGTGGCTGCGCCTGCTGGGCCGCGCCCGCGCGCGTCTGGCCAAGGCCGGCCTGCCGCTGCCCGAGACGGCGCCGCCGCGCCAGATGGCCCAGGCCGCCGACGCCCGCTTCGGGCCCGCCGCGCAGGCCGTGCGCGACTGGCTGCTGAAGCTCGAAGCCCAGCGCTACGCGCCCGCCGCATCCGGCCCATCGGCCTCGCTCGCCGCGCTGCGCGCCGAGTTCCGCCGGCTGCCCTGGCCGCCCACGCCGCCGCGCGCCTGAAGCGCGGCTGCAACCACATGTGTCGCCCGAAAGTGCGCATGCGCACGGGCGGCACAATCGTGCCCATGTCACACGCCTTTCCCACGCCCTTGCGCGCCGCAGTGGCCGCCACCGCCCTCCTCGCCGCCTGCGTCGCCTGGCCCACGGGCGCCCTGGCCCAAAAGCCCCAGGCCAATGGCCGCCCCGCCGTCACGCCGGTGCGCGGCAGCACTCCGTACGCCACGCGCGACGACGCCATGGCGTTCGCCGACGACGTCGCCCAGCGCCGCAACCTCGACCGCGACTGGGTGCGCGCCACCATCGGCGCCGCGCGCTTCCTGCCCAATGTGCCGCGCCTCATGCTGCCGGGCCCGGTCGGCACGGTGAAGAACTGGCAGACCTACCGCAGCCGCTTCATCGATCCGGTGCGCATCGCGGCCGGCGTGCGCTTCTGGCGCGCCAACGCCGACACGCTCGCGCGCGCCGAAGCGACCTACGGCGTGCCGCCGGAAATCATCGTCGGCATCGTCGGCGTCGAGACCATCTACGGCCGCAACATGGGCAACTTCCGCGTGATCGATGCGCTGGCCACGCTGTCCTTCGACTTCCCGCAGGGCCACCCGCGCGCCGCCGAGCGCGTCGCCTTTTTCCGCGGCGAGCTCGAGAGCTTCCTGAGCACCGAAAGCCGCACCGCCGACGACCCGCTCACGCCCGTGGGCAGCTACGCCGGCGCCATGGGCATGCCGCAGTTCATGCCCAGCAGCATCGCCAAGTACGCGGTCGACTTCGATGGCGACGGTCGCATCGACCTCGTGAACAACCCGGTCGACGTGATCGGCTCGGTCGCAAGCTACTTCAAGGGCTTCGGCTGGACGCCGGGCATGCCGTCGATCTATCCGGTGCATTTCGAGGAAGCGCGCCTGAAGAAGGCGCTGCTGCTGGCACCCGACATCCTGCCGACCTTCAGCGCCGACAGCTTCGTGGCGGCCGGTGCCGTGCCCGAGGGCGAAGGCCTGAAGCACAAGGGCCTGCTCGCGCTCATCGAGCTGCAGAACGGCCTCGACGCGCCGCCGACCTACGTCGCCGGCACGCGCAACTTCTACGTGATCACGCGCTACAACTGGAGCAGCTACTACGCGATGTCGGTGCTCGACCTCGGCCAGGAGGTCAAGGCCGCGATGGAGCAATAGCCCCATGACACCGCAGGCGCTGCACGCGAACTGGACCACCGCCTGGCAGGCGCTGGGCGTGGCCGCGCCCGACGACGCGCTGCGGCTCGAACTGCAACGCTGCTACGGCGAACCGCAGCGCAACTACCACACGATGCAGCACCTCGGCGAATGCCTCGCATGGTTCGACCGGGAACAGGCGCTCGCCGAACACCCCGGCGAAGTGGCGCTGGCGCTGTGGTTCCACGACGCGATCTACGACGTGCATGCGCACGACAACGAAGCCCGCAGCGCCGACTGGGCGCGGCAGGCGCTGCAGGCCGCCGGTGCGAGCGATGCGTCGGCCGAGCGCGTCCACGCGCTCGTCATGGCCACGCGCCACGACGCCGTGCCCGAGGGCCGCGACGCCGAACTGCTGATCGACATCGACCTGTCGATCCTCGGCGCCGAGCGCGCGCGCTTCGACGAGTACGAGCGTCAGGTGCATGCGGAATACGGTTTCGTTCCCGAGGAGATTCGCCTGCCGCGCCGGCGCGCGATCCTCCAGCGCTTTCTCGACCGCCCGGCGATCTACGCCACGCCGCGCCTGCACGCACTGCTCGAAGCGCGGGCGCGCGAGAACCTTCAGCGCTCGATCGCGGGCTGAACCGTCGGCACCAGCCGCCACCATTCGGAGCGCGGCGGCACGTCGCCGAACGTCTCCTCCACCACGCCGAACAGCAGCCCGTCGCGCCCCGCGCCCAGCTGCGACAGCGCCAGCGGCCGCGCGAGATCGCGGCACAGCATGAAGCTCGCGTCGCCCTGCCAGTCGAGGCTGCGGCCGACCTCGGCCAGCATCAGCGCGGGCTGGCCTTGCATGAAGGTGAAGGGCATCGGCAAGCCCGCGTCGAGCTGCGCCAGCCCCGCGCGCGTGGCCTCCCACGCGCCGCGCCGGCTGGTCACGCGCAGGCGCGCGCCCGCCGGCAGCGCGGCTTCGCCGGCCGCGTCGAGGCAGCGCAGCGCGCCGTACATCGCCAGCTCGGTCCACAGACCGACGCGGCGCGGCCGGCGGCCCAGGCGGGTCGCGAGCGCGTCGCGCCAGTCGTCGGGCGGCGGATGCGCCACGACGTGCGCGACAGTGCGCCAAGTCGGTGTGGTCATGCGGCGTCGCAATCCTTGAGCACCAGCGACGCATGCCCGCCGCCGAAGCCCACCACGTTGAGCAGGATGTGACGCAGCCGCGCCGGCGGCCCGTCGCTCAGCGCGATGCCCAGCGTCTCGTCCAGCGCGTAGCCGACCGACGGCCAGGCGCCGCCTTCGATGCAGCCGACCAGCAGGGCCAGCTCCGCCGCCCCGGCCGCGCCGAGCGTGTGGCCGATCGCCGACTTGAGCGACACCAGCGGCGGCAGCGGGTCGAACACCTGCCGCAGCGCCTCGACCTCGATCGCGTCGTTGACCGAACTGCCCGCGGCCTGCACCTTGATGAGGTCGATGTCCGTGGGCTGCAGGCCACTGCGCGCCAGCGTGTCGCGGCACATCGCGCGCACCGCGCTCGCCTCGGTGCCCGAGGGGTTGCGGCCGTCGACCACGTTGGCGCCGCCCAGCAGCGCCCAGCGCGCGGGTTGCGATCCGAGCCGCAGCGCCGCCACCGCTTCGCCGAGCACCAGCCCCTGGCGCCCCGCGCCGAAGGGCCGCGCGCTGTCGGGCGCCAGCAGCTGCATCGCGCCGAAGCCAGCCACGGTGAAGCGGTTGTCGAGTTCGGCGCCGATCACCAGCGCCTCGCGCGCCTCGCCCGCGCGCACCATGTCGGCCGCCGCCAGCATCGCGTTGAGCGCCGAGGTGCAGGCGGTCGAGACGGTGAAGACCGGGCCTTGCCAGTCGAGCGCGGCGGCGGCGATGTCGGCGAAATCCTGCAGGTCGCCGCTGAGCCGCGCGTCGTGCTGCGCATGTTCCATGGCCCCGATGTCGAGCGACGACGAGGCCACGAACAACGGCCCTTGCCGGTCCAGTCCCTCGCCTGTCTGCGCGACCACGCGGCGCACCGTGTGCTGCACGCGCTGCGCCCAGTCGCCGGGCGGCACCGCCAGCGTGTAGACCGGCCACTGCAGGCCCTCGGCCACCGTCACCGGCGTGGGCGGCACGCCGCCGCGCCGCAGCGCCGCGAGCGCGGACGGCACATCGTCGCCGAGCACGCAGGCCAGGCCCATGCCGGCCAGGTACACCGGACTCATGCCTTGCCCGCTTGCACCAGGTGTTCCGCCAAGTGCGCGATCGACGTCATGGCACGCCGCGTGTCCTTGCTGTCGGGCATGCGCAGGCCGAAGTGCTGCTGGATCGCCATCGACACCTGCAGCGCATCGAGCGAGTCGAGGTCCAGGCGCGCCTCGGGGCCGAACAGCGGCTCGTCGTCGCCGAGGCCGCCGGGCGGCGCGTCTTTTTCGACGGCCTCGAGCACGAGGGCCTTGAGGCGGGCGATGAATTCAGGAGAAGAAACGGTGCTCGTCACGGTGCGCGCCTGCGAAACAGAAAGACAGCCACGAAGAACATGAGGGCCGCGAACGCCACCAGCCGACCGACCTGCGGCAGCACCTCGGCCACACCGCCGCCGCGCAGCAGCACGGTGAGCAGCGCTTCGAGCCCCCAGTTCATGGGAGAGATTTCGACCATGCGCTGCATGAAGCCCGGCATGACGAACTTGGGCACCATGATGCCGCCCGCCGCCGCCATCAGCACATTCACCATCGGCCCGAGCGTGGCGGCCTGCGCATGGCTCTTGACGAGGCAGGCCACCGCCAGCGACAGGCTCACCGCCGCCAGGCTCACGGCCGCCAGCGACAGCAGCAGGCCGCCCCAGTGGATGCCCGCGAGCGAGAGCGCATCGCCGCCGATCAACGGCATGAACCAGATGCCCGCCGCCAGCATCAGCAGCGCCTGCAGCGCGTTCACGCCGAGGTAGGGCAAGGCCTTGGAGGCCAGCAGCATCGAACGCGACACGCCCAGGCTCTGCAGCCGGCCGAGCGCGCCCGAGCCGCGCTCCTGCACGAACAGGCTGGACAGCGAGGCCACCACGAAGAACATGCCGAACACCAGCCAGGCCGGCACGTTCTGCTGCACCGACGTGGGCCGCGGGCCGGCGGTGGCGAAGCGCTCGGCCTGCACCATCGCCTGGATGGACGCGTCGGGCGCGGGGCTGGCCGTGCCGGGTACCGCCAGCGCGAGCCGCGCCTTGAGTTCGCCCGAGGCACCGATGAGTTCGGCGCGCAGCGCGTTGAACAGGTTGGCGTCGATGCCGGGTTCAGCCAGCAGGCGGATGTGGGCGCGCGTGGAGAGCGCGGCCGATTCCAGCTCGTCCGACAGGCCGGGCTCCAGCACGATCACGTACTTGAGCGTGCCGCTGCGCAGCCGCGCCTGCCAGTCGCTGCCCAGCGGCTGCGGCGCGCCGTGGCTGCGCCGCCAGATTTGCAGCAGCCATTTGGCGGGCGTGCCGCTGTCGCGCGCATCGACCGCGTAGCTCAGTTCGGCCAGCGGCGGGCGGTAGATGTCCTTCAGCGTGAGCGACATCAGCACGATGAACACCATCGGCATCACGAACAGCACGGCCAGCCCGTGCATGTCGCGCACGAGGGCCAGCAGTTCCTTCTTGATGAGCGCAAAGAGCATGGCGTTCGGTCAGTCGCGCAGCGAACGGTGCGTGAGCGCCATGAAGAGCTGCTCGAGGTCGTGCCGGCCGAACTCGGCCTGGCGCACCTCGATGCCTTCGGCTTCGAGCGCGGCCAGCACGGGGCCGGGGCCGGTGCCTGCGTTCAGGTGGATGCGCCAGTGCGCCGCGCCCTGCTCCACCGTGCCGAAGCGCGAGAGCCTTTGCGCGTCGAGCCCGTCGGCGGCCAGGGTCAGCAGCATCGCGCTTTGCGACAGCAGCGCGTCGAGCGGACCTTCGCGCAGCACGCGGCCCTGGTCGAGGATGGCCACGCGGTCGGCGATGGCCTCGATCTCTTCCATGTAGTGCGAGGCGTAGATCACCGCCGCGCCGGCCTGCGCCAGGCTCTTGATCGCATCGAGGATGAAGGCGCGCGACTGCGGATCGACACCCACCGTCGGCTCGTCGAACAGCATCAGCTCAGGCTCGGGCAGCAAGGCGATCGCGAGGTTGAGCCGGCGCTTCAGGCCACCCGAGAGCCGCTCGGCGCGCACGCCCGCGAACTGTTCGAGCTGTGCGAACTGCGTGCAGGTGTCGATGCGCGCCTTCTTGCGCGCCCCCGAAAGTCTGCCAGCCGCGGCGAAGCAGGCCAGGTTCTCAGCCACGGTGAGCATCGGATAGAAGGCCTGGTCCTGCGGCGCCACGGCGATGCGCGTGGGCGCCTTGGCGCGCACCTGCTGCAACGGCTGGCCGTCGATGCGGATGTCGCCCGACTGCACCGCGAGCGCGCCCGACAGGTGCGAGATCAGCGTGGTCTTGCCGGCACCATTCGGCCCCAGCAGGCCCAGCACGCAACCGCGCGGCACGGCGAGCGACACGTCGGCCAGCGCGGCCTTGTCAGCGTGCGGGTAGCGGTAGCCGAGCTGGTGAAGCTCGAGCATCGGCCCGCCGCCGGGCCGCCCCAAGGCGGGCCGAGCCTCCCCCTCGGGGGGTGGCGAAGCACACGCAGTGGCAAGCCGGGGGGCTCCCATCTCAAGCGACGGCGGCCTTGAGGTCGCGGAAGAAGGTTTCCTCTTGCTGCGCCTGCTCGCGCAGCTTGCCGGCGAGCGCAACGGGATCGACCGGCTCGCGCCCTTTCACCATGCGCGCCGCCTTGAGCGCGAACGCACGCCAGCCGTCGCCGATGGCGATCAGGCGCTCGGACATCTGCGTCAGCTGCGGCTTGTCGAGCAGCTGCGCCGCCTCCTGCAGGAAGCCCGCGTAGATGAAGCGAAATCCCGCCCCGCCCGTGCCGATTTCTTCCTGCATGCGCACGAGATGGCCGATGAAGTCGACGCTGCGCGGATCGCTGGGCGACAGCTTCTGCATGCGTTTGGCCAACGTGCGCATGCCGCGCACGCCGACGATGGGCACGGGCGCGAGCATGTTGCGCACGGTCTTGCGGATGGCCTGGGTCACCGAGGCGGCGTCGACCGCCTTGCGCTCGATGGCCTGCGGGTAGTACATGAGGCCCTTGGGCGCGAGCACGCCCTTGGCGAAACGGGCGCGCGACAGGTCTTCGCTGGCGCAGCGCACGGGCTCCTCGAACACCGGGTCGCTGATCAGGTAGTCGTCGCCGTCCTTGCCGTAGACCAGCAGGTTGTGCGCGTTGAAGTGAAAGCGCATGTTCGGCGGAAAGTACGGCAGCCAGTAGACCGAGGTCTGCAGGCCCACGAGCTGGCCGTCGGCCAGCAGCGCGTCCAGCCGCTGCTGCCCGGCCTGCGGGCTGCGGAAGGTCTCGAAGCGAAAGCGCGCGGCCATCGGCGCCAAAAGGCCCTTGATGATGGCCTTGGGCGGCATGCGGTACGAGATGAGCGGCAGGCCCGACAGCTTGATGAACGGCAGGTAGGCGAACGACAGCGCCGACGACAACCCCAGCGCCATCGCCTCGCTCATCGGCGCGCCGTGGTGGCGCATGAGGCTGGAGATGACGCCGCTTTCGCAGTGCGCCGCCTGTTGGTGTTGGAAGTTCACGGCAGGCCTTGCAGGGTGGAAACGGGCAGCCCCAGCGCCTGGCCGTAGCGGGCGAGCTGGGCCGGCGACAGCGCGGCGAAATGGCGCGGCTGCAGGTGGCGGCGCACGCGCCACTGCCAGAAGCCGCTGGTCTGCGAGAGCAGCGCCACGTCCATGCGGCGCTCGTACATCCAGTACTCGAGCGGCGAGGCCAGCCCGGCCTTCACGCGCGCCTTGGCCTCCTGCGCCTGCTCGATGAGCACATCGACCGCGTGGCTGGTGACGATCTCTTCCGCCTCCCAGCCCTTCGAGGTGGTGGTGACGACGCGGCCTTGCGCGTCGCGGGCGTACATCAGCTTGGAATGGCCGGCGAGGGTCGCGTTGCCCTCTTGGGGCACGGCATCGAGGTCCATGGCTACACCGCCTCCAGGTAGATGAAGCCGCTGGAGAAGCGGCCGCTTTCCGGGACAAACATCAGGAGCTTCTGGCCCGGCTTGATACGCCCCGAGCGGAACAGCTCGTCGAGCATGATGTACGGCGAGGCCGAGCCCGTGTTGCCCTTGGTCGCGAGGTTGCTGAACCAGCGCTCGCGCGGAATCGGCAGGCCCAGCGCGACCAGGCTCGCGGCCACGGGCTCGACGAAATAGTGCGACGACAGGTGCGGCAGGAACCAGTCGATGTCGTCGGTCTTGAGCCCGCGGCGTTCGATGATGGCGGCCAGCGGCTCGGCCAGCGTGGCGCGCACTATGTTGTCGTTGAGCAGGCGCACGTCCTGCTTGACGGCGAAGGTCGAGTCGCGCTGCCAGTCGGCCGGCGAAGTGCGGGCCCAGCCGTCGAGGCCGCCCTGCTCGTTCTTGTCGGCGCCGGCGTACATGCACACCGGCAGCTCGTGCGCCGCCGACGACAGCTCGATCCATTCGACACGCAGCGACAGCGGCCCGCGCGGCTCGCGCTCCAGCAGCACCGCGCCGGCGCCGTCGGACAGCATCCAGCGCAGGAAGTCTTTCTCGAAGGCGATCTCGGGGCGCGCTTCGAGCGCTTCGAGCTTGTGCTCGAGCTCGGCCTCGAAGTTGATGCCGCGCATCACGGCCGAGGCCAGCTCGGAGCCCGTGGCGACCGCGCGGCGGGCGTCACCCGCGCGCACCGACAGCCACGCGTGCTTGAGCGCCGCCGCGCCGGCCAGGCAGATGCCGGCGCAGGCCACCACTTCGAGCCGGGGCCAGCCCAGTTCGCCGTGCACCATCACCGCGTGGTTGGGCATGAGCTGGTCGGGCAGCGAGGTGCCGGTGGCCAGGCAGTCGACCGGGCCGATGTCGTCGCCCAGCGCGCGGATGGCCGCGGCGGTGAGCTGCGCGTTGGTCATGGCCAGCTGGCCGGTGGCGCGGTCGATGGCGTAGTGGCGCGACTGGATGCCGTTGCTGCGCAGGATGAGGCGTCGCGCACGCGACACCTTGCCGCCGATGCGGCCCAACACTTCTTCGATGTCTTCGTTGCTGACCGGAGAAAAAGGCAGGAACGCGGCGGTGCGGGTCAGGAAAACATCAGTCGTCATAGAGAGGGAGCCGGTCCGTGGCAGAGCCCGACGGGCGCTCGAATTGAGCCGTCATTTTAGTCAGCCACCCTCGGAACAACGGCCGCAGCAGGGCCTGCAGCGTCAGGCTCACCGGCACGACGGTGACGATCAGTGCCAGCAGAAACAGCACGTACAGCAAGAGCAGCGGCTTGCGCACCGCCGCGCCCGGCCCGCCGGCCGCCATGATCAGCTTGCCCCACAGGTAGAAGCTGCGCGTGCCGGCCTTCTCGCTGATGAGCAGCCGCGCCTGGGCGCGCACTGCGCCCAGCCCGGCCAGCAGGGGCGCATCGCCCTGCTCGCGGCCTGCGTGCAGCGCGTCGCGCAAGGCCCGGCCGAAGCGGCCGCAGCCGCGGATCTGCTCCTCGCTCAGGCCCGCGTCGGGCATGCCCCAGAAGCCGCGCTTGCGGCCCCAGATGAGCCAGGCCGGCGTGGTGAAGAAGGTGGCGAGCGTGGGGCCGGGGTCGGTGAGCACCACGTTGTCGATCAGGCGCGCGCCGGTGGCGGCGAGCAGGCCCTTGAGCTTTTCATGGGCCAGCAGCCACATGTTGCGGCAGGCAATGACCGTGACCACGGGTTTTCCCTTGAGCAGCCGCGCCGCCACGGGGTGCTGCAGGAAGGCCACGACCGGCTGCGCAGGCGCCAGGAACCAGACCTGGTACGGCAGGATGACGAGGTCGAAGTCTTCGTCGCCCGTGAGCGCGAGCGGCGCCAGCGGGCCCGGCTTCAGGTGGGCCGACTCGGGGAACGCGTCGAAGAAGGTCAGGAACGGCCAGGGAAAGGGAAAGCGCTGCAGCGGCCGCAGCGTCTCCACGCGCAGTTCGATGCCCGCGTCGGCGCGCAGCGGCGCGGCGATCTGCCCGGCCACGCGGTCGAGTTGCCCGGTCTGCGAGTACTGGATCAGCAGGACGCGTTTGACACGCGCGCTCGGGGTGGCAGGAGGGCTGGCGGTGGGGCTGGAAGAACTTGGATTCACTGGCGGGCCGTGGCGGGGGCCGTCGAATGTAAGCGAACCTTTTCAAAGGTGCATCTGCCATAGGTCATGGCGTCGCGTGAATCCGACGAACCAGGGCGCCAGAAAGCGAAAAAGGGCCGCACCTCGCGGCGCGGCCCTTGTTTGCAATTGCTGCTGGCGACGCGCCGGTCAGCGCACCTTGCCGGCCTTCCAGGCGCTCAGCAGCTTGTTGTAGTCGATGGTCTCGCCCTTGGGCTTCTCGTTGGCCAGCTTCTTCCACGGGGCGTGCTGGTCGCTGAGCCACTTGTTCGGATCGCCCTTGGCGTTGAGCTTGGGCGCGCAGTGGGCCATGCCGGCGCGTTGCAGGCGGCCCATCACGTTGTCCATCTCGTCGGCCAGGTTGTCCATGGCCTTCTGCGGGGTCTTCTCGCCCGTGACGGCCTCGGCCACGTTCTTCCACCACAGCTGCGCCAGCTTGGGGTAGTCGGGCACGTTGGTGCCGGTGGGCGTCCATGCCACGCGGGCCGGGCTGCGGTAGAACTCGACCAGGCCGCCCAGCTTGGGCGCCATGTCGGTCATGGCCTTGCTCTGGATGTCCGATTCGCGGATCGGGGTCAGGCCCACGATGGTCTTCTTGAGCGAGACGCTCTTGGAGGTCACGAACTGGGCGTAGAGCCAGGCGGCGGCGGTCTTGTTGGCGTCATGGCCGTTGAAGAACGACCACGAACCCACGTCCTGGTAGCCGTTCTGCATGCCCTGCTTCCAGTACGGGCCGTTCGGGCCGGGCGCCATGCGCCACTTGGGCGTGCCGTCCTCATTCACCACGGGCAGGCCCTTCTTGGTCATGTCGGCGGTGAAGGCCGTGTACCAGAAGATCTGCTGGGCGATCTGGCCCTGCGCGGGCACCGGGCCGGCTTCGCCGAAGGTCATGCCCATGGCTTCCTTGGGCGCGTACTTCTTCATCCAGTCGATGTACTTGGTGAGCGCGTACACGGCGGCCGGCGAGTTGGTCGCACCGCCGCGCGACACGGCCGCGCCCACGGGCGTGCACTTGTCGTCGGCCACGCGGATGCCCCACTCGTCGATCGGCATGCCGTTGGGGGTGCCGATGTCGGCGGTGCCGGCCATCGAGAGCCACGCATCGGTGAAGCGCCAGCCCAGCGACGGGTCCTTCTTGCCGTAGTCCATGTGGCCGTAGATCGGCTTGCCGTCGATGGTCTTCACGTCGACGCTGAAGAACTCGGCGATGTCCTCGTAGGCGCTCCAGTTCAGCGGCACGCCCAGGTCGTAGCCGTACTTGGCCTTGAACTTGTCCTTCAGGTCCTTGCGATCGAACAGGTCGGCGCGGAACCAGTACAGGTTGGCGAACTGCTGGTCGGGCAGCTGGTAGAGCTTGCCGTCGGGCGCGGTGGTGAACTTGGTGCCGATGAAGTCCTTGAGGTCGAGCCCGGGGTTGGTGTACTCCTTGCCCGCACCGGCCATGTAGTCGGTGAGGTTCATCATCTTGCCGTAGCGGTAGTGCGTGCCGATGAGGTCGGAGTCGGAAATCCAGCCGTCGTAGATCGACTTGCCCGACTGCATTGAGGTCTGCAGCTTCTCGACCACGTCGCCTTCCTGGATCAGGTCGTGCTTGACCTTGATGCCGGTGATTTCCTCGAAGGCCTTGGCCAGCGTCTTCGATTCGTATTCATGCGTGGTGATGGTCTCCGACACCACCGAGATTTCCTTGACGCCCTTGGCCTGCAGCTTCTTGGCCGCGTCGATGAACCACTTCATCTCGGCCGCCTGCTGGTCCTTGCTCAGGGTCGACGGCTGGAACTCGCTGTCGATCCATTTCTTGGCTTCGGGCTCTGCGGCCCATGCGCCGTGCGCGGCGACCATCGCCGCCGCCATTGCCAATGCCGTGTAGCGCATCTTCATGAATGTGTCTCCTCGGTTGTGCTTCCCCGGTTTTTTCATCGCGGCTCCGGGGAGGCGGAGAGCCGGACGCGTTGACGAAATCGGTGGGCTAGCCTTTGCGCATCACGAGCGCCAGCACGAGCATCGACAGCACGAAGCCGATCCAGATCGAGGGCTCGGCCTCCAGGCTCAGCCACTCCTGCACCTTGCCGGCCAGGCCGACGAAGATCAGGTTGACGTAGGCAGCGGACAAGAGGCCGATGAAGAGCCGGTCGCCGCGCGTGGTGGCAATAGGCAGCCAGCCACGGCGCATCGTGGTGGGCGACTTGAATTCCCACACCGTCATGCCGACCAGCATGAGCGCGATGCAGCTGAAGAAAACGGCCACCGGGGTGGTCCAGACCATCCAGTCGAACATGTCTCGGTCTCCTTAGACGCGGCCCATCGCGAAACCCTTCGCGATGTAGTGGCGGACAAACCAGATCACGATCGCGCCCGGCACGATGGTGAGCACACCGGCCGCGGCCAGCGTCGCCCAGTCCATGCCCGAGGCGCTCACCGTGCGCGTCATCGTCGCGACGATGGGCTTGGCGTTCACGCTCGTGAGCGTGCGCGCCAGCAGCAGCTCGACCCAGCTGAACATGAAGCAGAAGAACGCCGCCACGCCCACGCCGGCCTTGATGAGCGGCAGGAAGATGGTGAGGAAGAAGCGCGGGAACGAATAGCCGTCGATGTACGCCGTCTCGTCGATCTCACGCGGGATGCCGCTCATGAAGCCTTCGAGAATCCACACCGCCAGGGGCACGTTGAACAGCAGGTGCGCCAGCGCCACCCCCAGGTGCGTGTCCATGAGGCCGACGGTGCTGTACAGCTGGAAGAACGGCAGCAGGAACACCGCGGGCGGCGTCATGCGGTTGGTCAGCAGCCAGAAGAACACGTGCTTGTCGCCCAGGAACGAATAGCGCGAGAACGCATAGGCCGCCGGCAGCGCCACGGTGAGCGAGATCACCGTGTTGATCGCCACGTAGATCAGGCTGTTGATGTAGCCCGAGTACCACGACTCGTCGGTGAAGATGCGCGCGTAGTTGGCCCAGGTGAGCTGCTGCGGGAAGAACGAGAAGCTCGACAGGATCTCCTCGTTCGTCTTGAAGCTCATGTTGACCATCCAGTAGATGGGCAACAGCGCGAACAGGATGTACAGCAGCAAAAAGATGCTGCGCTTGTGGAAGCGTTTTTCGTTCATTGTTCTTTCTCCACTTCCTGTGTACCGACCCGCTGCATCCAGTTGTAGAGCACGAAGCAGAACAGCAGGATGATCAGGAAATAGATCAGCGAGAACGCCGCCGCCGGCCCGAGGTCGAACTGCCCCACCGCCTTCTGCGTGAGGTACTGGCTCAGGAAGGTGGTCGCGTTGCCCGGCCCGCCGCCCGTCAGCACGAAGGGCTCGGTGTAGATCATGAAACTGTCCATGAAGCGCAGCAGCACCGCGATCATCAGCACGCCACGCATCTTGGGCAGCTGGATGTAGCGGAACACCGCGAACTTGCTGGCGCCGTCGATGCGCGCGGCCTGGTAGTAGGCGTCGGGAATCGAGCGCAGGCCGGCATAGCAGAGCAAGGCCACCAGCGGCGTCCAGTGCCACACATCCATCACCAGCACCGTGAGCCAGGCGTCGGTCGCGCTGCCGGTGTAGTTGTATTCGATGCTCATGACCTGCAGCGCGTGGCCCAGGAGGCCGATGTCGGCACGGCCGTAAATCTGCCAGATGGTGCCCACCACGTTCCATGGAATGAGCAGCGACAGCGCCACCACCACCAGCACCGCCGACGACTTCCAGCCCGTGGCCGGCATCGACAGCGCGAGTGCGATGCCCAGCGGAATCTCCACCAGCAGCACCGACAGCGAGAAGCCCAGCTGGCGCCACAGCGCCTGGTGCAGCTCGTCGTCGCGCATCACGGCGGCGAACCATTCGGTGCCGACGAACACGCGCCGGTCGGGCGAGATAATGTCCTGCACCGAGTAATTGACCACCGTCATCAGCGGCACGATGGCCGAAAAGGCCACGCAGATCAGCACCGGCAGCACGAGCCACCACGCCTTCTGGTTGATCGGCTTGTTGGTGGGGTTCATGCGACCAGTTCCTCGTCCTTGTAATAGCAGGTGTGGGTGTCGAGCACCCGCAGCCACACCGTGTCGCCCACCGAGGGCGGCTGTTCGTCCGAATGCATGCGCACCTTGACCACGCCGCCGTCGACTTCGGCGCTGAGCATCGCGTGCGTGCCGACGTCCTGCACCTGCTTCACCACCGCTGGCACGGCACCTGCCGCCCCCGCGTTCGACAGGCGCAGGTACTCGGGCCGGATGCCGATCTTGAGCGCGCCGGGCGGCAGCTCGCGCGTGGGCACCAGCGGCGTGCCCGCCACTTCGAGTGCGCCGTTGGCGCTGTGGGCCGACAAGAAGTTCATGCCCGGCGAGCCGATGAAATGGCCGACGAAGGTGTGGGCCGGACGCTCGAACAGCGCCTCGGCGCTGCCCACCTGCACGGCCTTGCCGCGCGTCATGACCACCACCTCTTCGGCGAAGGTGAGCGCCTCGACCTGATCGTGCGTCACGTAGATCAGCGTGAGCTTGAGCTCGCGGTGGATCTGCTTGAGCTTGCGGCGCAGCTGCCACTTCAGGTGCGGGTCGATCACGGTGAGCGGTTCGTCGAACAGCACCGCCGACACGTCGCTGCGCACCAGGCCGCGGCCCAGCGAGATCTTCTGCTTGGCATCGGCCGCCAGGCCCGCGGCGCGCTGGTTGAGCTGGCCGCTCATGTCGAGCATCTCGGCGATCTCGCCGACGCGCTTCTTGATCTGGTCTTCAGGCACCTTGCGGTTGCGCAGCGGGAACGCGAGGTTCTCGGCCACGGTCATGGTGTCGTAGATCACCGGGAACTGGAACACCTGCGCGATGTTGCGTTCCTGCGGCGTGGCGCGCGTCATGTCGCGGCCGTCGAAGCTCACGCTGCCCTGCGAAGGCACGAGCAGGCCCGAGATGATGTTGAGCATGGTCGTCTTGCCGCAGCCCGAGGGGCCGAGCAAGGCGTACGCGCCACCGTCGCGGAAGCTCATTTTCAGCGGGAGCAGCGCGTAATCGCTGTCCTGCGTGGGGTTGGCGCGGTAGGCGTGGGCCAGGTCGAGATCGATGCGTGCCATCTCAGTTTCCTTTGCGCCATGCCGGCGCGAGCGCCAGCTTTTCGCTGGCATCGAACACATAGGCTTGCGATGCGCTGAAGTACAGCGTGATCGAAGCGCCCAGCTCGAAGCGGTGCACACCGGTGAGCTGCGCCACCAGTTCGCCCACCGCCGTGTCGACGTGCACGAAGGTGTCGGAGCCCGAAATTTCGGCCAGCTCCACCTTGCCGGGCAAGGCGATGTCGCCCTCCCCCGCGTTCACGTTCAAGGCACTCGCGCGCAGGCCGACCGTGACCGTGCCCGACACGCTTTCCGGCAGGGCCAGCGTCAGCGCGGGCCCGCCCGCGAGCTGCACGCGGGCGGCCGCGGCCGTGCCCGCCAGCAGGTTCATCGGCGGATCGCTGAAGGCGCGCGCCACGCGCAGCGACTGCGGCGCATGGAACACTTCGGCGGTCGGGCCGTACTGCAGCAGCTCGCCGGCGTCCATCACGGCCGTGTAGCCGCCCAGCAGCAGCGCTTCGCCGGGCTCGGTGGTGGCGTAGATGACGGTCGAGTCGCCGGTGGCGAAGAGCTGCGTGAGTTCTTCGCGCAGGCCTTCGCGCAGCTTGTAGTCCAGGTTGACCAGCGGCTCGTCGAGCAGCATGAGCGGTGCGTTCTTGGCGAGCGCACGCGCCAGCGCCACGCGCTGCTGCTGGCCGCCGGACAGCTCCTGCGGGTAGCGGTCGAGGAACATGCCGATGTGCAGCTTGTCGGCCAGCGCCTTCACCCGCGCGTCGATGTTCGACTCGCCGCGCAGCTTCAGCGGCGAGGCAATGTTGTCGGCCACCTTGAGCGAGGGGTAGTTGATGAACTGCTGGTAGACCATCGCGACATTGCGCTCGCGCACCGGCGTGCCGGTGACGTCCTTGCCGTCGACCAGCACACGCCCGGTGCTCGGCGTGTCGAGCCCGGCCATGAGGCGCATCAGGCTGGTCTTGCCGGCCTGCGTGGCGCCGAGCAGCACGGTCACCGCGCCGCTTTGGGGCGCGATGCTCTGCTCGTAGAGCCAGGTTTGCGCGCCGACCTTCTTGGTGACGCGCTCCAGAGTCAGCTGCATCAGCTCACCTCCACTTCCACGGTGTCGTTGTTGTTCTTTGCGTTGGCCTGCAGCCAGATCGCCACCTGCTCGCGCTCGGCGGGCGTGTAGTGCAGGCCGAGCTTGGTGCGGCGCCAGAGCACGTCGTCCGAGCTCACGGCCCATTCGCGCGCCTGCAAGAAGCGCAGCTCGCGTTCGTACAGGCCGGGCGCCACCTCGGCGCCCATGTCGGCCAGCGATTGCGCCTCGCCGATCAGTTCGGCCACGCGCGCGCCGTAGCCGCGCGCCAGCCGCAGCGCGACCTGGGCGTCGAGCCAGGGGTACCTGGCCTGCACGGCGGCCACGAAGCGGGCGAAGTCGTCGTCGGGGCGCTTGGGCGCGCCGATCCAGGCCGACAGGTCGCCGCCGGCCAGGAAGGCGCCGTCGGTCCAGGCCGGGCGCTGGGCACTCGACTGGCCGAGCATCTTGCCGACCTCGTCGGCCGCATCCTCGGCCAGCTTGCGGAAGGTGGTGATCTTGCCGCCCCACACCGACAGCAGCGGCGCGGCGGTGGTGTTCGACTCGAGCAGGTAGTCGCGCGTGACGGCCGAGGGGTCGCCCGAGGCGTCGTCCAGCAGCGGGCGCACGCCCGAGTAGGTCCAGACCACGTCGGCCGGCACGATGGCCTTGTCGAAGTAGCGGCTGGCCTGGGTGCACAGGTAGTCGATTTCTTCCTGCGCGATGCGCGCGGCGCCGGGGTCGTCGCCGCTGATCTCGATGTCGGTGGTGCCGATCAGCGTGAACGCGCCCTGGTAGGGAATGGCGAAGATGATCCGCTTGTCGGGGTTCTGGAAGATGTAGGCGTGGTCGTGGTCGAACAGGCGCGGCACGATGATGTGGCTGCCCTTCACGAGCCGCAGGCTCTTGGTGGCCAGCGCCTCGCCGCGCGCCGACTGGGCCACGCCGCGCAGGAAGGATTCGGCCCACGGGCCCGCCGCATTCACCACGGCGCGCGCACGCACGGTGCGGTGCGCGCCATCGGGGCCTTCGAGCGTCGCGACCCAGCCGTCGGCGCCGCGCTGCGCATGGATGCAGCGCGTGCGCGTGAGCACTTCGGCGCCCTTCGAGCGCGCATCGATGGCATTGAGCACCACCAGCCGCGCGTCGTCGACCCAGCCGTCGGAGTACACGAAACCGCGCTTGTACTGCGCCTTGAGCGGCGCGCCGGCCGGATGCTGGCGCAGGTCGATGCCGCGCGACGGCGGCAGCACCTCGCGCCTGGCGAGGTGGTCGTACATGAACAGGCCGATGCGGATCATCCAGGCCGGGCGCATCGAGGGGTCGTGCGGCATCACGAAGCGCAGCGGCCACATGATGTGCGGCGCGCTCTTGAGCAGCACCTCGCGCTCCTGCAGCGCCTTGCGCACCAGCGAGAACTCGTAGTACTCGAGGTAGCGCAGCCCGCCGTGGATCAGCTTGGTGGAAGAAGACGACGTGTGCGAGGCCAGGTCGTCCTTCTCGCACAGGACCACGCGCCAGCCCCGGCCGGCCAGGTCGCGCGCAATGCCGCAGCCGTTGATGCCACCGCCGACGATCAGCACATCGCAATCGGTGGCGGGCTCGGCCGCTGGAGAGGAGAAATCGGTCACAGGCTGGAGGTCCGTAGGTTCGTGACTTTTGTCAGCAAAGGCCGAGATTGTATTTTCGCGTTTTTTCATTTGGATTCCTTTTGGCGCGATTTTCCTCCGAGTTTTCCCTTACTCGGCTTCGTTTTCTTTCGTTTTAAAGTGACGCGGCCTGTACCCTCGACCCCAGTCTTTCCGCTTTCCACGACGCCTCTGTGAACTCCAACCCGCGCCAGATCAACCTCCTCGACACCGTGCGCGCGCGCGGTTCGGTCACCGTCGAACAGCTCGCCGACATGCTGGGCGTCACGCTGCAGACCGTGCGGCGCGACGTGCAGCGGCTGGCCGATGCGGGTTTGCTCACGCGTTTCCACGGCGGCGTGCGCGTGCCCAGCTCGACCACCGAGAACATCGGCTACCAGCAGCGCGAAACGCTCAACGCCGACGGCAAAGCGCGCATCGCGCGCCGCGTGGCCGAGCTGGTGCCCAACGACTGCTCGCTGATCCTGAACATCGGCACCACCACCGAGGCCATCGCCAAGGCGCTGATGCGCCACACGGGCCTGCGCGTGATCACCAACAACCTGAACGTGGCGACCATCCTGAGCGGCAACACGGCCTGCGAGGTGATCGTGGCCGGCGGCTCGGTGCGCCCACGCGACCGCGCCGTGGTGGGCGAGGCCACCATCGACTTCATCCGCCAGTTCAAGGTCGACATCGCGCTCATCGGCGTGTCGAGCATCGAGGCCGACGGCTCGCTGCGCGACTTCGACCTGCGCGAGGTGAAGGTCGCGCAGACCATCATTGCCCAGGCGCGCGAGGTGTGGCTGGCGGCCGACGCGAGCAAGTTCAACCGGCCGGCCATGATCCAGCTGGGCACGCTCTCGCAGATCGACCGCCTGTTCACCGACGCCGCGCCGCCGCCGCCCTTCCCCGACCTGCTGCATGCCGCGCAGGTGCGCCTCGAGATCGCGCGCGACAACTGAACCCCATCAGACTCATCGAATGACCACCTACCTGCTTGCCCTGGACCAGGGCACCTCCAGCTCGCGCAGCATCGTGTTCGACCGCGAAGGCCGCATCGTCGCCATCGCGCAAAAGGAACTCACGCAGATCTACCCGCAGCCGGGCTGGGTCGAGCACGACCCGATGGAAATCTGGCGCAGCCAGCTGGCGACCGCGCGCGAGGTGCTGGCCAAGGCGAAGCTGCAGCCCGCCGACATCCACGCCATCGGCATCACCAACCAGCGCGAGACCACCGTGCTGTGGAACCGCACCACCGGCCAGCCGGTGCACCACGCCATCGTCTGGCAGGACCGCCGCGCCGAGCCGCTGTGCGCGCAGCTGCGCGAGCAGGGCCTGAGCGACACCATCCGCGAAAAGACCGGGCTGGTGATCGACGCGTATTTCTCGGGCACCAAGCTGCGCTGGCTGCTCGACAACGTGCCCGGCGCGCGCGCCCAGGCCGAACGCGGCGAGCTGGCCTTCGGCACGGTCGACAGCTGGCTCATGTGGCAGCTCACCGGCGGCAAGGTGCACGTGACCGACGTGAGCAACGCCTCGCGCACCATGCTCTTCAACGTGCACACGAACGACTGGGACGCCGACCTGCTGAAGGCGCTGGACATCCCCGCCGCGCTGATGCCGAAGGTGCAGCCGTCCAGTTCGCACTTTGCCGACACCGACGCCGCGCTGCTGGGCCACGCGCTGCCCATCGGCGGCGTGGCCGGCGACCAACAGAGCGCCCTCTTCGGCCAGGCCTGCTTCGAGGCCGGCATGGCCAAGAACACCTACGGCACCGGCTGCTTCCTGCTGATGCACACGGGCGGCGCGTTCCAGCCCTCGCACAACGGCCTGCTCGTGACCAGCGCCGCGCAGACCGACGCCACCCCGCAGTACGCGATGGAAGGCAGCGTGTTCGTCGGCGGTGCCGTGGTGCAGTGGCTGCGCGACGGCCTCAAGGCCATCAAGGGCAGCGCCGAAGTGCAGTCGCTCGCCGAGAGCGTGCCCGACGCGGGCGGCGTGATGATGGTGCCGGCCTTCACCGGCCTGGGTGCGCCCTACTGGGACGCGGACGCGCGCGGCACGATCACCGGGCTCACGCGCGGCACCACGGTCGCGCACATTGCGCGCGCCGCGCTGGAAAGCATCGCCTACCAAAGCGCCGCGCTGCTGCAGGCCATGAGCCGCGACGCCGTGGCCGCGGGCGGCAAGCCCGTGGCCGAGCTGCGCGTGGACGGCGGCGCGAGCGTGAACGACCTGCTGATGCAGTTCCAGGCCGACCTGCTGGGCATCCCGGTGGTGCGGCCCGAGGTGGTGGAGACCACTGCGCTGGGCGCGGCCTACCTGGCGGGGCTGTCGACCGGCGTCTACACCGACGCGCGCCAGCTCTCGAAGCTGTGGAAGGTGGAGCGCCGCTTCATGCCGACCATGGGCCGCGCGCAGGCCGAGGAATCGATGGCGCGCTGGGAGCGCGCGGTGCGCCAGGCCACCGCGACCTGAGCGGGCGCGGGCTTACCAACCCCAGAGGGAGCGCTTCAGCACCCAGCCGGTGGCGCCGCCTTCGTGGCGCACCTTCACCCAGTCGCCGCGGCGCTCGAGGGTACGCAGCACGTCGCCGTACACGGCCTTCTTCACGACCGGGCTGCGCGCGCCGGGTGCGCGGCGCAACTGCGCGGTCTTTGCCTTCACGACGTGGTGCGGCGTCTTGCTCGTCATCGAGCGGAAGACCCAGGCCTTGTCGTTCTCGAAGTCGGTGACCCGCAGCCAGTCGCCCTTGCGGCCGATCACGCGCAGCGGATAGCCCCGGCTCACGGTCCAGTGCGCCTCGGCGCGCTGGCTGGGGGCGGTGCGCATGTTCAGGGTCTTGACCGCGACACTGACCATCTGCGGCTGCGCGGCAAAAGCGGACGGCAGCAGCATCCACGAGAAGAAGAATGCGAGCAGGAGCGCGGGCAGTCGGCGGCTGAATCGGGCCATGGGGCGAGGGTTCCTTTCGAGAAGACACGGGAGGTCCGGCAAATGCCGGTCGAAGCCCCCTCTGGGACGCTGAGCGCCGATAAGTTCCGCGGGGATATCCCTGAGCCGCGCTCCAAAGACCCCGCGAGGGTCGGGACACTGGCCGTGTCGCGGCAGGGTGCGGGGCAGAATTCGCCCGCCCCCGACTCCCCCGCGCCGCGCTTGACACATCCCGCCATCGACGCCCCGCGTCCTCCCTCCAGCGCCCTGCTGGCCTGCGGCGTGGTCGGCGCGACGCTGCTGGCGCTGATCGCGCTGGGCCACGACGGCCGCCGCATCGCCCAGCTCGCGGTGCTCGCCGCGCCGCCCGTGCTCTGGCTGCTGTGGCCGCTGCACAGCGCACGCCTGCGGCGCTGGCGCACGGCGCTGGTGTGGCTCTGGGTCATGGGCTTCGGCCTGGACGCCGTGGTCCGCGCCTACCTGCTCGACACCTACCAGGCCGCGCCCGACAGCGCCATGGTGCTGGGCGCCGCGGCCAACACCAACGCGCGGGAAAGCGCCGAGTACCTGCGCATGCACTGGCGCTCCGCCGTCGTCTGGTCGGCCGCACTCGTGGCAGCGGGCCTGCTGGCGGGCCTGTTCGCGCAACGCGGTGCCACGGCGCCGCGTGCGCGGCGGCCGTTCTGGGCGCGCTCGCTGCTGCTGCTCATCCTGCTGGCCGCCTGCGTCGCCTACGTGAGCAAACCCTGGCGCCGGCTGCACCCGGTCGTCTTCTGGACCCAGTGGTCGCAATCGCTGCAGGACCAGCGCGCCGCCTGGGCCGACCAGGAAAAGACCCGCGATGCGCAGATGGCCCAGGCCCGGCAGATCGCCCCGGTGATCACGCGCGAGGGACCGTCCACGGTCGTGCTCGTCATCACCGACAGCATCAACCGCGACAACATGGGCCTGTACGGCTACGGCCGCCCGACCACGCCGCGCCTGCAGGCGCACAAGGCGCAGGAAGGCGACCGCATGGCCGTGCTGCGCAACGCCTGGTCGGTGGACGCGAGCACCCTGCCCGCGCTGCGCAACATGTTCCATTTCGGCGAGCCCGCGAATGGAAACGACGGGAACCGCGGGAACGGCGACAGCCCGCCCCACCTGCTGGCCCTGGCGCGCGCCGCCGGCTACAAGGTCTGGTGGATCAGCAACCACGACGACCTGGCCATCGAGCAGCAGCACGCGCGCTACGCCGACGTGGTCGACATGGTGAACCGCACGCCGGGCCGCGCCAGCGCCTCGCTCGACGGCGAGATCCTCGACTGCGTGCAGGAGGCCTTTGCCGACACCAGCACCGAGCGCAAGCTCATCGTGGTCCACCTGATGGGCGCGCACCCGCACTACAGCCTGCGCTTTCCCGAGAACGCCAACCCCTTCGACGACAGCGTCGACGCGGTCGAGAACGGCCTCGTGAAGGACGGCCGCTCGGCCTGGGTGCGCCACTTCCGCCAGGAGTACGACGCGGCCCTGCTGTACCACGACTTCGTGGTGTCGGAGCTGCTGCAGCAGACCCGCAGCACCGGCAAGCCGGACGACTACCGCGCCTGGATGTACCTGTCGGACCACGGCCAGGAAGTCGGCCACGGCAGCGACCGCGCAGGCCACAGCCCCGCGACCGCCTCGGGCTACCGCATCCCGGCCGTCGTCTGGCGCAACCGCGAGCCGCTGCCCACCGGCGCCGCCACGCAGCAGCCCTTTCGCGCGGACTGGGCCGGCTGGAGCCTGATAGACCTGCTGGGCATCCGCTGGAGCGGGCAGAAGGCCGAGCGCAATGTGCTGGGCGACAGCTACCGGTGGCAGGCGCCGGAGATTCCGGTGGTGGTGGAGTCGTTCTCGAAGTAGCGGGAGGTCAGCGGTCGGCCACCGGCCGCACGGCGTGGATGGCCTCGGCCGCCTCGTTCTGGCCGATCCATGCGTTGCTGAAGTCCACGGCATAGAAGTGCTGCGCGGCCTCGCTGCCCGAGCCCGACCAGAACTTGCGCAGCGGCGTATCGGGAAAGCGTGCGCTGTCGATGGTGGGAACGGAGGTTTCGCGGGCGCACCACCGGGGCACGGTGACGGGCTCCCGTTCGGGGCTCAGCTCGAGCGTGAAGGTCTCGTCGACCAGGCCATGGTCGCAACGCCGCAGCGCCGCCAGCTCCACGATGGTCGGCAGCCGCCATTGCGAGATGCCTTCATGGCCCTTGGCGTTGAGCGCCTGCACGCGCTCCTGCGCGTCCATCAGGCTCAGGGCTTCGGCCTCGCCGACGCAACGCCCGCCCTGCCAGGTCTGCCCCAGCGCGCAGCGCAGCCAGCGCAATCCGGTGGCGGCGTCGAGGACGACGGCCGTCGATGCCTGCGCGGAGGCTTGTTCTTTCGGTGAGGCGGTCTGGTCGCAGCCGGCAAGCAAGGCGACAGCCGCCAAGGCGGCGGCCTTCCACTTGCCATCACGGGCAAGCATTGATTTCTTCATGAGAACTCCCTGCGGTCAGCAACTTGGATCGAGATCGAACTCGAATCCTACCGCCGGGTGCGCGAGGTCCTGGGGCCTGCCTGGGCCCGCAGGACATCGACTCGATGCGCCGTCAGTGCGCCGGCACCAGGAAGTCCTGGCTGATGCGCCCGCCCAGCTCGTTCACCCGATCGAGGAACTGCGTGAGGTAGGCATGCAAACCCGTCGCCAGGATCTCGTCGACGCGTGCGTACTGCAGGTCGGCCAGCAGCTTGCCGGCACGGCGTTGCGTTTCGGCGCTCTGCTCGTTCTGCACCTTGGCGAGGTTGTTGACCACCTCGACCAGGCTGGCGTGCAGCGAGCGCGGCATGTCGGCGCGAAGAATGAGCAGCTCGGCCACGCGCTCGGGCTTGATCACGTCGCGGTACACCTTGCGGTACACCTCGAAGGCCGAGACGCTGCGCAGGATCGCGCTCCAGTGATAGAAGTCGTACTCTTGGTCTTCCTCGGTGGCGGCGCCGAAGAACTCGCTGTTGAGCGCGTGGAACTTCACATCGACCAGGCGCGCCGTGTTGTCGGCACGCTCCAAAAAGGTGCCAAGGCGCGAGAAGTAGAACGCCTCATCCTGGAGCATGGTGCCCAGCGTGACGCCGCGCGACAGGTGCGAGCGGAACTTGACCCACTCGAAGAACTGCCCCGGGTCGCGCTCGAAGTCGCCGGCGCGCAGCATGCGGTTCACTTCGAGCCAGGTGGTGTTCTGCGTTTCCCAGGCTTCGGTGGTGAGCGCGCCGCGCACGGCACGCGCGTTCTCGCGCGCCGCCTTCAGGCAGGAGACGATCGACGACGGATTGCTCTCGTCCTTGACCATGAACTCCATGACTTCGTTGGGCGTGATCTGGTCGTACTTCTTGCTGTACCAGGGCAGCAATTCGCTGATCGAGAGCACGCCCTGCCAGCCGTACTTGGCAACCTCGGCCGACTGCGGCAGCAGCGAGGTCTGGTAGTTGACGTCGAGCATGCGCGCCGTGTTCTCGGCGCGCTCGGTGTAGCGCGACATCCAGTAGAGGTGGTCTGCGGTGCGGGACAGCATCGTGGGTGCTCCTACTGCGATTGGCTTTGCGACTGCGTGGCCGCCTTCGGCTTGGCCGTGCGGTCCGCTTCGAGAATCCAGGTGTCCTTGGTGCCGCCGCCCTGCGACGAGTTGACCACCAGCGACCCTTCCTTGAGCGCCACGCGCGTGAGGCCGCCGGGCACCATCTGCACTTCGCTGCCCGAGAGCACGAAGGGACGCAGGTCGATGTGGCGCGGCGCGATGCCGGCGTCGACAAAGGTCGGCGAGGTCGACAGGCTCAGCGTGGGCTGGGCGATGTAGCCGTCGGGCTTGGCGATGACGGCCTTCTTGAAGTCCTCGATCTCGGCCTGCGTCGCGGCCGGGCCGATGAGCATGCCGTAGCCGCCGGCGCCGTGCACCTCCTTGACGACCAGGTCCTTCATGTTGTCGAGCGTGTACTGCAGCTCGTCCTTGTTGCGGCACATGTAGGTGGGCACGTTCTTCAGGATCGGCTTCTCGCCGAGGTAGAACTCGACCATCTTCGGCACGTACGGGTAGATCGACTTGTCGTCGGCCACGCCGGTGCCCACGGCATTGCAGATCACGACGTTGCCCTGGCGGTAGGCGCGCATGAGGCCCGCGCAGCCGAGGGTGGAGGTCGGGCGGAACACCTCGGGGTCGAGGAAGTCGTCGTCGACGCGGCGGTAGATCACGTCGACCCGCACCGGGCCGCGCGTGGTGCGCATGTAGACGAAGTCGTCCTTGACGAACAGGTCTTGTCCCTCGACCAGCTCCACGCCCATCTGCTGGGCCAGGAAGGCATGCTCGAAGTAGGCGCTGTTGTACATGCCGGGCGTGAGCACCACCACCGTGGGCTCGGCCGTGGCCGGCGGCGCGCTGGCGCGCAGGGTTTCGAGCAGCAGGTCGGGGTAATGGGCGACCGGCGCGATGCGGTTCTGGTTGAAGAGCTCCGGGAAGAGCCGCATCATCATCTTGCGGTTCTCGAGCATGTAGCTCACGCCGCTGGGCACGCGCAGGTTGTCTTCGAGCACGTAGTACTCGCCGTTGCCCTGGGCATCGGGGGCGCGCACGATGTCGATGCCCGAGATGTTCGAGTAGACGTTGTGCGGCACGTTCACGCCCATCATCTCGGGGCGGAACTGGGCGTTGTTCAGGATCTGCTCGGCCGGGATGATGCCGGCCTTGATGATTTCCTGGTCGTGGTACACGTCGTACAGGAAGCGGTTGAGCGCCGTGACACGTTGCACCAGCCCCTTTTCCATGCTCTCCCACTCGTGGGAGGGAATGATCCGGGGCAGCAGGTCGAACGGGATCAGCCGCTCGGTGCCGGAGCCGTCCTCGTCCTTGGCGCCGTACACCGCGAAGGTGATGCCGACCCGGCGGAAAATCATTTCCGCCTCTTCACGCCGCGATCGCATCACCTCACCGGGTTGCTTCGCAAGCCATTGGTCGTAGCGCTTGTAGTGCTGTCGGATTGCAGCGCCCGCATAGGGGAGCTGCTCATACATCTCGTCGAATTTGTGCATGGAACGACCAATCTCCTTGAGCCATAGCTTAGCAAGTTCGAGGCCAGTAGAAGCCCTAGGTTTGGGCCCGATGCGAGGGCATTTCGCGTTTCGGACCGTCATGGCATGCGGTGGCGCCAGTAGCGCAGGTCGTGCGCGCGTTCACACTTCAGCTCGGCCGGCGCCGGGCTCGCCCAGTGGGCGGCGCCGCAGCGCGGGCTGTCGACCACCTGCACGCCGCGTTCGACATAGCGCGCCACCACCTCGGGCGCGGGGTGGCCGAAGCGGCTGCGGTAGCCGGCCTGCACGAGCGCGATGCGCGGGCGCACGGCATCCAGAAAAAGCTCGCTCGACGAGGTCTTGCTGCCGTGGTGCGGCACCAGCAGCACGTCGGCCGACAGCCCGGGCGTGCGCGACACCAGCGCGGCCTCCTGCAGCCGTTCGATGTCGCCGGCCAGCAGCGCCGTGGCGCGGCCGTTGCCGATGCGCAGCACGCACGACACGGCGTTGGGCCGCGTGAAGCCGAGATAGTCGCTGTCATAGGGAAACAGCACCTCGAAGTCGACCCCGTCCCAGGTCCAGCGCTGCCCGGCCTCGCAGCGGCGCGCGGGGCGCAGTGCCTGCAGCGGGTGCCCGGCCTCGATGGAGCTCAGCAGCGCCGCCTGCGGCTGCATGGCGAGCACGGCGGGCGCGCCGCCGGTGTGGTCGATGTCGCGGTGGCTCAGCAGCAGCAGGTCGAGCCGCTCGCCGCGTGCGCGCAGCAGGGGCACGAGCACGCGGTGGCCCGCGTCGCTGTCGAGCCCGTAGCGCGGCCCGGCGTCGTACAGCAGGCTGTGCGTGGCGGTGCGCACGAGCACCGCGTTGCCCTGCCCGATGTCGGCGGCGAGCAGGTCGAACTCGCCCACCGCAGGTCGCGCTGGCTGCCACAGCAGCACCGGCAACAGCAGCGGCAGGCCGAGCGCGCGCATCGACCACGGCAGGCGCATCGCCAGCAGCACGCCGCCTGCCACGCCACCCGCAGCCAGCCACGCGGGTAGCGCGGCCATCGACAGCGTGGCGAACGGCAGGCCGGCGAGCGCCTGCAGCAGCAGCGCGAACAGCTTCACGGCGCCGGCCGCCACGTCCCACAACGGCGGCACCGCCACGCCGAGCATCGCCAGCGGCGTGATCACCAGCGTCACCCACGGGATCGCGAGCGCGTTGGCCACCAGCCCGACCGCCGACACCTGCTGGAACAGCAGCAGGCTCAGCGGCGTGAGCGCCAGCGTGATCGTCCATTGCTCGCGAAAGAAGCGGCCCAGGCGCGTGAGCGCGCCCACCCGCCCTTCGCCCGGCACGGCCGTGGCGGAGGCGAACAGCACCGCCACCGCCACGAAGCTGAGCCAGAAGCCAGCCTGCAGCAGCGCCCACGGATCGGCGCCCACCACGACCGCCGCCGTCAGCAGCCAGACGTGCGGCCACGGCCAGCGCCGGCCGGTCAGGCGCAGCAGCGCCACGGCCGCGAGCATCCAGACCGTGCGCTGCGAGGGCACGCCCCATCCGCTGAAGAGCGCGTAGAGCGCGGCCAGCAGCACGCCGCCCGCGAGCGCGGCCTGTTGCGCGGGCAGCCGCAGCATGAGCCGGCTGCTGCGCCGCCAGAGCGCGCCCACGACGTGCGCCGCGAACCACGCGAACAAGGTGATGTGCAGGCCCGAGATCGACATCAGGTGCGCCACGCCGGTGGCGCGGAACACATCCCAGTCGGCGCGGTCGATGGCGCCCTGGTCGCCGGTGACCAGCGCGGCGATCACGCCGGCCTGACGCCGGTCGTCCACGCGGGCGAAGACGGCATCGCGCACGGCCTCGCGCGCCCGCTCGATCGGGTGCCGCCACGTCGTGCCCAGCAGGCGCGGCGCGGGGTCGCGCGCCCCGGCGCGGACATGGCCCTGCGCATGCACGCCCTGCTCCCACGCCCACAGCTCGCTGTCGAAGCCATGCGGATTGAGGTTGCCGTGCGGCGCGCGCAGGCGCACGGTCAGTTGCCAGCGCTGGCCGGCATGCACCTCGCCCACGGTGCGCGCGACGGAGGCACGCCGCTCGGCGGGCTGCTCCCACATCCCGCCGTAGTCGCCGTACCAGGCGAGTGCGATGCGCGACGGCACCTTCGGCGGCGCATCGCCGCGCGAGGCCTCGGCCCACTGCGCCGTCTCCACATCGAAACGGAAGCGCGTTCCGATCTCGCCGGGCTGCGGCATCTGCGAGACCACGCCCGTGAGCCTCAGGTCGCGCCCTTCGAGTGACGGGTTCAGCGCCCCCTGCGCATAGGCCGTGGCGCGCGATCCGGCGAGCCCCGCGCCGGCCATCGCACCGCAGGCCAGCGACAGCATCAGCACGAACAGCCGAGGCCCACGCCACCGCCACAACAGCCATCCACCGCCGAGCCCCACGAGCAGCAACGCGGCGTAGATACCGGCCGTCCACAGCAGCGGCTGGCGCAGCTGCACCGCCGCGCCGAGCAGCGTGCCGCCCAGCGCAACGAAGGCCCCCGACCCACCCGCGACAGCGTCGGACGCACGCCGCGACTGCCCTCCCCACACCCCGGAATCCATGATGCAAACCCTCCCCCAACCCACGCTCGATGGCGCGTTAATTGCTTGGCAACTGGGCTAGTATGCGTCTCACCAGAGACATCTTTTCGATGCAACCTCGCTGCACTGCACGCCCCTACGCATGTCCATCCACGCCGCACTCCACCACGTCACCCACTACACATACGACCGCCTGGTGCAGTTGGGCCCGCAAGTCGTGCGACTGCGCCCCGCGCCCCATTGCCGCAGCAATGTGATCTCGTACTCGCTGCGGGTCGAACCGGCCGAGCACTTCGTCAACTGGATGCAGGACCCGTTCGCCAACTACCAGGCGCGGCTCGTGTTCCCCGAGAAGACGCGCGAGTTCAAGGTCACGGTCGACCTCGTGGTCGAGATGGCGGTCTACAACCCCTTCGACTTCTTTCTCGAGCCGCAGGCCGAGAACTTCCCCTTCAAGTACACGGCCTCGCAGGCCGAAGAGCTGGCGCCCTACCTCGTCACCGAGAAGCCCACGCCGCTGCTGCAGGCCTACCTCGACAAGATCGAGCGCAAGGAACAGCGCACCATCGACTTCCTGGTCGGCATCAACCAGCAGGTGCAAAAGGACGTCAGCTACCTCATCCGCATGGAGCCCGGCGTGCAGACGCCGGAAGAAACGCTGAGCAACGGCAGCGGCTCCTGCCGCGACTCGGGCTGGCTGCTGGTGCAGCTGCTGCGCCACTGCGGCCTGGCCGCGCGCTTCGTGTCGGGCTACCTGATCCAGCTCACGCCCGACGTGAAGGCGCTCGACGGCCCCAGCGGCACCACGGTCGACTTCACCGACCTGCATGCCTGGTGCGAAGTGTTCCTGCCGGGCGCCGGCTGGATCGGCCTCGATGCCACCTCGGGCCTGCTGGCCGGCGAAGGCCACATCCCGCTGGCCTGCACGCCCACGCCGTCGAGCGCCGCGCCCATCGAAGGCGGCGTCGACGAGTCCGAGGTCGAGTTCAGCCACGAGATGAAGGTCACGCGCATCTACGAATCGCCGCGCGTCACCAAGCCCTACACCGAAGAGCAATGGGCCGAGGTGCTCGCGCTCGGCGACGCGGTCGATGCGCGCCTTGTCGCCGGCGACGTGCGCCTGACCATGGGCGGCGAGCCCACCTACGTGGCCACCAGCGACCGCGACGCGCCCGAATGGAACACCGACGCGCTCGGCCCCACCAAGCGCGGCTACGCCACAGAGCTCGTGCACAAGCTGCGCGCCGAGTACGGCCAGGGCGGCTTCCTGCATTTCGGCCAGGGCAAGTGGTACCCGGGCGAACAACTGCCGCGCTGGGCGCTGTCGATCTTCTGGCGCGCCGACGGCCAGACGCTGTGGCACGACCCCGAGCTGTTCGCCGACGAGCGCTTTCCCACGCACTACACGAGCGAGGACGCGCGCCGCTTCACCACCGTGCTGGCGCACAAGCTGGGCCTCACCGAGCGCTACATCCAGCCCGGCTACGAAGACACCTACTACTACCTGTGGCGCGAACGCCGCCTGCCGGTGAACGTCGACCCCTTCGACTCCAAGCTCGACGACGAACTCGAACGCGTGCGCCTGCGCCGCGTGTTCACGCAGAAGCTCGACGCGGTGATCGGCTACATGCTGCCCATCGAGCCCGGCAACGCCAACAGCGACACGCCCGCGCTCGCCGGCCCCGGCTGGAAGACCGGCCCCTGGTTCCTGCGCGACGACCGCCTGTTCCTGATCCCGGGCGACTCACCCATGGGCTACCGCCTGCCGCTCGACTCGCAGCCGTGGGCCAGCAAGGGCGACTACCCCTACCTCATCGAGCGCGATCCGACCGCGCCGCGCGCCGCCTTGCCCAGCGCGTCCGACTACCGCGCGCGCTATGCCACCGCCACCCCGGTCGCCGGCGCCGACCTGGGCGAGGTGCCCTACACCTTCGGCGCGCCGCCCGTGGTGGCCGCGTCGCTGCGCATGCAAAGCCCCGGCGATGCGGCGAAGGGCGATGCGGCAGCTGCTGCGGATGCCGCCACGCCCGCCACGCGCCAGCCGCTGCGCGGCGAATCGGCCCACTGGGTCACACGCACCGCGCTGTGCGTCGAGGTGCGCGACCCGCGCCGCGCCAACGGCCCCGCAGCCGAAAAGAAAGGCAGCGCCTCGGGCGTGCTCTACGTCTTCATGCCGCCGCTGGCGCGCCTGGAGGACTACCTCGACCTCGTCGCCGCCGTCGAAGCCACCGCGCAGCAACTGGGCGTGCGCATCGTGATGGAAGGCTATCCGCCGCCGCGCGATCCGCGCCTGAAGATGCTGGCCGTGACGCCCGACCCGGGCGTGATCGAAGTCAACATCCACCCGGCCCACAACTGGAAGGAACTGGTCGACCACACCGAGTTCCTGTACAACGCCGCGTTCGAGACGCGCCTGTCGGCCGAGAAGTTCATGACCGACGGCCGCCACACCGGCACCGGCGGCGGCAACCACTTCGTGATGGGCGGCGCCACGCCGGCCGACAGCCCCTTCCTGCGCCGGCCCGAGCTGCTGGCCAGCCTGCTGCTGTACTGGCACAACCACCCGTCGCTGAGCTACCTCTTCTCGGGCATGTTCATCGGCCCGACCAGCCAGGCGCCGCGCGTGGACGAGGCGCGCAACGACCAGGTCTACGAGCTTGAAATTGCGCTGAAGGAAATCGCCAAGAACCGCGAGATCTACGGCCAGAACATGCCCGCGTGGCTGGTCGACCGCACGCTGCGCAACATCCTGATCGACGTGTCGGGCAACACGCACCGCAGCGAGTTCTGCATCGACAAGCTCTACTCGCCCGACTCCAGCACCGGCCGCCTCGGCCTCCTGGAACTGCGCGCCTTCGAGATGCCGCCGCATGCGCGCATGAGCATCGCGCAGCAGCTGCTGATCCGCGCGCTGGTCGCCCGCTTCTGGGACGCGCCCTACCAGGCGCCCGTGACCCGCTGGGGCACCGAGCTGCACGACCGCTTCCTGCTGCCGACCTTCGTCAAGATGGACTTCGACGACGTCATCAGCGAGATGCGCCAGGCCGGCTTTGCCTTCGATGCCGACTGGTTCGCGCCGCACTTCGAGTTCCGCTTCCCGCTCGTGGGCCAGATGCAGTCGATGGGCGTGGAGCTGTCGCTGCGCAACGCGCTCGAACCGTGGCACGTGATGGGCGAGGAAGGCTCGGCCGGCGGCACGGTGCGCTATGTCGATTCGTCGCTGGAGCGCATCGAGGTGCGCGTGACCGGCCTGAACGAAAGCCGCCACGTCGTCACCGTCAACGGCAAGGTGCTGCCGCTGCAGCCCACCGGCGTCACCGGCGAATTCGTGGCCGGCGTGCGCTACAAGGCGTGGAACCCGCCCTCGGCGCTGCACCCGAGCATCCCGGCCCACGCGCCGCTGACCTTCGACCTCGTCGATACCTGGATGAAGCGTTCGCTGGGCGGCTGCCAGTACTTCGTCGCCCACCCGGGCGGTCGCAACTACGACACCTTCCCGGTCAACGCCTACGAAGCCGAGAGCCGTCGCCACTCGCGCTTCACGCGCACCGGCCACACGCCGGGCCTGCTGCGCACGCCGCCGGCCACCATCGAGCTGCCGGGCAGCCGGGAGTTTCCGTTCACGCTGGACCTGCGGCGCTGACCGGCCCGAGGACTCAGGGGGAACCCTGTCGCACCGCCGGATCGGCCCCGGTGACGGTGATGTGACAATCTCCCCCCTGTGGAACCCCTGAACGAATCCCTGTTCGACGCCCAGGCCCCGGAGCATCCGGCGGCGCTGGCGTCTTCGCTCGCGCCGGCGGCCCTGCCTGGGCATTTCGACGAATTGCGGGGACAGGCGACGCCCGCGGCGCCCTCGCGGCCCGTGTCGGGCGGGGCCCCGGCGCCCGCCGCGGCCCCGCTGCTGTACGACGCCGCCGAGGAGCGACCGGCTCCGTCGCAATCGCAGTCCCAGTCACAGTCCTCCTCGCAATCGCAGGCACAGGAACCTTCACCGTCCAGCGACCAGCCCCCGCTCACCCCCGCCTGGAACGCCTTCTTCGAACAGCTCGGCCCCGGCGGCATCAACGACCTGCCGCGGCGCGCGGTCAGCCTGGAGCGGCAGATCCGCGACAACGGCGTCACCTACAACGTGTACGCCGACGCCAACGGCCCGCAGCGGCCGTGGTCGCTCGACCTGTTCCCGCTGATCGTCTCGCCCGAGAGCTGGGCCCAGATCGAGGCCGGCGTGCAGCAGCGCGTGCGCGTGCTCGACCGCGTGATGGCCGACGCCTACGGACCGCAACAGCTGCTGGCCGAAGGCCTGCTGCCGCCGGCGCTGGTGCGCGGTCACCCGGGCTACCTGCGCGCGCTGCACGGCGTGAAGCCGGCGGGCGACACCTGGCTGCACATCGCTGCCTTCGACCTCGCGCGCGGCCCCGACGGCAACTGGTGGGTGGTCTCGCAGCGCACGCAGGCGCCTTCGGGCCTGGGCTACCTGCTGGAGAACCGCCTCGCGATCACGCGGCAGTTTCCGCAGGCCTTCGAGGCGCTGCAGGTGCAGCGGCTGGCCGCCACCTACAGCGCCATGATGGAAGGCCTGCAGCGCATGTGCCCCTCGGGCTCGCCGCCGCACATCGCACTGCTCACGCCGGGCCCGTACAACGAGACCTACTTCGAGCACGCCTACCTGGCGCGCTACCTCGGCCTGACGCTGGTCGAGGGCAGCGACCTCACGGTGCGCGACCAGCGCCTGTACCTGAAGACGCTGCAGGGCCTGCGCCCGGTGCACGGCCTCATCAAGCGGCTCGACGACCAGTTCCTCGACCCGCTGGAGCTGCGCCCCGACTCCACGCTCGGCGTGCCCGGCCTGCTGCAGGCGATCCGCGCGGGCAACCTGCTGGTGGCCAACATGCCGGGCTCGGCGTTCCTCGAATCGCCGGCGCTGCTGGGCTTTTTGCCGGGACTGGCGCTGCGGCTCATCGGTGAAAAACTCAAGCTGCCGGCGCTGCCGACCTGGTGGTGCGGCGAGCGCGCCGCGCTCGAGGCGGTGCTGCCGCAGCTGGGCGAAAGCGCCATCAAGCCGACCTACCCCGGCTTCCAGGGGCGCTCCAGCTTCGACGCCGTGTTCGGCAGCCAGCTCGGCCGCCGCGAAATCGACGAATGGGCCGGCCGCATCGTGCGCGAGGGCGACGTCCACACGGTGCAGGGCTACCTGCCGCTGTCACAGATGCCGACCTGGGCCAGCGACCTCGGCCCCGGCCACATCGCGCCGCGCGCGCTGATGCTGCGCGTGTTCGCGGTGAGCGACGGCCCGCAGTCGTGGCGCGTGCTGCCCGGCGGCCTGGCGCGCCTGGCGGGCCCCGATGCGCAGATCGCCTCCATGCAACGCGGCGGCAGCAGTGCCGACGTCTGGGTGCAGACGCACGGCGAGGTCGACCGCACCACGCTGCTGCAGCCACACGCCACGCCGGCCTCGCTCGCGCGGCACCGCGCGCCGGTCACCAGCCGCGCGGCCGAGAACATGTTCTGGCTCGGCCGCTACACCGAGCGCGCCGAGAACGCGGTGCGCCTGGCGCGCCTCACGCTCAATCTGCTGGGCAGCGAAGACCAGTCCTCGCGCCCGCTGCTCGAATGGCTGCACCGCATGGCGGTGCGCAATGCGCTCGTGCCGGCCGAAGCGCCGAGCGCGCCGCAGTCACGCCGCGTGTTCGAACGCGCGCTCATCGCCGAGCTGGGCGACGTCGACCACGGTGGCAGCGTCGGCTACAGCCTGCGCAGCATCCGGCAGGCCGCGGCGGCCGTGCGCGAACGGCTGTCGCAGGACAACTGGAACCAGATCGTGCGCGCCGAAAGCGACTTCCTGCGGCGCGCGGCCGAGCAGGCCGGCGAAGGCAGCTTTGCCGCCAGCGCCGCCCTGCGCGCACTCGAATCCGCCAGCACCGCGCTGGCCGCCATGACCGGCGCGCAGACCGACCGCATGACGCGCGACGACGCCTGGCGGCTGCTGTCGATCGGCCGCCACATCGAGCGGCTGGGCTTTCTCTCGAGCGCGCTCGAGGCCGGCTTCGCCAACGGCGCCGTGCACGAGGTGAGTGGCTTCGAGGCGATGGTGGCGCTGTTCGACAGCACCATCACCTTCCATGCGCGCTACCAGCAGCGCCGCGACGTCGCCACGCTGGTCGACCTGCTGGTGCTCGACGCCGAGAACCCACGTTCGCTGGCCTGGGTCACGCAGACCCTGCGCGGTCGCATCGCGCGGCTCGCAGGCAGCGCACCAGGCAAGCTCACCGCCCTGTCGTACGAGCTGCCCGACCCCGCCACCTGGACGCTCGAACACCTGTGCGCGGCCGGCCCCGGCGCCGACTACCCCGCGCTGGTCGAACTGCTCGCCACCTGCGAGACCGCGGCGTACCACGTGTCGGACGCCATCGGCACGCGCTACTTCACGCTCACATCCGAATCGCTGCGCTCCGTCGGCGCCTGATTCCATACCTACACAACGATATTTCGAAGGAGGCATTTCCATGTCCGGCATCGCTCTCAACCGCCGTCTCACCCTGACCGCCGCCAGCCTCCTGGTCGGCCTCGCGCTCGCCGGTTGCGGCAAGCAGGAACCCGCCGCGCCCGCGGCCGCTTCGGCGCCGCCACCCGCTGCCGCACCGCGCGTGCTGGTCGTGGGCACCGACGCGGCCTACACGCCCTTCGAATCGCAGAACGAAAAAGGCGAAGTCGTGGGCTTCGACATCGACGTGGTGAAGGCCATCGCGCAGAAGGCCGGCATCGAGGTGAAGTTCGTCAACACGCCGTGGGAAGGCATCTTCAACACGCTCGAACTGGGCGACCGCGACCTGCTGGTGTCGGCCATCACGATCACGCCCGAACGCCGCCAGACGATGGACTTCTCGCAGCCCTACTTCGAGGCCCGCCAGCTCATCGCCGTGAAGAGCGATTCGACGGTCACGAAGTTCGACGACATCAAGAAGCTCAAGGTCGGCGTGCAGAACGGCACCACCGGCGACGAGGTGGTGGGCAAGCTGCTGGGCAAGTCGAGCACCGACATCAAGCGCTTCGAGTCGACACCGCTGGCGCTCAAGGAGCTCGAAGCCGGCGGCGTGCAGGCCGTGGTGGCCGACAACGGCGTGGTGGCGCACTACCTGGCCAACAACCCGGGCGGCGGCTTCAAGACCGTGAGCGACGCCGGTTTCTCGACCGAGCAGTACGGCATCGCCGTGAAGAAGGGCAACGCCGAGCTGCTGGCGAAGATCGACAAGGGCCTGGCCGACATCAAGGCCGACGGCACCTACGCGAAGATCTACGCCTCGCACTTCGGCGCCGAGTCCAAGTAACCAGCGAGCCGCGCGATGCTGCTGCACGTCACCCACGAAACGCGCTACGCGTACGCGCCGGCGGTCGAGACGGCGCAGCACCTGGCGCACCTGCGCCCGCTGGCCACCGCCTCGCAGGAGCTCGTGAGCCACCAGCTCACGATCGACCCCGCGCCCGCACAACGCAACGAGGTGCCCGACCTGTACGGCAACACGCGCGCCTTCTTCGCGCTCGAAAGCACGCACGACCACCTCATCGTCACGGCCGAGAGCGTGGTGAAAACGTCGGCGCCCGTGCTCTCGCCCGCCGTGGCGCGCGAGCTGCCCTGGGAGACCGTGCGCGAGCGCTTCCGCTTTCGCAAGGACGCGCCCTTCGACCCCGCGTCGGAGTTCGTGTTTCCCTCGCCGTACGTGCCGCGCCACGACGACTTCGTGGCCTACGCGCGCGCCAGCTTCGTGCCCGAGCGCCCCACCTTCGACGTGGCGATGGACCTCACCGAGCGCATGTACCGCGACTTCGCCTACGACGCCGACAGCACCGAGATCAACACCCCCGCCGTCGAGGCCCTGGCGCAGCGCAAGGGCGTGTGCCAGGACTTCGCCCACATCCTCATCGCGTGCTTTCGCGCCATGGGCCTGCCGGCGCGCTACGTGAGCGGCTACCTGCTCACGCAGCCGCCGCCGGGCCAGCCGCGCCTGGTGGGCGCCGACGCCTCGCATGCGTGGGTGTCGGTGTATTTGCCCGGCGAGGGCGAAGGCCCCGAGAGCGTGGGTGACTGGGCCGACTTCGACCCCACCAACGGCCGCCAGCCCGGCGAGGACTACGTCACGCTCGCCATCGGACGCGACTATTCCGACGTCTCGCCGATGCGCGGCGTGCTGCATGGCGGCGCGCGCCACACGCTGCATGTGGGCGTGACCGTGCAACCCGTGGGGGAAGTGGTGCAGCTGCCCGCGTCGCCGGCGCAAACACAGACACAATCACCCCCGTCATCGTCATCACCATCCCCAGATCAGGAGTCTCCATGAGCGTTTACGACAAGCTTTCCAGCCTCGGCATTTCCCTGCCCCCGGTTGCCGCCCCCGCCGCGGCCTACGTGCCCTTCGTGCAGACCGGCAACCTCGTGTTCCTGTCGGGCCACATCGCCAAGAAGGACGGCAAGGTCTGGGTCGGCCAGCTCGGCGCCAACATCGGCACCGACGAAGGCAAGCAGGCCGCACGCGCCATCGCCATCGACCTGCTCGGCACGCTGCACGCGGCCGTGGGCGACCTGAACAAGGTCAAGCGCATCGTCAAGGTGATGAGCCTCGTGAACTCGGTCGGCACCTTCACCGAACAGCACCTGGTGACCAACGGCGCCAGCGAGTTCTTCGCCGAAGTGTTCGGCCCCGAAAAGGGCGCGCATGCACGCAGCGCCTTCGGCGTGGCGCAGATCCCGATGGGCGCTTGCGTCGAGATCGAGCTGATCGCCGAGATCGGCTGATCTTTTTTCGTTCCCGCCCGCTTCCGCCGGGCGGCTCATCTTTAGTGAATGAGCCGTCCGCCGTTGCCGATCATCGACAACGTCACAGGATGCGGACGCACCCCGGGATCGTCGCCACTCGACACCGGAATCCCCTCGATCTCGCGCCGCAGCATCAGCTTCATGGCGTCCTGCATCGAGCGGCGCGGTGAAGCGGCCAGCGCCGAGCGCGCCGCCTCCACCGTCACCATCGCCACCACGTACCCTTCCAGCGAGAAATAGCTGAACTCGTCGCGACCCATGTGGCTGCGCATGTCCTGCTGGTAGCGCTGCACCAGCGGCGAGGTCGCCAGCCGCGGGTTGGGCATGACCTGCGAGATCACGGTGCCGCGCGCCGCCGGCCCCACGCTCTTGGCGAGCACTTCGCCGTTGACGATCGAGAGCATGTACGGCGTCGGCCGTGCCACGCCGCTCTCCGACGCCAGCCCCGACAGCAGCTTCACCCCGCACGGCGTCACGCACAGCGCGAAGAGCGCATCGGGCTTGGCCGCGCGCACGCTCGCGGCCAGCGCGGCGCCGTCCATCTGCGCCAGCGCCACGCCCTGCTGTCCCACCAGCTCGATGCCCGCGCCGCGCAGCGCGGTCTCCAGCGCGGCAAACGCATCGCGCCCCAACCCGTCGTCCTGCCAGACCGCGAACACGCGCCGCTGCCGCACCGACACCGCCTGCGCGACCAGCTGGCGCACCTCGTCGGCGTAGCTCGCGCGCAGGTGGTAGATGAGCGCGCGCTGCGCGCCGTGCAGCGCCGAGGCACCGGTCATCGCGCCGATCAGCGGCGTGCCCGCCTCGCGCATCGTCGGGTAGGCCGCGTCGATGTGCGAGGTGCCGGCCGACAGGCCCAGCGCATCGACCTTGTCCTGCACCACGAGCTGGCGAATGTTCTGCGTGTGGCGCTCCACCGAGTAGCCGTCGTCCAGCGCGCGCCACACCAGCTTGTGGCGCCCGAGCAGGCCCTCGCGCTGCACGCGCGCCAGGTAGGCGTCGATGCCGTCCTTCACGTTGCGCCCGGCCTCGCCGAGCGGCCCGCTCAGCGGCAGCGACTGCCCCACCACGATCTCGTCGGCGCGGCCCGGCAGGCCCAGGCACAGGAGGAGCAGAGGCGCAAGCCAGCGGTAGACCATCGTCGTGTCGTCCTTGCCGGCGTCGCCGGCCGTGGGGCAGCCTGAAGCAGGCGGACCCCGATCTTGGCGGCGCACCGCATGCGGCGGCCATCGGACATTTCCGGCCGGCGCTACGGGGAACCCTGCTGCTCGCAAACCCTCGGGCACGGCCGTGCGGCACGGCCCGCGACCTATCATGCAGCGCGCCACCGCCCGCCCCCATGACAGCACCCGCCCGCGAGAGCCTGCAGGACATGCCCTTCGACACCATCGTCGAACAGGCGGTGGCGGGCATCTACGTGATCCAGGACGACCGCTTCGTCTACTGCAACGCGACCTGGGCCGCCATCGTGGGCTACACCGCAGAGGAAATGACCGGCATGTCGCTGGCCGAGATCGTGCCGCCCGACTTCGTGGAAGTCGTGCGCTCGCGCATCCGCATCCGGCTGGCGGGCAATCCGCCGAGCATGCACTTCATCACGCGCGGCCTGCACCGCGACGGGCGCGTGCGCTTCGTCGAAGTCCACGGCTCGCGCATCGAGCATCGGGGCCGCCCGGCGGTGATGGGCGTGGGCGTGGACGTGACCGACCGCGTGCGCAACGAGGAAGAGCGCCAGCGCTCGCGCGAGCAGCTGCAGGCCCTGGCGGCCTACACCGCCAACAAGCTCGAGGAGCAGCGGCTGGCGCTGTCGCGCGACGTGCACGACGTGCTCGGCGGCATGCTGACCTCGATCAAGATGGACGCCACGCGCATCCAGCGCCGCGCCGACAACCCCGAGGTGCAGGCGCTCACGCAGGGCCTGATCGCGCTCACGCAGCAGACCATCGACACGGTCAAGCAGATCTCGGAGGCGCTGCGCCCCAGCGCGCTCGACCACCTGGACCTGTCGGTGGCGCTGGCCCACGAGCTGCAGGCCTTCACGCGCCGCTCGGGCGTGCTGCATTCGCTGGACACCGACGCACCCGCGCTGCGGCTCGCGCCCAAGCAGGCCACCGCGGTCTACCGCATCTTCCAGGAAGGCCTGACGAACGTCCTGCGCCACGCGAAGGCGCAGCGCGTGGACGTGCGGCTGCGCGTGGACGGCGAGCGCCTGCGGCTCGCACTGCACGACGACGGCTGCGGCTTCGACCCCGATGCGCCCGAGGGCAGCGCGCTGGGCCTTCTGAGCATGCGCGAACGCGCGCGCGAAATCGGCGGCGAGCTGCACATCCACGCGGCGCCCGGCGCGGGCACGCGGCTGGCGCTGAGCGTGCCGCTGCTGCAGCCGGAGAGCGGCCCCCCATGATCGACATCCTGATGGTCGACGACCACACGATCTTCCGCTCGGGCCTGCAGCGGCTGCTGCTCGACGAGAGCGATCTACGCACCACGGCCGAGGCCGGCAACGGCGCCGAGGCGCTCGAGCTGGTGCGCCAGCGCCGCTTCGACGTGGTGCTGCTGGACATCAACATGGAAGGCCGCAACGGCCTGGAGGTGCTGGCCTCGATCCGCGCGCTGCAGCCCGCGCTGCCGGTGCTCATGCTGTCGATGTACGCCGAGGAGCAGTACGCGCTGGTCGCCATCCAGGCCGGCGCGCGCGGCTACATCGCTAAAGACGCGGAGCCCGCCGAGCTGGTGCGCGCGATCCGCTGCGTGGCGGCCGGCGGCCAGTACCTGAGCGCGCGCGCCGCCTCGCAGGTCAGCGGCCAGCTCGAAGGCCGCGACGACCGCCCCGCGCACCAGCGGCTCACGGTGCGCGAGCACCAGATCATGCTCATGATGCTCAAGGGCCTGTCGCTCACCGCCATCGGCGACGAGATGCTCATCAGCGTGAAGACCGTGAGCACGCACCGCAGCAACATCCTCGACAAGCTCGGCGTGGCCAGCACGGCGGAGCTGGTGCTCTATGCCGTGCGCCACGGGATCATCCAGTAGCTCGATCGCCTCAGAAACTCAGCGTGTGCCGTTGCGCAAGGGGTCGATCGAATCGGGCAGCGCGTTGAAGTCGATCTGCTGGAACAGGAACTCGCGCTGCTGCGGCGACAACAGCGAATAGCGCGGCCAGAAGAACAGGTAGTCGTCGGCCGACATGCGCGGCTGGTTGTCGAAGACCATGCGCTTGCTGCACAGCAGGCACACGAAGTTGGTCCAGTTGTTCCAGGTCGTCTGGCCGTCGAACATGCGGCTCGGTGCACCGTAGCGGGCAAAGCTCGCCGCGTGACCGATGAACTTGTCCGACAGCGCCTTGCGGCTGCTTGCGTTCGCGGAGCTCCAGGCAAAGCGCATGAAGTTCGGCTCGTCGGTCACGAAGTTGCCGAAGAGCGCCGCCACGTCGATGCCGTGGAACGCGCCGAAGGTGTCCTTCCAGGGCTGCGGCGTGTCGTCCCAGTTGTAGTTGTAGCGGTAGATGTCGCCGTTCTGCAGGCGCAGCACGCGGATCACGTTGTCGATCACGTTGTCCAGCGCGTAGCTGATCACTTCATGCGTCTGCGTGTAGATCGGCCGGAACTCGGGCTTGATCAGCTGGTTGAAGGTGACGCTGCCGGGCGCCGCGTAGTTGGTCAGGTTCCACAGCTCCTGCTGCGAGGGCTGGCCCATGCCGAACAGGAAGGCGAAGTACGAGCCCTCGTCGTGCGTGGAGCCGATCATCAGCGGCATCTTGTTGTAGTTGCCCGCGAGCAGGCCGGGCAGCCCGCTCGCGCGGATCACGGTGCCGTCGGTGAAGTGGCCCGGCACCACGGGGCTGGGCGTGAACTTCATGATCTGCGCCGCGCTCGCGCCGCGCAGCAAGGCGGCGATGTCGGCGGCGCTCATGGTCACGCGCTGCGCCGCGGCCTGCAGCGTGGTCGAGGCGCGGCCGGTGTCGACCAGCAGGTTGTCGATCAGCGAGTCGGCCGCCAGCGTGCCCACCACCGGCGGGTACGCATTGGGCACGCCCGACATGCACAGCGCGCGGTGGAACTTGCCGTCGGCCAACGGCGACTGCAGCAGGCCCCAGGTGTTGATGCAGCCGGCCGACTGGCCCGCCACCGTCACCTGCCCCGGGTTGCCGCCGAAGGCGCGCGCGTTGGCCTTCACCCAGTCGAGCGCGCGCACGAGGTCCAGCGTGGTGAAGTTGCCCGAATCGTCCAGCGCGTTGCCGGTCTTCATGGCCGGGTGGTTCAGCCAGCCCAGCATGCCCATGCGGTACTGCACGGTGACCACCACCATGTTGGCCTTCTGCGCCAGGTAGGCGCCGTCATAGGCCGGCTCGCGCGCCGAGCCCTTGGTGTTGCTGCCGCCGTGGATCCAGAAGAACACCGGCAGGTTCTCGGCGCTGGAGTTCGGCCGCCACACGTTCAGGTACAGGCAGTCTTCGGTGCCCACGGGCTGGCCGAAGGTGGCCGGGTCGGGCTCGCCGAAGGGGTTGCCGACCTGCGCGCACATGCCGGCCAGCGTGGTCGCGGCGCGCGCGCCGCTCCACGGCTGCGGTGGCTGCGGGGCGCGCCAGCGCAGGTTGCCGACAGGCGGCTGCGCGAAGGGAATGCCCAGGAAGGCGTGCGTGTTGTTGGCCGCGACCTTGCCGTAGATCTGGCCGGCGTCCAGCGTGCGCGTGAGGCTCTGGTTGTAGGCGGCCAGCGCGGGCGCCGCGAGCATCGCGAGCGCCCACAGGACCGTGGTGCGAAGCAGCAGGCGAACGAGGCCTGCAAGAGGACGGGAGCGGTGCATGGTGGTTGTCTCCTCGAGGTGGATGCGGCGGGCTCTGACGGCCTCGGTCATGCATCGATTCTCGTGAGCACCCTGCCCCGCCCGCCTCGGTGTCATCGCAGGGGGGCGGCAAGAATCCTCCGATTGACATCCGCCCCGCAAAGGGCCATGCAACGCTTGACGACTGCTACTTGCGCTTCCAGCTCGCCACAGTGATGTACACGCCGGTTTCCTTCGCGTCGCGCAGGCGCACGCTGTAGCGGCCCGCGCCGTCGGTGCCGTTGAAGACGACCTCGCGGCCCTCTTCGTCCAGCGTCGCGCCCTTGGCGAGTTCGCGGTACGCGTCGACCAGCTTGGCGATCGGCTCGTAGCTGCGCAGCGTGACCTCGGCATCGGGCAACCGCGCCTCGGGGCGCTGGGCGCTCTGGTAGGCCGTGCGCATCGGCAGGCCGGCCAGCCCCTTGGGCAGCACGATCTTGCCGGCGCTGGCGGTGCTGTTCACCTCGGCCGTCTGCACCAGCAGCGGATGCAACGACGCCGGGAAGCCCGGCGGCAGCTGCTCGGCGCGCCAGCCCGGCACGCCCGGCTGGCCGGTGATGTACTCGACGCTGGCGATCTTCTGCGCGGCGGCCACATCCGCCGGATCGTCGCTGTCGGCCATGGCCGCGAGGTACGACGGCAGCTGCTTGCTCCAGGCCACCAGCGGCGCGGCGTCGGCCTGGCTGGCACCGGCACGCTGGAAGACCGACAGCACGGTCTGCGGCAAGGGGTTGCACACCTTGGGGTCGTCGCGCTTGGCAGCCGCGCGGCAGTGGCCGTTGACCAGCCCCACCGCCTGCACGCGGCCATCGGCGTCGATCAGCAGTGCCGCGCGCTCTTCGCCGTGGCCGCCGCCGCTGACCGACGCGATCACCTGGCGGCCGTCGGGCCACACGGTGCGCGTGACGTCGAACTTCGAGCGCATGCCTTCGAGCAGCTGCTGCGCGATCAGCGTGTCGGGCTCGGTGTAGCTGCCGCGCGCGTAGCCGACCAGGCCGATCACGGCGCTGCGGATGCGCGTCTGCTCGCTGAGGCGCAGCGTGGGCGGCGGCAGTTCGGTCGTGACGGGGCCGGCCGTGTCTTGTGCATGGGCTGCGAACGCGCAGGCGAACACCAGCGACGCGAGCGCCGCCGGAATCAACTTCTTCTTCATTCGGAAATTTCCACTTCGATGTTCGTGATCGCGGGCATGTCGCGCGGGACCGTCGTGCTGACGGAGAAGCTCAGGCCGTTGCGGCTGCCGGCGATGAAGCCGTCGCTGGACTCGATGTCCTTCAGCGGCGGCGACAGCTGCTTGTAGAACGCCAGCACCTGCTGTGGCGTGTCGACGGTCTGCAGGCGCAGCACGCGCTTGGCCTTGGCGTCGCTCAGCGCGTCTTGCGCGGTGCCGTAGATCAATGCCTTGGGGTACAGCGGCACCTGCGCGGAGAAGGCCTTGTTGGGCCGCACGATGGGCCGTGCCGTGGTGCGCGCGGCGTCCATCGTGACGTACTCGGTCGTGGCGATCTTCTCGCCCACGCCCTCACCGCCCTGCATGCGGTCGGGAACCTGCTGGCTCCATGCGACCAGCGGTTGCGCCTTGGTGCGGTCGAAGCCGGGACGCAAGAAGATCGAGAGCACGGCATGCTGGTCGTCGAGGCAACCGCTCGACGACGAGTCCTTGCCGCAGCTGCGATGCACAAGTGCGGCGGCCAGCACGTCACCGCTGCGGTCGTCGACCAGCACGGCCGCGCGCTCGCCGCCGTCGTAGGGCCGGCGATACGACGAAAGCAGTCGTTGGCCGTCAGGCAGCGCCTGCTGCTTACGGTCGGGGCGCGAGGCCAGGCCCGAGATCAGCTGCTCGGCCAGCAGGCCTTCGGGCCAGTAGTACGAGCCCGACGCCATGCCCGCGAAGCGCGTCACGGCAAGGTCGAGTGCGGGGGCCTGGGATGTTTCCGGGGCGCGCTCGTGATGCGGCACGAGGACCAGCTGGGGTGTCGCGGTTTGTGCGACGGCGCCGAAGGAAGAGAGAAGAAGAAAAGCGAGGAAAGCGGAACGCGGTCGAAGGTGAGGCATGCAAAAAAGAAAACGAACGATGCGGCTTGCCCGATGTTTGCGGACAAGTGTGTCGTTTCATTCTAGAAGGCGTTCATTGCCAAAACGCCTCGCCTCTCATCGCCGCGACGAACGTCTCACGGTGTGACCGCGAGCTTCGAACACAGCAGCCGCATCGCCGCACCGATCGGTGCGATCACCGGCACCTCGAAGCGCGGCGCGAGCGCGAGCGCGGCCTGCCCGAGCGGACCGCCGCCGATGATCACGGCCTGCGCGCCGTCGTCGTCGATGCAGCGCTGCACGGCCTGCGCCAGCGCCTCTTCGAGCGCCTTCGCATCGGCCGCGAGCGCACGCGGATCGCCCTGCGTGAGGCGGATGCCACTGAACTGCGCGCCCAGCCCGAGCGCGGTGGCGCGCGCTTCGATGGGCGCCACCAGGTCGGGCGTGACGGTCGCGATGCCGAAGCGGCGGCCGCCCTCGCCCGCCGCGAGCATCGAGGCTTCGGCGATGCCGACCACGGGCACGCCGGCCTCGCGCCGCAGCAGCGCCACGCCGGGGTCGCCGAAGGCGCTGACGATCACGCCGTCCCAGCCCTCGCCCGCCGCCGCGCGCCACACCTTCAGCACCTCGTGCGCGGCCGCGTTCAGCTCGTCTTCGTTGACGATCATCGGCGGGCCCTGCACCGCCGTGCGGCCGGTCACGCGGCAACCGGCGGGCGCTTCGGCGGACGCGATGCCGACCATCATGTCGGTGGTGGCGACGGAGGCGTTGGGGTTGATGAGGAGGATGTCGGGCATGCGGAAAAGCGCTTTCTTTGGAGATCGTTCGGTGCGCGGTTCAGTTCGAGCGGGCCAGCGTCGCGCCCGGTGCGCGGTCTTCGGCCTCGGCTTCGCCGGGCAGTGGCAGCGCATCGGGCGACTGGCCGTAGGTCTCGGGCACGCACTGCACGCTGGCCACGAACACCGCGTACATCGCGGCGGCCAGGCCGAACACGCCGACCAGCCCGAAGCTGTCGAACAGGCGGCCGGCCACCAGCGGCATCAGCGCGCCGGCCGCCGTGCCCGTGGCCAGGATGAAGGCCGTGCCGAAGGCGCGCACGCGCGTCGGGTACAGCTCGGGCGCGAAGATCCAGATGGTGGTGTTCAGCAGCAGCACGAAGAACTGGAACACCGCGCCCGCGATGAGGATCACGACGATGCTCTTGGCCACGAAACCGATGGTCAGCGCCGCGAGGCAGGCGCACACAGCGCCGGCCGTCAGCACGCGCTTGCGCGGAAAGTGAAAGCCCAGCAGCGAGGCCGCGATGGCGCCCAGCAGGCTGCCGCCCTGCATCACCATCGTGAACAGCAGGCTCTTGGACATGCTGTAGCCCAGCGTCACGAGGATGGTCGGCATCAGCGTGAGCACCGAGATCTGCGCGCCATAGGTCATCCAGATCGTGATGCACAGCGGCACCGTGCGCCGCGCCAGCGCGCCGCGGAAGATCTCGGTCACACGCACCTTCGGCCGTGCGGCCTGCGCGAGCGTGCCGTCGTCGGTGATGTAGGGGTGCGGCGCCGCCGGCTTGCCTGACAGCCGTCCCGAGGCGAGGCGCGACAGCACGGCATTCGTTTCTTTCACGCGGCCCTGCGACAGCAGGAAACGCGGCGTCTCGGGGATGTAGCGGCGGTAGAAAGCGCCGAGCAGCGCCGGCACCATGAGGCAGGCGAACAGCCAGCGCCAGGCGTTGTCGCCCGGGAACATCCAGAACACCAGCAGGCCAAAGCCCGGTGCGAGGAAGTTGCCGAGCCCGCCCGCGCCCACGTTGACCAGCCCCACCGCCGTGCCGCGGAACTTGGTCGAGCAGAACTCGGCCAGCATGGTCACGGCAATGGCAATCTCGCCGCCCAACCCGAAGCCCACCACCGCGCGGCCCAGCGCCATCACCGTGAAGTTGGGCGCCATCGCGCAGATGCCCGCGCCGAGCGTGAACAGCAGCAGGTCGATCGACAGCATCACGCGGCGGCCGTAGCGGTCGGCGATGAAGCCCGAAATGATCCGCCCGATGGCCGCGCAGGCAAAGGTGACGGTGTTCAGGAAGCCGATGTCGGAGGCGCTCAGCCCCCACTGCTCGCGCAGCATCGGGCCGACGATGCCGACCGCGTTCTGCTCGAAGGCATCGAACAGGCAGCCGATGAGGATCAGGAAAATGATCGTGTGGTGCGAGCGCGTGACGCCGATGGTGTCGAGCGCGCGATCGAGCTCCGCGACTCGGGGCGAGTCGGGCCCGGAGGAGAGTGCAGGTCCAGCCATGGAAAAACCCCTTGAGAAGGAATGAAGTGCTTGCTTGCGCGGTGCAGCCCGGTGTCGCGGATCGCATCGTAGGCCGCATCGCGCCTGAGTGGCATATGGATTTCACCTACTTTGAATAGTTGAAATTTGAATTTCATTCAGTTGCGAGCGTTTGCAAGCTTCATGCCGGGTGGTTTTCAGGCCTGGAAGACGGGTTCTCCGGGGTTGGGCTGAAAAGCGGCGCCCGAGCGCACCTGCAGCGTGCGCTTGCGCACCGAGGGCGTGCACCTCTGCCTAGGAACTCGCAGCGCCGGCCAGTGCCAGCAGCTCGTCGACCTCCCAATGGTCGTCCGCGTGCCCGCCGTACTTGACGGCGACCACGGTGCCCCGCGCGTCGATGAGCACGTCGGCCGGCAAGCCCGTGATGCCGTTCTCCGCCCGCTTGTAGAAGCGGCCCGTCGCGAGCACCCAGCGCAGGCCGCTCCAGAAGACGCGCGGATGCAGGAACGCCAGCCGCGAGGTTTCCACGCCGAAGCGCCGGTAGTGCGCCTTGGCGGGGTCGGCCACGCAGTCGAACGGCAGCTGCGCCTGGTACTTGCGCATCTCCTGCGCGGACGAGTGAAAGAGCACGACCTCGCGGATGCCCGCCGCCGCCAGCTCGCCCTGCCTTCGGGCGAAGGTCAGCAGATGGAAGTTGCAAACCGGGCAGCCCGCGAAGCGGCGAAACTGCAGGTGGACCCAGCGCGAACCGGCGTCCGGCAGCTGCAAGGGCTTTCCGTGGATCGTTTCCAGGGCCGTGGCGGGCACCACATCGCCGGGCGAGAACTTCATCGATGATCCTTCAAGAGGGTTGCGAAGACGCCGGGCCGGGTGGCTGGAAAGCGTCTTCCGATTTTTAAGTACACTGTACGTTTATTACTCTACAACCTCTTCAAGAACGGAGTCAAGCGTGGGACGTCCCGCCAAATTCACCCGTGAACAGCTCCAGCAGGCCGCGCTGGCGCTGGTCGATGCGGACGGCCTCTCCGGCCTGACCATGCGCGCGCTCGCGAGCCGGCTCGAAACCGGCGCGATGACGCTCTACAACTACGTGTCGCAACGCGAAGAGCTGGAGATGCTGGTGGTCGAGGCGGTGCTGGGCAAGGTGCGCTGGGAGACCGACGACCGCCTGCCTTGGCATGAAGCACTGGAGGACATCGCGATCGCGCTGTGGCGCGTGATCCGCGACCATCCCCATGTGATTCCGCTGATCCTCACGAAGCGCAGCCGCTCGCCCGCGGTGTTCGAAGTGACCGAAGCCCTGCTGCGCACGCTGGCCCAGAGCGGCCGCAGCGGCGCGCGCCTGCTCGTGGGTTTCCGCGCCGTGTCCGCGCTCATCATGGGCGCCGCACAGGCGGAGCTGGCCGGGCCGCTCACGCTGCAGGCCGACGAATCGCCCGACGACACCATCGCACGCTTCCAGGCGCTGCCGCCGGACCGGTTCCCGCACCTGATCGAGATCGCCACCGCCGCCACGGCCAGCGATGCGGAGACCGAGTTTCGGGCGAGCCTGTCCCTTCTCATCGATGGCCTGCGCGCAGACGCTCCTGCGGCGCAGGCCTGAAGCCGCTCAGGCCAGGGCCAGCGCTTCGACCTGGTCCAGCGCGCGCGACGCACCGCCCAGGCGCGTCGCCAGGTGCTGCGCGCGCTTGAGGTACAGGTGCACGTCGTGCTCCCAGGTGAAGCCCATGCCGCCATGCACCTGGATCGCCGTGCGCGTGGCCTGCTGCGCGCCTTCGATGGCCGTGAACTCGGCGGCGGCACAGGCAAAACGCCAGTCCGGCAGGCCGCCGTCGAGTGCGGCAGCGGCATAGCGCACGGCCAGGCGCGCGTTGTCCACGCCCATCCAGGCGTTGGCGAGCTGGTGCTTGATGGCCTGGTAGCTGCCGATGGGCTTGCCGAACTGCACGCGCTCGCGGGCGTAGGCGCTGGCGAGGTCGAGTGCGGCCTGCGCGACGCCGACGAGTTCCGCCGACAGCGCGACGCGGTGGGCGGCGCGCACGCGGGCACGTGCTTCGGGGGCGATGGGCAGCGTCTCCCATGCCAGTGACGACTCAGGAGCCGCCGGCGCTTGCCGCAACGTGGGATCGAGCGCATCGGACACAGCGCCCTCGGGCATCGGCCGCAGCGCCACGCGCAGCGGCACGGCGTCGTCATGCCAGCCCTGCACCACCACGAGATCCGAAGCCTGCCCCGCATGGTCGAGCCAGCCATCACCCTGCGCGATGCAATGGAAGGCGCGCTCGCCCGCCATCGCCGCACGCACCCAGTCACTCAACGCATCGGGCGGTGCCTCACCACACGCCTGCAACCACAGCGGCAATAGCACGGCGCTGCCAGCCAGCGGCAGGTTCAGCAGCTGCTGGCCTGCGGCCTCGGCCACGATGCAGGCCTCGCTCATGCCGAGCCCCAGGCCGTCGTGCGCCTCGGGCAGCAGCAGTGCCATCCAGCCCATGCCGGCCATGTCGGCCCACAGCGACTGCTGCGTGGCATCGGTCCAGGGCAAGGCGCGCCGTGCGCGCACGAGCGGGTGGTGGTCGGCGAAGAAGCGGTGGGCCGACGCGTGCAGCATCTGCTGCTCGTCGTTCAATGCGAAATCCATGGCGGTCGTCGTGTCGTCGTCGTCAATCAGTTCTTGGGCAGGCCCAGCATCTGCTCGGCCAGGATGTTGCGCTGCACTTCGGAGGTGCCCGCCAGGATGGTTTCGGCGCGCGTCCACAGGAAGTCGCGCACCCAGGCCGCAGCCTGCGGGTCGGCGCCCGTGGGCTCGGGGCCGGCCAGCGCGCGCTCGCCGAGCACTTCCATGGCCGTGGCGAGCAGCTTCTGGTGCGACTCGCTCCAGTGCAGCTTGGTCGACGAGCCCTCGGGCCCCGGCGGGCCGCCGCGCATCGCGTGCGTGAGCGCGCGGTACGACTTGAGCTTGAGCACGTGGCTGTCGACCGCCAGCCGCGCGAGGTCGCGCCGCAGGTGCGGGCAGTCGAGCGCGGGGCGTCCGCCCCTTTGCACGCTGGCCGCCAGCCGCGTGAGCGCGCCCAGCTCCTGCGTGAAGCGCACCTGGCGCGGAATGAAGTAGGTGCCGCGCTCGAAGCTCGCGGCGGCCATCGCCAGGCGCCAGCCGCCGTTCTCCTCGCCCACCAGCGCGTCGAGCGGCACCTTCACGTCCTCGAAGAAGACCTCGTTGAAGTCCGACTCGCCCGTGATCTGGCGGATGGGTTCCACGCGCACGCCGGGGCTCTTCATGTCGACCAGCAGGAAGCTGATGCCCTTGTGGCGCGCGGCCGCGGCGTCGGTGCGTGCGAGCACGAAGCAGTGGTCGGCAATGTGTGCGAACGAGGTCCACACCTTGTGGCCGTTGAGCACGTAGTGGTCGCCGCGCCGCTCGGCCCGCGTGGACAACGCCGCAAGGTCGGAGCCCGCGCCGGGCTCGGAATAGCCCTGGCACCAGATCTCGCGGTTGCTCAGGATGCCGGGCAGGTAGCGGGCCTTCTGCGCCTCGCTCGCGAAGTGGATCAGCGTGGGCGCCAGGATGCCGTGGCCGATGATGTTCACGCCCAGCGGCGCGCCGATGCGGGCCTGCTCCTCGTGGAAGATGGCCTGCCGCGTGAGCGGCCAGGCCTTGCCCCCGTGTTCCTCGGGCCAGCCCAGGCCCGCCCAGCCGGCCTGGCACACGTGGTCTTCCCAGGCGCGGCGCCAGGTCAGCTCGTTGGCGTCGGGCGCGCCGCCGGGCCAGGCCGCGACGAAGCGCGGATAGTGCGTCTCGAACCAGTCGCGCAACGTGAGGCGGAAGGCTTCATCTTCCGCCGAGTAACCCACTTGCATGCTTGTCTGCTTTCTCGTTCTTGCTGATGGTTCGCGGGTGTCAGTCGGCCTTTGCGCCGGAGTCTTTAATGACCTTGGCCCACTTGACGATGTCCTTGCGCAGGAACGCGGCGAACTCGTCGGGCTTGTTGCCGATGATGTCCAGGCCCAGGCTGCGGAACTTGTCCTTCACCTCGGGTTCCTTGAGCACTTCCTGCAGCTCGTCGTGCAGCTTGGTCACGACCGCCGGGGGCGTCTTGGCCGGCGCGACCACGCCCAGCCACGGCATGGCTTCGTAGCCGGGCAGGCCCGACTCGGCGACGGTGGGCGTGTCGGGCAGCGACTGCGAGCGCTGCGCCGTGGTCACGGCCAAGAGGCGCACCTTGCCGTCCTTGATGAAGGGGCCCGAGGACGCGTACGCGTCGAACATCACCTGCAGCTGGCCGCCGATCATGTCGGTGAGCGCGGGCGCGCTGCCCTTGTAGGGGATGTGCTGCATCTTCACGCCGGCCACGCTGTTGAAGAGCTCGGCCTCCAGGTGCGTCGACGTGCCCGCGCCCACTGAGCCGTAGTTGGCCTTGTTGGGGTTGGCCTTGAGCCAGCTCACGAGCTCGCCCACGTTCTTCGCCGGAATGCTCGGATGCACCACCAGCACGTGCACCACCGAGGCCACCTGCGAGACCGGCGCGAAGTCTTTCACCGGGTCGTAGTTGACCTTGCTGTACAGGCTGGGCGCGATGCCCAGTGACGAGGCCGCGAGCAGCAGCGTGTGGCCGTCGGGCGCGGCCTTGGCCACGTACTCCGACGCGATCATGGTGCCGGCGCCGGGCTTGTTCTCCACCAGCACGGGCTGGCCCAGGCGCTTGTGCAGCCGCTCGGCGAGCAGGCGCGACATGATGTCGGCCGCGCCGCCGGGCGAGAACGGCACGACGAGCGTGACGGGCTTGGTCGGGTAGGTCTGTGCCGCGGCAGTGCCGCCCACCAGAGCGGCGGCGGCCAGGGCCACGCAGGCCAGTGCTTTCTTGAACATGGGATGTCTCCTGTCTCTGTCGATGGTTGTGGTTGTGTCTACGAAGCCAGGACCAGCGCGTCGAGCGCGCGCACGCCCTGGCCCTGTTCCTTCACGAGCAGCGGGTTGACCTCGACCTCGTCTGCCTGTTCCTGCAGCGCCAGCACGGCGCGTGAAAATCCGGCGATGGCGCGGCACGCGGCCTCGACGTCGCCCAGCGGCCGACCCCGGTACCCCGTGAGCAGCGGAAAGGCCTTGAGCTCGCCCAGCATGTCGCGCGCCATGGCCTCGTCGACGGGCAGCACGCGGTGGCTCACGTCCTTGTACAGCTCGGTGAGCACGCCGCCCAGGCCCACGGTCAGCGTCATGCCGAACACCGGGTCGCGCGTGGCGCCGAGGATGAGTTCGGCCTGCCCCGCTTCCATCTTCTGCAGCAGCGCGCCGTCGATCTGCGCCGTGGGCGCGTAGGCGCGCGCCGAGGCCATCACTTCGTCGAAGGCCTTGCGCACCTCCTGCGCATTGCCCAGGCGCAGGCGCACGCCGCCGGCCTCGGTCTTGTGCGCGATGTCGGCGCTGAGCACCTTGAGCACGACCGGAAAACCCAGTCGCCCGGCCACGGCCGCGGCTTCGTCTGCCGTGCGCGCCACGGCCTCGTCGACCGGCTCCACGCCGAACTCGGCGAGATAGCGCTTGGTGCTGTGCTCGTCGGCGCGGCCCGCCAGCGTGGCGCGCGCGGGCGCGGGCTGGCTGCGCACCTGCAGCCAAGGGTTGTGCTTGCGCCGCTCCTGCCACAGCAGGAAGGGCGACAGCGCCGACACCGCCACGCCGATGTCCTCGAACACGGGCACGCCGCCCGCGCGCAGCTGCTCGCGCGTCTTGGCCGCGCCAGTGTCGATGGCGACGATCAGGCGCGGGTGTTTTTCAGCCACGGCACACAGGTCGTCGGCCATGCGGTCGAGCATGTAGCCCGGCGCGTAGACCACGATGGCGTCGATGGCGTCGGACACCGCCAGCGCTTCCATCGCGGTGCGCACGAAGCCGGGGTCGTTCACCACGTTGCCCGTCACGTCGACCGGGTTGGAGACCATGCCGTAGTCGGGAATGCCGGCGCGCAACTGGTCCTGCAGCGGCTGCGGCAGCGTGGGCACGTCGAGCCCCTGGCCGATGAACTTGTCCGCCAGGATCGCGCCCAGCGCGCCCGAGATGGTGATGATCGCCACGCGCTTGCCCGCACTGCGGTGCCGGTAGCCGGCCAGGTGCGCGAGCTGCGCCATCTGCGCGAAGTCGTGGCTCTGGATGATGTTGAGCTGGCGAAACGCCGCCTGGTAGATCTGCTGGTCGCCCGCCAGCGCCGAGGTGTGCGAGCGCACGGCCTCGGAGCCCTTCTCGGTCTCGCCGGCCTTGTAGAGGATGAGCAGCTTGTCGCGCCGCACGAACTCGGCCGCGGCCTCCATGAAGCGCGGGCCGTCGCGCAGCTCCTCGATGTAGCCGATGCCCACTTCGGTGGCGTCGTCCTGCGCCAGGTATTCGAGGTACTGCGCGAAGTCCACGCAGGCCTCGTTGCCGGTGTTGATGAAGTGGCTGAAGTCCACGCCCAGCCGGCGCGCAATGGCGTACACCGCGGCGCAGACGTTGCCGCTTTGCGTGAGCAGGCTCACGCGGCCCGGGCCCTGCTGCATCGGCGCGGTGTTGAACACCGAGGCGAAGTTGGTGTGGGCCTGCGTGTTGAGGTTGGCAAAGCCCATGGCGTTCGGGCCCGCCACCACCATGTCGGTGGTGGCGACGAAGGCTTCCAGCTCGGCCTGCAACGCGGCGCCCGCGTCACCCGCTTCGGCAAAGCCCGCGGCATACACGATGACCGCGCGCACGCCGCGCGCCTGGCAGCGCTTGAGCATCGGCGTGACCTCGGCCGCGGCCAGTGCCAGCACCACCAGGTCGGGCGCGGCGGGCAGCGCTTCGAGATCGGGCCAGCAGCGCAGGCCGAAGACTTCTTCGTACTTCGGATTGATCGGGTAGATCGCACCGGCGTAGCCAAATTTCGTGAGGTGCGCGAGCGGCATGCCGCCGATGCGCGCGGCATTGCCGCTGGCGCCGACCACGGCGATCGAGGCCGGGTTCAGCAGGGGTTCGAGACGGTGCAAAGTCATCTTCGTTCAGGCGGAGGCGGGGTTCTTCTGGATGGCCGAAGCCAGGCCACGGTCGCGGGCCGTGAGAAAGCCCTCGCTCAGGTGCGAGAGCTGGTGCGTGTCGAAGTGCGCGGCCAGCGCGGTGCGCAGGCCCTGCGCGTCGAGCGTGCGGTTGATCGAGCGCTTGATCAGCCGCAGCCCGAACGGCGGCGCCTTGGCGATCTGCTGCGCCAGCGCCAGCGCGGCGTCGGCCAGTTCGACATCAGGCACGACGCGGTTCACCATGCCGATCGCATGCGCCTCCTGCGCCGACAGCTTGCCGCCGGTGTAGAGCATTTCCTTGGCCTTGCGCGCGCCCATCACCCACGGGTGGATCAGCACCTCGGTGGCCGCCGCGCCCAGCGTGTGGCCCACGGGGTCGCTGAAGAAGGCCGACTCGCCCGCGACCACCAGGTCACACATGTTGGCGATCATGAAACCGCCCGCCACGCAGGCGCCCTGCACCTGCGCGATGGTGGGCTTGGGAAAGTCCCAGATCCGCATCGAGTAGTCGAAGTAGCGCAGCTCTTCGTAGGCCCAGCGCTCTTCAACGGTGAAGTTGGCGCGCTCGGCCTGCGCCTGCTTGAGGTCGTGGCCGGCCGAGAAGTGCGCTCCCTTGCCGCCGAGCACCACGGCGTTCACCGTGTCGTCGCGCGCGGCGTCGTCGAAGGCGGCCATGAGCTCGTCCAGCATCTGCTGGCTCTGGGCGTTGCGCTGGGCGTCGCGGGCCAGCAGGATGCGGCGCACGGCGCCGTGGTGTTCGATTTCGAGGGTGTCGTACGCCATCGTGTGTCTCCGGGTCTGTGTCTGGGGCGGGGGCAGTTTAGACTTCGAAATTCCTGCATCCCAAACACTAAATCCAATTTTTCCCACTATATGGACGAACCCAGAGAGACCGCCGGCGCCCAGAGCCTGCGGCGCGCCCTGCAGTTGCTGCGCCTGCTGGCCGAGCACCACGAGGAAGGCATCAAGCTCACCGAGGTGATCGCCGCCTCGGGGCTGGAGCGCTCCACCGTGCACCGCCTGCTGTCGTGCCTGGCCGAGGAGCAGTTCGCCGAACGCGACCCCGACGGCAAGGCCTACCGCCTGGGCATCGACGCCATGCAGCTGGGCTTTGCCTCGATGCGGCGCGTGCCGCTGGTGGACTCGTGCCGCGCGCTCATGCAAAAGCTCGCGCGCATGTCGGGCGACACCGTGTTCCTCGTGATCCGCCAGGGCGACTACTGCGTGTGCCTGCACCGCGAGGAAGGGCACTTTCCGGTGAAGGTGTTCACCACCGACGTCGGCGGGCGCCGCCTCCTAGGCTTGGGCGCGGGCGGGCTGGCGCTGATGGCCGCGCTGTCCGATGCCGAGATCGACCGCATCCTCGAGCGCCACACCGCCGAGTACGCGCAGGCCGGCTTCACCCGCGAGCGCATGAAGCAGGCTGTGAAGCGCACGCGCGCGGCGGGCCATGCGGACATCGTGGACACGCTCACCGAAGGGGTGTCGGGCGTGGGGCGCACGTTTGCGGCGTCAGCCACGACGCTGGCGGCGATCAGCTTCGGCGCGATCACGCCGCGGCTGCCGCCGGCGCGCAAGAAGGAGATGGCGTTGTTGTTGAAGGCGCAGTTGCCGCGCAGCGAAGCGGCAAAGTAGACAGCGCGGGAGCCGCGCGGTCTCTCAGAGCTCGCCGTTTTCCTCGTGCCCCAGCTCGATCGCCGCCAGCCGCTTGCGCCCGGCCGAGCCGGCGGCCTCGATCACCATCGTGGCGATCAGGTCGCACACGCCCATCACGGCCGCGTGGTTGTCGAGCAACCCCGGGCCGCGGCAGTCGCATTGCAGCGACCACGTGGCGCCCGCGAAATCGGGTGAGGCGCGGTCGCTGATGTAGACGATCTTCGCGCCGACGCGCTGCGCGCCCGCCAGCAGGGTGTCGAGCTGGCGCGTCTGGCGGCGCGTGCCGAACACGATCACGCAGTCGCGCTCGCCCAGCCCCGCCAGGTGCTCGGCCAGCGTCTCGCCGGGGCCAGGAATGGCGGTGACGCGCGGCACCACCTGGATGATCTGCCAGCGCAGGTACAGCGCGAACGCGTGGCTGCTGCGCGTGCCGAAGATCAGCACCTGCCCCGCGCCGATGATCGCCTTCACGATCTCGGCCATCTGCTTGTCGCTCAGGCGTTCGAAGGTGCTCGCCAGGTTGGCCTGCGACTGCTGGAAGTGCGTGGCCACGAGGTGGCCGCGCTTGGAGGCTTCGGTGGCGTTCTGGAACAGCGGCGAGCCGGTCTGCTTTTCTTCGCGCACCTGGCGCCGCGCCTCTTCGTAGTTCTCGTAGCCGATGCGCCGGATGAAGCGGCTCACCGTGGAGGGCGACACGCCCGCCAGCTCCGCCAGTTCGTTGCCCGCATAGCTGGCCAGCTCGCCGGGAAACTCCAGGACGAAATCGGCAAGCTGGCGTTCGGTTGCGGACAACTGGTCGAGCTGGCTGCGAACGCGGCGGACGAAGGAATCGGCGGACATGGGTAGGTGGTGGAAAGCGGCGCACGATGATGCCATGCGCCTGCGGCACCCCGGGCAAACGCACGCATTGGACTAAAGTCCCATGACGCCCCCCACGCCACGCGTTACCTTGGGATCGCCACCTTCGGCGATCCCACCTCCCCCACCCGCCACACACCGATGAGCGCCACCCCACCCACGACGCCCGCCGACCCCGTCTTTGCCGCGCGCATGGCTGCCTTGCGACGCAACTTTCCGTTCTCGCTGCTCGGCGTGATGCTCACGGCGGGGCTGGTGGTCGCGGCGCTGTGGGGCGCGGTTGCACACGAGCAGCTGCTGGCCTGGGTGGGCGCCAACGCGGTGCTGACGGCAGCGCGCGCCTGGCAGGTGGCGCGCTACCGGCAGGCCGAGCACGACCCGGGCGCGCTGCGGCGCTGGCGGCGCGGCGCGATGGTGGGCGCGGTGCTCGGCGGGTTGTTGTGGGGGCTGCCGCTCGCGGGGTGGATGCTGCAGGTGTCGCTGCCGCAGCAGATGTTCATCGTGGTGGCGATGCTCACCATGGGCACGGGCGCGATCTACGCTTACTGCATCGACCTGGGGCTGCTCTACGGTTTCCAGGTGACGTACTTCGCGCCCGCGATCCTCGCGATGGCCACGCTCGACGACGTGCTGCTGCGCGTGATGTCGGCGGCCGGCGTGCTCTACCTGTTCGTCACGCTGGCCTTCGCGCAGCGCATGTACCGCACGCAGGTCGACTCGCTCGAGCTGCGTTTCGAAAACCTCTACCTGCTGCGCCAGCTGCGCCTGGAGAAAGACGCGGCCGAGCGCAGCGACCTCGCCAAGTCGCGCTTCCTTGCCGCGGCCAGCCACGACCTGCGCCAGCCGGTGCATGCGCTGAGCCTGTTCGTGGGCGTGCTGCGCGGGCAGGCGCTGCCGGCGGCGAGCCGGCACGTGGTCGACAGCATCGGCCGCGCCGCCGCGGCGATGGGGCTGCTGTTCGAAGGCCTGCTCAACATCTCGCGGCTCGACGCGGGCGTGGTGCGCGTGAAGGCGCGGCCGTTTGCGCTGGCGCGCCTGCTCGACCAGATCCAGCTGGAGTTCGCGCCGCAGGCGGCGGGCAAGGCACTGTCGCTGCGCTTGCGCGCGGGCGATGCCGTGGTGCACTCCGACCCCGCGCTGCTCGACCGCGTGCTGCGCAACCTGGTGGAGAACGCGATCCGCTACACGGCGCGCGGCGGCGTGCTCATCGGCTGCCGCCGCGCGGGTGCCGACGCGCTGCGCATCGAGGTGTGGGACACCGGCCCCGGCATTCCTCCCACCGAGCAGGAGCAGGTGTTCTGGGAGTTCCACCAGCTCGGCAACCCCGAGCGCGACCGCACCAAGGGGCTGGGCCTGGGCCTGGCCATCGTGCGCCGCACGGCCGCGCTGCTGGGCCATCCGCTGGCGCTGCGCTCGCGCGTCGGCCGGGGCACGGTGTTCTCGATGACGGTGCCGCTGGCGCGCCAGGCGCTGCCCGCGCCCGAGGCACCGCCCGCGCCGCTGCCGGCCGACACCGGCCGCCTCGTGCTCGTGGCGGAGGACGACGGCGAAAGCCGCCTGGGCCTGCAGCTGCTGCTCGAAAGCTGGGGCCTGCGCGTGATCGCGGCCGAAGGCGGCGACGAGCTGCTGGCGCTCGCTGCGCGCCAGCCCGGCAAGCCGGCGCTCATCGTCAGCGACTACCGCCTGCGCGCGGGCGAGACCGGCATCGACGTGGTCGACCGCCTGCACGAGGAGTACAACGACGACGCCATTCCCGCGCTGATCGTGAGCGGCGACACCGATCCGCGCCGCCTGAGCGACGTGGCGGCGCGCGGCTGGCAGATGCTGCACAAGCCGGTGGACCCGGCGCAGCTGCAGGCGACGGTGTCGCAACTGATCGCGCCCTAGAAACCGCGCACGGCCAGGCGACTCCCCCACATCGGCTGTTGCTGCGTCGAGCAGTGCACGGCGCCGCCGCCCAGCGAGATCGCATCGATGGGCAGCAGCTCGACGCGGCGGCCCGGGAACGCACGCGCGAACACCTCGCGCGCCTGCGCATCGCGCGGCACGCCGAAGGCGGTCGAGATCACCGCGCCGTTGACGAGGATGTAGTTCGAATAGAGGTCGCAGAAGCGCGCGCTGCCGTAGCTGTGCACGTCGCGCGGCACGGGCAGATCGAGGATCTCGAAGCGACGGCCCCGCGCATCGGTCGCCAGTTCGAGCGCGCGGCGGTTCTCCTGCATCGCGCGAAAGTAGTCGCCCTGGTCGGGGTCGGCCGCATTGAAAAGAATGCGGGCCGGCGCAGTGAACGACGCGATGCCGTCGATGTGGCCATCGGTCTCCACCTCGGCCGCGTGGCCCGGCAGCCAGACGATTTTCTGCACGCCCAGCATGCGCCGCAGCTCGGCCTCGATCTCCGTCTGGCGCAGGCCCGGGTTGCGGTTCGGGTGCAGCAGGCAGCTCTCGGTGGTGAGCAGCGTGCCCTGCCCGTCCACGTAGAAGGCGCCGCCTTCGAGCACCATGTCCGAACGCACCAGCGGCACGCCGGCCAGCGCGGCGATGTCCGCGGCGGCGCGCTGGCAGCCGTCATGCGGGTGGTACTTCTCGCCCCACGCGTTGAAGCGGAAGCCCACCGCGGTCTGGCTCACGTGGTGCTCGTCGACGAGGAAGATCGGGCCGCAGTCGCGCAGCCAGTTGTCTTCGGCCGCGATGGGCACCACGCGCACCTGCGGGCCGCAGGCCGCGCGAGCCGCGTCGGCCAGCGGTGCGTGCGCGGCCACGATGCAGCGCTGGTAGCGCGCGATGGTGCGCGCCAGCAGGCCGAACGCGCGGCAGACCGCGTCGTAGTGCGCGCCCCACAGGGCTTCGCGGTGGTCGAGCACCGGCCAGCCCAGCCAGGTGGCGGCCATCGGCTCCCATTCGGCGGGCATGCGCAGGCCGGCGCGGCGAGCGTCGAAATCGTTGGAAATCAAAGGGTCCTTCAGAAGAAATTGCAGGGACGCTCACTCTGACTTGAATTCCTTCGATGAAAAAGCGACATTTCTTGGCTGAATTCATCGACCCCATTCATATGTCCAACACCCGGCTGCCCTCTTTCAAGTTCCTCATCGGCTTCGAGGCGGCGGCTCGCCTGGGCAACTACTCGCGCGCGGCGGAAGAGCTGTTCGTCTCGCAGTCCGCCGTCAGCCACCAGATCTCGCAGCTGGAGCAGCAGGTCGGCCAGCCGCTGTTCCGGCGCAAGGGGCGCGGCGTGGAGCTGACGGTGGCGGGCAGCCTGCTGCTGGACAGCGTGGGCAAGTCGCTCGAGCACATCCGCAACGGGCTGGCCCGCATCGAGACCTACATGGACGACCGGCTCGTCACGCTGGTGTGTCCCGCGCCCGTGGCCACCGGCTGGCTGCAGCCGCGGGTCGACCGGCTGCTGCAGGCGCACCCCGACCTGTGCCCGATCATTTCGGTCGACGAGAGCGCGCGCTTCATCGACGAGCTCGACGTGGACATCGCCATCACCCGCGCGCCGCTGCGGCAAGAGGGCGTGTTCGAGGTGCCGCTGCTCACCGACGAACTCGTGGCCGTCGGCCCGCCCGCTCAGAACGAAGACGCCAACCTGGGCCTGCTGTGCCTCGAAGAAGACCTCACGAGCGACCGCATCGGCCCCTTCATCCGCGCGCATTTCGGCGGCCTGCGCAAGGCCGCGATCTACGACGACCCGCGCCTGGTGCTCGACGCGGCCTTGCGCGGCCGGGGCATCGCGCTGGTGTCGCGGCTGCTGGCCGACGACGCCTTGCGCACGGGGCAACTACGGCGGCTGGCGGACAGCCCGAGCCTGCCGCTGGGCACCCTCTGGATCGCGTGCGCCGAAGGCCCCTCACGCCTGCCGCTGGTGCGGGAGGTGTTCGACAGCCTGCGGCGGTTTGCGCAGGACGACGCTGGCGATATGAGCCATATCGATCAATCCCTTTAAAAGACATCAATTGTGTAGATAGATAGGCGTCGACAGAATTCGGGGCTTCCTAGAACTTAGTAATAACCCTGATTCCAATGACAACGCGACGCACTCTCCTGGGCCTGGGCGGCCTGGGCCTTTTCGGTGGACTCGTGACCGCCTGTGGCGGCGGCGGTGGTGGGAGCGGCAGCGGCATGCTGCCGCCCTTCCCCGTGCCCATGCCGACCCCTTCGCCTGCCCCGGCCCCGGCGCCCGCGTCCGGCTGGCGCATGCCCGACGAAGGCGACGCCCACCGGGCCGTGTGGATGGCTTTCGCGGCGCGCGAATCCATCTGGACGGCCGAGATGCGCCAGCCGGTGTTCCAGGCGCTGGCGCGCATCGCCAATGCCATCAGCGTCTACGAACCGGTCAAGATGCTGGTGAACCCCGCGGATGCTTCCACGGCCCGCCAACTGTGCGGCTCCAACGTGCACCTGATCGAACACGCCATCGACGACCTCTGGATGCGCGACACCGGCTGCGTCTTCGTGCGCAACGCCCGTGGCGAGCGCGCCGCCGTGAACTTCAACTTCAACGGCTGGGGCAACCAGCAGGCCCATGCACGCGACGCCACGGTGGCCGCGCGCATGGCCGACCTCACGGGCGTGCCGCTGCTGCGCAGCAGCCTCGTGATGGAAGGCGGCGGCATCGAGGTCGATGGCCAGGGCACGGCGATCATCACGGAGAGCTGCGTGCTCAACAAGAACCGCAACCCGGGCGTCAGCAAGGCCGACGCGGAGGCCGAGCTCAAGCGCATGCTGGGGCTGGACAAGATCATCTGGCTGCCGGGCATCGCGGGCCGCGACATCACCGACGGCCACACCGACTTCTATGCGCGCTTTCTCAAGCCCGGCGTGGTCGTGGCGGCGCTGGACACCGACCCGAAATCGTACGACCACGCCGTGACACACCGCCACCTGGAACTGCTGACCGGCGCCACCGACGCGCGCGGGCGCCCCCTGCAGATCGTCACGCTGAAGACGCCGAGCCAGGTGCGCCCCACCTTTGCGCGCAAGGAGTTCGCGGCCGGCTACGTCAACTTCTTCCTCACCGACAAGGCGGTGTTCCTGCCCGAGTTCGGCGACGCCGTGGCCGACAGCGCAGCCCGCGCGGCGCTGGCCGCGCACCTGCCCAGCCACCAGATCGTGCAGCTGGACATCGACGCCATCGCCGCGGGCGGCGGCGGCATCCACTGCACGACGCAACAGGAACCGGCGTGATGCCGCGCCCCCTCCCCTGATTCCGGAGACCGACATGCACCTTCCCCTGACCCGCCGCCGCCTGCTGCACAGCATGGGCCTGGCGCCCCTGGCCTCGTTGGGCCTGGTCGCCACGGCCACCGCCGCGGCGCCCGACACCTGGCACATGCCCGACGAGGGCGACGCGCACCGCGCCACCTGGATGTCCTTCGGCCCCAGCGAACGCGTCTGGGGGCGGCGCCTGCTGAAGCCGGCGCGCGAGCACCTGGCGCAGATCGCCCGCACCATCGCCGCCTTCGAGCCCGTGCACCTGCTGGTGCGCGAGCAGGAGCATGACCTGGCCGCGCGCCTGTGCGGCAACCGCGTGACGCTCGAGGTGCAGCCGGTCGACGACCTCTGGATGCGCGACACCGGCCCCGTGTTCGTGCGCAACGGCGCGGGCGAATGGGCCGGCGTCGATTTCAACTTCAACGGCTGGGGCAACAAGCAGTCGCATGCGCGCGACGCCGAAGTGGCCGAGTACGTGACCGACGCCGCCGAGGTGCAGCGCCTGCGCACGCGGCTCGTGCTCGAAGGCGGCGGCATCGAGGTCGACGGCGCGGGCACGGCGATCATCACCGAGAGCTGCGTGCTCAACGCCAACCGCAACCCGGGCCTGCGCAAGGAGGCCTGCGAGGCCGAGCTCAAGCGCCTGCTGGGCCTGCGCAAGATCATCTGGCTGCCCGGCATCGCGGGCCGCGACATCACCGACGGCCACACCGATTTCTATGCGCGCTTTGCCGCGCCGGGCGTGGTGGTCGCGGGCCTGGACGACGACCCCGACTCCTACGACCACGCCGTGACCCGGCGCCACCTGGAGATCCTGCGCCAGGCCACCGATGCACGCGGCCAGCGCCTGCGCGTGGAAGTGCTGCGCGGCCCGGAGACGGTGCGCAGCACCTACGAGTCGGACGAGTTCGCGGCGGGCTACATCAACTTCTATGTCTGCAACGGCGCCGTCATTGCACCGCAGTTCGGCGATGCGCGCGCCGACGGCAACGCCCGCGCGCTGCTGCGCGAGCTGTTCCCCAAGCGCGAGGTGGTGCAGCTCGACATCGACGCCATTGCCGCCGGCGGCGGCGGCATCCACTGCACGACGCAGCAGCAGCCGCGCTGATGCGTTGCGGCGCTGACTAGCGCGGCCGCCCGAGCATCCCCGCGCGGCGCGCCGCGATCACGGCCTGCGTGCGGCTGGTCACGCCGAGCGCGCCGAAGATCGCCGAGATGTGCGCCTTGATCGTCTTCTCGCTGGTGGCCAGGCGCAGCGCGATCTCGGCGTTGCGCAGCCCTTCGCACAGCAGCTGCAGCACCTCGGCCTGCCGCGCCGTGAGCGTGCTCAGCACGTCGGTGGGCGTCGACAGCACGGGCAGCGACGCACCGCCCGCCGGCGAGGCCTGCACCACGTTCTGCTCGCCCGCCATGACGCGGCGCAGCGCGTCCATGAGCTGCTGGCTGTCGGCCGACTTGTGCACGAAGCCCTGCGCGCCGGCATCGAGTGCGGTGTCGATGTCCTGCGGATCTTCGGAGGCCGACAGCACCAGGATGCGCAAGCCGCCGCGCCGCCGGTGCAGCTCGGCCAGCAGCGCCGCGCCGCCGAGGTCGGGCAGGTAGTAGTCGGTCATCACCGCATCGAGCCGGGGCAAGGTGGCGAGCGCCTCGAGCGCTTCGGCGCCGTTGCGGGCCGTGGCGACAGTCATCGTCGGCTCGGCTTCGCGCAGCGCGAGGAACAGGCCTTCGCGAAACATCGCGTGGTCGTCGATCAACAGGATGGTGGCGGGCATCCTTCGATTCTGGCGGCAACCGGCGTCGAACCCCACGGTTCCCCGTGGGCGCCGGAGGAAACCCGCCGGGCATCCCCTCAGCGGTCCGCGGGCGGACGGCGCGCCGCCGCCGTGCGCGAGCCCGGCCGGGGCGACATGCGCGATGCCACGCGACGGTGGCGCAGCACGCGCGAACCCCGGCGCTCTGGCGGTGCTGGCGTCGGTGCTTGCCGGTGGGCCTCGAAGCGCGCTTCCTTCTGCTTCAGGTAATGCATGAGCACGTGCGACACCATGTTCAGCCCGATGGTGCCGAACGCCGCCGGAAAGATGTACAGCGCGATCGACAGCTCCGACGAGAAGACGAGGTCGTCCGCCAGCGAGGGCGTGGCCTGCGCCAGCCGCGCCAGCGCGCGCAGCAGGAAGATGTCCGCGCCCGCCAGCGCGATCAGCAGCAGGCCGAAGGCCAGCACGGTGGTCTTGGAGAACTCGCGCCGCACGAACAGCGTGACGAAGATCGCGGCGGGCAGCACCAGCGAGCACAGCACCAGCCCCCAGAAGCGGACCTCGGTGAATATCGTCGCGTCTGAAAGCAGGTGCATGGGCAGAGCGTTGAAGGGCGGGCGCAGGGTCGAGCGCTCCGAAGGCGCATTGGGCCACGGGCGGCGCGTTGCAATTTGTCCACCGGGTGAAGCAGCGGTAAAGCCCCCAAGGCGCACCGACGGCAGGGGAAACCCGCTGGGTCCGAACCCGGGGTCGCTGGCCACAATGCCGGTGCACGCATCGGCGCCTCGGCGCCCCCAACATCCAACGACAAGAAGGACCAGATGCCATGGCGGAATTCGACTACGTGATCGTGGGCGGCGGCTCGGGCGGCGCCACGCTGGCCTCGCGCCTGAGCGAGGACCCGTCGGTGACGGTCTGCCTCATCGAGGCCGGCGGCGACGGACGCGGCATCCTCGTGCGGGCGCCGGCCGCCGTGGTGGCGATGCTCCCGGGCCGTCCGCGCATCAACAACTACGCCTACCAGACCGTGCCGCAGCCCGGCCTCAACGGGCGACGCGGCTACCAGCCGCGCGGGCGCTGCCTGGGCGGCTCCAGCGCGATCAACGCCATGCTCTACGTGCGCGGTCACCGCGAGGACTACGACGACTGGGCGCGTTCAGGCTGCGCCGGCTGGAGCTTCGACGAGGTGCTGCCGCACTTCCTGCGCGCCGAGGGCAACCAGCGCGGCGCCAGCGCGCTGCACGGCGCCGACGGACCGCTGCAGGTGTCGGAACAGCAAAGCCCGCGCGCCATCAGCGAGGCCTTCGTGCGCGCCGCCGCCGAATGCGGCATTGCGCGCAACGACGACTTCAACGGCCCCGAGCAGGAAGGCGCGGGGCTCTACCAGGTGACGCAGTTCCACGGCGGTGCGAAGAACGGCGAGCGCTGCTCGGCCGCCGCGGCCTACCTGCACCCGGTGATGGACCAGCGCCCCAACCTCTCGGTGATGACCGGCACGCAGGCCCTGGGCGTGGTGCTCGAAGACCGGCGCGCGGTGGGCGTCGAGGTGCGGCGCGGCGGCAACGTCGAAACCATTCGCGCGCGCCGCGAGGTCGCGCTGTGCGGCGGCGCCTTCAACTCGCCGCAGCTGCTGATGCTCTCGGGCATCGGCGACCCCGACGAGCTCGCGCGCCACGGCATCGCCGTGCGGCACGCGCTGCGCGGCGTGGGGCAGAACCTGCAGGACCACTGCGACTTCATCGTCGCCTACAAGTCCAAGCAGACCGACATGTTCGGCATCGGTCCGGTCGGCGGGCTGCACCTGCTGAAGGCCATCAACCAGTGGCGCCGCGACGGCACGGGCCTGGTCGCCACGCCGTTCGCGGAAGGCGGCGCCTTCATCAAGTCGTCGCCCGAATTGCGCCGGCCCGACCTGCAACTGCACTTCGTGATCGCGATCACCGACGACCATGCGCGCAAGCTGCATGCGGGCTTCGGCTTCTCGTGCCATGTGTGCGTGCTGCGCCCCAAGGGCCGGGGCGACGTGCGGCTGAACGACGCCAGCCCCGACTCCGCGCCGCGCATCGACCCGTGCTTCCTGGCCGACCCGGAAGACATGGCACTGCTGCTGCAGGGCGTGAAGAAGACGCGCGAGATCATGCGCGCGCCCGCGCTCGAAAAATACCGCCACCGCGAGGTCTACACCGCCGACGCCCACACCGACGCGCAGCTCGAAGCGCACATCCGCGCGCGCGCCGACACCATCTACCACCCGGTGGGCACCTGCAAGATGGGCGTGGATGCGATGGCGGTGGTCGATCCGCAACTGCGCGTGCACGGCATCGCGGGCCTGCGCGTGGTCGATGCCTCGGTGATGCCGACGCTGATCGGCGGCAACACCAACGCGCCGACGATCATGATCGCGGAGCGCGCGGCCGGCTGGATGCGCGGGCCTGCCTCCTTCGCGGAACCCGCTACGGCAGTGCCGTCGATGAGCCTCGCACCATGAGTTCGCCGGGCAGCAGCAGCTGACGCGGCGCCGCGTCGAGCCCGCGCAGGCGCTCGATGAGGCAGGTGGCCGCCGCGCGGCCGATCTCGTCGGTCGGCTGTGCCACGGTGCTCAGGCCCGGCCCGATGAGCGAGGCCCATTCGGGATCGTCGAAGCCCACGAAGCCCAGGTCGGCGCCGAAGCGCCAGTCGAGCCGCGCCATGGCCTGCGCCACGCGCAGCGTGACCACGGCATTGCCCGCGACCACCGCGGCGCGGCGGCCGCGCTTGGCGCGCTGGCGCAATGCGCGCAAGGCGTCGTCGAGCGCGTCGTTCTCGCCTTCGACCGATTCGAAGACCTCGCCCGCCACGCGCGGCTCGTGCGCGGCCACGCAGGCGCCGAACGCGGCCGTGCGCTCGCGCCGCGAGCTCACGCCCTTCTGCGGCTCGGTGACGTACAGCAGCTCGCGGTAGCCGCCCTCGACCAGGTGGCCGCAGGTGTCGCGCATGGCAGCGTGGTTGTCGAGCGAGACGAAGTCGGTGTGCATGCCCGTGTGCCGGCGGTCGACCAGCACCGCCGGCTTGCCGTGCAGCGTGACCGCATCGACCACGTTGCTGCCGCGCCCCAGCGTGTTGAGGATGAAGCCGTCGACCTGGTAGCCCGCCAGCGCATTGATGGCCTCGCGCTCGCGTTCGCTCTCGTTGCCGAGGTTGAACAGCATCACGAGGTAGCCGGCGTCCTGGCAGGCCTTCTCGGCGCCGCGCAGCACGGCCACCGAGTACGGGTTGGTGATGTCGGCCACGATCAGGCCGATGAGCCGCGAGCGGCCGTGGCTCAGCGCCTGCGCCATCGGGCTGGGCGAGTACGCCAGCTTGGCGATGGCGGCCTCGACGCGCGCGGCGATGTCGGGGCTCAGCAGGCGCTCGCGGTGGTTCAGGAAGCGCGAGACGGTGGCCTTGGAGACGCCCGCGGCTTCGGCGACGTCGGCGATGGTGGCGCGGCCTGTGGGCTTCATGTCAGGCGGCGGCGGTGTCGTAGGGTGCCGTGGGCTTCTGCCCGGCCAGCACCTGCAGCAGGTTGGTCGTGGCCAGCTCGGCCATCGCGTGGCGCGTCTCGTGCGTGGCCGAGCCGATGTGCGGCAGCGGCGTGACGCGCGGGTGCGTGCGCAGCGGCGAGTCGGCCGGCAGCGGCTCCTTCGCGAACACGTCGAGGCCGGCGGCGCGCAAGGTGCCATGGTCCAGCGCGTCGAGCAGCTCGGCTTCGTTCACGGTGGCGCCACGGCCGCCGTTGATGAACGACGCGCCCGGCTTCATGCGCGCGAAGAAGGCGGCGTCGATCATGCCGCGCGTGGCGTCGGTCAGCGGCAGCATCGCGAGCACGATGTCGGCGCGCGCGAGCAAATCATCGAGCGGCGTGTGCGTGGCGCGGCCCTGCAGCTCGGGCGCCTGCGTGGCCAGGTCGACCGCGCGACGCGAGTGATAGAGCACCGGCATGCCGAAGCCCAGCGCGGCACGGCGCGCCACGGCCTGGCCGATGCGGCCGAAACCGAGGATGCCCAGCGTCTTGCCGTGCACGTCGGTGCCGAAGAATTCCTCGCCGATGTTCTTCGTCCAGCGGCCTTCGCGCACCATCGTCGACAGCTCGACCACGCGCCGCTGCGTGGCCATGAGGATCGCGAACACCGTGTCGGCCACCGTCTCGGTGAGCACGTCGGGCGTGTGGCACAGCACGATGTGGCGCTTGTGCAGCTCGGCCAGCGGGTAGTTGTCGACGCCGACCGACACGCTCGAAATCACTTCGAGCTGCGGCGCCGCATCCAGCAGCGCAGCGTCGACGTTGTAGCTCGAACCGATCAGCCCGTGCGCAGTGGCAAGCGCAGCGGCAAAGGCCTCGGGCGCCTTGCGCGGATCGGCCACGGTGACGTGGTGCACGGCCTGCAGGCGCGCGAGCTGGTCTTCGGGCAGGGCCCGGAACACCAGCACATTCTTCTTGGTCATCACAGTCCCGCTTCTTCGAGTTGCGCCCGCGTCGGCAGGCCTTCGGTGTCGCCGAGCACCTGCACGGCGCGCGCGCCGATCCAGGCGCCGCGGCGCACCGCGTCGGGCACGCTGCGGCCTTCGAGCAATGCGCTCACCACGCCGGCCGCAAAGCCGTCGCCCGCGCCCACGGTGTCGACCACTTCCTTCACCGGGAAGCCGTCGACGTGGCCGGTGCCGGCCACGTCGCTGTCGTAGTAGGCGCCGGCCGCGCCGAGCTTGACGACGACCAGCTTCGCGCCGCGCTCGCGGTAGAACTTCGCCACGTCTTCGGGCTTGTCGTGGCCGGTGAGCAGCAGGCCCTCTTCGATGCCGGGCAGCACCCAGTCGGCCCGTGACGCGAGTTCGTTCACCCAGTGGCGCATCGTCTCGGTCGACGACCACAGCGTGGGCCGCAGGTTGGTGTCGAACGAGATGGTGCGGCCGGCCGCACGCATCACGTCCATGGTCTTGAGCGCCGCCTGCAGGCTGGTCTCCGAGATGGCGGCGAACACGCCGGTGGCGTGCAGGTGGCGCGCCGAGCGCAGCCAGGCTTCGTCGACATCGGCCGGGCCCATGTGGCTCGCGGCCGAGCCCTTGCGGTGGTATTCGATCGGCGGGTCGCTGCCGTCGGTGACGCGGCCCTTGAACTGGAAGCCGGTGCGCTGCGTCGCGTCGGTGATCACGTGCGAGCAGTCGATGCCCTCGGCGCGCATCGCGGCCAGCAGTGCGCGGCCCATGGAGTCGGTGCCCAGGCGGCTGGCCCAGCCGACCTTCAGGCCCAGGCGCGACAGGCCGATGGCCACGTTGGTCTCGGCACCGGCGGTGCGCTTGTGGAACGACTGGGCGTCTTCCAGCGGGCCGGGCCGGTCGGCCACGAGCAGCAGCATGGCTTCGCCGAACAGCGCGACGTCGAAGGCGGTGGGTTGCGTCATGTGTGTGTTCCTACGCCCGTGCGGCGCGGATGAAGTCGATCTGCGTGCGGGTGACGGCCAGCAGGTCGTCGCCCACCAGAGGGTATTCGATGGCGTGGGGCACGTCGGCCGGCAGTGCGCGCAGCACCGCGCGCCACGGCGCGACCGAGTCGCCCAGCCGCACCGCCACCCACTTGTGCGGCAGGCGCTGCGCGCCCTTGCAATGCACGTAGCGCACGCGGTGGCCGAGCGCCTGCGCGGCCTGCAGCGGGCACTCGCCGAGCCAGTGCCAGTTGCCCATGTCGAAGGTCATGCCCAGCGGCACGCCGGCGCGGTCGGCCACGTCGAAGAAGGCCTGCAGCGCGGCCAGCGTGCCGGCGCGCACCGTCTGGTCGTTCTCGATCAGCAGCTCGACGCGGGTTTCGGCCAGCGCCACCTTCAGGCCCCAGAGCGAACCGTGCGACGAAGCCTGGAAGTCGCCGATGGACATCTTGAGCCGCTTCGCGCCCACGCGCGTGGCGGCGGCGATGCCGCGTTGCAGCGCGGCGCTGTCGAGCCAGCCGCCTTCGGCCCACAGGCCCTCGGGGCTGGAGTAAACGGTAGCCAGGCCATTGAGCGCGGGCAGTTCGGTGTCGGCATCGCGCAGCATCTCGCCGCGCACTTCCACCGCATCGGCACCGGCCGCGCGCGAAAGTTGCGAGCACCAGAGCTGGCCGTGCCGCCCCACCTCGGCCGCACCGAAGGACGACAGAGAAATCAGGACTTCGAAGGCCATCAGTGGGCTTGGTGCGAGCTGAGGATTTGCCCGAGGAACTGGCGCGTGCGCTCGTCCTTGGGGTTGCCGAAGAACTCCTGCGGCGGTGCCTGCTCGACGATCTTGCCGTCGGCCATGAAGATCACGCGGTCGGCCACGCTGCGGGCAAAGCCCATTTCGTGCGTCACGCACAGCATGGTCATGCCGTCTTCGGCCAGACCGATCATGGTGTCGAGCACTTCCTTGACCATCTCGGGGTCGAGCGCCGAGGTGGGCTCGTCGAACAGCATGATCTTGGGCGACATGCACAGCGCGCGCGCAATGGCCACGCGCTGCTGCTGGCCGCCCGAGAGCTGGCTCGGGTACTTCTTCGCCTGCTCTGGAATGCGCACGCGCGTGAGGTACTTCATGGCCACCTCTTCCGCCTGCGCCTTGGTCATGCCGCGCGAGCGCATCGGCGCCAGCGTGCAGTTCTCCAGGATGGTGAGGTGCGGGAACAGGTTGAACTGCTGGAACACCATGCCGACTTCGGCACGCACCGCGTCCACGTTCTTGCCGCCGGCCGTGAGGTCGATGCCGTCGACCACGATGCGGCCTTTTTGCACCGTCTCGAGCCGGTTGATGCAGCGGATGAGCGTGGACTTGCCCGAGCCCGAGGGCCCGCAGATCACGATGCGCTCGCCCTGGCGCACCGACAGGTCGATGCCGGTCAACACCTGGAATTCACCGTACCACTTGTTGACCGCTTCCATGCGGATGATCGATTCCGTCGTCATGCCAGGATTCCCTTCAAGCGCTTTCGCTTATTGCATCTTCGGCAGGTCGGCCTGCAGCCACTTTTGATAGAGCTTGTTCAGCTCGCCATTGGCGGTGTTCTTCTGAACGAATTCATTCACCGCCTTGTGCAGCTCTTCCTGGCCCGGGCGCATCGCGATGCCCATCGACTGCTGCACCAGCGTGAACTTGTTTTCGAAGGTGTTGGCCGGCACGCGCTTGGCGATCTGCGCCGCCACGGTGACCGAGCAGCCGATCGCATCGACCTGGCCCGAGATCAGCGCCTGCATGGCCGAGGCGTCGTCGTCGAAGCGGCGGATCTCGGTGCCTTCGGGTGCGGCCTTGGTCACGGCCACGTCTTGCGTCGAGGCGCGGGCCACGCCCACGCGCAGGCCCTTCAGGTCGCCTGCGGCCTTGATGGAGGTTTTGGTCGCGCCGTACAGCACGATGGTCGCGGCCGCGTAGGGCTGCGAGAACTGCACCTGCTTGGCGCGCTCGGGCGTGACGGCCAGCGAAGCCACCAGCAGGTCGACCTTGTTGGTCAACAGGAACGGAATGCGGTTCGGGCCGGTGACCGGCACGATGTTGGCCTTGACGCCCCAGTCTTTCGCCAGCAGCTTGGCCACGTCGGCGTCGTAGCCGTCGGGCTGGTTCTTCGCGTCGGTGGTGCCGTAGGGCGGGAAGTCGACCAGCATGCCGATGGTGATCTCGCCCTTCTTCTTGATGTCGGCCATGCTTTGTGCCGAAGCGAAGGGAGCGAACACGGTCAGCGCGGCGCCGAGGCCCAGGGCTGCGATGGCAGCGCGGCGGGTGGTGGTAACGGTCATTGGATGTGTCTCCTGAATAAAGAAAGGAAGCGACGAGAAAGGAAAAGCGAAAAGGGTCAACGTGCGAGCGCCTGGGCGCGCTTGCGCTCCATGCGGGCTGCCAGCAATGACAGCGGCCAGCAGATCACGAAGTAGATGGCGGCCACCACCGAGAACACGATGAGCGGCTGGAAGGTGGCGTTGTTGACGATCTGACCGGCGCGCGTGACCTCGACGAAGCCGATGATGGCCGCGAGCGACGTGCCCTTGATGATCTGCACCAGGTAGCCCACCGTGGGCGCCAGCGCGATCTTGAAGGCCTGCGGCAGCACCACGTCGCGCATGCGTGCCACGTAGTGCAGGTTCAGCGCCTGCGCCGCCTCCCACTGGCCGCGCGGAATGGCCTGGATGCAGCCGCGCCAGATTTCGCCCAGGAAGGCCGCGCTGTTCAGCACCAGCGCCACGCCCGCGGCGACCCACGGGTTGATGTCCAGCCCCAGCACCGGCGCGCCGAAGAACACCAGGAACAGCTGCAGCAGCAGCGGCGTGCCCTGGAAGATCTGGATGAAGGTGGTCGACACGGCGCGCGCCCACGTCGATTCCGACGTGCGCATGAGCGCGATGAGCAGCCCCAGGATGGCGCCGCCCACGAAGGCGATGGCCGACAGCGCCAGCGTCCACTGGGCCGCTTCGAGGATGAAAAGGAATTCGGGAAAACCGAAGGTGCGCATGGTGTGTGCTCCGTCCGTCGTGGTCAGTCAGTTACCGGCGGTCCGGGTAGTTGAGCGTGCGCTTGTAGATCAGCTTGAACATGGCCGAGAAGGCCAGTGCCAGCGCGAGGTAGATGGCCGCGACCACGATGTAGATCTCGAAGCTGCGGAAGGTCTGCGACTGCAGGTTGGCGGCCACCGAGGTCAGGTCGTCGGCCGAGATGACCGAGACCACCGCCGAGCTCAGCATCAGCAAAATGAACTGGCTCGTGAGCGCCGGGTAGATCGCCTTCAGCGCGGGCTTGATGATCACGAAGCGGAAGATCTCCCACGGCTTGAGGTTGAGCGCGCGGCCCGCCTCGATCTGGCCCTTGGGAATCGACTCGATGCCCGCGCGGATGATCTCCGTGGCGTAGGCGCCCAGGTTCACCACCATCGCCACCAGCGCGGCCGTCTGCGGCGACCAGCGCAGGCCGATGGCCGGCAGCGCGAAGAAGAAGAAAAACAGCTGCACGAGGAACGGCGTGTTGCGGATCACCTCGATGTAGGCATTGACGATGAAGCGCAGCCAGCCCGGCCCCGAGGTCTTGCCCCAGGCACAGAAGATGGCCACCACCAGCCCCAGCAAGGTGGCGGTGAGCGAGAGCTGCACCGTGATCCACGTGCCCTTGAGCAGCAGCGGCCAGGCGGCAAAGACGGCGTCGAATTGGAACTGGTAGTTCATGGCGGAGCGTGCACGGCCAGGCCGTGCGCAGACCCTGAAAGGAATGCTTGCAGCTTAAATGAAACCGGTTTCAGGCCTAGCTAGGGATTCCCCTAGGTGGGCGTTTTGCCCTACCCGCCTGCCTACACTGGCGCGATGCCGAACCCCCACGCGGACCCCACTTCTTCCCCGGCAGGCACCCCGGCCACCGGCCCCGTCGTGCAGCATTTCCGGCAGGCGCTGCTCTGGCCCTTGCGCCTCGTGCCGGCGCCCGGCGCGGCGCCCACGCACCACGGCCCCTGGCATGTGCTGCGCGACCTGGGCGAGGCCTCGCCCTGGCGCGAGGAAGTCGACGAATACACCGGCGACAGCGGCCGCTTCCACGAGCGCCACTACAACGAGTTCGTGAGCTTCCTGCCCTACGTGCAACGCTTTTTGTACGGCGAAGGCCGATCGCGCGGCAGCACCAGCGACGGCACAGGCAGCGACGGCGATTCGCCGATGCGCGTGTTCCGCCGCCGCGACATCGCGTCCGTGCGGCTGGTGGCGCACCCCGGCGAGGCGCCCATCACGCTCGACGTGATTCACTGCGACCTGTACTTCTTCTTCGACATCGATGTGGTGCTGCTCAACCTCGAGGTCGGCACCGACCACCTGAGCCTGGCGCAGGCGCAGGACATCCTCTACCGCTTCGGCCGCGCCTACCCTTCGGGCTGGGAGCCCGACGGCGCCGCCCTGCACTGCATGGCCAGCGTCGAGTGGCTGGACGCCGACGGCCGCGTGCTCGCCGCCTCCGACGCGCAGCAGCGCGACGCCTTCCTGTCGCACGTGGCCCAGCACCGCGCACCGCGCATCGCCGCGCACTGGGCCTACCTGATGCAGCCGCTGGTGAGCGACCATTCGGACGACCCCGGCGTGCTGCGCTACCGCCAGATCGAGTACTACCGCATGCCGGTGATGGCCTACCTGTCGCTGGACGACCCGCGCCGCCTCACGCGCGACGACTTCGTGCGGCTCGCGTTGGTCACCGGCGCGGGCGGGGCCGACGCCCACCTGCCCTATGCCGAGCACCACCTGGCCGACTTCGAGCACAAGTACTGCTACGACCGCTTCTGGGTGAACACGGGCGCGGCGCCCAACACGCGCTACCTGTGCAACGGCCACGCCCTCGTCGTGGTGGGCGACGCGCGCTCCGAGTTCTTCTGCTGCCGCGACCGCGGCGTGCTCGCGCAGTTCAGGCACCAGCACTTCCTGCTGTTCCTCATCGCGCATTTCCAGAAGGCCTCGCTGCTGATGTTCTCGGACCAACTGGTCGAGGCACTGAAGAAGCTCGACATCCGCAGCACGCCGAGCGTGAAGCAGTTCAAGCGCGCCATCCGCGCGAGCTTCGAGCGCTTTCTGCGCTTCACGCACCGCTACTGGTTCCACGAGATTTCGGAGCAGGCGCAGGTGCGCGCCCTCTCGCACATGTGCGCCGCGCACCTTGGGCTCGACCCGCTGTACGACGAGGTCAAGGCGCGCATCGCCGACATGAACACCTACCTCGATGCCGACAGCCTGCGCCGGCAGGCCAGCACCGTGGTGCGGCTCACGGTGGTCACGCTGTTCGGCCTCATCGGCACCGTCACCACCGGCTTCCTCGGCATGAACCTGCTGGCCGAAGCCGACGCGCCGCTGTGGCGCAAGGCGATCTGGTTCGGCGTGGTGTTCGTGTTCACCACCTGGCTCACGATCTACACGATGGTGAAGTCGCAGCGGCTGTCGGACTTCATCGATGCGCTGTCGAACGACAGGCTGAGTTTTCGGGGCAAGCTGGCTGCGCTCGCGCGGGTATGGCGGGCGGGGGCGGACTGAAGGTTTTTGTTCATGGCGACGCTCACGCCGACGCGGTACCTTGCTCCGCGAATGTCCCCCGCCCTTCGGGCTCCTCCTTGATTTCGCTGCGCAAGGCACCGCATCGACGTGAGCGTTTTCAGTGCACTTGTTGATCGGCCAGCGCCACGACCGCGCCTCCCGTGCGCAGGACACTGGGTGCTTCCCGCAGCGAAATCAAGGAGGAGGCCGAAGGCCGGGGGACATTCGCGGAGGGAAGTACCCGGTGGCCTGTGCACGCACCCCGAACTAAGATCACCGCCCTCACAAAGAAGCCACGCATGCGCATCGCCCTCGTCTCCGACATCCACGGAAACCTCCCCGCACTGAAAGCCGTCGTCGAAGACATCGCACGCCGCAACGTGGATGCCACCGTCAACCTCGGCGACAGCCTCTCAGGCCCACTGATGCCGCTGGAGACTGCGCAGTTCCTGATGGCGCAGGACTGGGTCCAGCTCGCCGGCAACCACGAACGGCAACTGCTCACGTTGCCAACCTCCGGCCAGCGCGGCGAGTCCGACGCCTTCGCACACGCCCGACTCGGCGAGGCAGAGTTCGCATGGATCGCCTCGCTCACGCCGTGCCTGCGCTTGAGCCCCGAGGTGCTGCTGTGCCACGGCACGCCGGAGAGCGACCTCACCTACTTCCTCGAAACGGTCGAGCCCACGCAACTGCGAATGGCCACCGCAGCAGAGGTCGATGCGCGTCTCGGCACTGTGGAAGCCGGCACGGAACTGGTCGCCTGCGGCCACACGCACCTGCCGCGCGTGATGCACACATCCGATGGCATCTTGATCGTCAACCCGGGCAGCGTCGGCCTGCAGGCCTATGGCGACGCGCATCCGTACCCGCACCACGTGGAGACCGGCTCACCCGATGCGCGCTACGCGCTGGTCGAACGGCACGACCACGGGCAGTGGACCTGCACGCTGGTCACCGTGCCCTACGACCACGCGGCCACGGCGGCCCTGGCCGCTGCCAATGGGCGACCCGACTGGGCCCACGCACTGGCCGCCGGGCGCATGCCCTAGCGCCAGATCAATCGCCGAATGCGATGTCCGCGCTGTCGACCGCGCGGATCGGCACGCCGAAGCTCGTGATGTCCGACAGCGTCGCGTTGTGGTGTGCGCGGATGAAGGCGCCCTTGGCGTGCGGCTTGTCGTGCGAGGTGTGGGCGTCGGCCGCCAGCACCACCTCGTAGCCCAGCGCTGCGGCGCGGCGCACGGTGGTGTCCACGCAGAACTCCGACGAATAGCCGCAGGCCACCACGCGCCGCACGCCCTGCCCCGACAGCCAGGCTTCGAGCGGCGTACGCAGGAACGAATCCGGTGTGGTCTTGCGCAGGCGCGCGTCCGCCGGCGTCACCTGCAAGGCATCGGCCAGCTGCCAGCGCTCGGAATCGAACTCCAGGTCGATGGCGTTCTCGTGCTGGATGAAGGCCACCGGCACGCCGGCCGCGCGGGCCCGTGCCGTGAGCGCGTTGATGCGGCCGATGACCGCTTCGGCCTCGTACGGCCGGGGCGGATCGTCGCAAAGGCCGCGCTGCATGTCGATGACGAGGATGGCAGTTTTCATGGCGATGAAGGGCTGTGGACGTGGATCGCCGCAGTATGCCGCCGCCCCGCGGATTGCCCCCGCTCGCCGAATGTTTCTGTCGCTGAAACCATTGAAAAGCCAACTCCCGCTAGTCTCGCGCCTCAAGACCAACACACACGCAGAGGGCTTTCCCATGGCTGACGAATCGGATTCGCAAGGCGCTTATTTACCCCGGCTGCTGCGCCGCAGCGCGGTGCTCGCCACGGCGGGCTGCGCGTTCGTGGCCGGCTGCAGCAGCGCCGGCGGCGGGGAAACGCGCTACGACAACTCGCCGCAGTTCAAGGGCGGCGTGTTCCAGAACATGCCCAACCCCGAGCTGCAACCCGCTGCCAGCACCTGGCGCATCTGGTCGCGCTTCATCGTCGGCAGCAAGGTCGACACCGTGCCGGTCGACCCCATTCCGGTGCGCGCCCTGACGCCCCAGGCGCTCGATGCACTCGCGGCCGACGCCAACCACGTGGTGCGCCTGGGCCACTCGTCGCACCTGCTGAAGCTCAAGGGCAAGTACTGGCTCATCGACCCCGTGTTCAGCGAGCGCGTCTCGCCCTTCACCTGGGTCGGGCCGAAGCGTTTTCACAAGCCGCCGATCCAGCTGGAGCAGCTGCCGCCGATCGAGGCCGTGATCCTCTCGCACGACCACTACGACCACCTCGACGTCGCCACCATCGAGTACCTGGCCACGCGCGTGCAGCGCTACTTCGTGCCGCTGGGCGTGCGCGCCCGGCTCGTCGAGATGGGCGTGCCCGCCGAGCGCGTCACCGAGCTCGACTGGTGGCAAGGCGGCGAGCATGCGGGCGTGAAGCTCACTGCCACGCCCGCGCAGCATTTCTCGGGCCGCGCGGTCACGCTGACCGACCGCGACCGCACGCTGTGGGCCTCGTGGGTGGTGCAAAGCGGCGACCAGCGCATCTTCTACAGCGGCGACTCGGGCTACTTCCCCGGCTTCAAGCAGATCGGCGAACGCTTCGGCGGCTTCGACCTGGCACTGATGGAAAACGGCGCCTACGACGCCTACTGGCCCGGCGTGCACATGACGCCCGAGCAGAGCGTGCAGGCCTTCGAAGACCTGCGCGGCAAGGTGCTCTATTCGGTGCACAACAGCACCTTCGACCTGGCCTTCCACACCTGGCACGACCCGCTGGACCGCATCGCCAACCTGGCGCAGGCGAAGAAGATCGACCTGGCCACGCCGGTGATCGGCGAAGTGCTCACGGTGGGCCAGGCGCGCACCAACGTGCGTTGGTGGGCCGGGCTGAAGTAAGGAGCGCACCGTCCACGCGGCGGTGTGTATTTCAAATGTTGCTCGCCACTTTTGGAAGGTTTACAGACAGTTAACCAGCGGCCGGTTCAATCGCCGTGTCGCCGCGACGAATCCCTCACCGGACGCCGATCGCGGACGACACCGTCATCTGCAAGGCAGCAGCCACAGGGAGCAAGGTGATCACAAGAAGAACCGGCAAGAAAGGAGGCGGCATTCCCGCCATCTCGACGCGCGCCCCGAGGCGCCGCCTGGCGCGCATCGCCAGGGGTTTCGCCACGGGGCGCGTGCTGGCATCGATCGCGGGCGCACGGGCCGTCGTTCTCCTGGGCACGGGCGATGCGGCCGCAGGGCCGCAGGGCCAAAGCGAACGGGGCGCCCCCGATGCGCCGCACATCGGGCTGATCGTCAGCGACCTGCGCAACCCCTTCTTCCTCCAGGTCTGACGCTGCCGCCGCCCACTCTGCCGACCCGCGACAACATCGGCACCGACCGGGGCCGGCAGGTTCGTCCATTCCCCCACGCTTGCCCCCCGCAGATCGCGGATGCGAGGCGCTGCGGAACATGTCATCATCCCCACCCCTTCACCGGCCCCCTCTCGCAACGAGGCCCTCGCACCCATGCCCATGAAACGTCCCTGGCGCACCTGGCTGCTGGCCCTCCTCCTCGCCGTGGGCCCCGTGGGCAGCGCGCTCGCGACACATGCCAACCATGGCAAGGGCCCGCGCGTCGGCGTGCTCGTGAGCGACCTGCGCAACCCCTTCTTTGCCTACATCGCGCGCGCAGTAGAAAGCACGCTGGCCACAGACAGTCGCAACGCGGCGCACATCACGGTCGTGTCGAGCGGGTTCGATCCGCAGCGGCAGGACGAGCAGCTCAAGGAAATGATCCGCCAGCGCGTGCAGCTGGTGATCGTGACGCCGGTCGATTCGACCACCCTGCACGCCCGCGTCACGGAGGCGCGCGCCGCCGGCATCAAGGTGGTGGCGGTCGATGCGCTCGTGCAAGGTGCGGACGCGGCCGTGGTGACCGACAGCCGCGCGGCCGGCAGGCTCTCTTGCGAACACCTGGTGCGCACGCTCGGCGGCAAAGGCGAAGTGGCGATCATCGACGGCCCGCCGAACACGGCCGCGGTGGGCCGCGTCAACGGCTGCCGCGAGGCATTGAACGCCGCACCCGGCGTGCGCGTCGTGTCGATGGCGCTCAATGGCGGCGCCACCAAGGACGGCGGCGTCGAACAGATGACGCGGCTGCTCGCGCGCCATCCGAAGCTGTCGGGCGTGTTCGCGATCAACGACCTGTGCGGCATCGGCGCGGAACTGGCGGCCCAGGTCGCGGGCCGGCGCGACATCGTCATCACGGCGATGGACGGTTCGCCGGAGGTGGCGCAGCGGCTGCAAGACCCGACCACCTTGATCGTCGGCAGCGCGACGCAGTCGCCCACCTTGATGGGCCAGCGGGCGGCCCAGATCGGGCTGAAGCTCCTGAAGGGCCAGCCCCCCCAGCAGCGCGTGCTGCTGTTGCCATCGAAGCTGGTGACGCGCGAGAACGTCGACGGCTACGGGGGCTGGTGAGCCAGCCCCTCGGTCTGCCTGTTTACTTGCCTTCCTGCTCGCGCCGCTCGCGCGCGCGCCGCACCTGACGCGTCTCGTTGGCCTGCGCGGCGGCGCGGTCTTTCGCGCGCCGCTTGCCCTGGCGCTTCTCGCGCATGCGGCGCCCCAGGATGTAGCTGCCGAAGCCCGTGACCACGGCGAGGATCACGCCGAGGATGCTGATGTCGATGCCGCCCAGCATCAGAGCACCCGCACCACGCTCGCCGGCGTGAACCCAAGGTCGGCCACCTTGCCCTTGCGCCCCCGAGTGCCCATCGCGTTGTTGAGCGAGCGGATCTCAAGCGTTTCTTCGCGCTCCTTGCCGCCGCGGGCGACGCCTTCGATCCGCACGCTGCGCGTGTAGGCCACCGCACCGGCCAGCGATTCCTTGGCCTCCAGGTCGATCAGCATCAGGCCGCGTCCACCCTTGGGCAGGCTCTTGAGCTCGGCGATGTCGAAGGTCAGGATGCGCTTGCCGCTCGAGGCGCAGGCCACGTGCGTCGCGGCCGGCATCGGCTCGGCACCGCTCGCGCCGCCCACCAGCGACGGCCGGCACAGCTGCTCGCCCTCGCCCACGTCGATGAAGGCCTTGCCGCCGCGCTGGCGCGACATCATGTTCTCGATGGTGGCCATGAAACCGTAGCCGCCCGTGTTGGCCAGCAGCAGGCAGGCGCCCACCGGGCCCGCGAAGAAATGCGTGACGTGCGTGCCGGCATCGAGTTCGATGAGCGTGGTGACGGGCTGGCCGTCGCCGCGCGCGCCGGGCAGCGAGGCCACGGGCACGGTGTAGACGCGCACGCTCTTGTCCTTGGCGCTGCCGAAGACCAGCAGCGTGTCGACGCTGCGGCATTCGAAGGCGCCGTAGAGCGTGTCGCCCGACTTGAAGCTGTACTCGGGCGCGGTGCCCCCGTTGCCGGCAGCCTTCTCGCTGGCCCAGCCCTTCTGCGCGCGCACCCAGCCCTTCTGCGACACGATCACGGTGACGGGCTCGTCGACCACCTTCACCTCGGCCACGGCGCGCTTCTCGGCCTGGATGAGCGTGCGGCGCGGATCTTCGAAGGTCTTGGCGTCGGCTTCGATTTCCTTCACCAGCAGGCGGCGCAGCGTGGCCGGGCTGGAGAGGATGTCTTCGAGCTTCTTCTGCTCGTCGCGCAGGCCGGCCAGTTCCTGCTCGATCTTGATGGCCTCGAGCCGCGCGAGTTGGCGCAGCCGGATTTCAAGGATGTCCTCGGCCTGGCGTTCGCTGAGGTTGAAGCGCGCGATGAGCGCCGCCTTCGGGTCTTCCGCCGCGCGGATGATGGCGATCACCTCGTCGATGTTCAGCAGCACCAGCTGCCGGCCTTCGAGGATGTGGATGCGGTCCTGCACCTTGTCCAGGCGATGGCGCGAGCGCCGCTCGACGGTGATCTCGCGGAACGCGATCCACTCGTTGAGCATCTGGCGCAGCGACTTCTGCGTCGGCTTGCCGTCGATGCCGACCATCGTGAGGTTGATCGACGACGAGGTCTCGAGCGAGGTCTGCGCCAGCAGCGTGGTCACGAACTCGTCCTGGCTGATGCGCGAGGTCTTGGGCTCGAACACCAGGCGCACGGCGGCGTCCTTGCTCGACTCGTCGCGCACCACGTCGAGCACCGACAGCATCGCGGCCTTGAGCTGGGTCTGGTCGGCGCTCAGGGCCTTCTTGCCGGCCTTGACCTTCGGGTTGGTGATTTCCTCGATTTCTTCGAGCACCTTCTGCGTGCTCACGCCCGGCGGCAGTTCGTTGACCACGAGCTGCCACTGGCCGCGCGCGAGGTCTTCGATCTTCCAGCGCGCGCGCACCTTGAGCGAGCCGCGGCCGGTGCGGTAGGCGTCGGCGATGTCGCTGGCGCTGCTGATGATCTGCGCGCCGCCCGGGTAGTCGGGGCCGGGCACGAGGGCGAAGAGTTCTTCTTCGCTGAGCTTGCCGTTGGACTTGATCAGCGCCACGCAGGCGTCGGCGATCTCGCGCAGGTTGTGGCTCGGGATTTCGGTGGCCAGGCCCACGGCAATGCCGCTGGCGCCGTTGAGCAGCGTGAACGGCAGCCGCGCGGGCAGCAGGCGCGGCTCTTCGGTGCTGCCGTCGTAGTTGGGAATGAAGTCGACCGTGCCTTCGTCGATCTCGTCGAGCAGCAGGCTGGTGATGCGCGCCAGGCGCGCTTCGGTGTAGCGCATGGCCGCGGCGCCGTCGCCGTCGCGGCTGCCGAAGTTGCCCTGCCCGTCGACCAGCGGATAGCGCTGCGAAAAATCTTGCGCCATGCGCACCAGCGCGTCGTACGCGGCCTGGTCGCTGTGCGGGTGGAAGCGGCCGAGCACGTCGCCGACGACGCGCGCGCTCTTCACGGGCTTGGCGCCCACGGTGCCGTTGGTGCCGCCGAAGCCCAGGCCCATGCGCGACATCGAGTACAGGATGCGCCGCTGCACCGGCTTCTGGCCGTCGGACACATCGGGCAGCGCGCGGCCCTTGACCACGCTCAGGGCGTATTCGAGGTAGGCGGTCTGCGCGTAGTCGGCCAGCGTGAGGGTGGTGTCGCCGTCGGTGGGGCCTGCAAGGTCGAGCGGAGGTTGAGAGTCGTCCATGAAGAAGAGAGAAAGAAAAACAGTGACGGGCGGCGTGCGTTCGCGCTCAGCCCAAAATGAAAGTGGGGTGCATGGCGGCCTGCGGGATCACGACAGCGGCGACGGCGGCGAAGCGTCGCCCGGCTCCACCGCGCTGGTCGGCACGTCGGACGGCTCGGGAATATCGGGCATGGTCGGCACGTTGCGCGGCGACTCGGACGGCATGTTGCCGCGCCCGATCGCGCCGCCCTTGGGCACCGACATTTCCATGCGGATGCGCCCGGGCGTCCTGCCACCACTGCTACCGCTTCCGCTGCGCAGGTTGCCGCCCACGGTCACGGCCGAGGGCTTGAGGTACGCATACAGCTGCAGCACGGTCTGCACGTAGTTCTGCGTTTCCTTGTAGTTCGGGATCTTGTTGCCCGCACGCTGCACCGCGCCCTCGCCCGCGTTGTAGGCGGCCAGCGCGAGCTCGATCTGGCCCGGGAACATCGCGATCAGGTCGCGCAGGTAGCGCGAGCCGGCGGCGATGTTGATGTGCGGATCGAAGAGCTTCTTCTCGATCGTGCCGCGCTTGTCCGTCGCCACGCCGTAGCGCTGCGCGGTGGCCGGCATGAGCTGCATGAGCCCCATCGCGCCCTTGGGCGAGACGGCCTTCGCATCGAAGCCCGACTCGGTGGCGACCAGCGCCTGCAGCAGCTCGTAGTCGATGGCGTGCTTGCTCGACGCGTCGCGCAGCGCCGCCTTGGCGGTCTTGTAGCCGGGCGAGGCCTCGAACATGGCGAGCAGGTTCTGCGACGCCGGCGACACCCTGCCGTCGAGCCGGCGGTTGATGCTGCCGCGGCCCAGCGGCGACAGGCCCTTGGCGGTGTCGAAGCTCTGGCCGCCCTGGAAGAAGAGCTTGTAGCGCTCGTCGACCTTCTCGGCCGCGAAGTGGGCCACGCCGTTGCTGTCGATGTAGCCATAGATGTCGGTCGCGTGCGCGAGCCCCTGCTGCATGCACAGCAGAAGGGCCAACCACAGCGAACGCTTGAAAACCGACATGGCGTGTGAGAAGAAAGAAAAGGGAAAGGTCAGACGTCGATATCGACGTCGTCTGCGCGCAATTCCATGAGCTCGCGCCGCGCCGCCGCTTCGCCCTTGCCCATCAGCTTGGTGATCTCGCCCTGGGTGGACGAAAAATCGAACCGCCCCAATTGGACCTTCATCAGGCGACGGGTGTCCGGATTGAGCGTGGTTTCCCACAATTGTTCCGCGCTCATTTCGCCCAGCCCCTTGAAGCGGCTGATGCTCCAGGCGCCTTCGCGCACGCCATCTTTACGCAATTTGTCGAGCGTGGCGGTCAGTTCGCCCTCGTCCAGCGCATAGACCTTGGAGGCCGGCTTCTTGCCGCGCGCGGGCGCATCGACCCGGAACAATGGCGGCTTTGCGACATACACGTGGCCGGCTTCGATGAGCTTGGGAAAGTGCCGGAAGAACAGCGTGAGCAGCAGCACCTGGATGTGCGAGCCGTCCACGTCGGCATCGGACAGGATGCAGATCTTGCCGTAGCGCAGCCCGCTCATGTCGGGCGTGTCGGCGGGGCCGTGCGGGTCGACGCCCACGGCCACCGAGATGTCGTGGATTTCGGTGTTGGCGAACAGGCGGTCGCGCTCGACCTCCCAGGTGTTGAGCACCTTGCCGCGCAGCGGCAGGATGGCCTGGCTTTCCTTGTCGCGGCCCATCTTGGCGCTGCCGCCGGCGGAGTCGCCCTCGACCAGGAAGACTTCGTTGTGGCTGATGTCCTTGCTCTCGCAGTCGGTCAGCTTGCCGGGCAGCACGGCCACGCCCGAGCCCTTGCGCTTCTCGACCTTCTGGCCGGCGCGCTGGCGCGTCTGGGCGGCCTTGATGGCCAGCTCGGCCAGCTTCTTGCCGTAGTCGACGTGCTGGTTGAGCCACAGCTCGAGCGTGGGGCGCACGAAGCTGGACACCAGGCGCACCGCGTCGCGCGAATTCAGGCGCTCCTTGATCTGGCCCTGGAACTGCGGGTCGAGCACCTTGGCGCTGAGCACGTACGAGGCGCGCGCGAACACGTCCTCGGGCAGGAGCTTCACGCCCTTGGGCAGCAGCGAGTGCAGCTCGATGAAGCTCTTCACCGCGTTGAACAGGCCGTCGCGCAGGCCGCTTTCGTGCGTGCCGCCGGCGCTGGTGGGAATCAGGTTGACATAGCTCTCGCGCACCGGCTGGCCGTCTTCGGTGAAGGCCACGCACCAGTCGGCGCCCTCGCCCTCGGCGAAGTTGTCGGCGTTCTTGTCGGCATGGCCGCTGCCTTCGAACAGCGGAATGACCGGGTCGCCGTTGAGCGTCTGCATCAGGTAGTCGCTCAGGCCGCCCTTGTAGAGCCACTGCTGGCTTTCGCCGGTCTTCTCGACGGCCAGCGTGACGCTCACGCCGGGCATCAGCACGGCCTTGCTGCGCAGCAGGTGGGTGAGTTCGCCCATGGGCAGCGCGGCGGTCTCGAAGTACTTGGCGTCGGGCCAGGCGCGCACGGTGGTGCCCTGCTTGCGTTCGCCGGCCTCGAGCTTGCGGATTTCGAGCGCCTCGATCACGTCGCCGGCGCTGAAAGCCAGCTTGGCGACCGAGCCTTCACGGTGCGAGCTGACTTCGAGGCGCTTGGACAGCGCGTTGGTCACCGACACGCCCACGCCGTGCAGGCCGCCCGAGAAGCTGTAGGCGCCGCCCGAGCCCTTGTCGAACTTGCCGCCGGCGTGCAGCCGGGTGTAGACCAGCTCGATCACGGGGGCCTTCTCTTCGGGGTGCAGGCCGAAGGGAATGCCGCGGCCGTCGTCCTCGACGCTGACCGAGCCGTCGGTGTGCAGCGTGACCTTGATCTTCTTGCCGTAGCCCGCCAGCGCTTCGTCGGCGGCGTTGTCGAGCACTTCCTGGATGATGTGCAGGGGGTTGTCGGTCCGGGTGTACATGCCCGGGCGCTGCTTCACGGGCTCGAGGCCCTTGAGCACGCGGATGGAGCCTTCCGAATAGCCGGAAGCGGAGTCTGAAGATGTCTTGGGGGAAGTCGCCATGGGGGCGGATTGTAGTCAGTTGGGTTGAAATGACTGGATACCCATACAGGCACCGGCTTCGGTCTTTTCGCACATCAGGCGGGAGTTTCTGCGGGCGGACCGAACATCCGCGCGCCCAGGAAATCGATGAACGCCCGCAGCTTGGGCGACGGATGGCGCCCCGACGGCCACAGCACGCGGAACGCGATGGTACGGGGCCGGCGCAGGTGGTCGGCCAGCACGGGCTGCAGCGCCCCCTCGGCCAGCGCGGCGCGCACGCTGAAGTCGGGCAGGCAGGCGATGCCGCGCCCGCGCAGGGCGAAGCACAGCCGGGTCTCGATGTTGTTGCAGATCATCGAGACCGGCGGGCGCACCTCGCTGCCGTCGGGCCCGGGCGCGAGCGGCCAGACCTCGACCTTGCCGGTCGCCGGGTAGCGGTAGTGCAGGCAGGCGTGGCGGGCCAGGTCGTCCGGCGAGGCCGGCGTGCCGTGGCGCGCCAGGTACGCGGGCGAGGCCACCAGCAGCTGCGAGAACTCGCCCAGCTGGCGCGACGACAGCCGTGAATCCGCCGGCTCGCCGGTGCGCACCACGGCGTCGAAGCCTTCCTCGATGACGTCCACGAGGCGGTCGCTGAAGTCGAGGTCGAGCTCGATCGCAGGGTAGGCGGCCATGAAGTCGGCCAGCACCGGCAGCACCAGCGAGCTGACCAGCGGCAGGCTCACGCGCAGCCGCCCGCGCGGCGCCTCGGCGGCGTGCGACAGCTCCTGCTCGGCGGCCTCGATCTCGGCCAGCACGCGGCGGCTGCGCGCCAGGAACAGCGCGCCCTCGGCGGTGAGCGTGATGCTGCGCGTGCTGCGGTGGAACAGGCGCACGCCCAGCCGCTCCTCGAGCCGCGCCACGCGCTTGCCCACGGCCGAGGCCGACACGCCGAGCGCGCGCCCGGCGGCCACGAAGCTGCGGGTCTCGGCGACCTGAACGAAGACGGCAAAGCCGCTGAGGCTGTCCATGGGGAATCTCCATTGCGGACCTACACGTCCGCATTGAGCGGAACTGTAGCCGTCTTTATCCGAAGTCGGCTTCTTCCTATCGTTGGTCGCATGACCTTTCTCCCCGACATTTCCCCCACTTTCACCCCTGCGTGGCAGGGCCCGGACCCGTCGCGCATCGACGCGGCCATCGACCGTGCGCTGGCCGAAGAGCGGTTGGTTGGCGCCGTGGTGCTGGTGAGCCACGACGGGCACCTCATCCATCGGCGCGCCGCCGGCCTGGCCGACCGCGAGGCCGGCCGGCCGATGCGCGAGGACGCGCTGTTCCGGCTGGCCTCGGTGTCCAAGCCCATCGTCTCGACCGCCGCGATGGTGCTCGTGGACCAGGGCCGGCTTGACCTGGACGCCCCGGTGACGCGCTGGCTGCCGGACTTCCGCCCGCGCCTTCCCGATGGCGGCGAAGCTGTCATCACGCTGCGGCAGCTGCTGACCCACACGGCCGGCCTGGGCTACCGCTTCCTCGAAAGTTCGGACGACGGCCCGTACGCGCGCGCCGGCGTGTCGGACGGCATGGACCGCGACGACGGCCTCACGCTGGCCGGCAACCTGCAACGCCTGGCCGGCGTGCCGCTGCTGTACCCGCCGGGCACGGGCTGGCTCTATTCGCTGGCCATCGACGTGATCGGCGCGGTGGTCGAGGCGGCCAGCGGCCTGCCGCTGCCCGAAGCGGTGCGCACGCTGGTGACCGGGCCGCTGCAGATGCACGACACGGGCTTCGCCGCCGCACCCGGCGACCCGCGGCTGGCCACGCCCTATGTGAACGGCCCCGGCGCGACGCCGCCGCAGCGCATGGACGGCCCGGTTGTCGCCACGCCGTTCGAGGGCGCCGTCGGCATCCGCTTCGACCCGGCGCGCGCTTTCGACGCCAACGCCTGGCCCTCGGCCGGTGCTGGCATGGTCGGCAGCGCGGACGACTTCCTGCGCCTGCTCGACACGCTGCGCACCGGCGGCGCCCCGCTGCTGGGCGCCGCCACCGTCGACGCCATGGGCCGCAACCACACGGGCGCCTGGGGCCCCGCGGACGCGCCGGGCTGGGGCTTCGGCCTGGGCTTTTCGGTGCTGCACGACCCGCAGCCCACGCAGACGCCCGAATCGCCCGGCACCTGGCGTTGGGGCGGCGCCTACGGCCACGCCTGGTTCGTCGACCGGGCGCGCGGGCTCAGCGTGGTGGCCTTCACGAACACGCTCTACGAAGGCATGTCGGGCCGCTTCGTCACCGAACTGAGGGACGCCGTCTATGCGTGACACGACCTCTTCGTCACCGCTGCCCCTCTCAGGCCTGCTGGCGCTGGCGGCCGGCGGCTTCATCACCATCCTCACCGAGGCGATGCCGGCCGGCCTGCTGCCGCAGATCGGCGCCGACTTGGGCGTTGCGCCCGCGCTGGTCGGCCAGCTCGTCACCGTGTACGCGATCGGCTCGCTGGTGGCGGCCATTCCGCTGGTGGCCTTCACGCGCGGCTGGCGGCGCCGGCCGCTGCTGATGGGCGCGATCGGCGGCTTCGCGGTGGTCAACACGGTGACGGCGCTGTCGCACGACTACACGCTGACGCTGGTCGCGCGCTTCTTCGCCGGCGTGTTCGCGGGCCTGCTGTGGGCGCTGCTGGCCGGGCATGCCGCGCGCATGGTGGCGCCGTCGCAGCAGGGCCGGGCCATCGCCGTGGCGATGCTGGGCGCGCCGCTGGCGCTGTCGCTGGGCATTCCGGCAGGCACGCTGCTGGGCGCGAGCGTCGGCTGGCGGCCGGCCTTTTTGATCATGTCGGCGCTGTCGGTGCTGCTGCTCGGCTGGGTGCGCTGGCAGGTGCCCGACTTCCCGGGCCAGGACGCCGGGCGCCAGCAAAGCGTGCGCCGCGTGTTCCTGCTGCCGGGCGTGCGGCCGGTGCTGGCCGTGATGTTCGCCTTCGTGCTGGCGCACAACATCCTCTACACCTACATCGCGCCCTTCCTGGCGCACGCCGGGCTCGAGGCGCAGGTCGGGCGGGTGCTGCTGGTGTTCGGCGCGGCGTCGCTGGGCGGCATCTGGCTCACGGGTGTGCTGATCGACCGCTGGCTGCGCACGCTGGTGCTGGCCGGCACGGCGGTCTTCGCGCTGGCGGCGCTGATGCTCGCCGCGGCGGGCGGATCGGCGGCGGGCGTGTACCTCGCGGTCGCGGTCTGGGGCCTGGCCTTCGGCGGCGCGGCAACGCTGTTCCAGACCGCCTCGGCCCAGGCGGCCGGCGATGCGGCGGACGTGGCGCAGTCGATGGTCGTGACCACCTGGAACCTCGCCATCGCGGGCGGCGGGCTGGTGGGCGGCCTGCTGCTGCAGGGCGGCGGCGCGGGCAGCCTGCCCTGGTCGCTGCTGGCGTTGCTGGTGCCGGGACTGATGCTGGCGTGGCGGGCCTGCGAGCACGGTTTTCCGGGCGCGCGTGGCGCGGCAGCGGCACCAGCGCGCTGACCCCGAAGGCAGGCCACGCGCCTGCCTTCTTTCTTTGATGCGGTCCACGCATCGAAACCGCGCCCACAAATCATCAATGGCCATGGCCACCGCGCCACCTGCCACAGCAGGCATTTCGCTACATTCGAAGGATGCAAGCCTCCCCCGCTCCCACCCTTTCGATCAAGCAGGTGCTGTTCTGCGGCGCCATGATCGTCACGCTCTCGATGGGCATCCGCCACGGCTTCGGCCTCTGGCTGCAGCCCATCACGCAGGCACAGGATTGGAATCGACAGACCTTCTCGTTCGCGCTGGCGGTACAGAACCTGTCGTGGGGCATCTTCGGCGTGTTCGCGGGCATGCTGGCCGACCGCTTCGGCGCGTTCCGCGTGCTGATCGGCGGCTCGCTGCTGTACGCGGCAGGCCTCTTCGGCATGGCACATTCGCCGACGCCGCTGCTGTTCACCCTGAGCGCGGGCGTGCTGATCGGCGCGGCGCAGGCGGGCTCGACCTACGCCGTGATCTACGGCGTGATCGGCCGGCAGATTCCGGCCGAGCGCCGCTCGTGGGCGATGGGCGTGGCCGCGGCGGCCGGCTCGTTCGGCCAGTTCCTGATGGCGCCCATCGAAGGCCGCCTGATCGGGGCCTTCGGCTGGCAGACGGCGCTGGCCGTGGTGGCGGTGCTGGTGCTCGTGATCGTGCCGCTGGCCTTCGGCCTGCGCGAACCCAAGACCTCGGCCCTGGCCGGCCACCGTGACCAATCGGTGCTGCAGGCCGTGGGCGAGGCCTTCCGCTACCCGAGCTTCGGCTTGCTGATGGCGGGCTACTTCGTCTGCGGCTTCCAGCTGGCCTTCATCGGCATCCACATGCCGACCTACCTGCGCGACAAGAACCTGTCGCCCGAAGTGGCGGGCTACGCGCTGGCGCTGATCGGGCTGTTCAACGTGTTCGGCACCTACACGGTCGGCCTGCTGGGGCAGAAGCTGTCCAAGCCCAAGATTCTTGCTGCCATCTACTTTGCACGGGCGGTGTCGATCGCCCTCTTCCTGCTGGCGCCGATCTCGCCGCTCAGCGTGTACGTCTTCTCGGCGGCCATGGGCTTCCTGTGGTTGTCGACGGTGCCGGCCACCAACGCCATCGTGGCGGGCATCTTCGGCGTGGCCCACCTGTCGATGCTCAGCGGCTTCGTGTTCCTGAGCCACCAGGTGGGCTCGTTCCTGGGCGTGTGGCTGGGCGGCTTCCTGTATGACACGACGGGCAGCTACAACATCGTCTGGTACATCTCGATCGCGCTGGGCGTGTTCGCGGCGCTGATCAACCTGCCGGTCAAGGAAAGCGCCATTGCGCGCGCGGTCCGGCCGGTCGCCGTGGCGGGCTGACGGCCCGCGCTTTTCTTCTCTTGTTTGCAAGGAGCCATCGCCATGACGCCCCGCACACGCAACCACTACCTGGCCCAGGCCGCCTGGCTCGCCGCCGTGCTGGCGGCGCTGGGCGGCGTGTTCGCGCTGTACGTGCATCCGACGTTCCTGGTCACGCTGGTCGATCAGGTGTGGTCCTGTTTCTGAACGACTTCGCCCCGAAACGCCCGCTTGCCGGGCCCAGGCCACTATGAAAGATGTAGCAATTCCCGTGCATGCGAGCACGGCGCCCTCCGAATGGATCGTGCGCTGGTCGCACCTGCTTGCGCCGAACGCCACGGTGCTCGACGTGGCCTGCGGGTCCGGGCGGCACATGCAGTGGTTCGCCGGGCGCGGGCATGCGGCGATCGGCGTCGACCGGTCGCCCGAGGCCGTCGAGGCGGCCGGCGCCTTCGGCCGCGTGGTGGCGGCCGACATCGAGTCGGGCCCCTGGCCCTTTGCGGCCCAGCGCTTCGGTGCGGTGGTCGTCACCAACTACCTCTGGCGCCCGCGCATGGCCGACATCGTGGCCGCCGTGGCGCCGGGCGGCGTGCTGCTGTACGAGACCTTCGCGGCCGGCAACGAGACCATCGGCAAGCCCTCGCGGCCCGATTTCCTGCTGCAGCCGGGCGAACTGCTCGGGGCCTGCGCCAGCCTGCAGGTGATCGCCTATGAAGACGGCTTCCTGCCGGAGCCGGCGCGCTTCGTCCAGCGCATCGCCGCCGTGCGGCCCGGCGAAGCGGCCGCGGGCGCCCCGCCGCGCCACTTCCTGAAGGCCAGCTGAGCTGGCCGACACAACTGTCTCCGGCCCGGCCGGAGTCAGTAGAATGGCCGCTTTCGTCCACCGACAAAGAGATTCCCTTGGAGCAACTGACAGGCAGCATCGTCGCGCTCGTCACGCCGATGCACGACGACGGCAGTGTCGACTACCCCGCCCTGCGGCGGCTCATCGACTGGCACATTGACGAAGGCACCGACTGCCTTGGCGTGGTCGGCACCACCGGCGAATCGCCGACGGTCGATGTGGAAGAGCACTGCGAAATCATCCGCGTATCCGTCGAGCAGGCCCGGGGCCGCGTGCCCGTGATGGCCGGCTGCGGCGCGAACTCGACCAAGGAAGCCATCGAGCTCGCCAAGTTCGCCAAGGGCGTCGGCGCCGACTCGCAGCTGCAGGTCGTTCCCTACTACAACAAGCCCACGCAAGAGGGCCAGTACCAGCACTTCAAGGCCATCGCCGAAGCCGCCGGCGACCTGCCCGTGGTGCTGTACAACGTGCCCGGCCGCACCGTCGCCGATATGGCGCACGACACCGTGCTGCGCCTGGCGCAGGTGCCCGGCATCATCGGCATCAAGGAAGCCACCGGCAACATCGAGCGTGCCCAGTGGCTCATCCGCGACCTGCCGAAGAGCTTTGCCGTCTACTCCGGCGACGACCCGACCGCGGTCGCGCTCATGCTGTGCGGCGGCCAGGGCAACATCAGCGTCACGGCCAACGTGGCGCCGCGCAAGATGCACGAGCTGTGCGTGGCCGCGCTGGCCGGCGACGTCAAGCGCGCCATGCAGCTGCAGTTCGAACTGATGCCGCTGCACCGCAACCTGTTCGTCGAACCCAACCCGATCCCGCTCAAGTGGGCCATGGCCCGCCTGGGTCTGTGCGGCGGCGCCCTGCGGCTGCCGCTCACGGAACTCGGCGAAGCGAGCCGCCCGGCGGTCGAGGGCGCCCTGCGCGCCACCGGCCTGCTCAAGGACTGACCGAGCTTCCCACCGATCACACCGGTTCCCGCCTGCCCTTTCCCCCTGTTCGCAGCAAGGTCAAGCAACCTTTTGCCGCAACAGTGCTCAGAGAGGGCGGGGCGCTGGGGCCCATCGATTGACCGAACCATTCCACCAAGGAAGACGACGTTGAAGAACATTTCGCGACTTGCACTGCTGGCCCTCGTTGCCAGCCTCGCCGCCTGCTCCGTCCTCGAGAGCGACAAGATCGACTACAAGAGCGCCGGCAAGGCCCCGACGCTCGAAGTCCCACCCGACCTGTCCCAGCTCTCGCGCGACAACCGCTATGCAGTGCCGGGCGGCGCCGTCACCGCCAACGCCTACCAGGCCGGCATCGCGAACGCACCGGGCATCCCCACCGCCGTGGCCAACATCGGCGACGTGCGCATGGAACGCTCGGGCACGCAGCGTTGGATCGTCGTCAATCGCACGCCGGACCAGCTCTGGGAGCCGGTGAAAGACTTCTGGCAGGAAAGCGGCTTCCTGCTGACCACCGACCAGCGCAACCTGGGCATCATGGAAACCGACTGGGCCGAGAACCGCGCCAAGCTGCCGCAGGACATCATCCGCGGCACGCTGGGCAAGCTGGTCGACTCGGTCTACTCGACCGGCGAACTCGACCGCTTCCGCACCCGCCTGGAGCGCAGCACCAACGGCACCGAGATCTTCGTCAGCCACCGCGGCATGCAGGAGGTCTACAACAACTCCCGCCAGGACCAGACCGTGTGGCAGCCCCGCCCGAGCGATCCTGAGCTCGAGACCGAATTCCTGCGCCGCCTGATGGTCAAGCTCGGCGTCTCGCAAGAGCAGTCGAAGATCCTCGCCGCGACCACCGCAGCGCCCAAGACCGCCACCGTGGCCACCGTCGGCAACCAGCCGGTCGTGCAGATCAGCGAAGGCTTCGACCGCGCATGGCGCCGCGTCGGCCTGGCCCTGGACCGCACCGGCTTCACCGTCGAAGACCGCGATCGCAGCGCCGGCACCTACTACGTGCGCTACGTGACGCCGAACCCCGACAAGAAGGACGATGGCTTCTTCGGCAAGCTGTTCAGCTCCAAGAAGGACGAAGCGCCGATCAAGTTCCGCATCTCGGTCAAGAGCCAGGGCGAAGCCACCACGGTCTCGGTCCTGAACGACGCCGGCGCGCCCGAAACCTCGGCCAACGCGCAGCGCATCGTCAAGGTCATCGCCGACGACCTGAAGTAAGCCCCATGCTCCGCTTCCGAAGCCTCGGCAGCGGCAGCACGGGCAATGCCGCGCTGGTCGAAGCAACGACCAGCGCCGGCCGCACCACCCGCCTCCTCGTCGACTGCGGCTTCGGCATCCGCCAGCTCGACCGGCGCCTGGCCCAGGCGGGCCTGGTTGCAACGGACCTCGACGCCGTCTTCATCACCCACGAGCATGGCGACCACATCGGTTGCGCCCATACCCTGTCGCTGCGCGACCGCATTCCGGTCTGGATGAGCGAAGGCACGTGGCTTGCCACCGGCGGCCGCGACTACGAAGGCCGCCTGCACCTGGCGCGCGACGACGCCGAGTTCACGGTCGGCGACCTCTGCCTGCAGCCCTTCACCGTGCCCCACGACGCCCGCGAGCCGCTGCAGCTGCGCTGCACCGACGGCAACCGCACGCTGGGCGTGCTGACCGACCTGGGCCACGCCACCAGCCACGTGCTGGCCCGGCTGCGCGGCGCGCACGCGCTGCTGCTGGAGTTCAACCACGACAGCGACCTGCTCGCCGGCTCGGCCTACCCGTCGTTCCTGAAGCAGCGCGTGGGCGGCAACTACGGCCACCTGTCGAACACCGCGGCCGCCGAGATCGCGCGTGCCGTGCTTCACGACGGGCTGCGCCACGTGGTCGCGGCGCACCTGAGCGAGCAGAACAACCGGCCCGAGATCGTGCGGCGCCTGATGGCCGAAGCGCTGGGTGGCGACGAGGCCGAGATGCTCACGGCCACCGCCGCCGAGGGCTCGCCCTGGCTCGACGTCTGAGCAGGCGGGGCATCGCCCTCCCCCAATGAAAAAGCCGCCCGAGGGCGGCTTTTTGCATGGTGCGGACCTGGCAGCGGAATTACTGCTTCGGTGCCTCGCCCTTCTTGGCGGCCTCGGTCGCGGCGTTGGCGGCGTCCAGGGCCGACGAAGCGGCAGCCGACGGTGCCGATGCAGGCGCGGCGGCCGGCGGTGCGGCGGGTGCGGGTTCGGTCACGGGAGCGGGCGGCGGGGTCACGACCGCGGGGGCGGCGTCCTCTTTCTTTCCGCAGGCCACCAGGGCGGCAGCGGCGATCAGCGAGGCAATCAGGACGGACGACGACTTCTTCATGAGGACTCCTTTGGCAATGAAGGTCTGGAACCAAAAAATTCTAGACCGCCAACCCCGCCCGGATATGTCGCGGGGGTGTATTTGCGGCATTGGCTTACAAGCCGAGCGTGGAGGCGGGAAAGGCCGGCCGGCCCTGGCGCCAGCGCTCGTCGAGGCTTTCGCGCAGGTCGCGCCGTGCACGCGCGTCGCCGCTGCAGACGCCGCGACTGCGCTCGGGATCGACGCGGTGCAGGCACCAGGTGGGCGTCCAGAAGGCACTAGGCACCTCCTCTGCCGTGCCTGAGCGGCCTGCCGCGCGGCATTCGACGATGTGGTCCCAGGTGCGGCGCCACGTCACGAAGCGCGCGTGGCCGCGCTCGATCAGGTCGAAGCGCCCTGCCAGCAGCAACAGGCGGCGCCCGCTGGCCGACCACGCCTGAAGCGCCTCGATGCTCGCGCGCTCGCCCAGCGGCCAGTCGGCGAAGTCGGGGTCGCTGAAGACGATCTCGTTCCAGCCCTGGTGCGCAGCGGCGGACAAGGCCCCACGAACGAGGTCGGCAAACGCCTCGCGGCCGTCGAATCGGCCTTCGCTCAGGACCGGCTCGACGCCTTCATTCGGCATGCAGCCAGCCCGCCTCGCACCACTCGCCCAACAACGCCCGCGCGCCCTCACTGGCGCGGGCCAACTCGCGCGCACCGAGCGCGCGCTGGTCGGCCAGCCGCCGCATCAGCGTGGCGTCGGCCCCACCGGCGCGGAAACTCTCGCCGTTGATGTAGACGTGCCGCGCGTCATAGAGCATGCGCGTGCGGCGGTCGAGCGCGACTTCGCGCAGCACCTCGGGCACTTCGTTGCCTTCGCCGAACCAGACGTTGGCCTTCGGCTCGGTGAGCGATTCGCCCAGCGCGCGGTCGATGGCGTCGGGGTCGCGCAGCGCGGCCTCGACGGCCTTGCGCGCGAAGTCCTGCAGCGCGGCCGGCATCGCGGCCGGGGCTTCCACGGCAGGCTGCGACGGATCGCGGTAACGCGCCAGTTCGGCCGGGCCCGCGTCTTCCAGGTCTTCGGCATACGCCTGCGCCACGCGCGCCAGCAGGTCCGCGCCCAGCTCGCCCACGGCGGACGAGCGCAGCCCGATGGAGTACGTCATGCAGTCGTCGCCCACCGCCACACCGTCGTGGGCGTACTTGGGCGGCAGGTACAGCATGTCGCCGGGCTCGAGCACGAAGGTCTGCTCGGGCTCGAAGTGCTCGAGCACCTTGAGCGGCACGTCGGGCTGCAGCCGCAGGTCGGACTGCTTGCCGATGGACCAGCGGCGCTGGCCCTGCGCCTGCAGCAGGAACACGTCGTAGCTGTCGAAATGCGGGCCGACGCCGCCGGTGTCGCTCGCGTAGCTGATCATCAGGTCGTCCAGGCGCGCGTCGGGCAGGAAGCGGAACTGCCGCAGCAGGCCGTGCACGCCGTCGTGGTGCAGGTCGACGCCCTGCACCAGCATCGTCCAGCCCGGCTGCTTCAGCGGCGGCAGCGCTCGGCGGGTCAGCGGGCCGTGCTTGAGCGACCAGCCGGCCTTCCCATGCCGGATCAGGCGCGACTCAACCCCCTCGCGCTCCGCCAGCGCGAAGAGCGCTTGACGGTCGATCGGTGGCACCATCGAGGGAACGGCCTGCCGGATCAGCAGGGGTTTCTTTTGCCAGTACCGGCGCATGAACTGCGCGGGACTCAGGCCGCCAAGCAAGGGCAGCGGTTGATTGATCTCCATGGGAGAATTCTGCAATGGAAATCTCTGAACAATGCGTGGTCGGCCTGACCTGGACCATGAAAGACACGCTCGGCGATGTGCTGGACGTGCTCGACGAGCCGGTGGAATTCATGGTGGGCGGCGACGACCTCTTCGACGTGATCGAGGCCGCCCTGCAGGGCCATGAGCCCGGCGCGCGCGTGCAACTGCAGATCGAGCCCGAGCAGGGCTTCGGCGACTTCAACGACCAGCTGCTCTTCCTGGAGCCGCGTTCGCTGTTCCCCGAAGGCACCGAGGAAGGCATGACCTTCGACGGCTCCGCCCTGCCCAAGGGCGTGAGCGACGGCATCCCCAAGGACGCGATCTACACCGTGGCCGAGATCTACCCCGACCACCTCGTGCTCGACGGCAACCACCCACTGGCAGGCATCGCGATCCGCCTGGACATCACGGTGCGTTCGGTGCGCGAAGCCACCGAAGAAGAAGTCGGCCGCGGCACGGCAGGCACCGCCTTCTTCAAGGTCCCGCCGATGGCGCCGGGCGGCCAGATGCTGCACTGACACTCAGCCATCCCACAAAGCAAAAGCCGGGCAGTGCCCGGCTTTTTTCTTTGCGCGCGCGGCCGACCGCTTACATGCGCGAGATGTGCCCGTTGTCGATGCGCACGCGGTCGCCGATGCGCAGGTCGCCCGGGTTTTGCACGTCGAAGGCGCGGTAGCCGCCGCGGTCGGTCTGAACCGAGACGCGGTAGCTCTCGTAGGCGCGCGGGCCGTTCTGCTGGGCCTCGATGGTGTTGCCCAGCAAGGCGCCGCCCACGAGGCCGAGCGCAGTGGCTGCGGCACGGCCGTTGCCGCGTCCGAACTGGTTGCCCACCACGCCGCCGATGAGGCCGCCCGCGATGGCACCGCCACCCGTGGTGCCCACGCCCGCGGTTTCGCTGCGCAGCACCTCGATGTTGGCGACGTGGCCGTACTCGACGTAGGCCGCTTCCTGGTACTGGATCGCCCGCGGCGGGGCCTGGTAGGGGTAGCGCGAGGTCTGGTAGACCGGGGCCGGCGCGACACAGGCCGTGAGCGTGGCCAGTGCGAGCACGGACGCCGTGACGGAAATGAAGCGCATTGAGATGTTCATGAAAGAGGCTCCTCGAAGAAAACAGCACGCGCCCGGACGGGCTGCATGCCTGCCTGTGTCTAACGTTTCAGCCGAAGCCGCGATGACGAAAGACACACGCTGAAACCTTCGAGACGAACCACGCGCCGGCGGTTCCGTTCTTTACGCCTTGGATACTCAGGTGCCCTTCAGCTTTGCCGGAGCAAAGGCTCAGTGCTTGCCGGTCGAGCCGTAGCCGCCCTCGCCGCGTTGCGAGGCCTCGAACTCGGCGACCACGCGAAACTGCGCCTGCACCACCGGCACGATCACCAGCTGCGCGAGCCGCTCCATCGGCTGCAGCACGAAGGGCGTGTTGCTGCGGTTCCAGGCGCTGACCTTCAGCTCGCCCTGGTAGTCGCTGTCGATCAGGCCGACGAGGTTGCCCAGCACGATGCCGTGCTTGTGGCCCAGGCCCGAGCGCGGCAGGATCAACGCGGCATAGGCCGGATCGGCCAGGTGGATCGCGATGCCGGTGCCCACCAGTTGCCAGGCATTGGGTTCGAGCGTGACCGGGGCATCGAGGCAGGCCCGCAGGTCGAGGCCGGCGCTTCCGGGGGTGGCATACGCGGGCAATTGATCCACCATGCGCGGATCGAGGATTCGGACGTCTACTTTCACTGACTTGCTGCCTTGTTTATTTCTGTTGCTGTTCTTTTTGCCTGCGCGCGGCCTCTTCGAGCACCTGCTGCCACTTGGCGACCCCGGGCCTCAGGTTGAGCCCCTTGAGAAAACGCTTGCCGAACCAGGCCGCCGCGGCGGCGCCCAGGACGAGCACGGAGAGCGGCACGCCGATGGCCCACAGCACCAGGAACACCATCGCCCCCATGCCGGCCAGCACCTTGAGCGTGCCCGGGGGGATGGCCTTGCTGCCGTCAGCCTTCGCGGCCTCGCCAGCCGGCGATTCACGCCGTGCGACGGTGGTCCCCTGCGCACCGGGTGAAGGCGTCATGCCGACGTCCAACCCGTGCTCGGATTCCTTGCCCGGGACACGGACGGACTGGCCGGCCCGCGCCGACAGCTGCTCCACGTAACGGGCGAAGTCGCCGTTGGGGGGTGTGTTCGATTCGGTGTTCATCAGGCCCTCCAATCGGGAAGTCGCGCGGCAATTTCCGTCATCAGTTCGCGCGCCAGCCGCAGCTTGGGCGCGCGGGGCAGCTCGCGCACGCCCTTGGCATCCACCAGCAGCAGCGCGTTGTCGTCCTGCCCGAAGGTCAGCGGGCCGATGTTGCCCACCAGCAGCGGAATGCCCTTGCGCTCGCGCTTGGCCTTGGCGTGCTCGGCGAGGTTCTCGCTCTCGGCGGCGAAGCCCACGCAGAACAGTTTTTTGGTCTGCGCGCGCTCGCTCTTGGCCACGGTGAGCAGGATGTCGGGGTTCTCGACGAAGTGCAGCACCGGCGTCTGGCCGCTGCCGTCCTTCTTGATCTTCTGGTCGCTGTGCGTCGCCGGACGCCAGTCGGCCACGGCGGCTGTTGCTACAAAAATGCTAGCTGCCTGCGCCGCACGGGTGGTGGCTTCGAGCATCTCCTGCGCCGACAGCACGTCGATGCGGCTCACGCCGCGCGGCGTCGGCAGGTGCACCGGGCCGGCCACCAGCGTGACCTCGGCACCGGCCTCGCGCGCCGCACGGGCGATGGCAAAACCCATCTTGCCGGACGAATGGTTGGTGATGCCGCGGATCGGGTCCAGCGCCTCGAAGGTCGGGCCGGCCGTGACCAGCACCTTCTGCCCTGCCAGCAGCTTGGGCTGGAAGAAGGCCGTGATGTCCTCGAGCAGTTGCGCCGGTTCGAGCATGCGCCCGTCGCCGGTTTCGCCGCAGGCCTGCCAGCCGCTGCCCACGCCCAGCACGGTCGCGCCGTCGGCCGACACCTGCATCAAATTGCGCTGCGTGGCCGGATGGGCCCACATCTCGCGGTTCATGGCCGGGGCGATCAACAGCGGCACGCGGTCGGTCGGGCGTGCCAGGCATAGCAGGCTCAGCAGCTCGTCGGAACGGCCCTGCACCAGCCGCGCGATGAAGTCGGCGCTGCAGGGCGCCAGCACGATCGCATCGGCCTCGCGGCTCAGGTTGATGTGCGGCATGTTGTTGGGCTCGCGGGCGTCCCACTGCGAGGTGTAGACGGTGCGCCCCGAGAGCGCCTGCATGGTGACCGGCGTCATGAACTGCTCGGCCGCCTCGGTCATCACGACCTGGACAGTGGCGCCCGCCTTCACGAGCAGGCGGCACAGCTCGGCCGATTTGTAGCAGGCGATGCCCCCTGTGAGTCCGAGGACGATGTGTTTGCCGGCGAGATCTTGCATGGGACATATTGTTGCTCACATACCGACAAGATCAGGAATGGGATGGCCTTCGGCCGTGGAGGCACAAAGGGGACACCTATAATCGCAATTTCCCACTGCCCGGATTCACGCGTCCGGAACTGGCATGACCAAATTTGTCTTCGTCACCGGTGGTGTCGTATCTTCCCTTGGCAAGGGAATCGCCTCCGCCTCGCTCGCCGCGATCCTCGAATCGCGCGGCCTCCAAGTCACCCTCATCAAGCTCGATCCGTACATCAACGTCGACCCCGGCACGATGTCACCGTTCCAGCATGGCGAAGTGTTCGTCACCGATGACGGCGCCGAGACCGACCTCGACCTCGGCCACTACGAGCGCTTCATCAACACGCGGATGCGCAAGGCCAACAACTTCACGACCGGCCAGATCTACAAGACCGTGCTCGAGAAGGAACGCCGCGGCGACTACCTCGGCAAGACCGTCCAGGTCATTCCGCACATCACCAACGAGATCCAGGAATACATCAAGCGCGGCGCCGGCATCGGCACGGCGCATGAAGTGGACGTGGCCATCGTCGAAATCGGCGGCACCGTGGGCGACATCGAGTCGCTGCCCTTCCTGGAAGCCGTGCGCCAGATGAGCCTGCGCATGGGCCCGAACAACTCGGCCTTCGTGCACCTGAGCTACGTGCCCTGGATCGCCGCTGCCGGCGAGCTCAAGACCAAGCCCACGCAGCACACCGCCAAGGAACTGCGCGCCATCGGCATCCAGGCCGACGCCCTGCTGTGCCGCGCCGACCGCCCGATCCCCGACGACGAGCGCGCCAAGATCTCGCTGTTCTCGAACGTGCCCGAATGGGGCGTCATTTCGATGTGGGACGTGGACACCATCTACAAGGTGCCCCGCATGCTGCACGAACAGGGCCTGGACGGCCTGATCTGCGACAAGCTGCGCATCAACACCCCGCCGGCCAAGCTCACGCGCTGGGACGAGCTGGTGTACGAGGTCGAGCATCCGCAACAGGAAGTGTCGATCGCCATGGTCGGCAAGTACGTCGACCTGTCGGACAGCTACAAGTCGCTCAACGAGGCGCTGCGCCACGCCGGCATGAAGAACCATGCGCGCGTGAAGATCGACTACATCGACTCCGAGACCATCTCGGCGCAAGACGTGTCGCGCCTGGCCAAGTACGACGCCATCCTGGTGCCCGGCGGCTTCGGCCAGCGCGGCGTGGAAGGCAAGATCTCGGCCGCCCGCTTCGCCCGCGAATCGAAGGTGCCCTACCTGGGCATCTGCCTGGGCATGCAGGTCGCCACCATCGAGTACGCCCGCCACGTGGCCGGCCTGAAGAACGCCAACAGCACCGAGTTCGACCCGGAAACGCCCACCCCCGTGATCGCGCTGATCACCGAGTGGAAGGACCGCGACGGCACCGTGAAGACGCGCGACGAGAAGTCCGACCTCGGCGGCACCATGCGCCTGGGCGCGCAAAGCTCCGACGTCTCGCCGGGCACGCTGGCGCACAGCATCTACGGCGACGTGGTCACCGAGCGCCATCGCCACCGCTACGAAGCCAACGTCAACTACCTGGACGAGCTGCGCAACGCCGGCCTCGTGATCTCGGCGCTCACGCAGCGCGAGCACCTGACCGAGATCGTCGAGCTGCCGCAGAACGTGCACCCGTGGTTCATGGGCGTGCAGTTCCACCCTGAGTTCAAGTCAACGCCGTGGGGCGGCCATCCGTTGTTCAACGCCTTCATCAAGGCGGCGCTCGACCACAAGGACAAGGGCGCGGGCAGCACCAACAAGACGCTCAAGGCAGTGGCATGAAGCTTTGCGGATTCGACATCGGGCTGGACCAGCCTTTCTTCCTGATCGCCGGCCCGTGCGTGGTCGAATCCGAGCAGCTGCAGATGGACACGGCCGGCACGTTGAAGGAAATCACCGCGTCGCTGGGCATCCCGTTCATCTTCAAGAGCAGCTTCGACAAGGCCAACCGCTCCTCGGGCACGAGCTTTCGCGGCCCGGGTCGCGACAAGGGCCTCGAAATTTTGGCCAAGGTGAAGCGCGAACTCGGCCTGCCCGTGCTGACCGACGTGCACAACCATGAAGACATCACCGAGGCCGCCAAGGTGGTCGACGTGCTGCAGACGCCTGCCTTCCTGTGCCGCCAGACCGACTTCATCCACGCCGCGGCGCAGTCGGGCAAGCCGGTGAACATCAAGAAGGGCCAGTTCCTCGCACCGCACGACATGAAGAACGTGATCGACAAGGCCCGCGCTGCCGCCAGGGAAGCCGGCCTGGACGAAGACAGCTTCATGGCCTGCGAGCGCGGCGCCAGCTTCGGCTACAACAACCTCGTCTCGGACATGCGTTCGCTCGCGATCATGCGCGAGACAAAAGCGCCCGTGGTGTTCGACGCCACGCACTCGGTGCAGCTGCCCGGCGGCCAGGGCACCAGCTCGGGCGGCCAGCGCGAGATGGTGCCGGTGCTCTCGCGCGCGGCCGTGGCCGTGGGCGTGGCCGGTCTCTTCATGGAGACGCACCCCGACCCGAACAAAGCCCTGAGCGACGGCCCCAACGCCGTGCCGCTCAAGCACATGAAGGCCCTGCTCGAGACGCTCGTCGCGCTCGACCGGGTCACCAAGAAAAACGCTTTCCTCGAGGACAGTTTTCAAGCATGAGCAGCGGTTACGTCATCGCCCACGTCGAAGTCACCAACCCGACGCAGTACGAGGAATACAAGAAGTGGTCGAGCGTCGCGATGCAGGCGCACGGCGCCGAAGTCTGCGTGCGCGGCGGCCAGGTGCAGCCGCTCGAAGGCGACTGGAAGCCCACCCGCGTCGTCGTGCTCAAATTCCCCAGCTTCGAGAAGGCCAAGGCCTTCTACGAGACGCCCGAATACCTGAAGGCGCGTGAAGCGCGTGCCGGCGCCGCCATCATGAACATGATCGCGGTCGAAGGCCTTTGATTCCGTTTTTTGCCAGTCCACTCCACCAAGAGACCCAGAGAAAGAGATAGAGATGAGTGCAATCGTTGACATCGTCGGCCGCGAAATTCTCGACAGCCGAGGCAACCCCACCGTCGAGTGCGACGTGCTGCTCGAGTCGGGCACCATGGGCCGTGCGGCCGTGCCCTCGGGCGCTTCGACCGGTTCGCGCGAGGCCATCGAGCTGCGCGACGGCGACAAGAGCCGCTACCTCGGCAAGGGCGTGCTGAAGGCCGTCGAGAACATCAACACCGAGATCTCGGAAGCCGTGCTGGGCCTGGACGCCAGCGAACAGGCCTTCCTCGATCGCACGATGATCGACCTGGACGGCACCGACAACAAGGCCCGCCTGGGCGCCAACGCCACCCTCGCCGTCTCGATGGCCGTGGCCCGCGCCGCGGCCGAAGAGTCGGGCCTGCCCCTGTACCGCTACTTCGGCGGCATGGGCGGCATGCAGCTGCCGGTGCCGATGATGAACGTCATCAACGGCGGCGCGCACGCCAACAACAGCCTGGACCTGCAAGAGTTCATGATCATCCCCGTGGGCGCCAAGAGCTTCCGCGAGGCCGTGCGTTACGGCGCCGAGGTGTTCCACGCCCTGAAGAAGATCCTGGGCGACCGCGGCATCAGCACCGCCGTGGGCGACGAAGGCGGCTTCGCCCCCAGCGTCGAGAGCCACGAAGCGGCCATCCAGCTGATCCTGGAAGCCATCGACAAGGCCGGCTACACCGCCGGCGAACAGATCGCCCTGGGCCTGGACTGCGCGGCCAGCGAGTTCTACAAGGACGGCAAGTACGTGCTGTCGGGCGAAAACCTGTCGCTCACGGCCGAGAGCTGGACCGACATGCTCGCGACCTGGGTCGACAAGTACCCGATCATCAGCATCGAAGACGGCATGCACGAAGGCGACTGGGACGGCTGGAAGCACCTGACCGAACGCCTGGGCAAGCGCGTGCAGCTGGTGGGCGACGACCTGTTCGTCACCAACACCAAGATCCTGCAAGAAGGCATCGACAAGGGCATCGCCAACTCGATCCTGATCAAGATCAACCAGATCGGCACGCTGACCGAAACCTTCGCCGCCATCGAGATGGCCAAGCGCGCGGGCTACACGGCCGTCATTTCGCACCGTTCGGGCGAAACCGAAGACAGCACCATCGCCGACATCGCCGTGGGCACCAACGCCGGCCAGATCAAGACCGGCTCGCTGTCGCGCTCGGACCGCATCGCCAAGTACAACCAGCTGCTGCGCATCGAAGAAGACCTCGGCGACATCGCCGTCTACCCGGGCCGCGGCGCGTTCTACAACCTCAAGTAGCGCCTCGCAGCCTGCATGCGCGCGCGCTTCGTCCCTCCTCTCATCCTGGTGCTGCTGCTGGTCATCCTGCAGTGGCAGCTGTGGAACGGGCGCGGCAGCGTGCGCGAGGTCGCCCAGCTGAGAACCCAGCTGGCCGACCAGAAGGACGCCAACGCCAAGGCCGCCCTCAACAACGAGCGGCTCGCGTCCGAAGTCAATGACCTGAAAGACGGCCTCGAGATGGTCGAGGAACGCGCGCGCGCGGAACTCGGCATGGTCAAACCGAACGAAGTCTTCGTGCAGATCGCGCACTGATCCTTTCCTTCGCCGCTTCTCGATGCCAGAGCTTCTCTCGGCCTCCGCCTTTGCGCTGTGGGGTTCTCCCGTCACCTGGCTCGAGCTCGTCGCCGCCGTGCTCGCGCTCGCGATGGTCGGCTGCAACATGCGCGAAATCCACTGGGGCTGGCCGCTGGCGATCGTCAGCTCGCTGCTCTACGTGGTGGTGTTCGCCAACGCACGCATCTACGGCGACGCCTCCCTCCAAGTCTTCTTCGCTGTCGTCGCCCTGTGGGGCTGGGCCCAATGGCTGCGCGGCTTTCGCGCCGACGGCAGCGCCTTGCGGGTCAGCCGGCTGTCGCCGCGCGGCACCGCATACGCCCTCGTGGCCTGCGCCATTGCGTGGCCCGTGGTCGCCCTCTTCCTGCGCCGCTTCACCAACACCGACGTGCCCTGGTGGGACGGCTTTGTCACCGGCCTGAGCCTGGTCGGGCAGTTTTTGCTCGGACGCAAGTTCATCGAGAACTGGCTCATCTGGCTGGCCGTGAACGTGGTCAGCGTGGGCCTGTTCATCCACAAGGGCCTGTGGCTCACGACAGCGCTGTACGCGGTGTTCGCCGTGCTCAGCGTGGCCGGCTTCCTGGCATGGCAGCGACGCCTGCCGAAGGCCGCCGCGAAGGCGGTGCCCGCATGACACCGAACCTGCCGACCGGCTGCGTCATCGCGCTCGTGGGCGCCGAGAGCACGGGCAAGACCGAGCTCTCGCGCGCCATCGCACAGCGCCTGCAGGACCGCGGCACGCCCGTCACGCTGGTGGGCGAGTACCTGCGCGAATGGTGCGAGCGCGAGGGCCGCACGCCCCGCCCCGACGAGCAGCAGGCCATCGCTGACGAACAGATGCGCCGCATCGACGCCGCTGCGGCCACGGGCGTGGTGGTGGCCGACACCACGGCACTCATGACAGCGGTCTACAGCGAGCAGCTGTTCGCCGACACCTCGCTCTACGACAGCGCGCTGGCCGCGCAGCGGCGCTATGCCATCACGCTGCTCACCGCGCTCGACCTGCCCTGGGTGGCCGACGACATGCGCGACGGCCCGCATGCGCGCCAGCCGACCGACACGCTGGTGCGCGCCGCGCTCACGCGCGCCGGGCTCTCGTATTCGGTCGTGCACGGTAGCGGCGGCGAACGGCTTGCGAACGCCTGGAACGCGATCAACACCATCGCCGGCAACGAAGGCCGTGCCCGCACGCGCACCCGCCGCGATGCCAAGCCCGCCTCGTGGACATGGCCTTGCGAGAAGTGTTCCGACCCGGAATGCGAACATAAGCTCTTCAGCGACCTGATGGCGCGCCGCGACCCGCCCTGAGCCTTCCGGCTCCTGCGCGTTCGCGCGCCCTCTCCCCTTCACCGGAGACACGATGCCCGTTTCGATTGCTGCGCGCCCTGCCTCGCGCGCTCCCGCCGCCGCTTTCCTCGCCCTGCTGCTGACCGCCGGCACGGCTTCTGCGGCCCCCGCGGCCGCCACCGTCGAGAACGCCACCACCCCGACCGCCTGCGCCGAGGAAGACAACGTGTCGATGGTGCTGCGCGGCGACGGCATCCGCCGCCTGCGCATCGAAGCGCTGCAGCCCAGCTACCTCGGCACCATCGGCAACGACGTCACCGCGCCCGATTTCTCGGGCTGCAATTTCGACGGCGGCGCCCACCCCACCGACCCGGCGCACCGCTTCAGGAAGCGCACCGTCGTGCTGCTCGACAACGCACAGTGGCGCATCGTCGGCATGACGCTGCCGACCTTCTGGCGTCCGGCGCGCGTGCCGGTGCAGGTCGGCGCGCGCCACGACCGCGGCTTTCACCTGCTGCAGGTGTTCAAGAAGGAGAACGGCAAGGCGCTCGAGGCCATCGTGCTCTACCCCTCCGACGGCTACTGGCGCCTCAAGCCGCTGCCCGAGGCGCGCTTCGGCGACGGCGTGTACGGCTCGTCGTTCCTGCTCGGCCCGGTCGTGCAGGCCGGGCGGCCGGTGGTGGACATCGCATCGATCCGCGTCGTACCGAAACCGCTGGCCATCCACCTGCGCTTCGCCGACGGCGGCAGCGCCGTGGCGCGCGTGACCGAGATCAGCCGCACCCGCACTGCGCTCGACGTGACGCTCTCCAAGCCCACAGCCAGCGCCAAGCAGCCCTTCGCGGTGCTGCGCTCGATGTACGTGGCGCCCGACAACGCCGACATGAGCGAGGTGCGCTGGCAGGCTTCGCCGAAGGCGGCCGAGCAGGCGTTGCCGCTGCCCGAGGTGAAGACGCTGAATGCCACGCAGGTGCGCTTCGGCCGCAGCCTGCCCTCCAAGCACAACACGAGCGCGCCCGACATCGCATTCGGCGCCTTCGACGACGCAGCGCGTTGAGCTCAGGCCGCGCGCCGCACCTCGCCGGGCGTGAGGCCCAGCACGCGGCGCATGCAGCGCGCCATGTGGCTCTGGTGCGAGAAGCCGCTCTCGAGCGCCACGAGACTGGCGGGCAGCTCGCTGTTCAGCAGCAGGCTGCGCGCGCGGTCGACGCGGCGATGCACCACGTAGGCATGCACCGCCTGGCCGGTGGAGCGCTTGAACTGCGTCTTCAGGTGCGAGGCGCTCAGGCCCGCAACCTCGGCCAGCGCGGCCAGCGACAGGTCGCCGTCCAGGTGCGCCTCGATGAACTCCGTGACGCGTTTCAGCTGCAGCCGCGTCAGCCCCTGCGCGGGTGACGGCGCCACCTGCGGGCCGGCCGCGATCAGTTGCACCGCGAGCGCGGTGCCCAGGCTGTCGGTGTAGAGCCGGCCATTGGGAAAGCCCGCGCGCCGTTCGGCGTCGAGCGCCCAGGCGATGTGCTCGATCTGCGGGTCGCGGAACTGGTGGCGTTCGCCGAGCACCGCGCGCTCGGCCGGCAGGCCCATCTCGTCGGCCGTGCGCACCAGCAGCGCGGGCGCCATGCGCACCACGACCGAGGTGCTCGGCGACTCTTCATGCCAGATGTCGGTGCTGCCGGCCGGCAGGATGTCGAGGTCGCCGCGCGTGTAGAGAAAGCGGTGGAACTGGCAGGCGCCCGCCACCGGCGCGCCCGCGTGCAGCTTGAGGCGGTGGTCGGGCAGCGCCTCGTAGCCGACCACGCCGCCGGGGGTCTGGCGCACGTCGACGCGCAGGCTGTCGGTGGCGGGCGGCGCGACGAAGCTGTCGGCCGACAGCGCCACCTCGGACGCCGCACCACCGTGCCCGTGCAGATCGGTGTCCAGATCGGTATCGCTCATCGAAACATTATGGGCCGCGGGCGGCGTGCATGCCGTCGGCCGTTTGTGCTCCCCCACGGCTGAACGTGCGCGACCGCAAGCCGTGCGATCCGGATCATCGACGGCCATGAACACCACACCCCACACCCCCTACGCAGGCAAGAAGGCCGTCATCACCGGCGGCACCCTCGGCATGGGCCTGGCCACCGCGCAGGCGCTGCTCGACGGCGGCGCCGACGTGCTCGTGACCGGACGCAACCCGCAGAACCTGGAGGCCGTGCGCCGCGTGCTCGGCCCGCGCGCACATGTACTGGCATCTGACACGGCCTCGCTGGCCGACATCGACACCCTCGCCGCCACCGTGCGCGAGTGCTTCGGCCGCATCGACCTGCTGCACATCAACGCAGGCATCTCGTCGCTCGAACCCTTCGAGCAGGTGACCGAGGCCGGCTACGACCGCGCCTTCGCCGTCAACACCAAGGGCCCGTTCTTCACCGTGCAGCGCCTGGCGCCGCTGATGCCGGCGGGCAGCGCCATCGTCTTCACCTCGTCCATCGCGGACGAAGGCGGCATGCATGGCATGAGCGTCTACAGCGCCACCAAGGCCGCGCTGCGCTCGATGGCCTCGGGCTTCGCGGCGGAGCTGGTGACACGCGGCATCCGCGTGAACGTGGTGAGCCCCGGCTTCATCGACACACCCACGCTCGGCGTGACCGACGCGAGCGCCGAGGAGCGCGCCGAGTTCATGCGCCTGGGCGACCAGATCACGCCGATGCGGCGCCACGGCACCTCGGCCGAAGTGGCGCGCGCAGTGCTGTTCTTCGCCTTCGAGGCGACCTTCACGACGGGCGCCCGACTCACCGTCGATGGCGGGCTGGGCCAGGGCCTGACGCCGGCGGCCGCCTGATCCGATCTCTCACCAAGGACCTCACATGACCGACGTTTCCCTCATCGGCCTCGGCCCCATGGGCATCGCCCTCGCGCGCGCCCTTCAATCGTCGAAGTTCACGCTGACGGTGTGGAACCGCACCGCCGAGCGCGCCACGCCCCTCCTGAACCAGGGCACGGTGCTCGCACCGACGGCCCTGGCCGCAGTGCAGGCCAGCCCCGTGGTGCTGGTCTGCGTGGCCGACTACCCGGCGTCGCGCGCCATCCTCGCCACGCCCGGCGTTCACGACGCACTGCGCGGCAAGGTGCTGGTGCAGCTGAGCACCGGCACGCCGCAGGACGCGCGCGACGACTGGGCCGCGCTCAGCGGCGTGGCGTACCTCGACGGCGCCCTGCTCGCCACGCCGGGCCAGATCGGCCGGCCCGACACGCCGCTCTTCATCTCCGGCGAAGCACGCGCCCTCGCCGCCTGCCGGCCGCTGCTCGAAGCCATCGCCGGCAACATCCAGCACATGGGCGAGCCGATCGGCAACGCTGCGGCCTGGGACCTGGCCACGCTCTCGTGCATGTTCGGAGCGATGAGCGGCTTCTTCCACGGCGTGCGCATCTGCGAAGCCGAAGGGCTGCCGGTGGACGGGTTCTCTCAGATGATCGGCGCGATCTCGCCGGTGCTCGGCGAAATGATCCAGGCCGAGGGCGAGGCCATCCACACCGGCCAGTACGGCGAGCCCGAGAGTTCGATGGCCACCTGCGCGGGCTCGGGTCGGCTCTTCGTGAAGCAGGCGCGCGAGGCGCAACTCGACGCGGGCTTTCCGGATTTCCTGAAGGGGCAGTTCGAGCGCGCGCTGCGCGCGGGCCTGGGCAACGAGCGCCTGGCCGCGATGGTCAAGGTGCTGCGGCAACCGCCGCAGCCCGCTTGAACCGCGTCGCGCTTACTGGACGACCGGGCTGCCCGGCAGCTGGTCGCCCAGCGGCTTGAACAGCTGCGCGGTGTCGACCGCATCGAAGCGGTACTGCTTGCCGCAGAAGTCGCAGCCGACCTCGATGTCGCCGCGCTCGGCGAGGATTTCCTCGGCCTCTTCCACGCCCAGCCCGCGGATCATCTGCGCCACGCGCTCGCGGCCGCAGGTGCACGCGAAGTGCGGGCCCAGCAGGCCGGCCTGCGGTTCGAAGCGCAGCAGCTTCTCTTCCCAGAACAGGCGGCGCAGGATGGTCTCGACGTCGAGCGTGAGCAGCTCGTCGCGCGTGAGGCTCGACGCCAGGATCGAGATGCGGTTGTATTCCTCGTTGCGGCCGATCTGGTCCTGGTGCGCCTCGTCGTGCACCTGCTGCGAGGAGCCTTCGAGGTTGCCCTCGCCCTTGATGGGCAGGCGCTGGATCAGCAGGCCGGCCGCCACCTTGTCGTCGGCGGCGAGCACCAGCGTGGTGTCGAGCTGTTCGCTTTGCAGCATGTAGTGCTGCAGCACGTCGCTGAGCTTGCCCAGCTTCTGGCCGTCGTCGCCGAACAGCGGCACGACGCCCTGGTACGGCGTGGTGCCGGGCAGCTTGTCTTTCGGGTCGAGCGTGATGGCGCAGCGGCCCTTGTTGTTCACGTTGACCATGTCGGGCAGGCGCGCGTCGGCCGGCAGGTCGCCGATCACCTTGGCGGTGGCGCGCAGGCTCAGGTCGGGCTTGGCCTCGGCCACGGCCACCTTCACGGGGCCGTCGCCGAAGATCTGCAGGATGAGTGCGCCGTTGAACTTGATGTTGGCCTGCATCAGCGTGGCCGCGGCCGTCATCTCGCCCAGCAGCTCGGCCACCGGCGGCGGGTAGGCGCCGGTGGCGGTGTTGGAGGCGCGCCGCGCAAGAATCTCCTGCCACGCATCCGTCAGGCGCACGATCATGCCGCGCACCGGCAGGCCATCGAACAGGAATTTGTGCAGCTCGCTCAAAACGGAATCTTTCTCTCTGTGCCTGCGCGGGTCAGGCGATTTTTTTCAGGCCCTTCGCGAAGCGATGGGCGTTTTCTACATAGTGCTCGGCGCTTTGCCGCAGCTTGGCGGCGGCGGCATCGTCGAGCGTGCGCACCACCTTGGCGGGCGAGCCGATGATGAGGGAGTTGTCGGGAAACTCCTTGCCCTCGGTCACGACGCTGCCGGCGCCAACGATCGAATTGCGGCCGATCTTCGCGTTATTCAAGACCACCGCCTGGATGCCGATCAGCGAGTTGTCGCCGATGGTGCAGCCGTGCAGCATCACCTGGTGCCCCACCGTCACGTTGTCGCCGATGGTCAGCGGGCAGCCGATGTCGGCGTGCAGCACCGACAGGTCCTGGATGTTGCTGTTGCGCCCGATGGTCAGCACCTCGGTGTCGCCGCGCAGCACGGCGCCGAACCAGACGCTCGCGTTCTCGGCCAGTTCGACATTGCCCATGACCTGGGCGCTGTCCGCGACCCATGCGCCTTCGCCAAGGCGCGGGGCAATGCCATCCAATTCGTAAATCGCCATCGTGGTTGTCTCCGGAGGGGCAAAACTAGAATTGTAGGGATGCACCCCCGATTGAGCGCGCTGGCCGCGCTGCGCCTGACAGACCCCGACGACAAGGTGGCCGCCACGCGCGCCACGGCTGCACAGGCAGCTACCATTTCCATAGCACTCGAGCCCCTGCGCACGCCCGGCGACGACGACGGCGTGCCCGGCCGCCCCGAGCGCCCGCTGCGCGTGGCCGCCACCGCCGTGCAGAAGCGCTCGCCCTTCACGCCCGAAGGCCGCGCCGCGCTGATCCATTCGATCTGCCACATCGAGTTCAACGCCATCAACCTCGCGCTGGACGCCGTGTGGCGCTACGACGGCATGCCCGAGGCCTACTACCGCGACTGGCTGCGCGTGGCCGACGAGGAGGCGCAGCACTTCACGCTGCTGCACACGCACCTGCAGGCCATGGGCTGGCGCTACGGCGACTTTCCGGGCCACGACGGCCTGTGGAACATGTGCGAAAAGACGAAGGACGACGTGCTCGCACGCATGGCGCTGGTGCCGCGCACGCTCGAGGCGCGCGGGCTCGACGCCACGCCGCTGATCCAGTCCAAGCTCAAGCGCGTGAACACGCCCGACGCGCTGCGTGCGGTCGAGATCCTCGACATCATCCTGCGCGACGAAGTGGGCCACGTGGCCATCGGCAACCACTGGTACCGCTGGCTGTGCGAGCGCGCAGGGCTCGACGCCGAAGCCAACTACCCGGCCTTGGTCGCGCGCTACGACGCGCCGCGCCACAAGCCACCTTTCAACCTCGAAGCACGCGGCCGGGCGGGCTTCAGCCCCGCAGAACTGCGCGCGCTGACCGACTCCCGCCCCGAATAATTCTCGTGATGACCGATGTGATTTTCGACCAGACCTGGTCACGCGCCGAGCTGCAAGCCTGCCTGCAAGGCCGCGACACGCCGCCGCATTTCGAACGCTGCCATTTCGACGAGGCCGACCTGTCGCGCCTCGATCTGCGCGGCGCGCAGTTCACGCTGTGCAGCTTCGCCGAAACCTCGTTCGACCGCGCGCAGCTGGCCGACACGCGCTGGACCGGTTGCCGTGCGCGCCAGGCCGACTTCGGCCTGGCCGACCTCACGAACGCGCGCTTCCAGGACTGCGACCTCAACAACACGCAATGGGCGCGCGCCAAGCTGCCCTCGGCGCTCTTCACGGGCGTGAAGCTCACGGGCGCGCACCTCGGCGAGGTGTCGGCGATGGGCGTGGTGTTCAAGGACTCGCTGCTGGTCGACGCGCACCTGCGCGGCCTGTCGTTCCGCAAGCAGACGCTCGCGCAGCTCGACCTGTCGGAAGCCGACCTGTCGGGCTGCGATTTCCGCGAGGCCATCTTCGAAGGCGGCAGCCTGCGCAACGCGCACCTGAAGCTGGCTCGCTTCGAAGGCGCCGACCTGCGCGACGTGGACCTGGGTGGCCTGCGGCTGGCCAACGCCGCGCCGTTCAAGGGCGCGACCATCTCCCACCGCCAGGCCGCCGCGCTGGTCGAGGAACTGGGCCTGCGCGTCGTCTGAATCGCCCGAGGATCAGGACGTCGCGGTGCGGCTGTGCACCACCAGCTTGGGCGTGAAGTACTGCAGCACCTCGCCGCGCTGGTTGCGCGTCTGGCAGCGCATCGAAACCATCGCGCGGCCGGGCTTGGAGCGCGAGGGCGTGATGTCGACCACCTCGCTCACCACATGCAGCACGTCGCCGGGCCGCGTCGGCTTGGGCCATTGCAGTTCGCCGCCCGAGCCGATGATGCCGTCGGCCAGCGGGATGCCGCTGTCGACCAGCAGCTTCATGGTGAGCGCCGCCGTGTGCCAGCCGCTCGCGGCCAGCCCGCCGAAGAAGGTGTTCTTGGCGGCCTCTTCGTCGGTGTGGAAGGGCTGCGGGTCGAACTGCTGCGCGAAGGCCTTGATCTGTGCCGCGTCGAGCAGGTGTTCGCCGCTCTGGAAACGGTCGCCGACCTTCAGGTCTTCGAGATACAGCTTGTCCATGGGAGTCTCCTTGTTGCGTTGCCCGTCATTCTCGGGCGATCAGACACGCTCGAGGATGGTGGCAATGCCCTGCCCGCCGCCGATGCATTGCGTGGCGAGCGCATAGCGACCGTTCTCGCGCGCCAGCAGCGCCGCCGCCTTGCCCGTGATGCGCGCGCCGGTGGCGCCCAGCGGGTGGCCGATGGCCAGACCGCCGCCGTCGAGGTTGACGGTGGCCGGGTCGAGCCCGAGGTCGCGGATGCAGGCCAGCGCCTGCGACGAGAAGGCCTCGTTGATCTCGACCACGTCGAGGTCGGCCACGCTCAGGCCTGCGCGTGCCAGCGCCTTGCGCGTGGCAGGAATCGGGCCGATGCCCATGACGGCCGGGTCGACGCCCACGGTCGCGAACGAGCGGATGCGCGCCAGCGGCTTCAGGCCGTGCTTGGCGGCGAAGGCGTCGCTGGTGACGAGCACGGCCGCCGCGCCGTCGGTCAGCGGCGACGAGGTGCCGGCCGTCACCACGCCGTCGGGACGGAACGCGGGCTTGAGGTTGGCCAGCGCCTCGGCCGAGGTCGAGGGGCGGATGCAGCCGTCGGCATCGACCACCTCGCCGGAGGGCAGGCGCACCGGCACGATCTCGCCGGCGAGGCGGCCCTGCGCACGCGCCTCGGCCGCCTTGCGGTGCGACTCGACGGCCAGCGCCTCCTGGTCGGCGCGGCTCACGTTCCAGCGCTGCGCGACGTTCTCGGCCGTCTCGCCCATCGAGATGTAGGCATCAGTGTTCGCCAGCAGCTCGGGACTGGGCGAGAAGTTGAAGCCGCCCTGCGGCACCATCGTCATCGACTCCACGCCCACGCACAGAAAGGCGTCGCCCATGCCCGCCTCGATCTGCGCGGCGGCGATGTGCACGGCCTGCATCGACGAGCCGCAGAAGCGGTTCACCGTCATGCCGCCCACCTCGTGCGGCAGCCCGGCCAGCAGGCCGACGATGCGCGCGAGGTTGTTGCCCTGCGACGCCTCGGGGTAGGCGCAGCCCAGGATGATGTCTTCGAGCAGCGCGGGGTCGAGGTCGGTGCGCTGCAGCAGGCCCTGCACCACGCCGGCGGCGAGCGTGTCGGGGCGCACTTCGGCCAGCGCGCCCTTCTTGGCGAAGTGGAACGGGGAACGGGCGTAGGCGGAAATCACGGCTTTCATGGGAATACTCCTTGGAGAAAAACTACCTTCCAATCGGTAGGCTTCGGGGTTCAAAAAAAGGCACGTCCAGCGTGCCCGTGGTGAAACGGATCGGTCAGTCCAGCGGCAGCGCGCGCCGCAGTTGGGCGATGGCGTCGTCGAAGTCTTCGACGCGCCCCGTCATGCGCGACGCGAGCAGCGCACCCTGGCACGACGAGAACACGAAGGCCGCGAGCGAGGCCACGGGGTTGTCTTTCTGCGCCTGCGCCGGCACCAGCGCGCCGAGCACGCCGGTGAGCCACATCACCTGGGTGTTGCGCAGGGCCTGCACGGCCTGGCGCAGATCTTCGTTGATGCAGTCCCAGCCCGGCGCCAGCGCGCCCGCCGGGCACAGGCCCGAGCCGGCCTTCAGCGTGTTGCGGTACATGCGGAAATAGGATTCGAGCGCGTCCTTGGGCTCGCGCGCGCGCGCCGCCACCCAGTCCTTGAAGCCCTGCGTGGCGCCCTGGATCACCGCGATGCCCAGCGCTTCCTTGGTGGGAAAGTGGTGGTAGAGGCTGGCCTTGCGCACGCCCACCGCGTTGGCCACGTCCTGGAAGCTGAAGCCCAGGTAGGAACGGGTTTCGATGAGCCCACGCGCCACCGCGAGGATCTGATCGCGGGTGCCGCCGGGGGCCAGGGTGGAAGCGTCGTGCATCTACCTACTATAAGGTAGGGAAATCAACCCCTGCAAGCGCCGGGGTCAATCGGCCTTGATGCCCGCGGCCTTCACGATGCGGCCGTTGCTCTCGAACTCGTTGGCGATTTCCTTGGCGAAGGCGGCCGGCGTGCCCGGGGCGGGCACGTTGTCGGTGGCCGTGAGCTTGGCGCGCAGCTCGGGGCTGGCGAGCGCCTTGTTGATCTCGGCGTTGTACTTCGCGACCAGCGCCGCCGGCGTGCCCGCGGGCGCGAACACGCCGAACAGCGAATGGATGTTGGCCGCGCTGTAGCCCAGCTCGGCCAGCGTGGGCACCTGCGGCAGGCTCTCGAGCCGCGCGGGTGCGCCGGCCGCCAGCGGGCGCAGCTTGCCCGACTGGATGTGCGCCGACAGCGTCGGGCTGGCGTTGGTCGACAAAATTTCGAACTGCCCGCTCAGCGCATCGTTGAGCTGCTGGCCGCCGCCCTTGTACGGCACGTGCGTGATGTCCACGCCGGCCGTTGCGCGCACCTGCTCGAGCACGATGTGCCCGAGCGAGGCCGGCCCCGACGTGGCCCAGCGCACCGCGCCGGGCTGCGCCTTGGCTTCGGCGATCAGTGCGCGAAAGTCCTTCGCCTTGCTGGCCGGCGTGGCCACCAGCAGCACGGGCGAATACATCACGCTGGCCACCGGCACGATGTCCTTCAGCGGGTCGAACGGCAACTTGCCCAGGTGCGGGCTCAGCACCAGCGGGCTGATGGCCGAGAAGCCCAGCGTCGCGCCGTCGGGCGCGGCCTTGGCCACGGCGTCCATGCCGATGGCACCGCTGGCGCCCGCGCGGTTGTCGACGATCACCGTGGTTCCCAGCTGCACGGCGAGCCGGTCGCCGAGCGCGCGGGCGACCACGTCGCTCACGCCGCCCGCCGGGTAGGCCACGATGAGCCGCACGGTGCGCGGCACGGCCTGCGCATGCGCGCCGCTGGCCGCGCACAGCGCCGCGGCGGCGAGCAGCCGGGTCGTGGTGCGGCGCGAAGGCTTGGAGGCGGCGAGGAAGTTCATGGTGTCGATGAAAGGCATGCGTCGAAGAGAAGAAGAAAGATCGGTCAGTCCAGCTGCAGCTTGCGCTCGCGGATCAGCTTGGACCATTTCTCATTGTCCGCCTTGACGAAAGCCGCGAACGCCGCCGGGCCGAGCGGATGCACCTCGGCGCCGGCCGTCGCGAACTTGGCCTTGATCTCGGGTGTCGCCAGTGCCTTCGCGAGTTCACCCGACAGGCGATCGACCACCTCCTTGGGCATGTTGGCCGGGCCGACCAGCCCCTGGAAGCCGACTGCTTCCATGCCTGCGAGGCCCAGCTCCTTCACCGTCGGCACGTCGGGCAGTTGCGGGTCACGCACGGGGCCGGTCACGGCCAGCGCCTTGAGCTTGCCGCCCTTCACCTGCGGCAGCAGCACGCTGCCCGCGTCGATGAGGATCTGCGTCTGCCCGCCGAGCAGGTCCTGCACGGCCGGCGCGCTGCCCTTGTACGGCACGTGCGTCATGTCCAGGCCCGTCACCTGGTTCATGAGCTCGCCGTTCAGATGCGTCGAGGTGCCGTTGCCGCCCGAGGCGAAGTTGACCTTGCCGGGCTGGCCCTTGGCCCACGCCACGAACTCCTTGAGGTTCTTGGCCGGATGGTCGGGCCGCGTCACGGCGATGTAGCTGCCCTGGCTGATCTGGCCGATGTAGGTGAACTGCTTGATCGGGTCGTACGGCGGCTTGCTCTGCAGGTACGGCGCGATGGCGAAGGGGCCGGTGTTGGCCAGCAGCAGCGTGTAGCCGTCGGCCGGCTGGCGCGTGAGTTCGGTCGCCGCGATCATGCCGCTGGCGCCCGGCTTGTAGTCGACCACCAGCTGCTGCTTGAGCGCCTCTTGCAGCGGCACCTGCACCGTGCGCGCCGCGAAGTCGATGCCGCCGCCGGGCGGGTAGCCGACGATCAGGCGGATGGGCTTGGCGGTGGGAAAGCCCTGGGCGATGGCCAAGCCGGCGGTCGTGGCCAGTGCGAGGCCGGTGCAGAGTCTGCGAAGGTTCATGGATGTCTCTCGATGTCTCTTGAATAAGAGCGTCCATTTTGAAACATCGCCGGACCTCCGGCTCGCACCTGCTCAGGCTTCCTGCGCCTCCACGTCGTTGCCGATGAAGTTGCGCCCGCGCGCCCCGCCCTGCGCATGGCGCAGCATCTCGCGCGCCTCGTCCTCGCCCACGCCGTAGTCGGCGAAGCGCGTCTTCACGCCCAGCGATTCGATGAAGGCCGCGAGCTGCGCCGGCGCGTCGGCCAGCGGCATGCGCAGCGCCTGCGCCAGCACCGCGTCGCGGTCGGGCCGGCGGCCGATGGCCCGCGCCAGCACCATCGGCAGCGGGAACGAACAGGCGATGCCGTGCGGCAGGCCGTAGCGCAGCGTCATCTCGTACGAGATGGAGTGCGCGAGCGCGGTCTTGGTGTTGGAAAACGCCATGCCCGCCTTCAGCGCTGCCAGCGCCATGCGTCCGCGCAGTTCGACGTCGTCGAGCCGGGCCATGAGCTGCGGCAGCACCTCCAGCGTGTCCTGCACGGCCGCCACGGCGAAGGTGTCGGACAGCGGATTGGCGTTGACGTTCCAGATGGCTTCGAGCGCGTGCGACAGCGCGTCGAGCCCGCTCTGCAGCGTGACCGCCGCGGGCAGCGACAGCATCAGCTCAGGGTCGATGACGGCATAGGTCGGCCAGGTCTGCGGCAGGTGCAGCGAATACTTCTTCTGCCGCTCGCGATCCCAGATGGTGGCCCACGGCGTGACCTCGCTGCCGGTGCCGGCCGTGGTGGGCACGGCGATGAGCGTCTTGTGGCGCGTGGCGACGAAGGGCCGCTCGCCCGCGAGCCCCGCCACCAGGTCCGCGAAGCGCCCGTGGTCGTCGGCCACCATCAGCGCCTTCGCGGTGTCGATGGCGCTGCCGCCGCCGACCGCGACGATCACCTCCACGTCGGCGTGCGTGCGCCAGAACCATTCGTAGGTCTCGGCCAATTCCGCCACGTCGGGGTTGGGCCGCGTCTGGTCGAGCGTGCAGGCCAGCGCGTCGCCGAGCACCGACGCCAGCCGGTCCAGCAAGCCCAGCGCACGCGCCTCGGGAAAGGTCACCAGCGCGGCGCGCCGGCCTTCGAGCAGCGTCGGCAGGGACAGCAGGGCCCCTGCCCCGTACACGCTGTGCACGGGGTTGTGGTAGTTGGCGCTCATGGGAAAGTGGCTTCAGGAGGCGGCAAGAGCCGCAGGGAGGGAGCGGGCCATCAGCGCGCGCCCTGCTGAATCCAGCCGCGCAGCCGGGTCGAGAGGTAATCGGCCGTCATGACCATCACGACGATCACCAGGATGCAGGTGGCCGTGTCCTGGTACTGGAACAGCTTCATGCTGCCCACGAGCTCGAAGCCGATGCCGCCCGCGCCCACCATGCCCAGCACGGTGGCCTGGCGCAGGTTGGTCTCGAAGCGGTAGACGATCACGCCGATCCACGCGGTGACCACCTGCGGAATCACGCCGAAGATGATGGTCTGGATCGGCCCCGCGCCGGTGGCGCGCAACGCTTCGATCGGGCCCTGGTCGATCTCCTCGATCGACTCGGCGAAGAACTTGCCGAGCATGCCCGCGCCATGCAGCGCCAGCGCCAGCACGCCGGGGAACGGACCGAGGCCGACGGCCGCCACGAAGATCAGCGCCAGGATGATCTCGTTGATGCCGCGCGTGATGTTCAGCACCTGCCGCATCGCGTGGAACACGGCGACGTTCGGCGAGATGTTGCGCGCCGCGAAGAAGCACAGCGGCACCGCGAGGATCACCGCCAGCAGCGTGCCCCACAGCGCGATCTGCACGGTCTCGATGGCCGGCTTCACGAGCTTGCCCATGAACTCCCAGTTGGGCGGCAGCATGCGCCCGAGGAAGTCGGCGATCCAGGGCATGCCCTTGCCGAGTTCGCTGAAGCTCACCTGGCTGCCGATGGCCGCCCACCAGAACACGCCGATGCCGGCGAGCACGGCCACGGCGTATTTCCACCAGCCGGGGTTGCCGGCGCTTCGGGCGATCAGCAGGTTGTAGCGTCCGAGGGCGATCATGATTGCTCCATGGCGAGTTGCGGGGCGGTGCGCACCGGCGCCGCATGAAGGGCGGCGGCGGGCACGCTCGGCGTTGCGGTGTCAGGCTCTGCGCCCGCAACGGCGGCCTCGGTGCCCTCTTCCACACCGCCCGGATAGATGAGGTGCAGCACCTCGTCGGTCAGTTCGTCGGGCCGGCCTTCGAACACGATGCGTCCGGCCGCCACGCCGATCACGCGCTGCGCGAACTCGCGCGCGTAGTCGACCTGGTGCAGGTTGCAGATCACCGTGATGCCGTCCTGCCGGCTGGCCTGCTTCAGGTAGTTGAGCACCTTGCGCGAGGTCTTCGGGTCGAGGCTGGCCACGGGCTCGTCGGCCAGGATCACCTTGGGCTTTTGCGCCAGTGCGCGTGCAATGCCCACGCGCTGCTTCTGCCCGCCCGAGAGCGTGTCGGTGCGCAGGTCGGCCTTGGGGTCGAGCTCGACGCGGCGCAGGCATTCGCGGGCGATGGCGATGTCCTTCGCGGGGAACACCTGGAACCACGACAGGAGCGCGGGCATGGAACCCAGCCGCCCCGTCAGCACGTTCTTGAGCACCGACAGGCGCGGCACCACGTTGTAGTGCTGGAAGATCATCGCCACGTCACGGCGCACCTTGCGCAGGCCGGCGCGGTCGCCGCGCGAGCGCTCGCCGTCCACGTGGATCTCGCCTTCGCTCGGCTCGGCCAGGTGGTTGATGCAACGCAGCAGCGTCGACTTGCCCGCACCCGACGCACCGAGGATGACGACGAACTCGCCCTTGGCCACCGTGAGGTCCACACGGTGGAGCGCGGTGAAGTCGCCGTAGCGCTTGCACAGCCCGCGGATCTCGATCATTTCATCTTCCTCAGGTCGAGGTTCAGCACCTTGGCCGTGTCGCGGATGATGTTGTAGGCCGCGTCGTTGGTCGGGTGGAAACCGTTGAGCAGGCCCTGGTCGGACCAGGGGATGTCCTTCACCTGCAGGAAAGCGGCCTGCACGCGCGTCTTCAGGTCGGCGGGCAGGTCCTTGCGCCACACGGTGGGCGACTCGGGGATCGGGTCCGACTTCCAGACCTCGACCAGGTCCTCGCGCTTGACCAGGCCCTTGGACACCGCAGCGTCGAGGATGCGGTCGGCGATGGCCGCGGCATCGACCTTCTTGTTCTGCACCGCGATCGCGCTCGAGTCGTGCGAGCCCGAGAAGATCACGCGGCCGAAATCCTTGTCAGGGTTGAAGCCCGCCTTCAGCAGGCCGGCCTTCGGGAACAGATGGCCCGAGGTGGAGCTCGGGTCGACGAAGGCGAAGGTCTTGCCCTTGAGGTCGGCCACCGTCTTGATGCCGGTGTCCTTGTGGGTCACGATCTGGCTGTGGTACGAGGTGCGCCCGGCCTTCTTGGTCTCGGCCACCGCGAAGGCCTCGATGTCGGCCACCGTGGTGCCCAGCACATACGAGAACGGGCCGAGGTAGGCCACGTCGAGCCGCTTGGAACGCAGCGCTTCGATCACGCCGTTGTAGTCGGCTGCCACGAAGGGCTTGACCGCGAAACCGAGGGCCTTGGACAGCATGTCCATCATGGCCTGGCTGTTGGCAATCATGGCGCGCGAGTCCTCGGAAGGAATCAGCCCGACAGTGAGAACCTGCTGTGCCCGTGCCATCGGCACGAAGGCGGACGCTGTCACGGCGGCAGTGCCGAGCAGCAGCTTTCTACGCTTCATCATGGTTGTCTCCAGTGGTCTGCGTTGCATGGAATCCTCAGGTCGTTTCGAAGGGCAAAAGTACCCGTCTCGAGTCTTCCAGTCGTGCGTGTCATGGTCATGACAACGCGAGGATTCGGGACGTCCGGCGTGTTTCTGTCGAGGCCTGGTCCGTCTTGAGCGCGAGTACATCACTGGTACTCATATCGATCAAATTCAAATTTTTTCGATGATCTATATACTGAACCTATAGATCAGAAAGGCTCCCGCGATGCGCCTCACCCAGCTGCGTTCCTTCTATGCCGTGGCCCGCGAAGGCAGCTTCACGCGGGCCGCCGAGCACCTGCACGTGAGCCAGCCCACCATCACCACGCAGGTGCGCTTTCTCGAAGAGGCCTACCAGGTCGAGCTCTTTCACCGGCGCGGCCGGCGCGTGCAACTCACAGAGATCGGCGAACAGCTGATGCAGCTCGCGCAGCAGATCTTCAGCCTCGAAGGCGATGCGGTGGCGCTGCTCGGCGACGCCGGCAAGCTGCGCACCGGCCACCTGCGCGTGGCGGCCGTGGGCCCGTACCACGTGACCAAGATGCTGGTCGACTTCAGCCTGCGCTACCCCGACGTGAAGGTCACGGTGAGCACCGGCAATTCACAGGACGTGCTCGACCGCCTGCTCGACTACAGCGCCGACGTCGGCGTGCTCGCGCAGCTGGTGCGCGACGACCGCTTTCTGTCGGTGCCCTTCAGCCAGCACCCGGTCGTGATGTTCGTGCCCTCCACGCACCGCTTCGCGAAGCGTCGCAACATCCGGCTCGCCGAGCTGCAGGGCGAACGGCTCATCCTGCGCGAGCAAGGGTCCACCACACGCAAGGCGCTCGAACTGGCGCTGGCCAAGGCCAAGGTCGAGGTCGACGTGGTGATGGAGATCAGCAGCCGCGAAGTGATCCGCGAAGCCGTGGCGCAAGGCCTGGGCATCGCGGCCGTGTCGGGCGTGGAGTTCGTGCCGGGGCCCAACCTGCACATGGTCGGCTTCAGCGACACCGAAATTTTTACCTACGCCCACGTGCTGTGCCTGGCCGAGCGACGCGAGATGCGCATGGTCAGCGCCTTCTACGACACGCTGGTGCCGGCCATCGAGGCGCGCAAGCGCAAGAGCTGAGAACGAACGCAGCCTCAGCCGCGCGGATGGTGCTGCGCGTGCAGCTGCTTCAGGCGCTCGCGCGCCACGTGCGTGTAGATGGTGGTGGTCGAAATGTCGGCATGGCCCAGCAGCAGCTGCACCGCGCGCAGGTCGACGCCATGGTTCAGCAGATGCGTGGCGAACGCATGGCGCAGCGTGTGCGGCGACAGCGGCACATGGATGCCTGCCGCGGCCGCCTGCTTCTTCACGATGACCCAGAACATCACGCGCGTCATGCCCGCGCCGCGTGCGGTCACGAACAGGTCGGGTGTCTGCTGGCCGTCGAGGATCACGGGACGCGACTCGTCGAGGTAGCGCTCGATCCAGCGCCGCGCCTCGCCGCCGAAGGGCACGAGGCGCTCCTTGTTGCCCTTGCCGAGCACGCGCAGCACGCCGTCGTTCAGGCTCATGTCGATGGCCTTCAGGGCGACCAGCTCGCTCACGCGCAGGCCGCTCGCGTACATCAGCTCCAGCATGGCGCGGTCGCGCAGGCCGAGCGGGCTCTCGACATCGGGCGCGGCCAGCAGGTCGTCGACCTGCTTCTCGGACAGCGTCTTGATGGCGCGCGGCATCTGGCGCGCGGGCATGAGGCGGATGCTCGGGTCGGCCGTGATGCGCCGCTCGCGCAGCGCCCAGCGGTAGTAGCGCTTGAACACCGTGAGCCGGCGGTTCGCCGACGTCGCCTTGCCCTTGGTGGACAGGCGCACGCCCATGTAGGCCTGCAGGTCGGTCTCGCGCGCGGCGTCGAGCCCCATGCCGCCGCGCTGTTCGCGCAGCCACTGCGCGAACAGCGCGAGGTCGCGGCGGTAGGCGGCCAGCGTGTTCTTCGACAGCCCGTCTTCGAGCCAGAGGGCGTCGATGAAGGTGTCGATGTCGGCGGTGGGGGGAGCGGCGGCGGCCTCGGTCATGCGGTGCAAGATAACAAAAGAAAAAGCCGCCCGGAACGCGGGCGGCTTTTGTGGGAAGCGAAGCCGATCAGTCGAGCTTGAGGTTCTGCTTCTTCACGACCTGCTTGTACACGTCGAACTCGGCCTTGATCTGCGCGGCGAACTGGTCGGGCGTGTTGGCCACGATCAGCGATCCGGTGTCCTCGATGCGCTTCTTCACGGCCGGATCTTCCACCGCCTTCTTCACGCCCGCGTTGATCTTGTCGACCACTTCCTTCGGCAGGCCCTTGGGGCCGAGGATGCCGTAGTAGGCCATGCGGTTGACCGGCTCCAGGCCGACTTCCTTGAAGGTCGGCACGTTCGGCAGGCCGGCCACGCGCGTCGGCGCCGACACCACGATCGGCACCAGGCGGCCGCTCTGGATGAAGGGCATCGCCGAGGGCAGGTTGTCGAAGATGATCGGCACCTGGCCGGCCACCACGTCGTTCAGCGCCGGGCCCGCACCGCGGTACGGGATGTGCGTGACGAAGGTGGTGGTCAGGCTCTTGTACAGCTCCATCAGCAGGTGGCCGATGCCGCCCGTGCCCGACGAGGCGTACGAATACTTGCCCGGATTCTTCTTCAGCTCGGCCACGAACTCGGCGTAGTTCTTGGCCGGGAAGCTCGGGTTCACGGCGATCACGTTCGGCGTGGCCGCGATGTTGATGATCGGCGTGAAGTCGGTGATCGGGTCGTACGGCGTCTTCGGGTTGATGGCCGGGTTGGCCGCCGTGCTCGACACCGTGGCCACGCCCAGCTTGTAGCCGTCGGCCGGTGCGCGCGCGGTTTCAGCCGCACCCACGATGCCGCCGCCACCGGCGCGGTTGATCACCACCACGGGCTGACCCAGCACCTTGCCCAGCGGGTCGGCGATCACGCGCGCCACGATGTCCGTCGTGCCGCCGGGTGCGAACGGCACGCTCAGTTCGACCGGCTTGGTGGGATAGCCCTGCGCGAAACTCTGACCTGCCACTGTGACCAGCGCGGCAGCGCCCACGAACGCGCTCCATTGACGACGTTGCATCGATAACTCCTTGACTTGACGGAACCGGCCGGGGCGGCCGGAAAAAAGCGAAGCCCGGATGCTAGCGGGTCGGGGCTTTCCGTCATGCTGTGGAATACCCACGGTTGTGCCGGTTTATGCTCGAAGCGGTGAACTACGCGCAGCTGCTCTTCCCCGATTTCTCCCTCATCGCCATCGGCTGGCTCCTGTGCCGCTACACCGCGCTCGACCGCCGTGTGTGGGACCAGGTCGAGAGCCTTGTGTATTACTTTCTATTTCCCGTCCTGTTGTTCCATTCGATCGTGCGCAGCCCGCTCGACTTCGGTGCGACCTCGAGCCTGCTGACCGCGGGCGTGGGCGTCGGGCTGGCCGGCATCGCGATGGCCTACGCCCTGCCCTTCGTGCCGGGCCTGCGCTCGCACATCGACCGGCACGACCATGCCGCGAGCGCGCAGATCGCGTTCCGCTTCAACTCCTTCATCTGCCTGGCGCTGGCCGAGCGGCTGGCCGGGCCCGAGGGCCTGCTGCTGATCGCGGTGCTGATCGGCGTGTGCGTGCCGATGTTCAACATCGCCGCTGTTTGGCCGATGACGCGGCATGCGCAGACGGGCTTCGTGCGGCAGCTGGTGCGCAATCCGCTGATCGTGGCGACGCTGGCGGGGCTGCTGGCCAATGTACTGGGGCTCACGGTGCCTGGCTGGTTGACGCCGACGCTCACGCGGATCGGGGCTGCGTCGCTGGCGTTGGGGCTGCTGGCGGCGGGGGCGGGGATGCAGTTCGCGACGTTGGGGAGGGGGAAGGTGTTGGCGATGTCTGTGCTGGCGATACGGCATTTCTTCTTGCCGCTCGTGGCTTGGGGGTTGTCGCTTGCACTAAAGCTGGACGCTACGCAGGCTTCGGTGTTGATGGCTTTTTCTGCTGTGCCGACCGCTTCGAGTGCTTATGTGTTGGCGGCTCGGATGGGATACAACGGGCCTTATGTGGCTGGGCTGGTGACGCTGTCTACGATCTTGGGGGTGGTTAGCTTGCCGTTTGCGTTGGCTCTGCCTCGGTAGTTTCAGCATCCCTGTGGGTTTGCTTCCCGGGGCCGGGTCTCGGCCCGGCGGCCGACCTACTTTTCTTTGCTTCGCCAAAGAAACGTAGGCAAAAGAAAGG
>NZ_JBXAIT010000004.1:0-774441 GCF_058796495.1 Variovorax sp. GW823-FHT04B03
CTCCGGCCCCGCGCCGGCCTTGCCGCCCGGCGGCATGCCGCTGCCGCCGGCACCGCCGCCCGTGGTGGCCGCAGCGCCCCCGGCCCGACCCGTGACACCGCCCGGTCCGCCGCCGCGCGCCACGGCCAGCCGCACCGACCGCATCATCATCGTGGCGCTCGACCCCGGCCACGGCGGCGAAGACCCCGGCGCCATCGGCCCGAACGGCACGCGCGAGAAAGACATCGTGCTGCAGGTGGCGCACCGCCTGCGCGAGCGCATCAACGCGGCCAGCGTCAACGGCAGCCCGATGCGCGCCTTTCTCACGCGCGACGCCGACTTCTTCGTACCGCTGGGCGTGCGCGTGCAGAAGGCGCGGCGCGTGCAGGCCGACCTGTTCGTGAGCATCCACGCCGACGCCTTCACCACGCCCGCCGCGCGCGGCGCCAGCGTGTTCGCATTGAGCCAGAGCGGCGCCTCCAGCAGCGCCGCGCGCTGGCTGGCCAACAAGGAAAACGACGCCGACAAGGTCGGCGGCGTGAACGTGGGCAACCACGAGGCCCAGGTGCAGCGCGCGCTGCTCGACATGAGCACCACCGCGCAGATCAACGACAGCCTGAAGCTCGGCGGCGCGATGCTCGGCGAAATCAAGGGCATCGGCGCGCGGCTGCACAAGGCGCAGGTCGAGCAGGCCGGTTTCGCGGTGCTGAAGGCGCCCGACATCCCGAGCGTGCTGGTCGAGACCGCCTTCATCAGCAACCCCGAGGAAGAAGCCAACCTGCGCCGCGCCGACTACCAGGAGAACCTGGCCGACGCGCTGATGCGCGGCATCCAGCGCTACTTCGCGCAGAACCCGCCGCTCGCGCGCAGCCGGCAGCTCTAGGCTAGAAGCCCGCCACGCGGGCGACCCACGCGGCCAGGTAAAGACCGATGCCGAAGACGCTGTGCGTGATCAGGCTCTGGAACCGCGCCATCGCAGGGCGCGGCGTGCGGCGCGCCGCAAAGCCCGCGCCCATCGCGGGCTGCATCACGCAGAACGGCACGAGCACGGTGCCGATGCCGACGATCAACGCAGGCACCAGCGTCGGCTGGCGCGCCCATTCCAATCCCCAGCCCGCGAGCAGCACGGCCGCGAACGCGATGCCGAGCAGGTAGTGCGCGGTCCAGCCGATGACGCCCTCGCCGGCCACGCGCGGCGACTTGCCGATGGGGTCGTGAAAGAAGCGCCCGCGCGTCAGGTGCACGAGCCAGCGGCCCACGAGCGCGTAGTCCAGCGACGGAATGCCGAACAGGCGCTGGCGCAGCACGGCCCACAGGTCCATCACCACGGTCGCGCCGACGCCGATCCACAGCGTGCGCAGTGCGCATTCGACCGCCTCAGACATGGCCGCGCTCCCGCATCGGGGCGCGCGCCGCGATCATCCAGCAGGCCGCGACAAAGCGCACGTCGTCGCCCTGCACATAGGGCGCGAAGGCGGCATGCAGCGTCTCGACGGCCTGCGCGCGCGTTGCGTCATCCACCCCCTGCAGGACCAGGCCGACCGGCCCGAGCCACGTGAAGTAGTCGGCCAGCGCCGTCGTGGGGAACGCGCATTCGACCTCGAAGGGCTGGATGTCGACCTCGCCCCATCCGCTCGCCTCGAGGATGCCCGCCACCCGCGCGCGGTCGGCAAACGCGAACTGGCCCGGTGCGTTCGGCTGGCGCGGCGGCAGGCCGGGCAGCAGCGGCGCGGCGGCGCGCTCGGCCGTGGTCATGAACGGGTTGTCGGCCCCGCCGCGCCAGGCGATGCAGCGCAGGGCCGCGCCGTCGGTCGCCGCATGCCGCAGGTTCGCGAAAGCCCGCACCGGGTCGTCGAAGAACATCACGCCCAGGCGCGAGATCACCGTGTCGAACGCGGCCGGCTCGAAGGCGTGGCCCTGCACGTCGGCGCAGACGAAGCGGGCCGACGGGAGCACCTCGCGTGCAGCGCGGGCCTTCGCCGCCTCGATCATCGGTGCCGAGATGTCGACGCCGAGGCACTGGCCCGCCGGGCCGAGTTGCCGCGCCACGGCGAGCGTCGTGCGGCCGGTGCCGCAACCCACGTCGAGCACGCGGCGGGCGCCCACGGCGCGCACCGCGTCGCTCAGCCGCGCTTCGAGCGGCTGGAACATCGCGTCGAGCACGGCCTGCGTCCGGACCCAGGCGCTGCCGGCGTGGCCGTTCCACAAGGCGGCCTGTTCGGCATTGGCGGGAGATGTGTCGTCCATGATCGTTTTCCTTCAGGTGCCTTCAAGCGGCGAGAGCTAGACTGTGCCAATTCAAGTCGACTTGAAGTCAAGAGGGGGCCGGCACATGGACATTTCGGAAGTCGCGCAACGCGCCGGCGTTCCCGCCTCGACGCTGCGCTTCTATGAAGAAAAAGGGCTGATCGCCTCGACCGGCCGGCACGGCCTGCGCCGCGTGTTCGCGCCCGAGGTGCTGGAGCGGCTGGCGCTCATCGCGCTGGGGCGCGCCGCCGGTTTCTCGCTGGAGGAAATCGGCCACATGTTCTCGCCCGAAGGCAAGCCGCGCATCGACCGGCAGGTGCTCGCGGACAAGGCGCAGGACCTCGACCGCACGATCCGCCAGCTCACGGCGATGCGCGACGGCCTGCGGCATGCGGCGGTCTGCCCCGCGCCCAGCCACATGGAATGCCCTACCTTCCGCCGCATCCTGCGGGCGGCGTCGTCGGGCGCGCTGGAAGCCCCGAAGAAGAAGACGCCGAAGCCGCGAACCCCCTAGCCACACGTGCTTTCAGGCGTTACGTTCCGCAACACGCGCCCCTGCGCACAGGCAAGCGCGGCAGGCTCCTACACCGCGAAATGCATACTTTTGACCATGATGAGCCATCACTCTCGAAAGGTGGACCTCATGTTGAAGACACGTCTCTGGATCGCCGCTGCAGCTGCCACTTCGGTCATGACGCTGGCAGGTTGTGCGAGCGGTCCGAACCAGAACCTCGGCACCGGCATTGGCGCACTCGGCGGCGCGGCGGTGGGCCATGCGATCGGCGGCAACACGGGCAGCACGCTCGGCGGCGCGGCCATCGGCGGCATCATCGGCAACCAGGTGGGCCGCAACGTCGACGAGCGCAACTACTACAACCAGCAACGCTACCCGCGCGGCAGTGGCTACTACCCGGACAACGGGCCGCGCTACTGATTGATCCTTCCAACCCTCAACGAAAAAACGCGCCCTCCGGCGCGTTTTTTTTCGGGGGGTGAGCCGAGAGCGGCTCAGGCCTGCGACGCCGCCGCCCGCGCCTTCTCGGCCTTCGAAGCGCGCCACGCGCCGAAGATGGCCAGCAGGCCGGGCACGAAGATCAGTGCCCAGATGATCTTGTCCAGGTGCTGGCGCACGAACGGCAGGTTGCCGAAGAAGTAGCCCGCGGTGGCGATGCCCAGCACCCAGATGAGCGCACCGCCCACGTTGTAGGCCGTGAACTTCGCGCGGTTCATCTCGGCCACGCCGGCCACGAAGGGCGCGAAGGTGCGAATGAAGGGCATGAAGCGCGCCAGCACGATGGTGATGCCGCCGTAGCGTTCGTAGAAGCTGTGGGCCTGGTCGAAGGCCTTGCGGTTGAAGAAGCGCGAGTTCTCCCACTGGAACACCTTGGGCCCGAAGTAGCGCCCGATCGAGTAGTTGCACTGGTCGCCCAGGATGGCCGCCGCGATCAGGATGCCGCAGGCCAGCGGAAAACTCATGAGGCCCACGCCGCACAGCGCGCCGACGATGAAGAGCAGCGAGTCGCCCGGCAGGAACGGCATGACCACCGCGCCGGTCTCGACGAACACGATCAGGAACAGCAGCGCATAGACCCAGGGGCCGTAGGCGACCACGAAGGCCTCGAGGTGTTTGTCGACGTGAAGGATGAAGTCGACGAGAAAGCTGATGATTTCCATGGGCGCGGATTATCCTTGTTGGCATGCCGCACCCTTTCCGAATCACCCCATGATCCAGATCCGCGAAGCCCTCGATACCGACTGGCCCGCCCTCTGGGCCGTCCTCGAACCGACGTTCCGCCGCGGCGACACCTACACCTACCCGCCCGATGTCACGGAGGAGCAGGCCCGCCACTCGTGGATGAAGGTGCCCACCCTGACCTTCGTGGCCTGCAGCGACGAAGGCGCCGTGCTCGGCACCTATGTGATCCGCCCCAACCAGCCCGGCCAGGGCGCGCATGTGAGCAACTGCGGGTACGTGGTGTCCGAGGCGGCGCGCGGCCTGGGCGTGGCCTCGGCGCTGTGCGAACACTCGCAGCAACAGGCCCTGCGCATGGGCTTCCTGGCGATGCAGTTCAACTTCGTCGTCTCCACCAACGAGCGCGCGGTGCGGCTGTGGCAGCACATGGGCTTCGCCATCGTCGGCACGCTGCCGGGCGCATTCAGGCATCCGCAGCTGGGCTTCGTGGACGCCTTCGTCATGTACAAGCAGCTGCAGCCTTTCCCCGGCGCGGCATGAAGAAGATCGAGCCCCGGCTCCTGCAGGCCTTCGTGGCCGTGGCCCGCGAGGGCTCGGTGTCGCGCGGCGCGCAGCGCCTGTTCCTCACACAACCGGCCGTGAGCCTGCAGCTCAAGGAACTGGGCGCGCTGGTCGAGCTGGAGCTGTTCCAGCGCACGCCCACCGGCCTGCTGCTCACGCGCGACGGCGCGGCGCTGCTCAACCACGCGGAGCATGCGCTCGAGAGCCTGAACGATTTCGCGGTGGCCGCCGAGCGGCTCAAGGGCGGCGTGCGCGGCTCGCTGCGCATCGGCACCATCCTCGACCCCGACTTCACGCGGCTCAGCCCCTTCCTCACCGAACTGGTGGCGCTGGCGCCCGAGCTCGAGACCGAGCTGCACCAGGGCACGAGCGGCGACGTGCTCGCCCAACTGCTCAACAAGGAACTGGACATCGGCTTCTACCTCGGAGACCCCGAGGCCACCGACCTGCCGCAGGCCAGCGCCGCGTCACGGCGCCACGACGGCGAGCTGTTCCATTCGCAGGTGCTGGCGCGCTTCAACTACCAGGTGATCGGCCCGAGCGGCTGGGCGCCGCAGGTGCTGGGCCGCGACTGGCCCGAGCTGGCCTACCTGCCGTGGGTGCTGGCACCGGCGACCTCCTCGCATTCGCGGCTGCTGGCGCCGGTGCTGCAGGCCCACAAGCTGGTGCTGAAGAAAGCCGCGCAGGCCGACCAGGAGATGTCGATGCTGGCGCTGGTGCGCGCCGGCGTGGGCATTTCGCTGGCGCGCGATGCGCTGGCGCTGCAGGCCAGCCAGCGCGACGGCCTGGTCATTGCCGACCGCGTGAGCATCGGCTGCGACCTGCGCTTTGTCTGCCTGGCCGGCGCGCTCAAGCGGCCGGAAGTCGACTGCGCGTGGCAGGCGCTGTCGCGCGTCTGGCGACAGGCCTTCTGAACGATCAGGCGCGCGCCCGGCCGTCGCGCACGGCCGCCGGCGCCGCAGCCGCCCCACTCTTCTTCGCCACGCGCCAGCCCTTGGGCATGAGCGCCAGCATCAGTGCGGCCAGCAGCGCCGCGCTGCCCAGCGTGTACAGCCCCGCGGCCGAGCCGCCGTGGTTCTGCTCCACGTAGGTCCGCAGGTTGGGCGCCACGAAGCCGCCCAGGTTGCCGATGGAGTTGACCAGCGCGATGCCCGTGGCAATGCCCAGCCCCGACAGCCGCTCCGACAGGAAGGCATAGAAGATCGGCGTGCCCGACAGGTAGGTCGACGCACCGATCGACAGCGCCGCGATCGCGAAAATCGGCGAGCCGTGCGCCGACAGGCACACGCACACGCCGAAGATCGTGTACAGCGTGGCCACGGTGACGCGGCGGCGGTCGTGGTGGCGGTCGGACCAGCGCGTGACGAAGTACACGACGAACAGCGCCAGCAGCCACGGGATGCTGGTGACGAAGCCGACCAGCAGGCCGATCTTCTGGCCCAGGATCTGCCCCACCTGGGTCGGGAGATAGAAGATGAGGCCGTAGGCGGCGATCTGCACGATGAAGAAGTTCAGCGCGAAGAACATGACCCGCGGATTGCACAGCGTCTGCCACACGGTCTGCGGGCTGTCGGCCGACTTCTCCGCCGCTTCCTGGTCGAGCACGGCCTGCAGTGCGTTCTGCTGCGCGGTCGTGAGCCAGGGCGCGTTGTGCGGCCGGTCGACGATGACGAAGAAGGCCACGATGCCCACCACCACGGCCATCAAGCCCTCGATGAGGAACATCCACTCCCAGCCCTTCAGGCCGCCGATGCCGTTCATGTCGAGCAGCGCACCGGAGATCGGCCCGCCGATGACGAGCGCGCCCGCAAAGCCGAACAGCAGGATGCCGTTGGCCTGCGCGCGCACCTTGGCCGGGAACCAGTAGGTCAGCGTGAGCAGCACGCCGGGGTAGAAGCCCGCCTCCGCGATGCCGAGCAGGAAGCGCAGCACGTAGAAGGAGGTCTCGGTGGTCGCGAACATCATGGCCGAGGCCACGAGCCCCCAGGTGACCATGATCCGGCACAGCCAGATGCGCGGGCCGACGCGCGACAAAATCACGTTGCTCGGCACTTCGAAGATCGCGTAGCTCACGAAGAAGATGCCGGCGCCGAGCGCGAAGGCGCTGTTGCTCAGGCCGGTGTCGATCTGCAGCGCCTGCTTGGCGAAGCCGACGTTCACGCGGTCGAGGATCGACATGATGTACATGACGATCAGCATGGGCAGCAGGCGCCAGCGCGCCTTGTGGATGGCGCCTGTGACCAGCTCGCCGTAGGGACTCGTGGTTGTCATTGTTGTTGTCTCCTGAATAGTTAGGTCTGTCTGGAAGCCGTGGAGGCTAGCCGCGTGCGACCGCGCCGTGGACCGGGTTGGTCACCGCGCCGAGCCCGTCGATCTCGACCGAGACCACGTCGCCGCGCTTGAGGAAGCGTGGCGGCTTCAGGCCCAGCCCGACGCCGGCGGGCGTGCCGGTGAGGATCAGGTCGCCGGGCTCCAGCGTGATGGCGCGCGAGAGGTACGCGATGAGGAACGCGACCGAGAAGATCATTTCGCTGGTGTTGGACGACTGCACGGCCTCGCCGTTGACGAGGCAGCGGATGCCCAGCGATTGCACGTCGGCCACTTCGTCGCGCGTGACGACGGTGGGCGCGAGCGGGCAGAAGCCGTCGAGCGACTTGCCGCGCACCCACTGCGCCTCGCCCAGTTGCACGTCGCGCGCGCTCACGTCGTTGGCTGCGACGTAGCCGAACACATGCGAGAGCGCATCCGCTTCGCTCACGCCTTGTGCGCGTTTGCCGATGACGACGCCGAGTTCGGCTTCCCAGTCGACCTTCTCGGTGAAGCCTTCGGGCCAGGTGATCGCATCGCCATCGGCGGCCAGCGTGTTGCTGAACTTCGCGAACACGACGGGCTTCTCGGGGATGGCCAGGCCGGTCTCGATGCAATGGTCGCGGTAGTTGGCGCCGATGCAGATGATGTTTCTCGGTGCGAACGGCAGCGTGGGCTTGACGTCGGCGAGGGGGATCGGCTGGCCTGCATCGCGCCAGGGCTTGCCTTCGACGATGTCCTGCATGCGGGCTGCATCGACGGGCTGCAGTGCGCCGTCCTTGATGTAACCCACGCGGGGGCCCTGCGGCGTTTGAACGCTCATCCACTTCATGTCTGACTCCTTCTTCTGATTTAAAAAATTCTGGGTGCGGGGGCGGGTTCATTCAGGGCGTGTGCTCAGGCCACCGGGTACTTCCCTCCGCGAATGTCCCCCGGGGCTTCGCCCCTCCTCCTTGATTTCGCTGCGGGAAGCACCCAGTGTCCTGAGCACGATGGGCGCGGTCGTTGTGCGGGCCGATCAACATGTGCTCTGAACACGCTCACGTCGATGGGGTGCCTTGCGCAGCGAAACCAAGGGGGAGGGGCGGAAGCCCGCAGGCCGGGGGACATTCGCGGAGCAAGGCTCCCCGTTGGCGGGAGCGTCGCCCTGAACAACCGTCCTCAGTGATTCCGACGCGGAATCCCCGCCGTCTGTGCCACGCGCTGGTACTTGGTCGCCGGTTTCAGCACCATGCCTTCGGACAGCGTGTCCACCATCGCGCGCTGGATCTCCTGCCATGGCGTCTGGCTCGCGGGAATCGGGTAACCGCCCTTCGCCTCGAGGTCGCGGGCGCGCGCTTGCAGCACCGCGTCGTCGACGAGCATGTTGACGGTGCGCTCCTTCAAATCCACGCGCACCTTGTCGCCGGTCTGCAGCAGCGCCAGGCCCGCGCCTGCGGCGGCTTCGGGCGAAGCGTTGAGGATCGACGGCGAGCCCGAGGTGCCCGACTGCCGGCCGTCTCCGATGCAGGGCAAGGCCGACACGCCGCTCTTGAGCAGGTGCGACGGCGCGCGCATGTTGACCACTTCCGACGAGCCCGGGTGCCCGATGGGGCCGACGCCGCGCATGAACAAGATGCAGCTCGCATCGATGTCCAGCGACGGGTCTTCGATGCGGGCTTCGAAATCTTCCGGGCCGTCGAACACGATGGCGCGGCCCACGAAGGCGTCGAGGTCGCCGGCCTTGCTGAGGTAGCGCGCGCGGAACTCGTCGGAGATGACGCTGGTCTTCATGATCGCGCTGTCGAACAGGTTGCCCGACATCACGAGGAAGCCGGCGTTCTCGCGCAGCGGCTGGTCGAAGGGGCGGATCACGTCGGCGTCTTTCACCGGCGCGTCGGCGCAGTTGACGGCCAGGGTGTGGCCGTTGACGGTGCGCGCGTCGGTGCGGATCAGGCCGTGGCGATGCAGCTCGGCTACGACGGCAGGCACGCCGCCTGCGCGGTAGAACTCCTCGCCGAGGTACTTGCCGGCGGGCTGCATGTCGAGCAGCAGCGGCACGTCGAGGCCGACCGTTTCCCAGTCCTGGATGTTGAGCTCGACGCCCGCATGCTTGGCGATGGCGATGAGGTGGATCGGCGCGTTGGTCGAGCCGCCGATGGCCGAGTTGACGACGATCGCGTTCTCGAAGGCCGAGCGCGTGAGGATGTCCGAGGGCTTGAGGTCTTCGCGCACCATGTCGACGATGCGCCGGCCGGTTTCGTAGGCCATCTGGCCGCGCTCGCGGTACGGCGCGGGAATGGCCGCGCAGCCGGGCAGGCTCATGCCCAGGGCTTCGGCCAGGGCGTTCATCGTCGAGGCCGTGCCCATCACGTTGCAGTGGCCGGCCGAGGGCACCGTGGAACCCACGAGGTCGATGTAGCCGGGGAAGTCGATGCTGCCCTTGGCGAACAGCTCGCGCGCCTTGAACAGCGTGGTGCCGGTGCCGGTGCGCTGGCCTTCGTGCCAGCCGTTGAGCATGGGCCCGCCCGACAACACGATGGCGGGGATGTTGGCGGTGGCCGCGGCCATCAGCGCGGCCGGCGTGGTCTTGTCGCAGCCGGTGGTCAGCACCACGCCGTCGATCGGGTAGCCGGTGAGGATCTCGACCAGCCCCAGGTAAGCCAGGTTGCGGTCGAGCGCGGCCGTGGGGCGGCGGCCGTTCTCCTGGATCGGGTGCATCGGGAATTCCATCGCGATGCCGCCCATCTCGCGGATGCCCTCGCGCACCCGCAGCGACAGCTCGCGGTGGTGGCGGTTGCAGGGCGTGAGGTCGGAGCCGCTTTGCGCGATGCCGATGATCGGCTTGCCCGATTGCAGCTCCTCGCGGGTGAGGCCGTAGTTCAGGAACCAGGCCAGGTGCAGGACCGAGAGTTCGCTGTGTTCGGGGTTGTTGAACCAGGCGGCGGAGCGCAGGGGGCGGGGTGTCGTCATGGCGTCGGCTTTCAGGGTGGTCGGCGAACGCGCGCGGCGGCCCCCTGCGCGGCATGGCGGTGGGCCATGGCGGTGTATTGGGTGTCTCCGGTGCGTTCTTGTTGTGCGAATACGTTGGCGAGAGGGAGCTTAGGTTTTCGCCTTCGCCAAAGCCAATGAGATCGGTTGAGGATCGGTATAAGCGCGCCAAATACACCGCCAACCGCCCTGCTCGGGCGCCGCTTTTAGAATGTTTCCGGTGAGTGCCCTACCCTCCTCCCTCCCCCCCGCCGAACGCCGCCCGATCCGTGAACTCCCCGACGAGCTGATCAGCCAGATCGCCGCCGGTGAAATGGTCGAGCGCCCCGCCTCGGTGGTGCGCGAACTGCTCGACAACGCGCTGGACGCCGGCGCGCGCCAGATCACCGTGCGGCTGGCCTCGGGCGGCGTGCGGCTGATCTCGGTCGAAGACGACGGCCTGGGCATTCCGCGCGAGGAACTCACGGTGGCGCTGCGTCGCCACGCCACCAGCAAGATCGCGAGCCTGAGCGACCTCGAAACGGTCGGCACCATGGGCTTTCGCGGCGAGGCGCTGGCGGCCATCAACGCGATCGCCGAGCTCAGCATCCTCTCGCGCTTCACCGGCGCCGACAGCGCCTACGTGCTCGACGGCGGCACCGGCGAGCTGCGGCCGGTGGCGCGCTCGGTGGGCACCACGGTCGAGGTGCGTGAGCTGTTCTTTGCCACGCCCGCGCGGCGCAAGTTCTTGAAGACCGACGCCACCGAGCTGGCCCACTGCATCGAGGCCGTGCGCCGCCATGCGCTGGCGCGGCCCGAGGTGGGCTTCTCGGTCTGGCACGACGGCAAGTTGATCGAACAATGGCGCGCCGCCGCCACGCCCGAGCAGCGGCTGGCCGATGCGCTGAGCGACGACTTCGTGTCGCAAAGCGTCTCCGTGCTGCGCGAAGGCGGCCCGGTGCGCGTGGTCGGCCGTGCCGGCATTCCCGATGCGGCGCGCTCGCGCAACGACCAACAGTTCTTCTACGTCAACGGCCGCTTCGTGCGCGACAAGGTGCTGTCGCACGCGGTGCGCAGCGCCTACGAAGACGTGCTGCACGGCCAGCGCCAGCCGGTGTACGTGCTGTACCTGGAGATCGACCCCGCGCGCGTCGACGTCAACGTGCACCCGACCAAGATCGAGGTGCGCTTCCGCGACGGGCGCGAGGTGCACCAGGCGGTGCGCCATGCCATCGAGGACGCCCTGGCCGCACCGCGCGCCGGCGATGCGCTGGCACCGGCCGACGCGCCGCCGCAGCCCTTCTTCAAGCAGACCCCACTGCCGCCGAGCGCCAGCTGGTCGCAGCCCGCGATCCCGTTCCAGGCGCGCGAGCGCGGTGCCGGCGACTTCGAGGCCATGTGGCCGCGGCGCACCGAGGAACAGGGACACGCGCCGGTCACGGCCCCGTCGCAGTGGCAGACCGAAGCGCCGGCGATGTCGTTCCGCGCACCGGTCGGGCTGCCGGAAGACGAAGCGCCCGCTCCCGCCCCCGTCATGAACCAGGACGCCTGGCCGCTGGGCCGCGCGCTGGCCCAGTTGCAGGGCATCTACATCCTGGCCGAGAACAGTCAGGGCCTGGTGATCGTCGACATGCACGCAGCGCACGAGCGCATCGTCTACGAGCGGCTCAAGACCCAGCTCGATGGCGCGGCCATCACGAGCCAGCCGCTCCTGATCCCGGCCACCTTCGCGGCCACGCCGCAGGAAGTGGCCACGGCCGAAGCCTGCGCCGAGGTGCTGCCCACGCTGGGGCTGGAGATCACGCCCTTCTCGGCCCGCACGCTGGCGGTGCGTGCCGTGCCCGGCACACTGGCCGACGGCGACCCGGTGGAGCTGGCGCGCAGCGTGCTCGCCGAGCTGGGCCAGCACGACGCGAGCACCGTGGTGCAGCGCGCGCAGAACGAACTGCTGTCGACCATGGCCTGCCACGGCGCGGTGCGCGCCAACCGCAAGCTCACCATCGACGAGATGAACGCCCTGCTGCGCCAGATGGAAGCCACCGAGCGCTCCGACCAGTGCAACCACGGCCGGCCGACCTGGCGCCAGCTGTCGATCCGCGAGCTCGATTCGCTGTTCATGCGCGGGCGCTGAGCCCGTCATCGGCGGCCACGCCGACATGCCGCAGCGTGACGGCAGCCAGCACCGCCAGGACCGCGATGCTGACGGCGCTGGTGGCTGCGGCGGCATTCAGTCCTGCGAGGAAGGCGGCTTGTGCTTGCTCCAGCACACCGACAGGCAGTTCGTGCGCCACCGATGTCGCGCCGGCCAGGCTGTCCGATACGGCGCGTTGAAGGTTCACGGCCATGCCATCGATCGGGTCGCCCATTCGCGTGCGATACACCGCCGTCGTCAGGCTGCCCAGCGTGGCGATGCCCACGGCCAGGCCCAGCTCCTGCACCGTTTCGGACAAGGCCGAGGCCGATCCCGCCTTCTCGGGCGGCGCGGCGCCCACGACCAGGTCGGTCCCCAGCGCGGCGATGGTGCCCAGGCCGAGGTACACGAGCGAGAACGCGGCCGTCACCCACGCAATGCCATGCGGCGTGCGATCGAGCTGGCTCAGCACCAGGTAGCCCACGACCGACAACCCCAGCGCGCCCGCCATCACATGGCCCGGCCGGATGCGCCGCGCGAGCAGCGGCGCCGTGGTGCCGGCCACCAGCATCGCAAGCGCCGGCGGCCCCATCCACAACCCGGCTTCCAGCGGCGACAGGCCCGCCACCAGCTGCAGGTACTGGGTCACCAGCAGCATCGTGCCGCCGACACCGACCAGCCCCACCAGCAACACCACGAGCGCGACGCTGAAGGCCCGGCTGGCGAACAGGCCGAGGTCGATCAGCGGATGGCGCAGCCGCCGTTGCCGCCGGACGAACCCCAGCGCGAACGCCAGCCCGCCGACGAGCGCCAGCACGGCCCCGACACCGATCCCGTCCTTCGCGACCTGCTTGATGCCGTAGACCACCGGCAGCAAGGCCAGCAGCGACAGCGCGACGCTGGGCAGATCGAGCCGCCCCTGCTGCGGCGCGCGGTACTCCGGCAGCAGGAACGGCGCCGCCACCAGCAGCAGCCCGACCACCGGCAGCGCGACGAGAAAGGCCGCGCCCCAGCCGTGGTGCGCCAGCAGCAGGCCGCCCACCACGGGCCCGGCCGCCATGCCGAGCGCGAACATGGTCGCCCACAGCCCGATCGCCAGCGCGCGCTGGTGCGGGTGCAGGAACATGTTGCTGATCAGCGCCAGCGTCGACGGCATCAGCGTCGCGCCCGCCACGCCGAGCACGGCACGCGCGGCGATCAGCTGGGCGGCGCTGGTCGAGCAGGCCGCCATGACCGATGCGGCCCCGAACGCCGCCGCGCCCACCATCAGCAGCTTGCGCCGCCCGATGCGGTCGCCCAGCGTGCCCATCGTGACGAGAAAGCCGGCAATCATGAAACCGTAGGCATCGACGATCCACAGCGCCTGCGCGCTCGTGGGGCGCAGGTCCAGGGCCAGCGCGGGCAGTGCGAGGTGCAGCAGCGTGAGGTCGAGGCCGAGCAGGAAGGTCGGCAGCGCCAGCAGCGCGAGCCCGGTCCATTCGCGGGCGCCTGCGCGGCCTTCGCGCCGCGCGGCCGGAAGGTGGTCGGAAAGGGAAAGTGAATCGCAAGGTGCGGTCAAAAGGGGCCTCCGGGTGCGCGTTCGGGTTGCGGAAGCCCCATCTTCAGGACAAGATCATCACATTACAATTTAAGCGTTTATCCTATTACTGGAGACAACAGCCTTGATCGAGCGCAGCCTCAGCCGCACCAAGAACGAGCTGTCGGAATTCCTGACCCGGCACCGCCGCAAGCTCACGCCCGCCGATGTGGGCCTGCCCTCGCAGGGGCGGCGCCGCACGCCCGGCCTGCGGCGCGAAGAAGTCGCGGTGATGGCCGGCGTGGGGCTCACCTGGTACACCTGGTTCGAGCAGGGGCGCGAGATCCAGGTGTCGCAGAAATTCCTGCTCGGCGTGGCGCACGCCCTGGAGCTGGACGACGCCGAGTGCAGCCACCTGTTCCTGCTGGCCCACCAGCGCCCGCCGCCGCCGGAGGCCCATCAGCAGGCGTCGGTCACGCCTCGCATCCAGCAGCTCATGGACGAGCTGCCCACCCGCCCCGCCTACGTGTTCAACCTGCGCTGGGACGTGGTGGCCTGGAACGCCGCGGCCGACGCGCTCTTCGGCTTCAGCGCGCGCGAGCGCGAGGCGCGCAACCTCCTTCGCATGGTGTTCGCCGACCCCGAGCTGCGCCGGCGCCTGCCCGCCTGGCGCGACGATGCGCCCGGGCTGCTGGCGCAATTCCGATACGACTTCGCCATCGCACCCGACGATCCGGCCATGCTGGGCCTGGTCGCGGACCTGCAAGCGCTCTCGCCCGACTTCCGCCGCTGGTGGGACACCCCCGACAGCGCGCCCGCCCGGCGCGGCCTCGGATGCGTACAGACGGCCGACAGCGGACCGTTGGAGTTTCACCACGAAACCTTGGTGGTCGACACGCACCGGCACCTGCGGATGGTGGTGTATTTCGTGCAGCCGGCGCCGGGCTGACCCCCGGGGCCTGTGCGGCAGATAAGCGCCGTCAGCGCCCATTTCGAGGGTTTTCGAGGGTTTTGTGGCGTCATCCACGGTGCGGGCACGCACGTTGCATGGTCTCGTGCCAGGCGCCGGCGAGCGCTGCACAGGGGGAGCTGACACGCGATGCCGACGCGTTTCAGAAAGCAAGCAGATGAACTTTCGGCCGACTTTCGCTGTCCCTCCACCCCATGATCAAACGCTGGCCCCTCCTCGCGTCCATCTTTTCGCTCTGTGCCCTCCTGGCAGCCGGCTGTTCGACCCTCGACGAACGCCAGCGCGAATGGATCTTCCAGCCCAGCGACCGCAGCTGGGGCAATTCGGCCCAGATGACCGAAGGCATGCAGGATGTCTGGATCGACTTCCAGTCGTCCATCACCGGTGAACCGGCGCGCCTGCACGGCCTGTGGCTCGGCGGCGCCCCCGAAACCACCGAGACCCCCGTGCTGCTGTACCTGCATGGTGCGCGCTACAACGTGGCCGGCTCGGCGCCGCGCATCCAGCGCATGCACGAGCTGGGCTTCTCGGTGCTGGCCATCGACTACCGCGGCTTCGGCAAGAGCTCCAAGGGCCTGCCCTCGGAAGCCTCGGCCCGCGAAGACGCCCGCGCCGCCTGGACCTGGCTCGCCGCACGCCACCCGCGCCAGCACCGTTACATCTTCGGCCACTCGCTGGGCGGCGCCATCGGCATCGACCTGGCGGCCACGGTGAACGACGAGAGCGGCACCATCGTCGAGAGCACCTTCACCTCCATCGCCGACGTGGCCAGCAGCTTCAAGTGGGGCTGGTTGCCCTTCGGCCCGTTCATCACGCAGCGCTTCGAGGCGATTCGCACCGTCAAGGACATCGGCGCGCCGCTGCTCGTGGTGCACGGCACCGCCGACAGCCTGATCAACCCGACGCTCGGGCGCAAGCTGTACGACGCGGCCACGGTGCCCAAGATGTTCGTGCTGGTCGAGGGCGGCTCGCACCACAACACCAACTCGGTGGGCGCGACGCAGTACCGCGCCGCGCTGTCGCAGCTGTTTCGCATGAAGCCCGAGGACAGCAGCACCGTGGCGGACAGCCGGCCGCAGCCGCGGCTGGTGTCGCCGCGGCCTGCACCGCCTTCCTTGCCTTCCGCGGCGCTGTCGCCGCAAGAGGTGCGGGGCGAGGCGCACACGCCCGCGCCCGCCGCCATCTAAACCGGCTTCTTCAACCGGTTCCGTTCCCGCGTCAGGCCGAGGCCAGGTCGAACGGCAGCTGGCGCAAGGGCTTGCCCGTCAGCCGCGCCACGGCATTCGCGAAAGCAGGCGCCAGCGGCGGCAGGCCGGGTTCCCCCATGCCCTTGGGCGCATCGGCACTCGGCACGATGTGCACGTCGAACTCGGGCACCTGCGTGATGCGCGCCACGCTGAAGTCGCCGAAGTTGCCCTGTTGCACGACGCCGTCCTTCAGCGTGATGGCGCTGCCCTGCAGGCAGGTCGACAGCCCCATCACCGCCGCGCCCTGCACCTGCGCCTCCACGCTGCGCGGATTCACCGCCAGGTTGCAGTGCACGCCCGAGGTCACGCGGTGCAGCACCGGCTGGCCGTCCTTCACCGACGCTTCGACCACATAGGCCACCACCGACTCGAAGGACTCGTGCACGGCCACGCCCCAGGCGCGGCCTTCGGCCAGCTTCTTCTTGCCGTAGCCGCTCTTGTCGACCGCCAGTTGCAGCGCGGCGCGGTGGCGCGGGTGCTTGTCGCCGAAGAGGTTCATGCGGTAGGCCACCGGGTCCTGCTTGGTCGTGCGGGCGATCTCGTCGATCAGCGTCTCCATCACGAAGGCGGTGTGCGTGGAGCCCACGCTGCGCCACCACAGCACCGGCACGTTGACCTGCGGATGGTGCACCGTGAGGCGCATCGGCACGGGGTACGGATCGCGCATGCCCTCCACCGCGGTGGCGTCGATGCCGTCCTTCACCATGGAACCCGCGAACACCGTGCCCGCGGTGATCGACTGGCCGACGATCACGTGGTCCCACGCCAGGATCTTGCCGCGTTCGTCGAAGCCGATGCGTGCGCGGTGCAGGTGCATGGGGCGGTAGTAGCCGCCCTTGATGTCGTCCTCGCGGCTCCACAGCAGGCGCACGGGGGCGTCTTTGAGGCCGGCGGTGCGCGCGGCCTTGGCGATCTCGCAGGCCTCGACCACGAAGTCGCTCGAGCCCACGAAGCGCCGGCCGAAGCCGCCGCCCGCCATCTGCACGTTCACCTTCACCTGCGCGGGGTCGAGCTTCAGCGTGCGTGCCGCGGCCTGGCCGTCGAGGTCGGCGGACTGCGTGCCGACCCACAGCTCGGCGCGGCCGTCCGACAGCTTCACGGTGCAGTTCTCCGGCTCCATGGGCGCGTGGGCCAGGTAGGGAAACACGAACTCGGCCTCGAGCTTGTGCGGCGCGCCGGCCAGCGGCGCCATGTCGGCGTCGAACTTGCGGTTGCCGGGGCGGCCGGCCAGTTCGCGGTACTGCGCCAGCTGCTTGTCGCTGTCGACCTTCTCCACCGCATCGGTGTTCCACTGCAGCTTGAGCGCGTCGCGGCCCAGCTTGGCGGGCCAGTAGCCGTCGGCCACCACGGCCACGCCCTCGGCGCCGCGGTCCAGCGGAATGCGCAGCACGGCCTTCACGCCCTTGACGGCGCGCGCCGCGCTGTCGTCCACCGAGGCCAGGCGGGCGCCGAACACGGGCGGATGCGCCACCACGGCCGTGAGCTGGCCGGGCTGCTTCACGTCGATGCCGAAGTCCTGTCGCCCGCTGCTCTTGGCGCGCGCGTCCAGGCGCGTGGTCGGGCGGCCGATGATCCGGAAGTCCTTCGGGCTCTTCAGCGTGACCGTCTCGGGCACCGGCAGTGCCATGGCCGCTTCGGCCAGCTCGCCGTAGCCCGCCTTGCGCCCGCCCGGGCCGATGACTGTGCCGGCTTGCGTGCGCAGCGTGGCCACGTCGACCTTCCAGCGCTGCGCCGCAGCCGACAGCAGCATGGCCCGCGCACGCGCGCCCAGTTCGCGGTACTGCGTGTAGCTGTTCTTGATCGAGTTGGAACCGCCCGTCAGGTGCATGCCGAACAGCGGGTCGGCGTAGGCGGCATCGTTGGTGCCGTTGCGGCTGCGCACCAGGGCCCAGTCGGCATCGAGCTCTTCGGCCAGGATCATCGGCAGGCCGGTCTGCACGCCCTGGCCGAACTCAAGGCGGTTGATGGTGACCGTGACCTCGCCGTTGGGCGCGATCTGCACGAAGGCCGAGGGCTGTTGCGTCGGCTTGAGCGCGCCGCCGGCCTTGGCCGGGCCGTCGGCCTGCGCCATGGCCAGGTGCGGAAAGGCGCCAAGCACGAGGCCGCCGGCGCCGGCCATCTTCAGGAAGCTGCGACGGGGCAGCGTGGCGGCCGCGTCGGCGTCATCGGTCGCAGGCTGGACCATCAGGCGCTGCAGCGCGCGCGGCAGGTCGTTGTAGTCGATGTTTGGCAGCATGTCGTCGGCTCCTTCAGGCGAGGGTCTTGGCCGCATCGGTCACCGCGGCGCGGATGCGGGCGTAGGTGCCGCAGCGGCAGATGTTGCCGGCCATGGCCGAGTCGATCTCGTCGGTGCTGGGCTGCTTGCCCTTGGGGAGCGACTGCAGGAAGGCCGTTGCGCTCATGATCTGGCCGCTCTGGCAGTAGCCGCACTGCGCGACGTCGTGCTTGACCCACGCGGCATGCACGGCCGCGCCGACGCGGTCGTTGCCGCCGGTCACGGCTTCGATGGTGGTGATCTTCTTGCCCTCGGCCGCCGCGATGGGCGTGATGCACGAGCGGATGGCCTGGCCGTCCATGTGCACGGTGCAGGCGCCGCACAGCGCGGCGCCGCAGCCGAACTTGGTGCCGGTCATGCCCAGCGTGTCGCGCAGGGCCCAGAGGATGGGGGTGCCGGGGTCGGCGTCGACCGTGTGGTCACGGCCGTTGACGTGGAGCGCGCTCATGTTGGTTTTCTCCGTGGGTAGGTGGGATGGGTCGGATTCACTTGGCGCCGTCGAGCACCCATTGCGCGAGCGCCTGAAGGTCCGCGTCGGGAACCTGGGCTTGCGCGGGCATGGGCATCGCGCCCCACTTGCCCGAGCTGCCGGCCTTCATGCTGGCCGCCAGCTGCGCGGCCGTGCCCTTGCCATCGCCGTAGCGCGCGCCGATTTCTTTCCAGGAAGGGCCCACCACCTTCACGGCGGCTTGGTGGCAGGCCACGCACGCGTACTTCTGCGCCAGCGCGGTGCTGGCGAAAGCGGGCGCGGACCCGGCCATGCTCGCGCCGATGGCCAGCGCGGCCACGAGCGAGGCGGTGATGCGATGCGGATGTCGTTCGTCGTGGGTCATTTCTTTTTTCATCATCGTGGAGGGGAAGCACGGTCCTCGCGCCGCACGCGGCAGGACTTCACGGCGGCCAGTGTCCGACGAAGCGCCCGCCGCCACTTGCCCAATCCGCGCGCGTTCTTGCCTGAAACAACGAGACTGCGCCAAAAACGCCAAGCGCATGAGAAGCGCCCGCTAGACTTTGCGCAAGCACCCGAAAGGATTCAGATGGAAGTGCTACAGCCGACGCAGCCAGACGATTCGGCCGTCCTCGGTGCCCTGGCCGCGGCCGTCGGGCGCATTGCCCGAAACGACGGCGACCACGCCACCGCCATTCCCGAGCTCTCGCTGCACCGTCGCAGCGCCGCGACCGAGCCCGTGCATTGCATCTACGGCTTCGGCCTGGGCATCACCGTCGGCGGACAGAAGCGCGCGGCGCTCGGCGACGAGATCTATGAATACGGCGCGGGCCAGTCGCTGCTGATCACGGCCGACCTGCCCGTGGTGGCGCACGTCACCCGTGCCAGCGCGGCGCAGCCCTTCCTGGGCCTCATGATCCGGCTCGATCCGCGCGCCATCGTGCAGGTGGCGACCGAGATGGCGCTGCCCCCGCCGTCCAGGGAGCCCCACAACCAGCGCGCCCTGTCGCTGGGCGCGCTCGACGCGACGCTGCTGGGCACCGTCACGCGGCTCGTCGAGCTGCTGGCCGAGCCCCAACTCGTTCCGCAGCTCGCGCCGCTGCTGCAAAAGGAAATCGTCGTGCGCCTGCTCGCCGGGCGCCACGGCCCGCAGCTGCAGCGCCTCATGACCGTGGGCTCGCCCAGCCAGCAGGTGGCGCAGAGCCTGGCGTGGCTCAAGATGAATTTCAGGAAGCCCGTGCAGGCGGACGAACTGGCCGCGTCGGCGCACATGAGCCCGTCGACCTACCGCCAGCACTTCCGCGCCGTGACCGGCATGAGCCCGATGCAGTACCTGAAGCAGCTGCGCCTGCAGGAAGCGCGGCAGCTGATGCTGAACCAGAACATCGATGCCGGCACCGCCGGCGTGCGCGTGGGCTACGAAAGCGCCTCGCAGTTCAGCCGCGAGTACGCGCGCCTGTTCGGTGCGCCGCCGCTGCGCGACATCCGGCGGATGCGGGACGCGACCGTCGTCGCCTGACGCACGGCGTCGCAGGCAAGCCCCGCGCTGCTGGCTGGCGCGCGCCATTTGCTACCCTCGACGCATGCCCCCCGCTTCCCCTGTTCCCCCGCGCTACATCGCGCTCGCCGGCCCCACTGCGTCCGGCAAGACCGCCGTGGCCCTGGCCGTGGCCCGGCTGCAGCCGGTCGAGATCGTCAGCGTCGACTCGGCGCTGGTCTACCGCGGCATGGACATCGGCACTGCCAAGCCCACCGCCGCCGAGCAGGCTGCGGTGCCGCACCACCTGATCGACATCCTCGATGCGCGCGACAGCTACAGCGCCGCCGCCTTCGTGGCCGACGCCACGCGCCTGATCGATGACATCCACGCACGCGGCGCGCTGCCGCTGCTCGTGGGCGGCACCATGCTGTACTTCAAGGCGCTGTTCGACGGCATCGACGCCATGCCCGCGGCCGACCCCGCCGTGCGCGCGCGCCTCGATGCCGAAGCCGCCGCGCTCGGCTGGCCCGCCATGCATGCGCGGCTCGCGCAGGTCGACCCCGTCACCGCCGCGCGGCTCGCACCGCAGGACAGCCAGCGCATCCAACGCGCGCTCGAGGTGTGGGAGAGCAGCGGCCAGCCGCTGTCGAGCTTCCATGCGAGCGACACCAAGGCCGCCAAGGCCGTCGACGGCGGCGTGCTCGTGTCGCTCGAACCGGAGGACCGCGCCTGGCTGCACGGGCGCATCGCCGAGCGCTTCGACGCCATGCTCGCGGCCGGTTTTCTCGACGAGGTGAAGGCGCTGCGCGCGCACGGCGACCTGTCGCCCGACCTGCCCTCGATGCGCTGCGTCGGCTACCGCCAGGCCTGGGAGATGCTCGACGCCTGCGGCGACGCACCGCCCGATGCCAAGGCGCTGGGCGAGTTGCGCGAGCGCGGCATCGCCGCCACGCGCCAGCTCGCCAAGCGGCAGATCACCTGGCTGCGCAGCATGCCGCAGCGCACCGTGATCGCCTGCGACGCGCCCGACGCGGTGCAGGCCGCCGTGCAGCACATCGCCCACATCGCACGCGGGGCGACGCCCGCATGACGCTGCACCTCTCCAACCTCGGCAAGCACTACGGCGACGCGCCCGTCTTCGAACACGTGAGCCTGCAGGTCGCGCCCGGCGAGTTCGTCGCCATCGTCGGCGAATCGGGCGTGGGCAAATCGACCCTGCTCAACTGCATGGCCGGCCTCGACACTTGGGACGAAGGCAGCGTGTCGCACGACGGCACCGACATCGGCGCGCTCGACGGCGAGGCCCGCGCGCTGTGGAGGCGCCAGCACGTGGGCTTCGTGTTCCAGGCTTTTCATGTGCTGCCGCACCTCGACGTGGCGCAGAACGTGTCGCTGCCGCTGATGCTCTTGGGCCGCCCGCGCGAAGACGCGCGCGTGGCCCACATGCTCGACGCCGTCGGCCTGCCCGGCATGGGCGCGCGGCTGCCGCAGACGCTCTCGGGCGGCCAGCTGCAACGCGTGGCGATCGCCCGCGCGCTGGTGCACCGTCCCGCGCTGCTGCTGGCCGACGAGCCCACCGGCAACCTCGACCCGTCCACCGCCGCGAAGGTGATGGACCTGCTGATCGGCCAGACGCGCGAGCACGGCGCCTCGCTGGTGCTGGTCACGCACTCGGAGAGCGCGGCGGCGCGCGCGGACCGGTTGCTGCACCTGACGGCGAGCGGTATCCGGGCCTGAGAAGAATCAGCCGATCAGCGAGGCGTAGCGCGACAGGTCGACGTTCCCGCCGCTGATCACGATGCCCACGCGCTGGCCTTCGATGGCCTTCGCAGCCGCGACGGCACCCGCGAACGCGAGGCACCCCGTCGGCTCCACCACCATCTTCATGCGCTCGGCGAAGAAGCGCATCGCCTCGACGAGCTGCTCGTCGGTGACGGTGAAGATGTCGTCCACATCACGCTGGATGATGCCGAAGGTGTACGCGCCCAGGTGCTGCGTCTGCGCACCGTCGGCGATGGTCTTGGGGGTTTCGATGTGCACGATCTTCCCGGCGCGCAGCGACTGCTGGCCGTCGTTGCCGGCCTCGGGCTCCACGCCGTAGACCTTGCAGGCGGGCGACAGCGCACGCGCCGACAGCGCCGAGCCCGAGAGCAACCCGCCGCCGCCGAGGCACACGAAGAGGTGATCGAGCGGGCCGGTCTCTTCGATGAGTTCCTTCACCGCCGTGCCCTGCCCCGTGAGCACGTCGGGGTGGTCGTAGGGCGGAATCATCGTCATGCCGCGCTCCTGCGCGAGCCGCTTCGTCAGCGCCTCGCGGTCTTCGGTGAAGCGGTCGTACATCACCACTTCGGCGCCGTAGCCCTTGGTGGCGGCAACCTTGGCGGCGGGTGCGTCCTTGGGCATGACGATCACGGCCGGCATCGACAGCAGGCGCGCCGACAGCGCGATGGCCTGCGCGTGGTTGCCTGACGAGAAGGCGATGACGCCGCCCTGGCGCTGCGCCGCGTCGAACTTCGACAGCGCATTGAACGCACCGCGGAACTTGAACGCGCCCATGCGCTGGAAGTTCTCGCACTTGAAGAAGAACTGCGCGCCCCAGCGCTCGTTGGCGGTGGTCGATTGCAGCACCGGCGTGCGGTGGGCATGGCCTTCGAGCCGCGCGGCCGCGGCGATGACGTCGTCGTAGGTAGGGAGTTGCATGGGTCGAGCTTAGCGGCGGCGCGCCGTTCCTTGCAGCCCCGATGGGTAAAAACCCGGGGATGCGCCCCGCCGCCGAAGTCCGTACTCTGTATACAGAGTTCAGAAAAGGCCCGTCATGCCCGCCCAGTTGCTCAGCATCGAAGTCGCCCCCGACCTCGTCGACCAGGTCTACCGCGCCCTGCTCGGCGCCATCAGCAGCGGCGCGCTCGCGCCGGGCGAGCGGCTCACGCAGGAGGACATCGCGGCGCGGCTCGCGGTGTCGCGCCAGCCGGTGCTGCAGGCGCTGCGGCTGCTCAAGAAAGACGGCTTCGTGCAGGACGCGCCCGGGCGCGGCGTGCTGGTGGCGCCGCTGGAGGCCGAGGCGATGCGCAAGGTCTACCAGGTGCGCGGCGCGCTCGACGTGCTGGCCGCGCGGCTGGCGGCGCAGCAGCGCTTTCGCATCGACCCGAAGCTCATCGAACGCGGCCGGCGCGCGGCGCGCGGGCGCAATGTCGAAGCCATGATCGACGCCGACGTGGCCTTTCACCAGGCCATCTACGCCGCCTCGGGCAACCCGCTGATCGGTCAGAGCGCCGACCCGCACTGGCGCCACCTGCGCCGCGCGATGGGCGCGGTGCTGCAGGCCGAGCCGCAGCGCGAGTCGCTGTGGGACGAGCACGAAGCCATTGCCGACGCCATTGCCGCCGGCGACGTCGAACGCGCCGCGCGCCTGAGCGACGAGCACGTCTCGCGCGCCAGCGATGCGCTGGCCGAGCGGCTCGCGCAGCAGCTGGCACGCACGGCATCCGCATCTGGAACCCCCACCCGAAAAGGAGACAAGGCATGAAGCTGACCCCCGAGCAACGCGCGCAGTTCGAGCGCGAGGGCTACCTGTTCTTCCCCGGCCACTTCTCGCCCGAAGAGACGAAGGTGCTGACCGATGCGGTGCCCGACCTGTACAGCAAGCGCGCGGCCTTCAACGTGCGCGAGAAAGGCTCCGACGCCGTGCGCACGAACTTCGCGGCGCACCTCATCAGCGAGCCCTTCGCGCGGCTGGCGCGCCACCCGCGCATGGTCGAGCCGGTGATGGACCTGTTCGACGAAGCGGTCTACATGCACCAGTTCAAGATCAACGGCAAGATGGCCTTCGAGGGCGACGTGTGGCAGTGGCACCAGGACTACGGCACCTGGCTCAACGACGACCTGATGCCCACCGAGCGCGCGATGAACGTGGCCATCTTTCTCGATGAAGTGACCGAGCACAACGGCCCGCTGATGTTCATTCCGGGCAGCCACCGCAAGGGCGTGGTCGATGCCAGGCACGACCTCACGACCACCAGCTACCCGCTGTGGACGGTCGACAACGACCTGATCCGCCAGCTGGTCGACCGCGCGGGTGGCAGGCAGGGCGGCATCGTCTCGCCCAAGGGCCCGGCCGGCTCGATGATCCTGTTCCACAGCTGCCTCGTGCATGCCTCGGGCAGCAACCTCTCGCCCTTCAACCGCGTGGCCGTGTACCTGAGCCTGTGCGCGGTCAGCAACCACATCCGCCGCCACCAGCGGCCCGAGTACATCGCGCACCGCGACTTCACGCCGATCGAGGTGCTGCCCGACGACTGCCTGCTGACGCCCTACCCCGTCGAGGTGCCGTGGAAAGACGGCCTGCCCGAGAGCGCGCTGCGCACCTCGCCCGACGTCATCGAAACCGTGGAAGCCTGACCGCCATGAGCCTGCACACCCGCCTGCAACAACGCGCCGCCGAAGGCCGCCCCATCCGCATCGGCCTGATCGGCGCCGGCAAGTTCGGCGCCATGTACCTGGCGCAGATCCCGCGCACGCCCGGCGTGCAACTGGTCGCCATTGCCGACCTCTCGCCCGCCGCCGCGCGCGTCAACCTGGAACGCGTGGGCTGGCAGGCCGAGCGCAGCAACGCCGGCTCGGTGCAGGAGGCGCTGAAGACCGGCGCCACCTGGATCACCGACGACTGGCAGGCCGTGACGCGCGAGCACGGCATCGACATCGTGGTCGAGTGCACCGGCAACCCGATTGCCGCGGTCGACCACTGCCTGGACGCCTTTGCGCACGGCAAGCACGTGGTCAACGTGACGGTCGAAGCCGACGCCTTCTGCGGCCCGCTGCTTGCGCACAAGGCGCAGCAGGCCGGCGTGGTGTATTCGCTGGCCTTCGGCGACCAGCCCGCGCTGATCTGCGACCTGGTCGACTGGGCCCGCACCTGCGGCTTTCCGGTGGTGGCGGCCGGGCGCGGCCACAAGTGGCTGCCGCACTTCACCGAATCGACGCCCGAGACGGTGTGGGGCAACTACGGCCTCACGCCCGAGCAGGCGAAACGCGGCGGGCTCAACCCGAAGATGTTCAACAGCTTTCTCGACGGCTCCAAGCCGTCGATCGAGAGCTCGGCCGTGGCCAACGCCACCGGCCTGGGCGTGCCTTCCGACGGCCTGCTCTACCCGCCCGCGAGCGTGGAAGACATTCCCTTCGTCACGCGTCCGCGCAGCGAAGGCGGCGTGCTGGAGCGCAAGGGCATGGTCGAGGTGATCTCGTCGCTCGAGGCCGACGGCCGCAAGATCCCGTACGACATCCGCATGGGCGTGTGGGTCACGGTCGAGGCCGAGACCGACTACATCAAGAACTGCTTCGAGGAATACAACGCCCACACCGACCCGAGCGGGCGCTACTTCACGCTGTACAAGCGCTGGCACCTGATCGGGCTCGAGGTGGGCATGTCGGTCGCCAGCGTCGCGCTGCGCGGCGAGCCCACGGGCGTGGCCACCGGCTGGAATGCCGACGTGGTCGCCACCGCCAAGCGCGACCTCGCCGCGGGCGAGATGCTCGACGGCGAAGGCGGCTACACCGTCTGGGGCAAGCTGCTGCCGGCCGAGCGCTCGCTGCGCCTGGGCGGCCTGCCGCTCGGGCTGGCGCACAACGTCAAGCTCGTGCGCCCCGTGAAGAAGGGCCAGAGCCTGAGCTGGGCCGACGTGGCGATGGACACCAGCACCGCCGCCTACCGGCTGCGCCAGGAAATGGAAACGCTGTTCACGCCCGCGGTACGCGCCCACGCGGCCTGAGCGCAGGGCCTGGCGCCCACGTTGCGCCAAAGAGCGAACAGGACAAGAATCTTCTGCTCGGCACCGGTCCGGTGTCGAAATGACCGGTTGCGGGCCGTCATTGTGGTGAGCGCTCTTGCTCGGCAAGCTTTTCCTCACGGAGAAACACCATGCAGTACATGTTGATGTTCTACCAACCCGCGGCCGAATTCGAACAACGCAACGACGCCTCGTCGCAGGCCTACCGCGCCAGCTGGGTCGCGTACGCCGACGCGGTGCGCCAGTCGGGCATTTCGCTCGGCGGCCACGGCCTGCTGCCGCCCATGACCGGCACCACGCTGCGCGTGCGCGGCGACAAGCGCCAGGTGCAGGACGGCCCCTTCGCCGACACCAAGGAACAGCTCGGCGGCTACTTCGTCGTCGACGTGCCCGACCTCGACGCCGCGCTCGAATGGGCCGCGCGTGCGCCCTGCGCCGCCAGTGGCGGTGTCGAAGTCCGGCCGGTCTTCACCGCCACCGCAGCGGCGGGCGCGAGCCAGACGTGACCACTCCGGCGGCACACCACGCCGCCGAACGCGCGGCACGCGAGTCGTACGGGCGGCTGCTGGCCATCCTGTCCGCCCGCACGCACGACATCGCGGCCTCCGAAGACGCCCTGGCCGACGCCTTCGCCCGCGCGCTCGAGCGCTGGCCCGCCGACGGCGTGCCGGTGCAGCCCGACGCCTGGCTGCTGAGCGTCGCGCGGCACCGCAAGCTCGACGCCTGGCGCCACAGCCGTGTGCAGGACGACGCCACGCAGACCCTGCTGCTGCTCGCCGGCGAGATGGACGAGGCCGACCCCGATGCCGCCACCGTGCCCGACGAGCGCCTGCGCCTGCTCTTCGTCTGCGCGCACCCGGCCATCGACGCCGCCGCGCGCGCGCCGCTCATGCTGCAGACCGTGCTCGGGCTCGATGCCGCGCGCATGGCCGGCGCCTTCCTCACCTCGCCTTCCGCGCTGGGCCAGCGGCTGGTGCGCGCCAAGGCCCGCATCCGCGCGGCCGGCATTCCTTTCGAATACCCGCAGGCGCGCGACCTGCCGCACCGGCTGCGCGACGTGCTCGACGGCATCTACGCCGCCTACGGCACCGGCTGGGACGACGTCGACGGCGCCGACGCCCTGCCGCGCGGCCTGACGACCGAGGCCATCGACCTGGGCCGCATCCTGTGCCGCCTGCTGCCCGCCGAGCCCGAGCCGCTGGGCCTGCTGGCGCTGATGCTGTTCTGCGAGGCGCGCACCGCGGCGCGCCGCACCGAGGCCGGCGCCTACGTGCCGCTCGACCAGCAGGACATCACGCGCTGGGACCACGCGCTGCTGGCCGAGGCCGAGCACCATCTGCGCATCGCATCGGCCATGCAGTCGCTCGGTCCCTACCAGCTCGAGGCTGCGATCCAGTCGGCCCACTGCGAGCGCCGCGCCGGCGCACCGGTGCCGCCCGAAGTGCTGGTGTCGCTGTACGAAGGCCTGCTCGCGCTGCGGCCCAGCATCGGCGCGCAGGTCAGCCTGGCGTGCGCGCTGGCGAATGCGCGCGGGCCCGAAACCGGGCTGCGCGCGCTCGATGCCATTCCGTCGGACGAGGTGGCGAGCTACCAGCCGTTCTGGGCGGCGCGCGCGCACCTGCTCGCGGCCGGTGGCGCGCGCGTGGCGGCGCGACAGGCCTACGACCGGGCGATCGGGTTGAGCAGCAATGGCGCGGTGCGGGCGTACCTGCACACGATGTCGGAGCGGGCCTGAGGCGTTCAGTCCTGCGGCACAGCAACGCCGACCCGCCGCCCTTCGAGCCGGCTGCCACCCTGCGTCAGCGTGACGCCGATCACCTCGCCCCCATCCCCACGCCGGAACACGAACTGCGCACCGATCGCCGTCACCGCAAAGCGATCCGGCCCGGTGGGCGTGAGCCCGTTGTAGCCCTTGCCCGATTCACGCGCCAGCAAACGCCCGTCGCGCACGGTGAAGCCCAGCACCTGCGCCTTGCCGACGCGGAACTCGCCGGCGTAGTCGGCCAGGCGCTTCGGATCGATGGGCACTTCGGTCGTCGGCACCGGGTAGCGGCTCTTGCCGATGGCGAGCATCACGGGCTGCAGCGGCGCGCGCTGATTGCTGGCCAGCACGATGAGCGCCTCGCCGGTGTCGGGCGCCAGCAGCCAGAGCGTGCGGTAGCCCTCGGTGACGCCCGCGTGGTAGTAGGTGCGTCGGCCGGTCTCGGGGCCGCGCACCATCACGGCATAGCCGATCTCGGCGCCCTCGTAGCGCGCGAGCGGCGTGAGCAGGCGCGCGGCGGCCGGGCCCAGCGGGCCATGCGCGCCGGCGAGGATGGCGCGGCTGAAGGCCAGCATGTCGGCGGCGGTCGAGCGCAGCGCGCTGGCGGGCGCGTAGGCATGCATGTCGAAGCGGCGCTGGCGCTGGTCGCCCGCGAACGGCGGCGCCATGCGCGAGGCCTTGTCGCCGAGGGGGATCACGGTGTCGTTCATGCCCAGCGGCTCGGTGATGCGCGCACGCACCAGCTCGCCCCACGAGGTGCCGTAGCGCAGCGCCAGCAGCTGTCCGAGCAGCGCCATGCCGAAGTTGCTGTAGCGCGCCTCGCACGGCGGCGCGGCGGCGGTGAGGCGAATGCGCGCGAGCGCGGCCCAGAACATCGGCAGGTCGAAGCTGCGGAACTGCTCGGCCAGCGCGGCACCGCCGGTCACGCCGTCGGCCATCACGGGCAGGCAGCCGGTGTGGGTGACGAGCTGCCGCAGCGTGATCGATGCCACGGCGGGCGGCACGCCCTCGGCGTGGCCGGCCAGCAGCTTGCCCACGCTGTCGTCGAGCGCCACGTCGCCGCGCTCCACGGCCTGCGCGAGCAGCAGGCCGGTGAAGACCTTGGTGACCGAGCCGATCTCGAACATCGGCTGCTCCGCGCTGGCCGCCGCAATGGCGCGCGCCACCAGCGGCTCGGGGTTGTGGGCGATGCCGTAGGCGGCCTTGTCGCCGCGCAGCACGCCGACCACCAGCGTGCCGCGCTCGGCGCCGAGCGCGGTGCGGGCCAGCACGGCGGGGTCGCTGGCGAGCGAGAGCGGTGCGGCCGGCGGTGCGAGTTGCGCGCTCGCCGCGCCCGCCAGCCAGGGCACGAGAAGCCAGGGCGCCAGCCAGCGGCGGCACCAGGCGGAGGGCAGAAGCCGCATCGTCGGAATCCTCGGGCGTGAAGTCGTCATCGTCGAACAGACGCCATCCTGCCACGGCGGCCACAATGACCCCATGCGTGCATTGCTTTCGACTTTCTCCTGGCAGGAACTGCGCCACCACCCCTGGCGCAACGCGGCGGCCGTGCTGGCCGTGATGCTGGGCGTGGCGCTGGCGTTTTCGGTGCAGCTCATCAACGCCTCGGCGCTCGACGAGTTCTCCAGCGCAGTGCGCTCGGTGAACGGCCAGCCCGACCTCGAGGTGCGCGCCGCGCAGGGCAGCTTCGACGAGGCCGTGTTCGGCCGGCTCGCGCGGCGGCCCGAGGTGGCGCTGGCGAGCCCGGTGCTCGAGTTCCAGGGCCTTGCGCTGAGCGGCGACGGACGCCAGGTGCCGCTGCGCGTGATCGGCGTCGATGCGCTCGCGCTGCCCACCATCGCGCCCGCGCTGATGCCGCAGTCGGCCGCCGGTGCGGACCGCTTCGCGCTGTTCGCGCCCGGCCATGTGTTCCTCAACGCGGCGGCGCGCCAGGCGCTGCAGCTGCCATTGCAGCCTGCGACCGATGAGAGCCTGCAGCTGCGCAGCGGCGCCGCGTGGCAGCGCCTTGCGGTGTCGGGCCACGTGACGGCCGGCGGCGCGGCGCTGGCGGTGATGGACATCGCGGTCGCGCAGGAGCTGTTCGGCCCGCTCGGCCAGTTGAGCCGCATCGACCTGCGGCTCGCGCCGGGCACCGACCGCGCGGCCTTCGTGGCCACGCTCGAGAAGTCGCCCGATTGGCCGGCGGGCCTGAAGTTCGCCGAGCCGGGCGATGCGGCCGAGCGCGTGAGCAACCTGTCGCGCGCCTACCGCGTCAACCTCACGGTACTGGCGCTGGTGGCGTTGTTCACCGGCGCGTTCCTGGTGTTCTCGGTGCTCGCGCTCAGCGTGGCCAAGCGCGCGCAGCAGTTCGCGCTGCTCGGCGTGCTGGGCCTCACGCCGCGCGGACGGCTGCGGCTGGTGCTGGCCGAATCGCTGGTGCTCGGGTTGATCGGCAGCGCCGCCGGCCTGGCGCTCGGCACCGCGCTCGCGGCCTTCGCGTTGCGCGTGCTGGGCGGCGACCTGGGCGGCGGCTACTTCGAAGGCGTGGCGCCTCGGCTGCACTGGAGCAGTGGCGCCGCGCTGCTGTACGGCGGACTCGGCGTGGTGGCCGCGCTGGTGGGCGGCTGGTGGCCCGCGCGCGCCGCGCAGGCACTGCCCGAGGCGCAGACGCTCAAGGGCCTGGGCGCGGCGCCCGCGCAGGGCCGCCACCACTGGCTCGCGCTCGGGCTCATCGGCGCGGGCGCGGCGCTGGCCAACCTGCCGGCCATCGGCGGCATTCCGGTGGCGGCGTACCTGTCGGTGGCCTGCCTGCTGGTGGGCGGCATCACCGCCCTGCCCTGGCTCATCGCGCTGCTGTACGACCGCGTGGCGCCGGCGTTCGCACGGCGCGTGCTGCCGATGCTCGCCGTCGAGCGCGCGCGGCGCATGCGCGGCACGGCGGCCGTGGCGGTGAGCGGCGTGGTCGCGAGCCTGAGCCTGGCGGTGGCGCTCACGGTGATGGTCGCGAGCTTTCGCGAGTCGGTCACGCACTGGCTCGACGTGGTGCTGCCGGCCGACCTGTACGTGCGCGCCACCTCGGGCGGGCGCGGCAGCGGCAACAGCGGCGGCACGAGCAGCACCGACACCGCGACCTTCGCGCCGGCCTTCGTGCAGGCGCTGGCGCAACTGCCCGGCGTGGCGCGCACCGGCACGCTGCGCACGCAGTCGCTGCAGCTCGACCCCGCGCAGCCCGCCGTGACGCTGATCGCGCGCAGCCTCGAAGGCGGCGTGGTGCGCGGGCTGCCGCTGGTGGGCGAGGCGCTGCCGGTGCCGCCCGGGCAGACCGGCATCTACGTGAGCGAGCCGATGGTCGAGCTGTACGGCGCGAAGCCGGGCAGCGCGTTCGCGCCGCTGTCCGATGCGATGCGCACGGCGACGCCGCAGGTGTTCTTCGTGGCCGGCGTGTGGCGCGACTACGCGCGGCAGTTCGGCGCGATCGCGATGGACGCGCGCGACTTCGAGCGCATCACCGGCGAGCACGACGTGAGCGACGTCGCGCTGTGGCTCGCGCCCGGTGCGTCCGAAGCAGAAGTGCAGGCGGCCGTTCGCGCGCTCGCCTCGCGCGCATCACGCGACGGCGCCGTGGAGCTCGCCTCGGTCGGCCAGATCCGCGCCACCTCGCTGCGCATCTTCGACCGCAGCTTCGCCGTCACCTACTGGCTGCAGGCCGTGGCCATCGCCATCGGCCTGTTCGGCATCGCGGCCAGCTTCAGCGCGCAGGTGCTGGCGCGGCGCAAGGAGTTCGGCCTGCTCGCGCACCTGGGCTTCACGCGGCGGCAGGTGCTGGCCGTGGTGGCCGGCGAAGGCGCGGCCTGGACGGCCATCGGCGCGGTGGCCGGGCTGCTGCTCGGGCTGGCCGTGTCGGTGGTGCTGGTGAAGGTGGTGAACCCGCAGAGCTTCCACTGGAGCATGGACCTGCTGGTGCCGTGGGTGCGACTGCTGGCGCTGTGCGCGGCCGTGGTGGCGGCCGGCACGTTCACGGCGTGGATGGCGGGGCGCGCCGCGGCGGGGCGCGACGTGGTGCTGGCGGTGAAAGAGGACTGGTAGCGCCCGACATCCGCTGGACCCGTTCCACGGCCTCCTTCTCGCCAGCCGGGCGGCAGGTCTTCGGTGGCCAGGTGATCGGTGTCGCCAAAGGCCTGCCACTGGCCGTTGGCTACCTTGCGGGCCGGTTCGTCGGTCGCAACGCGCCCGGCCACGGCCCTTGATCGCGCGAACACGCCCTAGCCATCGCGGCTAGTGCGTCCGGCCCTGCGTCGCACGACGATCACCAAGGGAACGGATTGCGCCGTGACGCCTTCGGCGGATCGCTCCGTTCCGTCACCCAAGGAGATCGCGACATGCAGGTCGAACGCAGCGTCTATCGTGAGGACCACGAGACATTCCGCACCACGGTGCGCCGCTTTCTCGAACGCGAGTGCGTGCCCCACCAGGCCGATTGGGACCGCGCCGGCCAGGTCAGCCGCGAGGTCTGGCTAAAGGCCGGCCGCGAGGGCCTGCTGTGCACCACGCTGCCCACCGAATACGGCGGCGGTGGCGGCGACTTCGGCCACGCGGCCATCATTGCCGAGGAGATTGCGCACGCCGGTGTCGGCGGCCTGTCGATCGGGCTGCATTCGGACATCGTGGCGCCCTACATCCACCGCCTGGGCACCGAGGCGCAAAAACGGAAATGGCTGCCGGGCATCTGCCGCGGCGAGCAGATCCTGGCGGTGGCCATCACCGAACCGGGCGGCGGCTCGGACGTGAAATCGCTGCGCACCACCGCCGTGCGCGACGGCGACGACTACCTCATCAACGGCAGCAAGACCTTCATCAGCAACGGCTTTCTCAGCGACCTGGTGGTCGTGGTGTGCAAGACCGACCCGGCCGCCGGCGCCAAGGGCGTGAGCCTGGTCGTGGTCGAGACGGACCGCCCCGGCTTTCGCCGCGGCCGCAAGCTCGACAAGGTCGGCATGCGCGCCCAGGACACGGCCGAGCTGTTCTTCGACAACATCCGCGTGCCGGTAGCCAACCGGCTGGGTGAAGAAGGCAAGGGCTTCGCCTACCTGATGCAGGAGCTGCCGCAGGAGCGTTTCATGATCGCCGTCAGCGCCGCGACCAAGCTCGAGCGGCTGCTCCAGCAGACCCTCGACTACGTGAAGGACCGCCGCGCCTTCGACCAGACGGTGTGGGATTTCCAGAACACGAAGTTCAAGCTGGCCGACATCAAGGCCCAGTCGGTGGCACTGCGCACGATGGTCGACCACTACCTCGCGGCCCACATGAGCCGGCGCCTCACGGTGGAAGAAGCCGCCATCGCCAAGCTCTTCGCCACCGAGACGCTGTGGAAGTGCATCGACGACATGGTGCAGCTGCACGGCGGCTACGGCTACATGCTGGAGTACCCCATCGCACGCGCCTTCGTCGACATGCGCGTGAGCCGCATCTACGGCGGCACCAGCGAAGTGATGCGCGACCTGATCTCGCGCAAGCTGTAGGCCGGGCAAGCCGGCATTCAAACAAGGAGCATCTTCATGATCGACAGGAACATCATCGGCATGGCTTTCCCGCCCTTTGCCATCACCGCCGAAGCCGGGCAGCTGCGCTTCTTCGCCAAGGCCATCGGCGAGACCGATCCGGTCTACTTCGACGAGTCCGCCGCGCGCGATGCCGGCCACCCCACCTTGCCGCTGCCGCCCACCTTCCTGTTCTCGCTGGAACTCGCGCGTCCGCCGAGCAACTGGCGCGAGGAAGCCGGCATCGAATTGGCGCGCGTGCTGCACGGCGAGCAGTCTTTTACCTACCGGCGCATGGCCCATGCGGGCGACACGCTGCACTTCGACAGCCGGGTCACCGACGTCTACGAGAAGAAAGGCGGCGCGCTCGAGTTCGTCGTCATGGAAACCCGCGTCACCAACCAGCGCTCGGAGCACGTGGCCGACATCCGCAAGGTGCTGGTGCACCGCAATGGCTGAACACAAGGAACACCCGATGAAGACCCTGAATTTCGACGCCCTCGAACCTGGCGATACCTTGCCCCCACTGGCACTCGCCCCGATCAACCGCACGACCCTGGCGCTTTTTGCCGGCGCATCGAACGACCACAACCCGATGCACATCGACCTGGACTTCGCGCAGCGCGGCGGCATGCCCGACGTGTTCGCGCACGGCATGCTGTCGATGGCCTACCTGGGCCGCCTGCTGACGCAGTGGGTCGACCAGCGCAAGGTGCGCCAGTTCAACGCGCGCTTCGCCGGCATCACGCACCTGGGCCATGCCATCACCTGCACGGGCGAGGTCATCGAGAAGTTCGAGGCCGGCGGCGAGGAGCGGGTGAAGGTGGAAATCCGCACCACCAACCAGGACGGCGAGGTGAAGATCCTGGGCGACGCGGTCATCGCGCGCTGACCCGGCCTGAACGTGGTCCCCGGTGCCACGGCGCCGGGGACCGCGCGATCGATCACTGCATGAAATTCGGCCCGGCCAGCTTGACCAGTTCGCGCGTGCGCACCGACTCGCTGGCGATCATGGCGCTGAAGGGCTCCCGGCCCGTGCCGGCGAACTCCCCGCCGCTGATGCGCACCACCTGCTCGCGGAACGCCGGATCGGCAGCCGCGCGCACCATCAGCGCCTCGAACTTGCCGGCAATCGGCGCCGGCGTCTTGGCGCGGATCGCAAAGCCGATGAAGGTGAAGAGCGTGTAGTCGGCCACGCCACCTTCCTGCACGGTGGGCACTCCCGGCATCAACGCATGGCGCTTGCCCGACGACACACCCAGCCCGCGCACCTTGCCCGAGGCGATCAGCGGCGCCGCGCCGCCGACGTCGGTCAGCGCCGCATCGGCCACACCGCCGATCACGTCGGCGATGGCCTGCGAGGCACCCTTGTAGGGAATGGCGTTGAACTTCACGCCCGCCCGGCGCGCGAGGTCCAGCGCGCCCAGCCGGTACGAATTGCCGTAGACACCGATGCTGACCGACCCCGGCGCCTTGCGGGCCGCATCGAGCAGATCGCCCAGCGTCTTGAACCGCGAGTCGGGCGATGTCACCAGCACGGCCGGAATGCGCACCAGGTCGAGCATCGGCGTCAGGTCTTCCACCTTGTAGGGCAGGTCCTTGATGACCAGCGGATTGATCACCATGGTGCTGTTGCTGACGAGCACCACTGAATGGCCGTCCGCCGGCGCGCCCAGCAGGTTCTGCGTGCCCACGACAAGATCGGCGCCGGGCCGGTTCTCGACGAAGGTCGCCTGCCCCGAGACGGCCCTGAACTGCTCCGCCATCAGCCGCGTGAGCGTGTCCCCGCTGCTGCCGGGCCCGATGGGCACGATGAAGCGCACCGCGCGAGAGGGATACCCCTCGTCGGCCTGGGCCTGCGAGAGCGTGGGGACGGCCACGGCCAGGGCCAGCCACACGGCACCGATCTTCTTGTTCATGTCTTGTCTCCTTGAAGGGTCTTCACGTGAGCGCGAGTGCGGCAGCGCGCGCGGCCTGGTCGTTCGCGTCCTGCTGCGCCTGCATCTCGCGCCACAGGATCTTTCCGGTCGCGGTCTTGGGCAGGGCCTCGACGAACTCGACCAGGCGCGGAACCTTGTAGGCCGACAGGCGCGTGCGCGCCCATTCCGTGACCGCCTCCGGCGCCAGCGTGCCGCGCGCCGCCGGACGCAGCACGACGAAGGCCTTGACGGTCTCGCCGCGGCGCGCATCGAAGGCCGAGATCACGCAGGCTTCCTGCACCGCCGGGTGGCCGTACAGCGAGGTCTCGATCTCGGCGGGCCAGATCTTCAGGCCCGCCGCGTTGATCATTCGCTTGAGCCGGTCGGTGACATAGAAATAGCCGTCTTCGTCGTGATGGCCGATGTCGCCGCTGCGCAGGAAGCGCTTGCCGTCGATCTCGATGGTCGCCGCCGCCGTGGCCTCCGGCTGGTTCCAGTAGCCCTCGAACAGGGTCGGCGCGTGGATCACGATTTCCCCAGGGTGCGCGGGCCCCAGCTCCGCGCCCGAATCCGGATCGATCACGCGCGCATCGCAGTTGATGTGCGGCACGCCTGCGCACTGGCGCCGCGCCGCGTGGGGCGGGTTGATGTGCGAGGCGCCGCAGGCCTCCGTGAGGCCGTAGCTTTCGATGAAGGACAGCCCCAGCCGTTCCTCGATCTTGCGGATCAGCGCCTCGGGCATGGCCGTGGCGCCGCCATAGAGCCGCCGCAGCGACGACAGGTCGCGCTGCGCGATGTCGGGCCGCGAGAACACCTCGGCCAGCATCGGCGTGACGGCGCACCAGGCGTACAGGCGCAGCCGCTCGATCAGCTCGACCACCGCGTCGCCATCCCAGCGCGACAGCAGCACGACGGTGCGCCCGACGTAGATCGCCAGGTTCATCACGTTCATGCCGGCCAGGTGGCTGGCCGGCAGCACCAGCAGCTCGGACTGGTCGGCCTGCTCCGACAGCCACTGCACGCGCTGCAGCGATGCATGGGCAAAGTTGCGGTGCGTCAGCATGGCGCCCTTGGGCTTGCCGGTGGTGCCCGAGGTGTAGGCCACCACGGCAAGGTCGCCGCCCCCGCCCTGCATCGGGGTCGGCGCGATGCCTGCCGCGAGCGCGCCGGAGAACGTGTGCAGCCCGGGGCCGGCCAACGGCCGCCGCGCTTCGCGCACGAACTCGGGAATCTCGAGGAAGGGCACATCCTGCGGCCTTCCGGCCAGCTCGGAGACCGCGCCGACCACGCAGCCGTCCAGGCGGTTGTCGTCGAGCAGGGACTGCGCCCTGTCCATCATGTCCTGCGTGGCGATCAGCACCCGCGCGCCGGAATCGCTGGCGTAGTAGGCGACCTCCTCGGCGGTGCTCATGGCGTTCATCGCCACCACCACGGCATCGCACCGCAGCACCGCGTAGTAGGCGATGACGAACTGCGGGCAGTTCTGCATCAGCAGCATCACGCGGTCGCCGCGCCGCACGCCCAGCCGCTGCTGCAGGTAGCCGGCCAGCGCCAGTGCATCCGCATGCAGGCTGCGGTAGCTGGTCGAGCGTCCGTAGTAGGAGATCGCGACCTTGTCCGGCGCGGCCTCGGCGCTTCTGGCGAGGTGGCTGAACAGGTTGCGATCGGCCACTTCCAGCGTCTGCGGAACGCCGGCGGGCCAGTGTGCGTAGTGGCGGGTCAACCGTGCCATGAAAGCTGCCTTGAGGCGTGCCTGGCTAGAAACCGCCGCGCCCGCCGCCGCAGATCAGCGTCTGGCCGGTGACGTAGTTCGACTCCGGAATGCAGAACATGTAGACCGAGCCCGCCGCTTCCTCGGGCGTGCCGGGGCGGCCCAGCGGAATCTCGCTGCTGGCGCGCTCGATGGTCTCGGGGCGCACGCCGATGCGGATTTCCTTGCCCTCGATCTGGATCGTCTTGGCTTCCTTCACGGGCTGCGTGAGCCGGGTCGCGATGAAGCCGAAGGCCACGCAGTTCACGTTGACCTTCATGCGGCCCCATTCCTTGGCCAGCGTCTTGGTCATGCCCACCAGGCCCGCCTTGGCGGCCGAGTAGTTGACCTGGCCCGTGCTGCCCTGCGTGCCCGAGATCGAGGAGATGTTCACCACCTTGCGAAACACCTCCTTGCCGTTCTCGGCCTCGGCCTTGCTCACTTCGCGAAAGTACGGCTGCGCGGCGCGCAGCACCTGGAACGGCGCCTTCAGGTGGCAGTCCAGAATCGCGTCCCACTGCTCATCGCTCATCTTCTGGATCACGTTGTCCCAGGTGTAGCCGGCGTTGTTGACGATGATGTCGATGGCGCCGAAGGCGTCGAGCGTCGCCTTGACGAAGCTGGTGCCGAAGTCCGGCGCGGTCACGCTGCTGGCGAACGCGACGGCCTGGCCGCCGGCGGCGCGGATCTCGGCCACCACCTCTTCGGCCGGTGCGGCGTCGAGGTCGTTGACCACCACCTTGGCGCCTTCATGGGCGAGCTTCAGCGCGATGCACCGGCCGATGCCGCGTCCTGCGCCGGTGACCATGGCCACTTTGCCTTCGAGATTTCTGTTCATGCTTGCTTTCTCCTGTGGATGGAATTTCAAAGGGCGGCCACCACGGCTTCGCCGAGGATCTTCACGTCGCCGTTCTGGTTGGCGCACTGCACTTCGACACGCAGGCGCGGCTCGCCTTCGTGCTCGAAGCGCTCGGTCACGCGGCCGGTGCACAGCGGCACGTCGTGCACCTGCGTGATGCCGGTGAAGCGCACATGCAGGCGCCGCAGCCGCTCCTGCCCCGCCCAGTCCGTGACCAGCCGTCCCACGTAGGCGGCCGACAACATGCCGTGCGCGAACACGTCGTCCAGGCCGGCATTGCGGGCGAAGTCGATGTCGATGTGAATCGGGTTGTGATCGCCCGAGGCGCCGGCATACAGCGCCAGCGTGGTGCGGGAGATCGCGGGCAGCTGCAGCGCGGGAATGCTGTCGCCCACCTGCGGGTCTTTCAGTGCCGGGGTCGTCATGTGGTCATGCCTCCGCAAGCTGGCGTTGCACGAGGGCCGTGCGCAGGTCGGCGATGTGCACGCCGTCCTGGTTGGTCACGCGGGTCTGCTTCACCAGGAACTCCAGCGCGCCGCCCTTCTTGTCGTAGACGTCGACGATCTTCGGCTCGTAGCTGAGGACATCGCCGGCATAGGCCTGTGCGTGGTACTCGTAGCTTTGCTCCGCATGCAGCAGGCGCTTGAGGTCGATGCGGGCCAGGTCCAGCAGCGCGCGCGTCTGGAACAGCCGGCCTTCCAGGCACGACAGGAAGGTGGGCGGCACGCGCAGCGCGCGGTGGCCGGCGTCGCGTGCGGCCGACGCATCGAGGTAGGTGGCATCGGTCTCGCCGATGGCCTGCGCATACGAGCGCACGGCGCCCTCTTCGACGGTGAGGCTGCGCTTGCCGAGGGCGTGGCCGATCAGGTTGTGGTCGAGCATGTCGCGTCCCGCTCAATTGCGGCCGTACAGCGTCACCACGCAGGCGCCGCCAAGACCCAGGTTGTGCTGCAGCGCGAGCGTCACGCCGTCCACCTGCCGCTGGTCGGCCGTGCCGCGCAGCTGGTGCGTCAGCTCGTAGCACTGCGCGAGACCCGTTGCGCCCAGCGGATGGCCCTTGGACAACAGGCCGCCCGACGGGTTGGTCACCACCCGCCCGCCGTAGGTGTTGTCGCCGTCCTCGACGAACTTCTCGCCCTCGCCCACCGGGCACAGGCCCAGTGCTTCGTAGGTCAGCAGTTCGTTCTGGGCAAAGCAGTCGTGCAGCTCGCAGACGCGGATGTCCGCGGGGTCGACGCCGGCCTTCTCATAGACCTTGTTCGCCGCCGCCTGCGCCATGTGGAAGCCGGCGTAGCTGATCATCGACGGCGGATCGAAGGAGGCGACCGGGTCGGTGGTCATCGCCTGCGCCAGGATCTGCACGTCGCTGCGCAGGCCGTGCTTCTTCGCGAACTTCTCGGACACGATCAGCGCGGCGGCCGCGCCGCAGGTCGGCGGGCAGGCCATCAGGCGCGTCATCACGCCGGGCCACATCACCTTGTCGTTCATCACGTCCTCGGTGCTGAGCACGTTCCTGAAGATCGCCAGCGGGTTGGCGGCGGCATGCCGGCTGGCCTTGGCGCGGATCGCGGCGAAGGTCTGCATCTTCGTGCCGTACTTCTGCATGTGCTCGCGGCCCGCGCCGCCGAAGGTGCGCAGGGCCTGCGGCAGCTCGGGCACGTCGGCCGTGAGGTCGCTCACGATGTGCGAGACGCGGGCCCGCGTGCGGGGCCGGTCGTCCCAGTGCGACTTGAGCGCGCCGGCCTGCATCTGCTCGAAGCCCAGCGCCAGCACGCAGTCGGCGTCGCCCAGCGCCACGGCCTGGCGCGCCAGGTACAGCGCGGTCGAGCCGGTCGAGCAGTTGTTGTTGACATTGACGACCGGAATGCCGGTGAGCCCGACCTCATACAGCGCCGTCTGCCCGCAGGTCGAGTCGCCGTACACGTAGCCCACGTACGCCTGCTGCACCAGCTCGTAGCCGATGCCGGCATCGGCCAGCGCGCGGCGCACCGCGTCGGCGCCCATGTCGGTGTAGCTCGGACTCGCGCCGGGCTTGGCAAACGGGATCATGCCGACACCGCCGACCAGGACTTTTTCACTCATGGTTTCTCCAGTTCAGTAAAGGGGAAGAAGGAAGGAAAGTCGTAGGCAGCGCGGTGCCTACAGCTTGCGTGCGATGAGGTCGCGCATGACCTCGTTGGCGCCGCCCACCACGCGCGAGACGCGGTAGTCGGTGAAGGCGCGTGCGATGGGGTACTCCAGCATGTAGCCGTAGCCGCCGTGCAGCTGCACCATGTCGTCCAGGCACTTCCACAGCGCCTCGGTGGCGTACATCTTGGCGATGGCGGCCTCCTGCACGCTGAGCTTGCGGCGCAGGTGTTCGCCCAGGTAGTAGTCGACCAAGGTGCGCACGGCCACCGACTGGGCCTTCACGTCGGCCAGCTTGAACTTCGTGTTCTGAAAGTCCCACACGGTCTGGTTGAAGGCGCGGCGGTCCTTCACGTACTCGAGCGTGAGGCCGAGCAGGCGCTCCAGCGCAACAGCGGCATACAGGGCGATGATCAGGCGCTCCTGCGCCAGCTCCTGCATGAGGTAGGCGAAGCCCTGGTTCTCTTCGCCCAGGCGATTGGCCACGGGCACGCGCACGTTGTCGAAGAACAATTCGGCGGTGTCGGCCGCGGGCTGGCCCACCTTGTCGAGCTTGCGGCCGCGGCGAAAGCCCGCGCGGTCGGCCTCGACCATGATCAGGCTCACGCCCTTGGCGCCGGCGGCCGGATCGGTCTTGCACACCAGCAGCACCATGTCGCAGCTCAGGCCGTTGCTGATGAAGATCTTGCTGCCGTTGATGACGTAGTCGTCGCCGTCGCGCACGGCGGTGGTGCGGATCGCCTTCACGTCGGAGCCGCCGCCCGGTTCGGTGATGCCCACCGCCAGGATCTGCTCGCCGCGGCAGATGCCGGGCAGCCACTTCTGCTTCTGCGCTTCGGTGCCCAGGCGCACGATGTACGGCGCAATGATGTCGGAGTGCAGCGAGAACCCCGCGCCCGACACACCCGCACGGTGCACCTCTTCGAGGACCACCGCCGCATGGCCGAAGTCGCCGCCACCGCCGCCGTATTCGGCCGGCACCGTCACGCACAGCAGGCCTTCGCGGCCGGCCTTGAGCCAGGTCTCGCGGTCGATCCGGCCGGCCTGGTCCCACGCCGCCTGGCGCGGCACGCACTCGCGTTCAAAGAAGCGCTGTGCGCTGGGCCTGAGCATTTCGTGGTCTTCGCGAAAGACCGTGCGATTCACATCCACTGGGAGCTCCTCTCGATGCGTCTGTTGATGGAACTTCGGCGTCGGGGAAACCGGGTCGCCTTGGGGTTCATGATCGCCACTCGCCGCGCAAGATTCACTAGCCGTAATGGCGAGTCGGCGCGCCCATTCAGTCCATCTTTGCCCCCGAGATCCGCACGAGCTTCTCGATGACCGGCCCGCTGGCTTCGAAGCCCTCGCGCGCCTCCTTGGCGCTGTTGCCAACGCCGATCAGGCCGAAGACCTGGAACCGCGCCCTGAGCTGCACGGTTTGAATGGCCGCCCTCGCCTCCTTCTCCAGGCGGGCGAGCACGGGCGCCGGCGTGCCCGCGGCCACCATCATGGTCAGCCCGCCGATGATCTTGAACTCCGGGTCGCGAAAGCCGGCCTCGATCAGCGTCGGCACGCCCGGCAGGTCGTCGAGCCGCTGCTCGGCCACCACGGCCAGCGGCCGCAACTGGCCGCTCGCGAAGTGCGGCGACAGGGAGCCGGCCGTGGCGAAGGCCCAGGGGATGTGCCCGCCGATGAGGTCCTGGATCATGGGCGCCTCGCCCTTGTAGGGCACATGCGACATGCCGAGTTGCCGTGACTCGCCGAGGTAGGAGCTCATCAGGTGCCCGGACGAGCCCACGCCATAGGAGCCGTAGCTGACCTTGCCCTTGTTGGACCTGGCCCATGCAATGAACTCCGTCATGTTCCTGGCAGGCACATCCTTGTGCACCGCCAGCACCAGGCTCGCATCGCAGATGTGCGTCACGAAGGCGAGGTCCCGACGCACGTCGTAGGGCACCTTCGAGAAGGTGTGGTGCGCGTAGTAGATGGGCGTGGTGTGCGTCACCAGCAGCGTGTAGCCATCGGCGGGCGCACGCGCGACAAGCTGCGTGGCCAGCATGCCCGACGCGCCGGGCTTGTTGTCGGCGACGATGACCTGCCCCAGTGCCTTGCCCATCGCGTCGGCCAGCGACCGTGCAATGGCATCCGACGCGCCGCCGGCCGGCGCGGGCACGACCATGGTGATGGAACGGGTCGGAAAGCCCTGGGCGAAGCCCGGAGCGCTGCACGCCAGGGCGGCGGCGAGCACGAAGGTCTGGATGCGGTGCATGGCGGGTTCCTCGCCGGACGCACGGTCCGGACAGATGGCAGGACGGACAGGTCGAACGGGAAAGGGCCGCCGGCGCGCTACTCCGGCTGAAGGCCCGTGGTCGTGATGTAGTGCTTCCAGCGCGCCTGGTCTTCGCGGATGGCCTTCTTGAACTCACCCGAGGCCGCCGGGTAGGCCGCCGTGCCGCGCCGCGCGAAATGCGCCTGGGCTTCAGGCGAAGCGACGAACTCCACGGCCAGCAGCGAGAGCTTGTCCACGATGGGCCGCGGCGTGCCGGCCGGCGCGAACAGGCCCAGCCAGCTCGTCAACGTGGCATCACCCAGGCCCAGTTCGCCCAGCGTGGGCACATCGGGCAGCGCCGCAACGCGCACCGGGCTCGACACCGCCAGTGCCCGGAGCTTGCCGCCTTCGACCTGCGGCACGGCCTGCGACACCTCCAGCATCGCGTAGTCGATGGTGCCGGCGAGCAGGTCGGGCAGCATGCCCGACGAACTCTTGTAGGGCACGTCCAGCGCCTGGACCTTCGCCAGGCCGTTGATCGCCGCGGTCATGACCTTGTAGCCCGATGTGCTGGTGCCATAGCTGAGCTTTCCGGGATGGGCGCGCGCGGCCGCCAGCAAGGCGTCCAGGCTGCGGTACGGCGACGTGGCCGGCACCGTCACCACGATGGGGACCACGGACATGCGCGCGATCGGCAGCAGGTCCTTGTTCGCGTCGTAGGGCAGGCTCTTGAACATGTAGGGGTTGGCGGCCACGGCGCTGGCCACCGCCAGCAGCAGCGTGTAGCCGTCGGGCGCCGCCTTGGCCACGTGGTCCGACGCCAGGATGCTGTTGGCGCCGGGCCGGTTCTCTACATAGAACGACTTGCCGGTCTTGTCGCTGAGGTACTTGGCGGCCAGCCGGGTGAAGTCGTCGACCCCGGTGCCCGCGCCGCTGACCGACACGATGCGCACCGGCCGGTCAGGGTAGGCCGCGGGCTGCGCCGTCGCCGATGCGGCAAGGCCCAGCAAGGCCCCCCACAGGCTGAGCCGCAGGACCCGCCGGTGCAGGGTGGTGGCATCTTGCGAGTGCGTGAACATGGTCTTGTCTCCTGGTGAAAGTCGGAAAGCCGCAACGACGGGAACCGTCTGAAAAACTCAATGCCTGCCGTACAGCGTGACCACGCAGGCGCCGCCCAGGCCCAGGTTGTGCTGCAGCGCCAGCCGCGCACCGTCGACCTGGCGCTGGTCCGCAGTGCCGCGCAGCTGGTGCGTCAGCTCGTAGCACTGCGCCAGGCCGGTGGCGCCCAGCGGATGGCCCTTGCACAGCAGGCCGCCGGAAGGATTGGTGACGACACGGCCACCGTAGGTGTTGTCGCCGTCCAGCACGAACTGCTCGGCGCCGCCTTCGGGGCACAGGCCCAGCGATTCGTAGCTCAACAGTTCGTTGTGCGCGAAGCAGTCGTGCAGTTCGACCACCGGGATGTCCCGCGGATCGACACCGGCCTGCTCGTAGACCGCACGCGAGGCGCGCTGAGCCATGTAGCTGCCGACGAAGCCTTTCATGGTCGGCGGCTCAAAGGACTCCTGCGGGTCCGTGACCATGGCCTGCGCCAGGATCGCGACGTCGGTGCGCAGGCCGTGCCGCCGCGCGAACGCGGGCGAGCAGACGACCGCTGCAGCCGCGCCGCAGGTGGGCGGGCAGGCCATCATGCGGGTCATCACGCCGTCCCACATGACCTGGTCGTTCATGACGTCTTCGGTCGTCACGACCTTCCTGAACAGCGCCAGCGGGTTGTTCGCGGCATGGCGACTGGCCTTGGCGCGGATCGCGGCGAAGGTGGACATCCGCGTGCCGTACTGGCGCATGTGCTCGCGGCCGGCGCCGCCGAAGGTCACCAGGTTGCGCGGGATCTCGCCGGCATCGCCGCACAGCGCGTCCTGGATCGGCAGCACGTCGCCGCGCGGGATCGGGCGATCCGGAAAGTTGGAACGCGTGGCCCCCGGCTGCATCTGCTCGAAGCCCAGCGCCAATGCGCACTCGACCTGCCCGCTCTGTACCGCGGCGCGCGCCAGGTAGAGCGCGCTGGAGCCGGTGGCACAGGCGTTGTTGACGTTGAACACCGGAATGGCCGTGCGGCCCACGCGGTACAGCACGCCCTGCCCGCAACTGGTGTCGCCATAGACATAGCCGGCGAAGGCCATCTGCAACTGGCCGTAGCCGATGCCGGCGTCGGCCAGTGCCAGGCGCACGGCATCGCCGCCCATCTCGAGGTAGCTGGGGCCCGCGCCGGGCTTGGTGAAAGGCACCATGCCGACGCCAGCGACCAGAACGTTGTCAGTCATGCGGTTGTTCCCTTGCGATTCAGGAGGTGGAGCGCCCGGCCGCCATGCGGTCCCAGTCGTAGCGGAAGGCGCCGTCGCGCGCGAAGTCGGCCACGGCCTGGGCGTGATAAGGCGTCTGCATGGCCACGGCCTGCGCGCTGGCCTCGGCCGTGAACATCGCGGCGCAGTCGGTCTCGAAACTTCGGTTGACCAGGTTCTTGGTCATGCCGGCCGCCTCGCGCGGGCCTGCGCACAGGCGCTGCGCGAACGCCCTCGCCTCGGCCTGCAACGCATCGTCCGCATGGACCGCATGCACGAGGCCCCAGGCCTGCGCTTCCTGCGCCCCCAGTCGGCGCGCCGTGAGCATCAGCTCCTTCGCGCGGGACAGGCCCACGATGCGCGGCAGCGTGTGCAGCAGGCCGAAGTCGGGCACCGCACCCAGGCGCGCGAACGAGGCGCAGAACACCGCACGCGTCGATGCGAGCACGAAGTCGGCCTGCAACGCCAGGCCGAAGCCCGCGCCGTAGGCCGGCCCGTCGACCGCGGCAACCACCGGCACCTCGAGTTCGCGCAGGCGGGTCAGCCACTGGTGCGCCTTGCGCAGCCGGCCACGCATGTAGTCCGCCGTCGCCACGCTCGGGTCGGTCAGCCGCTCGCGCATGAACTTGACGTCGCCGCCGGCCGAGAAACTGCCGCCCGAGCCGGTGATCAGCAGCACGCGGATCTCGCGGTCGCTCTCGACGCGCGCGATCACGTCGACATAGTCCATCTGCAGTTCGGTCGACAGCGCATTGCGCAGCGCCGGGCGCTGATGACTGAGTTCGACGATGCCGCCCTCGATGCACAACTGCGACGCGCGCAGGGTTTCGGTGGTGTCGTTCATGTCTGTGGTTCCTGGTTCAGTTCAGGCCTGGCATAGCGCTCGCGCAGCGCGCGCTTGTAGAGTTTTCCGGTGGGAAGGCGCGGCATCTCGTCGATGAAGTCCACCGAGCGCGGCAGCATGTAGCTCGCGACCTTGCCGCGCAGGAAGGCGATGAGCGCTTCGGCCAATGCCGGCGTGGGCGCCACGCCGGGCGCGGGCTCGATGACGGCCTTCACGGCCTCGCCCATCTCGGGGTCGGGCACGCCGATCACGGCGGCGTCCTGCACGCTGGGATGCAGGGCCAGCGCATCCTCGATGGCCTGCGGGTAGATGTTCACCCCGCCCGAAATGATCATGTAGAAGAGCCGGTCGGTCAGGTACAGATAGCCGTCCGCGTCCAGGTGGCCGATGTCGCCGATCGCGGTCCAGTTCGGGTGCCGTGGATGCTGGGCCGCGCGGGTCTTGCCGGGGTCGCGGTGATAGTGAAAGGGCAGCTTGTCGCGCTCGAAATAGATCAGCCCGTCCTGGCCCGCCGGAAGCTCATTGCCGTCGTCGTCGCAGATGCGCAGCACGCCCAGCACGGCACGGCCCACCGAGCCGGGGTGCGCGAGTGCTTCGCGGCTGTCGATGGAGGTGAGGCCGTTGCCCTCGCTGCCGCCGTAGTACTCCACCACGATCGGGCCCCACCAGTCGATCATGCGGCGCTTGACCTCGGCAGGGCACGGCGCCGCGGCATGGATGGCCACGCGGTGGCTGGACAGGTCGAAGGCTTCGCGGGATGCGTCCGGCAGCTTCAGCAACCGGATGAACATGGTCGGCACCCACTGGCTGTGGGTGACGCGGTAACGCTCGATCAGTGCCAGCGACTCGACCGCATCGAACCTGGGCATGAACACCACGGTGCCGCCGAAGAAGTGCGTGTTGGTCGCATAGGACAGCGGGGCCGCGTGGTACAGCGGCGCCGTGGACAGGTAGACCGAATCGGCGTCGAACTTGTACCGGTGCATCATCATCAGGCGCGGGTCGGCCACGTCGTCGTCGAAGCGCGCACGGGCCGCCGCGCGCACGATGCCCTTGGGCCGGCCCGTCGTGCCGGAGCTGTACAGCAGCGTGCCGCCCACCCACTCCTCGGCCAGCCGCTGCGCCGGCGCGCCGGCCACGGCCTGCTCGTAGGACTCCCACCCGGGAATGACGCCGTCGATCATCAGCCGCCGCGCGCAGTGCGGCGTGGTGCCGGCCAGCTCGGCCGCGACACCGGCCATCGCGACCGAGGAGATCAGCACCTGCGCACCGCTGTCCTCCACGATGTAGGCCACCTCCCCCGCCGTGAGGAACCGGTTGACCGCCGTCAGCAGCAACCCCGAACGGAAGGCGGCCCAGGCCACCTCGAAGCAGCGCATGTGGTTCTCCAGCAGCATCGCGATGCAATCGCCGCGGCGCAGGCCTTGCGCGTACAGCACCTGTGCGAGGCGGTTGGAGCGTTCGTCCAGTTCGCGGTAGCTGAGGCGCTCGCCGCTGCTGCCGTTGATGACGGCGGGCTTGTCCGGCGTCAGGGCGGCAAAGTCTCCAAGGTAGTTCGCCGTTTTCATGCGGTGCCTCCTGGGGCGGACCGGTGTCCGCAGTCCTTGTTCATGTCACGCGTTCGACGCATTCAGCTGGCCGCTCAGGTCGGCGTTCGGCGCCGCGCGCGCAACGAGGCCGGGCAGCACCTCGCCCAGCTCGGCGACGGTCCAGCGGCTGTCCTTCTGCACGTGAGGACCGGCGCGCCACCCTTCGGCCACCGTGATGCGCCCGCCCTTGGCGCCGAACACCCGGCCGGTGACGGCGCCCGAATGCACGCTGCCCAGCCAGACGACCAGCGGCGCCACGTTCGCCGCGTCCAGCGGGTCGAACCCGGCGGCGCCGGCCGGTGCCTTGGAGTTGAGCTGGCCGCTCTTGAAAAGGTCTTCCGTGAGGCGGCTCATCGCGGTCGGGTAGATCGCATTGACCGTCGCGCCATAGCGCTCCAGCTCGCGCGACGCGACGATGGTCATGTTGGCGATGCCGGCCTTGGCCGCGCCATAGTTGGTCTGCCCGACGATGCCGTACAGGCCGGACGACGAACTGGTGTTGACGACGCGCGCCACGCGCGGGCGGCCGGCCTTGGCTTCTTCGCGCCAGTACGCGGCGGCATGGCGCATCGGTGCGAAGGTGCCGCGCAGGTGGACGCGGATCACGGCGTCGAAATCGTCGATGTCCATGTTCACGAGCGTCTTGTCGCGCAGGATGCCGGCGTTGTTGACCAGCACGTCGAGCCCGCCGAACGCCGTGATCGCGGCCTCGATCAGCCGCCTGGCGCCCTCCCAGTCGGACACGTCGTCGGTGTTGGCCACGGCCTCGCCGCCCATCGCGCGGATCTCGACCACCACCTCCTGCGCGGGGCCGTTCATGGCGCCCGTGCCGTCGGGCCTGGCGCCCAGGTCGTTGACGACCACCTTCGCGCCCTGGCGCGCGAACTCCAGTGCGTATTCGCGGCCGAGGCCGCGGCCGGCACCGGTGATGACGACCACGCGGTCCTTGCAGAGCTGTTGCATCTCCATTCCTTTCGTTTCGCTGGGATCGATGTGCCGGACCGGACGGTCCGCAGCGGCAGTCGCCTGGCAGGCGCTGTCGCGTGCATCGATGATGCGAAGCCGAAGGCCGCGAGCCACTAGCCGCGATGGCTAGCCGGTGTTCAGTGCAGCCTGGGGGTTTCCCGGACCAGCGAGAGATCGCGCATGCGCGCAACCGCTTCGTCGCGCTCGGCGACGCCCAGCTTGCTGTAGATCTTGCGCAGATGCCACTTCACGGTGTGGGGCGTGACGCCCAGCACGCGGGCAATCTTCTTGTTGGGCATGGCCTGCGCCACGAGGTCGAGCACCTCGCGCTCACGCTCGTTGAGCAGGTCGACGGCCACGCCTTCGGCTGCGGCGCTCTTGGCCATGCGGACGGCGGCACGTGCGCGTCGCGTGGCCGCGGCCGCCTCCAGCAGCCGCCGCGCATAGAACGCAAGGACCGGGTCGAGCGCCGCATCCGCCAGCAGCGCATCGAGGAGCGACGGCACGTTCGCCGATACGTCCAGCAGGCTGCGCACGAGACCGAGCCGATGGCCCAGCCGCAAGGCTTCGATCGCCTGCTCACGCGCGGGCCGCTGGTTGCCGCGCCCCGACTCCGCGATGGCCAGTTGCAGCCGAAGGGCCGCGAGGATGCGCGACCGGCCGGCCGATTCGGTGCAGGCCACGAGGGGCTTCAGGCAATCGACGGCGCCGTCGAAGTCGTTCCAGTGCAGGCACATGTCGGCACGCGCACGCTCGGTGATGCGCCAGGTTTCGGCGGTCGTGCCCTTGCCCGCATCGGCATGGCGCACGTTCAGCACCTTGATCCGCTCGAACACCTGATCGGCCTGCGCGGTCTCGCCTTGCTTGAGGTACAGGCGCAGGCGCAGGACCAGCGCATGCGCGAGCAGGCGGTCCAGGCTGTGGCGCACGGCGTAGTCCTCCAGGTGGTCCAGGTGGTCGAGCGCTTCGAGGCGCCGGCCCGCCAGCCAGTGCGCGCACGCCAGGACGACAAAGGCGCGCAGCACCGCATCGGGAATCGAGGCGCGCTCCAGCACCTCGATGCGAGGCTCGAGCAGGCTGCAGGCGGCCTCGAGTTCGTTCCACTCGTAGAGCACGTCGCTTTGCAGGCCCGCGGCCATGCTGGCCACGCCGATGCGGGCGGCGCCGTGTCCTTGCGCCTCCTGCAGTACCGCGCGGAACAGGTGCTCCGCTTCGGTCATGCGGCCTTCGAGCGCAAAGCTCATGCCGGCGAGGCAGCGCGCGATCAGGCCGCGCCCGGTCGAGGTGCCGTGCTGCTGCGCGGCCTCTTCCAGCAGCGCGCGGGCCTCGGCGTAGGCATCGCGGTACATGTGCATCCAGGCCAGCAGGTGGTTGCGCCCAGCGAAGATGGCCTGTGCGTCGTCGGGAATGGCTTCGAGCTGCGGCGCGATCGCCAGCAGGGTCTCGGTGTCGTCGCGCTGAAGCGCCAGGCCGCCGCGCAGCAGCGTGAGACCCCGGCGCTGCAGAGCGTCCAGCGTGTCGAATTCCGCCTCCAGCTGCGAGATGCTGCCCTCCAGCGCTTCGATATCGCGCGCATACAGGCGCAGGTAGGCCGCCACGAGCCGCAGCCCGAAGCGCGCCTGCACCTGGGTCGTCGGCAGCCGCCGCATGAGGCCACCCAGCGAGGTCAGTTCGCCCCGGGCCAGCAGGTCGGACGCGCAGGCCTCCACGATGTCGGCTGCCGCGTGCGCATCGCCCGCCAGCACCGCATGGCGCACGGCTTCGTCGAAGTGCCCGTGCGCCTCGAACCAGCGCCAGGCCGCGCCATGCAGCGCACCGCGTTCCTCGCCCGGCAGCCTTTCCAGGCGCGCCAGCAGGATCTCGCGCAGCAGCGGATGCACGCGATACCAGGTCTCGCGGTCGTGGCTGCTGACCTGGCTGATGAACAGGTTCTCGCTGTCCAGGCGTGCCAGCCGCAACGCCATGTCCGCACCGGCGTGCGGCAACACCAGCAACGCGGCGCACAGGGAGGCGCAGAAACGGTTGCACAGGGCCAGCCGCGTGAGCAGCGCCAGCTCATCGGGCGGCAGGTGCGCCAGCACCTCGCCTTCGAAGTAGCTGGCGAAGGCCTGCGCGTCGCGCACCTGCACCCGGGCATACGGGGCGCCCCGCTTGGCCTGCATGTCGACCACGAACAGCTGCAGGCCGGCCACCCAGCCATCGGTGAGCTCGTGCAGCACCTGCACGTCGCGCTTGTCGATGCTGGCCAGCTGCTCGCGCAGGAAACGCTCGGTTTCCTCGGCGGTGAAGCGCAGGTCGCGCAGGTCGAACTCGCTCACGAGGCCTTGGGAGCGCAGCCGCGCGAACGACAACGGCAAGGCGGTGCGCGAAGCGAACGCCAGGTGCAGCCGCGGCGGTGCGTAGTCGAGCAGCCATTGCAGCACCTGGAAGATGCGCGCGTCCTCCAGGTGCTGGAGATCGTCGAGCATCAGCACCAACTCCCGCGAGCGCAACGAGATGGCCTGCACGACGGTGATCACGGCGTGCTCCAGCGCCGACTCGTCGCTGTCCCGCCCCATCAGCAGCGCCGCCTCGCGCACCGCCTCGGGATCGACCTCGCCGATGCTGGCCAGCAGGCAATCGAAGAAGCGTGTCGGCTCGCAGTCTTCGGCGGACAGCGACAGCCAGGCGACGTCGAAGTCCAGCGCCAGCAGGGCCTGCCGCCAGGCCACCAGCGTGCTGGTCTTGCCGCTGCCCGCGGGCCCCTGCACGACCACGCAGCGCTGGCGTCGGGCCTCCAACAGCCGCGCCTGCAAGGCGTCGCGCGGCACCAGCCGGCGCGACGGACGTGGCGGAAGCAGCTTGGTGCTGGCGACCGGTTCGATCCTGCGCTCCGGCACCGTCGCAAGGCGGTTGTTCAAGGATTCATCCATGGACACGAAGGAAGAAACTCCCCGCAGTATGGAGTGCCGATGCGCAAATCAGCGTCGCGCGGTGCGCCATTCGGCGGCGATGGCGGCGAGGTCGGCGTCCGGCCGTTCCTGGGGCGCCCTGGGCATGGCGGGCACGGTGCGGCTGAAGCGCGGCGCCGGGGCCGGCTGCACCACGCCCTCGACCTCGACGAAGGTGCCGCGCGCCTTCATGTGCGCATGCTGCGGCGCCTCGGCAAAGGACAGCACCGGCGCAAAGCAGACATCGCTGCCTTCAAGCAGGTCGCACCACTGTTGCCGCGTGCGCGACTTGAAGCGCTGCGCGATCTGCACCTTGGCCTGTGCCCATGCGCCGCGGTCGTGCTGGTCGCCGAGCGCTGCGGCATCGAGGTCCAGCTTCTGCAGCAACTGCGCATAGAAGCGCGCCTCGATCGGGCCGACCGAAATCCATCCGCCGTCCTGGCATTCGTAGACCTCGTAGAACGGCGCGCCGGTGTCCAGGATGTTGGTGCCGCGGCGTTCGTCCCACAGCCCCGCGGCATGCAGGCCGTAGAAGGAGGTGGCCAGCGAAGCCGCGCCGTCGACGATGGCGGCATCGACGACCTGGCCCTGGCCGGAGCTGCGCGCTTCCAGCAGCGCCGCCAGCACGCCCATCACCAGGTAGAGCGCGCCGCCGCCCATGTCGCCGGCCAGGGCCAGGGGAATCGAAGGCGCCTGGTCCTTGCGGCCGATGGCGTTCAGCGCACCGGTGAGCGCGAGGTAATTCACGTCGTGGCCCGCGGCGTGCGCGAGCGGGCCGGTCTGGCCCCAGCCCGTCATGCGGCCGTACACGAGGCGTGCATTGCGCGCGAGGCAGGGCTCGGGCCCGAGCCCGAGGCGCTCCGCCACGCCGGGTCTGAATCCCTCGATCAGCACGTCGGCGTGCTCCACGAGTTCCAGCACCTGCTCGACGGCCGCGGGCTGCTTCAGATCGAGCATCGCGCATTGGCGGTTGCGCAGCAGCAGGTTGTATTTGGCCGGGCGCTTGACGCCCAGGTCGGCCGCCTCGGTGCGATCGATGCGCAGCACCGTGGCGCCAAGGTCGGCCAGCAGCATGCAGGCCATGGGGCCCGGGCCGATGCCGGCGAGCTCCACGATCCTGATTCCTTGCAAGGGTCCCATTCGCTTGTCTCCTTCGATGCGTGGCGGCTTCCTGCCACGCGGATTGGTCAAAACTCAGGCCAGGGCCGGCGCGGACAAGCGCAGCCGGACGAAATCGAACAGCCCGTCGGGTTGCGCGAGCAGGGCCTCGCCCAACAGGCGCGCGCACTGCGTCTCCGTGCCCGGCACCGCCCGCCACTCATGCAGCCGGCGCGTGTACAGGCCGAGCACATGCTCCTCGGTGATACCGATGGCACCGAACACGGCGTGCGCGATGGCGCAGACGCTGCGCGCCGCCTCGCAGGCCCGCAGCTTCGCGGTGGCGGCCAGCAGCGGATCGGGTTGCACGCCCGCAGCGCTGCAACCCAGGCGTGCGGCCAGCGTGGCCGAATGCGCCTGCTCGCCCAGCACGCTGAGTTCCTGCTGCACGGCCTGGAACTGCGCGATCGGCCGGCCGAACTGCTTGCGGTCGCGCGCGTAGTCGGTCACCAGTTCGAGCACGCGCGCCATGGCGCCCGCCATGCCTGCGGCGTGAAGCGCGTTGCAAAGCGCCACGGCGTCGGCCGCGCCCGCATCGAAGCGCGCCACGGCGAGATCGGGTATGTGCCACAGCAGGGTGGCCGAAACCTGCGGGCGCCACGCACCCGGCGTGGCCGTTGCACGCTCGCGCGGCAGCAGCAGCCATTCGCCTTGCCAGCTCACGAGCACCTGCTGCACGAGCGCGCCGCCGGGCACGTCGCGGCAAACGATGGAACCCGCGTCACCGGGAACACCCAGTGCGATCGCGATGGGGCCGGCGCCGCGCCGCTCGCCATGCCCCGCCGCAGCCAGCAGTGCGCGCGCGACGGCGGTCTCGCCGAAGGGAAGCCCGAGCCCGGCCTTGCCGGCGGCGAACACGAGCGCGAACAGCTCGCGCAGCGACAGGCCTGCGCCGCCCTGCGCTTCCGCCACGAGTGCATCGGTGTAGCCGAGCGCATCGATGGCCTGCCACAGCGCGTCGGTGGGCGCGCCGGCTTCGACGGCGCGCAAGGTGTCGTCCGTGCACAGCGCGCGCAGCGGGCGTTCGAATTCGTCAAGGAGTGTGTCGTCCATCATGTGTCCTTGTGTGCGGCGCTGCTAGCGAACGCCCAGCCCGCGGGCGATGATGCCGCGCATGATCTGGCGCGTGCCGCCGCGCAGGGAAAAGCTCGGCGCCAGTTGCGTCACGTAGGCCAGGGTCTGCAGCAGGCCGGCCGACGGCACCGGATGGCCGGGCGCATCGAAGGCTTCCTCGATCCATCCGGGCATCGCCTGTTCGAACTCGGTGCCCAGGTCTTTCACCAGCGAAGCCTCGAAAGCGGGATCGAGCCCGCGGCCCAACTGCTCCGCCACGGCCAGCGACATCGCGCGCAGCACCGCCATGCGCGCGGCGATGCGGCCCGCGATGACCTGCGCGCCGGCCGCCGGCGCCGGGCCCTGGCGCAATTCGGCGAGCCAGGCTTCGGCGAGCACGAGGCTGGAGTAGATGCGCTCGGGCCCGCTGCGCTCGAAGGCCAGTTCGGCCGTCACCTGCTGCCAGCCCGCGCCCTCTTCGCCGACCAGCGCATCGGCCGGCAGCTCGACGTCCTCGAAGAGCACTTCGCAGAAATGCCCGTCGCCGCTGAGATCGCGGATCGGCCGCACGGTGATGCCCGGCAGCGTCAGGTCAACCAGCAACTGCGACAGGCCCTTGTGCCGGTCTTCCGACGTGCCCGAGGTGCGGACCAGCGTGCACATGTAGTGCGCGCGGTGCGCATTGGTCGTCCAGATTTTGCGGCCGTTCAGGCGCCAGCCGGTGGCGGTGGGCACGGCCCGCGAGCGGACACCGGCCAGGTCGGAGCCGGTGTCGGGCTCGCTCATGCCGATGCTGGTGAAGAGTTCGCCGCGCGCGATGCGCGGCACGAAGAACGCGCGCTGCGCCTCGCTGCCGTAGCGCAGGATCAGCGGCGCGGTCTGCCGGTCCGCGATCCAGTGGGCCGACACGGGTGCGCCCGCGGCGAGCAGTTCTTCGAGCAGCACGAAGCGCGCGAAGCTGCTGCGCCCGGCGCCGCCATAGGCCTTGGGCAGCGTCAGGCCGATCCAGCCCTGGCGCCCGAGCGCGCGGCTGAAGTCGGCGTCGAACCCCATCCAGGAGCGCGCCCGCACGGCCGGCGCAACGCCGTGCAGCGCCGACTGCAGGAAGGCGCGCACCGGCGCGCGCAGGGCTTCGTCCTCCGGTGGAATCGCGACCAGCGAAAACGATTGCAGGGTGTTCAATGGTGTGTCCTCACAGATGCTTCATCGGGTTTTGCCCGCTTCGGTCGGATGGGTGCAAGCGCCATAATCCGCGTGGCTCCTGCACCGTTTGGCAGCCGCAGCGGGCCACCCGTTACTGCCGCAATCACCGAGACATTCGCCCCCATGGAGCTTCGCCAACTGCGGCAGGTCGTCGTCCTGTCGGAGACGCTCAACTTTCACCGCGCCGCAGAGCGGCTGCACATGGCGCAGCCGCCGCTGTCCACCTCGATCAAGAAGCTCGAGGAAGAACTCGGCGTGCTCCTGTTCGACCGGCTTTCCACCGGTCTGCGGCTCACGGCCGCCGGCGAAGCCGTGCTGCAGAACGCCAAGCGCGCGCTGTTCTTCGTCGACGAGGTCCGCCGCGCGGCCCGCGACGGCGTGGCGGGCGAAGAGGGCCTGCTGCGCATCGGCTTCGTCGGCTCGGCCACCTATTCGCTGATGCCGCAGATCGTGCGCAGCTTTCACCGCCAGTACCCGCGCGTGGATCTGGAGATCGAGGAGTCGACCACCACCGATCTGCTGCGGCGCATCGAAGACCACTCGCTCGACCTCGCGCTGGTGCGCTATCCGGTGCTGACGCCGACGGCCGCGGAACTCACAGTGCTGCAGCTGGACCACCTGGTGCTGGCTGTGAGCGCCGATTCGGCCTTCGCGCAGCGCAGCGAGATCGCCATCGCCGAGCTGGAGGGCGAGCCCTTCATCGCGTATTCGCGCACGCTGGTGCCCACCATGCACGTGCTGACCATGCAGGTGTTCCAGGATGCCGGCGTGCAGCCGCGCATCACGCAGGAGGCGGTGCAGGTCCAGACGATCCTCGGCCTGGTGGAAAGCGGCCTCGGCATGGCGCTGGTGCCGGCGGTGGTGCAGCGCTACGCCAGCAACGGCGTGCGCCTGATCCCGCTGACCGACATGCCCTCCAAGTACACCGTGGGCATCGCGATGGCCACGCTGCCCGACGCCTTGACGCCGGCCGCACGCAATTTCATCGCGGTGGCGCATGCTGCTGTCCAGCCTTCTGCAACGCAGCCACCGGCTCAATCTTCGTAGCCGATGTTGGCGGTCTTCACGATGCGCCGGGTCTTCTCGATCTCGGCCCGCTGGAACTCGCCGAAGGCCTGCGGCGCGCCGTAGAACACCGCCCCGCCCTGCAGGGTGATGAAGGTCCTGGCCTCGTCGCTGTCCATCAGCTCCTTGATGGCCTGCGACGCCCGGGTGAGCACGGGCTCGGGCACGCCCGCGGGAAAGAACACGCCGGTCCAGGCATACGACTCGTAGCCGGGCGTGCCGCTCTCGCTCACGGTCGGCACCTGCGGCAGTTCCTTGATGCGTTCGCTCGCGGCGACGGCCAGCGCACGCACCTTGCCGCCGCGCAGCAGCGGCATCACCGCGCTGACCTCCGCCATCGTGTAGTCGATGTTGCCGCCGGCCAGGTCGGTCATGGCCGCCGAGGTGCCCTTGTAGGGCACGGCCGTGGCCTTGATCTGGTTGCGCTCGTGCAGCAGTTCGAGCGCGACGCGGTAGGTGGCGGTGCCGCTGCCGAAGTTGAGCTTGCCCGGCGCCTGGCGTGCGGCGGCCACCAGGTCCTGCAGGGTCTTGAAGGGCGAGCTGGCGGGCACGACCAGCACCATCGGAAAGCGGGCGATGCGCGCCAGCGGCTGGAAGTCTTTCACCGCGTCGTAAGGCAACTGCCGGAACACGGCCACGTTGGTCACCATCGGCGAGTTGCTGGCGACGAACATCGTGTAGCCGTCGGCCGGTGCGGTGGCCACGGCGCGCGCGGCGATGAAGCTGTCGGCGCCGGGCCGGTTGTCCACGAGAAAAGGCTGGCCGAGCTTTTCGCTCAGGTGCCTGGCCAGGAAGCGCGCGGTGGTGTCGGCGCCGCTGCCGGGCGGCAGCGACACGATGATCTTGACGGGCTTGTCCGGATACCCGGCCGCGGTCGCCAGCGCGGCGGCGCAACCCAATGAAAGCGCCAGCAGCCAGCGCGCGAGGAAAGGGGTCTTCATGTCTCTGGTTCCTTGTAGTTGTCGTCCGGCCCGGTCATTGCGGGTCCGCTGTCTGTCTTCCTACTCGGCCTCGATGCCCGCGGCCTGCACCGCGCCAGCCCAGCGCTTGAGTTCCGCGCGCAGATACGTGCCGAACTGCTCGGGCGTGGAAGATTGGAGCAGCACGCCCTGCGGCTCGAACTGGCCGCGCAGGCTCGGGTCGGCCACCACCTTGTTGACGGCTTCGTTGAGCGCCTTGACGATGGCCGGCGGCGTGCCCTTGGGCACCAGCAGGCCGTGCCAGGTGGGTGCGTCAAAACCCGGGATCAGCGACTCGCCCAACGCCGGCACGCCGGGCAGCACGCCGATGCGCGCCTTGCCGGCCACGGCCAGCGCGCGCACGCGGCCATCGCGGATGAAAGGCAGCGACGAGTTCACGGCGTCGAGCAGGAACTGGGTCTGCCCGCTCATGAGGTCGGCCATGGCGGGTGCGGTGCCTTTGTAGGGCACATGCATCGCATCGAGCTTCAGGGCCTGCAGGAACAGCGCAACGCCCAGGTGCGTGACGTTGCCCTGCCCGCCCGAACCGTAGGCGAGCTTGCCGGGCCGCGCCTTCATGTACTGCACGAACTCCTCGATGTTGGCCACGGGCAAGCTCGGGCTTGCCATGAGCACGGTCGGGATCAGCGCGGGCAGCGCCACGGGCACGAGATCGCGCAGCGTGTCGTAGGGCAGGTTCTTGTGCAGCGCCGGACTGATGGCCAGGCCCGACGAGTGGTACAGCACCGTGTAGCCGTCCGGTGCCGAGCGGGCCACGAACTCGGTCGCGATGTTGCCGCTGGCGCCGGTGCGGTTGTCGACGACCACCGGTTGCCCCAGCAGTTGCGAGAGCCTGAACCCGATGGCGCGTGCCACGACGTCGGTGGGCCCGCCCGCAGCGTAAGGCAGCACCAGCCGGATCGGCTTCTGCGGCCAGGCTTTGGGTTCATCGGCCGCGCGGGCCAGGGGCATCGCTGCGAGCGCACCCGCAGCGGCAAGGATGTGGCGCCGTTGAAAGGACATGTTCATTCCCCGCTGTCAGGCGCGCGCCGCGGCACGGGCCTTCGCCGCATCGAGAAAGGCATCGAGCGCGGACTCGTGCGCGGCGGTGTGGTGGGCCAGCGCCTGGAAGCCCGCCGACATCTCCAGCACCGTGTCGAGCCGCGCATGCTGTGCCTCGCGCAGCAGCCGCTTGGTCATGCGCAGGGCGTGCGACGGATTGCTGGCGATGCGCTGCGCGAGCCGCAATGCCGTGGGCATCAGCGCATCGGGCTCGACCACATCGGAGACCAGCCCCCATTGCAGGGCCTGCACGGCATCGATGGGATCGCCAGTGAAGGCCATTTCGCAGGCGCGCGACATGCCGACCGCGCGCGGCAGCAGCCACGCGCCGCCGTCGCCCGGAATCAGACCGAGCTTGACGAAGCTCTCGGCGAACACGGCCGTGCGCGAGGCAATGCGGATGTCGCACATGCAGGCCAGGTCGCTGCCCGCGCCGTAGGCCGGCCCGTTGACGGCCGCGATGGTCGGCACCTCGAGGTTGCACAGCGCCAGCGGCAGGCGCTGGATGCCGTCGCGATAGGCGTAACGGCTGTGCACCGGCTCGCCGAGCCCGCTGCCGATGGTGTCGCGCAAGGTCTTCAGGTTGCCGCCCGACGAGAACGCCGTGCCGGCACCGGTCAGCACCACGGCGCGCACGGACAGGTCGCGGTTGACGGTGTCGCACAGCGCGATCAGCGACTCGACGGCATCCGCGTCGGACAGTGCATTGCGGGTCTGCGGACGGTTCATCGTCACCACTGCGACGCCGCCGTCGCGCTCGATCTTGAGGAAGTCTTCCATGTCAGTGTGCCTTCTTTTCGTCTGCCGGCTTCATGCGCATCATGCGCAGCGGCGTGTAGGTGAGAACGGTCTTGCCATCCTGGTTGAGAACCGAATTGCGGGTGCGCACGAGGCCGCGTCCCGGCTTGGCGGTGGGGCGTCGCTCGATCACTTCGCATTCGACATGGATCGTGTCGCCCACGAAGGTCGGCGCGGCGATGTCGAGCTCTGCATTCAGGAACGCGAGGCCCGTGCCCTGCATGGACGGCGTGATCAGCCCCTCGGCGAAGGCATAGACCAGCGCGCCCGGCACCACCCGGCCCGCGATCGCCATGTGCGCCCGGTCGCTGGTGTCGGTGAACAGCTCCTCGTTCAGCCAGCTCAGGTTGATGAAGCTCACGAGGTCCGCCTCGGTCACGGTGCGGGCACGGGAACGAAAGCGCATGCCCGATGGCAGCTCGTCGAAATGGAAGCCGGTGTTCAGCTGGATCAAGGGTTCGCTCCGTTCAGGTCCATGCGATGGCGGTTCAACTCGCTTCGGAAATCAGTTCGGCGGGCAACAGGGTGGCGCCCTGCGCAGCCAGCGCTTCGATCTGCGCCGCGCTGTAGCCGACCTCGGCCAGCACCTCGGCGCTGTGCTCTCCGAGCCGGGGCGCCTGGCGCACCACCGCGGGGGGCGAGTCGGACCATCGCGTCGCGATCGCCATGGCGCGCAGGCGCCCTTCGCTGGGGTGTTCCACGGTTTCGAAGAAGCCCACGGCCTTGAGATGCGGATCGTCCATCAGCGACTCGAGGGTGTGCATTGGCATGACCGGGATGTCGGCGGCTTCGAGCCGTGCGGTCCAGTCGGCCGATGTGCGGGTCTTCATCACCTGGCCCACCAGCTGGTACAGCTCGCCAATGTTCTCGGTGCGCCGGCCGATGGTGCTGAAACGCGGATCGGCCTCCATCTCCTGCGACTTGCCGATCAGGCCGAAGAAGGTCTTCCACTGCTTGTCGTTGTAGATCAGCACGCACAGATGGCCGTCCAGCGTCGCGTAGGGACGGCGGTGCTCGTTGAGCAGCCGCGCATAGCCGGCAGGCCCGATCGGCGGCTCGAAGGTGCAGCCGCCCATGTGGTCGCCGAGAACGAACTGCGCCATGGTCTCGAACATGGGCACGTCGATCGATTGCCCCCTGCCCGTGCGTTCACGGTGGAAGAGGCCCGCCGACACGGCATTGGCCGCGCTCATGCCCACGATGCGGTCGACCATGGCGCTGGGCACGTAGCGCGGCACGTCGGCGCCCGCGCGCACGCCCAAGGTGGGAATCGCGGCCGCGCCCTGGATCAGGTCGTCATAGGCCGGCTTGGCCGCATAGGGCCCGTCTTGCCCATAGCCGTACACACCGACATACAGGATGCGCGGATTGACGGCAGCAATGGCGGCGTAATCCAGCCCCAGGCGCGCCATGGCCTGCGGCCGGACGTTGTAGATGAGCACGTCGGCATCGGCGGCGAGCCGCAACAGCGCCTCGCGGCCGTCGGGCTGCTTGAGGTCCAGCACCACGCTGCGCTTGCTGCGATTGGCGTGCAGGAAGATGCCGCCCATGCCGGGATTCCGGCCGGGCCCGATGCCGCGCACCGTGTCGCCGCCGGGCGACTCGATCTTGATGACGTCGGCGCCCAGGTCGCCGAGGATCTGGGTGGCATAGGGCCCCATCAGCACCGCGGTCATGTCGATGATGCGCACACCGTCGAGGGGTCCGCTCATGGGGCCACCTGGCTTTTCGAAGCCGGTATCGCGGTGCGCGAAAGGAAGCGACCCGCCGCTTCTGTCCTTGTGTCCATTCGGTCTCCCGTGTCGTTGGAACGATGCTAGGGGAACCGGTGTTGGCCGTGAAATACCGTCTTCATGTCGGGCGATACGCGTTGGGTATCGGGTGCTCGATCGGACAGATCGTGCGTCCCGCAACCACGCCCACCCGAACGCCGGCGAGATCGGCAGCAGCAAGTTGCTACCGGTCCGGCGCCGCCCGCAGGCGGGATTTCATTTCTCCGCGCGTGGCGCGCCGGCGCGCATCGGGGCGACGACTTTCTCCTGCCATCGCCGGGAAAGACCCCGCCGCGGCGAAGCGCCTTCCGCCCGCACGGTGTGACCGGACGCATGCGCGCAATAGTCCAGGGCCTGGCGAAGTGCCGTGTCCACCCGGCGCAAAGAGATGCAATGCCGGTCCGCCACGTCCTGGCGGGTCATCTCCTCGATCTGCAGTGCCACGAGCACCGAACGATGCCGGTGCGAAAGCCGCTGCATCGCCTGCTCCACGGCCTCCACGGCCGAACGCGCCTCGGCGATGGCATCGGGGCCGGGCGCGTGATCGGCCAGGAGATCGAGGGCCGTATCCCATTCGCCCACGTACTGCCAGGACCGGTCGCTGCGCAGGCGATCCATGGCCAGGTTGCGCGCCGTTCGATAGACATAGGCCCCGGGACTGCGCACGGGCTCCGATGCCGTCATGTCGCCCAGGCGCAGCCAGGCCTCGTGCAGGCACTCGCTGGCCTGGTCGGAACAGCCGAGATCGCGGGCCAAGCGGCGATGCAGGTACGTGTAGTTCGCCGTCAGGAACGCCCGCAGCGCCACGCCGGTGGGCTCGCCGTGACCCGCGTATGGCCCTTGAAAACAAGAACCGAGATCGAACTCAGCCGCGGACATCGTCTTACTTGCCGGCATGGCGCAACCTGCTCTTCTCGGCGTCGGTCAGCAACGACATCACCGATGCGTCGAACTGATTGCCGTGCCCAAAGACCTGCACGGGGTTGGCAGGGTCGTACCGAGGCGAAGCGCCCGCTTGCGCGCCGGGGCGTGGCGGCGACGATGCACCCGCACCGCCCGACGGCAGGCTTTCGTTGCCGAAGCCCAGCACCCGCACCGTGAAGACCGAGGGCAGGTTCTGCCGTGCCGCGGCCCGCTCCTGGCGCATGGACTCCTGCGCCGCCATGGCCGCCGCCGACGCTGCCGCGCTGGCGGTGGTCAGTGCCCCGATGTTCACCGCGGCCACCACCGGCAGCCCCGTCGTTTCGCCCTTGACCTGGATGTTGTCGGCGTTGCGCACCTGCAGCGCTGCAATGTTGAGGTTGCTCGCGACCCGGATGCCGGCATCGCCCGCATCGATGGTGCCCCGGGGCGCGACCAGGTCCACGTCGCCTTCGCCCACGGTGCCGATGCCGGCGCCGCTCATGTCGCGCTTTTCCTCCACGGTGATGTTGCCGTCCACGTCCGACGTGACTTCCGGCGCCTGCGGGATGCGCACCGTCTTGGCGCCGCGGCCGGCGTCGATGTCGCCCTGGCTGGACCACAACACCTGGTCGCTGCCCAGCGGCTCGGCCTGCGAGACGAAGGACAGGATGCGCGAGCGGTTCACGATGATGTCCCGGTCGGTGAACACATTGACCTGCCCCGGCGAGGCCAGCGTCACCAGGCCGTATCCGTCCGGCACCACGGCGCCCAGCCCCGCCACCTGCAGGCCGCCGCCGGGGGTGAAGACGTTGATGTCCCCCCCCTGGTGGGTGCGCGCCGCCATCCGGGTCGCGGCGATGCTGCCCACGCCGGACCAGCTGCTGCGCCAGTTGTCCGGCAGGTCCGCGGCGTAGCGAACGGGCTGGCCTTCGGCCGTCGCACCGCGGAACAGCGTGTCGATGGCCGCGGAGCCGCGGCGGTAGCCGCCGTTGATCGGACCGTTCTGCCCATCGCCCCCGTTCTGGTCGCGCCCTCCTTCGCGCAGTTCATAGACAAAGACCTGGCGCAGGAACTGCTCGCGCACCAAGGGCGGCAGTTGCCGGTATTGCTCCCACGCCTGCTGCGGGCTCAGCTTGCCGTCCGCAGTGCCGGTGAGGCTGGCGACCTTGTCGGCACCGAGCATGCCTTCCACGAAGGACACCAGGCCCCGGCGCGCCAACTTGGCCAGGTCGCCGCGGTTTTCCACCCCGTCGCTCAGGTACAGCGGCGCCACGGTGCCGTCGGCCAGGGTGGTCTTCAGATAGTCCGGCATGGCGGCCACGTTGGCCGGGTTCAGGTAGGCCCGCTCGAAGGCGTCGTAGCTGGCGGCCTTGTTCATGCCGGCCATCAGGGTGATGCCGGCGCCCTCGGCCGGCAGGGCCTTGATGACGTTCGATTCTTCGCCGAGCGGCGTTGCCGACACGTAGTCCCAATAGCGATTGGCATTGGTGTACAGCGACAGGTTGTTGCCCTGGATGTCGCGCCCGGCCAGCAGCAGCAGGGATCCCGGCCCTTGCAGCGCGGTGCGGCTGCCCCTGTCGTAGTAGTAGGCCGCCGCGTCGCCGCTGTATCGCGCATATCGGTGCGACAGGAGCCTGTTGGCGACAGCCAGGATGTCGTTGCCCGCCGCCAGCATGGTGGTGTCGGTGGGGCGCAGGTTGCGCGCGCTGAGCTCGAAGTTGCGGATGTCGGTGCCGGCCTGCACGTGCACCGATTCCGACGCGATCAGATTCAGGTCGCTGATGGAACCGGTCGCCGCGTACAAGCGGCTGGGCGTGAAGTCATGCACCTGCATCGGCAGCACATCGGGGTTGTCGAACAGCTCCATGCCATTGAGGCTGTTGGTCAGGAACGTGTTCGTCACCGAGAAGCCGCCATAGACCGACTTCAGCGGCGCGCCGAACGCCGATGCCCCGCCCAGCGTGATCGTGAAACCCATCCACGGCCGGAATATCGACGGCCACTTGTCCAGCGTGGTCTGGGTCATGACGATGGCACCCGTGTTCTGCAGGCTGCTGCCGCGCAGGAAGCGCAGGTCTTTCGCGGCCAGCAAAGACAGGTCGCTGCTGTTCGCCGGCGCCATCGCCAGCAGGCCCGCGACGTCGATGTTGCCGCTCAGGGCCGACACGCTGACCTTGGCCGGGTACAGGCCCACCATGTCCGTCTGGAGCTTGGTGTCCGTCATGCCGCTCACCAGCCTGGTGGTGTTCTCCGTGTCGTTTCCTGCCACGAATTCCGACTGGTTGACCAGGCGCACGTTGCCGCCGGTGGACACCAGGCTGACGGCGCTGCGCTCTGTCTGACTGCTCATGAACATCGCATGGCTGGACGCGCCGCTGGTGTCCCGGTCGGCCTGGTCGACGTAGGCACGGCGTATCTGCATCGGGTCGATCACGGTCTGCAGGACCAGGTCGCCCAGCGTCTGCAGCTTGAGCGTGGCGTCCGACAGCGCCAGCACGGGCGCGATGTCGTAGGAATAGGCGGTGTTGGGCCAGCTGCTCGAGATGCCGGTCAGGGCATAGCCGGAGGCGCTTGCGCCGGCTTCGATCTCGCCGGCGCCGCGGCCCACGTAGTACTGGCCGGCCTTCAGGGTGCCGCCCGCCGCCACCTGCAGCTGCCCGCCGTTGCGGGTCACCGTGGAGGCCGCGGCATCGCCAGCGGAACGCCCGCCCGTCACGCGCATGGTGCTGGGCAAGGCCACCACCAGGTTCACCAGGTCGCCGCCCGCCGACAGCTTCACGTTGCCGCCGCCCAGCGCGCCCAGGCCCTGCTGGAAGCTGGCGTGGTTCACCCACCAGCTCGGTTGCTGGCCCCGGGCGGACATGACCGGCGCCCAGCTCTCGCCCATGTTGTACGCGTCGTAGTAGCCGGTGGGACTGCTGAGATCTCCGCCATAGCGGCCCTGGCGGAACAGCCATTCGGTCAGGATCTGGTCCGAACGCGCGCCCTGCGCGGTGGGCGCACGCACGCTGCCCTGGACCGCGACATCCACGTGGCCACCTGCGGTGCCGTACTGGGCATCGACGCTGGCGGTGTCGAAGCCGCCGCCCAAGGTGGGATCGGCCTCGGCCCGGCCTGCGGTGTACAGCGCGGACTCCTTGTGCGCCAGCACGAGGTCGCGCCCGGCGCGTACCGTCAGGTCGCCGCTGCCGGTGCGCACCAGCTTGCCGGCGCCCGACTCGGTGCCGGCCGTGCCCACGCGGATCGTGCCGGTGTCGGCTGCAAGCGCGCCCGATGGCCGCGTGGCCAGTGCATCGACCGACCCCAGGTCCGCGCCCGCCACCAGGCGCAGGTTCCACGACGCGGCCTGCTGCAGCCGCGCCGCCCGGCCCGCGCCGTTGTCGCGGCCCGCCACGTCGAAGCCGTCGCTCAGATGGCCGTCGATGTTCAGGTTGCCGCCGGCGCGCAGCGTGAGCGTGCCTTCGCGGTGCGCCGCACCGAAGCTGTCGAACAGGTTCCAGTCGCGGCCCAGCGTCAGGTCGCCCGGGCTGGTGATCTCGATGCCCGCCGCCAAGGTGTAGGCGGCGGCGTTGCCACCCAGCCTCGCCAGGATGCCGGTGTGGCCTGCAAAGGCATTGGCCTCGGCGATCGCCTGCGGGGCCACGGATTCCACTGTGCCATCCGTGCTCGCATGGCGGCGCACGCCTTCGAGCACCGCGGAGCGCGCGCCCTGCACGGCGGCGTTCAGCGCCGTGACGTTCAGGCCGTCGTTGCCTGCGGTGCGCTGCGCCCGCAATCGCAGCTTGCCGCCTTCGCCGCCGCTCAGGTCCAGCGTGCCGCCGGCCAGGTGCAGTTGGCCGTCGACCGCTTCCAGGTCGATGCGGCTGCTGCCCAGGCCATCGATGGCGTCGGTGGCATGGGCCGCCAGCACCGCGCCAGGCTGCATCGTCAGCCCTGCCCCACCGACCAGGCGGATGCTGCCGCCGTAGGCCGCGTTGGCCTCGACGCGCGCCGTGCCGTCGACAGAGATCACGCCGCGGTCGGTGATGACTTCGAAGTCGGCCACGCGCGTGGTGCCCGCGATCGTGAGGTCGCCCTGGCGGACGCGGAACTGCCGCGAGCGGCTGAAGCCCGCATCGTTGAGCGTTCGCGCCAGCGCGCCGAAATCGTCCAGCCGATCGATGGCCAGCGCAAAGTTGCCACCGTTGCCGCCGGCACCGGCCTGCGCTTGCACAGTGCCACCGAAGTGGACCCGTCCGCCGGCCGATGCATCCACCGTCAGGCGGCCGGCGTCGCCACCGCGCGGATGGGCGGACAGGTCCAGCAGGCTGCCCGGGGCCAGGTCGATCAGGCCGCCCCGCGTCGCCAGGCTGATCTGGCCCGCGTCCACGTACTGGGCCGCGTCGAAGAAGACTTTTTCCAGGCCCCCCGCGTGCAGGCGGCCCGACTCTGCAACCGTGAGGTTGCCCGTGCCGGCATCGACCGCAATGCTGCCGCCCAGCGCGAGCACCGGCAGCGCCACGGTCACGCCCTGGCCCGACAGGCTCAGGCGCGCGCCCAGGCTGGCGCGGCCCAGTGACGCCATCTCTTGCGCATCCAGCTGCGCGTCCTGCTGCAACACCAGTTGGCCCTGCGCTCGCAGGGCCTGGTCGGCGCCGGACACCCCTTGCAGCACCGGCGTGCGCAGCGTCAGCGCCGCCGCACCGGCGTCCAGGCTCCCGGTGCCTTCGCCGGCGATGCGCCGGCTGGCCGACAGCAGCACCTGGTCGAAGCCGGACATCGTCTTGTTGCCCGCGCCCAGCACCAGCTCGCCGGCCGACAGTTCCAGGCGACCACTGCCTGTGCCCGCGCTGCCGAGCGACGCGCCCGTGTTCTGCAGCGTCAGGTGGGAGGCCTGCACCTGCACGGCATCGGCGCCATGACCCCGCAGGGCTGCGGCGTCGAACACCACCTGCGCCAGGCCGCGCATGTCGAGCGAGCGATAGAAGTCCAGGCTGCCGTAGCTGTGCAGCGTCAATGACTGCGCGCGCGACAGCTGCGCCAGGGCGTCGGTGTCCAGCACCAGGCCGCCGCTGCCGCCGCCGATGCCGATGCGGCTCGCGGTCACCGACAAGGCCTTGCCCGACAGCTGCGCGCCAGCGGCCATCTCGGTGTTGTTGGTGGCGTCGAGCAGCAACGCCTCGCCGCCCTGCAGCAGCGCACCGGCACCGATGCGCACCTGGCCGCCGACCGTGGTGTCCACGTTCTCGCGCAGCGCTCGCACGGCCTGGCCGCTGCTCACGCGCACCAGCGCACCCCAGTCTTTGGAAGGCGTGACGATGTGGTCGTCGCTGGTGTCGTTCGGCGTGTTGTTGTCGCTCCACACGGCCGCCACCTGCGGCTTGAGCACCAGGTTCGCCTCGTCGCCCGACGCCCGGCCGTCCGCGCGCAGCACGCTGCCCGACTCGATCGACACCGCATTCGCCGCGGCCAGGATCACCTCCGGGCCGCTCAACGCGGTGCCTGCCGTGTTGCGCAGCACCACGTCGCTGGCAGCCACGTCCACCTGCAGGCCCCGCACGTTGCCCGTGCGCGTGCCGCCCACCAGCAGGCTGCCCGCGCCGAAGCGCGTCAGGCTGCCGGCATCCACGACCAGGTAGCCGTCGGCGCGCAGGTCGCTGCTGTCCTGCCCCGCGCCGACGATGGCGATCTTGGCAGCGGCGATGTCCACCAGGCTGCCGCGCCCGCCCGCATCGGGTTGCGCGCGCAGCTCGCCGTCCAGCGTCAGCGCGCGGTCGGCCTTGAACACCACGGCGCCGCCATCGCGCGCCAGGCGCGGGGTCACGACGTCCTGCCCCGTGAGGCGATATTGCGTCAGCTTGAACGCATCCGACGAGAAGAAGGCGTTGCCCCGCGCTTCGTTGTATTCACTGACCTTGCGCACCAGGCTGGCGGGCAGCACGCGCCAGCCCGAGGCCGTGGCATCGCGCGCGCCGCTGATCGTGTTCTGTTCCCGACCGGCCACGATCGTCGAGCCGTCGCGCAGGCTCACCACCTCGCCACGGGACGCAGCCCACGCCGGCAAGGCCTGGCCCGTGCTCTGCACCGCGAAGGCGCCGGGCAGCAGCGCATAGCGTGCCGGCAGGAGCGTGTACCAGCCGGCGCCCAGGCCGCCACCGGCCAGCCAGACCTTCTGGCCCGCCGCACCGCCCGCCACGGGCGACAGGCCCTGGTAGCCCGGCAGCACGGCGTACATGCCGGGCAGCGTCAGCACGTCGTGCGAGCCGCCCGAGCCGGGCACGTGTTCCCACGCATGCAGGTCGCCGCCGCCCGCGATGTCCACCACCGCGCCCGCGGCCATGGCCACATCGGGCGCTTGCAGGAGCACGCGCTTTTCCGGCAGCGACGACAGGTAGCGGTTTTCGTCCAGGGAACTGGCATCGCCGGCATTGGCGCGGTTGCGGCCCTGCGGGTTGGCCGGGTCCAGCCAGTACTCGGCGTTGCGCAAGCTGCCGTAGAGCACGTCCAGGCCCGCACCGGACACCGAGGTCAGGCTGTTCGTGCCCAGCGTCAGGCGCTCGCTCGCATTCAGCGCGATCTGCCCGAAGGGCGCGCGCAGCACGCCGTCTTGTTCGATGACGGGCGCGTTCAGCGTCAGGCCGCCGCCGGCCGACAGAGGCGCCGCAGCGCTCCCGTTGCCGCGCACGGTGATGGAGTGGTCCGAGTTGATTCGCGCCGTGACGGCCGTGGCCGGATAGACCTGCGCGGCCTTGATCTCCAGCGCGCCCCCCACGTCCAGCGTGGCCCGCAGCTGGGGGTCGTCGTAGTCGGTGCCGCCTTCGCTGTAGGCCCCCGCCACGAAGCGCAGGTCGCCGGTTTGCAGCACCGTGCGTTCGAAGCCGCGCAGCTTGACGTCGACGGGCGAGGCGGACTCGCCCTTCGCCCCCCTGCCTGCGATGTCGATGGCCTGGGTGGCCGACAGGAACAGTTCGCCCGCATTGCGGGGCGTGGCGCCGACCGCGCCCACCGCACCTGTCAGTGGATTCAGTTGCAGATGGTGGGCATGCAAGCGCACCACGCCGCCCAGCCCGTCGCTCTGGATGACCGGGGCGGTGATGCCCAGGCGACCGGCGACGCTCAGGTCGACGCCACCGGCCAGCTGCACGCCCACCTGCGTGGAACGCAGGTCGACCGCCGAGAAGCCCGTGTCCTGCAGCGCCTTCGCCGACACGTGCAGGGTGCCGTCCGAGGTGGCGATGTTGCCGATCTGGATCTTGTGGCTCAGCGCCGTTCCGGTGCCGCTCCAGAAGTACTTGTTGAGCAGTTCGACCACCCGCTTGTCGATGCTCGCGTCGTGCTCCCACGGCGCCCTGTCGGCGCCCGGTCCCGCGGCCAGCGCCGCACCCGCGTCGAGGACGAGCCCCTTGCTGCTGGACACCGACGTCGGCAGCGTGGTGTTGATCGCGGTGCGCATCGCGCTGTTCATCTTGACGTCGCCGGCGTACTCGTCGCGCACGTCGAGGTTGCCGCTGGTGCCGATGATCCGCGCGTACTTTTCTCCGTTGAACGTGTACGTGCCGGTGGGGCTCTTGTAGTAGAGGAAGGAGCCGATGTCCGGCGCCACCAGGTCCCCGGACGAACTCCCGGCCGCGCTCGTGTCCGTGATGGACAAGGACCCGCCCGCCGCCTGCGCATTGCCGCCGTGCGCGCGCAGCCTGGCATTCATGGCACCGCCGGCGGCGGCCTCCATCACGACCGCGCCGCCGTCGCTGCCCAGTTCCTGTTCCACGCGCCGCAAGGCGCCGAGCGCGCCCGTGCCGCGGTCCCAATACGCCACAGTGCCCCGCGCGCCCGACACGTCGATCAGCGCACCCGCCTGCGCGTCCAGCGTGCCGGCGCTCAGTGTGACCGTGCCGCCCGGCAGCACCTTGCCCTGGGGCAGGCGCATGGCCGGGTCGTGGAAGATTTGCGCCACGCCGGGCAGCAGCAACTCGGCCCCGTCGGCCAGCGTCAGGGTGTTCTTGGCGCGGATGTTCAGCGTCCCGGCCGGCGCATGGAGGCGGCCCGCCACCCGCACGGAAGCCTGTCCGGACCCGTCCGCGTCCAGCGAGATCGCGCCGCCGGTTTCGGTCTGGATGCTGGCGTTCGCGTCGATGCGGATGCCGCCGCCGGTCGCGCCGGTCGCCAGCGACAGGCCGCCGGGCGCGCGCGCGGCGCGGCGCTGTTCGCTCAGTTCGTCCAACGCCTTGGGGGCCAGCACATCGCCCAATGCGCTGCCGCTGGGCAACGTGCGCAGCGTCGATGCCGCGGCGGGCATGTCCCAGCTCGTGGGCTGGATGTGCACCTGTGCGCCTTCCGCGACCACGACGTCCCCGCCGAGCGAACGGATGCCGATCGTGCCGAAGCCGCGCTCGGCGTACAGGGTCTGCGGCAGGTGCAGCGGTTTGGCTGCACCCGATGCCTTCCCGCCCGTGGCGTCGGCCGCGGGCGCGGCGCCGCCCACCTGCACGTCGCCGATCGCCGTGAGGGTGAGCCGGGACGCATCGCCCCCCGCCCAGCCGCGCAGGTCCAGCGTCTCGAGCGCCGTGTTGTCGAACGCCGTGAGGCTGATGGCCCCGCCGTTGCCCGCCTTCACCTTGCCGGCCTTGCCGCCCGCCGTGGCACCGGACAGCCAGCCGCCGCCGGACACGTCCAGCGCTGCGCCGGCGGCCACCTCCACGTTGCCGTACACCGTGCCCAGGCCCTCTTTCATCGGGGTCCCCAGTGCGATCGAACCGCCGTGGATGGCGCGGCCCAGCGTGACGCCGCTGCCGGTGTCGTTGACCCACTGGCCCGCGACGCTCAGCAGGCTGTTCGCACCCAGGCGCAGCACGCTGTCCGCCTTGCCGCCGGCGCTCAGCGCAATGGAGCCGCCCGGGGCGATGAGCTTGCCCTGGATGTCGAAGTTGCCGGGGATGCCCTGGCCGTCGTAGACCGCGGCCGTGAAGCGCGCCCCCGGCTGCAGAGTCACCACCGCGCTGTCTTCCAGCACGAAGCCGGTGTTGAGGTTCAGCTCGATGGCCCCCAGGCCTGAATGGCTCAGCCCCGCGGCGGACAGCCAGGTGGTGCGGCCCACGCCCGCGCCGGCGCCGGGAGATTGCCCTTCCAGCTCGGTCAGGAAGGCGTCCTTGCCCAGCGGGCTGTCGATGCTGAAACCCGCCGGCAGCAACGCGGGCTTGTCGCTGATGACGACCTGGCCCAGGGTCCACATGCCCTCTTGCGCCCGGTTGGAACCTACCGTCAGGCGGCCGGCCCGAGGCAGCTCGGCCACTTCCTGCACCCGGTCGCCGGGCTGCACCGAGCCCCTGAACTCACCCTCCAGGATGAAGGCGCTGCCGGCACGGATGTCGATCGAACCGGCATTGCGGCCTTCCTCGTAGCCCGGCTCCCAGCGCCGCCCCGACAGCATCGGATTGACATAGGTCTGCGTGACGCCCCAGCGCGCATGCGCCTGCAGGTACTGGCCCGCGATGCCCGTGTAGGTCATGTCCGCCGGCGCGGACGACATGGTGTAGGTGCGCCCGTCCGCGCCGCGCAGCAGGGTTTCCGTGTTCCAGCCGTCGCTGTAGCGCACCGAGCCGCCCGACACATCCAGGATGGAACCGGGCCGCGTGATCACCGAGCCATTGGACTGGATGGTGATGTCGCCGCCTCGCGCCGCCAGCTCGGACAGGCCGACCAGGCCGTTGCCCACCCAGCCCGTCACGTCCGCCAGCGGGGTGCCGACCCAGACGCCCTTGAGCGCCTTGCCGGACTCGTCAGTGACCCATTCGACGCCCGCCATCAGCCCCTTGAAGGCACCCGACCTGCGTCGATCCACGATGACCTTCCGGCCGTACAGCCAGGTGTTCGCCTGCAGGTGGGAATCGCGCAGTTCGTTGATGCGCAGTTCGGCCTCGACGAAGTTGCTGGCCATGTCCACCGGCATCTGCATCAGCCCCGCGGTGCTGACGGTGGCCTGTTCACCGATGAGGATTCGGCTGCCGTCGCCCACCTGGGTGTTGCGCTGCAGGGCCGCCGGGTTGGCCTGGGCCTGGATGTCGATGTGGCCCGCGGCGGCGGTGACCTGGGCACGGGTCTGCACGTCGATCGTCTTGCCGTAGAGCTCGATGCGCCCGGGCTGGTAGCGGTTGGCCAGCGAGCCGCTTTCGATCCGCGTGGTGTCCTGCCAGTCGTTGACGACCTGGGTGATGCTGTCCGGCCCCAGGGTCAGCGTGCCGCCCGACCAGGCCGTCAGGCGCGGGACGTCGGCCGCCAGGTTGATGTCGATGTTGTGCACGCCCTGGCCCCAGGCGCGCAGGCGGATGGAGCCCGTGCGGTTGTTCAGCGCGGTGCTGGCTTGCAGGATGCCGCCCTGGTGGATCTCGCGCGACACCATGGTGATGTCGCCGTGATCGGCCTGGATGATGCCGGTGTTGTGCACGCTGTAGCCGACCTGGGCCGCGCGCTGCTCCATCAGCGGCAGGATGTCGGACACGATGCGCCCGATGAGGTAGGGCTGGAAGGCGGGCGCCGTCTGCGGGTTGATCAGGAACTTGGCCGGAAAGAGCCAGGGCCGCACCGACGAAGTGACGGCATCGAAGCCGCGCACGGTGGGGCTGATTTCCTTGGCCTCCAGCCACACGTTCTCGCCGGCGCCCAGCAGCGTCTGGCCACTCGGCGTGCGGATGCTGCCCGCGTTGCTGACCTTGGGCGCGAACATCAGCACGTGGCCGCCCTGCCCCGTGATCTGCGCACCGGCCAGCACCTTCACGTCGCCCGGCGGCTTGCCCGGATCGAAGGCCGGGCCCATGTCGGCGAACTGCACGTTCGAATCGGCTGGCATCTGCTTGGAGTTCTCGCCGAAGGTGGGAATGCCGACGCCCACTTCGAGGCCGCTCCAGTAACCGGGGTCACCCGATTTCGCGCCCAGGCGCGTGTTGAGGCCGGCCTTGAACTGTTCGTCGCTGAGCTTCAGGCTGGAGGCGACCAGGTTGCGCACGTTGACCTGGCTGCTGCCGGTGAACAGGATGCCGTTGCGATTGATGAGGTAGACGCTGCCCTCGGCCTCGATGCGGCCGGCGATCTGGCTAGGTCGGCCGCTGGGGTCGTTGATGCGGTTGAGCGCGATCCACTCGTTGGCGCCGGTCTTGGCGTGGGTGCCTGCACGCTGGTCGAACTTCACCGTCGTGTGCTTGCCGACGTTGAAGGTCTCCCAGTTCAGGATGGCCTTGTCGGCGGTCTGCTCGATGGTGACCGTGGTCCTGCCGTTGGCTGCGGCCTGCACGGGGTCCCTGGCGTTGAGCCAGCCGGCGGTCAGCGAATTCGTGTCGACCTTCAGGCCGCCTTCGGTAAGACCGTCCGGCGCGGATTCACCGCTGGCCAGCGCCTCGGCCCGCTTCTGTGTCTGCTGCGCCTGCTGCGCGGCGATCGCGCGCGCGGCCAGGTTCAGGTTGGTGATGGACGTCTGCAGCTGCTGGCTCGCCACCGACGACGGCTGCGTCGGGTGGATCAGGCTGGACGCCGGCGCGCCGTTCGGCAGCTTGCCCGTGGCGATCGCGCCCGCCTGCGCCGCGCCCTTGTCGGCGAACCACGCCGGACTGAACGCCCGCTGGGCGTGCGCGCTGCCGAGGACCCCACCGGCGGCCAGCGCCACCGCGATGGCCCGCGCGAGGGGCGCCATCCTGAAAACCTGCTGCGCCGCGCGCGCCGGTCGATTCTTTTCGTTGCACCCACTGATGGTCATGTCTCGTTCCCGCCGAAGTAAAGCCTGTGCCGAAGGGGCTTCGCGCGTCGCGCAGGCCAGCCCCGTTCAAGAAGCCCCTGCGGTGGCGATCGAAAGCCAACGCGACAGGAGCCGTCAGTTTCTTGACGAGACGGGAACGTCGAATTCCAGAAGAATATTTTTGGCCTCGTTGTGGGCGCGCGCGTGCTACTGCGGCCTTGGTCCGGAAAGTCCTTGCAGATCAACGGCGGGGACGCGCTGCACCTCGGCAAAGTCACGAAAACTTCACAGTGGCTGCGCACGACCCCCATGGGGAGCCGCGACATCGAGACAGGGTCACCACCCAACCCCGAGGTCCACCTCTAGCTCAGAACCAGCACGCCGGCGGGGAGCGACCGGGCGTTCAAACCGAAGGAGCGCTGCATCTGGAGCAAGGCCAGGTCGAGGCGGTCGAGCTTGAAGGTCGCGGTGACCGTTTTCCCCCGCAGCGCATCCACCATCAGCACCACACGCCCGGGGCGGTAGCGATTGATCTCGTCCAGCACCACCGACAAGGGCGCCTGCTTGAACACGAGCTCACCGCGCCGCCAGGCAGAAGCCACCTCGGGGTCTGCGGCGGCGATGCCGCTGATCGAGTGGTCGCGGTAGACCGCTTGCTGGCGCGCCAGCAGCAGTCGGTCGCCGGCCGGGTGCTCGATGCGCACGCGCCCCGCCAGGCAGGTCACGCACACCCGCCCTTCCAGGCGGCTGATCTCGAAGCGCGCCGATTCGCCAATGCTGCGGCCGGCGCCGGCCACGACGCTGAAGGTGCGCGCACCGGGCAGCATCTCGATCGCCGCTTCGCCGTTCAGCAATTCCAACCCCTCGGCCTGGTCGTCCGAGGCCACCCGGCGGATGCTGGTGCGGGTGTTCATGGTCACGTCGATCTGGTCGGACCACGCGATGGCACGCTGCTCGCCGGCGGCTGTGCGCCAGTCCGCATTCCACTCGTTGGCCGTGGGCCACAACCCCAGGGGCGAATAGACCGCCACCCCCGCGACACCGGCCGCGGCGGCTGCGCCGGCCACCCCCAGGAAGGCCCGGCGGCTCGCCGCGGGCTTGCGCAGGGTCTCGCGGTGAAGGCTGGCCGCTTCGGCGTCGGTGCGCACCAGCCTGTTCAGCGCGGGTTGAAGCACGCGCCACTGCTGCCGGGCCTCGACGAACGCCGCCTGATGCAAGGGACTCGCGTCGCGCCAGCGGCGGAACGCCTGCGCCTCCCACTGCGTGGCGGCGCCCGAATGCAGCTTGCGCACCCACGCGCGCGCGTCTTCGCGCAGCGTCTCGGGAAGCGTCGGTGGTGAAGGGTGCGTCGTCATGTCGGTTTCAGGGGCCCCGTACTTGATAGACGGTTGCCGACACCGCAATCCGCAAACTATTTCTTCGTGCCGTCATGAAGACCTGCCAGGGCGAGGTTCCAGCCGCGAGAACAGAAGGTCCTGTGCGGCCTTCAGTTCGTACTCGACGGTCCGCACAGGAATGCCAAGCCGCGTGGCCACGTCCCGCTGGGACCAGCCCTCCAGGCGAACCAGCAGCAGGATTTCGCGGCGGCGCGGCGGCAGGCGCGACAGCAGGCCGTCCAGCGCCTCCAGCTGCGAACGAGCTTCGGCGACCTCGGCGGGACCGGGCGCCGGGTCCGGCAGCTCATTCATCAGCATGTCGATGTCGTCCGACAGCAAGACCTGGCTCTGCGCGCGCCGGACGTCGATGGCCAGGTTGACCGCCATGCGCAGCAGGTACGCCTGGGGTGTGGCAATGGGGCCCGCCATGGGCTGGCTGCGCTCCAGCTTCAGCCAGGTTTCGTGCAGGGCGTCTTCCGCCAGTTCGCGATTGCCCAGCCGCACGGCCAGGCGTTGCCTGAGCTGCTCGTAGCGTTGCACCAGGAAGCTGCGCAGCAGCGGGATGACGTTCTCCGTCATGCGTCAGTGCACCGTGGCACAGCGGGGCCCGGGCAACACGTCGTGCGGGAGGATGGCCAGCGTGAGCGGCAGCGCCAGGTCCACCGGCGGAGGATGGTCCATCTTCAGAGGGGCCAATGCCGCAAGCATGGCGGCGTCCCGCGCAGGGTCTCCCGAAGACGACACCAGGCGGGCCTGGCTGATGCGGCCCGACGCGGTCACCTGCAGTTGCAGGATCGCGCGGTAGTGGCCGGGGGCCGTACGCAGATCGGCGCACAACGCGTCCCAGACGCGGGCCTGGACCAGGGCGTCGTACCCGCGTGGCGAACCGGCGGTCGATGCCAGCCCGGGCGCTGCTGCGACGCGCTTCAGGATGAAAGCCCCGGAAAGCTGCGTGTCCACGTCGTCCGCGGTGAAACCCGTGCCGGCCAGCAAGGCCCGCAAGGCGGCATGCGGCGTATGGCGCCCGCGCACCGCGGCGGAGGTTCGCCCCGCCACCCACTCGTCGATGAACATCACCGATCGCCCTGACACCGCGGCGTATTGCGCCAAGGCAGCCGCCAAGGGCTGCGCCGGCAGATCGAAATCCAGCATCTGCGCTTCGGACGACGCGCGGGTGGCGGCATCTGCCGACTGCACGTCGGTGCCTGCGGCCACGGCCTTCGCTGTCGATCCCCAGGCGATGCAGACGCACACGGCCGTGCACGTCAGGCCGGAGACAAAGGCTCGCACGAGCCTGTCGTCCCTGCCCCGGCCCAAGCCCCGTCCAACCACTCGCCCACGACCACCATGCGCTGAAGTCAACAAGGAAGAAGTGGATCGTGTCAGCAAGCTTGTGGGCAGTATTTCAACTCCTGCAAGCATCACATCGGCGAATGACGACCGCGTGACGACCGGCAGGGCCGGGCGCGCCGCGGCGGGGCGCGGGCAGCGCCCTCTTGCGTGACCGGTCCTGCTAGCGCCCCGGCGTCAGCTGGATTCGTTCCACCGTTTCCTTCTCGACCGCCCCACGGCTGTAGACCAGCGGCACGTACTTGCCTTCGAGCCACAGCGGCGCGAGGTCGCGGTAGTTCGGGCTGTCGGGGTTGCCCGACTGGCCCGGCGTGTTGATGACGCGCGAGGCGTCCCAGTTGCCCACGTCGAGCACCATGCGAAACGAGGCGCCCGAGGTCAGCTTGTAGTCGTTCGCGCGGTAGGTGGCCGCCATCGGCGTGAACGACGAGCCGGACATCGGCCAGTCGCCCACCTCGAGCTTCTTGCGCGTGGCCGCATCGACCACGCCGCCCAGCGGATGCCGGAACTCCGCGCGGTGCAAGGCGCCCCACTTCCACGCCGCCAGGTCGGGCCCGAGCTTGGCGGACAGCTCCTGCATCGCGGCGGGCAAGGTGGTCAGCAGCAAGGCGTCGCGCTGCGCGTTGCTGACCCAGCCGGACGGGTTCTCCAGCAGCAGCACCATGCGCGTGTTGTCGCCGGGTGCGGCCAGCGCGGCGGCGGCATCGCCCGCCCCCGCCTTGAGCACGGCCTGGCGCAGGAACTTGCTGCTCCACACCTCGTACAGCGCGGCGGCCGCGCTGTCGCGGTCCATGGCGCCGTCCCAGCCCTGCAGCAGGCGCAGCGCCGCCGCGGTCTGGGCGTCGTCGCTGCGCTGGCCGGCCAGCAGCTTCAGCAGCCGCTGCGCCGGCGTCGCGACGATGTCGTTCTGCATGCGCTCCGAGTCTTCGATGGTGAAGCGCGAACCCGCCGCCACCTTGGCCGCGAACAGTTCCTTGAGCCGGCGCGCGCGGGCCGCATCGCTCCACTCGTAGCCCACGCCCTTCTTCGCGGCGGGATGGTCGGGCGGGATGTTGTTCTCGTTGGCCGTGACCACGTAGCCGCGCGCGGGGTTGAACTCCGAGGGCAGCTCGTCGCCGTTGCGGAAGCCCGACCATTCATAGCGGCCGTCGCCCGGCACGGGCAAGAGGCCGTCCCAGTTCGGGCGGATCGGCGTGAGCCCGCCCGGAATCCAGCCGACGTTGCCGCTGCTGTCGGCATACACCTGGTTCTCGCCCGGTGCGCCCCAGCGGTTCATGGCGGCGCGGAACTGGTCCCAGTTGCGCGCGCGCATGTAGTCCATCGAACCGAAGTACGGCGCCATGCCGGGCTCCAGCCAGGCGGCGCGCAAGGCGAAGGCGCGGCGCTTGCCGGGCTCCGCGACCAGCACCGGGCCGTGGCGCGTGAAGGTGTTGACCACCTCGCGCGGCGCGGCCTCGCCCTTGACCGCGATGCGCTCGGTGACGCGCGTCATCGGCTCCCAGCGGCCCTGGTAGCGGTATTCCTCGGGGTTGGCCGGGTTGAGCTCGTACACGTACAGGTCTTCCTGGTCCATGTAGAAGCGCGTGAGGCCGAAGGCGATGGTGCCGTTGTGGCCGATCGACAGGCCCGGCAGGAAGGGCTCGCCCGCGCCGATGGCGTCCATGCCGGGCGCGCTCAGGTGCGTCATGTAGCGCAGGCTCGGCGCGCCGTGCGCGCGGTGCGGGTCGTTCGCCAGAATCGGCCGGCCCGTGGAGGTGAGCTTCGGCGCGATGACCCAGTTGTTGCTGCCGTAGGCGGCCGTGGGGTCACCTTGCGATGCGCGTTGCTCCGCCTCGTCCTGCTCGGCCTTCGCGGCGATCGCCTCGGCGCTGCCGGGCAGCAGCGCGACCGGCGCGGAAGACGCGCCCGCGTTCATGCCCACGCGCGTGTTCTCCTTGGTGAAGCGCGGCGCATCGGTCGCCCGCAGGTAGGCCGCGCGCAGTTCCGCCGCCGGAAGGCTGCAGGGATCGAAGCCCTCGGGCACCTTGGGCGTGACCGGCGGATCGAGTTCGCGGCGCAGCCAGTCGGCCTTGACGCCCGGCGCGCCTGCGCAGAACGCGCGTGCGCGGTCGACCTCCGACGTGAAGTTGAGCGTGAGCCCGTGGTGCCGGATGCGCACCACGTCCTCGGGCGACCACATGGCCGGCTGGTAGCCCAGCAGCGCGAACTCGGTCGGCAGCAGCGCGGGCTGCGCGCGCACCTGCGCCACGTAGGCGTTGACGCCGGCCGTGAAGGCCTCGGCCACGCGCTTGGCGTCGGAGCCGTAGGCCAGCCATTCGCGGTACATGTCGCCGCGGTAGAGCACGGCGCGCGCGGCGCGGTCGCTCTCGACCCAGGCGGGGCCGAAGTCCTTCGCCATCTCGCCCAGGCCGCGCTTGCGCCACAGGTCCATCTGCCAGAGCCGGTCGCGCGCGGCGATGAAACCCTGCGCCACGAAGGCGTCGTAGAGCGTGCCCGCGTACAGGTGCGGCACGCCCCAGCGGTCGACCAGCACTTCGGCCGGCTTCTCGAGGCCGGGCACCGCGAAGGATGACGAGGGGCGCGTGGGCGTGTTCACGCCCGGGGCATTGGACGCACACCCGGCGAGGGCGAGGATCGCCAGCGACACGGCGCCCAGGGAAAGCCGATGGTTCATTCTCTTCATGCAGTTCGTCTCCGGTCTTGTTGTGGATTGGCAGCGGGCAGTATCCCGATTTCTGTCACCCGACGGGTGACAAGGCATGACTTGTAGACTGGCGCGCTATGCAGCCCACCACCCCTTCAACCTCCTCCTGCGACAGCTGGCTCGCCGGCGCGATCCGCCGCATCGAAGCCGACTACCAGCGCAGCGCCGACACGCACCTCATTCCGCTGCCGCTGCCCGCGCTGGCCGCGCACGGCATCGACCTGTACCTGAAGGACGAATCGACGCACCCCACCGGCAGCCTCAAGCACCGGCTCGCGCGCTCGCTGTTCCTGTACGCGCTGTGCAACGGCTGGGTGCGCGAAGGCACGACCATCGTCGAGGCCTCGAGCGGCTCCACCGCCGTGAGCGAGGCCTACTTCGCGCGACTGCTGGGCCTGCCCTTCATCGCCGTGATGCCGCGCAGCACCTCGCCCGAGAAGGTGGCGCAAATCGCCTTCTACGGCGCGAGCTGCCACTTCGTCGACCACGCCGCGCAGGTGTACGACGAGGCCCGCGCGCTGGCCGAGCGCACCGGCGGCCACTACATGGACCAGTTCACCTACGCCGAGCGCGCGACCGACTGGCGCGGCAACAACAACATCGCCGAGAGCATGTTCCAGCAGATGGCGCGCGAGCGGCATCCGGTGCCCGCGTGGATCGTGGTGGGCGCCGGCACCGGCGGCACCAGCGCCACCATCGGGCGCTACCTGCGCTTTCGCTGCCACGACACGCAGGTGTGCGTGGCCGACCCCGAGGGCTCGGTGTTCTCGGCCTACCACCGCAGCGGCGACGCCACGCTCACGGCGCCCGGCTCGCGCATCGAAGGCATCGGCCGTCCGCGCGTGGAGCCCAGCTTCGTGCGCACGCTGGTCGACCGCATGCTCGAAGTGCCCAACCTCGACTCGGTGGCCGCGATGCATGCGCTGTCGGCGCTGCTGGGGCGCAAGGTCGGCCCGTCGACCGGCACCAACTTCGTCGGCATGCTGGCCGTGGCGCACGAGATGCGCGCGGCCGGCCAGCAGGGCTCGATCCTGTCGCTGCTGTGCGACGCGGGCGAACGCTACCTGCCGAGCTACCACGACGCCGACTGGGTGCGCAACGCCTTCGGCGACATCGCGCCCGCGCAGCAACGCATCGACGCACTGGTGGCAGGTTGACGATGTCCACGCGCGCACCCGGCGGCCTCATCGCGCGGCGGCAGCTGTTGCTGCTGGCCGCGCTGGCTGCGTCGGGCGCGCCGCATGCCGCCTGGGCCCTGCCCGCGAAGGCGCTGCAGTTTCCACGCGACTTCGGCAGCCACCCCGCGCTGCGCACCGAGTGGTGGTACATCACCGGCCACGGCCAGACCGCCGCGGGGCGCGCGTTCGGCTTCCAGGTGACCTTCTTCCGCTCGCGCGTCGACGCCACGCAGGCCATGCGCTCGGCCTTCGCCGCCAAGCAGCTGGTGTTCGCGCACGCCGCCGTCACCGACCTCGAAGGCCGCGTGCTGCGGCACGACCAGCGCATCGCACGCGCGGGCTTCGACGTGGCCTCGGCCAGCGAGGCCGACACCGACGTGCGGCTGCGCGACTGGTCGCTGGTGCGCGACGCCGGCAGCGGCGCCTACACCGCGCGCATCCCCGCGGGCGAATTCACGCTCGACCTGCGCTTCGCGCCGTCGCAGCCCGTGCTGCTGCAGGGCCGCGAAGGCCTGTCGCGCAAAGGCCCCGAGCCCGAGCAGGCGAGCTACTACTACAGCGAGCCGCAGCTGCAGGCGCAGGGCCGCCTCACGCTGCAAGGCCAGGCCCCGTTCGAGATCGCCGGCACCGCCTGGCTCGACCACGAATGGAGCGAAGCGCTGATGCACCCCGAGGCCGTGGGCTGGGACTGGATCGGCATGAACCTCGACGACGGCAGCGCGCTCACCGCCTTCCACCTGCGCCGCCGCGACGGCAGCGCGCTGTGGTCGGGCGGCTCGTTCCGCCCGCGCGGCGGCGCGGCGCGCATCTTCCAGCCCGGCGAGGTGCGCTTCGACGCCCTGCGCAGCTGGACCAGCCCGCGCACGCGCGCGAGCTACCCCACGCACTGGCGCATCGACACGCCCGCGGGCCGCTTCGAGGTGCAGGCCCTGCTCGACGACCAGGAACTGGACAGCCGCGGCTCCACGGGCGGCGTGTACTGGGAAGGCTTGAGCGAGCTGCGCGATGTGCAGCAGGGCCAGCGCGTGGGGCGCGGTTACCTCGAGATGACGGGCTACGCGGCGCCGCTGCGGCTGTGAGCCGAAGCACGGCGCGAGGGGCTACTTCACGCCCTGGCTCAGCGCCTGCGCCGTGTTGCGCGACAACGCGCGGACGTGGTCGTCGATCGCCGAAGCAACGGGCGCGAACTCGGCAGCGCTCAACCGCTTGAGGTCGCGCGGTTCCGGGAAATCCTTGAGTTGCCGCACCCGTTGCCGCTGCTGGGCGAGCATCGGCTCGTAGGCCGCGAGGTTCAGTGGCGGGTCCATGACGAAGACCTTGGCTTCGATCGCGGGCACCGCGTAGTACCGCGTCGACCCCAGCATGCCGCGCGTGAAGAGGCCCGAGTTCTGCATGACGCTCTCGCCGCAGGGCCCACCGGTGCACTCCAGGCGCGCCTGCGTTCGCGTCGCCTCGACGAGGACCACCGCGGCAATCTGGTCGTCCTTCAGCTTGCGTGCCGCCCACGCCTGCGCAGGATTCGCGATCCAGCGATCGTGCTTGAAGACGGCCAGCGCGTTGACGGAGGTCGTGGCAAAGCTCGTGAGCCGAACCACCTGGAAGCCGGCCTTTTCGAGCTCCGACGTGAAGGCCTCGTAGACCCTGGCCGTGGGGTTCCAGGGGAACGGGTACGTGGTCGAGAAGTTGTTGAAGACGGTCGTGCCCACGTGCATGTGTTCCGCAGAGGCGGTGGGGATGCGCACCAGCAGGCCGACCTTCGCGCCCTTCGCGAGCTGGCCGCCGTTCGGCGGCAGCGGCGGTGGGGTCATGCACCCTGTCAGCGCGAGCGCCACGAAAAGTGCGAGCAGCCGTCTGCGCATGGGGGTCTCCTCCATCTTCTTGTCGGTGTGGGCCTGTGCGGCCGGGTGCGGATGATTGTGCCGAGCGCTGCATGCGGCGTCGCCACGGGAACCGGTGGTTTTGGATAGAGTCGGCCCCACGCCATGCCGAGCAGCCCACCGCCAACGAACCCCACGCGCCGCCAGAAGCTGCGCACGGCCTTCATCGCGGTCGCCGTGTTCGCGGCGATCGCCCTCGCGGGCGTGCTGTTGGGCTCCGGCCGCAGCGGCAATTCGACAGGCCTCGCAGGCCGCGAAATCTGCCGGGCAACCTGCATCGCACGCGGCTGGAAAGACGGCACGATGCAACCCCCATCGCACGCGACGACCGGCTCGACGCAAGGCCCGAACGCGTGTCAATGCCGATGAGGGCCGCGGCTCACGCCGAGACCGTCACCCCATTGCGCGCCAGCACCGCCAGCAGCTTCGGAATGTCGGGCGCCGGCCCGACCGGAATCTCGCGGTCGATGGCGGTGAACATCTGCGCGGCCATCGCGTCCTGCCCCGTGATCTCAAGCATCTGGCCGCCGCCCTTGCCGTAGTGAAAGCCGTGCACCGTGCCGCGCGGCACGTGCACCAGCGTGCCAGGCTGGCACCGATGCGCCTGGCCGTCGCAGAGGAATTCGACCTCGCCGCCGAGCACGTAGAACGATTCGTCCCAGTCGTGGCTGTGCGGTGGCGGGCCCGTGCCTTCGTCGCCGCGCTGGAAGGTGACGCCGTAGCTCTGCGTCGAGGCATTCGACGCCAGCACCGTCACCTGCGTTCCGAGCACATTCAAGGGCGTTTCGCGCCGCTCGGGTGTGAGGACAAAGTACGGAAGAAGGGCCATGGCCGGCTCCTCGAAGTGGGAGCCGGATTCTGCGCCCCGGCCACAGGGGGCACAAGCGGTGGCGCCGCAGGGAGGGTAACCACCCCGCCGTCACGCCACCGGCATCGCTACTTCGCGCGGCGGCGCTCGATGAAGGCGATGATCTCGCCCATGATGCCCTTGCGGAAGGCCAGCACGCAGATCACGAAAATCAGGCCCGTGACCATGGTGACCGACTCGCCCAGCGTGTTGAACCAGTCGACGGTCGTGATGCGCGCCAGGAAGTTGCCGAGTTCGCCGATCTTGTTCTCGAGCAGCACCACCACCGCCGAGCCCACGATGGGGCCCGACAGCGTGCCCAGGCCGCCCACCAGCGTCATCAGGATGACCTGGCCCGAGGCGGTCCAGTGCACGTCGGACAGCGTGGCAAAGCCCAGCACCAGCGTCTTGAGCGAGCCGGCCAGACCCGACAGCGCGGCCGAGATCACGAAGGCCAGCAGCTTGAAACGGCTCACGTCGTAGCCCAGCGAGAGCGCGCGCGGCTCGTTTTCCTTGATGCCCTTGAGCACCTGCCCGAACGGCGAGTGGATGGTGCGCACGATCAGCAGGAAGGCCGCGACCACGATCACCAGCGCCACGTAGTACATGGTGAGGTCGTTGGACAGGTCGACGATGCCGAAGAGCTTGCCGCGCGGCACGCCCTGCAGGCCGTCTTCGCCGCCCGTGAACTTGGCCTGCAGCGCGACAAAGAACATCATCTGCGCGAGCGCCAGCGTGATCATCGCGAAGTAGATGCCCTGGCGGCGGATGGCCAGCACGCCGAACAGCCAGCCCAGCAAGGCGCCGGTGAGCGTGCCCGCGATCAGGCCCAGCTCGGGCGTGAGGCCCCACACCTTGATCGCATGGCCCGCCACATACGCGGAGCCGCCTAAAAAGGCCGCGTGGCCGAAGGACAGCAGCCCGGTGTAGCCCAGCAGCAGGTTGAAAGCCGCGGCGAACAGCGCGAAGCACATGAGCTTCATCACGAACACCGGGTAGGCGCCGAAGAACGGTGCGAGCACCAGGGCGACCAGCAGCAACGCGTAGACGACGGTGGAGATTTTTTTCATGTTCATGCCGCTCGCCTTATTTCTCTTTGCCGAACAGGCCGGCGGGGCGGATGAGCAGCACGATGACCATGATCACGAACACAACCGTCGAAGAAGCCTCGGGATAGAAAACCTTGGTGAGCCCCTCGATCACGCCCAGGCCCAGGCCCGTGAGGATGGCGCCCATGATGGAGCCCATGCCGCCGATCACGACCACCGCGAACACCACGATGATGAGGTTCTGCCCCATCAGCGGCGACACCTGCATCACCGGCGCGGCCAGCACGCCGGCGAAGGCGGCGAGCGCGCAGCCGAAGGCGTAGGTCAGCGTGATCATCAGCGGCACGTTGACGCCGAAGGCTTCCACCAGGCGCGGGTTCTCGGTGCCGGCGCGCAGGTAGGCGCCCAGGCGCGTCTTCTCGATCACGTACCAGGTCGCAAAGCAGATCACCAGCGACGCCACGACCACCCAGGCGCGGTAGTTGGGCAGCACCATGAAGCCCAGGTCGGTGGCGCTGGACAGCAGCTCGGGCGCGTCGTAGGGAAGCCCCGACACGCCGTAGACCGAGCGGAACACGCCTTCGATCAGCAACGTGAGGCCCAGCGTGAGCAGCAGGCCGTAGAGGTGGTCGAGCTTGTAGATCCAGCGCAGCAGCAATCGTTCGATGACCACGCCGAACAGGCCGATGAGGACCGGCGCGGCGATCAGCATCACCCAGTAGTTGACGCCCAGGTACTCCATCGCCATCCAGGTGAGGACGGCCCCGAGCATGAACAGCGCGCCGTGCGCGAAGTTGATGACGTTGAGCAAACCGAAGATCACCGCCAGCCCGAGGCTCAGGATGGCGTAGAACGAGCCGTTGACCAGCCCCAGAAGGAGCTGGCTCAACAAGGCGGGAAGGGAAATGTTCATAAGCGTTTCAACGAACCCGGGCGCCGCAGGGGCGCCCGCGGGAGGTCACTTCCAGAGGGCGCAGCGGCTTTCGGCCTTGGTCGTGAAGACTTCTTCGCCCTTGAGCTTCTGGACCACCTTGTAGTAGTCCCACGGCTGCTTGGATTCGGCCGGCGACTTGACCTGCACCAGGTACATGTCGTGCACGAAGCGGCCGTCGGCGCGGATGCTGCCCTTGGCGTAGAAATCGTCGATGGGCGTGGACTTGAGCGTGGCCATGACCTTGTCGGCATCGACCGTCTTGGCGGCCTGCACGGCCTTCAGGTAGGTCATGGTGGCCGAGTAGTCGGCGGCCTGGATGTCGGTGGGCATGCGCTTGGTCTTCTCGAAGAAGCGCTTGCCGAAGGCGCGCGTCTTGTCGTCCAGGTTCCAGTCCCAGCTGGTGGTCAGCAGCAGGCCTTCGGTGTTCTTCAGGCCCAGGCTGTGCACGTCGGTCACGAACACCAGCAGGCCCACCATCTTCATGCTCTTGGTGATGCCGAACTCTTTCGCGGCCTTGATGCTGTTGATGGTGTCGCCGCCGGCATTGGCCAGCGCCAGCACCTGCGCCTTGGAGTTCTGCGCCTGCAGCAGGAAGGACGAGAAGTCGGAGGTGTTGAGCGGCGCCTTCACCGAGCCCAGCACGGTGCCGCCCTTTTCCTTCACGACCTTGGTCGCGTCGGCTTCCAGGGCCTGGCCGAAGGCGTAGTCGGCGGTCAGGAAGTACCAGCTCTTGTCGCCACGGCCGATCACGGCCGCGCCGGTGCCCTTGGCGAGCGCGACGGTGTCGTAGGCGTAGTGCACGGTGTAGGGCGAGCACTGTTCGTTGGTGAGCGCCGAGCTGCCGGCGCCGTTCACGACGAAGACGCGCTTCTTCTCCTGCGCCACCTTGGCCATGGCCAGGGCCGTGCCGGAGCTGGTACCGCCGAACAGCATGGTCAGGCCCTGCGTGTCGATCCACTCGCGCGCCTTGGAGGCGGCGATGTCGGCCTTGTTCTGGTGGTCGGCCGTGAGCAGCTCGATGGGCATGCCGTTGACCTTGCCGCCGAAGTCGTCGATGGCCATCTGGATCGCCAGCGCGCCGTTCTTGCCTTCGACGTCGGCGTACAGGCTCGACATGTCGGTGACGAAGCCGATCTTGACCTTGTCCTGCGCCTGGGCGGCACCGGCGGCCAGCGCGGCGGCGGCGAAAACGGCGGAGAGAGCGAATGTGGTGGTCTTCATGAATGTGGTTCCTGTGGGGTGTTCGGTGGTGTCACTTCCAGAGCGTGCACTTGGACTCGGCCTTGGTGGTGAACACCGTGTCGCCGGGCAGCTTCTTCACGAGCTTGTAGTAGTCCCACGGCGTCTTCGATTCGGCCGGCGACTTGACCTGCATCAGGTACATGTCGTGCACGTAGCGGCCGTCGGGGCGGATCTGGCCGGTGCCGAAGAAGTCGTTGAGCTTCATCTTCTTGAGCTCGGCCATGACCTTGTCGGCATCGTCGGTCTTGGCGGCGTCCACGGCCTTGAGGTAGGTCATGGTGGCCGAGTAGTCGGCGGCCTGGATCTCGGTGGGCATGCGCTTGGTCTTGTCGAAGAAGCGCTTGGCGAACTTGCGGGTCTCGTCGTTCAGGTCCCAGTACCAGCTGGTGGTGAACTGCAGGCCTTCGGTGTTCTTCAGGCCCAGGCTGTGCACGTCGCTCAAAAAGATCAGCAGGCCGGCCAGCTTCATCGACTTGCCGATGCCGAACTCCTTGGCGGCCTTGATGCTGTTGACGGTGTCGCCGCCCGCGTTGGCCAGGCCCAGGATCTGCGCCTTGGAGTTCTGTGCCTGCAGCAGGAACGACGAGAAGTCGGACGCATTGAGCGGGTGGCGCACCGCGCCGACGATCGTGCCGCCCTTGGCCTTCACGACGGTGGAGGTGTCGGCTTCGAGCGCGTGGCCGAAGGCGTAGTCGGCCGTCAGGAAGAACCAGGTCTTGCCGCCGCCGTCGACCACCGCGGCGCCGGTGCCCTTGGCGAGCGCGACGGTGTCGTAGGCGTAGTGCACGGTGTAGGGCGAGCACTGTTCGTTGGTGAGCGCCGAGGAGGCCGCGCCGTTGTTGAAGTACACGCGCTTCTTCTCGGCTGCGACCTTGGCCAGCGCCAGGCCCACGCCCGAGTTGGTGCCGCCAAAGACCATGCTCAGGCCTTGCGTGTCGATCCACTCGCGCGCCTTCGAGGCGGCGATGTCGGGCTTGTTCTGGTGGTCGACGGTGAGCAGCTCGACCGGCTTGCCGGCCGCCTTGCCGCCGAAGTCGTCGATGGCCATCTGGATCGCCAGCGCGCCGTTCTTGCCTTCGAGGTCGGCGTACAGGCTGGACATGTCGGTGATGAAGCCGATCTTGACCTTGTCCTGGCCTTGCGCCTGGGCGGACGCGGCGAGCGCCAATGCGCTGAAAGCCAGGGCGAAAGCGGTGAGCTGATTTTTCATGGATGTCTCCAGCAGTGGCAAGGGGTGAAAGAACTCAGACGCCGAGCAGCTCGGTCAGCACGGGCATCTTGGCTTCGAGCTCGGCGGCGCCGAACTTCTCGACGATGCGGCCGTGCTCCATCACGTAGAAACGGTCGGCCAGCGGCGCGGCGAAGCGGAAGTTCTGCTCGACCATGACGATGGTGTAGCCCTTGGCGCGCAGCGTGGTGATCATGCGGGCCAGCGCCTGCACGATGACGGGCGCCAGGCCTTCGGAGATTTCGTCGAGCAGCAGCAGCTTGGCGCCGGTGCGCAGGATGCGCGCCACGGCCAGCATCTGCTGCTCGCCGCCCGACAGGCGCGTGCCCTGGCTGTGGCGGCGCTCGGCGAGGTTGGGGAACATGGCGTAGATCTCGTCGACCGACATGCCCTGCCCCGCGCCCTTCAGTTCGGGCGGCAGCATCAGGTTTTCTTCGCACGAGAGGCTGGCGAAGATGCCGCGCTCTTCGGGACAGTAGCCGATGCCCAGGTGCGCGATGCGGTGCGTCGCCATCGAGACGGTCTCGACGCCGTTGACCTTGATGCTGCCCTTGCGGGCGCCGGTGAGCCCCATCACGGCGCGCATGGTCGTCGTGCGGCCCGCGCCATTGCGGCCCAGCAGCGTGACGACTTCGCCCGGCTGCACGACCATGTCGACGCCGTGCAGCACGTGCGATTCGCCGTACCAGGCCTGCAGGCCCTTGATTTCGAGTGCAGCGGTCATCAGTGAGCCCCCTGCATTTCGCCGTCGGTGGTGCCCATGTAGGCTTCCATCACCTGCGGGTTCTTCGAAACTTCGGCGTACGGGCCTTCGGCCAGCACGGCGCCGCGCTGCAGCACCGTGATGGTGTCGGCGATGGTCGAGACCACGCTCATGTTGTGTTCGACCATCAGGATGGTGCGTCCGGCCGACACGCGCTTGATGAGCTCGGCCACGCGGTGCACGTCTTCGTGGCCCATGCCCTGCGTGGGTTCGTCCAGCAGCATCAGCTCGGGCTCCATGGCCAGCGTGGTGGCGATCTCGAGCGCACGCTTGCGGCCGTAGGGCAGGTTGACGGTCTGTTCGTCGGCCAGTTCTTCGAGGCCCACCTCGGCGAGCAGCTCGCGGGCGCGCGCATCGAGCGGCTTGAGCGACTTCTCGCTCTTCCAGAAGTGGTACGAAGTGCCCAGCTTGCGCTGCAGGCCCAGGCGCACGTTCTCGAGCAGCGTGAGGTGCGGGAACACGGCGGAGATCTGGAACGAGCGGATCACGCCGCGCCGCGCGATCTGCGCCGGGCGTTCGCCCGTGATGTCGTGGCCGTTGAACAGGATCGTGCCGGCCGTGGGCTCGAGGAATTTGGTGAGCAGGTTGAAGCAGGTCGTCTTGCCGGCACCGTTGGGGCCGATGAGCGCGTGGATCGAACCGCGCTTCACCGACAGGTCGACCTTGCTGACCGCGGTGAATCCCTTGAATTCCTTGGTGAGCTGGCGTGTTTCAAGAATGACGTCGCTCATCTCGCGGCGTCGTCCGTGTGCGGAAAAAAGAAATCGGTCATGCGGTCCATCTCAATGCGCCACCATCGAGCGCGGACCGATTGTTGGTGGCTGCTATGCAATTGCATACTGGGGCAAATGCCTATGCTGCACTGCAACCATTCACAGAGTGCGCACCCTCTGTGCGAGCGACTGTCGTCCCGACGACATTGCGCACCGCAGCACGCACACCTGCGAACACGCGATGCATGCACGCGCACCGTCATGAGGATGTCGGGCACGCATGCACGCTTCGTGAAAAACTGGCGTGCCCGCTGCGCTGCCGCGATGCGCTTTCACCCGGATTGAATCCATCACCGCCATGCCGAACTTCCGCTCACCCGAATTCCTTGCCGACCACATCGCCCACACGCTGGCGTTCTACGCGCCGCGCAGCCGCGATGCCTCGGGCGGCTTCTTCCATTTCTTCAAGGACGACGGCACGGTGTACGACCGCCGCACGCGCCACCTCGTGAGCAGCACGCGCTTCGTGTTCAACCACGCGATGGCCTGGCGCCGCTTCGGCCGGCCCGACGACCTCGCGGCGGTGCGCCACGGCCTGGCGTTTTTGCAGACCGTGCATGCGCAGCCGAATGGTGGCTATGCATGGCAGATCGACTGGGATGGCCATCAAGCCACCGTGCAGGACGGCACGCAGCACTGCTACGGCCTGGCCTTCGTGCTGCTGGCGCACGCGCATGCGCTGATGGCCGGCGTCGAGGAGGCGCGCGCCGGCCTCGCTCGCACCCGCGACCTGATGGAACGGCATTTCTGGGAGCCGCAGCACCAGCTGTACGCCGACGAGGCCACGCCCGGCTGGCAGGTCGGCCCCTACCGCGGCCAGAACGCCAACATGCACGCCTGCGAGGCGATGCTCGCGGCCTACGACGCCACGCGCGAGCCCTTCTACCTCGAGCGCGCACGCACGCTGGCCGAGAGCATCACGGGCCGGCAGGCCGCGCTCGCCGACGGGCTGGTGTGGGAGCACTACCGCGAGGACTGGTCGATCGACTGGGACTACAACCGCGGCGACAAGACCAACATCTTCCGGCCCTGGGGCTTCCAGACCGGCCACCTCACCGAATGGGCCAAGCTGCTGTTGCAGCTCGAGAGCCACCTCGGGCCCGGCGCGCCCGGCACCGAATGGATCGTGCCGCGCGCACGCCATTTCTTCGACACCGCGATGCAGCGCGGCTGGGACGCCGCGCACGGCGGGCTGGTCTACGGCTTCGGGCCCGATGGCGCGGTGTGCGACGGTGACAAGTACTTCTGGGTGCAGGCCGAAAGCTTCGCCGCCGCCGCCCTGCTCGCGGTGCGCACGGGCGACGCTGGCTACTGGGACTGGTACGACCGGATCTGGGCCTACAGCTGGGACCACTTCGTCGACCACGCGCACGGTGCGTGGTATCGCATCCTCACGCCGCAGAACGCGAAGATCAGCGACGAGAAGAGCCCGGCCGGCAAGACCGATTACCACACGATGGGTGCGTGCCATGACGTGCTGAAAGCGCTGGGGCACGGCGTGAAGTAGCCGCGTCACCCTTCACGATCCGCACAAATCTTGTGCGGCGGCGCCCCTACCCCGCAGCGCGCGGGCTGCCTACGCTTCAGGCCTTCTTTCACTCACGCAGAGAACGCATGAAGCACCCCAGCATTCGCAGCCTCACCGGCGCCGTGCCGACGAGCCGCATCGATCCCGCCGCCACGGCGCTGATCGCGATCGATTTCCAGAACGAGTACTTCGACGGGCGCATGCCCATTCCCGATGGCCTCGCCGCCCTGCGCCAGGCGCGGCGCCTGATCGATGCCGCCGACCGGCATGCGGTGCCGGTGTTCCATGTTCAGCATGTGGCACCCGCCGACAGCCCGATCTTCGCGGAGGGCAGCCACGCCTTCGGCATCCACGACGCACTGCGCCCGGCGCCGCAACACGCCGTGCTGCGCAAGGCCACGCCGAGTGCTTTCGCCGGCACCACGCTCGAGGCCGAGCTGCAGGCGCGCGGCATCACGACGCTGATCCTCACGGGCCTCATGACGCACATGTGCGTGTCGGCCACGGCCTTCGACGCCACACCGCGCGGCTACCAGAGCCTCATCGTGGGCGATGCCTGCGCGACGCGCGACCTCGACCTGGAAGAAGGCGGCGTGCTGGGCCACCGCGAGCTGCATCGTGCGGCGCTGCGCGGCGTGTCGGATGTGGTGGCCGAGGTGCGCTCGACCGACGAGGTGCTGCGGCTGCTGGAGGCGGACGCCTGACGCCCTGCCCTTCGCATGCCCCCACGACTCCACCCTCTTCGATCCATGACCATGAAGTTCTCTTCTGCCCTGATCCTCGCCCTGTCCTGCGCCCTGTGCGCGCCGGGCTTCGCCACCGCCGCCACGCCGGCATCCCGCACGCCGATCTCGGCGCCGGCCGACACGCTGCAATGGCAGGCCCTCGCGGGCGGCATCCGCTACGCCAACGTGCGCGGCAACCTGACGGGCAATGGCCCGTACGAAGCCTTTGTCGAATTCCCGGCCGGCTTCGACAACCCGCACCATCGCCACACGCAGGCGCTTCCGTCCGTCGTGCTCTCCGGTGTGTTCTATGCGATCTTCGACGACGGAAAGAAGGTGCTGTACCCGGCCGGCTCGTACTACCTGCTGCCGGCGCGGCTGCCGCACCGCAGCGGCTGCGAACCGGGCGCCAACTGCCTGCTGTTCCAGTACCAAAGCGACCGCTTCGACCTGGTGCCCACCGCAGCGAAGTAAGGCGCGGCTGCCGCGCTCAGTCGCCCTGCCCGTCCGCGGGCAGGTAGCGCGCGGCAGCAAAGTCGACAAACGCCCGCACCTTCGGCGACAGGTGCCGGTTCTGCGGATACAGCGCATACAGGTTCAACGGCTGCTGGCGGAATTCGGGCAGCACGCGCACGAGCTCCCCGCGCGCCACAGGGTCGCGCACGAGGAACGCCGGCGACGCCGCCAGCCCCGTGCCTGCCAGCGCGGCGCTGCGCAGCACGAGCCCGCTGTTGGCCTGCAGCCGCCCGCCCACGTCGACCGTGCAGACGCTGCCGTCCGGCGCGGTGAAGCTGGGCTGGGCGGCCTTCGCGGCCAATGAATAGTTCAGGCAGTCGTGCCCCGCCAGGTCGGCGGGTGTGCGCGGCGTGCCGCGCCGCTGCAGGTAGGCGGGCGACGCCACCCACCACTCCTCGAAGCTGGCGAGGCGCTTGACGATCAGCGTCGAGTCCGAGAGTGCATACGCCAGTCGCAATCCCACGTCGAAGCCCTCTTCGATCAGGTCGACGAAGCGGTCGTTGCACACGAGGTCGGCCTTGACCTGCGGGTGTGCGTCGAAAAAAGCCGGCAGCCACTGCGCCAGTTCCTCCAGCCCGAAGGACATCGGCGCGTTGATGCGCAGCAGGCCCGTGGGCTCAATCTGGTGCTGCGCCACGACCAGCGCCGCGGTCTCGACCTGGTCGAGGATCTGCCGCGCATGTTCGTAGTAGGTCTGGCCGGCCTGCGTGAGCGCGAAACGGCGCGTGGTGCGGTTCAGCAGCTGCACGCCCAGCGCCATTTCCAGCTGCTTGACGTGGCGCGAGACCACCGTGTGCGACACGTCCATCGCGTCGGCCGCGGCGGTGAAGCCGCCGGCCTCCACGACGGCACGGAACGCCTTCATGGCCGCGAACTGGTCCATGCGCGAGCGCTGCCTGTCGTCAGTGCGCGCCGGCGGCCGCGTCGCCGCCCGCGCCGCCCTTTTGCGGCCGCGCCAGCCACACCAGCGGGATCAGCAGCAGGAACAGCACCGCCGAGGCATAGAAGATGTCGTTCGTGGCGAGCATGAACGACTGCTGGTCGACCAGGCGGTTGATCTGCCCGAGCACCTGCTCGGAACTGAAGCCGCTGCCGGTCAGCCCCGAGATGGCGCTGGTGGCCGCGCTGTTGCCCGGGTTCACCGACTCCACGAGCTGCGCGTGGTGCAGGGCCGCGCGGCTGTCCCACAGCGTGGTCGCGATCGAGGTGCCCATGGCGCCCGCCGTGATCCGCAGGAAGTTCGACAGCCCCGACGCGGCCGGAATGCGGTCGGGCGTGAGGCCCGACAGCGTGATGGTCACGAGCGGAATGAAGAAGAACGCCATCGCGATGCCCTGGATGATCGTCGGGATGATGATCGTCACGAAGTCGGCCTGCGTGTTGAAGTTCGAACGCATCCACAGCACCAGCGCGAACACGAGGAACGAGAAGGTCGCGTAGCGGCGCGGATCGATCTTGGACACTGTGAGGCCCACCACCGGCGAGAAGAAGATCGCCAGCAGCCCCACGGGCGCCATGATCATCCCCGCCTGTGTGGCGGTGTAGCCCATCCACTGCTGCAGCCACAGCGGCAGCAGCACCACGTTGCCGAAGAACAGGCCGTAGGCAATGGCCGTGGCCACCGCGCCCGACCAGAAGTTGCGGCGCTTGAACAACGACAGGTCGACCACCGGATGCTTGTCGGTCAGCTCCCAGACCAGGAAGAACGCGAAGCCGACCACGGCCACCACGGCCATCGTGACGATCTCGGCGGAGTGGAACCAGTCGAGTTCCTTGCCCTTGTCGAGCATGAGCTGCAGCGAGCCCACCCACAGCACCAGCAGCGCCAGGCCGATGGCGTCGATCGGCACCTTGTGCGTCTTGCTCTCGCGCTTGTGGTACAGCGTCCAAGTGATGGCCGCGGCCACGATGCCGACCGGGATGTTGATGTAGAAGATCCACGGCCACGAGATGTTGTCGGTGATCCAGCCGCCGAGCAGCGGCCCCATCACCGGCGCGACCAGCGTCGTCATCGACCACATGGCCATGGCCAGGCCGGCCTTGGCCTTCGGGTAGCTCGACAGCAGCAGCGTCTGCGACAGCGGGATCATCGGCCCCGCCACGAAGCCCTGCAGCGCGCGAAACAGGATGAGCGTGGTCATGTTGGGCGCCAGGCCGCACAGCAGCGAGGCGACCATGAACAGGATCACGCTGGCCATGAACAGGCGCACCTGGCCGAAGCGCTGGGTCATGAAACCCGTGAGCGGCACCGCGATGGCGTTGGCCACCGCGAAGCTGGTGATGACCCAGGTGCCTTGCGTGGTGCTCACGCCGAGGTCGCCCGAGATGGCCGGCAGCGACACGTTCGCGATCGACGAGTCGAGCACGTTCATGAAGGTGGCGGCGGACAGCGCGACCGTGCCCCACACGCGGGCGGAGCCCTCGAGCGGGGGGTGCGCGATATAGGCAGGAGCAGCAGTGGCCATGGCGCGGGCTGTGAGGGTTCAGCGAAGGGCTGCGATCAGCCCGGCTGGCCCTGCGTGGCGACGTGCGCGGCCGGCGCAGCGTTGGAGGCCGCCGGACGGCTCACCGCCGCCGTGGGCGTACCGCGGCCGAGGTTGGCGGCCACGATGCGGTCCACCTCGGCGTCGGCGCCGCGGTCGAGCTGGCTGTAGACCTGCGTCTGCGCGAAGGCGGTGCTGCGCGGTGCGTCGGCCAGCATCTTGCCGGTCTTCTGCGTGATGTCGATCTCCGCGTCCATCGACAGGCCGATGCGCAGCGGGTTGGCCTTGAGCTGCTCGGGGTCGAGCGCGATGCGCACGGGCACGCGCTGCACCACCTTGATCCAGTTGCCGGTGGCGTTCTGCGCCGGCAGCAGCGCAAAGGCGGCGCCGGTGCCCACGCCCAGGCCGGCCACCTTGCCGGTGTACTCGACCTTTTTGCCGTACACGTCGGCGGTGAGCTTCACGGGCTGGTCGATGCGGATGTTGCGCAGCTGCACTTCCTTGAAGTTGGCGTCGACCCACAGCTGGTGCAGCGGCACGATGGACATCATCGGCGTGCCGGCGGCCACGCGCTGGCCCAGCTGCACGGTGCGCTTGGCCACGTAGCCGTCGACCGGCGCGGGCATGGCCACGCGCTGCGTGGCGAGGTAGGCCTCGCGCACCTTGGCGGCGGCGGCCAGCACGCTCGGGTGCTGGGCCACGCTGGTGCCTTCGGTCAGCGACTGGTTGCTGGCCAGCGCCTCGCGCGCGGCGACCACGCCGGCCTGTGCGGCGGCCAGTGCGCTCTTGGCGTTGGCCAGCTGCGTCTCGGCGTGGTTGAGTTCTTCCTTCGACACGGCGCCGTTGCCCGACAGCGCACGGCGGCGCTGCAGGTCGTCCTGCGCCTTGGCGATGTCGCTCTGGGCCTTGGCGATGTCGGACTGGCGCAGCGTGACCTGCGCGGCCAGCGAACCGTTGTTCGCGTACAGCGTGCGCACCTGGCGCACGGCCTGCGCGAGCGCGGCCTCGGCCTGCTCGAGCGCGACCTTGGCATCGGCCGGGTCGAGCTGCACCAGCGGCTGGCCGGCCTTCACGAAGTCGGTGTCGTCGGCGCCGATGGCCATGACGGTGCCGCCGATCTGCGGCGTGATCTGGATGACGTTGCCCTGCACGTAGGCGTTGTCGGTGTTCTCGTAATGGCTGGCGACCAGCCATTCGTACAGGCCCCAGCCGCCGCCGGCGACCAGCACCACGGCGGTGAGCGCGGTGAGCGCGCGGCGGCGCTTGCCGTTGCCCGCGGGCGCTTCGGGCGCTGCGGTGGGGGGCACGGGGGAAGCGGATGTCGGAGTGTTGTTATCGCTCATGATGGAGTTCTTTCCGAAGAAGGCGGATCAGCAAATCAGTTCTGGGTGGCGGCCGTCGGGGCCGCGGCCGTGGCGGTGGCCGGCGGCTGCCAGCCGCCGCCCAGGGCGCGCGCCAGGCCCACCTGCGTGTCGAGGGCGCGGGCCGCCAGGTCGACCGCGAGGCGGCGCTGGGCCAGCACGGCGGTTTCGGCGGTCAGCACGTTGAGGTAGTTGCCCAGGCCCGCGCGGTAGCGCTGCACGGCAATGTCGTAGGCGCCTTCGGCGGCCGTCTGCGCGGCGCGCTGCTCGGTCTGCTGGCGCGTGATCGACTGCGCGCTCGACACTTGGTCGGCCGCGTCGCGCACGGCATCGAGCACGGTGGCGTTGTAGCTTTCGATGGCCACGTCGAGGTCGGCCGACTTGCCGCGCAGGTTGGCGCGCAGGCGCCCGCCTTCGAAGATCGGCAGGTGGATGGCCGGGCCCACGCCCCACTGCTCGCTGCCCGACTTGAGCAGCTTGCCGAAGCCCAGGCTCTGGAAGCCGGCAAAGGCCGTGAGGTTCACGTTGGGATAGAACTGGGTCTTGGCATTGGCCACGTCGCTGGTGGCCGCTTCGACGCGCCAGCGCGCGGCGGCGATGTCGGCGCGGCGGCCCAGCAGGTCGGCGGGGATGTTCGCCTGCAGCGCCATCGGCTTCACGCCGGCCAGCACCGGCGGCTTGAGCGAGGCCGACACGTTGGGCTGGCCCACGAGCGCGTCGAGCGCGTGCTGCTGCAGCGCGATCTGCTCGTTGAGCGCTTCGATCTGCTGGCGGGCTTCGGGCAGGCCGCCTTCGCTCTGGCGCAGTTCGAGGCGGGTGTCGAGGCCCGCCGAGACGCGGTCGCGCACCAGCTTGAAGGTCTCGTCGCGCTGGGCCAGCGTGCGCTTGGCCACCTCGACCTGCTCGTTCAGGCGCGCCCACTGGAAGTAGCTGCGCGCCACGTTGCTCGCGAGCAGCACGCGCGCGGCATCGGCGTCGGCCGCGGCGGCGTTGGCCCCGCCGAGGGCGGTGTCGAGCGCGCTGCGGTTCTTCCCGAAGAAGTCGAGCTCCCAGCTCGCGCCGAGCTGCAGCAGGCCGATGTTCTGCGTCGAGCCGCCCAGCGGCGCCGGGTAGATGTAGTTGCTGTTGAACTTCTGGCGGTTCAGGTTGAGGTCGGCGCCGACCTTGGGCAGCAGCGCCGCGCCGGCGATGTCCGCCGAGGCCTGGGCGCGCACGAGGCGTGCACGCGCGACCTGCAGGTTCGGGTTGCCGGCCACGGCCTGGTCGACCAGCGCATTGAGCTGGCTGTCGCCGAAGGCCTGCCACCACTGGCTGTCCAGGCTGGGCACGGACGCGCGCGCAGGGTCGGCCGCGATGCCGAGCGTGGTCGCATCGCGCAGCGTGGCGTGCGAGCCGATGCCGGCCATGTCGGCGCAACCGGCGAGCGCGACCACCGCCAGCGCGGCGGCCACGACGGGCGTGCGGCGCAGCGCGCGCACGGCGAAAGACTCAGTCATTCTTCTCTCCACGGGCCGCAAGGCCCTGTGCGTTGTCGAGGATGCGGCGCAAGTAGTCCTTGAGCTGCTCCCATTCTTCGAGGCTGAAGCCGGCCAGGTACTCGTTCTGCACCCGGCTCAGCACATAGGGCACTTCCTTCGCGGCCGCACGGCCTTCGTCGGTGAGTTCGATGTTGACCACGCGCCGGTCTTCGAGCGAGCGCACGCGGCGGCACAAGCCCTTGGCCTCGAGGCGGTCGAGCAGGCGCGTCATGGCGCCGGTGTCGAGCTCGCAGGCGCGGGCCAATTCGGCCACGGTGGTGGCGGCGCCGACGTGCAGCTTGTACAGCGGCACCCACTGCGGGTAGGTGGGGCTGCCGGGTTCGCACATGCGCGTGCCGACGGTCTGGCCGACGGACGTGACGATGCGGCGCATCAGGTAGCCGATGCTCTCTTCGGCGCGGTAGTCCTCGGCGCGATAGAAGTCGGCCGGCGGGCGCACGGCCTCGTCGGGCGTCGGAGGGACCGGGGAAATGGGGGCATCGCTCATGGCCGAAATATTAGTTGTCATGGCAATTACTGTCAAGGCGACCTTTGTGGGGGCAAGGGCTCGGTAGAATTCGCGCCCATGGCCTCTTCCCCTCCGTCGTCCTCCGCAGCCAAGGGTTCGCCCCGCTCGCTGTCGGGGTTGCGCCCCTTCCTTCGCCCCTACCGCGTGCAGATCGTTCTGGCGGGGGTCTTCCTGGTGATGGCGGCGGTCACGACGCTGGCTTTTCCTATCGCCCTGCGCAGCCTGATTGATGGCGGCTTGGTCAGCGCCGACAAGGGCGCGCAGACCATGGCGCTGCGCGAACACTTCGGCGCCCTCTTCGCGGTGGCCGTGGCGCTGGGCCTGTTTTCGGCCGCGCGCTTCTATACGGTGAGCTGGCTCGGCGAGCGCGTCACGGCCGACCTGCGCAACGCGGTCTACGGCCATGTGCTGCAGCAGAGCCCGGCCTTCTTCGAGACCACGCAGACCGGCGAGGTGCTGTCGCGCCTCACGGCCGACACCACACTCGTGCAGACGGTGGTCGGCTCGTCGCTGAGCATGGGCCTGCGCAATGCCGTCATGGGCGTGGGCGCGCTGGCGGTGCTGGTCTGGACCAACCCCTATGTGATGGTGCAGGTGCTGGGCATCCTGGTGCTGGTGGTGCTGCCGAGCATGTGGTTCGGCCGCCGCGTGCGCAAGCTCTCGCGCGCCAGCCAGGACCGCGTGGCCGACTCGAGCGCCATCGCGGCCGAGGTGCTGAACGCCATTCCGGTGGTGCAGAGCTACACGGCCGAAGGCCGCGAGGCCGACCGCTTCAAGGGCTCGACCGAAAACGCCTTTCATACCGCCGTGCGTCGCACGCGCGCGCGCTCGGTGCTCGTGGCCTTCATCATCATCGCCACCTCGGCCGCCCTGCTCTGGGGCCTGTACGAAGGCACGCAGGCCGTGCTGCGCGGCGACATCACGGCCGGCCACCTGGGCCAGACCGTCGTCTACGTGGCGATCCTGGCGAGCGCCACCGCGGTGCTCGGCGAGGTGTACGGCGACCTGCTGCGCGCCGCCGGTGCCACCGAGCGCCTGATGGAACTGCTGCATGCGCCGACGGCCATTGCGTCACCCGCACGGCCGGCGGTCGCGCCCGTTCCCGCCGCGGGCAGCGCCATCCGCTTCGACGCGATCACCTTCCACTACCCCTCGCGGCCGGGCACGCCGGCGCTGCGCGACTTCAGCCTCGACATCGCGCCGGGCGAGACCGTGGCGCTGGTGGGATCGAGCGGCGCGGGCAAGAGCACGGTGTTCCAGCTGCTGCTGCGCTACTACGACCCGCAGTCGGGCCGCATCGTGCTCGACGGTGCGTCGCTCGATGCACTCGCGCTGCACGACCTGCGCACCCGCATCGGCCTCGTTCCGCAGGACGCGGTGATCTTCTCGGCCAGCGCCTTCGAGAACATCCGCTACGGCCGGCCCGACGCCAGCGCCGAGGAGGTGCACGCCGCCGCGCGCGCCGCCTTCGCGCATGACTTCCTGCAGGCCCTGCCCGAGGGCTACGACACCTTCCTGGGCGAACGCGGCGTGCGGCTGTCGGGCGGCCAGCGCCAGCGCATCGCCATCGCACGGGCCATCCTGAAGAACCCACCGCTGCTGCTGCTGGACGAAGCCACCAGCGCGCTCGACGCCGAGAGCGAACGCATGGTGCAGGCCGCGCTCGAATCGGCGATGGAAAACCGCACCACGCTCGTGATCGCCCACCGCCTGGCGACCGTGCAGAAGGCCGACCGCATCATCGTGCTGGACCACGGCGGCATCGTCGAACAGGGAACGCACGCGGCGCTGGTGGCGCAAGGCGGCGTGTACGCGCGGCTGGCCGCGCTGCAGTTCACGGCCTGAGCGGGCCGAGCCGGACTGACTCGTCGTCGAGCCGGCCGGTTACTGCAGGGTTTCTTTCAGCGCCGCCGGAATCGGCAGCGCCATCACCGGAATGCCTTCATCGAGCAGCGCCTCGGTCTGCTCCGGTGTGGCCTGGCCGCGGATGCCGCGCTCGGCGGTTTCGCCGTAATGCATCTTGCGCGCCTCGTCGGCAAAGCGGTCGCCGACGTCTTCGGTCTTGGCCAGCACTTCGCGCACGGCGCGCATCCAGCGGGCTTCGGGTGAAGTCGCGCTTGCGGAGACTTGCGTGGAAGGCGTTGCGGGTGCCGCCGGCGCGCGGGCCGCGTCGCCGCGCCCTTCTTCCTTCGGCGCCTTGGCGTTGCTCAGGTTCAGGCGGGGTGCGCTCAGCAGCTTGACGATGGCGGTGTCGCCGCAGACCGGGCACTCGACGAGGCCGCTGGCAAGCTGGCTGTCGAACGCTTCATTGGACGCAAACCAGCCCTCGAAGCCGTGGCCGTGCGTGCAGCGGAGATCGAGGACCTTCATGCGCGGATTATCCCGCGCCGCCTTGCGAGGCTGCGGCCTGCCAATCCAGTGCCCATGCGCCCGACAGGACGTTCTGCAGCCACAGGGCGCAGGTGAGCGTCTTCGCGTCGGTCACGGTGCCGTCGCGGCACCAGCCGATGAGCTCCTGCGGCGTGGCGGTGAACACGTCGAGAAACTCGCCGTGGTCGAGCTGGCGCTCGCCCAGCGAGAGGCCGCGTGCGAAGTAGATGTGGATGATCTCGGTCGAGTACGCCACCGCCAGGTGCGTGGCGCCCGCATGCGCCCATTCGCGCGCGGTGTAGCCGGTTTCCTCGAGCAGTTCGCGCTGACCGCACAGCAGCGGATCTTCGCCGGCGTCGAGCTTGCCCGCGGGAAACTCGACGATCACCCGATCCACCGGGTAGCGGAACTGGCGCTCCAGCACCACGCGGCCGTCGTCGAGCAGCGGAATCACCACCACCGCGCCCGGGTGCACCACGTACTCGCGCGTGGCGCTGTGGCCGTCGGGCAGGCGGATGGTGTCGCGCTTGGCATGCAGGAATTTGCCCTTGAAGAGCTCTTCGCTGCTGACGAGCGCTTCCTTCAGGTGCGCATCGACGGTTGCGGTGGCGGGAGAAGTCATGTCGGTCAGTGCCTGTGCTTCATCAGGTAGCGCCAGGTGAACCCCGGGAAGGCCAGCACGACGAACAGCGAGGCCGTCACCGCGTAGAACTCCCAGCCCTGGGCGGCGATCTGCCCTGCCCTGCGCTCGAACAGCAGGCCGATGCCGCCGGCGATGAAGTACAGCACCACCAGTTCGCCGAAGCGGATGGCGAGCGACTTGTGCCCGGTCGACAGCGGCACCGCCCCGAACAGGCGCTCATTCAGGAACGGCAGGTTGGCGGCCACCAGGGCCACCAGCAGCACCACCCAGACCGACGCGGTTTGCGACACCGTGTTGCGGACCGCGTCAGTGGGCCAGCGTGGCCGCGATAGCGTCGTAGCACAGCGTCATCAGACCGCCGGGCAGCACGCCAAGAATCAGGATCAGCGCGCCGTTGATCGTGAGCACGGTGCGCACGTCGAACGAGGCCGACACGGTGGTCGCCGTGACGGGCGCGTCGAAGTACATGACCTTGACCACGCGCAGGTAGTAGAACGCGCCGATCAGCGAGGTGATCACGGCGAACACCGCCAGGCCGATGTAGATGGCAGCGCCCGAGGCGATCAGCGCCTGCAGCACGGCCAGCTTGGCGTAGAAGCCAACGAGTGGCGGCAGGCCGGCCAGCGAGAACATCGCGATGGCCATCACGCCGGCGTACAGCGGGCTGCGCTGGTTGAGGCCGGCCAGGTCGGTGATCTCTTCGCTTTCGAAGCCTTCGCGCGCCAGCAGCAGGATGATGCCGAAGCTCGCCAGCGTGGTCAGCACGTAGGTCACGACGTAGAACATCGCGGCGCTGTAGGCGGCCTGCGCGTTCTGCGTGCCCTGCAGGTCGGAACCCGCCACCAGGCCCAGCAGCATGAAGCCCATCTGCGCGATGGTCGAGTAGGCCAGCATGCGCTTGAGGTTGCTCTGCGCGATGGCGGCCAGGTTGCCGATCACCAGCGACGCCACCGCCAGCACGGCCAGCATCTGCTGCCAGTCGATAGCCAGTGGCTGCAGGCCGTCGACCAGCAGGCGGATGATGATGCCGAAGGCAGCCAGTTCGGGCGCGGCGCCGATCAGCAGCGTGATCGCCGTCGGCGCACCCTGGTAGACGTCGGGCACCCACATGTGGAACGGTGCGGCACCGACCTTGAACGCCAGGCCGGCCACGATGAAGACCAGGCCGAACACCAGCACCTGGTGGTTCACCTTGCCGGTCGAGATCGCCTTGAACACTTCGTTCAGGTCGAGCGAGCCGGTGGCGCCGTACATCATCGACAGGCCGTACAGCAGGAAGCCGCTGGCCATGGCGCCGAGCACGAAGTACTTCATGGCGGCTTCGCTGGCCACCGCGTTGTCGCGGCGCAGCGCCACGAGCGCGTAGCTCGACAGCGTGAGCAGTTCCAGGCCGAGGTAGATCAGCAGGAAGTTGCTGCCACCGATCATCACGAACATGCCCAGCAGCGCCAGCATGCTGATCGTGAACATCTCGCCGCCGCGCAGCATCTCGCGGTCGGCCGCATAGGGACGGCCGTAGACCAGCGTGACCATCAGGGCCAGCGAGGCGAAGCACTTGAGCCAGTTGCCCATCGTGTCGCTCACCACCATGCCGCCGAAGCCGTAGGAAGTCTTGCCGCCGACAGCGGCCAGGCCCGTGAGCACGGCCACCGCCGCCAGCGTAAGCAGCGTCAGGATGTAGGTGCGGGTACGGCGCGGGCTCGTGTCCGACAGGTCGACCAGCGCAATGATGCAGGCCATGACCAGCAACACGATTTCGGGGTAGATCGTCACCCAGCTGAGTTTGTCAATCATCTCGTTCTCTTCTTCAGCGTGGCATCAGACGGGCAGCTTCGAAATCGCCACGTGGCGCAGAAGCTCGACGACGGAGGCATCCATCGCGTCGGTGAAAGGCTTCGGATACAGGCCCATCCACAGCACGGCGATGGCCAGCAGCGAGAGCATCAGGAATTCGCGGGCGTTGATGTCCTTCAGTTCCTTGACGTGGTCGTTGCCGACCGGGCCCAGATACACGCGCTTGTACATCCACAGGGTGTAGGCGGCGCCGAAGATCAGTGCGGTGGCAGCGCCCAGGCCGACCCAGAAGTTGGCCTTGACGGCGCCCAGGATCACCATCCATTCGCCCACGAAACCGGCGGTGCCCGGCAGGCCGCAGTTGGCCATGGCGAACAGCAGCGCGAACGCGGCGAACTTGGGCATGGTGTTGACCACGCCGCCGTAGTCGGCGATCTGGCGCGAGTGCACGCGGTCGTACAGCACGCCGATGCCCAGGAACATGGCGCCCGACACGAAGCCGTGGGCAATCATCTGCACGATGCCGCCGGACACGCCGAGCTCGTTGAAGATGAAGAAGCCCAGCGTCACGAAGCCCATGTGGGCGACCGACGAGTACGCCACCAGCTTCTTCATGTCCTGCTGCACCAGTGCAACGAGGCCCACGTAGATCACGGCGATGAGCGACAGCGCGATCATGAGCCACGCCCACTCGTGCGAAGCGTCAGGCGCGATCGGCATCGAGAAGCGCAGGAAGCCGTAGGCACCCAGCTTCAGCATGATCGCGGCCAGCACGGCCGAACCGCCCGTGGGGGCCTCGACGTGCACGTCGGGCAGCCAGGTGTGGACCGGCCACATCGGCACCTTCACGGCGAAGGCCGCGAAGAAGGCGAAGAACAGGAAGGTCTGCGCGGTCGAGCCCAGCGGCAGCTTGTGCCAGCTCAGGATGTCGAAGCTGCCGCCCGACTTGTTGTACAGGAAGATCAGCGCGACCAGCATCAGCAGCGAGCCGAGCAGCGTGTACAGGAAGAACTTGAATGCCGCGTAGATCTTGTTCGGGCCGCCCCAGATGCCGATGATCAGGTACATCGGGATCAGCGTGGCTTCGAAGAACACGTAGAACAGGATGCCGTCGAGCGCCGAGAACACGCCGATCATGAAACCCGACAGGATCAGGAACGCGCCCATGTACTGGTTCACGCGCTCGGTGATCACTTCCCAGGCCGAGATCACGACCACGACCGTGATGAACGAGGTCAGCAGCACCAGCCACAGCGACATGCCGTCGATGCCCAGGTGGTAGTTGACGTTGAAGCGCGAGATCCAGCTCGTCTTCTCGACGAACTGCATCGCGGCGGTTCCGTTCTGGAAGCGCGTGAACAGCGGCACCGTGACCAGGAAGCTCACGATGGCACCGACGAGCGCGACCCAGCGCACGCCCTTGGCGTGCTCGTCGCGGCCAAACGCCAGCAGCACGGCGCCGAATGCGATCGGCACCCAGATGGCAAGGCTCAACAAACCCATTTTTCTTTTTCTCCAGCGTTCGGGCTCAACGTTTGAACCAGACGAAGTACGTCATCAGGATGAAGATGCCCAGCAGCATCGCGAAGGCGTAGTGGTAGATGAAGCCCGACTGCAGCCAGCGCACGACGCCGGCCACGCGACCCACCACCTTCCAGGAACCGTTGACGAGCGCGCCGTCGATCAGCGCCTGGTCGCCGCCCTTCCACAGGCCCGTGCCGAGCAGGCGCGCACCGCGGGCGAGGATGTTCTCGTTGATCCAGTCGAGGTAGTACTTGTTCTCGAGCAGGTTGTAGATCGGGCTGAAGGCGCGCTTGATGGCGGCCGGCAGTGCCGGGTTCATCATGTACATGTAGTACGACAGCGCCACGCCGGCCAGCGCCAGCCAGAACGGTGCGGTCTGCAGGCCGTGGATCGCCATGGCGACCGGGCCGTGGAAGGCTTCCTTCAGCTCGCCCATCGCGTGGTGCTTGGCACCGTCGACGAAGATCGCGTCCTTGAAGAAGCTGCCGAACAGCATCGGGTCGATGGTCATGAAGCCGATCACCACCGAGGGGATCGCCAGCAGCACCAGCGGCAGCCAGACCACCATCGGCGATTCGTGCGGCTTGTGGGCGTCGTGGCCATGGCCGTGGTCGTCGTGTCCGTGCGCGTCGTGCGCATGGTCGTCGTGGTGTGCGTCCGGGTTCTGGTCGTAGCGTTCCTTGCCGTGGAAGACCAGGAAGTACATGCGAAACGAGTAGAACGCCGTCACGAACACGCCGGCCAGCACCGCGTAATAGGCGAACTGCGCGCCCCACAGGTGGCTTTCGTGCACGGCCTCGATGATGCTGTCCTTCGAGTAGAAGCCCGAGAAGAACGGCGTGCCGATGAGGGCGAGCGAACCCAGCAGCGAGGTGATCCAGGTGATGGGCATGTACTTGCGCACGCCACCCATCCAGCGGATGTCCTGGTTGTGGTGCATGCCGATGATCACCGAGCCCGCGCCGAGGAACAGCAGCGCCTTGAAGAACGCGTGCGTCATCAGGTGGAACACCGCGACCGAGTAGGCCGAGGCACCGAGCGCCACGGTCATGTAGCCCAGCTGCGAGAGCGTCGAGTACGCGACCACGCGCTTGATGTCGTTCTGGATGATGCCCAGGAAGCCCATGAACAGCGCGGTGATGGCACCGATCACAAGGATGAAGCTCAGGGCCGTGTCGCTCAGCTCGAACAGCGGCGACATGCGCGCCACCATGAAGATGCCGGCCGTCACCATGGTCGCTGCGTGGATCAGCGCCGAGATGGGGGTCGGGCCTTCCATCGAGTCGGGCAGCCACACGTGCAGCGGGAACTGGGCGCTCTTGCCCATCGCGCCGATGAACAGGCAGATGCAGATCACCGTGATGAGCATCCACTCGGTGCCCGGGAAGGTGATGCCGGCCAGCGTGTGCGCCTTGGCGAAGGCTTCGCCGTAGTTCAGCGTGCCGGCGTAGGCGGCGATCAGGCCGATGCCCAGGATGAAGCCGAAGTCACCCACGCGGTTGACCAGGAAGGCCTTCATGTTCGCGAAGATGGCCGTGGGCTTGTTGAACCAGAAGCCGATCAGCAGGTACGACACCAGGCCCACCGCCTCCCAGCCGAAGAACAGCTGGAGCATGTTGTTGCTCATGACGAGCATCAGCATCGAGAAGGTAAAGAGCGAGATGTACGAGAAGAAACGATTGTAGCCGTCGTCTTCTTCCATGTAGCCGATTGTGTAGATGTGAACCATCAGCGACACGAAGGTCACGACGCACATCATCATGGCCGTGAGGCCGTCGACCAGGAAGCCGACTTCCATCTTCAGGCCGCCGACCATCATCCATTCGTAGATGGTCTGGTTGAAGCGGGCACCGTCGACGATGACCGACTTCAGCGTCATCGCCGAGATCACGAAGGCGACGAACACGCCCAGGATGGTCAGCGAATGCGTGACCTTGCGGCCGATGTGGTTGCCGCCGAACTTCGTGCCGAACAGGCCGGCAAGTGCGGCGCCGACCAGGGGTGCCAGCGGCACGGCCAGCAAGGTGGATGCGGAAAGGGTTGCGCTCATACTGCTGTCAACCCTTGAGCGAGTTGAGTTCGTCGACGTTGATGTTGGACTTGTTGCGGAACAACAGGACCAGCAGCGCCAGGCCGATGGCCGATTCGGCCGCCGCCACCGTCAGGATGAAGAACACGAAGATCTGGCCGTGCATGTCGCCCAGGTAGTGCGAGAAGGCCACGAAGTTCATGTTGACCGCCAGCAGCATCAGCTCGATGGCCATCAGCAGCACGATCAGGTTCTTGCGGTTCAGGAAGATGCCGATCACCGACAGCGCGAAGAGCATCGCGCCGAGCGAGAGGAAGTGTCCGAGCGTGAGCGTCATGCCTTGTTTTCCTTTGCAGCGGCATCCGCTGCCGGGGCCTCAACCACCGGCTCGGCCGCACGCGTGACGGGCATCTGCACGATGCGCACGCGGTCGCGCGCCTTCACGCGCACCTGGTCCGACGGGTTGACGTACTTGCTGTCCTTGCGGGTGCGCAGCGTCAGTGCAATGGCAGCAATGATGGCCACCAGCAGGATGACCGCGGCGATTTCCAGCGGGTAGAGGTATTCGGAATACAGCAGCTTGCCCAGCTCGAGCGTGTTCGAGCTGTTGGGCGAGGTCGTCGCCATGGCGCGCGGGCCTTCGCCCAGGCGGAAGCCGCCCATGAGCACGGCGGCCATTTCGAGCGCGATGAGCGCGCCGATGCCTGCCGCCAGCGGGAAGTGCTTCCAGAAGCCCTCTCGCAGGCCGTCGACGTCGATGTCCAGCATCATCACAACGAACAGGAAGAGCACCATCACGGCGCCGACGTACACCAGCACGAGCGAGATCGCCAGGAACTCGGCGCGCAGCAGCAGCCAGATGGCCGAGGCCTGGAAGAATGCCAGCACCAGGTACAGCGCGGCGTACACGGGATTGCGGGAGGTGATGACGCGGAAGGCTGCAAACAGCAGCACCGCGGCAAACAGATAGAACAGACCGGTCTTGACGTCCATTGGGATTCGATTGGTACGGGTTTCGAGCGGAGCCGGCTCAGCGGTACTTGGCGTCGGCCGCCTTGTTCGCCGCGATTTCTTTTTCGTAGCGGTCGCCCACGGCCAGCAGCATGTCCTTGGTGAAGTACAGGTCGCCGCGCTTTTCGCCGTGGTATTCGAAGATGTGCGTCTCGACGATCGAGTCGACCGGGCAGCTCTCTTCGCAGAAGCCGCAGAAGATGCACTTGGTCAGGTCGATGTCGTAGCGCGTGGTGCGGCGCGAGCCGTCGTCACGCACGTCGGATTCGATGGTGATCGCCAGCGCGGGGCACACGGCCTCGCACAGCTTGCAGGCGATGCAGCGCTCTTCGCCGTTCTCGTAGCGGCGCAGCGCGTGCAGGCCGCGAAAACGCGGCGACAGCGGCGTCTTCTCTTCGGGGAACTGGACGGTGATCTTGCGTGCGAAGGCGTACTTGCCCGTGATGGCCAGGCCCTTGAACAGTTCGAACAGCATGAAGCTGCCCAGGAAGTCCTTGAGCGAGAACGGTGCGGAGGCCAGCTTGGAGGTGCGTCCGAGCCCTCCGGCGGTGTGTGAAGCAGTCATGATGTCGTCGCTTCCTGCTTATTTCCAGATGTTGAACGGCGTCTGCATCCAGCCACCGACCACGACCAGCCACACCAGGGTGACGGGAATGAAGATCTTCCAGCCCAGACGCATGATCTGGTCGTAGCGGAAGCGCGGGAACGTCGAGCGCACCCACAGGAACATGGTGACCACGCAGAAGGTCTTCAGGCCCAGCCAGATCCAGCCCGGAATGAAGCTCAGGAACTCGAACGGCGGCAGCCATCCACCGAGGAACAGCACCACGGTCAGGATCGAGACGAGCCACATGTTGGCGTACTCGGCCAGGAAGAACATCGCGAAGCTCATGCCCGAGTACTCGATCATGTGGCCGGCCACGATTTCGGATTCGCCTTCCACCACGTCGAACGGGTGGCGGTTGGTTTCGGCGAGACCCGAGATGAAGTACACGACGAAGATCGGCAGCAGCGGCAGCCAGTTCCACGACAGGAAGCCAATGCCCATGTCTTGGAACATGCCCTTGCCCTGCACTGTCACGATGTCGGACATGTTCAGGCTGCCCGTGACCATCAGCACCACGACGAAGCAGAAGCCCATCGCGATTTCGTAGCTCACCATCTGTGCCGAGGCGCGCAGCGCGCCCAGGAAGGCGTACTTCGAGTTCGAGGCCCAGCCGGCGATGATCACGCCGTACACCTCAAGCGAGGTGATGGCCATCACGAACAGCAGGCCGGCGTTGATGTTGGCCAGCGCCACGTCGGGGCCGAAGGGAATCACGGCCCATGCGGCCAGCGCCGGCATGATGGTCATGATGGGACCGAGCAGGAACAGGCCCTTGTTGGCGACCGTCGGAAGGATGATTTCCTTGGTCATCAGCTTGAGCGCGTCGGCGATCGGCTGCAGCAGGCCCAGCGGCCCGATGCGGTTCGGGCCCACGCGGATCTGCGTGAAGCCGATGGCCTTGCGTTCCCACAGCGTGAGGTACGCCACGGCCAGCATCAGCGGGATCACGACGACGATGATCTTGATCAGCGTCCAGACCACGGGCCAGACGACGGACGTCCACCAGCCTGCGGCGACCAGCCCCTGGCCGAAGCCATGAATTGCGTCGATCATGCCAGGGCCTCCTCGGCACGAGCGGGTGCGGCCGGTGCGCTGTTGCGCGCGTCGGCGGTCAGCTGCAGCGACGGTGCGCGGCGCACGATCGAGTCGAGCTGGTAGATGCTCGCGACCACGGGCGCAGTCACGGCGCCGCTGGCCGCGACGGCCTTGGCAGAGGTGGCGTTGCTCAGCGCATTCGCCGGCACGGTGCCCTTGTCACCGACGGTGGCCAGCACCTCGGCGGTCGATTCGAAGGCGAAGCCCGGCAGGCCGAGCAGGTTCGCCAGCACGCGCAGCACCTTCCACGCCGGACGCGTTTCGCCTTGCGGCTTCACGACGGCATGGAAACCCTGCACGCGGCCTTCGGCATTGACGAAGGTGCCGGGCGTTTCGGTGAACGGGGCGATGGGCAGCAGCACGTCGCTGAACTCGAGGTTGGCCTTGAAGGGGCTCAGCGTGACCACCATCTGCGCATTGCCGATGACATCGGCGGCGGCAGCACCGGCGGCCGAGTCGAACACCGGCTCGGTGTTCAGCAGCAGCACGGCCTTCAGGCCGGAGCCGGCGGCGAGCATGCGGCCGGCATCGAGGCCGCCGTTTTGCGGGAAGGCGCCGACGAGCTGTGCGCCCACGGTGTTGCCCGCTTCGGTCAAGTAGCCGACGGTGGCGCCGGTCTGTGCGCCGATCCAGTTCGCGAGGGCCAGCAGGCTGCTGGCTTGTGCGTGGTGCGCGGCGGCATTGCCGAGCAGGATGGCCTTGCGTTCGCCGCTCAGCAGCGAGGCTGCGATGGCTTGCGCGGCGGCGTCGGGCGCGTTCTTCGGTGCCAGCGGCGCGGCGGCACCGTTGGTCTGGGCGATGGCAGCGGCCACGGCGGCCAGCGCCTCGACCCACTGGTCGGCTTCGACGATGGCCGCTTGCGCCACGTCGATGGCCCAGGCACCGCGGTCGGCCATGAGGCTGGACGAGGTGATCACCGACAGCGCGGCGCCCTTGCGCACGGCCTGGCGGATGCGCTGCGCAAACAGCGGGTGTTCCTTGCGGAGGTTCGAACCGACGACCAGCGCGCGCTGCACTTGCGTGAGCGAAGCGATCGAAGTGCCGAGCCAACGCACGCCTTCGAAGGCCGTGAATTCGGCATTGCGCAGGCGGTAGTCGATGTTGTCGCTGCCGAGTTCACGCGTGAGCATGGCGGCGAGTTGCAGCTCTTCGAGCGTGCTGTGCGGGCTGACCAGCGTGCCGATGCTTTGCGCACCGTGGTCGGTCTTGATCTGCTTGAGGCCGTTGGCGACGTACTCGAGCGCCGTCTGCCAGTCGACCTGCTGCCATTGGCCGCCCTGCTTCAGCATGGGCTGCGTCAGACGTTCCGTGCCGTTGAGCGCTTCGTACGAGAAGCGGTCGCGGTCGGCGATCCAGCATTCGTTGACGTCTTCGTTCTCGAGCGGCACCACGCGCATGACGCGGTTGTTCTTGACCTGGACGATCAGGTTGGCACCGGTGGAATCGTGCGGGCTCACCGACTTGCGGCGCGACAGTTCCCAGGTGCGGGCGCTGTAGCGGAACGGCTTGCTCGTGAGCGCGCCGACCGGGCAGATGTCGATCATGTTGCCCGACAGCTCGGAGTCGACCGAGTCGCCGAGGAAGGTTTCGATTTCGGAGTGCTCGCCGCGGTGCGACATGCCCAGCTCCATCACGCCGGCCACTTCCTGGCCGAAACGGACGCAGCGCGTGCAGTGGATGCAGCGGCTCATTTCTTCCATGCTGATCAGCGGGCCGACGTCCTTGTGGAACACGACGCGCTTTTCTTCTTCGTAACGCGAAGAAGAGCCGCCGTAGCCCACGGCCAAGTCCTGCAGCTGGCATTCGCCGCCCTGGTCGCAGATGGGGCAATCCAGTGGGTGGTTGATCAGCAGGAACTCCATGACGGACTGCTGGGCCTTGATGGCCTTGTCGCTCTTGGTGCGAACGATCATGCCCTGCGTGACGGGCGTGGCGCAGGCCGGCATCGGCTTGGGCGCCTTTTCCACGTCGACCAGGCACATGCGGCAGTTGGCCGCGATGCTGAGTTTCTTGTGATAGCAGAAGTGCGGGATGTAGGTGCCCGCCTTTTCGGCCGCATGCATCACCATGCTGCCTTCGGTCACTTCGACCTTCTTGCCGTCGAGTTCGATTTCGATCATGTCTGTGTTTCTTCTCGCACTCAGGCCTTGACGGGCGCCGTCGGGACGTGGCCCGGGATCAGGGCCTCGAACTCATGGCGGAAGTGCTTGATCATGGCGCGCACGGGCATGGCTGCCGCATCGCCGAGCGCACAGATGGTGCGGCCCATGATGTCGCCGGCCACGGAGTCCAGCAGCTGCATGTCGCTGGGCTTGCCCTGGCCGTTGTGGATGCGGTCCACCACGCGGTAGAGCCAGCCCGTGCCTTCGCGGCAGGGGGTGCACTGGCCGCAGGACTCATGCATGTAGAAGTACGAGAGGCGCTTGAGCGACTCGACCATCGAGCGCGTGTCGTCCATGACGATCACGGCGCCCGAACCCAGCATGGAGCCGGCCTTGGCGATGGAGTCGTAGTCCATGGTGCAGGCCATCATGATGTCGGCCGGCAGCACCGGCGACGATGAGCCGCCGGGGATCACGGCCTTGAGCGTGCGGCCCTTGCGCACGCCGCCGGCCAGTTCGAGCAGCTTGGAGAACGGCGTGCCCATCGGCACTTCGTAGTTGCCGGGCAGCTCGACGTCGCCGCTCACCGAGTAGATCTTGGTGCCGCCGTTGTTCGGCTTGCCGCACTCGAGGTAGGCCTGGCCGCCGTTGCGGATGATCCAGGGCACCGCCGCGAAGGTCTCGGTGTTGTTGATGGTGGTCGGCTTACCGTACAGGCCGAAACTGGCCGGGAACGGCGGCTTGAAGCGCGGCTGGCCCTTCTTGCCTTCGAGCGATTCGAGCAGCGCGGTTTCCTCGCCGCAGATGTAGGCACCGAAGCCATGGGCGGCGTGCAACTGGAAGTTGTACGTGCTGCCCATGATCTTGTCGCCGAGGTAGCCGGCGGCACGTGCCTCTTCGAGGGCGGCCTCGAAGCGGTCGTAGCTCTGGAAGATCTCGCCGTGGATGTAGTTGTAGCCCACGCTGATGCCCATCGCATACGCGGCGATGGCCATGCCTTCGATCACGATGTGCGGGTTGAACTGCAGGATGTCGCGGTCCTTGCACGTGCCGGGCTCGCCTTCGTCCGAATTGCAGACGAGGTACTTCTGGCCCGGGAACTGGCGGGGCATGAAGCTCCACTTCAGGCCGGTCGGGAAACCCGCGCCGCCGCGGCCGCGCAGGCCCGAGGCCTTCACTTCGGCGATCACCTGGTCGGGCGTGAGGCCCTCAGTGAGGATCTTGCGCAGCGCCTGGTAGCCGCCGCGCGCTTCGTAGTCGGCCAGGTGCCAGTTGGTGCCGTCCAGGCCTGCATAGATCTGAGCGCCGATGTGGCGATCATGGAAGCAGGTCTGGACACCGGTGGCCTGGAATTGCGAGAGAACCTGTTCGGGCGTCATCACGAAGCCTCCCCTGGCTTGGCACTGCGCAAACCGTCGATGAGCTGGTCGAGCTTGTCGTTGCTCATGAAGCTGCACATGGTGCGGTCGTTGACCAGCATCACGGGCGAATCGGCGCAGGCGCCCAGGCATTCGCTCTGCTGCAGCGTGAACAGGCCGTCGGCCGTGGTCTCGCCCATCTTGATGCCGAGCTTCTTCTCGAGGTGCACGAGCGCGGTGACGCCGTCGCGCAGCTGGCACGGCAGGTTGGTGCACACGTTGAGCTTGAACTTGCCCACCGGATGCTGGTTGTACATGTTGTAGAAGGTCGTCACTTCGTGCACGGCGATGGGCGCCATGCCGAGGTAGGCGGCGATCTCGCGCTCGCGCTGCACGCTCACGAAGCCTTCGTCCTGCTGGACGATGGCCAGGCAGGCCATCACGGCCGACTGCTTGCCGGCTTCGGGGTACTTCGCGACCTCGCGCGCAAAGCGCTCGAGGATGGCAGCCTTCAGCGGCGCCGAGGGCGCTGCGTCATGGTGATGGGTTGAGGAAGTCGTCATTCGCTCTTTCTCACCTGTCGATTTCGCCGAACACGATGTCCATCGTGCCGATCACCGCGACAGCGTCGGCGATCATGTGGCCGCGCGACATTTCGTCGAGGGCAGCGAGGTGCGGGAAGCCCGGGGCGCGGATCTTCAGGCGGTACGGCTTGTTGGCGCCGTCGCTCACGAGGTAGATGCCGAACTCGCCCTTGGGATGCTCGACGGCGGCATACGCCTCGCCTTCGGGCACATGGAAGCCTTCGGTGAAGAGCTTGAAATGGTGGATCAGCTCCTCCATGTTCGCCTTCATCGATTCGCGCGCGGGCGCTGCGACCTTGTGGTTGCTGGTGATGACCGGACCCGGATTCACGCGCAGCCATGCCGAGCACTGCTGGATGATCTTGTTGGCCTGGCGCATTTCTTCCACGCGGACCAAGTAGCGGTCGTAGCAGTCGCCGGTCTTGCCCACGGGCACGTCGAACTGCATCTGGTCGTAGACGTCGTAGGGCTGCTTTTTGCGCAGATCCCATTCGACGCCCGAGCCGCGCAGCATCGGGCCGGTGAAGCCCAGGTTCAGCGCGCGCTCCGGCGTGACCACGCCGATGCCCACGGTGCGCTGCTTCCAGATGCGGTTGTCGGTGAGCAGCGTCTCGTACTCGTCGACCATCTTCGGGAAACGCTTGCAGAAGTCGTCGATGAAGTCGAGCAACGAGCCCTGGCGGTTCTCGTTGAGCTTCTCGATGGCCTTCGCATTCTTGATCTTGCTGACCTTGTACTGCGGCATCGAATCCGGCAGGTCGCGGTAGACGCCACCCGGACGGAAGTACGCCGCGTGCATGCGCGCGCCGGACACGGCTTCGTACATGTCGAACAGGTCTTCACGCTCGCGGAAGCAGTAGATGAGCATGTTCATCGCGCCGCAGTCCAGACCGTGCGCGCCGAGCCACAGCAGGTGGTTCAGCAGGCGGGTGATCTCGGCGAACATCACGCGGATGTACTGCGCGCGGATCGGCACATCCAGGCCCATCATCCGCTCGATGGCGAGGCAGTAGGCGTGCTCGTTGGACATCATCGACACGTAGTCGAGGCGGTCCATGTAGGGCAGCGACTGGATGAAGGTGCGCGATTCGGCGAGCTTCTCAGTCGCACGGTGCAGCAGGCCGATGTGGGGGTCGGCACGCTGGATCACTTCGCCGTCCAGCTCGAGCACCAGGCGCAGCACGCCGTGTGCTGCGGGGTGCTGGGGACCGAAGTTGAGTGTGTAGTTCTTGATTTCGGCCATATCTGTCAGTGCAAACCGCCGCCGTAGTTGTCTTCGCGGATCACGCGCGGCGTGATTTCGCGCGGCTCGATCGAGACCGGCTGGTAGACCACGCGCTTCTGCTCTTCGTCGTAGCGCATTTCGACGTCACCCGACACCGGGAAGTCCTTGCGGAACGGGTGGCCGATGAAGCCGTAGTCGGTCAGGATGCGGCGCAGGTCGTCGTGGCCGTCGAACACGATGCCGTACAGGTCGAAGGCTTCGCGCTCGAACCACGTGGCGGCGCTCCACACGGGCTGGAGCGAATCGACCACGGGCAGGTCTTCGCTGGTCGCGAACACCTTCAGGCGCACGCGCTGGTTGAGACTCACGGAAAGCAGGTGCGAGACGACGCCATAGCGCTCGCCCTGCCACTCGCCTTCGCGGTAGTCGGAATAGTCCATGCCGCACAGATCGATCAGCTGTTCGAAACGGCAACCGGGCGCATCGCGCAACAGCAGCGCCGCGTCGATGTAGTCGGCGGCGCTGACCACGACAGTCACTTCTTCAAGCGCAACCGTCACGCTCTTGGCCTTGGCGCCGAGTGTCTCGGCGATGGTGGCGCGCAGCACCTCCGGCGAAATTGCAAAGTCAGTCATCGTCGGCAATCTCTCAGGCGCGGGCAATGGTGTTGGTGCGGCGAATCTTCTGCTGCAGCTGGATCACGCCGTACAGCAGTGCTTCAGCGGTGGGCGGACAACCCGGCACATAGACGTCGACCGGCACGATGCGGTCGCAGCCACGCACCACGGAATAGCTGTAGTGGTAGTAGCCGCCGCCATTCGCACAGGAGCCCATCGAGAGCACCCAGCGCGGCTCGGGCATCTGGTCGTAGACCTTGCGCAGCGCCGGCGCCATCTTGTTGCACAGCGTGCCGGCCACGATCATCAGATCGGACTGGCGCGGGCTGGGGCGGAACAGCATGCCGAAACGGTCGATGTCGTAGCGGGCAGCGCCCGCGTGCATCATTTCGACCGCGCAGCATGCGAGGCCGAACGTCATCGGCCAGAGAGATCCGGTCTTCGCCCAGTTCACGACCGAGTCGTAGGTCGTGGTGACGAAGCCTTCTTTGAGAACGCCTTCAATGGCCATCGTGTAGCTTCCTTGTCATTCCCAGTCGAGCGCGCCTTTTTTCCACTCGTAGACGAAGCCCACGACGAGGATGGCGAGAAAGATCATCATGGCCCAGAAGCCAACAGCGCCGATTTCCTTGAGCGCAATGGCCCACGGAAAGAGAAAGGCAATCTCGAGATCGAAGAGGATGAAGAGAATCGCGACGAGGTAATAGCGCACGTCGAACTTCATGCGCGCATCCTCGAAGGCTTCGAAGCCGCACTCGTAGGGCGCGTTCTTCGCAGCGTCGGGCCGATTGGGCCCGAGGATGTATCCGATGACTTGCGGGGCGACGCCTACGCCGACCCCGACCAAAATGAACAAAAGGACGGGAAGGTAGGAATCGAGGTTCATCGAGAAATTTTCACCGCTTGCCACCGACAGAAGAGCCTCTGGAAAGAGATCTTCTGTCGGTGAGATTTGGTGCGGTCGGCGAGACTCGAACTCGCACAGCTTTCGCCACTACCCCCTCAAGATAGCGTGTCTACCAATTTCACCACGACCGCGGTTTTTAACTGTCCAGATGGCATGAGGTGCCGTTGAGGCATTTGGCTTTCTGAACAGATTTAGAGTTTACCCTGAAATGAAGCCGTTTCTCACGAACGGCTGCATGAAAACAACCTGATTACTTGGCCGGAATCTGGCCGGTGCCCGAAACGGGTGCCACAGGCGCCGAAGCCGCCTTGGCAGGTGCCGCCGCAGCGGGGATTTCGCCCGCAGCGCCAGTCGTCGCAGGAGCGACCGGCACAGCAGGCGCACCCACGGCTGCGCGCTCCAGCAGGCTGCCGCCGCCCGCAGGACGTGCGTGGCTGAAGTAGGCCAGCAGCAGCGTGCAGGCGAAGAACACCGCAGCCAGCACGGCCGTCGTGCGCGAGAGGAAGTTGGCACTGCCGCTGGCGCCGAACAGGCTGCCTGCACTGCCGCTGCCGAAGGCCGCGCCCATGTCGGCACCCTTGCCGTGCTGGATCAGGATCAGGCCGATCATTGCCAGCGCCGCCAGCATTTGCACGCCGACCAGAAGATTGAGGACCACGTTCATTCGTTCTTACTCCTAAGTGATGGCTGCCGTTGCCGCGATCAGCGTGCAGCGGCAGAAATGATCTGCAGAAAGTCGGGCGCCTTGAGCGAGGCGCCGCCGATGAGGCCGCCGTCGATGTCGGCCTGCGCCAGCAGTTCGGCGGCATTCGCCGCGTTCATGCTGCCGCCGTACAGAATCTTGATGCCCGCGGCGTGTTCGCTCGCGGCATGGTGCAGTTGCGCACGCAGCACGGCATGCACCGCCTGCGCCTGCTCCGGCGAAGCCGTCTTGCCCGTGCCGATGGCCCAGACCGGCTCGTAGGCCACGACGATCTCGCTGATGCAATGGCCGTTCACATGGATCACCGCAGCCAGCTGGCGCTTGACGATCTCTTCGGTCTGCCCTGCTTCGCGCTCTGCCAGCGTCTCGCCGACACAGACGATTGGCGTGATGCCGTTCGCCAGCGCCGCCGCCGTCTTCGCGGCCACGGCATCGTCGGTTTCGCCGTGGTACTGGCGACGCTCCGAATGGCCGACGATGGCATAGCGCACGCCGAAATCCTTCAGCATCGCAGCCGATTGCTCGCCGGTGAACGCACCTTGCGGGTGCGCCGAAATGTCCTGCGCACCGAGGGCCAGCGACGGCGTGTCCGCCAGCAGCGATTGCAGCTGGGCGAAGTACGGCGCAGGCGCGCACAGCGCGACACCGCATGCTGCAGGGCTGGCGGCCAGCCCTTGCTGCAGGGCCCTCACCAGCGCCTCGTTGGCGGCCAGACCGCCATTCATCTTCCAGTTGCCGGCAATCAGTTTCTTGAAGGTTGTCATCGCGTTGTTCGTCTCACCAAGTCAGCACGATCTTGCCGATGTGCTGGTTCGATTCCATCAGCGTGTGAGCCTGGGCCGCGCCGCTGGGCTCACCTGCTGCCGCATAGGTGCTGTGGATCACGGGCTTGACCGCGCCGCTTTCGAGCAACGGCCAGACCTTTTCACGCAAAGCCTTGGCGATGGCGCCCTTGAACGCCACCGGCCGCGGACGCAGCGTCGAGCCGGTGATCGTGAGCCGACGACGCAGCACGAGGCCCGCGTTGATCTCACTCTTCACACCGCCCTGCACCGCAATGATCACCAGCCGGCCGTCTTCGGCTAGGCACTCGACCTCGCGCGCCACGTAGTCGCCCGCCACCATGTCGAGCACCACATCCACGCCCTTGCCGCCCGTGAGCTGCTTCGCCACTTCGACAAAATCGCTCGTGCGGTAGTTGATCGCGTGGTCGGCGCCGAGTTTCAGGCAGGCTTCGCACTTGTCGTCGCTGCCGGCCGTGACGATCACGGTCGCACCGAGCGCCTTGGCGATCTGGATCGCCGTGACGCCGATGCCGCTGGAGCCACCCTGGATCAGCAGGGTCTCGCCCTTCTGCAGGCGGCCGCGCTCGAACACATTGCTCCAGACGGTGAAGAAGGTCTCGGGCAGCGAAGCCGCCTCGACATCGCTCCAGCCCTTGGGCACCGGCAGGCATTGCGCCACGGGCGCCACGCACAGCTCGGCATAGCCGCCACCAGCCACCAGCGCGCACACGCGGTCGCCGACCTGGAAGCCCGCATCGGCCAGCGCCTTGGCGTCACCCGACACGATCTCGCCGGCCACTTCGAGGCCCGGCAGGTCGGAGGCGCCGGGCGGCACGGGGTAGTGCCCCATCCGCTGCAGCACGTCCGGGCGATTCACGCCGCTGGCCGCCACGCGGATCAGCAGCTCGCCCTCGCCCGCCACCGGGTCGGGACGTGCAGCGACGCGCAGCACCTCAGGGGCGCCGTACGAAGTGATCTCAATGGCTTTCATGGGGGTCTCCGAGGCTCGGATGCCCGCACGGGGCGGGCATCACCACTGTCCACGCGAGAGGCGACGGCACAGGCCGTCGCGCCTCACTGCTTACTCCTGCGGTTCGCGCGGCCCTTGCTGCTGCGACTCGCCGGCGGGCTGCTGTTGCTGCTCGCCGCGGGGCTGTTGCTGCTGGTCGTTGAAGCGCGGTGCGCGCTCGCCGCGGTCACCGCGGTCACCGCGGTCGCCACGGTCCGAACGCTCGCGGCGGTCGCCGCCACGGTCGCCGCGATCACCACGGTCTTCGCGCGGCGGGCGCTCGCTGTATTCCATGCCGGCCGGACGCTCGGTCAGGGCCTTCATGGACAGCTTGACGCGGCCCTTTTCGTCGGTCTCGAGAACCTTGACCTTCACGATCTGGCCTTCGCTCAGGTAGTCGGTCACCTTCTCGACGCGCTCGTGCGCGATCTGGCTGATGTGCAGCAGGCCGTCCTTGCCGGGCAGCAGGTTGACCAGCGCGCCGAAGTCCAGGATCTTGGTGATCGGGCCTTCGTAGACCTTGCCGATTTCGACTTCAGCGGTGATCTGCTCGATGCGCTTCTTGGCGAATTCGGCCTTTTCCGGATCGGTCGAGGCGATGGTGATGGTGCCGTCTTCGTCGATGTTGATCGTCGTGCCGGTTTCTTCCTGCAGGCCGCGGATGACCGCGCCGCCCTTGCCGATCACGTCGCGGATCTTCTCGGGGTTGATCTTCAGCGTGGTCAGGCGCGGTGCGAACTGCGACACGTCGGCCTTGGCCTCGCCCATCGCTTCTTGCATCTTGCCCAGGATGTGCATGCGCGCTTCCTTGGCCTGAGCCAGTGCGACCTGCATGATTTCCTTGGTGATGCCCTGGATCTTGATGTCCATCTGCAGCGCGGTGATGCCGTTGGTCGTGCCAGCCACCTTGAAGTCCATGTCGCCCAGGTGATCTTCGTCGCCCAGGATGTCGGTCAGCACCGCGAAGCGGTTGTCTTCCTTGATCAGGCCCATGGCGATACCGGCCACGTGCGCCTTCATGGGCACGCCGGCGTCCATCATCGAGAGGCAGCCGCCGCAGACCGAAGCCATCGACGAGGAACCGTTCGACTCGGTGATTTCCGACACCACGCGGATGGTGTACGGGAATTCTTCCTTGGTCGGCAGCACGGCGACGAGCGCGCGCTTGGCCAGACGGCCGTGGCCCACTTCGCGGCGCTTGGTGGAGCCCATGCGGCCCACTTCACCGGTGGCAAAGGGAGGCATGTTGTAGTGGAACAGGAAGCGGTCTTCGTACTCGCCGGCCAGCGCGTCGATGCGCTGTGCGTCGCGCTCGGTACCGAGCGTGGTGACGACCAGGCCCTGCGTCTCGCCGCGCGTGAACAGCGCCGAGCCGTGGGTGCGGGGCAGCACCGAGTTGCGGATTTCGATGGGGCGCACGGTGCGCGTGTCGCGGCCGTCGATGCGCGGCTCGCCCTGCAGGATCTGGCCGCGCACGATGCGCGACTCGATCGCGAACAGCAGGTCGCTGACCTTGCCGGCGTCGAACTCGGCGCCTTCGGCCTTCAGGGCCGTGAAGACGCTGGCATTGGCTTCGCGCAGGGCTTGCGTGCGAGCTTGCTTGCTGCGGATCTGGTAGACGGCGCGCAGCTTTTCTTCGGCCAGGCCGTTGATCTTGGCGATGAAGTCTTCGTCCTTGGCTTCAGGCACCCAGGTGCCTTCCTTGAGCCATTCCGGCTTGCCGGCGTCGCGCACGAGGTCGTGGATCGCGTTGATCGCGATGTTGGCTTGCTCGTGACCGAACACCACGCCACCCAGCATGATTTCTTCGCTGAGTTGCTGGGCTTCGGATTCGACCATCAGCACGGCGGCTTGCGTGCCGGCGACGACGAGGTCCATCTGCGAATCCTTGCGGGCGGTGGGGCCCGGATTCAGCACGTACTGGCCGTTGATGTAGCCCACGCGGGCGGCACCGATCGGGCCGCTGAACGGGATGCCGGAGATCGACAGCGCGGCGCTCACGCCGATCATGGCGGCGATGTCGGCATCGACTTCAGGGTTCAGCGACACGGTGTGGATCACCACGTGCACTTCGTTCAGGAAACCTTCGGGGAACAGCGGGCGGATCGGACGGTCGATCAGGCGGCTGGTCAGGGTTTCGTGTTCGCTGGGCTTGGCTTCGCGCTTGAAGAAGCTGCCGGGGATCTTGCCCGCGGCGTAGGTCTTCTCGATGTAGTCGACGGTCAGCGGGAAGAAGTCCTGGCCGGGCTTGGCGGTTTTGGAAGCGACCACGGTCGCCAGGATCACGGTGCCGTCGATGTCGACCAGCACGGCGCCGGTCGCCTGGCGGGCGATTTCACCCGTTTCCATGACGACAGTCTTGTCGCCCCATTGGAAGGACTTGGTGATTTTGTTGAAGAGGCTCATTATTGCTCCTATTTTGATAGCGAATCACACAGGATTCGCAAGGGGCGGAGGCTGCTCAGAACACGATGCCATTCCAGCGAAGCTCGGGGCGAACTTCATTGGAATGACACAGCTTCGCTCTGTTGGGCACTCCGAAAGTGGATCGCGAAGTAAAAAACGCCTGAGCTAGCGGACTAACCCAGGCGTTTTTTCATGCGATTCGAATTACTTGCGCAGACCCAGCTTGGCGATCAGCGCGGTGTAACGCTCGGCGTCCTTGGACTTGAGGTAGTCGAGCAGCTTGCGACGGCGGCTGACCATGCGCAGCAGGCCGCGACGACCGTGGTGGTCCTTGGCGTGCGTCTTGAAGTGGGGGGTCAGCTCGTTGATACGGGCGGTCAGCAGTGCGACTTGCACTTCGGGGCTGCCGGTGTCGTTGGCTGCACGGGCGTTGTCCTTGACAACTTCGGCCTTGATGGAGGCTGCGATCATGTTGAATTTCCTTGTTCCGGGATGTTTGACTTGCGGTGAGCACTGGAACTGCCCTCACCGTGCGCCTTGCGGCATGCAAAGCTTTGGGAGTATACATCGGCCGGCTTGACCACTCCCTCTCGCCGCCTTCCGTCAAGCGAAACCAGCCCCACCGCCCCCAGCACGCAGGCGGCGCCGGCGACCTGGGCCCACCCCACCGCCTCCCCCAGCCACCACGCCGCCAGGACCAGCGCCGACACCGGCATCAGCGCCGTGAACAGCGCCGCCTCGGCACCGCGCAGCCGGGCGGCGCCCGCGTACCAGAGCAGGAAACCCGCCACCGTCGGCACCAGCGCGTAGTAGGCCACCCCGGCCAGCGCCTCGGCCGGCACCGGCCGAAGCCAGGCGCGCTCCAGCAGCGCGGGGATCACGGACAGCAGCAGCCCCAGCGCCACCATCGCGGTCGATTGCACGAGAGGCGCCAACGGCACGCGCAGCCGCTTGTTGAGCAGGATGAACAGCGACTCGAGCGCCACCGCCCCCAGCACCAGCAGGTTGCCGAGCAGCGCGGTCGACGTGCGCTCGCCACCTCCGTCGCCCGGACGCAGCGTGATCGCCAGCACGCCCAGGCTCGCGAGCACGATCCCGCCGATCAGATAACGCCCCGGCCGCTCGCGCAGCGCCAGCACAGCCACCAGCGCGGCCATCGCCGGCAGCGTGCCGGTCACCACGCCCGCGTCGGCGGCCGGCGCCCAGCGCACGCCCAGGATCAGCAGCACCGTGTAGCCGACGCTGCCCGCCGCCGCCTGGCACAGCAGCAGCACGGCGTCGTGGCGATCGGGGCGCGGCCAGCGCACGCGCATGAACCCCATCAGCGCCACGAACACGGGCAGCGCCAGCGCAAAGCGCAGCGCGGTCGCCGTGAACGGCGGCAAGCCGCTCGCGATGAGCTTGCTCGCGACCACCGTGCTGCCGACCGTGACCATCGCGAGCGCGCACAGCCACATTCCCTTGCTTCGTTCCGACATCCTGATCGCCTTCCGTTTTGCAGAAAGCGCGAGCGTCTCCCGCCAGGGGCACGGCGGTCTTGAACGAAATTGCAGGAATCGAGCTAGCGCGCCGCCGCATACGCCCCGGGCGTGAAGCCCAGGAAGCGCACGAAGACCCGCGTCATGTGGCTCTGGTCAGAGAAGCCCGCGCCGGCCGCGGCATCGGCCAGCGCCCTGCCCTGCGCGATCAGCCGGCGGGCGCGCGACAACCGGCATTGCTGCAGCCAGGCATGCGGCGGCAGCCCGAAGGCGGCCGCGAAGCCGCGCAGCAGCTGGTAGCGGCTCAGGCCGGCCTCGCGTGCCAGTTCGGCGAGCGTGGGCGCGTGGAGGCAATCGTCGGCGATGCGTGCACGCGCACGCTCCATCGCTGCCGGCGCCACGCGCCGTGGCGATTCAGGAGCCCGCGCGCCGGGGGCATCGCGCAGCAGTTGCAGCACGCCCTGCTCCAGCGCCAGCGCGTCGTCGCCTTCGACGACGGCCACGAACAGCCGGTCGAAGCCCTGCCGCAGTGCCGGATCGCTCAGCACCGGCCGCGTCAGCTCGAACCCCGGGGGCACACCGTCCGACAGCAGCGCAGGCGCCAGATGCAACATGCGCCAGGCCCGTGCCTCACCGCGCATCGCGACGCCGTCGTGCACCTCGCCCGGATTCACCGTGATGACATCGCCGCGCACCGCCTCGACCGCACCGCGCCCGCTGGCCGAGCGCTGCCCGCCGCGGTCCATCACGCCGATGCCGAACACGTCGTGCATGTGGCGCGGAAAGCTGCGACTCGATTCGGCCGCGATCGCCTGCAGTCCCGGCAGCGCCGAGCCGCGGATACGCACGGCATCGACGGGCGCAGACCTCGACGCCATGCCGGAAAGCCTCAGCGCGCCTGCTTGGCCAGCCAGCCGCGCAGCCGCTCGACGCCCTGCACCAGCCGCTGCGGATCTTTCGATGCGAAGCACCAGCGCAGCCAGCCCTGCGCCTCGGGCGCGAAGGCGTTGCCCGGCGCGAGCCCCAGGCCCGCTTCGGCGACCAGGCGCTTGGCGAGCTCGAGCGAATCGCCAAAGCCTTCGAGCCGGAAGAAGGCGTACATGCCGCCCTTGGCCGGCGCCACCTGCACGCCCGGCACGGCCGCCAGCAGCGGCACCAGCGTGTCGCGGCACTGCTTCAGGTGCGCGACCACGCGCGGCGTGATGTCCGCCGTGTGCTCCAGCGCCGCGATGGCGGCGCGCTGCGTGAACACGCTGGCGCACGAGGTGTTGAACTCGATCAGCTTGCCGATGCCGTCGACCATCGCCGGCGGCAGCACCAGCCAGCCGAGGCGCCAGCCGGTCATGAGGAAGCTCTTCGAGAAGCTGTGCGTGACGACGAGGCGGTCGTCCGGCGTCGAGATGTCGAGGAAGCTCGGCGCGCAGCCGTTCGGCGTGGGCTCGAAGTACAGGCGCTCGTACACCTCGTCGGCCAGGATCCAGGTGCCGGTTTCGCGGCAATGGTCGAGCACGGCCTGCTGCTCGTCGCGCGTCATCGTCCAGCCGGTGGGGTTGTTCGGTGCATTGACGATCAGAAGCTTCGTCTTCGGCGTGACCGCCTCGCGCAACGCGGGCAGGTCGAGCGTCCACTGCCCGTTCACCGGCACCAGCGACACGGTGCGCACCTGCGCGCCCATGATCGCCGGCTGTGCCGTGAGGTTGGGCCACACAGGCGTGACCGCGACCACGTCGTCGCCCGCGTCGACCAGCGCCTGCACCGCGAGCATTAGCGCGCTCACGCCGCCCGAGGTGACGGCGATGCGCGAGGCGTCGACCGTCGGGTGCAGGCGGCTGGTGTAGCGCGCGATGGCTTCGCGCAGCTCGGGCAGGCCGAGGTTGTGCGCGTAGAAGGTTTCGCCGCGCTGCAGCGACTCGATGGCCGCCTGGCGGATCACCTCGGGAGTGACCTCGTCGCTCTCGCCGAACCAGAAGGCGAGCACGTCGTCGCGGCCCATGCCGGCATTCGCGACTTCGCGGATCTTCGAGGCTTCGAGGTGGTGGATGGCTTCACGCATGTCTGGGGGTTCCTGTGCTGTCGGGTGTCGTCTGCCTCAAGGGCGCTTCATCTTGCAGGACGTGGGCTGCTCGGCGCGCTCGGGCGCAATCGTCTTGATCACGCGAAAGCCGTAGCCCGAGCCCTCGACGTCGAACTGCACGCCGGGCTTGCCCTGCTTGTCCATCACGCCGACCACGAGCTGCTGCTGGAACTGGTGGTCGGCCGCGCGCATGCGGCCGCGCTGGCCGTACAGGCTCACGTCGGCCTGCTCCAGCGCGCGCGCCAGCGGCACGGCCTCGGTGCTGCCCGCGCGTTCCAGCGCCTGCGCGAGCGACTCGACCAGAAGCTGCATGCGCATGTGCACGTAGTCGTCGGCCGGGCGCGGAAAGCGCGTGCGGAAGGCGCGGTAGAAGGCTTCGGACTGCGGCGTCTGCACGTTCGGCAGCCAGTCGGCCACGGCGACCACGCGGCCGATGCCCGCGTCGCCGATGGCGGCCGGCGCGCCCAGCGCATTGCCGTAGAAGGTGTAGAAGCTGCCGTTGAAGCCGGCTTCGCGCGCGGCCTTCACGAGCAGCGTGAGGTCGTTGCCCCAGTTGCCGGTGACCACCGCCTGCGCGCCGCTGGCGAGGATCTTGGTGGCGTAGGGCGCGAAGTCCTTCACCTTGCCCATCGGGTGCAGCTCGTCGCCGACGATCTCCACGTCGGGGCGCTGCGCGCCGAGCTGGCGGCGCGATTCGCGCAGCACGGCCTGGCCGAAGCTGTAGTCCTGCCCGATCAGGTAGACGCGCTTGAGCGCCGCGTCGTCCTTGACCACGTCCATCAGCGCGGCCACGCGCATGTCGGCATGGGCGTCGAAGCGGAAGTGCCAGAAGCTGCAGCGCTCGTTGGTCAGCACCGGATCGACGGCCGAGTAGTTCAGGAAGATCGCGCGGCGCGACGGGTCGCGCTCGTTGTTCTTGTCGATGGCATCGATCAGCGCCGCGGCCGTCACCGACGAGTTGCCCTGCAGCACGATGCGGGTGCCGTCGTCCATGGCCGCGCGCAGCGCCGACAGCGCTTCTTCGTTCTGGCCCTTGCTGTCGTAGCGGTCCAGTTGCAGCGGCCGCGCGCCGCCCGGCAGCTTCACGCCGCCGCGCGCGTTCACGCGCTCCACGGCCCACTGCAGGTTGCGGAACACGGCCTCGCCGGTGTTGGCAAACGGGCCACTCATGCTCTCGATCAGCGCCAGCCGGATGGGGGCGGGTTGCGGGGCCTGGGCCAGGCCGGCGAACGGGGTCGCGCATAGCGCCGCCGCTGCGAATTTCAAGGCCTGGCGGCGCCAAATAAAGGGGGTTTTCATTGTCTTGAAACGCGTGCCGATGCGCCTAGATGAGGTGTCAAGCGGCACTCACGATGGAAAGGCCGCGCAGTGTAAGGGACACACATTCCATGTCCCCATTGTGTTCATTCACCCAGGAGTTTTCGCCATGTTCTTCACCCCCACCCACCGCAGCGCGCATTTCGCTCCCCGTGCCCACGACCGCGCTTTCGAGCGCTTCGTGAACGAGGCTTTCTCCGGCGCCCGCCGCTCGCCCCTGGTCGAGCAGGACGACAAGAGCTGGACCCTGTCGCTGGACGTGCCCGGCCTGTCGCGTGAAGACCTGTCGGTGGCCATCGAAGGCGCCGTGGTCCGCATCGAAAGCAAGGCCGAAGCCAAGCGCCAGATCAAGCTCGCCTACGAGCTGCCGCAAGCCATCGACCTGGCCACCAGCGAAGCCAAGCTGGAGAACGGCGTGCTGACCCTGAAGCTCGGCAAGCTGGTGCCGGCAAGCCAGGTTTCGCACTTGCAGATCAACTAGTCCCGGCGATGCCCCCACGAAGAAAATGTTAGTGACAGCTTGTTTTGACTTTAAACAAGCGCCGTATTCACAATAGTGCCGGATAACGTCACATGATGTGACGATTTATTAGTACTTTCTTCTTCGTGGGCATCTCGTAAACGCATCGAGTTCCCGGGCGGTGCGGACAGCGGGTGTGCCTCAAGGCACCATGAAAACGCACCTGCAGTCAGCCAATGACAACGAACGGTCCGACACGCTCCTGATCTTCCTGCCAGGGGCCTACCTCAAACCCGAAGAGTTCGAGCGCGAGGGTTTCATCAGCGCCGTGCGCGAACGCCACCTCGCAGCCGATGCGCTGCTGGTCGATGCGGACGTCTCCTACTACTACGACCAGACCCTCAGCGAGCGGCTGCATGCCGACGTCATCGAGCCCCAGCGGGCCAAGGGCTACACCTCGATCTGGCTGGTCGGCATTTCCATCGGCGGGTTCGGCGCACTGATCCACGAACTGGCACGCCCGGGCTCGGTGGACGGCATCGTGGCGCTGGCGCCCTACCTGGGGCGCCGCGTGCTCGGTGCGGAAATCAAGAAGGCCGGCGGCCTGCGCGCCTGGCAGGCGCCCACCGGGCCGCAGCCCGACGAGGAACCCGACCGCAAGCTCTGGCCCTTCTTCCAGCAGTACCTGGCGCCGAAGCCTTCCCAGGACCTGCCGCCGCTGTACCTGGGTTTCGGCCTGGCCGACCGCTTTGCCAGCAACCACAAGCTGCTGGCCGACGCCCTGCCCCCGGGGCGCGTGTTCACCACCGAAGGCGGCCACGACTGGCCCGAGTGGCGCCAGCTGTGGCGCAACGTGCTCGACGTGCTGCCGCTGCCCTCGCTGGGGCGTGCACGGCCGCAGCCGGCTACACGGTTTCCGGCAGCGGCGTCTCGGGCGTCATCAGCGATGCCATCGGCCATCGCGGCTTGACGTCGAAGGCATAGCGCTCCGAGGCCTGCGACAGGCCTGATTGCAGCCGCATCGCCGCCGCCATGGCGATCATGGCGCCGTTGTCGGTGCACAGGTGCAGCTCGGGGTAGTGCACGCGCACCTTGCGCTTCGCGCAGGCCGCGTTCAGTTGCTCGCGCAGGTTCTTGTTGGCCCCCACGCCACCCGCCACCACCAGCCGCTTCAGGCCGGTCTGGTCCAGCGCCGCGAGCGACTTCTTCAGCAGCACCTCGACGATGGCCGCCTGCGTGGACGCCGCCAGGTCGGCCTTGCGCGCCTCGAGCTGGTCGCCGAGCTTCTTGGCCTGCGTGAGCACGGCCGTCTTCAGTCCGGCAAACGAAAAGTCGAGATCGCCGCTGTGCAGCAGCGGGCGCGGCAGCTTGAAGGCCGCGGCGTCGCCCTCTTCGGCCAGCTTCGCCAGCCAGGGGCCGCCGGGGTACGGCAGGCCCATGAGCTTGGCGCTCTTGTCGAAGGCCTCGCCCGCCGCGTCGTCGATGGTCTCGCCGAGCAGTTCGTAGCGGCCCACGCCGTCGACCCGCATCAGCTGCGTGTGACCACCCGACACCAGCAGCGCCACGAACGGAAATTCGGGCGGATCGGCGCTCAGGAACGGCGACAGCAGATGCCCTTCGAGGTGATGCACCCCCAGCACCGGCTTGCCCAGCGCCACGCCGAGCGCGCAGGCCACGCCGGCGCCCACGAGCAGCGCACCGGCCAGGCCCGGGCCGCGCGTGTAGGCCACCACGTCGATCTCGGCCAGCGAGCGCCCGGCCTCGGCCATGACGGCTTCGGTGAGCGGCAGCACGCGACGGATGTGGTCGCGGCTGGCCAGCTCGGGCACCACGCCGCCGTAGGCCTGGTGCATGGCGATCTGGCTGTGCAGCGCGTGCGAACGCAGCAGCGGCAGCGCGTCGCCGTGCGACTCGACCAGCGCCACGCCGGTCTCGTCGCAGGATGATTCGATTCCCAACAAGAGCATGGCGCCGAGTGTAGGGGCCGCCCGCCGGCGGCGCCGGCGAAGGGGCAAGCGAGGCACGGAAGTTGCACGAGCGGAAGGCGCCCCTTCCGCGCCCCCACGAATGACTTCCGGCCTGAGCTTCCTGATCGCCGCGCGCCGATGCGAGATCGACGCGCTGGACCAGCTCGCGCGCACCAGCGAGCTGGTCGGCGCCATCGGGCGGCTCGTGCATGCGCTGCAGCGCGAGCGCGGCATGTCGAACGTGTTCCTGGCCTCGCACGGCGGGCGCTTTGCCGACCAGCGCGGCCCGCAGATCGCTGAATGCCTGGCGCTCGAGCAGCAGGTGCGCGCCGGCTTCGACCGGCTCGAGGCCGAGCACCACCGCGCGGTGGGCGCCGGCCACGGCGCGCGCCTGTTCAGCCGCATCGCCTGGGTGCTGCCCGGCCTGGACGCCCTGCCCGCGCTGCGCCGGCGCATCGACGCGCTCGAACTCCAGCCCGCGCAGGCCGTGGCCGCCTTCGCCAAGCTCGTGGCCGGCCTGCTGGCGGTGGTGTTCGAGGCGGCCGATGGCGCCACCGACCCCGAGATCTCGCGCCTGCTGGTGGCGATGTTCAACTTCATGCAGGGCAAGGAGTTCGCCGGCCAGGAGCGGGCCTTCGGCGCCGCCGCGCTCGCGCTGGGCCGTGGCGACGACGCGCAGCGCCAGCAGTGGCGCCACCTCATCGAGTCGCAGGAGCGCTGCTTCCAGGTGTTCATCGATTTCTCGGGCGACGCGGTGCGCACGCTCTGGCACGACAGCCAGTCGGACGCCGTGCTGGCCGAGCTCGAGCGCCTGCGCCGCAAGGGCGCCACCTCGGTGCCGGCCGACGCGCTGCTGAGCCAGGCCTGGTTCGACTGCTGCACGCGGCGCATCGACGCCATGCAAACGGTCGAGAACCGCCTCTCGGCCGACCTGCGCGCGCTGTGCGACCACAAGACCGCCCAGGCGCGCAGCGAGCTGGCGGCCTACCGGCAGCTGCTCGGCACGCTGGCCCCGCAGGCCGGCGGCGCGCTGTTCTTCGACGATGCCCAACAGGCGCAGGACGCCACGCCCGCGCAACTCGGGCGCCACCTCGAACGCTCGGTGCTCGACATGGTCCAGGAGCAGTCGCAGCGCCTGCAGGCCATGAGCGACGAGCTCGACACCGTGCGCGCCTCGCTCAACGAACGCAAGATCGTCGAGCGCGCCAAGGGCCTGCTGATGGCGCACCGGCGCCTGAGCGAGGCCGAGGCGCACAAGATGCTGCGCCAGACCGCCATGAACCAGAAGCGCCGCCTCGTCGACGTGGCCGAGTCGATGCTGGCCATGGCCGACTACCTGCCGCTCGAGCCTGCACCGCGGCGCTGAGCCGGGCCGCTTGGATTGGTGCAGCGCACAACAGTTGTGCGTCGCCCGGGTTAGCGAGCCAGCAGGAACTTTCCCCTGCGCCGGCGCGCCCTGCCAGCTATCTTTTCCATAGCTCCCACCGGTGGTTGCGGGCTGGCACACCGCTTGCATGGAGCTTGTCACAGACCGCAAGGTCTTCAGGCAGGTTGCACCCAACGGCGGGTGCGGCCCACCGAACCGGACAAAGGCGTCCCCATCCCGCAAGGGCTCGTTCACGAGCAGCCCCTGCGCGGTGCGGACGCCTTTTCGTTTTTGTCTTTCACTTCTGGAGCCCCGCCCATGTCCGATCTGCTGCTGAAAACCAAACTGAGCCGGCGCCGCGTGCTGCAGGCCGCCGCCCTCGGCGCCGTGGGCATCGACCCGGCGCTGCGCGCCGCCGTCTGGGCCCAGGGCTCGGACAAGCCCGAGAAGGAAGAAGTGAAGATCGGCTTCATCCCGCTGACCGATTGCGCCAGCGTGGTGATGGCCTCGGTGCTGGGCATCGACAAGAAGTACGGCGTGAAGATCGTGCCGAGCAAGGAAGCCAGCTGGGCCGGCGTGCGCGACAAGCTCGTGAACGGCGACCTCGACATGGCGCACGTGCTCTACGGCCTCGTGTACGGCATGCACCTGGGCGTGAGCGGCCCGAAGAAGGACATGGCCGTGCTCATGACCCTCAACAACAACGGCCAGGCCATCACGCTGTCCAAGAAGCTGGCCGACAAGGGCGCGGTCGATGCCGCCTCGCTCGCCAAGCTCATCGCCAAGGAAAAGGGCGAGTACACCTTCGCCCACACCTTCCCCACCGGCACCCACGCCATGTGGCTCTACTACTGGCTCGCCTCGGCCGGCATCGACCCGTTCAAGGACGTGAAGAACATCACCGTGCCGCCCCCGCAGATGGTGGCCAACATGCGCGTGGGCAACATGGACGGCTACTGCGTGGGCGAGCCCTGGGGCCAGCGCGCGATCATGGACGGCATCGGCTTCACCGGCATCACCACCCAGGACATCTGGAAGGACCACCCCGAGAAGGTGCTGGGCTGCACCGCGGAGTTCACGAAGAAGTACCCGAACACCGCGCGCGCCGTCACGGCCGCGATCCTCGAGGCCGGCAAGTGGATCGACACCGGCCTGCAGAACAAGAACAAGATGGCCGAAACCATTGCTGACAAGAGCTACGTCAACACCAGCGTGGACGCGATCAACCAGCGCATCCTGGGCCGCTACACCAACGGCCTGGGCAAGAGCTGGGACGACCCCAACCACATGAAGTTCTACAACGGCGGCGCCGTGAACTTCCCGTACCTGTCGGACGGCATGTGGTTCCTCACGCAGCACAAGCGCTGGGGCCTCTTGAAGGAGCACCCCGACTACCTGAAGGTGGCCACCGAGATCAACCGCATCGACATCTACAAGCAGGCCGCCGCCGCCACGCAGACGCCCGTGCCCAAGGACGTGCTGCGCACCAGCAAGCTCTTCGACGGCACCGTCTGGGACGGCAAGGACCCGAAGAAGTACGCCGAGTCTTTCAAGCTCCATGTCTGAGGAGAAACGCACCATGGTCAGCGCTGTCTTCCATTCCCCGCTCGACGCCGTGGCCTCGCAGGTCGCCGCGCCCGTCGTGTCCAGGCCCCTGGCACCCGCCCCCGCTGTGGCCGTTGCGGCGGCGGCACCCGTGCCCCGCACCCGCGCGCCCCTCGATCTGCGCGCCTTCTGGATGCGCGTGCTCCCGCCGTTCCTGGGCTTCGGCCTGCTGGTGCTGGTGTGGGAGATCGTGGCCATGAAAAGCACCACCGGCTTCCCTTCGCCGCTGGCCACCTGGCAGCAGGCGCTCACGGTGTTCAGCGATCCGTTCTACAGCAAGGGGCCGAACGACCAGGGCGTGGGCTGGAACGTGCTGTCGTCGCTGCAGCGCGTGGCGCTGGGCTTCGGCCTGGCGGCGGCGGTCGGCATTCCGGCCGGCTTCGCCATCGGGCGCTTCGAATTCCTCTCGCGCATGTTCAACCCGCTCATCAGCCTGCTGCGCCCGGTGTCGCCGCTCGCGTGGCTGCCCATCGGCCTGCTGGTGTTCAAGGGCGCCAACCCGGCCGCGATCTGGACCATCTTCATCTGCTCGATCTGGCCGATGGTCATCAACACCGCCGTGGGCGTGCAGCGCGTGCCCAGCGACTACATGAACGTGGCCAAGGTGCTCAACCTCAGCGAATGGAAGATCCTCACCAAGATCCTCTTTCCCGCCGTGCTGCCCTACATGCTCACGGGCGTGCGCCTGGCCGTGGGCACCGCGTGGCTGGTGATCGTCGCGGCCGAGATGCTCACGGGCGGCGTGGGCATCGGCTTCTGGGTGTGGGACGAGTGGAACAACCTCAACGTCGCCAACATCATCATCGCGATCTTCGTGATCGGCATCGTCGGCCTGGTGCTGGAGTTCGCACTCATCAAGCTCGCCACGGCATTCACGTTCGAAGAGGTGAAGTCATGAACGACGACAGCAAGTACATCGAGATCCACAACGTCGAACAGGCGTTCAAGACCCCCAAGGGCCGCTTCGTCGCGCTGCGCGACGTGAACCTGAACGTGGCCAAGGGCGAGTTCGTCACGCTCATCGGGCATTCGGGCTGCGGCAAGTCGACGCTGCTGAACCTCATTGCCGGGCTGACCACGCCCACGCAGGGCGTGCTGCTGTGCGCCAACAAAGAGATCAAGGGCCCGGGGCCCGAGCGCGCCGTGGTGTTCCAGAACCACTCGCTGCTGCCCTGGCTCACCTGCTTCGAGAACGTGTACCTCGCGGTCGAGCGCGTGTTCGCGGCCACCGAGAACAAGGCGCAGCTGCGCGAGCGCACCGACGCAGCGCTCGCGCTGGTGGGCCTCACGCCCGCAGCGCAAAAGCGCCCCGGCGAAATCTCCGGCGGCATGAAGCAGCGCGTGGGCATCGCCCGGGCGCTGTCGATGGAGCCCAAGGTGCTGCTGATGGACGAGCCCTTCGGCGCGCTCGACGCCCTCACCCGCGCCAAGCTGCAGGACGAGCTGCTGGCCATCGTGCAGAAGACGCACAGCACCGTGGTCATGGTCACCCACGACGTCGACGAGGCCGTGCTGCTCAGCGACCGCATCGTGATGCTCACCAACGGCCCGGCCGCCACCATCGGCGACGTGCTGGCAGTGGACATCGCGCGCCCGCGCAACCGCGTCGCGCTGGCCGAAGACCCGGCCTATGTGCATGCGCGCAAGGCGGTGATCGATTTCCTCTACACGCGCCAGGCGCATGTGGAGAAGGCTGCGGCCTGACCCAGGAGGTGCCGCACAACCGGCGTCAGGACATGATGACCTGCAGGCTGTGCTCGTACCACCCCGTGAGACGCTCGAAGGTGTCCACGAGCGCCTCGCTGGAACGCACCAGCGTGGCGCGCCCCTCGGCGCTGTCGAGCGCCTGCACGCCGCCGACGAGGCGCAGCCACTCGTCGCGCGCGCTCGCCAGCCCGGCGCGGATCTCGGGCGAACTGAGCGGCGCGCGCTCCAGCTCCAGCAGCGCGGCTTCGAATTCGTTCATGGTCGGCAGCAGCCGTTCGCGCGAGGCGCCAGCCGCGAGCGTCGAGGCCAGCAAGGCGTCCTTGGCCAGCCGCTGTGCGCGCATGCGCTGCCGTCCGCAGATGTTGACGATGCGCAGCGCGCGCCGCGCACCCGAGGCCTCCAGCGCATCCGTCAGCGACTCGGCCGCCGACAGCAAGGCCTCGCCGCGCGCATCGATCGCAGCCAGCCCCTGCGACGCGGGCTTGGCCACCAGCAGCGCGGCCAGCGCGAGCCACGCGGCCTGCACCTCGCCGAGCGCCTGCACGCCGGCCGGGCCCAGCTCGAGGGCCGTCAGATGATCCAGCGTCTGCTGCACGCGTTCGGTCGACTGCGTGCGCAGAACGCGCGCGCGCTGCGCGTCGATGCCGGCCGCGAGCTGCGCCGCCACGCGCACCAGCCGCTGCGAGAGCATGCGCAGCTGGCCCGCGCGGTTGATCGCCTCGGCCCACTGCGCGGCCTCGATGACCGAGCGCGACACCTCGCCCAGCCGCAGGTTGGCGTGCATCGCGGCGCCCCGCAGCAGGCCGAAGGCCTCGTCCTCGCCGATGCCGCGCGCGGACATCAGCAGGCCCTTGGCGCGGTCGACCCACTTGCGCTCGTCCATGCGCGTGCGCAGGGCGTCGAGTTCGGTGCGCAGCGCGGCCTCGCGGGTCCAACGGGCCTGCGCCTGCGCGGTCAGTGCGGCGAGCGCATCGGCGCCATCGATGGGTACCCACCCGTGCACGCCCGCGGCCACGAGCGCCGCATGCTGGGCGCCGTCCAGCGGCGCGCTCATCACGCCCAGGGCGCACGGCGGTGCGCCGCCCCAGGGCGCCAGCGCATCGAGCAGCGCGTCGAGCTGCGGCTCTGTTGCATCCAGATGCACCAGGACCATCGACGGTGCAAGCGCCTGCGTGCGCTGCACCAGCGTGTGGCAGCCCGCGCGCCCGAGCACCGCGACGCCCGCGGCATCGATCGACTGCTGCAGCGACGCCGGCAAGGGCTCGCCTTCAGCGGGTTCAGGGGAAAGGACGACGAGAAGGGACATGGCGGCAAGGTGTGGCAAGGCCCGGGAAGCATAGGCCACGCCAGCCTGCATTCGCAGGCACGCCTCTTGCATCGAAGGGGGCACGGTGTAACGAAGCACCGCTTTGGTGAGGCTGCAGGTTCCTGCATCCAACCCGGCCCTCCTCAGGCCGGGCTCACCCCCATGCCGACGGCATTCGCCGCCGGCCTCCCGACTCCACCCCTGTCCGTCGACACGACCGCTGCCCGGTCGCGCCGCGGCTTTTTGCACCTTTGAACACCATGTCCGGTTTCAGGAATTTCTTGCAGTCAGGCCACAGTCCGACCCTGTTCGCGGCCTTCCTGTACTTCTCGTTCTCCTGCTGCATCTGGGTGCTCAACGGCGCCATGGCGCCCTTCATCGGCGAGACCTTCAACCTCTCGCCCGCACAGAAGGGCCTGATGCTGTCGGTGCCGATCATCGCGGGCGCGCTCATGCGCTTTCCGCTGGGCCTGCTGTCGCAGTACATCGGCCGCAAGAAGGCCACGCTGGTCGAGATGGGCCTCATCGCCGTGGCGATGCTGTTCGGCTTCTTCTTCGTGAAGAGCTTCAACGACCTGCTCGCCATGGGCGTGCTGCTGGGCATCGCGGGTGCGAGCTTCGGCGTGGCGCTGTCGCTGGGCTCGGGCTGGTTCCCGCCGCAGCACAAGGGCCTGGCCATGGGCCTGGTGGGCGCGGGCAACGTGGGCACGGCCGTGTCGGTGCTGGTGGCGCCGCCGCTGGCCAACTGGCTCGGCTGGCAGGCGGTGTACGGCGTGGCCGCCGTCGCGATCCTCATCCCGATGGTCGTGATGGTGTTCTTCGCCAAGGAGCCGCCGGACGTGGACCCGCACGGCAGCTTCCGCGCCCACATCGCCTGCCTGTTCGAGAAAGACGGCTGGGTCTTCAGCCTGATCTACGGCGTGACCTTCGGCGGCTTCATCGGCCTCACGACCTTCCTGCCCTCGTACTACTACGACCAGTTCGGCGTGAGCAAGGTGCAGGCCGGCCAGCTGACGATGCTCGCGGCCTTCATGGGCGCGGCGGTGCGCATCGTGGGCGGCTGGCTGTCCGACCGCTGGGGCGGCGTGAACACGCTCACGGTGGTGCTGCTGGTGGTGGCCGTGGGCCTCGTGCTGGTGGGCTTCTCGTCGGGCTCGCTGGCGCTCACCACGCTGCTGCTCATCGTGTGCTTCGCGGCGCTGGGCGCGGGCAACGGCGCGCTGTTCCAGCTGGTGCCGCTGCGCTGGCCCACGAGCACGGCGGTGGCCGGCTCGATGATCGGCGAGATCGGCGCCCTCGGCGGCGGCCTGGTGCCCAACGCCATGGGCCTGTCGAAGCAATACCTGGGCAGCTATGCCTGGGGCTTCGTGTTCTTCGGTGCGCTGTCGCTCGCGATGCTGGGCGTGATGCGCGTGATGCAGATCCGCTGGACGCGCACCTGGGCCGAAAAAGGCGGACGCGCGCGCGTCACGCCGGCCCCTGCGGTTGCCAAGCCCTCGCCCGTTCGCAAGGCCGCCCGTTCATGAGCCTCTTCACCCGCCCCCGCTCAACGTGGCAGGAAGAGAAGCCACACGATGAGCAGCACGTTGAACAGCACCGACACGCCGAGCGCGAGCTGGTACAGCGCGAGCGGGTCGCGGCGGATCAGCGGCGTGGCGGCGGGCGCGTTCACGGGGCGCGAGGCGCCGCGCTCCAACGCGAGCAGCATCTCCTCGGCGGTCTCGAAGCGTTCGCGCGGGTCGCGGGCCACGGCCTTGCGCACGAGGTGGTCGAGCCACACGGGCACGTCGGGCCGCAGGCGCGAGAGCGCGACCGGATCGCGCCGGTAGCGCGCCACCTGGTAGGGCTCGATCTCGCCGTAGGGCAGGTGCCCGCCGAGCCACTGGTAGAGCGTGGCGCCGAGCGCGAACAGGTCGCTGCCCGCATCGGCCACGCCGCCTTCCTCCCATTGCTCAGGGTTGATGTAGCTCGGCGTGCCCGCATGCAGCTCGCGCTGCGCCGCGCCTTCGCGGCCCGAGATCGCCACGCCCAGGTCGAGGATGCGCCAGCGCCCGTCGTCGCCCCGGTGCAGGTTGCCGGGCTTGATGTCGCGGTGGACCACGCCGTGGCGGTGCAGCCGCCCGAGCGCACGGCTCACCTCGATGGCCGCGGCGACCACCTCGGCCACGGCGCCGCGCGTGCCGTCCTTGCGCATCTGCTCGAGCGTGCGCCCGCCATGCCAGTCGAACACGATGTACAGCGCGCTGGCGTCCGGCGCGCGCTCGTGCACGCGCACGAAGCCGCCGCCCTGCCCCACGCGCTGCCCCAGCCAGGCCTCGTGCGCCAGCATCGCGCGCTCCTGCGGGTCGCCGGCGCGCGAGGGGTGCAGGGTCTTGAGCGCGACCAGTTCGCGCGTGACCGGATGGCGCGCCTGGTAGAGCAGGTGCACGCCGGTGTCGGCCACCAGGCCGGTGACGACGTAGCCGTCGAGCACGTCGCCCACCTTGAGCCACGGCGGCGGCGCCAGGCGGCGGCCGTCGCCGAGTTCGTCGTCGAGCTGGCGCGCATCGAGCCCCACCACGCGGATCACCAGCGCGGTCGCGTTGTCGCGCGTGCCGGCGTCGAGCGCCGCCTGCACCAGCGCTTCGCTTGCTGCCTCGGCGTCGCCCTGCAGCGCGAGCGCGGCCACCTGCTGCGGCTTGAGCACGGCGTGCACGCCGTCGGTGCTGAGCACGAAGCAGTCGCCCACGCGCACGTCGCCCTGCAAGTAGTCGACGCGCACCTGGTCGTCCAGGCCGATGGCGCGCGTGAGCCGGCTGCGCATGTCGGGGTGGTCGAAGGCGTGGTCCTGCGTGAGCAGCTGCGCGGGCTCGCCGTCGGCGCGCACGCGCCAGGCGCGCGTGTCGCCCACGTGGGCCAGCGTGTAGCTCTGGCCGTGCAGCACCAGCGCGGTGAGCGTGGTGAGCGCCGTGCCCGCGCCCTCCTGTTTGCCCTGGCGCCGGCGGTTGTGATCGGCCAGCCAGCCGTTCTGCGCGCCGATCAAACGGTCGAGCGCGGCGGTCGGCTCCCAGGTCGCGGGCGTGGCGAAGTAGTCGGCCAGCAGGCCCATCACCGTGGTCTGCGCCGCTTCGCGGCCGCGTCCGCCGCTCGAGACCCCATCGGCAATGGCCGCGATGAGCCCGCGTGCCTCGTCGCCGGCCGGCGCATGCACCGTGCCGGCGAAGTCTTCGTTCGCGTCGCGCGGCCCGCGCTGGCTGCTGTAGCCGATGTCCACTTCAAAGCTCATGGCGCGATTCTGACCGCGCGCCGCGGGTCGTCGTTCGGTTGATTTCCCTGAAAGGTCCCGCCCCATGAAGAAAATGAAACTCGTGATGGTCGGCAACGGCATGGCCGGCGTGCGCACGCTCGAAGAGCTGCTGAAGATCGCACCCGACCTGTACGACATCACCGTCTTCGGCGCCGAGCCGCACCCGAACTACAACCGCATCCTGCTGTCGCCCGTGCTCGCGGGCGAGCAGACGGTGGACGAGATCGTGCTCAACAGCTGGGAGTGGTACTCGGACAACCACATCACGCTGCACGCCGGCAAGAAGGTGGTCGAGGTCGACCGCGTGAACCGCATCGTGCGTGCGGAAGACGGCACCGAAGCGCCCTACGACCGCCTGCTGATGTGCACCGGTTCCAACCCCTTCATGCTGCCCGTTCCCGGCAAGGACCTGAAGGGCGTGATCGCCTACCGCGACATCGCCGACACCGACTACATGATCGAGACCGCGCGCACGCACAAGAACGCGGTGGTCATCGGCGGCGGCCTGCTGGGCCTCGAAGCGGCCAACGGCCTGATGCGGCGCGGCATGACCGTGACGGTGGTGCACGTGATGCCCTGGCTCATGGAGCGCCAACTGGACGACGTGGCGGGCAAGCTGCTGCAGAAGTCGCTCGAAGACCGCGGCCTGAAGTTCCTCATGGGCGCGCAGACGCAGGACCTCGTGGGCGGTGACGACGGCCGCGTGAAGGCGATCCGCTTCAAGGACGGCACCGAAGTCGCGGCCGACCTCGTGGTGATGGCCGTGGGCATCCGCCCCAATGTCGAGCTGGCCGAGAAGATGCGCCTGCACTGCAACCGCGGCATCGTGGTCACCGACACGATGCAGACCGTGACCGACGCACGCATCTACTCGGTGGGCGAATGCGCGGCGCATCGCGGCATCGCCTACGGCCTGGTGGCGCCGCTGTTCGAGCAGGCCAAGGTGGCGGCCAACCACCTGGCGCAGTTCGGCATCGGCCGCTACCTCGGTTCGCTCACGTCCACCAAGCTCAAGGTGACGGGCATCGACCTGTTCAGCGCCGGCGAGTTCATGGGCGGCGAAGGCACCGAAGAGATCGTCATGAGCGACCCCTTCGGCGGCGTCTACAAGAAACTGGTGCTCAAGGACGACAAGCTGATCGGCGCCTGCCTGTACGGCGACACGGTGGACGGCAGCTGGTACTTCAAGCTGCTGCGCGACGGCCGCAGCGTGCACGACATCCGCGACAAGCTGATGTTCGGCGAATCGAACATCGGCGACACCGGTCACGAGGGCCACAGCAAGGCCGCGAGCATGCCCGACGACGCCGAGGTGTGCGGCTGCAACGGCGTGAACAAGGGCACCATCTGCAAGGCCATCAAGGAGAAGGGCCTGTTCACGCTCGACGAGGTGAAGAAGCACACCAAGGCCAGCGCCAGCTGCGGCTCGTGCACCGGGCTGGTCGAGCAGATTTTGATGTTCACGGCCGGCGGCGACTACTCGGCCACGCCGAAGAAGAAGGCGATCTGCGGCTGCACCGACATGAGCCACCAGGACGTGCGCGACGCGATCCGCAAGGAGCACTGGCTCACGCACGACGCGGTCTACCGCGGCATGGGCTGGCGCACGCCCAATGGCTGCGCCACCTGCCGCCCAGCCGTCAACTACTACCTCATCAGCACCTGGCCCAAAGAGGCCAAGGACGATCCGCAGAGCCGCTTCATCAACGAGCGCAGCCACGCCAACATCCAGAAGGACGGCACCTACTCCGTCATTCCGCGCATGTGGGGCGGCCACACCACGCCCGACGAACTGCGCCGCATTGCCGACGCGGCCGACAAGTACAAGATCCCGACCGTCAAGGTCACGGGCGGCCAGCGCATCGACCTGCTGGGCGTGAAGAAGGAAGACCTGGAAGGCGTGTGGAAGGACATCGGCATGCCCAGCGGCTTTGCGTACGCCAAGTCGCTGCGCACGGTGAAGACCTGCGTGGGCAGCGAGTGGTGCCGCTTCGGCACGCAGGACTCCACGCAGATGGGCAAGGACCTGGAGCGCGCGCTGTGGGCCATGTACTCGCCGCACAAGGTCAAGCTGGCCGTGTCGGGCTGCCCGCGCAACTGCGCCGAGGCCGGCATCAAGGACGTGGGCGTGATCGGCGTTGATTCTGGCTGGGAGCTCTACGTGGGCGGCAACGGCGGCATCAAGACCGAGGTGGCGCAGTTCCTCGTGAAGGTGAAGACCGCCGGGGAAGTGATGGAACACGCCGGCGCCTTCCTGCAGCTGTACCGCGAGGAAGGCTGGTACCTGGAGCGCACGGTGCACTACATCGGCCGCGTCGGGCTGGACTACGTGAAGAAGAAGGTCCTCGAAGACGCCGAGGGCCGCAAGGCGCTGTGGGAGCGGCTGCAGTTCGCGCTCGACGGCGAGCCCGACCCGTGGTTCGAATCGGCGCAGGCCTCGGTGGACGTGCGGCAGTTTGCGCCGCTGAGCGTGTGATCGGAGCGACCGCTTGAAACGACGACTCTTCATCGCTTCTTCCGCCCTCGCCGCACTCGCCCCGGTGGGTGCCCGTGCGCAGGTGGCCGACCTCAACGACGCCATCAACAAGGCCGGCCGCCAGCGCATGCTGTCGCAGCGCGCGAGCAAGGCCTACCTGGCGCTGGTGCAGAAGGTGGAACCGCGCAGCGCGCAGCAGGTGCTCGACCGCTCGGTGGCGCTGTTCGAGCGCCAGCTCGGCGAGCTCAAGGCCTTTGCGCCGACGCCAACGCTGCGCGCCACCTACGACGGCCTGGACGGTGCCTGGCGCGCGTTCCGCACCGAGCTGGCCGACGCGGCGCCCGGCCGTGAAGCCGCCGCGCGGGTGGTGGCGCTCGACGCTGCCGTGCTCGCGCTGGCCCACCAGGGCACGGCGCAGTACGAGGCGGCCTCGGGCAAGCCGGTCGGGCGGCTGGTCAACATCGCGGGGCGCCAGCGCATGCTGTCGCAGCGCATGGCCAAGTGCTACCTGGCCGCGGCCATGCAGATCGACCCGGCCGGCAGCACCGCCGAGATCGCCAAGGCACGCACCGAATTCCTGGCCGCGCTCGAGCTGCTGCGCAACGCGCCCGAGGCCACCGCGCAGATCCGCCAGGAGCTGGTGCTGGCCGATGCGCAATGGATGTTCTTCAACCGCGGCCTGCAGCGCCTGGACGGTGCGGGCGCCTCGCCCGCGTTGATGTCCGACGTGTTCGTGAGCAGCGAGAACCTGCTCGCGATCATGGACCGCGTGACCGGCCTGTACGCCGAGATCAAGACCTGACCCGCGCCCGAACACAAGACAAGAGAGCCCCACCATGAGCGATTGGAAAGCCATCTGCCGCCTCGACGACATCCCCGTGCTCGGCGCCCGCCGCGTGATGCGGCCCGCTGGCCTGGACGTGGCCGTGTTCCGCAATGCCGAGGACCAGGTCTTTGCGCTGCTCGACCGCTGCCCGCACAAGGGCGGCCCGCTGAGCCAGGGCATCGTGTTCGGCACCAGCGTGGCCTGCCCGCTGCACAACTGGGCCATCGGCCTGGACGACGGCTGCGCCCGCTCGCCCGACGAAGGCTGCACGCCGAAGTTCGCGGTGAAGCTCGAAGACGGCGTGGTGCACCTGGACGCCGGCGAGCTGGCCACGCACGCGCTCGACCTGGAGCGCCCGGTCGCCGGGCCGCAGCGCCTGGCCGCCGTGACGGTCCTGTCCCCGGAAGAAGGTTGAGGCCCGCATGACCCAGGAGACGCGCTCCACCTGCCCGTACTGCGGCGTCGGCTGCGGCGTCATCATCGAATCGCAGGGCGACCAGATCACCGGCGTGCGCGGCGACCCCGACCACCCGGCCAACTTCGGGCGCCTGTGCACCAAGGGCTCGACCTTGCACCTCACGGCCAGCGCGACCGTCACGCGCCAGACGCGGCTGCTGCAGCCCCTGCAGCGCCTCGCGCGCAAGGAGGCGCCCGCGCCCGTGACGTGGGACCACGCGCTCGACCTCGCCGCCGGCAAGTTCGCGCAGGTGGTGCGCGACCACGGCCCCGACGCGGTCGGCTTCTACGTGTCGGGCCAGCTGCTCACCGAGGACTACTACGTCTTCAACAAGCTCGCCAAGGGCCTGGTCGGCACCAACAACATCGACACCAACTCGCGCCTGTGCATGAGCAGCGCGGTGGCCGGCTACAAGCAGACGCTGGGCGCCGACGCGCCGCCGGCCTGCTACGACGACCTGAAGCACGCCGAGTGCCTGTTCATCGTGGGCAGCAACACGGCGTGGGCGCACCCCATCCTGTTTCGCCGCATCGAGGATGCGAAGGCCGCGAACCCGGCGCTGAAGATCGTCGTGGCCGACCCGCGCCGCACCGACACGGTCGAGATCGCCGACCTGTTCCTGCCGATCCAGCCCGGCACCGACGTCATGCTGTTCCACGGCATGCTGCACCTGATGCTGTGGGAAGGCTGGACCGACACCGCCTACATCGCGGCCCGCACCAACGGCTTCGACGCGCTCAAGGCCACGGTGCGCGACTGCACGCCCGACACCGTGGCGCAGGTGTGCGGCATTCCGAAGGACGACCTGCTCGCGGCGGCGCGGATGTTCGCCACCTCGCCCGCCACGCTGAGCCTGTACTGCCAGGGCCTGAACCAGTCGTCCAGCGGCACGGCGAAGAACGCCGCGCTCATCAACCTGCACCTGGCCACGGGCCAGATCGGCAAGCCCGGCGCGGGCCCGTTCTCGCTCACGGGCCAGCCCAATGCGATGGGCGGGCGCGAGGTGGGCGGCCTGGCCAACCTGCTGAGCGCGCACCGCGACCTGGCCAACCCCGAGCACCGCGCCGAAGTGGCCGCGCTGTGGGGCGTGCCCTCGGTGCCCGACAAGCCCGGCAAGACGGCCGTCGAGATGTTCCAGGCCGCAGCCGACGGCGAGATCCGCGCGCTGTGGATCGCCTGCACCAACCCCGCGCAATCGATGCCCGACCAGGCCACGGTGCGCCGCGCGCTCGAACGCGCCGAGTTCGTCGTGGTGCAGGAAGCCTTCGCCACCACCGCCACCTGCGCCTTCGCCGACCTGCTGCTGCCCGCCACCACCTGGGGCGAGAAGGAAGGCACCGTGACCAACAGCGAGCGCCGCATCTCGCGCGTGCGCCCGGCCGTGCCCGCACCGGGCCAGGCGCGCAACGACTGGTCGATCGGCGTGGCCTTCGCGCGCCGGCTCGAACAGCAGTTGGGCCGCAGCTTCACGCTGTTCCCGTACGAGAGCGCCGAATCGGTCTGGAACGAGCACCGCGAATCCACGCGCGGGCGCGACCTCGACATCACCGGCCTGAGCTACGCGATGCTCGAGAACGACGGCCCGCAGCAATGGCCGCTGAAGGAAGGCGAGCGCACCGGCCGCGTGCGCCTGTACGAAGACGGCGTGTTCCCCACGCCCGACGGCCGCGCGCGCTTTGTCGACACGCCCTACAAGCCCGTGGCCGAAGCGCGCGAGGCGCGCTTTCCCTTCTCGCTGAACACCGGCCGGCTGCGCGACCAGTGGCACGGCATGAGCCGCACCGGCACGGTCGGCAAGCTGTTCGGCCACGTGGCCGAGCCCGTGGTGCAGATGAACGCGCAGGACATGGCGCGCCGCCAGATCGCCGAGGGCGACCTGGTGCACCTCACGTCCAAGCGCGGCTCGATCCTGCTGCCGGCGCGCGCCAGCGCCGAGATCGGCCTGAGCCAGGCCTTCGTCGCCATGCACTGGGGCGAGGAGTACCTGAGCGGCTGCTCGTCGACCGGCGTGCGGCTCGCGGGCATCAACGCGCTCACCACGCCGGCCTACTGCCCCACCTCGAAGCAGCCCGAGCTCAAGCACACGCCCGTGAAGATTCTCAAGGCCGAGCTGCCGTGGTCGCTGCTGACCATGGCCTGGCTGCCCGCCGGCGACGCGCTCACGGCGCAGCGCGCACTGCAGCCGCTGATGGCGCTGTTCCCCTTCGCCACCTGCGTGCCATTCGCGAGCAACGCGCAGGGCGAAGAGCGCAGTGGCGTGCTGTTTCGCGCCGCCGCGCACGACGCGCCCGACGCCGCGCTGGTCGAAAAAATCGAAGCCCTGCTGGGCCTGCAGACCGCCGACACCCTGCGCTATGCCGACCACCGCCGCGGCCAGCGCCGCGCCGCGCGGCTGGTGCGCCGTGCCGACGGCAGCGCCGGGCTCGAAGCCTTTTTGCTGGGCGGCGACACCAGCGCCGAGGCCTGGATCGCCACCCTGCTGCGCGAGGAGCTGCCGGCCCAGAGCTATGGTCGCCTGCTGCTGTCGCCGGGCGCCCGCGCGCCGGTGGCCGTGCAGTCGCGCGGCAAGCCGGTGTGCGCCTGCTTCAACGTGACCGACCGCGCCATCGAGGCCGAGCTGGTGCGCTGCACCGGCAGCGCCGACGAGCGGCTGGCGGCGCTGCAGGGGGCGCTGAAATGCGGCACGAACTGCGGCTCGTGCGTGCCGGAGCTCAAGCGCATGGTGCGGGCCACTCCGGCCGAAGCACTGGCCGTGGGGGCATAAGCCGACTCACATTCCGGCATAAGCGTTGCGGGACAATCCGCCTACCCATGGGAATCAGCCACTACATCAAGGAAATCGGCCGCGGCGCGCGGGGCGCCCGTCCGCTCACGCGCGAGCAGGCCTGCGACCTGTTCGGCCAGGTGCTGGACGGCACGGTCACCGACCTGGAAATCGGCGGCTTCTGCCTCGCGATGCGCATCAAGGGCGAGACGCCCGAGGAGATGGCCGGCTTTCTCGACGCCACGCATGCGCGCCTGAACCCCGTGACGACCCGCAGCGGCCCGCTGATCGTGCTGCCCAGCTACAACGGCGCGCGCAAGCTGCCGGTGCTCACGCCGCTTTTGGCACTGCTGCTGGCCCGCGAAGGCCTGCCGGTGCTGGTGCACGGCAGCGCGAGCGAAACCTCGCGCGTACTGGCATCGAACGTGCTTTCAGCCCTGGACATGCCCCCGATGACCACGCTCACCCCTTTGGCCGCCGGCCAGGTGGGCTTTGCCCCGACCGAGCTGCTGAACCCCGCACTCAAGCGCCTGCTCGACGTGCGCCGCGTGGTGGGTCTGCGCAACCCCGGCCACAGCGTGGTCAAGCTGATGCGCCCGACCACCGGCCCCTGCGTGGTGGTGGCCAGCTACACGCACCCCGAATACGCCCGCACGATGGGCGAGACCTTCGAGCTCACGGGCATGACCGCCCTGCTCTCGCGCGGCCTCGAAGGCGAGGTGGTCTCCGACCCGCGCCGCACCGCGCAGATCGACGGCTTCGTGCGCGGCGTGCGCAGCGAACTCCAGGCCCAGGCCGCCGGCACCGCCGCCGACGTGCCTGGGTTGCCGAAAGAAATCGACGTCGCCACCACGGCCGCCTACACGCGACGCGTGCTGGCCGGCGAGCTTCCCGTGCCCGAAGCCATCGCGACGCAAGTCAGGCACATCACCGAACTGGCCTCCCACGCATGAACACCCCTTCCCCCCTCATCACCGGCCGCTGCACGCTGGTGGGCGCCGGCCCCGGCGACCCCGAGCTGCTGACCGTCAAGGCCGTCAAGGCGATCCAGGCCGCCACGGTGCTGCTGGTCGACGACCTCGTGAACGACGCCGTGCTCCAGGCCTACGCCCGGCCCGGCGCGCGCATCGTGCACGTGGGCAAGCGCGGCGGCTGCAAGAGCACGCCGCAGGCTTTCATCGAGCGGCTCATGATCACGGCCGTGCGCGAAGGCGAGACCGTGGTGCGCCTGAAGGGCGGCGACCCGTTCATCTTCGGGCGCGGCGGCGAAGAGGTGGAGCACCTGCGCGAGGCCGGCATCGAATGCGCGGTGGTCAACGGCATCACCGCCGGCCTGGCCGCCGTGACCTCGCTGGGCGTGCCGCTCACGCACCGCGACCACGCGCAGGGCGTGGTCTTCGTCACCGGCCACGCCAAGACCGGCGCCGGCGCGGCCGAAGACCCGACCGACTGGCGCGCGCTGGCCGCCACGGCGCACAACGCGCGCCTCACGCTGGTGATCTACATGGGCGTCTCGGGCGCCGGCCACATCGAGCGCGAGCTGCTGCACGGCCTGCCGGGCGACACGCCCGTGGCCGTGGTGCAGCACGCGAGCCTGCCGCACCAGCGCCACCTCGTGACCACGCTGCAGGGCCTGCAGGCCCGCATCGCCGAGGCCGGGCTGGCCAGCCCGGCGGTGATCGTGGTGGGGGATGTGCTGCAGGGGCTGGCTGCGGCCGCGCTGCAGCCGGGCGACGCCGGCCGGTTCGGGACCTAGCGCGCAGCTTCGAGGTGCGTGACGGTCGGCTTGCCCTTCACCACCTCGACATGAAACCGGACCTTGTCGCCGGGCTTGACCTGTTCGAGCATCTGCTTCTCGGCCACATCGAAACCCATCGTCATCGGCGGCATCGCCAGGTTGGGAATGTCGCCGTGCTTCAACACGATCAGCCCGCGGGCCGGGTCGATCTTCTGGACCACCGCATCGGTCAGCATGCCCGGCGCTGACGCCTTCGCGGGCGGCGGCTCGCTCTTCGGCGCCTGGGCCTGGGCGACACCGGCCAGGCCTGCGATCAGTGCGAACGCAAGGGGATGGAGGATGTTCATGGGGTGACTCCTGGGTTGGACGAGTGGTTGGAAACAGCAGGCGACAAAGGGGCGCGGCGGCGCAACAGATACCAGGCCGCGGGCACGACCAGCATGCTCAGCAGCGGCGCGGTGACCATGCCGCCCACCATGGGCGCGGCAATGCGGGTCATCACCTCCGAGCCGGTGCCGCTGCCCCACAGGATGGGCAGCAGGCCGGCCATCACGACGGCCACGGTCATGGCCTTGGGCCGCACGCGCAGCACGGCGCCTTCGCGGATCGCGGCCAGGAGCGTCTCGTCGTTCATCGGCTCGCCGGCGTCGAGGCGCCGTGTCAGCGCGTTCTTCAGATAGACCAGCATCACCACGCCGAACTCGGCCGCCACGCCGGCCAGCGCGATGAAGCCGACCGCCGTCGCCACCGAGATCGAATGGCCCAGCGCCCAGATGAGCCAGAAGCCGCCGACGAGCGAGAACGGCACGGCCGCCATCACGAGGGCCGCATCGGCGAACGAGCGGAACAGCAGGTAGAGCAGTACGAAGATCACCGCCAGCGTGGCCGGCACGACCAGCTTCAGCCGCTCGGTCGCGCGCGCCAGGTACTCGAACTGGCCGGACCATGACACCGCATAGCCCGCGGGCATCTTCACGGCCTGGTCGACGGCGGCCTGCATGTCGTGGACGGCGGAGCGCAGGTCGCGCCCGCGCACGTCGACGTAGACCCAGCCCGAGAGCCGGGCGTTCTCGCTGCGCAGCATCGGCGGGCCGTCCTCGATGGTGATGCGCGCGACGTCGCCCAGCAGCAGCTGCGCGCCCTTGTCCGTCACGAAGGGCAGCTGCCGCAGCCGCTCCAGCGAATCGCGGATCTCGCGCGGGTAGCGCACGTTGATCGGATAGCGCTCGCGGCCCTGGATGACCTCGCCCACGTTCTCGCCGCCGATGGCCGTCGACACCACGGCCTGCACATCGGCCACCGAGAGGCCGTAGCGCGCGGCAGCGAGCCGGTCGACATCGACGTCGATGTAGCGCCCGCCGGTGAGCCGCTCCGCCAGCGCCGACGACACGCCGGGCACGCCCTTCACCGCCGCCTCGATCTGCGTGGTCAGCGCATCGATGGCGGCCAGGTCCGCCCCCGCCACCTTGATGCCGACCGGGCTCTTGATGCCCGTGGCCAGCATGTCGATGCGGTTGCGAATGGGCGGCACCCACACGTTGGTCAGGCCCGGCACCTTGACGGCGCGGTCCAGTTCCTCGACCAGCCTGTCGGGCGTCATGCCGGCGCGCCACTCGCGCTTCGGCTTGAACTGGACCGTGGTCTCGAACATCTCGAGCGGCGCCGGGTCGGTCGCGGTGTCCGCGCGGCCGGCCTTGCCGAACACGCGCGCGACCTCGGGCACGGTCTTGATGAGGCGGTCGGTCTGCTGCAGCAGTTCGGCGGCCTTCGACACCGACAGCCCCGGCAGCGCCGACGGCATGTAGAGCAGGTCGCCTTCGTCCAGCGGCGGCATGAACTCGCCGCCCAGGCGCATCAGCGGCACCACGGTCAGCGCCAGCAGCACCGCGGCAACGGCCAGCGTTCCCTTGGGAAAGCGCAGCACCAGCTCCAGCGCAGGCCGGTACACGGCCATCAGGCAACGGTTCACCGGATTGGCGCCTTCGTGCGGAATGCGCCCGCGCACCAGGTAGCCCATGAGCACCGGGATCAGCGTCACCGACAGCCCCGCCGCAGCCGCCATCGCGTAAGTCTTGGTGAAGGCCAGCGGCGAGAACAGCCGCCCCTCCTGCGCCTCGAGCGAGAACACGGGCACGAAGGACAGCGTGATCACCAGCAGCGAGAAGAACAGTGCCGGCCCGACTTCCACCGACGCGTCGGTGACGAGCCGCCATCGCTCGACCACCGTGGGCTGCCGGCCCTGCTCTGTCTCGAAGGCCTCGATGTGCTTGTGCACGTTCTCGACCATCACGATGGCGCCGTCCACCATCGCCCCGATCGCGATCGCGATGCCGCCCAGCGACATGATGTTGGCGTTGACGCCCTGCCAGTGCATCACGATGAAGGCCGCGAGCACGCCGATCGGCAAGGCCACCACGGCCACCAGCGCCGAGCGCAGGTGAAACAGGAAGACCGCGCAGACCAGCGCCACCACGATGAACTCCTCGATCAGCTTGCCGCGCAGGTTGTCGACGGCGCGGTCGATCAGCAGCGAACGGTCGTAGGTGGGCACGATCTCGACGCCCGGCGGGAGGCCGGGTTGGAGGGCATCGAGCTTGGCCTTGACGGCCTCGATGGTCGAGCGCGCGTTCTTGCCCGAGCGCATGACGATCACGCCGCCGGCCACTTCGCCCTCGCCGTCGAGCTCGGCGATGCCGCGGCGCATCTCGGGGCCGATCTGCACGGTGGCCACATCGCGCAGCAGCACCGGCGTGGCGCCTGTCACAGCCAGCGGGATGGTGCGGAAGTCGTCCAGCGAACGCAGGTAGCCGCGCGAACGCACCATGTACTCGGCCTCGGCGAGTTCGACGACCGAGCCGCCCGAGGCCTGGTTGGCCTTCTGCAGCGCCGCCACGACCGCCTGCTGTGTGATGCCCAGCGCGCGCATGCGATCGGGATCGAGCACCACCTGGTACTGGCGCACCATGCCGCCGATGCTGGCGACCTCGGCCACGTCGGGCACGGTCTTCAGTTCGAACTTGAGGAACCAGTCGTTCAGTGCGCGCAGCTGCCCGATGTCGCGCGTGCCCGTGCGGTCGACCAGCGCGTACTCGTAGACCCAGCCCACGCCCGTGGCATCGGGGCCCAGCGAGGCGTTCGCGCCCGCGGGGAGCCTGCCCTGCACCTGGTTCAGGTACTCGACGACGCGCGAGCGCGCCCAGTAGGGGTCGGTCTTGTCGTCGAACAGCACGTAGACGAACGAATCGCCGAAGAACGAGTAGCCGCGCACGGTCTTCGCGCCGGGCACGCTGAGCATGGTGGTCGTCAGCGGGTAGGTGACGAGGTCTTCGACCACCTGGGGCGCCTTGCCGGGAAAAGGCGTGCGGATGATGACCTGCGTGTCGGACAGGTCGGGCAGCGCATCGAGCGGCGTGCGCACCACCGACCACCACCCCGCGGCCACCAGGAACAAGGTCGCGATCAGCACCAGGAAGCGGTTGCCGATCGACCAGCGGATGACGGCGGCGATCATCGCTTGGCGCCCTGTGGCATGCGCTGCACGGAGACCAGCTCGTAGCCGGTGGGGCCGCCTTCCTTGAACTCGAAGCGGACCAGGTCGCCGGGCTGGATGTCCGGGAACGCCTCGGGCGTCGCTTTCGCAAAGCCCATCGTCATCGAGGGCCACTTGAGCGTGGCGACAGGGCCGTGCGAGATCGTGAGGCCGTCGGGCGCCACGCTTTCGACCTTGCCTTCGGCTTGGTGCAGCACGGCGGCCGGCGCTGCGGCCGTGACCGCAGGCGATGCCATGCTGCCGAGCATCGACCGCAGCCGGGCCTCCGAGTCGATGAGGAACTGGCCGCTGGCCACCACCTGCTCGCCTTCATTCAGACCGAAGATGACTTCGGTGTCGTCACCCAGGTCCGCGCCAGTCGACACGTCGCGCGGCTCGAACGCGCCGTCGGCCTTGCGCACGATGACGACCGCGCGCTTGCCGGTGCGGATCACGGCTTCGGACGGCACGACCAGCCGGGTGCTGGCGGGCCCCGTCACCTGCAGGCGCAGCAGCATGCCGGGCGTGAGCTTCCCGTTCTTGTTGTCGACCTCGAAGCGGGCCTTCAGGGTGCGGGTGGATGTGTTGACCTCGGGCAGGATCTCGTCGAGCGTGCCCTCGAACGACTGGGCGGCGTCGGCTTGGAGGACCGCCCTGACCTTCTGGCCGCGTGCGAGCCGCACGGCCTGTGCTTCCGGAATCTCGGCCACTGCCCAGACCTTCTCCAGGCCCGCGATGCGGAACAGTGTCATGCCGGGCGTGACCGCGACACCTTCGCGCACGCCCAGCTCGGCCACCACGCCGTCGGACGGCGCGGTGAGCACGTAGCGCGCCTGCGCCGTGCCGGTCTCCTCGCTGCGGCGGATGAGCTCGGCGGGGATGGACAAGGCCCGCATGCGCTCGCGCGCCGCCGCGACGAGGTCGGCCGCAACACCCGATCGCTGGAGGGCCAGCCATTCGTTCTGCGGGCCCAGCCATTCGGGTGCGAAGACCGTCGCCAACGCCTGCCCCTTGCGCACGCGCTCCATCGGCGCGCGGACCGACAGGCGCTCGACGTAGCCCGCCACGCGCGTCTGCACGACGACGTTGAGCCGCTCGTCGAATTGCACGGCGCCGACCGCATCGAAAGAGGCGGAGGTTTGCGCCCGCCGCACGCCGGCATACCGGATGCCGAGGTTCTGCTGGACCGTGGGGCTCACCTGCACGCCGCCTGCACTGCCCGTGCCCGTTGCGCTGTCTGCGTACATGGGCACCAGCTGCATGTCCATGAAGGGCGACTTGCCGGGCTTGTCGAAGCGCGGGCCCGGCACCATGGGGTCGTGCCAGTAGAGGACCTTGCGGCTGTCAGCGGTGGGCGGCGTGGTCGCCGACGCCTCCGTGGGCGGGGCGGTCGTGCGCCCCAGGTAGAAGGCGCCTGCTGCGAGCAACAGGGCGGCCAGCAGCGAAGCACCGATCGTGCGTGTGCGGTTCATGGGGCCCCCTCGGTGGTGAGCGGCCGGAAGGCCAGTTGGACGTGGGTTCTGGCCAGGTCGCGCTGCAGCGTCAGCAGCTTGCGCTGCGCTTCGACTTCGGCATGCCGCGCCTCGAACAACGTGACGAGGCTGCCCTGGTTGGAGCGGTAGGCCGCGGTCGCGGCTGCCGTTCTCTGGCCGGCAGGAACGACCACGCCCGTGCGGTAGCGGTCGATGCGTTGCTGCAGGCGTTGCGCATCGCTGCGCAGCGCCTGGTATTCGGCGGTCGCGGCCCGGGTGGCTTCGGCCAGGTCGGCTTCGGCTTTCTCGACCAATGCGAGCTTGGCGGCGGTGTCCCGATCCTGCCGCTCGCCGGGTGCGATCGGAAGAGGAATGCTCAGGCCCACCGACACCATGTCGGCGTAGCCAGTGCGCTGGCCATAGGCAAGCTCCCAGGTCCAGTTCGGCTTGCGGTTGGACGCGGTGACGGCCGCCGTCTGCCGGGCCACATCGACATCGCGCTGCAGGGCCGCGACCGTGGGGTGCGCGGCCACGTAGGCGGCTTCGGAGGGCACGGCGATGGCGCCCGGAGACTGCAGTTCATCGGGCGACACGCCGACCCAGCGCTGGAAGGCGGCGCTGGCGGCTTCCTGCTGCTGCAGGAGGTCGGCCGTCTCGTCTTCCGCGATGCCTCTGGCGCCGGCCAGCGCCAGCACGTCCTGGCTGCTCCCCGCGGCCGACGACAGGCGTGCGCGCGAGGCCTCCAGTTCTTCGTGCGCGTGGTGTTCCATGCGCCGCGCGAGCTTGATGCTCTCGCCGGCGTAGAAAGCGTCCACGTAGGCGAGCGCGGCCTGCCTGCGGGTGTCGGCCACGGCAGCCTGCACCCGCACCGCCTCCAGCCCGACCGACGCCTCGGCGGCGGCCTGCCGCGCAGCGCGCTTGTCGGCGGACAGCCATTCCTGGCTGATGCCGATGCGCTTCATCGTCATCGAATCGCGCGTGGTGTGGAAACGATCCGAGCCCGTCGCGGGCAGGTTGTCGACACCGATGCGCAGCGTGGGGTCGGAAAGCTGCGGGGCCGCGGAGGCCGCCGCCGTGGCGCTGGCGACGCCGGCACGGGCGGCGCGAGTGGCTTCGGAGCGCTGCGTCGCCAACTGAAGCGCGTCCTCCAGGGACAGGGGGGCCGCCGTCGCCAGGGACGGCAGCAGCGCGGCAGCCCAGGCGGCCGCGCGCGAAAAGGAAATGAACATGAAAACTCCGCAAACGAACGAGCGAATCGCTGGCGGGCGGACGCGCCGCACCAGCACCGGTCAGTCGACGGAGATGTCAGACGCGCAGTCGGCGCGTGGCGAGAAAAACGGGATCGGGCGGTGGATGCTGCCGCTCCGGCACGGCCTGCGGCGGAAGGACATGGCCTTCCGACACCAGCACCAGGGGCATCACCACGAGCTGCACGATGGCCGGCAGCGAAGGCGTGGTCAGCTTCACCGGTTCGAAGGACAGCGACAGGTCAGCGGCGTGCTGGAAACACAGCACCGGCTGGGCCATGTCCATGCCTTCGCAGGGCTCGCCCGACGCCATCCTCTCGGTCATCGAACCCGGGCTGTCCGACGCGCCGGGGCAGACATAGCCTGCCAGCGCCAGCTGCGAGAACAGCAGCGACAGGACCACGAAAATCGCGGTCGTGCAGCGACGAAGGGAGCGGCGGGCCATGAGGAGGCGCAGTGTAGCGCCGCCGTCCGGGCGCCGCCTAAAATCCCGCCCGGCCCAACGAACAAGAAGGAAGAGGCAGGGATGCTCGACAAACTCAACGAATTCACCGAAAGCCACGGCGAGCTGCGCCGCGGGCGCGGTCTGGTCACGGGCACCATTGCCTTCAGCCTCGCCGCCCTGTGCTTTCTGGGCGTGCTGGCCTTCCACTTCCCGCAGTACCTGACGACACCCGAGCTGCGCAAGAGCTACAACGTCGATGTGATGCGCGTCATCCTGCTCACCGCGCTGGTCATTGCGGGCGGGCTCTCGCTGGTCAACATCATCTTCAACCGCTCGCGCTGGCTCTCGTCGGCCGCGTTCCTGCTGGTGGCGGTGTCGGCCCTGCTGGGCGGGCACAAGGTGCCGGTGCACGACTTCGCGGACCACACGCCGTACATCGGGCTCGATTGGTTCATCCTCGACCTGCTGGGTTCGTCGCTGATCTTCATCTTCATCGAGAAGCTCTTTGCGCTGCGCAAAGATCAACCCGTGTTCCGCGAAGAGTGGCAGACCGACTTTCATCACTTCGTGGTGAACCACATGATCGTGGGCTTCGTGCTGCTGGCCACCAACCTCATGGTGCACAAGCTCTTCGGCTGGGCCGCCAACGACGGCATCCGCGGCTGGGTGAGCAACCTGCCGTTCTGGGCCGGCATTTTGCTGATCATCCTGGTGGCCGACCTCGTGCAGTACTGGACGCACCGCGCGTACCACGAGGTGCCGGTGCTGTGGCGCCTGCACGCCGTGCACCACAGCGTGAAGAGCATGGACTGGATGGCGGGCTCGCGCCAGCACATCCTGGAGTTGCTGATCACGCGCACGCTGGTGCTCGCGCCCATCTACGTGCTGGGCTTCAGCAAGGACGTGATCGACGCCTACATCGTGGTGGTCGGCTTCCAGGCGGTGTTCAACCACTGCAACGTGAGCGTGCGCCTGGGCCCGCTGCGCTACCTGATCGTGACGCCCAACTTCCACCACTGGCACCACAGCCAGGACATCGAGGCACTCGACAAGAACTACGCGGCGCACTACGCCTTCCTCGACTACCTCTTCGGCACGGCCGTGAAGAGCACCAAGCTCTGGCCCGAAAAATACGGCGTGCTGGGCGACTACGTGCCCAACGGCTTCTTCAAGCAGCTGAAGTTCCCGTTCGTCTGGAAGGGATGACCATGGCTTCCCTTCTTCGCGCCGTGGCGCTCGCCGCGGCGCTGCCGCTCTTGCTCTCGGCCTGCGCCACGCGCATCGACCTGCCCTCCGAGACCTCCGGCCTGCGCCTGCGCGTGCAGAGCTCGGTGATCGCCCCCGGCAACGGCGGCGAGCTGATCGGCGCCGAGGTGCTGGCGCCCGGCGACATCCTGCTGACCTCGATCGCCACGGTGAATTCGTTCGGCATCCGCCTGGGCACCTTCTCGCCGGTGAGCCATGCCGTGCTGTACCTGGGCGACGGCCAGATCGCCGAGGCCGTGGGCACCGGCGTGCGCGCGCGGCCGCTGGCCGAGGTGGTCGACGAAGAGCAGATGGTCGTGGCCTTTCGCGTGCCGGGCCTCGTCGAGGCCGATGTCGAGAAGATGCGCGACTGGGCGCATTCGCAGGTCGGCACCCGCTACAACACCGCCGGCGTGCTGCTGAACGCGCCCTTCGTGCTGAACCGCCGGCTGTGCGAGCTGCCGCTGATTCCCTCGGCCGTCAGCGCGTACTGCATCAGCGGCCTGGCCACGGTGCAGCTGGGCGCCAGCCGCAACGACCAGTTCTTCTGCTCCCAGTTCGTGCTGGAGGCCTACCGCCAGGCCGGCGTGCCGATCACCGACGCCGACCCGCGCTGGGTGAGCCCCGCCGACCTGCTCCACATGCGCGAAGGCGACGTGCCCTCGATCGCCGCCACGCAGCCGCTGCGCTACGTGGGCCACCTCAAATACAACCCGCCGCCGGTGCTGGCGGCGGACGGACCCGCTTGAGCTCTTCTCCTCCCTCTTCTTCCTTTGACGTCGTTGTCGTCGGTGCCGGCGCCGCCGGTCTTTTTTGCGCCGCACTGGCGGGCCAGCGCGGCCTGCGCGTGCTGCTGGTCGACCACAGCGAGAAGGTCGGCGAAAAGATCCGCATCTCGGGTGGCGGCCGCGCCAACTTCACCAACCGCGACCTCGACGTGCGCGCCCCGCAGCGCCATTTCGTCGGCGACAACCCGAATTTCTGCCGCTCGGCGCTCTCGCGCTACGCGCCGCAGCAGTTCATCGACATGGTGCAGCGCCACGGCATCGCGTACCACGAGAAGCACAAGGGCCAGCTGTTCTGCGACGGCTCCTCGCAGCAGATCGTCGACATGCTGCTGGCCGAATGCGCCGCCGGCAACGTCGAACGCTGGCAGCCGTGCAAGCTCGGCGACATCGCCTTTGTCGACGGTCGCTACCAAATCAGTAGCACGCGCGGCCCGATCGACGCGCCCAAGCTCGTGGTGGCCACCGGCGGCCTGTCAATTCCCCAAATTGGTGCAAGCGACTTCGGCTACCGGCTTGCCGAGCAGTTCGGCCTGCGGCTGGTCACGCCCCGCCCGGCGCTGGTGCCGCTGACCTTCGGCGGCGACGCCTGGGCGCCCTACGCCAGCCTGGCCGGGCTGGCGCTGCCGGTGCGCATCGAGACCGGCGGCAAGAAGGACAAGATGGCTTTCCTGGAAGACCTGCTGTTCACCCACCGCGGCCTGTCGGGCCCGGCGGTGCTGCAGATTTCGAGCTACTGGAAGCCCGGCGCCCCGCTGACACTCGACTTCGCGCCCGGCATAGACGTGGCCGAGTCGCTGTCCGACGCCAAGCGGCGCTCGAAGAAACGCATCGCCAACGAGCTGGCCGCGTTGGTGCCCTCGCGCCTGGCCGACGCCTGGGTCGGCGAAGACCCGGCCCTGCAGCGCCCGGTCAACGAGGCCACCGACAAGGCGCTGGCGGCACTGTCCGAGCGCATCGCCCGCTGGCAGATCACCCCCAGCGGCACCGAAGGCTACAAAAAGGCCGAGGTGACGGCGGGCGGCGTCGACACGCGCGATCTGTCGTCGCAAACGATGGAATCGAAGCAGCCGGGCCTGTATTTCATCGGCGAAGTGGTCGATGTGACGGGCTGGTTGGGCGGATACAACTTCCAGTGGGCGTGGGCGAGCGCACATGCGTGCGCAACCGCGCTATAATCGCGGGCTAACTCTGGCCTTCCCTCAACGGCCGCAAAAAGTTTTCAGTTGAGGAACCCCGGCTTGGGGCCTCGATCTCCCCCGGCCAAATCCATTTCAACGATTCATCAATGACCACCATCCGCGTTAAAGAAAACGAGCCCTTCGACGTCGCCCTGCGCCGCTTCAAGCGCACCATCGAAAAGCTCGGCCTGCTGACCGACCTGCGCGCCCGCGAGTTCTACGAGAAGCCGACGGCTGAGCGCAAGCGCAAGAAGGCAGCTGCGGTCAAGCGCCACTACAAGCGCGTGCGCAGCATGCAGCTCCCCAAGAAGCTGTACTAAGCAACGCCCAGGGTGGCTGGCCCCGACGAAAGTCCCCGCCAGCGCCCCGTTGCACCAGCCGCGCCAGGGAAACCTGCCGCGGCTTTTGTTTTTTCCGAAAGGTTGCGAAGAATGACTCTCAAAGAACAAATCACCGAAGACATGAAGACGGCGATGCGCGCCAAGGACTCGGAGCGCCTGGCCACCATCCGCCTGCTGCTCGCCGCCATGAAGCAAAAGGAAGTCGACGAGCGCGTGGAGCTGGACGACGCCATGGTCGTGGCCATCGTCGACAAGATGGTCAAGCAGCGCAAGGACTCGATCGCCGCATTCACCACGGGTGGCCGCGCCGACCTGGCCGACAAGGAAGCCGCCGAGATCAAGGTGCTCGAGGTCTACCTGCCCCAGCGCATGAGCGCCGATGAAACGGCCGCCGCGGTGAAGGCCATCGTGGCCGAACTGGGCGCCTCGGGCCCCGGCGACATGGGCAAGGTGATGGGCGTGGTCAAGACGCGCCTGGCCGGCAAGGCCGACATGGGCCAGGTCAGCGCTGCGGTCAAGGCCGCCCTCACGGGCGCCTGAGGCGGCCACCGCCATGAAGAACGGCAGCAGCAGCCCGCTCGGCGCCGCCCCCGTCGCGACGATCCCGAAGGCCTGCGCCTGCCTGGTCGATGCGCAGGGCCGGCTGCTGGTGTTCCGTCATCCCGAAGACGGCAACATGCAGCTGCCCAAGGGCACCATCGAGCCCGGCGAGTCGCCCGAGGCGGCCGTGCGGCGCGAGCTGCTCGAAGAGTCGGGCCTGGTGTTCGCCGGCCGGCTCGAATCGCTGGGCACGCTGGAGCGCGAATGCGAAGCCGGCGTCGAAGGCAACACGCACCGCCATCCGCAGCGCTGGCACATCTTCCTGATGCGCGACCACCGCGCCCTGCCCGAGACCTTCGAGCACATGGCCACGGGCAGCCCCGAAGAAGAAGGCCTGGTGTTCTCGTTCTACTGGCTCGAGGCCGACGCGGCCATCGAGGACTTCGCCCTGCCCTACCGCCAGACCATCGAGCGCGTGCGCGCGGCCCTGCTGGCCGCCAGCTGACCGATCACGGGATCAGGCGGACATGACGGCGCGCAGCGCCATGTACGCCCCCAGCAGCGCCAGCCCGATCAAGAAGCAGCGCCGGAACACGGCCACCGGCAACCGCTGCCGCAGCCAGGTGCCCAGCACCATGCCGCCGACCGCCGGCACCAGCATCGCGACCGACCCGCCCAGCACTGCCGCCGGGTAGCTCCCGTTCGCCGCCAACCCCAGCGCCAGCACCATGGTCGAGGTGGTGAACGAGATGCCCATGGCCTGGATCAACGCATCGCGCTGGAAACCCAGCGCCTGCAGGTACGGCACGGCCGGCACCGCGAACACGCCGGTCACGGACGTCACCAGCCCCGTCGCCGCGCCCACCACGGGCCCCAGCCAGCGCGCCTGCGCGTCGCTCACGTGCAGCTGCCGACCCGTCAGCCCCCACAGCGCATAGATCACCAGCGCCACGCCGAGCGCCAGCGAGGCCCAGGCCCCGGCCGGTACGCCCTGCCACCACGCCCCGGCGAGCGTGCCCACCACGACGCCGGCCTGCATGCGACCGATGCGGCGGAACACCGCACCGAAGCTCGCGCGCGGCCCGGTCTGCCAGAGGTTGGTGACCAGCGAGGGCACGATCAGCAGCGCCGCCGCCTGTGCGGGCGACATCCACAGCGCGAGCAGCGCCATCGCCACGGTCGGCAGCCCCAGGCCGATCACGCCCTTGATCAGGCCGGCCAGCAGGAAGACCGCGGCGGCCGCCGCCCACAGGCCCATCGCATCGTTGGAGATCGTCATCGCCGCGGAGTCTGCCGACCGGCGCCTTCACTGGAAATGCGGCTTTCGCGCAGCCAGCCTCAGGCACAGGCTGAGGCTGGCGTGCTACCTTGCGGCCCACCATGCGATTCGACCTGACCGACCTGCGGCTCTTTCTCCACGTCGTCGAAGCCGGCAGCCTCACGGCCGGTGCCGGCCGCTCGCACATGACGCTGGCCTCGGCCAGCCAGCGCGTGCGCGGCATGGAAGACGCGCTCGGCACGCCGCTGCTCACCCGCCATGCGCAGGGCGTGCGCCCCACCGAGGCCGGACGCACGCTGCTGCACCACGCGCGCGTCGTGCTGCAGCAGATGGAGCGGCTGCGCGGCGAACTCGGCGAGTATGGCCAGGGCCTCAAGGGCCACGTGCGCTTCATGTGCGGCACCTCGGCACTCACCGAGCACCTGCCCGAGGTGCTGAGCCGCTTCCTGGCCGAGCATCCGCGCATCTCGGTCGACCTCGAGGAGCGCGCCAGCCCCGACACCGTGGAGGCCCTGCGCAGCGGGCTGTGCGACATCGGCATCGTCTCCGACGCCATCGAGAGCGACGGCCTCGAATGCCACCCCTTCCGCCGCGATGACCTCGTGCTGGTGATGCCGCGCGGCCACGCGCTGGCCGGCCGGCGGCGCGTGCACCTGGCCGAGGTGGTCGACAGCGAGTTCGTCGGCCTGCCCGCCGACAGCGCACTGCAGCAGCTGATCACCGGGCATGCGCGCGCGCTCGCCAGGCACCTGGCCTACCGCGTGCGCGTGCGCAACTTCGAGGCCGTGTGCCGCATGGTCGAGTACGGCATCGGCGTGGGCATCGTGCCGCAGACCGCGGCCGAGCGCTGCGCCCGTTCGATGAAGATCGCGCGCGCCTCGCTCGCCGACCCGTGGGCCGAGCGCACGCTCATGGCCTGCGTGCGCTCGTCGCAGGACCTGCCGCTCAATGCGCGGCGCATGCTCGACTACCTGATCGCACCGCCACCACCGCCGCCGGCGGACGCTACGCGCAAGTGACCGGCCGCCCCTGCTTCGCGCGCGCCGCGATGAAGGCCTCGAAGGCTTCGCGGCTGGTCTTGCGCGGCACGTAGCCGAACTGGGTCTTCAGCGCGGTGTTCAGCAGCACCGGCCGGTAGCGCAGGAAGTCGAGCTGCTCGGGCCCGTAGCGGCTCACGCCCAGCGCCGAGCCCGCGGCCAGCGCCGCCTGCAGCACGCCGGCCGGCCAGGCGATGGCGCGCTTGCCCAGGCGCGCGGCGATCTCGTGGATGGTGAGCGCGCCGTCGCCCGCGAGGTTGTAACAACCGGGCGGCGCGCCGCCGAGCGCATGGGCGATGGCGCCGGTCACGTCCTCGTCCCACACGAACACGAAGGGGCTGTCGCTGCCGCGGATGGCGATCAGCCGCTTCTTCTCGAACAGCGCCGTGATCTGGTTGTCGACGCGCTCGCCGAGGATGGTGCCGATGCGCAGCACCGTCTGCGCCAGCGCGGGATGTTGCCTGCGGCACTCGGCCAGCATCTCTTCCACCTGCCGCTTGTGGTCGGCATAGGCGAACACCGGGTTGCCGCGCAGCGGCTGCGACTCGGTGATCCAGGCCGGGTTGTCCGCGTGGTAGCCGTAGGCCGCGCCGCTGGACGACACCACGATGTGCCCCACGCCGCATGCCACGCAGGCGTCGAGCACGTTGCGCGTGCCGCCCACGTCGACCGAATGCTCGAAGGCGCGGTTGGAGTCCTTGCCGGGCGTGACGATCGACGCGAGATGCACCACCGTGTCGATCGCGTGTTCGGCGAGCACGTCGGCGATGCCGCCGTCGCGCACGTCCTGCTGCAGGTAGACCACGCCGGGCAGCCGCCGCACGGCGGGCACCTCGCGCACGTCGAGTGCCACCAGGGTTTCGAAGGTGCCTTGCGCGGCCAATGCAGCGAGCACGCTGCGCCCCAGAAAGCCGTCGCCGCCCGTCACCAGCACGCGCCGCGCGGACGCCTTCCAGACCTCGCTCATGGCGTCGCAGGCTTGCGCCCCCACCAGCTCGCCAGCGCCAGGCCCGCGATGATGTCCCAGAAGCCCCACACGCCGGCCACCACGGCCATGCCGCCGAGCCCACCGAAGAAGCTGAAGATCAGCACCAGCCCGAGCCCCGCGTTGCGGATGCCCACTTCGATGGCCACCGCGCGCCGGTCGTAGTCGCCCAGCCCCGAGAGCCGCGCGCACAGGTAGCCGGTGCCAAAGGCCAGCGCGTCGTGGATCACCACGGCCATCAGCACCAGCCCCACGTAGTCGAGGAAGTAGCGCCAGTTGCCCGCGATGGCGCCGACGATGAACGCGATCAGCGCCAGGAAGCTCAGGATGCGCGCCGGCTTCTTGATGCGCGCCGTGAGCCCCGGCAGCTTGTGCGCGCAGGCCACGCCCAGCACGAAGGGAATGCCGATGATCATCACGATGTGGCCCAGCATGTCGAAGGGGTCGAGCGCGATGGTCTTGAGCAGCACCGAGGCCGTGGGATGCAGGCCGCCCCAGAACGCGAAGTTCAGCGGCATCACCACGATCGACAGCGCGTTCGAAATGGCCGTCATCGACACCGACAGCGCCACGTTGCCGCCCGCGCGGTGCGTGAGGATCTGCGAGATGTTGCCCGGCGGGCAGCAGGCCACGAGGATCATGCCCAGCGCGATGCTCGGGCCCGGCTGCAGGATCAGCGTGAGCACGAAGGTCACGGCCGGCAGCACCACGAACTGCGCGCCGATGCCCACCGCCATCGCGCCGGGCATGCGCGCCACGCGCTTGAAGTCGTCGATGCGCGTGTCCAGCGCAATGCCGAACATCAAAAAGCCCAGCACCACGTTGAGCAGCACCAGCGAGGCCGGGTTGAAGTGCAGGCGGATCTCGTCGACAGGCAGCATGCGGAGAACCTCGTGAAGAAAGACGATCGGTCAGTCAATCAGCCAGTGCCGCAGCGGCCTGACGCACGGCCGCGCGGTAGGTGTCCTTGTGGACGTAGTACGCCATGCGCTCCAGCTGCAGGTACTTGAAGCCGCCCGACAGGTCGGGCGGCGGCCCCTGCACTGCTGTACGCAGGGCCGTAGCTTTGGGCGAGCCCGCCGCCTGCGCACGGAAGTAGCGCGCCAGCAGCTCGGCCTGCTCGTAGCGCCCCTGCCAGCCGATGCCGCTGGCCTCGATCATGCCGAGCACGCCCAGCGTCTCGAAGCGCGGCGAGAAGATGTTCAGGTACAGGCGCGGCGCCATGCCCTGCCAGTTGAGCAGCTCGCGGTCGATGAACGGGTAGTGCAGCGCATAGCCCGTGGCCGTGAGGATCAGGTCGTAGTCGCGCGCGCTGCCGTCCTTGAAATGCACGGTGCGCCCGGCGAGCCGCGCGATGTCGGCGCGCACGCCGATGTCGCCATGGCCCACGTGGTGCAGCACCAGCGAGTTCACCACCGGGTGCGACTCGTACATCTTGTAGTCGGGCTTGGGAAAACCGAAGCGCACCGGATCGCCGGTGAACCACTGCAGCACGGTGGCATCGACCTTCTGCTTGAGCCACGGCGGCAGCGGGCGCTTGCCGCCCAGCGTGTCGGCCGGCTTTCCGAACACGTACTTGGGCACGAAGTAGTAGCCGCGCCGCACCGAGATGTCGACGCTTTGCGCGTAGTGCACCGCATCGACCGCGATGTCGCAGCCCGAGTTGCCGGCGCCGACGATCAGCACGCGCTTGTCCTTGAAAAGTTCCGCGTGCTTGTAGCGGCTGGTGTGCAACAGCTCGCCGTCGAAATGGCCTTCGAACTGCGGGTGCTTGGGCTCCGACAGCGTGCCGTTGGCAATCACCACGCCCTTGTACTCGTCGGTTTCCACGATGCCGTCGGGCGCCTCGACGCTCACGCGCCAGCGCGTGTCGGGCGCGTCGCTCACCGGCTCCACGCGCAGCACGCGCGTGCCGAAGCGGAAGTGCGCGCGCAGGCCGAAGCGGTCGGCAAAGTCGCTGAAGTAGCGGCGCAGCTCGCGGTGGCTCGGGTAGTCGGCCACGGTGTCGGGCATCGGGAACTCGGCGAACTCGGTCGTGCGCTTGCTCGAGATCAGGTGCGCCGAGTGGTAGACCGTGGAGCGCGGGTTGTCGATGTCCCAGAGGCCGCCCACGTCGCTGTGCGCCTCGAAGCCCTGGAACGGAACGCCGAGCTTCTGGAGATTGCGGGCGCCCGCCAGGCCCGAGGGCCCGGCGCCGATGAGGGCGATCTGTTCGTGCGTGGGAACGGTGGCGGCGGCAGCGGAAGACGTCATCGGCGGGGAGGTTCTTTCTGGGAATTCAGGCCGGGGATGGCGGTGGCACCCGCCTCGCCCACGCGCGGCTTGCGCGGCTGACCGCGCAGCAGGCGGTCGTGCAGCGGCGCGGGCAACAGGCCCAGTGCTTTCGACAGCCAGCCGATGCGCCGCGGCAGCACGATCTTTTCGCGCCGCGCGGCCAGGCCCGCCAGCAGCTGGCGCGCCGCCGCGTCGGCCTCGAGCAGCCCCGGCATCGCGAAGCGGTTGCCGGCCGTGAGCGCGGTGCGGATGTAGCCCGGGCTCACCGTGTGCACCGTGAGCCCCGTGCCGCGCAGCTCGGCGCGCAGGCTTTCGAGGTAGCGGATCAGCCCGCCCTTGCTCGCGCAGTAGGCGCCGTTGCCCGGCATGCCGTGCCAGCCCGCGATGCTGGCCACGCCGACGAGCGCGCCGCGGCCCTGCGCACGCATCGGCTGCACGAAGGGCTGGAAGGTGGTGGCCGCGCCGAGCAGGTTGATCTCGAGCATGCGGCGGAACACGGCCAGGTCGTCGGCCTCGGCGGTGTCGTAGCCGCCGGCCACGCCCGCGTTGGCGATCACGAGGTCCGGCGGGCCGAAGCGCTGCATCCAGTCGGCCGCCATCGCCTGCATGGCAGGGCTGTCGGACACGTCGGGCGTGTAGGCCTTGCAGCGCCCTTCACCTTGGGCAGCGAGCGCCGCGAGGCGTTCGGTGTCGAGCCCCACCAGCGCCACGCGCGCACCGCCGTCGATCAGCGCACGCGCCAGCGCCTGCCCCAGGCCACCGCAGGCACCGGTGAGAACGACATTGCGAAACGGCAAGAGCATGGGCAGGGAGGCGCGCAAGGCTGCGAGTGGCAAAACGCAGCCACTGTAGCCGCGCCCTGCCAGCGCACTCCCCAGCGTTTCCCCTTGTCCCGCGCCCTTGCGGGGCGTTCAGGCGGCTTCGGCGGCGGGAAATTCGATCTGGATCTTCACATCCGTGACGCGCCCGGCCGCGGCCTCCTCGAACGCGGCGATGCCGTCCTCGAATGCGAAGGTGCGCGAGATGAAGGGCTTCACGTCGACCTGCCCCGACGCGATGAGCGCCAGCGCGCGCGGAAAGATGTTGGCGTAGCGGAACACCGACTCGATGCGCGCCTCCTTCGCCTGGATCGCGACGATGTCGAAAGCCACCTTCGCGGCGGGTATGCCCACCAGCACCAGGCAGCCGCCGGGGCACAGCAGGTCGAACACGTTGTCGAAGGCGCGCGCGCTGCCGCTGGCTTCGAAGACCACGTTCGCGCCCCAGCCGTCGGTGAGGGCCTGCACGGTGTCGGCGAGGCTGGTGCTGCGCACGTCGACCGTCGTCACCGCCGGGTTGTGGGCGAACAGCGCCAGCTTCTCGGGCACGAGGTCGGCCAGGATCACGCGCGCCGCACCGCCCGCGAGCGCAGCCAGCGCCGTCATCGCGCCGATGGTGCCGGCGCCGATGACCACCGCCACGTCGCCCGGCTTCAGCGCCGCCTTCTTCGCGGCCTGCAGGCCGATGGCCAGCGGCTCGACGATGGCGCCCTCGCCGAAGCTCACGTTGTCGGGCAGGCGGAAGGTGAAGGCCGCCGGGTGCACCACGTAGGGCGTGAGGCAGCCGTGGATCGGCGGCGTGGCCCAGAAGCGCACGGCAGGGTCGAGGTTGTAGAAGCCTTCGCGCACGGCGCGCGAGTCCATGTCGGGAATGCCGGGCTCCATGCAGACGCGGTCGCCGGGCTTCAGGTGCGTGACTTCGGCGCCCACCTCGGCCACCACGCCCGAGGCCTCGTGGCCGAGGATCATGGGCGCATCGACGACGTACGGGCCGATGCCGCCGTGCTGGTAGTAGTGAACATCGCTGCCGCACACGCCCACGGTGTGCATGCGGATCTTCACGTCGCGCGAGCCGACGTGCAGCGGCAGCTCGACATCACGCAACGTGATCTCGTGCGCCTTTTCCAGAACCAGTGCTTTCATTGCATCTTTCTCAGAGGGTTGAAATGGGGGCTGCCACTCAGTGCAGCGCGGCGTCCGGACGCCGCAGCGAAGCGCCCGTCCCGACATCGAACAGGTGCACCTGCTGCGCATCGGCCACCAAGCGCAACGGCTCGCCGAGCCGGGGGCCTTCCGCGGACGGCAGGAGCACGGCGATCTCTTCGCCGCCCTGCCCCACGCTCACCAGCACTTCGTTGCCGAGGTATTCGATGAGCTGGACCTCGCCGGCAAAGCCTTCGCTGCTCGCCTTGGCGGTGTCTAGGTGCAGGTGCGCGGGGCGCACGCCCAGCGTCACGCGCGCGCGGCCTTCGAGCGCGAAGCGGCGCGCATCCACGCGCACCGAACCGCCGCCGCCGCGCAGCTCGCACTGCCCGCCGTCCAGGCCGTGCACCGCCATCTCCATCAGGTTCATCGGTGGCGTGCCGATGAAGCCGGCCACGAAGGCCGAGCGCGGGCGCTCGAAGATTTCCTGCGGCGTGCCGACCTGCTCGATGCGCCCGTCGCGCAGCAGCACGATGCGGTCGGCCAGCGTCATGGCCTCGTGCTGGTCGTGCGTGACGTACACCGTGGTGGTCTTCAGCGTCTGGTGCAGCTTCGCGATCTCGATGCGCATGTGGTTGCGCAGCTTGGCGTCGAGGTTCGACAGTGGCTCGTCGAACAGGAACACCTTCGGCGTCTTGATCATGGCGCGCGCAATCGCCACGCGCTGCTGCTGGCCGCCCGACAGCTCGGTGGGCTTGCGCTGCAGGTAGCGCTCCAGGCCCAGGGTGTCCGACACCTCCTTGATGCGGCTGTCGATCTCGGCCTTGGGCACCTTCAGGCGCTTGAGCCCGAACGCGATGTTGTCGCGCACCGTCATGTGCGGGTACAGCGCGTAGTTCTGGAACACCATCGCGATGCCGCGCTCCTGCGGCGGCAGGTCGTTCACGCGCTGGCCGCCGATGTGCAGGTCGCCGCCGCTGATGTCTTCCAGGCCCGCGAGCATGCGCAGGATGGTCGACTTGCCGCAGCCCGAGGGGCCGAGGAACACGACGAACTCGTTGTCGGCCACGTCGAGATCGAAGGCGTGGACGACCTGCGTTTCTCCGTAGCGCTTGATGAGGTGGTGACAGCGGATGGCGGACATTTTGGGTTCTGGAGAAAGGGAAGCGGCGGGGTTCATGCAGCCTCCCGCTTGCGCTTGAACGCGGCATTGAGAAAACCGCTGAGCACGCCCACCATGAGCAGCGGCGGCAGCGACAGCAGGATGACCGAGGCATTCAAGATGCCCCAGGGCACATCGCGCCCGAGCTGGCTGAGTTCCGACGCCACGATGGGCAGCGTCTTGGCCTCGGAGGTGGTGAGCATCAGCGCGATGAGGAACTCGTTCCACACCAGCACGAAGCCGAAGGCGATGGCGCCCACCAGCGAGCGCGCGGCAATCGGCAGCGCGATGCGAAAGAAGATCGCGTAGGGCCCGTAGCCGTCGACGCGGCCCGCTTCTTCCACTTCCTTCGGCACCGCCTTGAAGGCCGGGATGGCGAGCCAGATCACGGTCGAGAGCGTGAGCAGCGTGTAGGTGGCGATGAGCGCCGCGCGCGAGTCGTACAGCTCCAGCTGCAGCCAGATCACCATGAGCGGAATGGCCACCGCCACCGGCGGCAGGAAGCGCATCGACAGCACGAAGAACTGGATGTCGTTGCCCCAGCGCAGCGGGTAGCGCGCCAGCGCATAGGCGGCCGGCAGGCCCAGCATCGCGCCGATGACCACCGCCGCGCCCGCCACCACGATCGAGTTGACCAGCCCGGCGGCCACGGCCTCGCGGTTCAGCACGTACAGGTAGTTGTCGAGCGTGGGCGTGAAGAAGAACTTCGGCACGGCCGAGACGATGTCGACCCGGTTCTTGAACGAGTTGAGAAAGGTCCACAGCACGGGCACGAGGGCCGAGAGCCCGGCCGCGATGAGCGCCAGCCGCGCCAGCAGCGTTCCGATGGCAAGCTTCTTCATGACGGTTTGGTCCATTTCCAGATGTAGGTGAACGCGACCGTCGAGGCGACCATCATCAGCACCGCCATGCTCGACGCGTACGAGATGCGGCCCGACTCGATGAAGCCCTGCGAGAAGGCGTACATGTCGAGCGTCTCGGTCGAGATGCCGGGGCCGCCGCGCGTCATCACGTAGATGAGGTCGAAGGCGCGCAACGACTCCACCATCTTCACGAAGGCCAGGCTGATGAGCGGCGCCTTCAGCATCGGCAGCGCCACGTAGGCATACACCTCCCAGGTCTTCGCGTGGTCCAGCCGCGCGGCCTCGAAGGGCTGTGGCGGCAGGGTTTCGAGCAGCTTCAGCACGATGACGCCGAAGAACAGCCCCCACTGCCACACGTCGACGAAGGCCACCGTGAGCAGCGCGAGCACCGGGTCGGCGAACAGGTCGAGCGGCTCGCCGGTGATCGCCTTGTACGGCCAGGTGATGAGGCCGAACAGCGGATGGAAGGCGAACTTCCAGACGAAGGCCGCCGACACGCGCGGCAGCAGCACCGGCACGATGAACAGCATCGACAGCACCTGGCGCCAGCGCGGCGTGGCGCAGCGGTGCATCAGCGTGCCCATGAGCACGGCCAGGGCCATGGTGGCGCTGACGGTCAGCACCTCCCACACCAGCGACACGCGCACCGAGTTCAGGAAGCGCCGGTCGGAGAACAGCTGCACGTAGTTGCTGAACCAGACCCAGCCGGTGTCGGCCTGGCCCAGTTCGCGGTCCTGCAGCGAGATGGCGATGGCGAACACCGTCGGCACCAGTGCCAGGACCGCCAGCACGAGCAGCCCCGGCCCGATGAACACGGCCGGCAGCCGTGTGGTGTGGGAACGCATGCTCACTTCTTGCGACGCGCGATCAGCTGCTTGGCGTAGGCGTCGAGTTCGTCGAGCCCGCCCTGGATGTCGGTGCGCGAGCCGGTGATCAGCTCTTCCAGAATGATCCCCCAGCGGTCGCCCAGGTCGGGCCAGGCCGGGTCTTGCCAGAAGTTCACGGCCGTGACCTTGCCGGTGTCGGCCAGCGCCTTGCCCAGGTCGGCGCCGTAGCGTTTGGCGAACTCGGGGCTGCCGAGCACGCTGGTGCGGTTGAGTTCGCCGAACTGGCCTTGCGCCAGGCGGCGCTGCTCGTTCTCCTTGGACGTGGCCCAGGCGATGAACAGGCCCGCGCACTTCTTGGCCTCTTCGGTCTTGTTGGCGCGCGCGCCGATGGCCAGGCCGTGGCCGTAGCCGCCGCCGGTGAGCGGCGCGGGCGGCACGGCGTAGGCGATCTTGCCGACCACGGTCGACATCTTCGGGTCGAGCGCGTTGCCCGCCAGCGGCGTCGACTCGACCAGGATCGCGACCTTGCCGGCCAGGAAGGCGCCGGTGGACTCGTCCCATCCGCCCGTCTTGGTGCCGGGCGCGGAGTACTTGAAGAGATCCAGGTAGGTCTGGGTCGCCTTCACGGCGGCGGGCGAGTTGAAGACCGGCTTGTCGCCGTCGAACCACTGGCCGCCGTAGCCGCGGAAGAACGGCATCCAGCGCCACACGTTGGCACCCGAGCCGCGCTGCCCGCGCAGCGCCACGCCGTAGACGCCGTTGGCCGGGTCGTTGAGCTTCTTCACGGCCGCCACGAACTCGTCGAGCGTGGCCGGCGGCTTGATGCCCGCCTTCTCGAGCAGGTCCTTGCGGTAGACCATGAGGTCGCCGCCGCCGGTGAGGGGCGCGAACCAGGCCTGGCCGGCGAAGGTCGCGACCTTCTGGCGGCCGGCGTCGAAGTCGGCGTAGTCGTAGCTGGCCGGGTAGTACGGCGTGAGCGGCACGATCCACTTCGACTGGACGAACTGCGCCACGTTGGCCTCGTCGACGTAGTACACGTGGTACTTGCCGACCGTGGACGCATCGGCGCGCGACTTGGCACGGCGGTCGTTCTCATTGAGGTTGTCGATGCTGAACGAGGCACCACTCAGGCGCTTGAACTCGTCCTTGGATTTCTCGAGCAACGTCAGGCCTTCGCGCGGCTGCGACAGGACGCGCACGTCCTCCTTGCAGACCTGCGCCAGCGCGGCGGGCGCCAGCGTGGCCAGCGCGAGCGCGAGGCCGGCCAGACGGTGGGGATGCGGAATCGGCATGCTTGTCTCCTTCGTTGTTCGTGCAAATTGCCGGCGAAATGCCGGCAAATGCAACGAGACGAAGGTTAGGAGGCCGATCCGAAGGGCCTCCTACATGCCCACCGGGCGCCTGATACTTTGCTGCCAAGCCGTCTCGGGGTTTAGCCCGAGAGGCAAGTGCGTATCAGTCGGCAATCAGGCAGCGAGTGGCGTGTGCTGCGCGCTGCGCAGGCCGAAACGCTCCTGCGCCTGCTGCCGGTAGGCCGAGGGCGTCATGCCCTTGAGCTGCAGGAAGCGACGGTTGAAGTTCGCGAGGTTCGAGAAGCCGACCTCGTAGCAGATGTCGCTCACCAGCCGGTCGGACACCTGCAGCATCTCGCAGGCCTTGGTGATGCGCAGCCGCGTGACGAAGTCGGTGAAGGTGCTGCCCATGTGCTTGTGGAAGTAGCGCGAGAAGCTGCTCTCGGCCATGTTGGCGACGCCGCACACGGTGGGCAGCGAAAGCTCTTCGGCCAGGTGCGCATGCAGGTAGTCGAGCACACGGCGCATGCGGGTGTTGGCCGTGGGGTCCTCGTCGCTCGGGTCGGCGTTGCTCGAGATCTGGCGCCAGTCGCTCCAGCTCGCGAGCTCGTGCAGCAGGCCGATGAACTCCGACAGCCGGGCCATGCCCTTTTGCTTCTGCACGCGCACGAAGCGCTCGCGCACGAGGTCGCCGATGCCGAAGAACTCGATGCCCAGCTTGGCGCGGTCGAGCATCGGCAGCACCGTCTCCAGCTCGGGAAACAGGTCGACGCCCTGGCGCAGGGGCGCGTCGCGGAAATGGATCACCATGCTGCGGTCGGCCACGCCCTCGGGCGGCACGTCGTGCGAGATCCAGGTGTGGGGCAGCCGCGCGCCCACCAGGGCGACATAGCCGGGTTCGAAGCGGCCGATGTGGTTGCCGACGAAGGCGTCGCCGCTGGTGCGGTTGATGCACTGCAGCTCGTACTCGTCGTGGTAGTGCCAGCAGTCGAAGGGCCAGGGCACGCCGTGCTGCAGGCAGCGCACCGAACTGCTGCCCGCCGGCTCGAAGCCCAGGCGCGGGTCACGCAAGAGTTCGTGTTCGAGGGCCGGCTTGCGTACGGCGCTGTGTTTGCTCATGTCCTGTCCCCCTGTCCTTGAATGGAGGGGTCGTCGAGCCAGCGCCGTTGCGAGCGGCAGGGCCTGTCAGGCGCCCGCCACCTTCATGCGGTTGACCAGGATCGACCCCGTGGTTTTTGCGCCGAAAGTGTAAGCATCTGCGCCAATCGCTTCAATTCCCATCAACATCTGACGCAAATTGCCGGCAATCGTGATTTCCTGCACCGGATAGGCGATGCGGCCGTTTTCCACCCAGAAACCGCTGGCGCCGCGCGAATAGTCGCCCGTCACGTAGTTGACGCCCTGCCCCATCAACTCGATCACGAACAGGCCGGTGCCGAGCTTGGCGAGCATGGCGTCCAGGTCGTCGCCGTGCTTCGTGAGGCGCGAACTCAGCGTCAGGTTGTGCGAGCCGCCAGCGTTGCCGGTGGTCTTCATGCCCAGCTTGCGCGCCGAGTAGGTCGACAGAAAGTAGCCTTCGAGGCGGCCGGCATCGACCACCTTGCGGGCGCGGGTGATCACGCCTTCGTCGTCGAAGGGCGAGCTGCCCTTGCCGCGCAGCACGTGCGGGTCTTCGGCCACGTCGACGTGCTTGGGCAGCACCGGCTTGCCCAGCGAGTCGAGCAGGAAGGTGCTCTTGCGGTACAGCGCCCCGCCGCTCACGGCCTGCACCAGCCCGCCCAGCAGGCCCACGGCCAGCGGCGACTCGAACAGCACCGGGCATTCGGTGGTCTTGATCTTGCGCGACTTCAGGCGGCTGAGCGCGCGCTCGGCGGCGTAGCGGCCCACGGCCTGCGGGCTGGCCAGTTCGTCGGCCGAGCGCATCGAGCTGTACCAGGCGTCGCGCTGCATGTCGTCGCCCTTGCCGGCGATGGGGGCCACCGAAATCGAGTGCCGCGAGCTGGCGTAACCGCCGCGAAAACCGTGCGTGTGGGCGCTGAAGAAGTGGCTCTGCTGCGCCGAGACGCCGGCGCCTTCGCTGTTGGTGATGCGCTTGTCGGTCGACAGCGCCGCCGCCTCGCATTCCAGCGCCAGCTTGGCGGCCTGCTCGCTCGTCACGTCCCAGGGGTGGAACAGGTCGAGCTCGGGCTGCACCTTGGCGATGTCTTCCTCGTCGGGCAGGCCGCTCACCGGGTCTTCGGCCGTGAAGCGGGCGATGTCGTAGGCCGCCTGCACCGTGCGGGCGATGGCCGCCTCGGAAAAGTCGGAGGTGCTGGCGTTGCCGCGGCGGTGGCCCACGTAGACCGTGATGCCCAGCGACTTGTCGCGGTTGCGCTCGACGTTCTCGAGTTCGCCCTTGCGCACCGAGACGCTCAGGCCGCAGCCCTCGGAGGCCTCGGCGCCGGCGTCGGTGGCCCCGAGCTTTTTGGCGTGGGCCAGGGCCGAATCGACCAGGTTTTCGAAGAAGGAGCGGCTGTAGGCGAAGCCGGAATCGGCGCGCGAGGAGGATGTCGTCATGTGGTGGCTATGATACTTGCGCCCCCTGTTTCACGTTTTCCCTTCCGCGCCCCCTGTGCGCGTTGCAGCGCCGCACGGCGCGGCCCAGAATCCACCCCATGTCCCGCAAACCAAAAAAAGGCTATTTCGTCCGTGGCCACTTCGTTGCCGAAGGCAGCGAACTCGACCTGGAGCTCAAGCGCGAGCTCAAGGGCGGCACCGACGAAGCCAGCCGCACCGAACTCAAGCGCGAGAGCGCCGAACTGCAGAAACTGGGCGAAGAATTGCTCACCCTGCGTGCCGGCCTGTTCGACGCCCTCCCGCTGAGCGAGAAACTGGTCGACGCCATCGCCGAGGCGAAACGCATCACCAATTTCGAGGGCAAGCGCCGCCAGATGCAGTTCATCGGCAAGCTCATGCGCGCCCTCGACCCCGAGGTGCTCGAGGCCGTGAAGCAGGCGCTGACCGAGCAGAACACCGTGCCGGCCGCCGAAGCCGCCGCGCTGCACGAGGCTGAACGCTGGCGCGAACGCCTGATTGCCGACGACGACGCCCTCGGCGGTTGGATCGAAACCCACCCCGCCACCGACTCCCAGCAGCTGCGCGCCCTCGTGCGCCAGGCCCGCAAGGACCTGAAGTCCGGCCCCGCCGGCGAAGCACCGCGCCAGGGCAAGGCCTACCGCGAGATCTTCCAGCTCGTGCGCGCGCAACTCGCGGTGCATGGCGGCGACGATCACGCCGAAGCGGCTGCGGCGCAAGACCGGGAAGAAGACGCATGAGCGACGGCGGCTTCGATTCGGTGCGCATCGGCATCGTCTCCATCAGCGACCGCGCCTCCAGCGGCACCTACGAGGACAAGGGCCTGCCCGCGCTCAAGGACTGGCTGGGCCGCGCGCTGAAGAACCCCCTCGAATTCGAAGCCCGCCTGATCCCCGACGAGACTGCGCGCATCAGCGCCACGCTCGTCGAGCTGGTCGACGCCGGCTGCTCGCTGGTGCTCACCACCGGCGGCACCGGCCCCGCGCTGCGCGACGTCACGCCCGAGGCCACGCTGGCGGTGGCCCACAAGGAAATGCCCGGCTTCGGCGAACAGATGCGCCAGATCAGCCTGCGCTTCGTGCCGACCGCCATCCTCTCGCGGCAGGTGGCGGTCATCCGCGACCAGAGCCTGATCATCAACCTGCCGGGCCAGCCCAAGTCGATCGCCGAGACGCTCGAAGGGCTGAAGGACGCCGACGGCACACAGATCGTGCCCGGCATCTTCGCCGCCGTGCCCTACTGCATCGACCTGATCGGCGGGCCCTACCTCGAGACCGACGACACGGTCTGCAAGGCCTTCCGGCCCAAGTCGGCGATCCGCGCCGCGCGCTGAGGCGCAGCACGCCCCTCGAGCCTGCCTGCCGCCGCCGGTTCTCGCGCGGCGGCATTCACCACCAAAGACCTGCCGCTTCGCCGATGCGCGAGGGGCGCGCTCGCGTGCGCATCGCTCGCCCCGGCTTTTATCGGACCCGTCCGATGGTTCCGCTCCCCTGTTCTTCCTAGAGTTCCTGACGCCCGGGCCGCCGGATCGAACAGCGTGAATTCGCTGCCCGATCCGATCTTTCTTCCCCTTTCAGAGCACAGGAACTGCATGGCATCCAACAAGGCAAACGTCTTCGTCGACAACAGCCCGAGCATCGATCAGACAGCAAGCGCACGGCCCTTCGCGCCACAGCCGCCCACCATGGACAGCGTCATCGACGACGCGGGCGACATCATGGGCACCCTCGCCGCCGGCGGCGTCACGGACGACCGTCAACCCGAGTTCCAGGGCCAAGGCACACCGGGCGACACCATCCTCATCAGGAACCACGGCGTCGAGATCGGCCAGACCGTCGTGGACGAAGACGGCCAATGGGCCTTCACGCCGTCGACCGACATGAATGAAGGCCACCACGCCATCACCATCGTGGCGCGCGACCCCGCCGGCGACGAGAGCGAACCTTCGGGCCCGTTCAGTTTCGAGATCGACGTCACGCCACCCAACGCCAGCAAGCTGTCCATCACCGGCGTCCTCGACACCGCAGGCGGCATCACCGGCAACGTGGCCGCCGGCAAGACCACCGACGACACGCGCCCGCTGCTCACCGGCACGAGCACCGGCCAGCCCGGCCACACCGTCACGGTGATGGTCAGGGACAGCACCGGCACCCATGCGCTGGGCGAAGCCGTCGTCGGCGACAACGGCCAGTGGTCGCTGCAGGTCATGGCGCCGCTGGCCGCGGGCCTGAACACCTTCACGCTCGTGGAGAAAGACGCGGCGGGCAACGAGACGGCGCCGACGGGGCGCTACCAGGTGACCATCGACACCAGCAAGCCGACGCCCCCGGTGATCGAGCACGTCTACGACGACGTGGGCGTGCCCCACATGCTGGCGCCCGGCGAGGTCACCAACGACGCCCGGCCGACCCTGCACGGCACGGCCCAGCCCGGCCATACCGTGACGTTCCACGACGGCACCACCGTCCTGGGCACCACCCAGACCGGCGCCGACGGCACCTGGGCGTTCACGCCCAAGGACAACCTGAGCGAGGGTGCGCACCACATCACCGCCACGGCCACCGGCCCGGTGGGCCAGACCGGCGACGCGAGCAGCGCCTGGCACTTCGAGGTGGACACCCTGGCGCCCACGCAGACCCCCACCGTCTCGGGCATCGGCAAGGACAGCGGCATGAACGCCGACGACCACGCCACCAACGACGGCAGCGCGGGGCGCCTGATGACGGGCCGCCTGAGCGCATCGCTGGCGGCCGGCGAGACCCTGCAGGTGGCCTTGCGCGCCCCTTCTCCCTAGAGTGCCCGATCCCCCAGACCGTGGATCGAACAACGTGCACAGGCACGCCGATCCGGTCGACTTCTTATTGAGAGCACAGAAACCGCATGGCAGCCTGCTGCACAGCGCCAGCATGGCGCCCCTGAACGGCACCATCAACATCGACGTCGCGTCGACCGGCAAGTCGTTCTCCAGGTTCGAGATCGTCACCTACTACAACGCGGGTCAGCGGGGCAACGACCAGCTGTGGATCGACAACATCCAGATCTCCAGCAGCGGCAAGGTCGCCACGACGGGCGTGTTCACGCTCACGGCCGACAGCGCAGCCGTGCTGAACGGCGACGCGGGCAAGGCGTGACCGTCAAGCTCAGCAACGTCGCGCTCAAGGCCTTCAGCCTCGACCTCGTATCGGACGATGCACTCGACCACGCGACGCAGGCCTGGACCCAAGGCGACGACACGCTCATCGCCAGGCTCGGCTTTGCCGACCGTCTCGAAGGCGGTGCCGGCAACGACACCCTCACGAAGGTCGGCACGGGCGACACGGTGCATGGCGGCGCGGGCAACGACGTCATCCACGTGCTCAGCGGCGACTTCGAGCGCGTCGATGGCGGTCTGGGCATCGACACCCTCGTCATGGACGGCACCGCCATGCGCATCGACCTGGCCGCCTTCGGCCTGAAGCTGCAAGGCTTCGAGAAGTTCGACCTGGGTGCGGGCGGCAACACGCTGGCGCTACACACCAGCGACCTGCTGGCCGGCGGCATGCGCGACATGGTCACGGCCGACGGCAAGGTGCAGATGCTGGTCAACGGTGCCAATGGCGATGTGAACCTGCTGGGCGGCAGCGCGGGTGACGATGGCTGGAGCCAGGGCGGCAACACCGCCGTCGGCGGCGTGACCTACAGCGTCTACACCAACCTCGCCGGCACCGCCGAGCTGCTGGTCGAGGACAAGGTCCACGTGACCCTCATGTAAGCCACCGCACTCACCGGCGCAACCCGCGCCGGTGCAGCCGACAACGCGACAGCCGCCATCAGCGACTGTCGCGTTTTTTGTTTCTGCTGCGTCGCGATGCCCAGTTGTGAGCCACCACGCCGTGTTGTGCCTTCCCGCACGACTTTGTGCGCGCTTTGAGCTCCGACTTATTCCTTCGCGCTTAGGTTTCGGACTCGTCCGATGGTCCCGCAGGGCCGTTCTTCCTAGAGTGCTCCATTCCCCCAGACCGTTTGATTGCGCTGCGTTCATTTGCGCGCCGATGCGGTCTTTTCTTTCCTTTTCAGAACAGAGAAATTCCATGCCCTCCGAGAAAATTCAGGTCGCCATCGACCACCCGAGCACCACCTTCGCAGCCCCTCCCGCCATCGTGAGCGGCGCCCTCGACGACGCCGGCGACATCCAGAACTCCATCGCCCCCGGCGGTATGACCGACGACCGCCAGCCCGGCTTCCATGGCCAGGGCACGCCGGGCGACACCATCGTCATCCGCGACAACGGCAACGAGATCGGAACCACCGAAGTCAGCGAAGACGGCACGTGGACCTTCACACCGTCGACCGACCTGCTGCAGGGCCTTCATGCCATCACGGTCGCCGCGCTCGACACCAATGGCAACGAGAGTGCGCCCTCCCCCGCGTTCAACTTCGAGATCGACGTCACCCCGCCCGACGCCAGCCGGCTGAACGTCAGCGGCTTCACGGACAACGTGGGCGGGGTCACCGGCAACGTGATCTCGGGCGGCACCACCGATGAAACGCGCCCGCTGCTCAGCGGCATCAGCAACGGCACGCCCGGCCACACCGTCACCGTGATGGTGAAAGACGCCACCGGCACCCACGAGCTGGGCCTGGCCACCATCGGCGAAAACGGCCAGTGGACCTTCCAGGTCGACACCCCGCTGGCCGCAGGCCTGAACACCTTCATGCTCGTGGAGCGCGACGCCGCCGGCAACGAAACGATGCCGACCGGGCGCTACAAGGTGACCGTCAACACCGACAAGCCGAACGCGCCTGTCATTGACAGCGTGTTCGACGACGTGGGCGAGCCGCACATGCTGCAGCAAGGCGAGGCCACCAACGACGCGCGGCCGACGCTTGCGGGCACGGCGCCGGCCAACCACACGGTCAAGTTCTACGACGGCTCGACCTACCTGGGCAAGGCCGTGGCCGACGAGAGCGGCAAGTGGAGCTTCACGCCCCAGATCGATCTGCCCGATGGCCCACACGGCATCACCGCCACGTCCACCAGCCCCGTGGGCCAGACCAGCGAGGCCAGCAGCGCCTGGAACTTCGTGGTGGACACCACCGCCCCGACGCAGACCGGCACGGTCACCGACATCGGCAAGGACAGCGGCTTCGACGCCGACGACTACCTGACCAACGACGGCAGCGCCGGACGCCTGCTGCAGGGCAAGCTGTCGGCCACTCTGGGCGCGGGCGAGACGCTGCAGGTGTCGACCGATGGCGGCACCACCTGGACGACCGCCTTCGTGGCCGGTGACCAATGGAGCGCGCAGGACGGCAACAGCCATACGGGCGACTGGACCGTGCAGACGCGCGTGGTGGATGCCGCAGGCAACCTGGGCCCGGTGGAATCGCAGGCCATGGCACTGGACACCAGCGCGCCGGGAGCGCCCACCAAGGTCGTCGTGACCGATGCCGGCGTGGAGGTCCAGTTCAATTCAGCGAACGTGGCCGTGGGTCACAAGATCAGCCTCGTCGTGCGAGGAGACCATTTCGACTACACCCTGACCGCCGCCGACATCGCGGCGGGCAAGGCCCTCATTCCCGGGGTCAAGGCTGTGGATGCAGGTCACGTCGCAGCCGCCATTTCGGATGACGCCGGCAATCTCTCGCTCTACCTGTCGCCGCCCTTCCAGGGAACGGACGACCTGAAGAATTCGCCGAAGGTCGTTGCAGGGTCGACGCACACGAATGCCTCCGGCGTTGCCATCGAGATGCTGCAAGGCTACGTAGAGAACTTCAGCGATTCCCGGATGTATCTGTCGAACAAGGGGATCGCGAAATTCGAACTCCCCGCCCCGTCCAAGTCGGCCGGCATCGAATACACGAACACGCACGTCGCCCCTTACGGCAAGGTGGAGTTCTATTCGGCGGCCGGTGTCCTGCTGAACACGCAGAACATGGTCTACGACCCGGGCTCGGTCGTCATGAAGCGGATCGACTTTGTTTCGGAAACGCCAATTGCCTACATCAAGGTCTATTGCCTGGACAGTGGCGCCAGCGATGCCATCCTGATCGGCGGCTTGAAGTGGAGCGACAACGGGGGCTCTTCGAATTCGCCGCAGCAACAGACCCTGACCGACGCATCGGCAGGCACCCTGCACGGTGGCTCGGACAACAACGAGTTCACCGTGACCGACGTCAGACACCTGGCCGACTCGGCCATCTCCGGCAACAGTGGCCTCGACACGCTCAAGCTGACCGGCGCCAACCAGGTGCTCGACCTGACCGCGCTCGGCCACAAGGTCAGCTCGGTCGAAGTCATCGACATCACCGGCACGGGCAACAACACGCTCAACCTGTCGCTGGGCGACGTGATGGAAAACGGCGCCATGGACCAGTTCGTGGCCAACGGCCGCGTGCAGATGATGGTCAAGGGCAATGCCGGCGACGCCGTGTCGCTGCTCGACCTCCTGCCCAACGGCACCGACCCGGGCGACTGGTCGCAGGGCGCCAACGTGACCATCGACGGCGTGGTCTACGAGGTCTACCAGCACTCGGGCTTCAAGGCCGACGTGCTGGTACAGCAAGGCGTGACGGTCACGCTGCAGATCACCATCGACCGCGTGATGGACGACGTAGGCGCGTTCACCGGCGCCATCGACAAGGGTGGCGTCACCGACGACACCACCCCGACGCTGAATGGCAAGGCCGCCGCGGGCGGCACCGTGAAGGTGTACGACGGCAGCACACTGCTGGGTTCGACCGTGGCCGACGCCAAGGGTCACTGGAGCCTCACGCCGGGCACGCCTCTGAGTGAAGGGCTGCACAGCCTGAGCGCTACCTTGACGCCGGAGGGTGGCAACGAAAGCGCCCACACCGCAGTATTCGAACTGACCGTGGACACATTGCCGCCGGCAGCACCGACCATCGTGTCGGTGTACGACGACGTGGGCACGATGGGCAATGTGGCCAACGGCGGGAGTACCGATGACAACAAGCCCGACTTCAAGGGGAAGGCCGAAGCGGGGAGTACCGTGGTGATCTATGACGGCGTTGCCGAGATCGGTCGCGTGAAGGCTAGAGCCTCAGGTGACTGGAACTTTACGCCAAGCGAGAGCCTGAGCAACGGCAAGCACAGCATCAGCGCCAAATCCATTGATGTTGCAGGCAACATCAGCTTGCCATCCAGCACTTTTACTTTCGACGTGGCAGTTTTTGATCTTTTCGAAGATTTCAACTCCGATTCAAAGCAGACTTTCCAAAAAACCGGAGATTCACTCGACTCCGGAGTTTTTAAAATCACCCAACTGAGCGATGCAACTTACTGGAGCATGACAGGAATTGTCAGTGCAAATCAGACGCAAACCAATCAAAGCCATGTCTGGGGATTATCTGGCGGCTCCGCTGAAGCAAAATTGAACAATGGAGTTCAAGCTTCCGCCATCAAATTTTGGATGGGTGACAATCAAGACCCCCTGGGGCCGACAATAAAATTCCACGACAAGCTTGGGAATTTGATATACGGCACGAGATTCCAATCCCATGGGGAAGGCGAGTATCACGAGTTCAATATGCCTAATGGATTGCTTTTCAGTTCTTTTGTCATTACGCCCGGGGCGGCTGGCGGCGGATATCAATGGGACTATATTGAAATCGACAATATATCGATCGCAGCTGTATTTCCGGGAAGCTCGCAATTTACCGCTGATCAAGAATTGGATGAGGCAGTCGAATCGCAATCACTTGCGAACTCGGAGGTGCGTGCAAATCCGATTCATGACGGCGAGGTCCTGAATAATTCGACCCAAGGCTATAGCGCAGGCGACGACACGATCATCGCCAAGCTCGGCTTCGCGGACCGTCTGAGCGGCGGCGCCGGGAACGACACCTTCATGAATGTCGGCACGGGCGACACGGTGCATGGCGGCGCAGGCGATGACACGATCCGCATCAACAGCGGCGACTTCGCGCGCGTCGAAGGTGGCTTGGGCATCGACACCCTCGTCATGGACGGCAAGGCCATGCACATCGACCTGTCGGCCTTCGGCCTGAAGATCCAGGGCATCGAGAAGTTCGACCTGGGCACCGGCGGCAACACGCTGGCACTGCACGCCAGCGATGTGCTCGCCGGCGGCATGCGCGACATGGTCACGGCCGACGGCAAGGTGCAGATGCTGGTCAACGGCGCCAATGGCGATGTGAACCTGCTGGGCGGCAACGACAGCTGGACTCAAGGCGGCAACACCACGGTGGGCGGCGTGACGTACAGCGTCTACACCAACCTCGCCGGCACCGCAGAACTGCTGGTCGAAGACAAGGTCCACGTGACCATCCTCTAAGCCTGCAGACAGGCCACGCGGCGCCCCATCGGCGCCGCCCCCGACGCGACAGTTGCCCCGTGCGACTGTCGCGTTTTTTTTGCGCCCCGCCCTCGCGTCAGCCCGCCGTCACCGCAGGCCCGAACCCATGGGTCTCCCCCGCCTGCTCGCACGGCACACGCTCCACCTGCACGGTCGAGTGGTGGATGTCGAACTTCTCGGCCAGCAGGCCGCGCAGCTGCAGCATCAGCGGTGCCAGGTCGACCACGTCGGGCGTGCACACCACGTGCACGCTCAGGCTCACCTTGCCGCTGGACAGCGCCCACACATGCAGGTCGTGCAGGCCGGCCACGCCCGGCTGGGCCTGCAGCGCGCGCTCGACCTCGGGCAGGTCGATCTCGTCGGGCACGCCTTCGAGCAGCACGTTGAGGCTCTCGCGCAAGAGGCGCCAGGTGCGCGGCAGCACCCACAGGCCGATGGCGACGGCGATCACCGAGTCGACCCAGGCCCAGCCGGTGAAACGGATGACGAGCGCGCCCGCGATCACGCCGACGGAGCCCAGCATGTCGGCCCACACTTCAAGGTAGGCGCCCTTCACGTTGAGGCTCTCGTCCTTGCCGCTGGCCAGCAGGCGCATGCCGATGAGGTTGACCACCAGGCCGCCGATGGCCACGAGCAGCATCATGGTCGACTGGATCTCGGCCGGCTGCGAGATGCGCCGGTACGCCTCGTAGAGCACGTAGATCGCCACGAAGAACAGCAGCACCGCGTTGACCACGGCCGCCAGGATCTCGAAGCGGTAGTAGCCGAAGGTGCGGCGCTTGTCCGCCGGCCGCTTGCCCAGCCAGATGGCGGCCAGCGAGATGGCCAGCGCCACGGTGTCGGTGGCCATGTGGGCCGCGTCGGACAGCAGCGCCAGGCTGCCCGACACCAGCCCGCCGATCACCTCGGCGACGAGGTAGGTCGAGGTCAGCGCCAGCGCCCAGCGCAGCGCCTTCTCGTTGCCACCAGCAACGGCTGTGGCATGTGAATGCTCATGGGCCATGGGAACCTTGCAGTGCGGGATCGAGGGGTGCGCCGTGTTGCTGCTCTGCGTTGGCTTCCTGTACCTCGTCTTCATCGCGCCGGTGCGCGATGCGGTACAGCAGCGGCAACACCAGCAGCGTCAGCGCGGTCGACGACAGGATACCGCCGATGACCACGGTGGCCAGCGGGCGCTGCACTTCGGCGCCCGTGCCGGTGGCGATGGCCATGGGCACGAAGCCCAGCGAGGCCACCAGCGCGGTCATGAGCACGGGGCGCAGCCGCGTGAGCGCGCCTTCGCGAATCGCCGCGTCCAGCGGCAGGCCGCCCTCGCGCAGGTTGCGGATGAACGAGATCATCACCAGCCCGTTGAGCACGGCCACGCCCGACAGCGCAATGAAGCCCACGGCCGCCGAGATCGACAGCGGAATGCCCCGCATCCACAGCGCGACGATGCCGCCCGTGAGCGCGAACGGAATGCCGGTGAACACCAGCAGCCCGTCCTTCAGGTTGCCGAACATCGCGAACAGCAGCGTGAACACCAGCAGCAGCGACACGGGCACCACCACCTGCAGGCGCTGCGTGGCCGAGGCCAGGTTCTCGTACTGGCCGCCCCACACGGTCCAGTAGCCCGGCGGAATGCGCACGGCGCGCATGGCCTCCTCGGCCTCGGCCACGAAGGAGCCGAGGTCGCGCCCGCGCACGTTGGCGCTCACCACGATGCGGCGCTTGCCGTCTTCGCGGCTGACCTGGTTGGGGCCGGGCGCCAGGTCGAGCGTGGCCACCTCGCCCAGCGGGATGAAGCTGGTGCGCAGGCCCTCGCCGCCCGCACCCTTGGGCAGCGCGATCGGCAGGCGGCGGATGGCCTCCAGGTCGGTGCGCAGGGTCTCGGGCAGCCGCACGAGGATGTCGAAGCGGCGGTCGCCGTCGAACAGCGTGCCGGCCTCGCGCCCGCCCACGGCGGTCGAAATGGCGTCCTGCACGTCGCCCACGTTGAGGCCGTAGCGCGCGGTCTTCTGGCGGTCGATGTTCACGGTGAGCATCGGCAGGCCGGTGGTCTGCTCCACCTTCACCTCGGCGGCGCCGGGCACCTTGCCCAGCGCAGCCGACACCTGCGCGGCCGTCTGGTTGAGCACGTCCATGTCGTCGCCGAAGATCTTCACGGCCACGTCGCTGCGCACGCCCGAGATCAGCTCGTTGAAGCGCAGCTGGATCGGTTGCGAGAACTCGTAGTTGTTGCCCGGCAGCTTCTCGACCTCTTCCTGCACGGCGGCCAGCAGCTCGGGCCGCGTGCGCTTCGGCTTCGGCCATTCGCTCTCGGGCTTGAGCATGATGTAGCCGTCGGAGATGTTCGGCGGCATCGGGTCGGACGCGATCTCGGCCGTGCCGGTGCGCGCGAACACGCGCTCGATCTCGGGGAACTTGTCTTTCAGCGTGCGCTCGAGCTGCTTTTGCATCTCGACCGACTGCGTGAGGCTGGTGCCCGGGATGCGCAGCGCCTGGATGGCGAAGTCGCCCTCGCTCAGGCTGGGCACGAACTCGGTGCCCAGGCGCGTGGCCAGCAGGCCCGAGAGCACCACCGCCACCACCGCCGTGGTGATGACCAGCGGCTTGGCATTCATCGCGCGCGACAGCAGCGGCGCGTAGCCGCGCTTGGCCCACAGCATGAGGCGGTTTTCCTTCTCGGCGACCTTGTTGCCGATGAACAGCGCCACGGCGGCCGGGATGAAGGTGATCGACAGGATCATTGCGCCCAAGAGCGCAATCACCACGGTGAACGCCATCGGGTGGAACAGCTTGCCCTCGACGCCGGTGAGCGCAAAGATCGGCAGGTACACGATCATGATGATGAGCTGGCCGAACAGCAGCGGCCGGCGCGCCTCCTGCGAGGCCGCGAACACCTCATGAAAACGCTCGCTGCGCGTGAGCGCCCTGCCATGCTTCTCCTGCGCATGCGCCAGGCGCCGCACGCAGTTCTCCACGATCACCACGGCGCCGTCGATGATGATGCCGAAGTCCAGCGCGCTCAGACTCATGAGGTTGGCGCTGACCTTCTGGTTCACCATGCCGGTGAAGGTGAAGAGCATCGACAGCGGGATCACCGTCGCCGTGATGATGGCCGCGCGGATGTTGCCCAGAAACAGGAACAGGATCGCCACCACCAGCACCGCGCCCTCGAAGAGGTTCTTCTTCACGGTGGCGATGGCCTTGTCGACCAGCACCGTGCGGTCGTACACCGTCACGGCCTTCACGCCCGAGGGCAGCGTGCGGTTGATCTCCTGCATCTTCTTGTCGACCGCCTGCGAGACGGTGCGGCTGTTCTCGCCGATGAGCATGAACACCGTGCCCAGCACCACCTCGCGGCCGTTGTCGGTGGCGGCGCCGGTGCGCAGCTCCTGGCCGATGCCGACCTCGGCCACGTCGGACACGCGCAGCGGAATGCCGCCGGCGTTGCCCAAGATCACGTTGCCGATGTCCTCCACCGACTTCACCTGCCCCGGCGCGCGAATGAGGTACTGCTCGCCGCGCTTCTCGATGTAGCCCGCGCCCACGTTGGCGTTGTTGCGCTCCAACGCGGTGACCAGGTCGGTCATCGTGAGGCCGTGCGCCAGGAGCTTCGCGGGGTCGGGGGCGATCTGGAACTCCTTGGCGTAGCCGCCGATGGAGTTGATCTCGGTCACGCCCGGCACGTTGCGCAGCTGCGGCTTGATGATCCAGTCTTGAATCTCCCGCAGGTCGGTCGGCGTGTAGGGCTTGCCGTCGGCCTTCTTGGCGCCCTCTTCGGTCTCGACGGTCCACAGGTAGATCTCGCCCAGGCCGGTCGAGATGGGCCCGATCACCGGCGACACGCCGGGCGGCATGCTCTCGCGCGCCGACTGGATACGCTCGTTCACGAGCTGGCGCGCAAAGTAGATGTCGGTGCCGTCCTTGAAGATCACCGTGACCTGCGACAGGCCGTAGCGCGACAGCGAGCGCGTCTGCTGCAGGCCCGGCAGGCCGGCCATGACGGTTTCGATGGGGTAGGTCACGCGCTGCTCGGCTTCGAGCGGCGAGTAGCCGGGCGCGGAGGTGTTGATCTGCACCTGCACGTTGGTGATGTCGGGCACGGCGTCGATGGGCAGCTTCTGGTAGCTGAAGACGCCGAGCGCCGCCATGCCGAGCACGGCCAGCAGGATCAGCCAGCGCTGCTCGATGGAGAAGCGGATGATGCGTTCGAACATGCGGGCGTCCTCAGTGGGTGTGCGTGGCCGAGCTCTTGCCCTGCTGCGACTTCACGACGAAGCTGCCGCTGGCCGCATAGGCCGCGCCGGACTTCAGGCCGCCCACGATCTCGATGCGCTGGCCGTCGCTGCGGCCGGTCTTCACGTGCTGCGGCACAAAGCCGCCGGGCACGCGCAGGAACACGGTGGGCTGGTCGTCCACGGTCTGCACGGCTTCGGCCGACACGGTGACGGGCGCATCGGCCTCCGACGCCACCAGCTCCACGTTCACGAACAGGCCCGGGCGCCAGGTGCGCTGCGGGTTGGTGAGCGTGACGCGCGCGGTGGCGGTGCGCGTCTGCGCCCCCAGCAGCGAGCCCACGTACGACACGGTGCCGCGCGCGGCCTGCTCAAAGGAACCGGCGCGGATGGTCACGGCCTCGCCGACGCGCACGAGGTTCAGGCTGCTGGCGGGCACGCTGATCTCGGCCCACACGGTCGACAGGTCGGAAATGGTGAACACGTTGACCGCCTCGCCCACCGATTCGCCCAGCGAGATGTGCTTCTCGACGACCATGCCGTCGAAGGGCGCGCGCAGCTCGTAGCGGCCCAGTGCCGACGAGCCGGGCGTGGCGCCCAGCGCCAGCAGCTTCTGGTTGGCGTTGGCCACGGCGATCTGCGCCTCCTGCATGGCCTGCTCGGCCTGCAGGTAGTCCTGCTGCGGCGAGATCTTTTCTTCCCACAGTTTCTTCTCGCGGTCGTGCGTGGTGCGTGCCAGCGCCAGCCGGCGCTGCGCGGTCTGCAGCTCGCTGCGCTGCTCCGAGAGCGCGGGGCTGGAGATCACGGCCAGCACCTGGCCGCGCTTGACCTCCTGGCCCAGGTTGGCCGACACGCTGTCGACCACGCCCGCCACGCGCGGCACCACGTGGGCCGTGCGGTCTTCATTGAACTTGATCTCGCCAGGCAGCTGCAGCGACGTCTTGATGCGCGCCGGGCCGACGCTGTCGATCGCGATGCCGGCGGCCTTGACCTGTTCGTCGGTGAAGGGGATCTTTTCCTCGTCTTCCTTGTGGGCGTTGGCGGCGGCCTTCTGCGGCTCTGCGGTTGCAGGCGCTTCCTTGCCCGCCTCCTTGCCGGCATCCTTGCCTTCTTCCGCGTGGTGTTCCTTGTCGCCATGGCCTTCGTCATGCGAATGGCCGTGGTCGTCTTCCTTGCCCTTGGCGTGGCCCTTGTCTTCCTCGTGGTGCTCGCCGTCGGCATGGCCGGCGGACTCCGAGTGCCCGCCCGCCTCGGGCTTGGACGGCGCGGTGCGCAGGATGAGCGCGCCGGCGACGAGGCCGGCGAGCAGGACGGCGGCAATGGCGATCCACTGCTTGCGGCCGGCGGACGATGTGCGGTTGTGTGGTGTGGTCATGGTCGGAATCGGTTCGGTGTTCTTCTTCAGCGCGCGATCGGCGTCAGGTTGGGCGTCGCGTTCGAGGCGATGTCGTCGCCCTCGGTGCCCAGCAGGCGGTCGAGCTCGCCGGCCGCGCGGTGCGCCTCGGCCAGCGCGACGAGGTACTGGTTGCGCACCTGGAACAGCGTGCGCTGCGCGTCGAGCGCCTCGAGAAAGCTGAACTTGCCCAGCTCGAAGCCCTTGGTGGCGGCGCGGTAGGCGGTCTCGGCGCCGGGCAGTGCGTCGCGCTGCAGCGTCTCGGCCGTGGCGCGCGCCGAGCGCAGACGCTCGCTGGCCTGGGCCACGTCGGCGCCCAGTTGCAGCTCGGCGGCGGCGAGCTCGTCGCGTGCCTTGTCTTCGCGGCTCAGCGCTTCGGCGATGTTGCCGCGGTTGGTGTCGAAGATCGGCAGCGGCACCGACAGGCCCACCACCACCTGGTTGCGCCGGCTGCTGCTCACGGCCTCGCCGCCCTCGCCTTCCGATGCGGGCACGCGCTTGACGCCGAGCGACACGGTCACGTCGGGAATGCGTTTGGCCTGCTCCAGGTCGCTGAGCGCGCGGCGGCGCTCGACCTCGAGCCGGGCCTGGCGCAGCACGGGCGCATCGGGCAGGCGGCGCGCCACCTCGGGCGCGGCGGCCTGGGCCGGCAGCTGGTCGACCGCGCCGTCCACCTGCGTGAAGCGCGGCGACGGGTTGCCCCACAGCGCGGACAGCAGCTGGCGCGACGCGCGCAGCGTGCCTTCGGCCTGCAGCAGTTCGACGCGGATGCCGGCCTCGGCCACGCGCGCCTTGGTTTCCTCGAGCGGCGACACCTTGCCGGCCGCCACGCGATTGGCCGCGGCGCGGGTGGCGATCTGCGCGAGCCCCACCGAGTCTTGCGCGAGCCGCAGGCGCTCCTGCGCGGTCAGCACGTCGAAGAAGGCGGTGACGGCCGCGGCACGCAGTTCGGCGCGCCGCGCCGACAGCGCCGACACCGCCTGGTCGCGCGCACGCTCGGCCGCCGTGACGCGCGCGGCGCGCTTGCCGCCCAGTTCCAGGGGCTGGCTCAGCTGCAGCGTGGTCGTGCGGTTGTTGCGGCGCAGGTCTTCCAGCTGCGTGTCCAGCGTGGGGTTGGGCCAGGCGCCGGCCTGCACCACGGCGCCATCGGCGGCGGCCTGCTCATGGCGCGCGGCCGACAGGCCCGGGTTGGCCTGCAGCGCCAGCGCGACGGCGGCGCGCAGGGTCAGCGGGCCTTCGGGCTCCAGCGTGCGGGCGGGTGTCGAAAGGGACGACGAGGGACCGGCCGCCTGCGGGGTCTGCTGTGAAAAGGCCGGGGGTACCGCCAAGGCCAACACGGCCAGCGGCACGAAAAGCGTGCGCATCGAATTCTCCTGGGTTGCGAAACAACGGACGGACGAATTCGGCGAGGAGCGCTCAGCTGATGAGTGAGATCAGAAAAAGAAAAGGGGCTGTGCTCTCGCCGAATCAGGCGGAGAGCAACCAGTCGGGGCGCACCGGCACTTCGGCGATGTGCGAGGCGAAGCGTTCGGTGGTCGTGGCGCGCAGCGCCTGCGAGGCGATGGGCAATTCGGCCGGCAGCGCGGCGGCGGTGTCCGCATGCTGGGCCTGCCCGAAGTGGGCAACGATGCAATGGCCGACCGCCGCATTGGGCTGGCGGGTGCTGTCTTTCTTGGCGCCGTCGCCCGCGTGGGTGCGGTCGGTGCCGCGCGGCTCGTCCTCGTGGTGGCCCCAGTGGCCGCTCCCCGTATCGCCTTCGTGCAGGCAATAGGCTGCCGACACCGCCCAGCTGTACTGGAAAGGCAGGAGAAACAGCAGGAAAATGAGGAGCCAGCGGCGCATTGTTGACAAAAGTATATCGACGGGGCGTGGCGCGCCGACCAAGAAAAGCCCTGCGAACCGAGGGCCCGGCCCACTGTACGACAGCGTGTCGGCGCTTTGTCCTTCAATAGGATTACTAAATCGTAACCAGCGTCTCGAAAGGCCTTGGGTACGATCCGTACCATGCGAATTCTTGTCATCGAAGACGAACCCAAACTGGGCGATTACCTGAAAAAGGGTCTGGAAGAGAACGGCTACGTGGTCGACATCGCCCGCGATGGCATCGAAGGCCGCTACCTCGCCACCGAGGGCGACTACGCGCTCGTGCTGCTGGACGTGATGCTGCCGGGCATCGACGGCTTTGCCGTGCTGCAGGCCATTCGCCGCACGAAGAACGTGCCCGTGCTGGTGCTCACCGCGCGCGACAAGGTCGAAGACCGCGTGCAGGGCCTGCAGCAAGGCGCCGACGACTACCTGGTGAAGCCCTTCTCCTTCTCGGAGCTGCTGGCGCGCGTGCAGGCGCTGCTGCGGCGCGGCAAGACGCAGGAGCCCACGGTGCTGCGCCTGGCCGACCTGGAGCTGGACCTGGTGAGCCGCAAGTGCATGCGCAACCGCACGCGGCTGGACCTCACGGCCAAGGAGTTCACGCTGCTGGTGGTGCTGCTGCGCCGGCGCGGGCAGATCCTGTCGCGCTCCACGCTCGCCGAGCAGGTGTGGGACATGAACTTCGACAGCGACACCAACGTGGTCGAGGTGGCCATTCGCCGCCTGCGCAGCAAGATCGACGACCCCTTCGACGTGAAGCTGCTGCACACCGTTCGCGGCATGGGCTACGTCCTGGAAGACCGCTCCTGGGCATGAGCCCGAAGCCGCATTCGATCCAGAGCCGGCTGTCGTTCTGGTTCGCCGCGCAGACGCTGTCCGGCCTGAGCATCATTTGCCTGGCCATCTACCTCGTGACCGCCTGGAGCTTCGGCGCCAAGCAGCGCGACGCACTCGACCAGAAGACGGTGCTCGTCGAGCACCTGCTCAAGGAGGCCGAGAAAGGCGGCGACCTCGTCTTTCTGCGCCACAAGCTCGACGACTTCTTCTCGATGCAGGACGACGTGACCCTGTCGATCGCCAACGCCGGCAAGCCGCTGTTCCAGTCCACGCCTCCGCCGCAGGGCCGCTGGCTGCGGCGCGCCATCGTCGTGCCCTGGCAGAACGGCGACTTCCACACCGACCTGTCGGTGCAGGTCGGCGTGAACATCGCGCAGGACTCCCGGCTGCTCGAGCGCCTGGCCTGGACGCTGCTGGGCGCGGTGGTGCTGGGCACGGCGCTGGTGTCGCTCACCGGCATGTGGCTGGTGCGGCGCGGGCTGCGGCCGCTGAAGGCGCTGGCCGAGCGCACCGCGGCCATCACGCCCGACCACGTCCACCAGTCGATCGACCCCGGCGCCTTCGCGCAGGAGCTGCGGCCCTGGATCACGCAGTTCAACGCGCTGCTGGCGCGGGTGCAGCGCGCCTACGTGCAGCTGGAGTCGTTCAACGCCGACGTGGCGCACGAGCTGCGCACGCCGCTGGCCAACCTGCTGGGCTCCACCGAGGTGGCGCTCACGCGCCCGCGCAGCAACGAGGAGCTGCAGGCCGTGCTGGCCTCCAACCTCGAGGAGATGGGGCGGCTGTCGGGCATCGTGACCGACATGCTGTTTCTTTCGAAGGCCGACCGCGGCACCTCGGCGCGCTCGATGGCCCCGGTGAGCCTGGCGGAGCAGGCGCGCGACGTGATCGACTTCTACGACGCCATGCTCGACGAGGCCGGCCTGCGTGCCGAAGTGCACGGCGAGGCCGTGGCCGAGGTGGACGCGGGGCTGATCCGGCGCGCCCTCTTCAACCTGCTGGGCAATGCGATCCGCTTTGCCGAGCCGGCCTCGACGCTGCGCATCGAGATTGCGGCCGCCCCTGGCGGAGAACACCACACCATCGCCGTGATCAACCGCGGCGCGCCGATCGACCCCGAGGCGCTGCCGCGCCTGTTCGAGCGCTTCTACCGCGCGGCCCAGGCACGCGACGGCTCCACGCGGCACCACGGGCTGGGCCTGTCGATCGTCGAGGCGATCGCGCGCATGCACGGCGGGCAGGTGTTCGCGTCGAGCCAGGGCGGCGAGACGCGCATCGGGTTCAGCGTGCGCCGCGGCGGCTGAAGGGGTTCAGGGCTCGGCGTGCGCCGCCGTCTCGGCGGGCTTGGGCTTGCGGCCGACGCACAGCGTCATCAGCGGCCCGGTCATCGCGGTGGTGGCCAGCGCCATCACCAGCAGCATCGTGAAGAGCTCGGGGCCGATCAGGCCGACGTCCAGGCCGATCTTGATGACGATGAGCTCCATCAGCCCGCGCGCATTCATGAGCGAGCCGGTGGCCAGGCTGTCGCGCCAGCTGTAGCCGGCGATGCGCGCGCCCGCCGCGCCGCCCGCGATCTTGCCCACGGTGGCCACGCCCACGATCAGCAGCATCGCGCCCAGGCTGGCGCCCGAGAACGCGTTGGCCGTGGTGCCCAGCCCCGCGAGCGCGAAGAACAGCGGCATCAGCACCACGATGGAAATGGGTTCGATGCGCTCGCTCAGCGAGCGCAGCAGGCGGTCGTCGCGCGGCAGGCAGGCGCCGAACAGGAAGGCGCCGAACACCGCGTGCAGGTGCAGCCACTCGGTCAGCAGCGCCGTGACCAGCAGGCCGATCATGAGCGCGGCCATCAGCGTGGTCGACGGCTCGCCGTCGGGCGCCTTCACGCGCAACAGCCACGCAAAGGCCGGCTTCAGCCCGAGGAACAGCACCGTGAGCATCACCACCACGCCGACCGTGATCTTGATCAGGCCCGCGTAGCCGTCGCTGGTGCCCACCAGCGCGACCACGAAGGCCAGCAGGATCCACGCGAACACGTCGACCACCGCCGCCGCGCTCAGCGAGAGCTGGCCGAAGGGCGTGCGCGTCATGCCGCGGTCTTTCAGGATGCGCGCCATCACCGGGAAGGCCGTGATCGACAGCGCCGCCGCCATGAACAGCGCGAAGGGCCAGAAGCCCACGCCGGCCGGCGCGAGCGTGGGATGCAGCGCCGGCGAGATCGCCAGGCCCAGCACCAGCGGCACCAGCACGCTGAGCACGCCCACCGCGCCGGCCGCCTGCAGCTGCGCGCGCATGTTGCGCGTGGCCCGCAGCTCCAGGCCCACCACGAACATGAACAGCACCAGCCCCACCGTCGCCAGCGACGACAGCCCCTGCAGCGACTCCTTGGCGAACAGCTGCGCGTGCAGCGACGGGAACAGCAGCCCCATGACCGCCGGCCCGAGCATCAGCCCCGCCGCCATCTCCCCCACCACGCTCGGCTGCCCCACATGGCGCAGCACCCAGCCGCACAGGCGCGCGGTGGTGAGGATGACGACGAGCTGCAGCAGGAGGGTGGTGACGGACATGGGTGAGGTCGCGGTGAAAGCGGGAACAGCGGCCGATGTTAGTGCCATCGCCGCCGGTGCCGCGCGCCCCCGAGGCCCCTCCCTCGAGCCCCGCCCGAACTCACTCCTTGGGCATGCGCATCAGCCGCAACCCGTTCGCCACCACCAGCAGGCTCGCTCCCATGTCGGCGAACACCGCCATCCACATGGTCGCGCTGCCGAACACGGCGAGCACGAAGAACACGCCCTTGATGCCGAGTGCGAGCGTGATGTTCTGCCACAGCACCGCGTGCGCGCGGCGCGACAGGCGGATGGTCTCGGGGATGCGGCGCAGGTCGTCGTTCATGATGACCACGTCGGCCGCTTCCATCGCGGTGTCGGTGCCGGCGCCGCCCATGGCGAAGCCGATGTCGGCCTTGGCCAGTGCCGGGGCGTCGTTGATGCCGTCGCCGGTCATCGCGACGGCGCCGTAGCGTTGCTGCATCGCCTGGATGGCATCGAGCTTTTCTTCGGGCAGCAGGTTGCCGCGCACGTCGTCGATGCCGGCGTGCGCACCGATGGTCTTCGCGGTGGCGGTGTTGTCGCCGGTGAGCATGACGGGCGTCACGCCCAGCGCGCGCAGTTCGGCCACGGCGGCCTGCGACGAAGGCTTGATGGTGTCGGCCACTGCGAACAGCGCCAGCACCGACTTTTCAGATGCCAGCAGCGTCACCGTGCGACCGGCCTCCTCGTGCCGCTTGAGTTCGGCTTCGAGTTCCGGCGAGCACAGGCCGCGCTCCTCGATCAACCGGTGGTTGCCCAGCACGTAGGTCTGGCCCGCGTGCGTGGCCTGCACGCCGCGTCCGGGCAGCGCGGTGAAGTCGCCGACTTCTTCGACCGACCCACCCAGGCCCTGGGCGATGGCCTTCGACACCGGGTGGTCGGAACGGCCGGCGATGTTGGCGGCCAGTGCGTACACCGCGCCCTCATCGCCGCCCGCCTTGTCGATCAGCACCGACTCGACCAGCTTGGGCTTGCCTTCGGTGATGGTGCCGGTCTTGTCGAGCGCCACGGCCTTGAGCTTGCGCGCCTCTTCGAGGTAGGTGCCGCCCTTGATGAGGATGCCGCGCCGCGCGGCCGAGGCCAGCGCGCTCACGACCGTCACGGGCGTGGAGATGACCAGCGCGCACGGGCAGGCGATGACCAGCAGCACCAGCGCCTTGTAGACGGCCTGCACCCAGGTCCAGCCCAGCAGCCACGGCGTGAGCACCGCGATGGCCAGCGCCAGCACGAAGACGGTGGGCGTGTAGATGGCAGCGAATCGGTCGACGAAGCGCTGCGTGGGCGCGCGCGAACCCTGCGCCTCTTCGACCGCGTGGATGATGCGCGCGAGCGTGGTGTTGGCCGCCACGGCCGTCACGCGGAACACCAGCGCGCCGGTCTGGTTGATGGTGCCGGCAAACACCGCATCGCCCGCGGCCTTGTCGACCGGGATGCTCTCGCCCGTGACCGGCGCCTGGTCGATGGCGCTGGTGCCTTCGAGCACCACGCCGTCCAGCGGCACGCGCTCGCCGGGGCGGATGCGCGCGACGGCGTCGAGCGCCACCGCATCGGCGCGCACGGTCTGCCAGCTGCCGTCGGGCTGCCGCACCTCGGCCTGTTCGGGCGCCAGCGCGAGCAGGCTCTGGATGGCGTTGCGCGCACGGTCGACGGCACGGGCCTCGATGAGTTCGGCGATGGCGTACAGCGCCATCACCATCGCGGCCTCGGGCCACTGGCCGATGATGAAGGCGCCCGTGACGGCGACGGCCATCAGCGCATTGATGTTGAGGCGCCCGCGCACCAGCGCGGCGAAGCCCTTCTTGTAAGTGTCCAGGCCGGCCAGCGCGATGGCCGCGAGCGCGAGCCCCATCTCGGCGGCCATGAAGCCCACGCCGTCGAGCGCCAGGAAGGACACGGTCTCGGCCGCAATGGCCAGCACCAGCGCGGCCACAAGGCGTGCCAGCCCGGTCGACATGCCGGCGAAGCGCGCGGGCTCGGCCTTCTGCCCCGTCGACGACGCCACCGGCTCGGGCTTGAAGCCGGCCTGGCGGATGGCTTCGAGCGCAGCGGGCAGCGCGCCGTCTTCGGTGGTGAGGGCCAGCGTGCGTTCGCTTAAACGAAAGCGCAGGGCCTTCACGCCCGCGACGGGCTCGAGGGCGCGGCGGATCTCGGACTCTTCGACCGCGCAGTCCATGGTGGGAATGCGAAACAGCACGGCGCCCTTCGGCAGGTCGGCGGGCTCGGTCGACGCCGGGGTGCTGCCGCACACGGGGCTGCCGCAGCAGGCCGTTGCCGGCGCGGCGGGGGCGTGATCGTGGGCATGGTCGTGCCCGTGGTCGTGCGCGTGGTCATGCCCGCGGCTGTGCCCGTGGTCATGGGCGTGGTCATGCGGCGCAGCGCGTGGCACCGGCTGATTCAGGGTGGTCTGATTCGTCATGCGTTCCATTGGAAACCCTGAAGCAGGTGTAGAGTCAACCGTTGATTGCCACTTCCTTGAGATGCCGCATCATGAAAATCGGTGAACTGGCCAAGGCCACGAACACGCCGGTCGAAACCATCCGGTACTACGAGCGCGAACAGCTGCTGCCCGCGCCCGCGCGCACCGACGGCAACTACCGCATCTACGACGAGGAGCATGCCCAGCGCCTGGGCTTCATCCGCCGCTGCCGCTCGCTGGACATGACGCTCGACGAGATCCGCAGCCTGCTGAAATTCCGCGATGCGCCGCAGGACGACTGCGGCGAGGTGAACCAGCTGCTGGACGACCACATCGGCCACGTGGCCTCACGCATCGCCGAGCTGAAGACGCTCGAAAAGCAGCTGAAGGCGCTGCGCCTGCAGTGCGGCGGCCCCGAATCGGCCAGCGCCTGCGGCATCCTGCAGGAGCTGGACACCGCCGCGCTCGCGCCCGAGACCTTCGGCCAGCACGCGGGGCACGTGCACGGCACGCTGCACGCGCCGGGCAAGCGGGCCGGCTGATCGGCGCTCTTGTCTACTTGCCGATCAGCTGCGTCAGCTTGTCGGCCTCGAATGACTCGCCACGCGCCGCGTCGCCCGGCAAGCAGTCCTTGGTGCCCGGCTGCGCCGACAGCTTCTCGATGGCCTGCCACAGGAGCGCGATCTGGTGCTCCTGGCTCGAGGCGTTGTCGATCAGGCCGCGCATGGCCTGGCTCAGCGGGTCGTCGTCCTGCGTGATGCCGTAGGCCGAGAACTTCTGCGGCGCGGCCACGTCGGCGCTCTCGCCCTCTTTCGACGGGATGATGCGCGCCGGAATGCCCACCGCGGTCGCCCCGGCCGGCACCGGCTTGATGACCACCGCGTTGGAGCCGATCTTGGCGCCGTCGCCCACGACGAAGCCGCCCAGCACCTTGGCGCCCGCGCTCACCACCACGTTCTTGCCCAGCGTCGGGTGGCGCTTGGTGCCCTTGTAGAGCGAGGTGCCGCCCAGCGTCACGCCCTGGTAGATGGTGCAGCCGTCGCCGATCTCGGCGGTTTCGCCCACCACCACGCCCATGGCGTGATCGAAGAACACGCGCTCGCCGATCTTGGCGGCCGGGTGGATCTCGATGCCCGTGAACGCGCGCGCGCAGTGCGCGATGAAGCGGGCCGGCCACTTGAAACCGTGGGTCCAACAGGCGTGCGCCCAGCGGTGCAGCACCACGGCATGGAAGCCGGGGTAGACCGTGATCACTTCCCAGGCGCTGCGGGCGGCCGGGTCGCGTTCGAGGATGCACCGGATGTCGGCGCGCAGTCGAGAGAACATCGCTGCCTTTGTTGTCGTTATATCGATAGGGGCCGGGCAGTCTAAAGCCGGGCGTCTTCGCTTACGCGCGATGGGGTTTTGTGACGGTTCAGCTGCCGCGCGGGCCGCGCGTGGCATCGCTCATGGCCTTGGCGATGCCGCGCAGGATGTGGATTTCCTCGGGCGTGGGCTGCGCGCGGTTGAACAGCTGCTGCAGCCGCGGCATGAGCTTCTTGGGCGCCGCCGGGTCGAGAAAGCCGATGTCCACCAGCGAGCGCTCCCAGTGGTCGAGCATGCCGGCCACGGCCTGCGCGTCGGCCGCCTGCACCGGGGCGATGGCCTCGCGCACGCCGTAGCCGCCCAGCGCCAGGCGCCATTCGTAGGCCACCACCTGGATGGCCGCGCCCAGGTTCAGCGAGCCGAACTTCGGGTCGGTCGGGATGCTCAGGGCCACGTTGCAGCGGTAGACGTCCTCGTTGCGCATGCCGAAGCGCTCGGAGCCGAACAGGAAGGCCACATGCTGGTCGCCCTGCGTGGCCAGCGGTTCCAGGTGCTCGCGCGGCGTGCGCGTGGGCGGGCCGAAGTCGCGCGGGATCATGGCCGTGGCGCACAGGTGGGTCACGCCGTCGAGGGCTTCGTCCAGTGTTTCGACGATGCGGGCGTTGTTCAGCACGTCCAGGGCGCCGCTGGCGCGCTGGATGGTTTCCTCGCGCCGCAGCACGTTGGCCCAGCGCGGCGCGACCAGCACCAGGTCGTCGAAACCCATGGTCTTCATGGCGCGGGCGGCAGCGCCCACATTGCCGGCGTGGCTGGTCTGGATGAGGATGAAACGGGTGCGCATGACGGGTGGGGAAGACACAAACGGGCTGAGCCGGTAAAATGCCCGATTCTCGCCGCCCGCATCGCCGGACTGCAGGGTCGCCCAGATTGCATTCTTGGGGACCTCTCCCACCCGTTCTTCTCACAATCCAGAATGTCGTCCCCCAACCTGCATCCCATGCTCAATGTGGCCGTCAAGGCCGCACGCGCCGCCGGCGCCATCATCAATCGCGCCGCCCTCGACGTCGAGGCCGTGCGCATCTCCCAGAAGCAGGTCAATGACTTCGTCACCGAAGTCGATCACGCCAGCGAGAAGGTCATCATCGAGACCTTGCTGGGCGCGTACCCGGGGCACGGCATCCTGGCCGAAGAATCGGGCACCGAATACGGCGCCAAAGACTCCGAATTCGTCTGGATCATCGATCCGCTCGACGGCACCACCAACTTCATCCACGGCTTTCCGGTCTACTGCGTGTCGATCGCGCTGTCGGTGCGCGGCAAGATCGAGCAGGCGGTCGTTTTCGACCCGTCGCGCAACGACCTGTTCACGGCCACCAAGGGCCGCGGCGCCTACATGAACGAGCGCCGCATCCGCGTGTCCAAGCGCGTGAAGCTCAGCGAGTGCCTCATTTCCACCGGTTTCCCGTTCCGCACCGGCGACAACTTCAAGCAGTACCTGGCCATCATGGCGGACATGATGCCCCGCATGGCCGGCCTGCGCCGCCCCGGCGCCGCCGCGCTCGACCTGGCCTACGTGGCCGCGGGCTTCACCGACGGCTTCTTCGAAACCGGCCTGAACCCCTGGGACGTGGCCGCCGGCTCGCTGCTGGTGACCGAGGCCGGTGGCCTCATCGGCAACTTCACCGGCGAGCCCGAGTTCCTCGACCAGCGCGAATGCCTGGCCGGCGCCCCGCGCGTGTACGGCCAGCTGGTGCCGCTGCTCGCCAAGTACTCCAAGTTCGCCAACGTGGACGACAAGCTGCGCGCCAGCGACCGCGTGCGCGCCGTCTCGGCCTCGACCAGGTCGAGCCCCGCCGACGCCTCGGTCGACCTGTACGCCCGCAGCACCGTGACCGAAGCCACGGCCGCCCCGCTCGACGGCAGCGCCGAAGCCCCGGCCGCCGCAGCCCCCGCCGCGCCGGCCGCCCCGCGCAAGCTCACCCGCATCAAGCGCGAGGCGCCCGCCGAGGGCGACGCCTCCGCCAAGTGATGACGGGGCCGGGCGCCGCCTCGCGGGTTCGCGCGGCGTTGCGCATTGCGCTGAGCCACTACGTCGCGAGCGGGCTCACCGTCGCGCTCGGCCTGCTCGTGATCTCGGGCGGGGTGCACCTGTGGCTGGGCACCCTGGCCGCCTCGGCCGCCGCCACCGGCGTGATCGTCACGGCGCCGCCCGACCTGCCCGGCCCGCGCCGCGGCAAGTTTTTGCAGATGCTGCCGGCGCCGCTCATCGGCCTGCCGCTGTTCTTCGCGGTGCAGATGCTGCACGGCGCACCGATCCGCCTCGGGCTGCTGCTGGTGCCCGCCACCTTCATGGCCTTCGTGGCCATGGCCTGGGGCAAGCGCGGCATTCCCATCGCCATCGCGGTGATGTTCTCGATGGTCTTCTCCATGGCCACGCCCGCCCCCACCGGGCTGTCCGACGCCATCGCGCGCACCACCGAGTTCGGCCTGGGCGCCGGCCTGTACGTGGTGTGGGCCACGCTCGCCAACCTGCTGCTCAACGGGCGCTTTCGCACCCAGTCGATCGCCGATGTGCTGTTTTCGCTGGCCGCGCTCATGCGCACCGAAGCCAGCCAGTTCACGCCGCAGGACGAGACCCGCGACATCCGCGACACCCCCGCCTCGCTGCTGGGCCAGCTGCTGCGCGAGCAGGCCGCGCTGGCCGACCAGCTGCAGGCCACGCGCGACATCGTGCTCGAATCGCCGCGCACGCCGCGCCGCCAGCGCCTGGCCGGCATGCTCGTCATCGTGCTCGAGATGCGCGACCAGCTGCTCGCCAGCGAACTTGATCTCGACGCCCTGCGCGCCCATCCGTCGCACGCGCAGGCGCTGGTCGAGATGCGCCGCATCCTCGAAGAGCTGGCCGACGAAACGACCGGCCTGGCCGATGCGCTGCTCATGCGCCGCCACCCCGCCGCCGTGGCCGACCGCCGGCCGCGCCTGGCCGCCATCCACGTGACGGCGGACGACGAAGACACGCACGGTCAGATGGGCCCGTCGGCCGCCATGCTCGCGCGCGGGCTGGCCAGCCGCATCGGCCACATCAACGACGAGGTGCTGCGCCTGGCGGCCATGGCGCGCGGCGACGCCGAGCCCAACCTGGCCGTGGTGCGCGCCAACTGGCAGCTCTTCGTGAGCCCGACCGACTGGTCGCTGCGCCCCTTCCTCGCGCTGTGGCGCTGGGACGCGCCGCCGCTGCGCCACGCCATTCGCGCGGCGCTGGCCATCGCGGCCGGCTACGGCATCGCCGTGTCGATGCCCTGGGGATCGCACGACTACTGGATTTTGCTGACCATCGTGGTCGTGCTGCGCGGCAGCCTCTCGCAGACGCTGGAGCGGCGCAACAGCCGCGTTGCCGGCACGCTGCTGGGCTGCGTGCTCGCGGTGGGCCTGCTGTCGGCGCACCCCTCGCCGCTGATGCTGCTGGTGACCGTGACCATCGCGCAGGCCATTGCCCACAGCTTCGCGGTGCGGCGCTACCTCGTCACCGCCGTGGCCGCCACCGTGCTGGGCCTGCTGCAGGCCCACATGCTGAACACCGGCACCGCGCCCATCTTTGCGCTGTTCGAGCGCATCGCCGACACGCTCATCGGCGCCGCGCTGGCCTGGGGCTTCTGCTACGTGCTGCCCTCGTGGGAGCGCACGCAGATCCCGGCGCTGGTGGCGCGCGTGCTCACCGCGCAGGCACGCCATGCGCGGCTCGCGCTCGGCCTGGGCCAGCTGCAGGCCATCCAGAGCAGCCCCGAGCTCGAATGGCGGCTCGCGCGCCGCGAGGCTTACGACAGCCTCTCGGCGCTCGTGCAGGCCACGCAGCGTTCGCTCTCCGAACCGCGCGCCGTGCAGCCGCCGCTGGAGCCGCTGGAGCATCTGCAGGCCCACAGCTACCAGCTGCTCGCGCAGCTCAGCGCCGTGAAGTCGATGCTCGTGCTGCGGCGCGACCGCCTCACGCCGGGCGACATCGAAGGCCCGCTCGTGCGCACCGCGCAACGCATCGAGGCCGCCCTGGGAACCATTCCGATCGCAGGGCCCTCTCACCCCGAGAGCACGGGGGCCACCACCGTCGGCGGCCCCATTCCACTGCCTGACCCGTTCGACAACGACATCAGCCCCTGGCTGGTGCGCCGGCTCGACCTGGCCACGGCGCTCGCCACGCAGCTGCGCGACGACGCAGCGCGCATTCTTCAACCACTGAACGACAACACCCCAGAAGCAAAGACCACCCCCGCCTGATGACCCAAGAGCTCCTCGCACACCCCTGGTTCGGCACCTGGATTGCCGCCCTGATCGCCGCGCCCCTCGCCCTTCTCGCCCACCGCATCGGGGGCATGGTCCTCAGGCGGATCACCCGCCCGGCGCCCGCCGTGCATGCGATGGTGCTCAACTGCACCGCCCCCGCGCGGCTGGTGCTGCCGCTGGCGGCGCTCATGATGGTGTGGCAGGCGGCGCCGGACGACCTGCGCTTCATCGGCAGCGTGCGACATCTCACGGGGCTGCTGCTCATCGCGGCCAGCACCTGGTTCGTGCTCAAGGCCATTAGCGGCTTTGCCGACGGCGTGCTCGCGCAGCACCCTTCGGACATCTCCGACAACCTGCAGGCGCGCCGCGTGCTCACGCAGACCCGCGTGCTCGCGCGCACCGCCATGTCGGTCGTCGTCGTGGCCGGCGGCGCCATGATGCTCATGACCTTCCCGGGCGCGCGCCAGGTCGGCGCCAGCCTGCTGGCCTCGGCCGGCGTGATCGGCATCGTGGCGGGCCTGGCGGCCAAGCCCGTCTTCAGCAACCTCATCGCCGGCCTGCAGATCGCGCTGTCGCAGCCGATCCGCATCGACGACGTGCTCGTGGTCGAGGGCGAATGGGGCCGCGTCGAGGAGATCACCGGCACCTTCGTGGTCGTGCGCATCTGGGACGACCGGCGCCTCATCCTGCCGCTCACCTACTTCATCGAGAAGCCGTTCCAGAACTGGACCCGCCACTCGGCCGAACTGCTCGGCTCGGTCTTCTTCTACCTGGACTACGGCACGCCGCTGGCGCCGCTGCGCGCCGAGGTCGAGCGCCTCGTGAAGGCCGCGCCCGAATGGGACGGCCGCTTCTTCAACCTGCGCGTGACCGACGCCACCGAACGCACCATGCAGGTCCGCGTGCTCTGCACCGCCGCCACCTCCGGCCTGGCCTTCGACTTGCGCTGCCACGTGCGCGAAGGCGTCATCGACTTCATGCAGCGCGAGTACCCGCAGTTCCTGCCGAAGATGCGCTTCGAGGGCAACGATCCGGCGATGGGGCAGCCGCCGGTGATGCAGGGCGCGGCGGCGGGCTGAAGCTCCCGCCGCCGCCTTCTTGCTTCTCCCCTACCGCGCAGGCGCCGCCGCCGGCAGCACCATCGGCGCCCCCAACCGCGAGGCGCGCTCCCAGCCCGGTTGCGACTGCGCGCGTTCCAGCTCGGCCACCACCTCCGCGCGCGTGCGCGGTTGCGTGGCCTTCACGGGGATCGGGGCGCCCCAGCGCAGTACGCCGGCCCACTCGGGGCTTTGCTGCGCGGCGCGCAGTTCGGCCACCACCTGGGCGTCGGTCTTGCCCGGGCCGGCGTTTTCGGGGTGCTCCTTGATGCCGGCTTCGGTCGCCGCGAAATGCGCGGGGCCCTCGACGTGCTGCTGGCTGGTTTGTGCGCCAGCCACCAGCGGGAGCGCTGCGGCGGCCATCGCCGCCAGCGCAAAGGCCATCTTCCTGTTCGTCATGTGTCATCTCCTTCGTTGAACGCCGAAGAGGACCACCCGCTTCGGCGATGGCGGTTTTGCTTCGCCATGCCGACACGCTAGGAATTCGGACCGTCGCCGCGCGAACGGTTCAATTACAAAAACGACAGGATGAAGACCAATTCATCAATTCCCGGGAAGACGCAGCCCGAGCTTTCCAATTCGTAACCCGGCTGCACGAAAAACGTAATTGAAAAAGGCGGTTTCGATCTTTTCCTGTCGCAATCGATCGATATGATTTGCCCAGACGCATGAACCATGCGGAAGGCAGAAGAAATCAATTGAATTTATTTCCGCACGCCGAACCGGAGCTCCAGCGCAGTGCGTGGGAGCGATGAATTTCATATTCAATTCAAGGGCAACAATGAAAAGACAATTCCTCACGGCCGCCGCACTGTTCGGTGTCGGGTTCGCCAATGCACAGTCTTCCGTCACGCTGTTTGGCGTGGTGGACACGGGCATCAGCAATTACTCCTCCAAATCGCAGGACATGAGCGGCGCCACGCTGTTCAACCCGTTCTACGTGAACCAAGGCACGCGCACCGCGAGCCAGACCGCCCTGAGCTCGGGCGGTTATTCCACGAGCCGGCTCGGCTTTCGCGGCACCGAGGACCTGGGCGGCGGGCTCGCGGCCAGCTTCTGGCTCGAGGCGCCGATCAGTCCCGACGACGGCAAGACCGGCATCACCACCTTCCAGCGCCGTTCCACGGTCAGCCTGTCGGGCGGTTTCGGTGAGTTGCGCCTGGGCCGCGACTACGTGCCCACGGCCTGGAACGACATCGTGTTCGACCCCTTCGGCATCGTCGGCGTGGGCCGCAGCCTGATCTTCACCGCCGCCAACACGAACGCCGGCGGCGGCTCGGGCGGGTTCGGCGGCGACCTCAATTACAACCGTGCCAGCAATTCGATCGGTTATTTTCTGCCGAAGAACCTCGGCGGCTTTTATGGCCAATTCATGTACGCATTGCATGAAAACACCAAATACGACCCTGGCACGGCAACGCCGCCCGGCGTCAATGCGGCGGGCGCGCTCAATTCGGGCAATTCGGCCGCATCGCGCGCGGGGCGCTACCTGGGCGGGCGCGTCGGTTATGCCAATGGCCCGTTCGATGTGGCCGTGTCGTATGGCAACAGCACGGCGGCCAACAATTTCTATGCGGGCACCACTGACAACGTCAAGACCTTCAATCTCGGCAGCTCCTACGATTTCGGCGTGGTCAAGCTGTTCGGCGAATTGTCGAGAATCAAGAAAACGCGCGATTACGCCGTCACGCCCTTGGTCGGCGGCGCGCCGGACTTCGACCTCACGGGCTACCTGATCGGCGTGACCGCGCCGGTCGGCCCAGGCCTGATCCGCGCCTCGTACTCGCAGGTCAAGTACGACCTCAACACCGTCAACCTGCCGTTCACGCCGTCGGTCGCCGACCCCAAGGCCAACAAGCTGGCCATCGGCTACATCCACAACCTGTCCAAGCGCACCGCCCTCTACGCCACCGTTGCCCGCATCAGCAACAAGAACGGCGCGGCGCTCACGGTCGGCGGCCCTGCCTTCGTGAACACCGGGGTGTTCGTGCCCAAGACCTCGACGGGCTACGACGTGGGGCTGCGCCACTCGTTCTGATCAGGGAAGACTGTCACGCGCAAAGAAGCAAGCAAGTGAGTGAATGACCGCGGGCGGCCCTGCGCCCGCGGATGTTCCGTTTCTCCAGGAGCCCGTCAGGCGGGTCCATTCGGTCCGCCTTTGTGCGGACCATTTTTTTGGGGCGAGAGAAGCGCGCCTCAGTCAGGCACAGTGCCCGCCGGCGCCGCCACCGCGCGCGCCGCGATCGGCACCGACATCACGATCGAGGTGCGCGTCTCGCCCAGGTGGTTGATGCTGCTCACGAACGACTCGAGGTGTTCGATGTCGCGCGCGACCACCTTCAGCACGTACGAGTCCTGCCCCGTCACGTGAAAGCACTCGAGCACTTCGCGCCGGCTGCCGAGCAGCTTCAGCAGGCGGGCCTTGTCGGGTTGCGCGGTGGTGATGCCGACGAGCGCGGTGACGGTGTAGCCCGCCTTGCGCGGCGGCACCACGGCGCGGTAGCCCTCGATGACGCCGGCTTCTTCGAGGCGCTTCACGCGCTCGGAGGTCGAGGGCACCGACAGCGCCACCTGCCGTGCGAGTGCCGTGAGCGAGGTGCGCGCGTCCTGCTGCAGCGCGTCGAGGATCTGCCAGTTCTTGGCGTCGATTTCCATGGATTTCAGGCCCGATTGAGAATTTCGCTTCCGATTTCAGGCAAGGCATGCCGCGCGCCTGAATTTCGCCATTCTCGTCATGCAGGCCTCGCCGAACAATCGACGGCATGGACTTCCCTCTCTTTCTCAAGGCCCTCGTCATCGGGCTCTCGATCGCCGCACCCGTCGGCCCCATCGGTCTGCTGTGCATCCAACGCACGCTCGCGCATGGCCGCACGATCGGCTTTCTCAGCGGCCTCGGCGCCGCATTGGCCGACGCCTGCTATGGCGCCATCGGTGCGTTCGGCGTGTCGGCCGTGGTGTCGACGATCGTCGCGGCGCGCGTGCCGCTGGCGCTCGGTGGTGCGGCGTTTCTTGCGTGGATGGGCGTGCAGCTGCTGCGTGCGCCGGCCGCGACGCAGGCCCGAGCTGCGGAAGACGCGGCCACGCCGGTGAAGGCGCTGCTGTCGGTGTTCGTGCTCACGCTGGCCAACCCGATGACGATCCTGTCGTTCGTCGCGGTGTTCGCCTCGCTCGGCAGCGGCCACGTGGGCAGCGGCAGCGGTGCGGCGCTCACGATGGTGGCAGGGGTGTTCCTCGGCTCGGCACTGTGGTGGCTGGGGCTGTCGAGCATCGTGTCGGTGGTGCGGCACAAGCTGGGAGCGCGCGTGCTGCAGGGCATCAACAAGCTGTCGGGCGCACTGCTGCTGGGCTTTGCGGTGTTTCAGCTGTCGACGCTGCTGTCACGCTGAGGAATCAACTACCCGGCTTTGGCCGCCGGCTTGCGGCGCGCGGGCTTGCGCGCACCCAGCGCGCTCGCCAGCGCCTTCGTCGCCCAGTCACGCAAGGCGTGCGGGTCTTCGAGCGCATCGACCGGCGCTTCGTAGTAGCTCGCGACCTTCACGGTCGAGGCGCTGGTCGCGTACGAGAACGGCACCGCGCCCAGGCGCTCGAAGTCCGGCCGGGTGGCATCGTCCACACGCAGGTACAGCGTGCCCTTCATCACGAAGGCGAACTGCACGCCAGCCTGCACGAGGCCGAAGCCGCCGAAGAAGCGCTTGACCTCGATGGGGCCCATCGCGCCGAGCGACTCGGCCAGCTCGAGCGCTCGCCCGTGCGAACGCTCGGCACCGCCAACGGCAGCCGCACCTTTGGCGCGGCTCAAGCGACCGCCTTGCGTCGCGCGTCAGTCACCGGCGCGCCGCCATGCACTTCGAGCAAACGCAGCAGCGCCTCGGAGCTGTGGGCCTTGGCCCAGTCGCGTTCGGAATCGTTGATGCCGACGAGGTGCAGAAAATCGAAGCGGCCCGAGTCGAGCTGCGCCGTCGCGGGGTAGTGCTTCGGCTCCATCAGCACCACATGGCGCAGGGCCACGGTGCCCTTCTCGCGGATCGCTTCGCCGACGGGAATGCGGTCGCCGTAGTCGAAGGGCTGCTTGTCCTCACCGAAGTGCGAGTGCGCGAGCAGCACGTTGTAGGCGAGCAGGCGGCGCAGCAGCTTGATGGCCCATTGGTCCTGCGGCTGCGACGGCACTTCGATGACCAGCTCGGAGCCGATCCACGAATAGTCCTCGGGGTCGTAGTCGGCCGGTTCCGTTTCCCACGGCGTGGAGCCGCCCGAGGTCACGTACAGCCAGGTGTTGCGCACGGGCGTGGGCGCGAACTCGAACACGCCCAGGTGCAGCCAGCGCGGGTCGACGTCTTCGGCGCCCAGCGCCTTGAAGTCGTCGAAGTCCAGCACGTAGATGCCGGTGCGCTCGGGGCCGAACAGGCGCGGGTAGAGCGTCTCTTCGCGGTAGGCCCACACGTCTTCCATGGAACTCATCGGCGCATCCTCCTCGTTGGAACGAGGGCATTCTCGTCGCTCAACGTGACCGTTGCATACGCCGCAGGGCGGGCCACTCGAGGTTGGTGAAGGCGCGCAGCACCCACTCCACCGGGCCGTACGCAAAGCGTGCCAGCCACCAGCGGCTGACCACCATCTGCGCGCCGAAGATGCCGAAGGCGACCATGAGGCTCATGAACGGCCCGAGCTCGCCGATGAGCCGCAGCCCATACGCCAGGAAGAGCCACGCGCACACCGCCGACTGCAGCAGGTAGTTCGACAGCGCCATGCGCCCCGCCGGTGCGAGCGCCTGCGCCAGCCAGGCGCCCCAGCGCGACTGGAACAGCAGCATCATCGCGCCCACGTACGTCGCCGTGAGCAGCGGCGAGGTGAAGACGCCGACCGCCAGGCCGAGCACGTCCCAGCGCGAGCCCGGCACGACGGACGCGGTCCACGCATACACGGCCGCGCCCGGCAGCCCCAGCACCAGGCCGGGCACCAGCAGGCGCTTGAACAGCGGCCGGTAGCGGTCGGCCCGCGCGAACAGGTTGCGGCGGCCTTCGATGACGCCCGCGAAGAACATCGCCAGCGCCATCGGCGCCTGGACCAGCCCGAGCACGATCCACACCTGCGACAGCTCGCGCAGATGCTGACGGATGACCGTCGCCGCCGTGCCACGGTACGCCGCGAGCGCCGAGGCCGCGTCGGCCCTCGCGGTGCGAAGAACGTCTTCGGTTGCCGGGCCGCCCAGCATCGCGAGCATGCCGATGGCGCCCCACACCAGCGCGGTCGCCAGCACCAGCCGCAGCGCCCAGCGCGCGAGCACCGCGTCGCTCTGGTGGCGCAGCGCCAGCAGCACGGCGCCGAGCACCGCGTAGGTCGTGAGGATGTCGCCATGGAACAGCAGCACCGCGTGCAGCACGCCGATGCACCACAGCGCCACCAGCCGGCGCGCCAGGCGCGGCACGAAGGGCTTGCCGCTGCGCTGCGCCGACTGCATCTGCAGCGTGAAGCTGTAGCCGAACAGGAACGAGAACAGCAGGTAGAACTTGGTCTCGAACAGGAAGGCGACGGCAAAGGCCGCCACGCGGTCCAGCCCCGAACGCATCATCGGGTCGGGCAGCGGCTGGCCGTAGTACGGCGAGGCAAAGGCCGCGATGTTCACGACCAGGATGCCCAAGAGCGCAAAGCCGCGCAACGCATCGACGAGCGACTGGCGCTCGACTGCAACGGGGGTGTGGTTCATGCGCCCCGCCCCGGCTTCGCGAGAAAGCGGCCCACCACGCGCCGCAGCATCGGTGCCTCGCGCGCCGGGTCGAAGCCCGTGTCGAGTGCCAGGCGCGAGAACACCCCGTCGATAAGCGCGGCGATCCAGTTGGCCGATTGCACGGGGTCGAGCTCGGGGTCGATCTGCCCGCGCGCCGCGGCCTTGCGCAGCAGGGCGGCAAGGCCGTCGCGCATTTCGGTGTCGCCCGCGGCCACGCTGGCGCAGACCACCGGGTTGCGCAGGGTCTCGGCGGCCACCTCCAGCGCCAGCCGCGAGTAGCTGCGGTCGGAGGCGAAGACCATCACCACGTCGAGGAAAGACAGCACCACCTCCAGCGGGTCGGCCGGGTCGTCGTCGATCGCGGCGAAGTACGCGGCCGTGTCGCGCCATTCCTCTTCGGCCAGGGCCTCGATGATCGCGTTCTTGCTGGGAAAGTAATGAAAGAGATTGCCCGGGCTCATGCCCGCGGCGGCGCAGATCTCGGCGGTGGTGGTGGCATGGAAGCCGCGCCGCGCAAAGCAGTCGCCCGCGGCCTCCAGGATCTGGCGGCGCTTGGCCTGCTGGCGTTCGGGGTCAACTTTGCGCACGGTGGTTCTCGCGGAATTCGGTCATGCCCGAATTATTAGACCGAGCGCTCGATCTATTCTGAAGGAAGCCTGAAGAAACCCTTCAGGCAGCGCGTGTGGCCGCAATGCCCCGGATGGTGTCCAGCAACAGCCGCGCGCCCTCGCCCGTCTCGCTGCCGCGCCGCACGGTTACGCCCACCGGGCCTTCGGTGCTCGCCGTGTCGATGGCCACGCGCTGGAGTTCGCCGCGCGCCACGAAGCCTTCCACCGCGCCCTGCGGCGCAAACCACACGGCGTCGGAGCGTTGCAGCAGGCCTACCGCAAAGCTGGTGTCGGTCGCCTCCACCAGCCGCGCCGGCAGCGCGAGACCCTGCGCGATGAGGAAGGCGTCGGCCGTGTGCCGGATCAGCGTGCCCGACACCGGCAGCACCAGCGGGTAGGCGGCCAGCGCGTCGAGCGTGGGCTTGCGCCGCGACGCCAGCGGATGGCCGGGGCGCACCACCAGCAGCAGCACCTCGCTGTACAGCTGCTCGAAGGCCAGGTCGGCCATGGCCGAGGCCTGCGCCAGCCGGCCGAGCACGAGGTCGATCTCGCCCTGGCGCAGCTGCGTCATGAGCTGCGCGTTGGTGCCGCTCACCACGCGCACGCGCATCGCCGGGTGCGCCGCATGCAGCCGTGCGACGGCTTCGGGAAGCAGGTGCGCCGCCATGTTCGGCAAGGCGCCGACCGCCACGCGCAGCTGGTCGGCCTCGGGCTGGTCCATCGCCAGGCCCAGGCCTTCGCGCAGGCCGCGCAGCGCCGACACGGCATGGCGCACCAGCACCTCGGCGGCCGGCGTGAGCTCCACGCCGCGGCGGCGGCGCAGCAGCAACTGGCGGCCCACGATCTCTTCGAGTTCGGCCACCGTCTTCGACACCGCCGGCTGCGTGAGCGACAGCGCCTCGGCCGCGCGCACCAGGTTGCGCTCCTGCGCCACCATGACGAGGCATTGCAGGTGGCGCATCTTCAGGCGCTCAAAGTTCATGGCTGACATGCGGTTCTCCTCGGAGCCAGTGGGGCGACGTGCTTTCAAATATAACCAGAGGGAATAGCTGGCGGAAGAGACTTCAGTTGTGCCGCGCCGCGCAGCCTTCTAGAGTGCCGTGGATACGGAGACAGACAAAGCAGCCCATGACCACGATTTTTTCCTCGAAACCAACCCCTTCAATCTTCGGTACGCGCCGCCGCCTCACGCTCGCCGCCGCCTGCGCCGCGCTGGCCCTCGGACTCGCCGCCCCGGCCGCGCAGGCCCAGGCGAGCTACCCCGCCAAGCCCGTGAAGTTCCTCGTCAACTTCCCCGCCGGCGGCCCCATCGACATCCTCGGGCGCGCGCTGGCCGACGCGCTGCAGAAAGACCTGAAGCAGCCCTTCGTGGTCGACAACCGCCCCGGCGCGGGCGGCAACATCGGCGCCGACGCCGTGGCCAAGAGCCCGGCCGACGGCTACACCGTGCTGCTGGGCATCGACAGCACCTTCACCGTCAACCCGCACCTGTACGCCTCGATGCCCTTCGCGGCCAAGGACCTCAAGCCGCTGATGATCTTCAGCTCGTCGGGCCTGAGCTTCACCACCGCCGCCTCGGTGAAGGCCAAGACGCTGCCCGACTTCATCGCGCAGGCCAAGGCCAAGCCCGCCACCTTCAGCTCGGCCGGCAACGGCAGCCCGGGCCACATCGCCGCCGAGATCTTCGCGAGCGCAACCGGCGCGAAGATCGTGCACGTGCCCTACAAGGGCAACGCGCCGGCCGTGATGGCCATGCTGGGCAACGAGGTGCAGGCCGGCATCGTCGCCACGCCCGGCGTGCTGCCGCAGATCCAGGGCGGCAAGCTGCGCGCCCTGGCCGTCACCGGCCGCCAGCGCGCGCCGCTGCTGCCCGAGGTGCCCACCGTCGGCGAGCTGGGCCTGAAAGACCTGGAGTTCGAAGTGCTCTACCTCGCCATGGTGCCGGCCGCCACGCCCGAGCCCGTGATGCAGACCCTGCGCCAGGCGCTGCACAAGGCGCTGGCCCTGCCCGAACTCAAGGCCCGCCTGGCCTCGCTCGACATGGTGCCGCTGGCCGAAACCGATGCCGCCGCCGCCACGCGCCTGGCCACGGCGCAGGCGCGCTACGGTCGCATCGTCAAGGCGACCGGGATGAAGGTGGACTGACGGCCTTGCCGCTGCGCGCCGTGCTGTTCTTCTTGCCCTGGCCTGCTGCTGCCGCTGCAGCCGCCGCCGCATGGCGCCCCCGGTCGGCCTTGGGCAGCACCGCCTGCGCCACCATGGTTTCGGCATGCGCCTGCAGCCGGTGCAGCGCGTCGTCGAAGCGCGCGGCATCGTCCGCGTCGAGCGTGCCCATCAGCTCGGCGTTGATGCGGGTCACCAGCGGAAAGAGCTCGTCGTACAGCGCCTGCCCCGTCGCCGTGAGGCCCAGCCGCACCTGCCGCCGGTCGCCCGCCAGCGCCGTGCGCGACACCAGCCGCTTGGCCACCAGCGAGCCCACCGCCTTCGAGGTGCGCGCCCGGTCCAGCTGCGCATGCTCGGCCAGTTGCGACGAGCCCAGCTCGCCCCGGCTGGCCAGCACCGCGATCAGCCGCCACTCGCGCCGCGTGATGCCGAAGCGGCCCTCGCACAGCCGGATCACCATGCTGCCCGCCACCGCGAGCAGGCGCGACAGCCGGTACAGCAGCAGGTCGTCCAGCGGGCGGCGCGGCGGGGTGGCGGCGGCTTCGGCAGTCATGGGGTGGCGTCTCGAAAGGCCGGGTAAATCCGGGCGATGGTTGATTTGATCAATCGAATGTAGCGTCTCCAGAATCGTCCGCAGCCGCGGCCACCCGCCCCGGCCACGCACAGCCCCTGCCGAACGCCGAACGAGACCCCGGAGAGATTGACGATGCCCCAGCTTCCCGACCCGACCCGCCGCCGCACCCTGACCACCCTTGGCGGGCTGGCCCTTGCCCCCCTTGCGTCCTTCGCACCGCTTGCGTTCGCGCAGCAGCAACCCGCCGCCTTCACGCCCGGCCAGCCGATCAAGGTGCTCATCGGCGTGCCCGCCGGCGGCACGCAGGACGTGCTGACCCGCGCCATTGCCCACCAGGTGCGCGATTCGCTCGGCCCGCTCATCATCGACAACCGCTCGGGCGCGGCCGGTCGCATTGCCGTGGACGCCGTGAAGACCGCGCCGCCCGACGGCCACACCCTGCTGCTGGGCACTGCGAGCATGATGACCATGTTCCCCAGCGCCTACCGCAACCTGTCGTACGACCCGATCAAGGACTTCGTGCCGCTGGTGAACGCCGCGCGCTTCGAGCTGGCGCTCACCGTGCACAAGGACGTGCCCGCCAACACCCTGGCCGAGTTCATCACCTGGGCCAAGGCGCAGGGCGACAAGGTCAGCTTCGGCTCGTACGGCGCCGGCACGCCCTCGCACTTTCTGGGCGAAATGCTCAATCGCGCGGCCGGCCTGAAGATGGTGCACGTGCCCTACCGCGGCTCCACGCCCGCGCGCCAGGACGTGATGGGCGGCACCGTGCCCGTGTACTTCGACACCATCGGCGGCGCGCAGCAGATGCTGCCCACCGGCCGCGTGAAAGTGCTGGCCACCAGCGGCGACAAGCGCTCGCCGCTCATGCCGCAGCTGCCCAGCTTCGTGGAGAGCGGCTACAAGGACGTGGTGGCCACCGCATGGTTCGCCTACTACGCGCCGCTGAAGACGCCGCCCGCCACCGCCGAGAAACTGCGCACCGAAATCATCCGCGCCGTGAACAGCCGCGACGTGCGCCAGCTGCTGCTGCAGAACGGCATGTATCCCGTGGCCGACGGCCCCGAGGCGCTCGTGAAGACCATGCGCGAAGACATTGCCCGCTGGGCCGGCATCATGAAGGCCGTGAACTTCCAGGCCAACGACTGACCGACCGATCGACAACAAGGACACACCCTTCATGATCCCGCGCGCCCTCCCCGCTTTCGCTTCTTCCTTCAACCCGACTCGTCGCCGCCTCGCCGCCGTGCTGGCCATGGCCGGTCTCGTGGCGGCCATCGCCGCCCCCACGCTGGCGCGCGCGCAGGCCGCCCAAGCCGCACTCGACAGCCCGCTGCGCATCGTCGTCGGCTACGCGCCCGGCGGCGCCACCGACCGCGTGGCGCGCATCGTGGGCGACAAGCTCGCGGCCCAGCTCGGCGTGCCCGTGATCGTCGACAACAAGCCCGGCGCGGGCGGCCGCCTGGCCGCGCAGCAGGCCAAGGCCACGCCCGCCAACCAGAACGTGCTGATGCTCGCCAACCCCGCCGTGATGGTGGTGGCGCCGCTCGTCTTCAAGGACAACGGCTACGACGCCGAGCGCGACTTCGTGCCCGTGTCGCACGTCAACGCCTACGACTTTGCGCTGGCCGTGTCGCCCACCCTGCCCGTGCGCGAGCTGAACCATTTGCTCGCATGGATGCGCGCCAACCCGCAGCAGGCCAACGTGGGCGTGCCCGCCACCGGCAGCCTGCCGCACTTCTTCGGCCTCATGGTGGGCGAGAAGGCCAAGGTGCAGACCCAGGTGATCGGCTACCGCGGCTCCGCCCCGCTGCTGAATGACTTGATCGGCGGCCAGGTGCCCATTGCCGTCGACACCGAAGACGTCGTGCTGCCGCAGCACACCGCCGGCAAGCTGCGCATCCTGGCGCTGTCGGGCGAAAAGCGCTCGCCCTTCGCGCCCACCATTCCGACCTTCAAGGAAGCCGGCCTCGACCTCGCCGCCACCGGCTGGAACACCTTCTTCGCGCCGGCCAGCATGCCCAAGGAGAAAGTCGAACGCCTGGCCACCACCATCCACGCCGTGATGCAAGACCCCGACACCCAACGCAAGTTCAAGGACGCCGGCATGACGCCGGTGGTGAGCACCCAGGCGCAGACCGCCGCGATGCTCAAGGCCTACAAGGCGCAATGGGCGCCCGTGGTCCAGAAATCCGGCTACCAGCCCTGATCGAAAAACCTTCCGACCTATGACGACACGCAGCACCCGCCCCAACATCATCTTCATCGTGGCCGACGACCTCGGCTATGCCGACCTCGGCTGCTACGGCGGCCGCGAGGCGCCTTTTGGCCGCGTGTCGCCCGTGCTCGACGGCCTGGCCGCCAACGGCTTGAAGCTCACGCAGGGCTACTCGAACTCGCCCGTGTGCTCGCCCACGCGCTTCGCGATGATCACCGCGCGGTATCAGTACCGCCTGCGCGGCGCGGCCGAAGAGCCCATCAACAGCCGAAGCCGCGGCAGCACCACGCTGGGCCTGCCCACCGAGCACCCCACCCTGCCGTCGCTGCTGAAAGACAGCGGCTACAAGACCGCGCTCATCGGCAAGTGGCACCTGGGCTACCCGCCCAGCTTCGGCCCGCTGCGCTCGGGGTATGAAGAATTCTTCGGCCCCATGTCGGGCGGTGTCGATTACTTCACCCACTGCGACTCGGCCGGCCGCCACGACCTCTGGTACGGCGAAGAAGAGCACAAGGACGACGAGGGCTACCTGACCGACGTGCTGTCGAAGCGCGCCGTCGACTACGTCGAGCGCATGGCCACGCAAGAGGCGCCCTTCTTCCTGAGCCTGCACTACACCGCCCCCCACTGGCCGTGGGAAACCCGCGACGACGCCGACAAGGCGCCGCTCGTGAAGGACAACCTGTTCGACCTGTCGGGCGGCAACATTCATGTGTACCGCCGCATGATCCATCACATGGACGAGGGCATCGGCTGGATCATGGCCGCGCTCGAAAAGCACGGCATGGCCGACAACACCCTCGTCGTGTTCACCAGCGACAACGGCGGCGAGCGCTTCTCGGACAACTGGCCGCTCGTCGGCGGCAAGATGGACCTGACCGAAGGCGGCATCCGCGTGCCATGGATCGCGCACTGGCCGAAGGTGATCGCCAAGGGCGGCGAGAGCACCCAGCTGTGCATGACCATGGACTGGTCGGCCACCATGCTCGACGCCGCCGGCGTGAAGGCCGACGCGGCGTACCCGCTCGACGGCGTGTCGCTCATGCCCGTGCTGAAAGACGCCACCCACACCTTCCGCCGCCCCCTGCACTGGCGCATGAACCATCGCGGCCAGGAAGCCATGCGCGACGGCGACTGGAAGTACCTGAAGGTCGACGGCAACGAGTACCTGTTCAACATTCCGGCCGATGAGCGCGAACGCGCGAACCTCGGGAAGAAGGAGCCGCGGCGGCTGGAGGCGATGCGGGCGCAGTGGCAGGCTTGGAACGCGACGATGCCGGGGATTCCGGAGGATGCGACTGTGAGCCTTGGCTATTCGGTGAAGGATATGCCGCAGAGGTGAAACGCGAGTGCCGGGAATTCGTCGCTGAAAAGCGTTTATTCCCGAGTAGTCCTTCCCCAGAGTGCTGCGACCAGCATCGCCGAGATGGACGCTTCATACTGATTGAAGCCTCCTAAGGCAGCCGTGCACTACGACCGCTTCTGCACTGCTTGCGCCGCTCGCTGCGGAAGGGGAAGCTCTTCTCCATGTCGTTGAGACTCTTGAAGAATGCGCTGCAGGGCGCAACGACACCGTACTCCTTCGTCGTTTTCAGAATTCAGAGGTAAGACCACACATCGCAAGGGCCTGTTCGTCGGGGACAAGGCCCATAGATCTGACCCGGCAGCGTCGGAGCAAGTTGTGGACGCCGAAGTGTGCACTGTCGCCGGGTGACCACCGGCTGGCTGGACTATCACTCGTGTTGGTACACGTTCCGCCAGCAATGCCCATTCTGTGGAGGGCATCGAAATGAAGTTCGCGACGCGCTTGCTGGGAATTAGATCGGCTACTCAGATTCCGGCTGGACCTACTTCCCCATCAAGCACCAAGGTCCTGAACCGACTTAGTAACCTTTGCCCAAGCGTCTGTGAGGTCCTTTGATTCTTCGCGAGCAAACTCTTTACCAAATGCCCACCAATCGGGAGGGAGCGGAAAGCCCTCAGGCCTCAACTTAAGCGAGCTCTTCACTGACTCAAGTTGCAAGGGGAGTTTCAGCTGTGCCAGAAAGTCTTGTGGTGAAGGCTTGTCCCCAGCCCAGAGCCGTTTGCCCGTGGCGAACTCCTCTACCGTCTTACCTGGTTGAGCCATCTTCAGCACGATTTCTCCACTGAGGAAGAATCGTGAAAGCGCAGAGTAGTCGTAGAGATAGACTCCTTCAACAGGCCCAGGTGCCGCATATGGAAAGCAGTTCAAGATAACCGGTACTCTGGTCTTGGAAACTGCGTCTGCAGAAATGTGCTTTTCCAGCATGTCGGGATAGTCGTCTAAGCCTTGCATCAGGCGATGAACCTGACGAAGATTGTCCTTTGTCTCCAAGTCAAAGTAGTGCATCTGAACTGGACTTCCGAAGGGTAGTGAGCGGTTCTTGCACTCGATGACAAACAGGAAATCTCCCCAAGGAACAATAACGTCGTACTCGAATTCCTCGCCGGCGCGTTTCTCTTTGATCGAGTATGTTTTCAAACCCGCGTCCTCAAACGTCTCCCTAACAGTTGCCTCAAATCCTTTGCCCTTTTTCCCCAGTTGCACGCTCAGATGGCTCAACGTTGAAAGGACAACAATTGGGATGTTAAGGGACCGAACTGCAGGTGAGAAAAGTCTGTATTTTCCGTTCGCAAGCTTGATGAACGGATGGTCAAAGAGGTCGCGGCTTGAGCGTTTGAAGGTTAGTCGTGCGATCAGCGTCTCTGAAGTCGCTGCGGAGAGTCCGAAGCCTGCAAGGTAGTGCTGCCAGCCCGACCTAGTTCGACAAACTTCTCCAGAAGTTCCACTTCGCGCTAGATGCATCAGCGCATAGTAGCCGCGCACCCACTCGACCAAGCGAAGCCCACCTGGTCGCTCTTGGTCCGCTAGCGCGTCATATGCGAGAAATTGGGTTAGTCCCCAAATAGCGTGAACCTCTTCGTCCGAAGCCCAATGGTGAGGGGGAAGAGGGCGTACTTGCGCTGACGAGTACCTGCCGCCTTGCGTTCCTTCGATGCCTAAAGACGCCTTCATCTCGACAAGATTCTGCGAGAGCTTGTCATTGATCCGTTCTAGCGCTATGCGATGCAACCAGTCTGATGAGTCATCCCCTTCATCAGCGATGAACAACTTCAACTCCAAGGGAGCTCCCTTGGGGCGCTCCTCGTCAGAAAGAAATCGAAGTTTTCTTCCCAAAACTCTCGCCTTCTCTTCAGTCTTTTGCCAACGCTGCCACATGACAGCTAGAAAGAACGTGGACCCGGCTTTAAGAATTTCCTCTTCGCTTACGTCCGGCAATTCCGGCACGACGATTTGCTCATCCGCGTCGTACCACTTGCCTTTGAACGCCTCCATCTTCACTGTCATCGACACGAAGTCGACACAACTCTCCAACGCGCCGTCCATGTCGACTGAATTGCCAAAATCGTCAATCACCCCCATGTTCAAAGTGATGCTGTCGCGCTGTGCCATTTGCTCGTGGAACTGCGCGGTGAGCAAGCTCAAGTCGCTCTCTGCCCGTTGCAGCGCCGCGGCGACGTGCACCGTCGCGTCCAGCTTCGAAGCGTCAGTTTTGGACAACTCGCCTACAAGTTTTCGGTAGGCTGCCTCGGCCACCTTGATGGTTTCGATAGCGATCCGAATGGGTGAGGACGGTTTATCGTCGGTCTCAACTCCGTCCACATAGTCGGCTAGTGCGACCAAAAGTGCATCTCGCTTCGTTTCGGAGGCAACAGGGTATTGAAGTACTAGCTTTCCCGCGCGCCGAATGGCCTCCGCAACATCCTGATGGTCGATTGCTGGACCTCCTGCCGCTTCCAGAAGCGGTCGCACCTTTGCAAAATCAAGGGATTCCAACGCTGTTTTCAGTTGTTCGATGGAGAGCTTTTCTTGTTGCTTGGTCATGGTCACGAAGTATGCCTAGCCCGCGCCATAGCTTTGGTGCGAAATCGTCAGCGCGGCAGAGCACTCGACAACTCCGGAAGAGCATCCTTTCCGCTGACCGCCTTCAAAAGCTCACCCTGGATGCAAGACATGGCCGCTTCCCGAGGCGACGATGTCTCATGCCGGAGAACAGCGAAGGAAGATGAGGCCGTTTTGAGAACGCTCACACGCCCCCCATCTTCTGGCTGGCTCCAATTGAGAGCTCGACCGAATGGTGGGAACGAGCCCCCTAAGTCTAAGTAGGAAGGCCCAGTGGCTTCCCCGGGGACCGCGAGCAAGAATTGCAGTCCCGTCCGCCGTTTGGAACGAAGCGGTCCGTCTGAGGCCTACGCGCACCGTCCGCTCCCGCGGCAAGGCGGTCAACCCTCGATCGAGGAGTCGACAACACCCGCCTCTTGCTACGTTGAAGAAAACGGGAGAGCGAACCGCTGCCGGTCACATAGACACGGCAGCCGCCCCCCTACCCCCTCCCACTCTCCCCCAACAACCTCTCCGCATCCCGCGCCAGATCCGCCGCGATCCACAGCATGTGATCCCGGTGTTTCTCCCCAGCTTCCTCGAACCAGCCGTTGCCGTCGCCGTAGCAGCACCACAGCAGGGAGTTCAGCTGGGCCAGTTTGACTTCGAGGAGATCTCGGGCGTCTTCGCCTGTGGGGGTGGATGGAGGTGTCGCCCCACTCTTGCGGCGGGGAGATTGGGGCGTGGAACGCCCGGCCATAATTCGATCAGCCATTTGGTGTGCCTTCCTTCAAGTTTGTGCACGTCTCTTGGTCAGACGGTCAGGGTGTTCACGCACCCTGGCCGTCGCCTTTTGTGCCTCACATTCGTGTCGCTGCTTCACAAAGAGACATCGACACCCGCCGTGAGGCAAAGCGGTTCATTCGCTCGTCAATCGATCAATGGATGCATGGGGAGAAGGCGTTCCTTTCACGGGGTTCGTCGGCCGCTACAGCGGGCCGTCTTGTCGCGGGGGCATTCACTGTAGAGAAGCGAAGCCGCGCAAGAGAAAAGAATTCGTCGACGATTTCTCGAATCGACGAGATATCTGAGGTGCCCCGGTTTTTCTGCTTCGCCGGAGGCGAGACGGGGCGAAGCAAGATTCGGCTCAGGGCCGGCCGCCAGCTAGTGCGCGTGCGTGGCGCGCTCGGCTTCGCTGTCGTGGTGGTCCTGGCTGACGCCTCGCGCCGGCAGTGCATCGGCCGCCAGCGCAAGGAAGAGCGCAAGGAGCAGCCACAGCGCCACGTCGCTCAACCGGTAGAGGTTCTTGCGAAAGCGCTTGGTGCGGCGGATCACGGCGCGGCTCCCGGGGCGGCCGTGCGGGCGTCGTCGTTCAACGCCGGAAGATGACCAAGCCCCATGCGGTGGACCGCATCCACCGCGAGGGCCGCGTCGTCCACCTCAGCCATGGGGCATGAGGTGGTACAGCTCCGGCAGAAAGCCGCCGGGCGCGGTGAGGCGCGACTTGAGCCGCACGACCAGGTGCAGGTCGTCCACCAGATGAATGTCGCCGCCGCGGTTGGTGAGCTGCAGCTTCACGGCCAGCAGGCCCTGCAGCTTGGCGCGGTGCCATTCGGCGGCGTCGGCGATCTGTGCGCGCGTCATGGCCGCGATGCCGATGCCGTGTTCCAGCTCGGCCGCACGCAGGCAGGCCACGACGCGGTCGACGCTCTTCAGCGTGCCCTCGATCACCTCCAGGCAACGCTCGGCCAGCCGCGTGGGCTCGTCGGCGGAGTTGCCGTACACGAAGGCCTCGTAGGGACGGGACGCGCGCTTGGAATCGCGAGGCATGGGCTGCGGGCCGGCGTTGCGGCTCAGCGCGGCAGCAGGTCCAGGCATTGGCGGCGGCGCCACACGGCGCTGCGCACGGCCTGGCTGTCGTCGAACACGACCTTGTACTGGCACACGAGGTAGTTGGCCGACTGGGGCATCTGGAACTTGAAGTGGTAGTCCCACTCGGTGCCGAGCGCGCCGCGCTGTTGCTTCAGCGCCTGCCCGAGCACGGCGAGCACCTGGGCCTGGTTGAGGCCGGGCTTGATCTCGCGAAAGCGCTCGGGCCGCGACACGACGCCATCGCGCAGAAAGGGCTCCTTGAAGTCGGGGCGGCGCGCCTCGACGTCGCGGTAGTCCAGCTTGTCGGGGTTGCTCACGGGGTCCACGGGGTTGTCGCGGGCCACCGCAGGGGCGGCGGCGCCGAGCAGCGCGGCAGCGAGCACGAAGGCGGCAGCGGCGGGGGATGCGTGCGGGGTGTTTTTCATGGCTAGCGTCCTCTTGGGTCGGATGGGTGTCGGATGGGTTTCGTGGGAAATGAGCGCGCGCGGGTCAGCGCTCGCGCATGGCTTCGCGCGCCTTGTTCAGCGGCTTGGTCAGGTAGTCCCACACGGTCTTGCGGCCGGTGCGGATGTCGGCGGTGGTCACCATGCCGGGCACGATGGGCATGCGCCGGCCGGCCTTGTCGGTGAGTGCGTCGGAGTCGGTGCGCACGAGCACGGGGTAGTACACGATCTCGGGCTTGACCTCGTCGCGCTGGGTGTCGGGCGCGATGGTCACCACGCGGCCCTTGAGGCCGCCGTACACGGCGTAGTCGTAGGCGGTGATCTTGATCTGCGCCTCCTGCCCGGGCCGCATGAAGGCGATGTCGCGCGGCGAGATGCGCGCCTCGACCAGCAGCTGGTCGTCCAGCGGCACCAGCGTCAGCAGCGACCCGTTGGGCGGCACGACGCCGCCGATGGTGGTGACCTGCAGGCTCTTGACGATGCCGCGCACGGGCGAGTTCAGGGTGAGCCGCTCGAGCGAATCAGCACGCCCGCGCACCACGGACGACAAGGACTTGACCTCGGCATCGGCCTTGGCCAGCTCTTCGCGGCTGCGCACCATGTAGTTGGCGCGCGCCTCGGCGATCTTCAGTTCCAGGTCGGCGGCCTGGCGTTGCAGGCGGATGAGCTCGACGTTGCTGGCCGCGCCGCTCACTTGCAGCGAGCGCGTGATGTCGAGCTCCTTGCGTACGAGCGAAAGCGCCTGGCCCAGGCCGGACACGGTGTCGCGCAGGCTGCCCTGGCGCGAGCGGAAGAGCGCGCTTTCGGAATCGACCAGTTGCGCGTAGGCCTTCAGCTCGGCGGGGAACTGCAGGCTGCCCTGCCCTTGCACCTCGGCGCGCAGGCGCACGCTGCTGGCCAGGGCGGCGCGGTAGCGCGCGGCGGTTTCTTCCACGTTCGATTCGCCGCGCGTGGGGTCGAGCTGCGCAAGCACCTGGCCCTTCTCGACGATCTGGCCTTCGTGCACGCGCAGCTCGGCCAGGATGCCGCCTTCGAGCGACTGGATGCGCTGCTCGCGCGAGCTGGGAATCACCTTGCCCATGCCGCTGGACACCTCGTCGATCTCGAAGACCCAGGCCCACACGAAGAAGGCGAGCAGAAAGAGCGCAATGAACCACACGACGCGCGCGGAGCCGCTGGCGCGGGCTTCGTCGAAGTCGTCGGCGCCGCCGGGGCCCCACACGGTGGCGGCGGATACGGCCGGTGCCTGTGCGGCGGCTTGCACCTGCGCCTTGGTCAATGTCACGGCGTTCATGCCTGCCCCTCCTTGCTGCGGCCTGCGGAGGCCATGGCCTCGCGCGAGGCGACCGCGCCCTGGCGCAGCCGCGCCATCACCTGCTCGCGCGGCCCGTCGAGCACGACGGCGCCGCCGTCCACCACGAGGATGCGGTCGACCGCCTCGAGCACGGCCGGGCGGTGCGTGGCCAGCACCAGCGTGCGGCCGGCGGGCAGCGCGCGCAGGTGTTCGATCACTTCGCGCTCGGCCACTTCGTCGAGCGAGGCGGTGGGCTCGTCGAGCAGCAGCACGCCGGGGCGGCGCAGCAGGAGCCGCGCGAGCAGCAGGCTCTGGCGCTGTCCGCCCGAGAGGCCGCGCCCGCCTTCGAGCAGCGGATGGTCCAGCCCGGTGGGCAGGCGGCGCACGAAGGCCCAGGCGCCGGTGGCTTGCAGGGCCGCCACCAGTTCGGCGTCGGTGGCGTGGGGCGTGCCCATCTGCAGGTTCTCGCGCAGGGTGCCATGGAACAGGCGCGCGTCTTGTGCGAGCAGCCCGACGTCGCGGCGCACGTCGGCGGGGTCGATGTGGGCCATCGACACGCCGTCGAGCAGCACGCTGCCCGCACGCGGTTCGATGAGGCCCGACAGCGCCTGCAGCAGCGTCGACTTGCCCGCGCCGTTGCGCCCGAGCACGGCAATGCGTTCGCCGGCGCCGATGTGCAGCGCCTTCACGTGCAGCGCGGTGGTCTGGCCGTCGTGGCTGAAGACGGCGTCGTGCAGCGTGTAGTCGCCCTGCACGGCGGGCCGGTGCACGCGGGTCTCATTCGGCGGGTGGTCGACCGGGAGCTTCATGAGCTGGTCGAGCGCCTCGCCGGCCACCTTGGCCTGCTGCCAGCGGTTGAGTACCTGCGTCACGCCGGCCAGCGGCGCGAGCATGCGGGTCGACAAAATCGATGCGGCCACGAGCACGCCGGTGCTCATGTGGCCGTCCATCACCAACGGCGCACCGAAGAACACGACGAAGGCGAAGGCGGCGCCCTGCACGGTCTGCGTCCAGTTGCTCAGGGTGTTGAGCAGCGCGCGCAGTTGCAGGCCCGAGTCGGCATTGACGGCGTTGTAGTGGTTCCACTGGTTCTGGAAGCGCGGCTCGGCCTGCAGCCCCTTGATGTCGTCGATGCCCTGCACGGCCTCGACCAGCATGGCGTTGCGCAGCGACGACTCGCGCATGCCCGTCTGGGCCAGCGCGCGCAGGCGCGGCTGCGCCAGCAGGCTGGGCACGATCAGCAGCACGCACGCGGCCAGCGGCACGAGCACGAGCCAGCCGGCAATGAACCAGAACAGCACGCAGAACACGAAGAAGAACGGCAGGTCGGCCACGGCCGCCACGGTGGTCGACGTGAGCATTTCGCGCACGGGCTCCAGCTCGCGCAGCTGCGAGATGAAGGTGCCGGTGGCGCGCGGGCGTGCCGAGCCGCGCACGCGCAGCGCGTGGCCGAACACGCGGTCCGAAATGCGCAGGTCGGCGCGCTTGCCCACCACGTCGGTGATGCGCATGCGCGCGCCGCGCATGACCCAGCTGAACGCGATCGACAGCAGCACGCCGCCGAACAGCACGTGCAGCGTGGGCAGCGACTGCGCGGGCACGACGCGGTCGTACACCTGCATCGAGAACAGCGTGCCGGCCAGCGCCATGAGGTTGTAGGCCAGCGACGCGACGAGGATGTGGGCGTAGGGCCGCCAGTCGGCCAGCACGATCTGGCGCAGCCAGTGCGGCTCCACCGGGCGGATGTAGGCGTCCACGCGCGAGTCGGGCGCCGATTGCGCGGGCCGCAGCACGGCCATGGCTTCGAGCGCGGGTTGCAGCTCGTCCACGGTGCAGACGGTTTCCGCGCCCTGGTCGCCACCGAGCATCACGCGCAGGCCCTGCGCCGAGATGGCGGTGACCACGGCCACCTGCCCGTCGCGCAGCTGCAGCACCACGGGCAGGCGCCAGGGGCTCAGGGTGTCCAGGCGCGGCGCGACCTGGCGCACGGTGAGCCCGGCCTGGCGGGCCATCTGGCGCACGCGCTCGCCGATGTCTTCGTGGTCGCTCCACGCGGCGGCGCCGCGGATGCGCTCGCGCGAGGTGTCGAGGTGGTAGTGGGCGGCCACGGCCAGCACGGCATCGACCCAGCCGGCGAGCAGCTCGGGGCCGCGCGCGGCGGACAGTTCGGGCACGGTGGTGGCGGTCATGGCTGGCCTCCGGCGACGAGCTCGCCCGCGTCGACCAGCCCGAAGGCCTCGCGCAGGCGGCCCGACTGGTACAGGCACTCGACCGCGAGCCGCTGCACTTCGTGCGCGCTCTCGGCCTGCTCGAAGCGCGCGCCGTGGAACTCCTGCTCGGCATTGAGCAGGTCGAGCAGCGAGCGCGTGCCCAGCTGCAGGTACTGCTCGCGGTACAGGTCGCGCGTGCGCTGCGTGCTGTGCACGCGCGCGGCGAGCACGGGCAGGCGCAGCGCGTGGCCTTGCGACTGCACGCGCGCGTCTTCGAGGCGCTGGCGCACGCTGAGTTCGGCATAGCCCAGCGCGGCCTCGGCCGCCTCGACGGCGTGCGCGGCGGCGCGCTGGCGGGCCTGGCTGCGCCCGCCTTCGTACAGCGGCGCGGTGAAGTTGACGGTGAACGTGCTTTCGTTGGCGGACTGGCCGGCGGGCCGCGCGCCCGATTCGAGCCCCCGGTTGACAGCGGCGTTGAGCGACAGCGTGGGCAGCAGTTGCGCATCGGCACCGCGCAGCGCGGCCTGCGCCATGTCGCGCTCGGCCTGCGCCATCTGCACGGTCGGCGCAGGCAAGGCCGTCTGCAGCTGCGCGGCGCAGGCGCTCGCGAGCGGCGCGGGCGCTTCGCCGGCGATGCCGGCCGGCGTGCGGCCCTGGGTCAGGTGCATGAGGTTGAGGCGCCAGCGCTCGGCCTGCGACGCGGTGTTGAGTTGCTGGGCGCGCGCGGCTTCCAGGCGCGACTGCGCCTGTGCCACGTCGGACTGGCTGGTGGCGCCCTTGGCCTGGCGTTCGCCCACCAGGCCGGCCAGCGACTGCACGCCCTTCACCTGGGCCTGCGCGATTTCGCCGAGCGCCTGCTGGCGATGCACTTCGATCCATGCCTGCGCGGTGTCGCGCACCACGTCGTCGACCGCCACGAGCAGCTTGGCGCGCGCGGCGGTGGCCGAGGCTTCGGCTTCGCTCACGGCACTCGACACCTTGCCGAAGTCGTACAGCAGCTGGGTCACCGACAGCGAGGCCTGGTGCACCTGGCGGCGACCGTCGGCCTGCAGCTGGCGGTTGCCCGTGCGCGCACTGACGCCGGCGCTGACCTGCGGGTAGTAGCCCGAGCGCGCGGCTGCAATGCCCTCGCCCGCCTGCAGCGCCTGGCCGACGGCGTTGCGCACGGTCGGATGCGAGGTGGCGGCCAGGCGCACGGCCTCGGCCATGCCCAGCGGGGCGACGGTGCTCGCTTGCGCAAGCGCCGCCGATCCGGCGAACAGGAAGAAAAGGCCCGCGGCAGCAGACGAAAGATGACGGGAAGCAAGCATGCGTGAAGACGTGCAGACCACCAGGTGCCGACGCCGCAAGCGGCGCCGGCACACCGGTCGGTCAGTGGTGAAGCGCGAGGCCCATGTGGAGCTCGTCGTCGAGCGAAGGCGCCACGGGCGGTGCGTAGGCCGCGAGCGAATCGGCCGACGACGCCAGCGACAGCACCGTGGGAGACGCCTGCGCGCCCCCGAAGGCCGGCGGGAACGCGGCCTGCAGCAGCGCGTGCAGCGACTCGACGGCGCCGAAGCCCTGCAGCATGTCGGACAGCTGCAGCCCGCCCCACGCCGGGCTGTCGCCGAAGGGGAAATGCGGCGCATCGTGCGGTTGCTGTTGCTGCTCGATCGACACCGTCACTTCGTCGACGCCGGCCAGGCCCAGCGAGTCTGCCGAGGTGAAGAGCGCTGCCGCCCCCGCTGCAGGCGTGTAGTTGACGTGCAGCGTCTGCGTGGCCACGTTGCTCGCATCGCCGTCGCGGTCGACCACCTGGTAGCTGAGGGTCTCGTCGTAGTTGTGCGAGGAGGTGGTGCGCGGTGCCACCTGGTAGCTGAACTCGCCCGTGTCGAAGTCCACCACCAGCTTGCCGCCCTTGTCGGTGGCGATGGTGACCTGGTGCGTCGCCTGGTTGTAGCTGTAGTCGCTGCCGGTGGCCGGGCCGGTCTTCGTCATCAGGCCCGTGCTGCTGTCGAAGGTGTAGGTGGTGCCGTCGATGGTCAGCGTGGACACATGGCCGCCGTCGGCTCCGAAGCCCGACGAACCGCCGAGGCCGCCGGTCAGCAGGTTGCTGACCGTGGGCGGCACGCTGATCGTGCCTTGCAGCATGTCGTTCAGCTGGCTCGTGTCGGTGACGATCTTGCCGTTGGTGTTCGTGCCGGTGTTGCCGTTGTAGGCGATGGGGTCGATGATGCCCTGCGCCGCGGGCAAGAGGTCGGACCCGAGACCCAGTGCGAACGAGTTGATCTTGTTGTTGGTGAGGAAGGTCTTCCAGAGCGCTTCTTCCGCTGCCTGGATGCCGAAGTCGGCCGCGTTGCTGCCGTTGCTGTTGTTCCCGAGCTGGCCGGTGTTGCCGTCCCCCCGGGTCGGCTCGCCGTCCGTGAGGAAGTAGGACACGTTTTGGGCGCCCTGCAGCTTGCCATTGGCCTCGAAGCCGGTCATCGCCGTAGCCAGGGCGGCGTCGTAGTTGGTGCTGCCCCCGTCCTCCAGGCTCTGCACCAGCGTCTTGGCTTGGGCCGCCGTCATCCAGGCCTGTTGTGCCTGCCCGGTCGTGCTGAAGGTGACGAGTTGCACCCGCACATCGCCGTACATGTCGTAGCCGTCGATCAGGTTCTTGATGGCCTCCTTCGCACGCGAGAGCCGCGTCGGGTTCTCCTCGCCCATGCTCCCGGAGAGGTCCAGGATCACCATCAGGTTCGTGTTGATCGGTGCCACGTCGACGGACTGCTCGCCGTTCACGAGCACCGGCGCATCGTCCTTGACCGGCACGTTGAAGCCCACCGGCGCGCCGCTGAGCTGGCCATCGCTCACCACGGCCTCGAAGTGCAGGTTCGACACGCCCTCGCCGTTGCCCGTCGGGTGGTCGATCGGCGCCTTCAGCGTGACGGTGTAGCCCGCCTCGAACTGCCCCGCGCCTGTGGCGGTGACATTGCCCACGGCCACGGTCATCACCTGGGTGGTGACGCCGTCGACGGTGACGCTGCCCGTGAGCGTGTGCGTGCCCGCGTCCCAGGTCCACGACACCGGCTGGCCGCCGGAGGTGACGCCGGTCGGGCCGCTGAGCGACACCGACAGGTCGCCGGCCAGGCTGTCGGGGTCCGCGATGGAGATCTTGCCGGTCGATTGCAACGACGGCTCGCCCACCGCCGGAATGCCGCCGGGCAGGCTGCCTTCGGAGACGATGCCGGCGTCGGTCGCCGTGGCCGTCGGCGGGTCGTTCACCGGGTTGACGGTCACGGTCACCGTGCTGGTGGTCGTGCCGCCGTGGCCGTCACTCACCGTGACGGTGAAGCTGTCGGTGCCGTTGAAGTTGGCGTTGGGAACGTAGGTGTAGGTGCCGTTGGGGTTCACCGTCACCGTGCCGTTCGACGGGTTGCTGCCCTTCACGTAGGTGAGCGTGTCGCCGTCGACGTCGCTGCCGATGATCTGACCGCTGACCGGCGTGTCTTCGTCCGTGGTCTTGGTGTCGTCGGGAGCCTCTGGGGCCTCGTTGACGTTCTGCTCGTTGAGCGTGACGGGGATGTTCGTCGTGACGGTGCCGTCGCTCGCACCGACCACCAGCGCGTGCGCGTTGGCGCCAGCTTCGTAGTCGTTGACGAAGGCCGCTGCGCCTGCCGCCGTGAGGCTGATCGCGCCGGTGGCCGGATCGATCGCGAAGTAGCCGTTGTCGTTGCCCGAGAGGATGCTGTAGGTGACGGTTGCGCTGTCGATGTCGGTGGCGCGGACCGTACCCAGCACGGTGCCCGCTGTGCGGTTCTCGTCGTAGCCGAAGACGTAGCCGGTGGCTGAGTCCACCGGCGTGCCGCCGCCGTCGACGAACACCGGGGCGTCGTTGACGGGGTTGATGGTCACGGTGACGGTGCTGGTCGTCGTGCCGCCGTGGCCGTCGCTGACCGTGACGGTGAAGCTGTCGGTGCCGTTGAAGTCGGCGCTGGGCGTGTACGTGTAGGTGCCGTCGGCGTTGACGGTGACCGTGCCGTGCGACGGATCGCTGCCCTTGGCGTACGTCAGCGTGTCGCCGTCGACGTCGCTGCCGACCACTTGGCCGCTGACGGGCGTGTCTTCGTCCGTGGTCTTGGCGTAGTCGGGCACCGTCGGTGCGTCGTTGATGTTCTGCTCGTTGAGCGTGACGGGGATGGTGGTCGTGGCCGTGCCATCGGTCGCGCTGATCACCAGCGCGTGCGCGTTGGCACCTGCTTCGTAGTCGTTGACGAAGGCCGCAGCGCCTGCCGCCGTGAGGCTGATCGCGCCCGTGGTGGGGTCGATGGCGAAGTAGCCCTGATCGTTGCCCGAGAGGATGCTGTAGGTGACGTTCGCGCTGTCGACGTCGGTGGCTTGGACCGTGCCGAGCACGGTGCCTGCGGGGCGGTTCTCGTCGTAGCCGAAGACGTAGCCGGTGGCCGTGTCCACCGGCGTGCCGCCGCCGTCGACGAACACCGGGGCGTCGTTGACGGGGTCGATCGTCACGGTGACGGTGCTGGTGGTCGTGCCGCCATGGCCATCGCTCACGGTGACGGTGAACGTGTCGGTGCCGTTGAAGTTGGCGCTGGGGACGTAGGTGTACGTGCCGTCAGCGTTGACAGTCACCGTGCCGTGGGCTGGATCGCTGCCCTTCGTGTAGGTGAGCGTGTCGCCGTCGATGTCGCTGCCGACGACCTGGCCGCTGACGGGCGTGTCTTCGTCCGTGGTCTGCGCGTAGTTGGGCACCGTCGGCGCGTCGTTCACCGGATCGACGGTGACCGTGATGGTGCTGGTCGTCGTGCCGCCGTGGCCGTCGCTCACGGTGACGGTGAACGTGTCGGTACCGTTGAAGTTGGCGCCAGGGACGTAGGTGTACGTGCCGTCGGGATTGACCGTGACGGTGCCGTGCGCTGGATCGCTGCCCTTCGTATAGGTCAACGTGTCGCCGTCGACGTCGCTGCCGACGACCTGGCCGCTGACCGGCGTGTCTTCGTTCGTGGTCTCGGTGTAGTTGGGCGCCGTCGGCGCGTCGTTGACCGGGTTGACGGTCACGTTCACCGTGCTGGTGGTGGTGCCGCCGTGACCATCGCTCACCGTGACGGTGAAGCTGTCGGTGCCGTTGAAGTTGGCGCCGGGCACGTAGGTGTACGTGCCATCGGCGTTGACCGTGACAGTGCCGTGCGCTGGATCGCTGCCCTTGGTGTAGGTCAACGTGTCGCCATCGACGTCGCTGCCGACGACCTGACCGCTGACCGGCGTGTCTTCGTTCGTGGTCTCGGTGTAGTTGGGGACTGTCGGTGCATCGTTCACCGGATCGACCGTGACGGTGATGGTGCTGGTCGTCGTGCCGCCGTGGCCGTCGCTCACCGTGACGGTGAAGCTGTCCGTGCCGTGGAAGTTGGCACCAGGGACGTAGGTGTACGTGCCATCGGCATTGACGGTGACCGTGCCATGCGCCGGATCGCTGCCCTTGGTGTAGGTCAGCGTGTCGCCGTCAACGTCGCTGCCGACGACCTGACCGTTGACGGGCGTGTCTTCGTTCGTGGTCTCGGTGTAGTTGGGGACTGTCGGCGCATCGTTGACCGGATCGATCGTGACCGTGATGGTGCTAGTCGTCGTGCCGCCATGGCCATCGCTCACCGTGACGGTGAAGCTGTCGGTGCCGTGGAAGTTGGCACCAGGGACGTAGGTGTACGTGCCATCGGTGTTGACCGTGACCGTGCCGTGCGCTGGATCGCTGCCCTTCACGTAGGTCAGCGTGTCGCCATCGACGTCGCTGCCAACGACCTGGCCGCTCACGGGCGTGTCTTCATCTGTGGTCTTGGTGTAGTCAGGCACCGTCGGTGCATCGTTCACCGGGTCGACCGTCACGGTCACCGTGCTCGTCGTCGTACCGCCGTGACCATCGCTCACCGTTACCGTGAAGCTGTCCGTCCCATGGAAGTCCGGGTTCGGCGTGTAGGTGTATGTGCCATCCGGATTGACCGTGACAGAGCCGTTCGAAGGATTGCTGCCCTTGGTGTAGGTCAACGTGTCACCGTCAACATCGCTGCCGGTGACCTTGCCGTTGACGGGCGTGTCCTCGTTCGTGGTCTGGTTGTAGTTGGGCGCCGTGGGGGCATCGTTGACCGGATCGACGGTGACCGTGATGGTGCTCGTCGTCGTGCCGCCGTGGCCGTCACTGACCGTGACGGTGAACGTGTCGGTACCGTTGAAGTTCGGGTTCGGCGTGTACGTGTAGGTGCCGTCGGGGTTGACGACCACCGAGCCATTCGAGGGATTGCTGCCCTTCGTGTAGGTCAGCGCATCGCCGTCCACGTCAGCGCCCGTCACCTTGCCGTTGACCGGTGTGTCTTCGTTCGTGGTCTCGGTGTAGTTGGGCGCAGTCGGTGCGTCGTTGACCGGGTTGATGGTCACATTGACGGTGCTGGTGGTGGTGCCGCCGTGGCCGTCACTGACGGTGACCGTGAAGCTGTCGGTGCCGTTGAAGTTGGCGCCAGGGACGTAGGTGTACGTGCCATCGGGATTGACCGTGACCGTGCCGTGCGCTGGATCACTGCCTTTGGTGTACGTCAGCGTGTCGCCATCGACGTCGCTGCCAACGACCTGGCCGCTGACCGGCGTGTCTTCGTTCGTGGTCTGGTTGTAGTTGGGCGCCGTCGGTGCATCGTTCACCGGATCGACGGTGATCGTGATGGTGCTCGTCGTCGTGCCGCCGTGGCCGTCGCTCACCGTCACGGTGAAGCTGTCCGTGCCGTGGAAGTTGGCACCCGGGGTGTAGGTATAGGTGCCATCGGCATTGACCGTGACGGTGCCGTGCGCCGGGTCGCTGCCCTTCGCGTACGTGAGCGTGTCGCCATCCACGTCACTGCCGACGACCTTGCCGCTGACCGGCGTGTCTTCATTCGTGGTCTCGGTGTAGTTGGGCGCCGTCGGTGCGTCGTTGACCGGGTTGACGGTCACATTCACCGTACTGGTGGTCGTGCCACCGTGGCCGTCGCTCACCGTCACGGTGAAGCTGTCCGTGCCGTGGAAGTTCGCACCGGGGGTGTAGGTGTAGGTGCCGTCGGCGTTGACCGTGACGGTGCCATGTGCCGGGTCGCTTCCCTTCACGTACGTGAGCGTGTCGCCATCGACGTCGCTGCCAACGACTTTGCCGCTGACGGGCGTGTCTTCGTTCGTGGTCTTGGCGTAGTCGGGCACCGTGGGTACATCGTTCACCGGATCGACGGTGACCGTGATGGTGCTCGTCGTCGTGCCGCCGTGGCCATCGCTCACCGTCACGGTGAAGCTGTCCGTACCGTGGAAGTTGGCACCCGGGGTGTAGGTGTAGGTGCCGTCCGCGTTGACCGTGACGGTGCCATGTGCAGGGTCGCTGCCCTTCACGTACGTGAGCGTGTCGCCGTCCACGTCACTGCCAACCACCTTGCCGCTGACCGGCGTGTCTTCGTTCGTGGTCTCGGTGTAGTTGGGCGCCGTCGGCGCATCGTTCACCGGATCGACCGTCACCGTCACCGTGCTCGTCGTCGTCCCGCCATGGCCATCGCTCACCGTGACAGTGAAGCTGTCCGTCCCATGGAAGTCCGGGTTCGGCGTGTACGTGTACGTGCCGTCCGGGTTGACCGTGACCGTGCCGTGCGCCGGGTCGCTGCCCTTCGTGTAGGTCAGCGTGTCGCCGCTGTCGATGTCGCTGCCGGTCACGCGGCCGCTCACGGGCGTGTCTTCGGTCGTGGTCTCGGTGTAGTCGGGCGCGGTGGGCGCGTCGTTCACGGGCGAGACGGTCACGGGCACCGTGACGGTGGTGGTGCCGCCCTTGCCGTCGCTGACGGTCACCTCGAAGCTGTCGGGGCCTTCGTAGCCGGGCTTGGGCGTGTAGACGAACTGGCCGGTGGACGGATCGACGGTGACGGTGCCGTGCTCGGGGCCCTTGGCGACGGTGTAGGTCAGCGTGTCACGGTCCGGGTCGGTCGCGTGCACTTGTCCGGTCACGGGCTTGTCCTGATCGGTGACGACAGGGTCGGCCTTGCCTTCGGGGCCGCGGTTCTGCGCGGGAAGCAACGGCGGGATGAAGGCCGGGCCGCCACCACCACCGCCGCCGCCACCGCTCGCGGCGGCACCGACGCCCAGCACGCCGAGCGCGCCCAGCAGCCAGCCCGGCACGCCGTCGGGCAGCAAGGCGCCGCCGGCGTCGTTCCATTCGATCTCGGTGAAGTGGAAGTCTTTCCAGGGCGCGGTGTACTGGCCCCACCACTGCACGCCGGCGCCGTCTTCGAGCACGAGGTCGTTGCGGCCGGCGTCGGGGTACTCGGCGAAGAAGCCGCGCACGGCGACTTCCTGGCCGTCGCGCAGCACGAGCACGAGGTCGTCGCCGCGGCGCTCGAACTTGAGCACGCTCTCGGGCGCGATCTTCAGCGTGACGATCGACGGGCGATCCAGAACCAGAGGGGCTTCCGCCGTCGCTTTGCGGGATGACGCGCCACCAGACTTGTAAACAGCTTCCATGATTGGTCTTTCTCCTTGACTCCGGACCTCGGGCGAGCCTTCGCTTTCAGCGAACAGCCCGGGTCGCACGTTGGGAAATCTCGAAGGCCGCGGGTGGCTCTCGAGGACTCGCCGGCGCGACCCGGTGTGCGGGTCACGCAGGCTTGCGCTTGCATGGGGCGGGATTCTTGGTTCGGGGGGGTGTCCGGACTTTTGCCGGAGAGGCCGTGGCGTTTGCCGTGGCGTACAACTGTTCACAAACGTGTGTGAATGTCGAATACTTCACACGATTGGCGAAAGAAAATCAGCAATTCGCAAGTTGGGAAAGCGAGCGCTGGCGGTCTTTTGGCTTACGGGCTTTTGCCGGAGCGTCCAATTCTTTTGATGGACGGAATCGGCCCGGCTATTTCCTGCAATACCGGGCAGGCCCTGTCCAGCCCCCCGTTTTCCCTCTGACAGACCCCCTCGCCGCGGCACCTTTTTTAAGGCCTCGGGCGGCAATGGCGGGCGGATCGATCAGGAATGAAGACCGGTCATTGGATGAATTTGCATTTCTTGTGACAATGATTACCAAATTAATTTCTTGGTTACATTGTTTCGGCCACAGGGCGTTCCAACGCGGTGCCGGCGCCCCCTCTTTCCATGTCCTATTGGTCACCTCCGGAGCCCCGGAGAGCTCATCTGCTGGTTGTCGACGACAACGTTGACGAACTCAAGCTCTTGCTGGAAACGCTGCGGGGCACCGGCTACCGCATCACGCTCGCCTTCGACGCGATGGAGGGCTACCGGCGGGCGACGACGCTGCAGATGGACCTGGTGCTGCTGGACGTGCGCCTGGGCGGCACCGACGGGTTTGCCGCCTGCCGCCTGCTGAAGGCCGACCCGGCCACGGCGGACATTCCGGTGATCTTCGTGACCTCGTCGGCCAGCCTGGAAGAGCGCCTGACGGGCCTGCGCGCCGGTGCGGTCGACTACATCGTGAAGCCCTTCGACCCGGCCGAGGTGATGGCCCGTGTCGAGATTCACCTGGCGCTGGCGGAATCCCGCAGGGCGCGCACCGCCCCTGCCCCGCAGCCGGCGCCCCCGCCCGACAGCCCCGCCGCGAACGACGGTGGCGCGCCGGGCTCGGGCATGGACCGCGCGCTCATGCAGGCGGCCGAGCGGCTGATACTGGCCGACCTGAGCCGCGTGCTGCCGCTGCGCGAGCTGGCGGCGCGCGTGGGCACGCACGAGAAGCGCCTGTCGCGCGTGTTCAAGGAACTGACGAACCGCACGGTGTTCGAGTTCGTGCGCGAAGCGCGGCTGCACGAGGCGCAGCGCCTGCTGCTCGAATCGGCCATGCGCATCGAGGAGATCGCCGCGGCGGTGGGGTTCTCGAGCGCCGCGAATTTCGCGACGGCGTTTCGCGAGTACTTCGACTGCACGCCCTCGGCCTGCCGCCAGGCCGGTGTCGAACGTTCCGGCACCTGACGCGCGATGCATCCGGTGCGCACACGCCCCTGGTGGGCAAGCGGTCTGCTGCTCGGCCTGGCCTTGTGGTTGTGGGGCTTCGCGGCCAGCGCGGCGGAAGCCGTCAGGTTCAGCGCGCTGACCCGGGGCAACGTTGCCGTCGAACAGACCATCGAAGTGCTGGAAGACCCCACGGCCCGCCTGTCGGCGCGCGAGGTGCTCGCCTTGCCCAGCGGCGGTGCGAACGGGTTCGTGCCCGCCACGCCCGACCAGCTGATGCGCGGGTTCTCGACCTCGGCGGTCTGGCTGCGCCTGTCGCTGGTCAACGATGCGCAGGAAGTGCGCACGGCGCGGTTCGGGCTCAACGTGACGTGGCTGCGGCATGTCGACTTTCATCTGCTGCGCACGCGCAATGGCCAACCCGCATGGACGCACGCGCAGGCCGGCGTGTCCGACCCGATGGACAGCACGCACCGCCACGACCGCATTCCGCAGTTGCAGATCGACCTGCAGCCGGGCGAGTCGGTGCAGGTGCTGGTGCGCGTGATGAGCACGGGCCAGATCAAGCTGGTGCTGGAGCTGCACACCGACGAGGCGTGGCACCACATCGAACGCAACCATGCGCTGCTCAGCGGCCTGCTGATCGGCGGGCTGCTGGCCTTCGCGGTGTACTCGGCGGCGCTGTGGTGGATTTCGCGCGCGCCGATGCTCGCGTTCCAGGCGGGGAGCTTTGCATTGCTGGCGCTGTACGAGGCCACCTACCGGGGCTATGCGCGCATCGCGCTGTGGCCCGACAGCACCGTCTGGAGCTACCGCGGCCACAGCGTGATGGTGGCGGCCACGGCGCTGTGCCTGCTGCTGTACTTTCACGAGCGCGGCCGCCAGAGCCCGGTGCGCGTGCCGGGGCGCCCGCTGCTGTTCGCGCTGGCCGGTGTCGAGATCGTCGTGCTGCTGGGCACCCTGCTCGGTCCCTACGCGACCTTCGCGGCCATCGGCATCGTGAACGCGCCGCTGATCGTGCTCGCGCTGACGGTCTGCACCTTCATCTACCAGCGGCGCGCCGGGCCGGGCGGGCGGCTGTCGCTGATGGTGATGCTCGTGATCTGCGTGGGCGCGCTGATGCGCATGTCGGCGCTGATATTCGCGGAGCGCTCGATGTCCGACTTCGACCACTATGCGCTGGCCTTCCCGGGCATGCTGGTGGGCGCGTTCGCGATCACGGCGTGGTCGTTCCAGGAGACGCGCCAGCGCAATGCGGCGCAGCAGACGCTGCTGCAGTGGCAGGCCCAGGAGCAGCAGCGGCTCGAAGAAGAAGTGGTGCGCAAGACCCGCGCCCTGAGCGAGGCGCTGGGCCAGGCCGAGCAGCGCACGCGCGAACAGAAGGAACTGCTGGCCTACATCAGCCACGACCTGCGCGCGCCGGTGGCCACCATCCTGGGCAACCTGAAGCTGATGCAGGACGGCAGCGACACGCCCGCGCCCGCGCGGCTCGCCACCATCGAGCGCAGCGCGGCCTACCAGCTGGAGCTGATCGATGACCTGGTCGACTACGCCAAGGGCGAGCTGGCGCCGCTGGCCGTCGAGGCGCAGCCGGTGCAACTGCGCACGCTGGTCGACAACGTCGCGCAGTACGCGCACGCGCTCGCGCAGCGCCAGCACAACAGCTTCGAACTGACGATCGACGGCGAGCTGCCGGCCCTGGTCCGCCTGGACGGCAAGCGGCTGCAGCAGGTGGTGCTGAACCTGCTGTCGAACGCGGCCAGGTTCACGCGCAACGGCGCCATCGGGCTGCGCCTGCAGGCGCAACCGAGCGACGGCGCGTGGCAGCTGCATTTCGAGGTGACCGACAGCGGCACGGGCATCGACGCCGACACGCTCGAGCGCATGACGCGCCTGCTGGCCGACAACGCGCCCAGCATGGCGGGCGGCGGCCTCGGGCTGGTGATTGCGCAGCGCATCGTGCAGCGGATGGGCGGGCGGCTCGCCATTCACAGCGGCATGGGCTCGGGGACGCGGGTGGTGTTCTCGCTGTCGACCGAGCCGGCGCCTTCGTCGGACGCGCCTGCACCGCCGCCATCGGAACCCATCGCCGCGCCGCGCCCGCGCGCCAGGCCCCGGGCGCGCGGCCGGCTGCTGCCGGTGTTGACGCCGCTGTCGCCGGCGCAGAAGGACGAACTCGAAGTGCTTGCCCGCGACGGCCGCTGGAGCGACCTGCACGAGTGGGTGAACCGGCTGGCCACGGAGGCGCACAGCCAGCCGATGGTGCTGACGCTTCGCCAGGCGCTGGACCGGCTGGATTTCGAGCAGATCCGGTTGATTGCGCGCGCGGCGCCTTTGCGTCCGCTGTAGCCCGCTCTCGCCCGAAGGAGCCCCCCAGCCAGAACCCATGCGACCGGCAGGGTCGCCCGATGGGTGGGCTTTCGCTTTCTATTTCGATATATCTAGAATAGTCTCGACCCACTCAAGAAAGCCACCCCCATGCGCCACCTTCACCACGCTCCGCACCACCATCACCACCGCCACGCCCCGCGCGGCGAACACGAAGACGGCCTGGCCGGCGGCGGCCGCGGGATGCGCGGCGGACGCGGCGGCGGCGCGGGCCGGGTGTTCGGCCACGGCGGTCTGCGCTTCGTGCTGTTGCAGCTCATTGCCGACAAGCCCTCGCACGGCTACGAGCTCATCAAGGCCATCGAAGACCGCCTGGGCGGCACCTACGCGCCGAGCCCCGGCGTGGTCTACCCCACGCTCACGCTGCTGGAAGAGCTGGGTTATTTGAGCGTGGAAACCGCCGACGTCGGCGGTCGCAAGCGCTACAGCATCACGCCGAGCGGCCAGGAGTTCCTGGCCGCCAACCGCGAGACGGCCGACGCCATGATGGCCCGCATGGCGGGCGGCGTGGACGGCGCCGGCCCGCGCGCCGGACGGCCCCCGCAAGTCACCCGCGCCATCGAGAACCTCAAGCTCGCGATGCGCCTGCGCCTCGGCGGCGCCCCCCTCACCGAACAACAAGCCCACGAATTCGCCGCGGTGCTCGACAGCGCCGCACAACAGCTCGAACGCATCTGAACCCATCTCTGCAAATGACCGACTTCACCACCACTGCTTCTTCTTCCAACACGCCCGACCGCACGCCCCGCCGCGTGCGCCACGAACTGCGTTTTCGCCAACTCACGGTGAAGACCGTGCAGCGCGTGACGCCGCACCTGATCCGCATCACGCTGACCGGCGACGCGCTCGAAGGCTTCACGAGCCCCGGCTTCGACGACCACGCGAAGCTGTTCTTTCCCGATGCCGCCACCGGCCAGCTCACGCTGCCGACCGCCGGCCCCGACGGCCCGGTGTGGCCCGAAGGCGGGCGCCCCGCCATGCGCGACTACACGCCGCGCCGCCACGACGCACAAGCCAACACGCTGGAGATCGACTTCGCGCTGCACGACGCCGGCCCCGCCACGCAGTGGGCCGAGCAGGCCAAGCCCGGCGACATCGTCGGCGTGGGCGGCCCGCGCGGCTCGTTCATCGTGCCGACCGAATTCGACTGGCACCTGCTGATCGGCGACGACACCGCCCTGCCCGCCATCTCGCGCCGCCTGGCCGAACTGCCGGCCGGTGCGCGCGTGGTGGTGCTGGCGGAAGTCGACAGCGCAGCCGACGAGATTCCTTTCGAAACGCAGGCCGAGCTCACGCTGCGCTGGGCGCACCGCCAGGGCGCCGCGCCGGGCCTGAGCCCGGTGCTGGTCGACACGCTGAAAGCGATGACGCTGCCGGCCGGCGACTTCCATGCGTGGGTGGGCTGCGAATCGGCGATCGCGAAGGCGCTGCGTGCGCACCTCGTGGGCGAGCGCGGCGCGAACCCGAAGTGGGTTCGGGCCTCGGGTTACTGGCGTCGCGGTGCCGTGGCGACGCACGACACGCACGACGAGTGAAACGCGGCGCAGGCGTCTAACGACGGCGCCTGGGGCTCGTCGTAGAACCAAGCACATCGGACGATTTCCGCCTCCAGTGCCTAGATTCGATGTGCCCAGTCAAGAGCGAAAGGCTGGCCCGCACCAGCCTTGATCAGGGCTTGCGCGCCTTCAAACGCTCCAACCCGAAGTTTTCTTGAAAGGCCATGCTTCGAATTTCCTGAGAAGCAATGGCCGCAGATGTTTCGCGCAGCCCAACATCGAGACACGTGACGTTGCCTGGAACCATGCATGTGTTCGTCTTGAGCGCCACATACTTGGCTTCGCCGGCGCGGATCGAAATGTCCATTTCGACAGGCTTCTTCAGCATGTCCCACGCCCACTCCAGGCGCAGCTTGTGGCTGCCTGGCGGCAGCGCAGCCCAGGAATAGCCCCCGGTATCCAGATTGAAGACATTGACACCATCCACATAGAAATATGCAGATCGAGCGCCCGAAGCGAACGCCTCTTCACGGTAAACGTAGACAACGCCGTCTTCCGGCTTGATGTTCTCCGCGGGTCGGAAAGTCGGCCCCCTCGCATTGGCACAGCCTGCCAACAAAACTGCCGTCAGCACGTACGCGAGTGCTCTTTTTCTGCGCATGTCTTCCCCCCTGTTGAACATCGGCTGATCCTATCTCGGCACCTCGGAGCCAGGAAGCGATCTGGCATCCAGGATGCTTCAACGCAACGTCAGCCGATGACAAGTCGCTTCAGCTTGGCAAGCCTCGCGTCAAAGCCAGCCGACACGCCTGAACCGGTAGTACAGGTACCCGCAGGTGCTGACGATCAGCCCCAGCGCCATCGCATACCCATAGCGGAATTTCAGCTCCGGCATGTGCTCGAAGTTCATGCCCCAGATGCCCGCGAAGGCGGTGCACACCGCGAAGATGCTGGCCCAGGCGGCGAGCCGCTTGGTCACTTCGCTCTCTTCGATGGTGACCATCGAGAGGTTCACCTGCACCGCCGTGGCGATGGTGTCGCGCACCGCATCGATCGAGCCGTTGATGCGCACCAGGTGGTCGCCCACATCGCGGAAATACTCCTGCGTGCCCACGCAGATTTGCGGCACGCGCCCGCCGTGCAGCTTGCCCGCCGCCTCCACCAGCGGCGCCACCGCGCGCTTGAGGATGAGGCTGCGGCGCTTCAGGTCGTACAGCTGCTTGATCTTGTCGCGCGCCGCGCCGCCCTGCGCAAAGATCTGCTGCTCGATGGATTCGAGTTCCACTTCGAGCGCGTCGATCACCGGAAAGTAGCGGTCGACCACCGCGTCCATCAGCGCATAGAGCACGAAGCCCGCGCCGTTGCGCAGCAGGTCGGGCTCGCGCTCGCAGCGCTCGCGCACGCCCAGGAAGCCCTGCTGGCTGCGGTTGCGCACCGACAGCACGTAGTTGCGGCCGACGAACACGTTGACCTCGCCCACGTTCACGCTGTGCCCGCTCTCGCCCTCGGTGTCGGTCGAGGGCTCGACCAGGTGCATCACGACGAACAGCGAGTCGCCGTACTCCTCCACCTTGGGCCGCTGGTGGCCGTGCTGGGCGTCTTCGACGGCCAGCGGGTGCAGGTCGAACTCGTCCTGCATCTGGGCCAGCTCTTCGGGCGTGGCGTCGCTCAGCGCCACCCAGACGAAGCAGCCGGCGCGGGAGATGTAGTCGCTGATGTCCTCGACGGGAATGTCGGCGAGCTTGGCGCCGTTTTCATAGGCCACGCAGTTGATCAGCATCGGGACGTTTCCCTCTTCGAACTTGGAATGAACTCAGGCCGCCGCATCGGAGGGTGCGGTCGCGGCCAGGCGGGCCGTGTCGGCCAGCGAGGCCTCGATGGCCTGCGTCTCGCGCGCGAGCAGGGCCAGCCCCTGGTCGGCGAACGCGCGGTGGCTGGCCACGTCGGCCCACAGGCTCGCCGCGGCTTCGGCACACGTCAGCGACGTGAAGCGGATGCGGCCCTTGGCCAGCGCGACGAAGCGCTGCTCGCGCAGCGGATCGGCCCGGTCCCAGGCGCCGCCGATGAGCACGCGCTTGCCGCGCTTGATGCGCGGTTCGCGCTCGGCGAAGAAAGGCAGCTTGGCGCCGAACCAGCCCGGCAGGCCGGTGTTCAGCGCGGTGTCGAAAGCCGAAGGCGCGGCGTTCGCCTTGGCAAATTCGCGCAGCGTGCCGAGCTGGTAGAGCGCCGGGTCCTTGGCGCCGCCCGTGCCCTCGACGGGCCGGATCACGGTCGGGCCGCTGTTGCCCGCGCCCGGTCGCCCTTCAGGCCGTTTCGACTTGCGCAGGTCCGCCAACTGGGCCGGCGACATGCACAGATACAGCGCCGCGAGGTCAGCGGGCAGGGTGGCGGTGTCCGGGAGCGCGTCCGCTGCAGGGCCTTTGATTTCATCCGACGGGGCCATGGGCGCCTTTGTTCTTCACGCGGGGTTTGCGCCGGGGGATTTTAGGAGCGGCGGTGCAGGCCGCCCGGCCGCGTCAGTGCTCGGGGCCGCCCTGCCCCTGCGGCTCGGGCGCCGGGGCCGGCAGCCATTGCAGCTCGTCCGGCAGGTACGGCCGCGACCAGCTCATGCCGTCCAGCCGCACGCGCAGCGTGAGCCCCCGCACGGTGGTCACGGTGCCGGGCTGCCCGTGCACCAGCACCCTGGCGCCCTTGCGGGCAGGCACATGAAATCGTTTCCGGATGTCCTCGTAGCTCACTGGGGTCTCCATCGATGAAGGTCGCGTGCGCCCGCGTAGTCATGCGCATGCGCATGACTACGCACGGGGGAAGCGTCTGGATTCAAGAACGGCCAAGAAGCGCGTGCGGCGGGGCGCCGCGCATGGAACAGGCCACATGGTGGATCTGCGCTGGATCCCCACAAAGTTCACGGTCATCGGGCCCGGCATGGTGCCACGCGACGCGACAACCCCCGGCGCTTCTCGACAATGCCGACCCGAGCCAGAAGCACACGACCGCCCGGCGACCCCTCTCAGGAAGAACAGGCCATGAAGACCGACACCGCCATCCGCCACGTCACCCCGCCGAGCACCAACCTCTTTCTGGAACTGGGTTTTGCGCCGGCCAAGGCCCGGCGCCTGCAGGTCGCATCGCACAAACAGATCATCAAAGCGCGGGTCGAAATGCTCAGCCGCATCGGCAAGCCGGTCACGTTGACCGTCGGCTGATCCCCGTCCGCCCGTCCCCGATAATCGCCCGAGTGAAAACGACGACTGCCCACCCCGCCCCCTCCTCCAGCGACTTCTCCGGGCACACGCCCATGATGGCGCAGTACCTGGGCCTCAAAGCCGACCATCCGGACACCCTGCTGTTCTACCGGATGGGCGACTTCTACGAACTGTTCTGGGCCGACGCCGAAAAGGCCTCGCGCCTGCTCGACATCACGCTCACCCAGCGCGGCCAGTCGGCCGGGCAGCCGGTGCTGATGTGCGGCGTACCCTTCCACTCGGTCGACACCTACCTCGCGCGGCTCATCAAGCTGGGCGAATCCGTGGCCATCTGCGAGCAGGTGGGCGAGGTCGGTGCCAGCAAGGGGCCGGTCGAGCGCAAGGTGGTGCGGGTGGTCACGCCCGGCACGCTGACCGACTCGGAACTGCTCAACGACAAGAGCGATTCGCTGCTGCTCGCCGTGCATGCGGGCACGCGCAATTTCTGCGGCCTCGCCTGGCTCAGCGTGACGGGCGCCGAGCTGCGGCTGGCCGAGTGCCCGGCCGATGCGCTCGAAGCCTGGATCGCGCGCATCGCACCGAGCGAGCTGCTGTACAGCGCCGAGGTCACGCCCGCCTTCGAGCAGCGCCTGAAGGCCGCGCGCGCGGCCGTGCCGTTCACGCTGTCGCTGCGTCCGGCCTGGCAGTTCGACCCCGGTCTGGGCGAGCGCAAGCTCAGCGAGCAGATGGGCAGCCACAGCCTCGCGGCCTGGAACGCCGAATCGCTGGGCAACGCGCACGCCGCCGCCGCCGCGCTGCTGGGCTATGCCGAGCACACGCAGGGCCGCGCGCTGTCGCACGTGCAGCGGCTGTCGGTGGAACGCGACGGCGACCTGATCGAGCTGCCGCCCACCACGCGCCGCAACCTGGAGCTGGTGCAGACGCTGCGCGGCGAAGACGCGCCCACGATGTTCTCGCTGCTCGACACCTGCATGACGGGCATGGGCAGCCGCCTGCTCAAGCGCTGGCTGCTCTCGCCGCGCCGCGACCGCAGCGAAGCCCAGGGCCGGCTCGACGCCATCGGCGCGCTGCAGTCCCCCGGGCCCGGCGCCACCGCCGCGCCCTGGCGCACGCTGCGCGAGCAGCTGAAGAACACGAGCGACGTGGAACGCATCGCGGCGCGCATCGCGCTGCGCCAGGTGCGCCCGCGCGAACTGGTGGCGCTGCAGCTCGCGCTGTCGAAGGCCGAGCAGCTGGCACCGCTGCTGCCGGGCGCCGCCGCGTTGCTGGCGCAGATCACCGAACGCCTGGCACCGCCGCCCGGCTGCGCGGACCTGTTGGTGCGCGCGATCAAGCCCGATCCGTCGGCGCTGGTGCGCGACGGCGGCGTGATCGCCACGGGCCACGACGCCGAGCTCGACGAGCTGCGCGAGATCAGCGAGAACTGCGACGACTTCCTGCTCAAGCTCGAGATCAGCGAGCGCGAGCGCACCGGCATCAGCAACCTGCGCGTGCAGTTCAACCGCGTGCACGGCTTCTACATCGAGGTGACGCAAAGCGCGCTCTCGAAGGTGCCCGACAACTACCGCCGTCGCCAGACGCTGAAGAACGCCGAGCGCTTCATCACGCCCGAGCTCAAGGCCTTCGAAGACAAGGCGCTGAGCGCGCAAGACCGCGCGCTGGCGCGCGAGAAGTGGCTGTACGAGCAGTTGCTCGACGCGCTGCAGCCCTCGGTGCCCGCGCTCACGCAGCTGGCCGGCGGCATTGCCGCGCTCGACGCGCTGTGCGCGCTGGCCGAGCGCTCGCACACGCTGAACTGGCGCGCGCCGACCTTCGTGTCGCACCCGTGCATCGAGATCCAGCAGGGCCGCCACCCGGTGGTGGAGGCGCGGCTGGCCGAGAAGTCGTCGGGCGGCTTCATCGCCAACGACACGCAGATGGGGCCGCAGCAGCGCATGCAGATCATCACCGGCCCGAACATGGGCGGTAAGTCGACCTACATGCGGCAGGTGGCGATCGTGGTGCTGCTGGCCTCCATCGGCTCGCACGTGCCGGCCACGGCCTGCCGGCTCGGGCCGATCGACGCGATCCACACGCGCATCGGCGCGGCCGACGACCTGGCCAACGCGCAGTCGACCTTCATGCTCGAGATGACCGAGGCCGCGCAGATTCTGCACAGCGCCACGGCGCAGTCGCTGGTGCTGATGGACGAGATCGGCCGCGGCACCAGCACCTTCGACGGCCTGGCGCTGGCGGCCGGCATCGCGGCGCAGCTGCATGACCGCAGCAAGGCCTTCACGCTGTTCGCCACGCACTACTTCGAGCTCACCGAGTTCCCGGCCACGCACCACGGCGCCGTGAACATGCACGTGAGCGCGACCGAGTCGGGCCGCGACATCGTGTTCCTGCACGAGATGCAGCCCGGCCCGGCCAGCAAGAGCTACGGCATCCAGGTGGCGCGCCTGGCGGGCATGCCCGCGGCGGTGGTCAACCACGCGCGGCAGGCGCTCGACGCGCTCGAATCTCAGCATGCGCAAACGCGTGCCCAGGTCGACCTGTTCGCGCCGCCGCCGGCCACCGAAACCCCCATGGCCAGCGCCGTAGAATCCGCGCTGGCTGCCCTCGACCCGGACACCATGAGCCCGCGCGAAGCCCTCGACGCGCTCTATGCCCTCCAGAAACTGAACGCACGTGAACGCAGTACCGCATGAGCGGGCCCAGTTCCTGCAAGGCGAACCCATGACTTATTGCGTAGGCATCAAACTCAACGCCGGCCTGGTGTTTCTCTCCGACTCGCGCACGAACGCGGGGGTCGACCACATCAGCACCTTCCGCAAGATGATCGTCTACGAGCAGCCGGGCGACCGCGTCATGGTGCTGCTGTCGTCGGGCAACCTGAGCATCTCGCAGTCGGTGCGCGAAATTTTGCAGATCGAAGAGCTGCGCGAAACGCGCGAAGACGGCACGCAGGGCGAACCCATCACCATCTGGAACGCCAAGAGCATGTTCGACGCCGCGCGCGTGCTGGGCTCGGCCGTGCGCCATGTGTACGACCGCGACGCCGAGGCGCTCAAGCATGCGGGCCTGGACTTCAACGTGTCGTTCATCTTCGGCGGGCAGGTCAAGGGCGAAGGCATGCGCCTGTTCCTGGTCTACGCCGCGGGCAACTTCATCGAAGCCACCACCGAGACGCCCTACTTCCAGGTCGGCGAGTCGAAGTACGGCAAGCCCGTGCTCGACCGCGTGCTCACGCCCGAGACGCCGCTGGACGAAGCCGCCAAGTGCGCGCTGGTGTCGATGGACTCGACCATGAAGTCGAACCTGTCGGTCGGCCTGCCGCTGGACCTGGTGGTGTATGAGGCCAACAAGCTCGAGACCGACCGCGTGATCTGCATCGACGCCGACAACCCCTACTACCGCATGATGCACAACAGCTGGGGCCAGAAGCTGCGCGAGGTATTCGACAGCATCGAAGACCCGGTGTGGGACGACAGCGCCACCGAACACCCGCTGCGGATGCCGGCCACGCGCCACAGCCCGCTGCGCAAGATCTCCACGCCCGACGAAAAGCTCATCTGAATCTGTCCGTGCCTCCTGTCATTTTTTCGCACGGCAACAGCTTTCCGGCGAGCACCTACCGCGTCGTTCTCGACAGCCTTCGCAGCCGGGGCTTCGAGGTCGACGGCATCGAGAAATTCGGGCACGACCCGAAGTACCCCGTCACCGACAACTGGCCGCACCTGGTGCAGCAGCTGGCCGACTTCGCCAAGCTGCGCGCCGACCGCGCGGGCGGCCCGGTGTTCCTCATCGGCCATTCGCTGGGCGGTTTCCTGAGCCTGATGTGCGCGGCGCGCCACCCCGAGCTGGCGCGCGGCGTGCTGCTGATCGACTCGCCGATCCTCGGCGGCTGGCGCGCGAACACGCTCAACGTGGTCAAGCGCACGCCGCTCATGAAGAGCATTTCGCCCGGCGCCGTGAGCCGCAAGCGCAAGAACAGCTGGGAGCACCGCGAGGCGGTGTTCGAGCACTTCCGCAGCAAGAAGGCGTTCGCGAAGTGGGACGAGCAGGTGCTGCACGACTACATCGACCACGGCACCTTCGACAGCGAAGACACGCGCTCGCTGAGCTTCGACCGCGACGTGGAAACCGCCATCTACAACACCCTGCCCCACACGCTGGGCGGGCTGCTGCGCCGCCATCCGCTGAAGTGCAAGGTGGCCTTCATCGGCGGACGCCAGTCGGTCGAGATGAAGCAGGTGGGCATGGCGATGACCGAGCAGGTCACCAAGGGCCGCATCACCATGCTCGACGGCAGTCACCTGTTCCCGATGGAAAAGCCGCTGGCCACGGCGGCGGCCATCGAGGCCTCGCTGCGCAACCTGATGTAGGTGGTGTTCAGGCGGTGCGGCAGGCGACCGCGTCGCCGACGCGCAGCACACCGCCACGCAGCACCCGCGCCGTCACGCCGCCATGCCCGCGCATGGCGTTGTAGCCACCGGCGCCGAGCAGCTCTTCCATGCGCGAGCAGGGCTCGCAGGGCCCGGTGATCTCGAGCAGCACCTCGGGCCCGAGCGCCAGCACCAGCGGCTGGTCGCGAAACAGCGAGCGCGCCGCCAGCAGGTTGAGGCCCGACACCACGAGGTTGCGGCGCAGCAGCCCCGCGTCGACACCCGCCACGCGCTGCGCGAGCGCCGCGACAACCGGCAGATGCTCCGCCTGCATCAGCGTGACCTGCCGCTTGCCACCGCCGCGCCCGGCACTGTTGCGGTCACCGGCCAGGCCCAGCCCTTCGATGGCCTGAACCTCCTGCACCGATTCGACAGGCGTGCGCCGCGCGGGGCGCAGCAGGATGGCGTCGAGCCGGCCGGGGTGCGGAAACTGCCGGGTCAGGGCGTGGAGGTCGGACATGCGCTGCATTGTCCACGCGGACTTTTTTTTGCGTACCGCTGTCGGCCCGCCGCATACTGGCGCGTCCTTGGGGTTGAACCTGCCTTCTTCGAAGCGACACGCACCGCGCCGACGATGACCACCACCGAGCTGAGCTGGATCGCCACCACGCTGACCGCCGCGCGCCCGCGCGCGGTGGCCGCGCTGCTGCGCTACTTCCGCGACCTGGACACGGCCGAGGAAGGCTTCCAGGAAGCCAGCCTGCGCGCGCTGCGGCACTGGCCCGAGCACGGGCCACCCGACGATCCGCTGGCGTGGCTGATCCTCGTGGGGCGCAACGCGGCGCTCGACGAGCTGCGGCGGCGCGACCGGCACGATCCGCTGCCCGAAGAGGACGACGGCGACGCGGACATGGCCCTCGACCCCGACCTCGCCGAACAGCTCGACCAGTCGCACTACCGCGACGACGTGCTGCGCCTGCTCTTCGTGTGCTGCCACCCCGCGCTGCCGCTCGCGCAGCAGATCGCGCTCGCGCTGCGCATCGTCTCGGGGCTGTCGGTGCCGGAGATCGCGCGCGCCTTCCTGGTCGGCGAGCGCGCCATGGAACAGCGCATCACGCGCGCCAAGCAGCGCGTGGCCGCGGCCGGCCTGCCCTTCGATGCGCCCGGCGCGCGCGAACGCGGCGAGCGGCTGGCGGCCGTGGGCGCGGTGGTCTACCTGCTGTTCAACGAAGGCTACGCGGCCAGCGGCGGCACGGCCCATGTGCGCGTGGCACTGTGCGAAGAGGCGATCCGCCTCGCGCGCCTGCTGTGCGACCTGTTCCCCGACGAGCCGGAGACCACCGGCCTGTGCGCCCTGCTGCTGTTGCAGCACGCGCGCGCCGATGCGCGGCTCGACGCCGGCGGCATGGTCGTGCTGCTCGAGGACCAGGACCGCACGCGCTGGCACCGCGCGGCGATCGACGAAGGCCTGGCCCTGCTCGACGCCGCGCTGCGCCAGCGCCGCATCGGGCCGTACCAGCTGCAGGCGGCCATTGCGGCCACGCACGCGCGGGCCGCATGCGCCGCCGACACCGACTGGGCCGAGATCGACCGGCTCTACGCCGGGCTCGAACGGCTGCAGCCTTCGCCCGTGGTCACGCTCAACCGCGCGGTGGCCGTGGCCAAGGTGCGCGGGCCCGAGGCGGCGCTGGCGATGGTCGATACGCTGACGGAACCGCTGTCGGCGTACTTCCACTTCCACGGCCTGCGCGGCGGGCTGCTGATGCAGCTGGACCGCGGCGACGAAGCGCGCCGCGCCTTTGCCGACGCGCTCGCGCTGGCCCGCACCGCCGCCGAGGCCGCGCACATCCGCCTGCTGCTCGACCGTCTCGGTGCGGGCGCCTCTTCCGACTCCCTTCAAGCAAAGGACGCACGATGCTCTATTCCATCCTGATCTACGGTTCCGAAGCTGCGGCGGCCGGCTGGGCGCCCGAGGTCGAAGACGAGATGCTCGAGCGCCACACCGACCTGCGCGACGAGCTGCAGGCCGCCGGCCGCCTCGGCACCGTGCTGCGCCTGATGCCCGACACCGCCACCACCGTGCGGCACGCCGGCGCCGCGCACCCGCTGGTGACCGACGGGCCGTTCGCCGAGACGAAGGAGCAGCTGATGGGCATCTACATCGTCGAGTGCGAGTCGCTCGAAGAGGCGCGGCATGCGGCGCGGCGGCTGGACTTCGAGGGCGGCGTGTTCGAGATCCGCCCGGTGACCTGGTACGACCCGGGCGTGATCGCGCCGCGCATCCCGCAGGTCTGAAAAAAACTCCACTGCGCTGTCGGATCAGCTGGGCCTGCGCCGTCCTTGGAACGAGCGCCCGCATGTCGCGGGTCGCCATTCACGCCAAGGAGAAGCTCTCATGCCCTCGAATGTCCAGTCCTTGCAAGACCGCTGCGCCGTGATCCACGGCGGCAGCGGTGCCCTCGGCGGCGCCGTCGCCCGCGCCTTTGCACGCGAAGGCGCCCGCGTGTTCATCACCGGCCGCAACCGCGACAAGCTCGACGCGGTGGTGCGAGACATCACCCAAGCCGGCGGCCGCGCGCAGGCTGCGGTGGTCGATGCGCTGGACGAAGCCGCGATGCTGCGCCACGCGGCCGAGGTCGCCGAGCAGGCCGGCGGCATCGACCTCGCATTCAACGCGGTCGGCGTCTTCCACGTGCAGGGCCGGCCGCTGGCCGAGTTGTCGCTGGAGGACTTCTTCCTCCCCATCCACGCCTACACGCGCAGCAACTTCCTCACCGCCAAGGCCGTGGCACCGCACATGGCGGCGCGCGGCGGCGGCGTGATCCTGTCGGTGTCGACGCCCGCCTCGCGCCTACCCGGCCCCGGGTACCTCGGGCATGCCGTGGCCTGCGCCGGCGTGGAGGGGCTCGCGCGCCACATGGCGGGCGAGCTGGCGGCCTTTCGCATCCGGACCACCTGCATCCGCTCGCACGCGATTCCCGAGGCGGTGGCCGCGGGCTCGCACAGCGGCGAGGTGTTTCGCCCGGCGGCCGAGCGCATGGGCCTCACGGTCGAGCAGATGCTGGCCGCGCGGCCCGAGGGGCTGCTGGTCGAACGCCTGCCCTCGCTGGACCAGCTCGCGGGCACCGCGGTGTTCCTGGCCTCGCCGCTGGCCGGGGCCATGACGGGCGCAATAGTCAACCTGAGCGGAGGGGTCATCCTCGATTAGGGTTGTGGTCGCTCTGAATTAACATCAAGATACAAATAGGAACTTTAGAAACAGTCGTTTCATTTAAGAAAAAACGTTGCACCACGTACACCACGGCTCAAAAATGTCGTCCTATGTCTGCCCCTCTCCTGGAAGACGTTGAAGTGGTCTCGCTGAGCCCCGCGCTGGTGGTCGAAGACGATCCGGCGATGCGCGAGCGCCTGGCGTACGTGCTGTCGACGCTCGGATGCGACGAGCCCCAGATCGCCTGGGCCGACAGCCTGACCTCGGCCCGCTCGCTGCTGGAGCAGCAGCATTTCGGCGTGGCGCTGGTCGACATCGGCCTGCCCGACGGCAGCGGCGTCGACCTGATCGAGTGGATGCACGTGCATCACCGGCTGGTGCCCGCCGTGGTGATCTCGGCCTGGCGCACCGAGGCCGTGATCTTCGCGGCGCTGCGTGCCGGCGCCATCGGCTACCTGCTGAAGGAACGCGACGACCTCGAACTCAGCATCGCGCTGCGCAGCATCGAGCAAGGCGGCGCGCCGATCGACCCGGCCATCGCCCGCCGCATCCTCGGCTGGGTCGCGACCCAGCTGCCCGGCCTGCCCTCGCCGCCCGACGACCCATCGCTGACGCCGGCCACCACGCCCGTCATGCTGACGCCGCGCGAGCGCAAAATCCTCGAGCTCGTGTCGCAAGGGATGAGCAACCGCGACATGGCGGAGGCGCTGTCGATCTCCAGACTGACCGTGGAATGCCACACCAAGAACATCTACCGCAAGCTGGCCGTCAACTCGCGCACCGAGGCGGTCTACCAGGGCCGAAGGCAGGGCCTGCTGCGCTGAGGCTCCTTGCGGGCCTGCTGCTGTGGGCCCTGTGGCTGCTGCTCTCGTCGGGCAGCGCGCACGCACAAACACCTGTTGTTCCCGAACTGCGCGCCGAAGCCGCACGCGGCACCGGCTGGGACGACACGACACCGCCCGCCGACGGCTGGACGCCCGTCGCCCTGCCCGACAGCTGGGCCACGCGCTGGCCCGGCTTCGACGGCGTGGTCTGGTACCGGTTGACCTGGGAGCAGCCCGTACCCGTGACCGAGACCGGACTGCTGCTGCACTACCTGAACATGGCCGGCGAGGTCTCGCTCAACGGCACGACGATCTGGCGCGACCGCAGCCTGGTCGAGCCGCTCACGCGCGCGTGGAACTCGCCGCGCTACTGGGTGCTGGCCGCGCCGCAGCTGCGCGCGGGCACCAACACGCTGCTGGTGCGCGTGTCGGGCCTGTCGGCCTACCAGGCCGGGCTGGGGCCGGTGAGCCTGGGCACGCCCGCAGCCATGCAGGCCGAGTTCGGCCGCGAGCAGCTCATGCGGCGCGACCTGCAGGTGTTCGGCCTGGCGACCAGCGCGGCGGTGTCGGCCTTCTTCGCGGCGTGGTGGCTGCTGCGGCGGCGCGAGACGGCCTACGGCTGGTTCGCGGCGATGTCGGTGCTGTGGCTGCTGTTCGGCTACAACCAGATCGCCACCAGCCCGTGGCCCTTTGCCAGCAACCACAGCTGGCAGGCGCTGAACACCTCGCTGCTGCTCTTCTTCAGCGTGTCGTACGGCGTGTTCGTGCTGCGCTTCGCCGGGCGGCGCCTGCCGCGCCTGGAGATCGCGGCGTTCGCGGTGGCGGCCGTGGGCGTGCTCGACCTGTGGTTCGCGGGCACCGCCAACCTGCCCACGCACCGCGCGATCTGGACGCTGGTGGGCGGCCTCACGATCATCGTCGTGAACAGCAGCGGCATCTTCCACGCACTGCGCCACCGGGGCAGCCCGATGCGTTCGCTCGCGCCGTTCATGGCGGTGTCGGCGCTCACGGGCGCGCACGACCTGCTGGTGTTCACGCAGGTGATCGACAGCAACATCTACTACACGACCATGTCCTCGTACGTGCTGCTCTTGGGCATGGCGCTGACGCAGGCCGGGCGCTTCGTGCAGAGCCTGCGGCGCATCGAGAACTTCAACACCGAGCTGATCGAGGAAGTGAATGCCGCCAAGGCCGAGCTCGCGTCCACGCTCGCGCAGCAGCACGCGCTGGAGCTCGCGCACGCGCGCATCGGCGAGCGCGTGGCGCTGGTGAGCGACCTGCACGACGGCCTGGGCGGCATGCTGGTGGGCAGCATCGCGACGTTGGAGCGTACGCCCGAGCACCTCAGCGCGCCGCAGTTGCTGGCGATGCTCAAGAGCCTGCGCGACGACCTGCGGCTGATCATCGACGCCACCGGCCGCGACGACGGGGCGCGCGCGCTCGGCGAGCTGCTGGCGCCGCTGCGCTACCGCAGCGCGCAGCTGCTGGACGCGAACGGCATCGACTGCCGCTGGAAGGTCTCGGGCATCGACACGCTCGAACTCGCGCCCTCGCAGAGCCTGGACCTGATGCGCTTCCTGCAGGAGGCGCTGACCAACGTGCTCAAGCACAGCGCGGGCCGGCGCGTGGACGTGACGGTGGCGCGCGCGGGCGCCGAACTGCAGCTCAGCGTGCGCGACGACGGCCGCGGCTTCGCGGTGGATGGCGTGAGCGGCGGCGCGGGGCTGCGCAACCTGCGGGCGCGGGCGCGCCGCCTGGGCGCGCAGCTGCAGCTGCAGTCGCGCCCCGGCGAGACGCAGGTGGTGCTGCGGATGCCCTTGGGCGGTGCGGCGGTTACTTGACCAGCGCCAGCGTGCCCTTCATGAGCGACGCGTGGCCCGGGAACGAGCAGAACCACGCATAGCTGTCCCCCGCCTTGAGCTTGCTCACGTCGAAGCTCACGGCATCGGTCTCGCCGCCGCCGATGACCTTCGAATGCGCGATGACGCGGGCATCGCCCGGCTTCACGTAGGCCTTGTCCAGCCCCGCGCCGATGCCGTCCGCCGCCACGCCTTGCGCGTCGGCGGCCTTGCTCAGCACCCAGTTGTGGCCCATCGAGGCCTTGGGCAGCTTGCCGACGTGCTTGAGCTTCACTGTGAACTGCTTGCAGCTGGCCGGCACCGCGATGGCGCTCTTGTTGAACTGCATCGCGTCGTTGCCTTCGATCTCGATGTCGCAGGTGGCGGCCAGCACGGGGCCGGCGAGCAGCGCCGTGAAAAGCAGGGCCGCGGTGGTTCTCGTCTTCATCACATGGTTCCTTCGGTGAGGTGCCGATTCGGCACGCCCCACTGTGCGGTGGGCGTGCCGCGAAACGCTTGCGATGGATCAATGCGTGGCGAAAAGTCTCAGAGTTCGAGCACCAACCGTCCCTCGCAGGCGCGAGAACAGCAGGCCATCATCTTCGTGTTCGCATCGCGCTCGCTGCGCGTGAGCACCACGTCGCGGTGATCGACCTTGCCGGCCAGCACGCGCACTTCGCACGAGCCGCACAGGCCTTCCTCGCAGTCGCTTTGCACGTCGACGTTGGCCGCGCGCAGGGCCGTCAGCAAGGTCTGGTCGGGCGGCACGGTGATGACGAGGCCGGAGTCTTTCAGCTCCACCTCGAAGGCATGTTCCTTCGAGGGGTCGAGCGTGGCCAGCGTCGATTCGAAGTGCTCCACGCGCAGCGCGCCCTCGGGCCACGCGGCGCAGCAGTCTTCAAGCGCTTCGAGCATGCGCAGCGGGCCGCAGGCATACACCTGCGCGCCGGGCACGGGCGTGGCCAGCAGCGCGCGCAGGTCGTTGCGCCGGCCTTCGTCGGCCGCATGCACGTGCAGGCGCTCGCCGTGCAGCGCGGCCAGCTCGTCGACGAAGGCCATGCTCGCGCGGCTGCGGCCGCTGTAGTGCAGCTCGTAGTCCATGCCCAGCGCCTTGGCGCGCCGCGCCATCGCGCTCACGGGCGTGATGCCGATGCCGCCGGCGATGAAGATCGCCTTCGGCAGCGACTCGTCGAGCCGGAAGTGGTTGCGCGGGCCGCGGATGCGCAGGCGATCGCCCACCTTCACGTTCGCATGCACCCAGGCCGAACCGCCACGGCCTTCGGGCTCGTGCAGCACGGCGATCTCCAGCGCGTGGGCTTCGTCGGGATCGCCGCACAGCGAGTACTGGCGCGACAGCTCGGGCGTGCCGCATTCGACGTCGATGTGCGAGCCCGGCGTCCAGCGCGGCAGCGGCTTGCCGTCGGGCGACACCAGGCGCAGGCGCACGATGCCGTCGGCCACCGGCGTCACGCGCTCGACCACCACGGGCCGCGCGATGGCGTGCGCCGACGGCTCGCCGATGCGCACCGGCACCTGCACGTCGCGCAGGCCGGCATTGCCGCGCTCCGGGTTGACGCGCGGGTCCCATTCCACCCACAGGTGCTCGGGGCCGCGGAACGAGGTGTTGGGCACGTAGCTGAAGCGTTGCTCCGACAGGCGCATGTGCGGCAGGCGCCGCGTGAACTCCTCCAGGAAGATCTGCATCTCCATGCGCGCCAGGTTCTTGCCCATGCACTGGTGCGAGCCGTAGCCGAAGGTCAGGTGGTCGCTGGCGTTGTCGCGGCGGATGTCGAACAGGTCGGCATCGGCGAAGTGGCCTTCGTCGTGGTTGGCCGACGAGGTGACGATCAAGAGGCGCGAGCCCGCCGGCAGGTCGACGCCGCCGACCTGCGTGTCCTTGGTGACGAGCCGGCGCCAGGCGGCCACCGAGCCGTTGTGGCGCAGGCACTCTTCCACCGCGTTGGGAATGAGGCCCGGGTCGTCGCACAGCTCCTGCCACACCTGCGGATGCTGCAGCAGCAGCTTCACGGCGTTGGCGGTGGCGTTGGCGGTGGTCTCGTGCGCGGCGACGATGCCGGCCATCATCATCGAGTGCAGGTACGAGTCGGTGACGACCTCGGGGTGCTGCATCTGCTTGCGGATGCCGTACTGCATCCAGCCCGGTGCGTCGGGGTCCTGGCGCATCTTGTCGAGCACCTTGCCGGCGTACTGCCAGAAGTTGCCGACGGCGTGCGCCACGGCCACCTGCTCCTCGGGCTTGGGGCGGCCCCAGGTGTTGACGGTGTGCGCGATGGAGTATTTGCGCAGCGTGTCCATGTCTTCCTCGGGCACGCCGAGAAAATGCAGCGCCACGGTGAGCGGAATCTCCCACAGCATCTGGTCGACGAGGTCGGCGCGGCCGTCGTCGACGAAGCGGTCGACATAGCTGCGCGCGAGTTCGCGCACCAGCGGCTCGTGGTGCTTCAGCGCCTCGGGCGTGAACGGGTCCATGAGCGCGCGGCGGCGCGGCATGTGGGCCGGCTCGTCCTCGTTCACCAGCGTGCGGTTGAGCGCAAAGCCGTAGCTTGCGAGCACGGCGTTGGCTTCTTCACCCGTGGGCGTGATCTTCTCCAGCGCGTTCGACGGGCTGAAGGTGAGGTTGTCGCGGAACACCGCCTTGATGTCGTCGTAGCGCGTGATCACCCAGTAGCCCAGCTTGGGGCTGTAGAAGATCGGCTCCTGCTCGCGGGCCCAGCGCACGTACTCGGGCGGGTCTTGCTGGTAGCCGTCCTCGAAGGGATCGAACCCGGCGGCGCGCTGGCTCACGGGGCAGCCGGTGGGCGTGCGCTCGGCAGAGAGCGCCCCGTGCGCGACGGGGCAACCGGAGGTGCGCGATGGCATGGCGGTATCGGACATGGCAGCAGACTCAGTCGAGCGTGATCTTCAGGTCGCGGATCAGCTTGTGCCAGCGCGCGGTCTCGGCCTTGAGCAGCTCGGTGTACTGCGCGGGCGTGTTGCCCACGGGCTCGACGCCGAAGTCGACCATGCGCTTGTTCACCGAGGGCTCGTGGATGGCCGCCACCAGCTGGCGGTTGAGCGTGTTCACCACGTCGGCCGGCGTGGCCGCGGGCACCACCACGCCGACCAGCGCGGCGGCCTCGACGTTCTTGTAGCCGAGCTCGGCGAAGGTGGGCACGTCGGGCAGCTGCGGCAGGCGCGTGGGGTTGGCCACGGCCAGCGCGCGCACCTTGCCGCCCTTGATGAAGCCGGCGCCGGCGGCCATGTCGACCATCATGGCCGGCAGCTGCCCGCCGACCACGTCGGCCAGTGCGGGCGCCGCGCCGCGGTATGGCACGTGGACCATGAAGAGCTTGGCCTCGACCTTCAGCAGTTCCATCGCCAGGTGGTGCGGGCTGCCCGCACCGGCCGAGGCGTAGTTGATGCCGCCCGGCTTGGCCTTGGCCTGCGCGATGAAGTCCTTGGCGGTGGCAAAGCCCGAGTTGGCGCCGACCACCAGGATCATCGGAAACTTGCCCATCAGCGTGACGGGCGCCAGGTCTTTGGTGGGGCTGTAGCTCAGCGACTTGTACAGCGCCGGGTTGAACACCAGCGTGCCGTTGTCGGCCGAGAGCACGGTGTAGCCGTCGGCCGGGGCGCGCGCGGTTTCGGCGGCGGCCAGCGCGGTGTTGCCACCCGGCTTGTTGTCCACCAGCACCGGCTGGCCGACCTGGGTCGACAGCGTCTGGGCGACGGTGCGCGCGAGGAAGTCGGAGCCGCCGCCCGCTGCGTAGGGCACGAGCCAGCGGATCGGCTTGGCGGGGAAAGCGGTCTGGGCGCTGGCGGCGGTGGCCAGCGCAGCCAGGGACAGGACCGCAAGGCCGCGGGCGAAGTGCTTCTTCATCGGGGTGTCTCCGGGGTGGAAATTGTGTATTGCGTAATTATCATACGCATTGCGTAATCATCAATCCGCGGGTTTACCCGGCCACCGAGGCCGCCACCTAAGATGCCGACGACATGACCTCCCCCGCCGAAGCACCCTCTTCCCCTCCCCGCGAGCGCCGCCAGCGCGTGCAGTCCGCCGAGACCGGCATGGCCGTGCTCAAGGGCCTGGCGCACCTGGGCGGGCGCAGCAGCCTCACGGCGCTGGCCACCCATGTGGGCGAGAGCCCGGCCAAGGTGCACCGCTACCTCGCGAGCCTGATGGAGGAAAGCCTGGTGCGCCAGGACACCGCCTCGCAGCACTACTACCTGGGGCCCGAGGCGATCCAGATCGGCCTGGCCGCCATGCGCCAAGCCGACCCGATCCGCGCGGCCGAGCCCTGCCTGATCCGCCTGCGCGAATCGCTGGAGGTGACCTGCTTCGTCGCGGTGATGGGCAACAAGGGCCCCACCATCGTGCGCTTCGAGGAGCCGGGCCTGCCGGTGACGGTGAACGTGCGCGCCGGCTCGGTGATGTCGATGCTGTGGTCGGCCACCGGGCGCGCCTTCCTGGGCCTGCTCGACGAGTCGCGCGTGGTCGCGCTGGCCGAGCAGGAACTGGCCGACGCCACCGAGGACATGCGCGCGCTGCTCGATGCCGACGACCCCATCGGCGCGCTGCGCCGCGAGGTGCAGCAGGCGCACTGCGCCATCGTGCGGGACACCTACCTGCGCGGCATCAGCGCCGTGGCGGCGCCGGTGTACGACTACGCGGGAAGGGTGTGCGCCGTGATCACCGCGCTGGGCGCCACGGGCGGGTTCGACCCGTCGATCGACGGGCCGATCGCCATCGCCGTGCGGCGGGAGGCGAAGGCCGCCGGCGCGCTGCTGGGCGCGGCGGCCTGAAGCTGCCGGCTTATTCCGCCCAGACCACCGCGCCGGTCCACGCCGTGGCCAGCACCACGATGCCGAAGGCGATGCGATACCACGCGAACGGAATGAAGTTGTGCGTGCTGATGTACTTCAGCAGCCAGCGCACGCACAGCCACGCGCTGATGAACGAGAAGGCCAGCCCCACCGTGAACATCGGAATGTCGGCCACCGACAGCAGCGCGCGCTCCTTGTAGAGGCTGTAGGCGCCCGCGCCGATCAGCGTCGGAATCGCCAGGAAGAACGAGAAATCGGTCGCCGCCTGGCGCGACAGGCCCAGCAGCATGCCGCCGATGATGGTCGAGCCGCTGCGGCTGGTGCCGGGGATCATCGCGAAGCACTGCACCAGGCCGACCTTGAGTGCGTCCCAGGGCGTCATGTCGTCCACGTGCTCGACGCGCACCGAACCGGGCGGGCGCTTCTCGGCCCACAGGATGATGAAGCCGCCGATGATGAAGGTGCTGGCCACCACGGTCGGGATGAACAGGTGCGCCTTGATCATCTTGCCGAACAGGAGGCCCAGCACCACCGCGGGCAGGAAGCCGATGACGATGTTCAGCGCCAGCCGGCGCGCCTTGGGCTGGCGCGGCAGCGCCACCACGGTCGAATGGATCTTCTGCCAGTAGACCAGGATCACCGCGAAGATCGCGCCGGTCTGGATGGCGATGTCGAACACCTTGGCCTTGGCGTCGTCGAAGCCCAGCAGCGAGCCCGCAAGAATGAGGTGGCCGGTCGACGAGATCGGCAGGAATTCGGTCAGACCCTCCACGATGCCCATGACAGCGGCCTTGACCAGCAAAACGATATCCACGCGTACTCCTTGAAAGAGCGGCAATTATGGCGAGGCCATCGGTCAGGCCCTGTTCAGGCGCCGTTCCGCCGGTGAAACGCAAGGCAGCCCGCCCACGGAAATACCTAGTTCAGGTGATGTTCGACCTCGGCGCGTTAATACATATTGATAACAGTTATTCATCTGCGCCCGAAGGAGCATCCATGTCAACGTTCACCAGCGGGAGTGAACTCGAGGACTGCGTCGCAGAAGAACGCCCCTCGACGCTCGACGACCATGTCGAAGACCGTCTCAAGAGCCCCTGCCAGCGGGAGCGGGAGCAGTGCCACGGCATGCTGCGCGTGGCCGAAGCCACCGGCGCCTCGGCCCACGAGCTGCGCCAGCTGACGCAGCGCCTGGCCGACATCGACCGCTGCGGCGCCAGCGCCTGCATCGTCGCGCAGGGCCATGTGGAGGCCGACCGCATGGCCTCCGGCCTGCAGGCCAACGCCGCCCTGTGCATCGACTTCCGGTTGCTGGAGCCGCTGGGCCCGGCCCATGACAAGAAATGGTTTGCGCGCTGGAAGTTCTGGAGCTTCCTGCTCGGCGCGGCCGGCCCGGTGGCCGCGCTCACGCTGCAGGGTCTGGCGCTGCGGCCGGCCGAACCGCACGACGCGCACGCCGACCTGGTCGCCAAGTCGCGCAAGGTGCTCGAAAGCTGGCGCCGCACCTCCGACACCCTCTTCTGGCACGCGGTGGAAGACTACGTGCGCCAGCAGGCCTTCTCGCTCGAGACCCAGGCCTACCTGATGCACTGCGTGGCGTCGGTCTTCGCCGCCGACGCGCCCGTGCTGTGCGACGCCGAGCGCGAACGGCTGGCCGCCGTGCTCACCGACACCTACTGCGACGCGCTCGGCACGGCGGCGACCATGCCCTCGTCGGACATCTACCGCCGCCTGGCGCAGGGCCTGGAAACCGACAGCGGCAACGCCGGCCCGGGCCGCCCGCTGGCGCGCGGCGAGGCCGCGCAGGTGGCGATGACCACGCTGGTCACGGTCGTCGGCAACGGCGGCTCACACTGAAGCTGAAGCACGCCGGCGCAGCGCGCGCACCGCGCTGTCGACCGTCGTCAGCACAGGCAGTCCACTCGCTGCCTCGCAAGCACCACGCGCCCGCGCCATGCTGAACTGAGCCAGGGCGATGCGCGTGCAGCCGCGCGCACGCAGCGCGGCGGCCTGTTCGGCGATGAGCGCGTCGTGGCGCTGCGCGTCGCCCGCATCGAGCGCGGCCAGCGCGCCCTCGGCCAGCGCGAGTTCGAGCGCCATGCCCGAAGGAAACTCCGGCGGCATCGATTCCAGCGTGCGCGCGAAGGTCGCGATCAGGCCCAGCCGGCCTTCGCCCTGCACGGCCTCCTCGATCATGGCCTCGTTGGGCTTGAGCACCGGAATGCCCGCGTGCCGCTGCGCCACCGCCTCGATGCACGGCCCGAAGGCCGAGCAGGTGAAGAGGATGCCGCGCGCGCCCGTGTCCACCGCGTACTGCGCCAGGCGCTGGAAGCGTTCGTGCATCGCCGCGTCGAGCCCCTTGCCGTCGCGCGCGAGGTCGGCCGAGAGGCTGTCGTCCAGCAGGTTCATGCGCACGGCCTCGGGCCAGTCGCGCGCGAAGGCTTCGTTGATGGGTGCGACGGAATGCGAGAGCGCGTGGATGAGGGCGATGCGTGTCATGAAGTCAGGTGAGATCAGATGCCCTTGGACGACGGGTTGGCAAAGGCCTCCTTCGTCTCGGCATTGAGCGGGTAGTTGATGTTGATGCCCTTGGGCGGAATCGGCGACATGAACCACTTGCCGTAGAGCTTTTCCATCTCGCCGGACTTCATCATGCCCGACACCACGCGGTCCACCAGCGCCTTGAAGGCCGGGTCGTCCTTGCGGAACATCAGCGACTGGTTCTCGGTGCGCAGGCTCTCGCCGGTGATGACGAAGTCCTTCGGGTTGCGCGCGTTGGCGATCTGGCCCGCGAGCAGGATGTCGTCGAGCACGAAGGCCTGCGCGCGGCCGCTCTCGACCAGCAGGAACGAGTCGGTGTGGTCCTTGCCCGAGAGCTGGTTCACCTCGAGGCTGCGGCCCTTGTCGGCCGCACGCAGCAGGCGAAACGACGTGGTGCCTGCGGTGGTAACCACGGTCTTTCCCTGCAGGTCGGCGATGCTCTTGATGCCCGAATCGGCCTTCACCAGCGTGCGCACGTTGTAGCGGAAGATGTCCGGCGAAAAGGCCACCTGCGACTGGCGCTCGACCAGGTTGGTGGTGGAGCCGCACTCGATGTCCACCGTTCCGTTCTGCACCAGCGGGATGCGGTTGGCCGAGGTCACGGCCTGGTACTTGACCTCGACGGCCGGCAGCTTCAGCTCAGTCTTCACCGCGTCGACGATGCGGTTGCAGATCTCGATGCTGTAGCCCACGGGCTTGAGGTTGGCGTCCAGGTACGAGAAGCCGAACGAGGCTTCGCGGTAGCCGAAGGTGATGGCGCCGCTGGCCTTGATCTTGGCGAGCGTGTCGTTGGCGGGCTGCGCCTGCGCGGGAGCGGTCGGTGCCAGGGCGGCAAGGGCCAGCGCGAAGGCGGCGGCGGCGATGGAAAGCGACGGGCGAAGCTGGGGCATGGAACGCTCCTCGGAACGGCGGTTGAAGAAAAAAGGGGCGGTGGCTCAGCGCGCGGCGCTGCGCGTGACCGCGTCGACCGAGGCGGCGAGCCGCGCGACGATCTCCTGCAGGTGGTCGCGCGTCGCGATGTACGGCGGCGCCAGCAGCACGTGGTCGCCCTGGCGCCCGTCCACCGTGCCGCCGAAGGGGTAGCACAGCAGGCCGCGCGCCATCGCGTCCTTCTTGAGGCGCGCGTTGACGGCCAGGGCCGGATCGAAGGGCTGCTTGCTCGCGCGGTCGGCCACCAGCTCGACGCCCCAGAAGAAGCCGCGCCCGCGGATGTCGCCCACGTGCGGGTGGTCGCCCAGCGCCTCGGCCAGCATCGCGCCGAAGACAACGCCGTCGTCGCGCACCTTGGCGACCAGGCCGTCGCGGCGGATCACCTGCTGCACCGCGAGTGCCGCCGCGCAGGCCATCGGATGGCCCAGGTAGGTGTGGCCGTGCTGGAAGAAGCCGCTGCCCTTGGACATGGCCTCGACGATGCGGCGCTGCGCGAGCACCGCGCCGATCGGCTGGTAGCCGCCACCCAGGCCCTTGGCGACGGTCATCAGGTCGGGCACCACGCCCTCCTGCTCGCAGGCATGCAGCGAGCCGGTGCGGCCCATGCCGCACATCACCTCGTCAAGGATCAGCAGCACGCCGTGCTTGTCGCACACGGCGCGCACGGCCTTGAAGTAGCCCGGCACCGGCGTGAGCACGCCCGCGGTGGCGCCGCCCACGGTCTCGGCCACGAAGGCGATCACGCGGTCGGCGCCCTGCGCGACGATGGCCGCTTCGAGCTCATCTGCCAGGCGCAGGCCGTACTGCTCGGCGCTTTCACCTTCGCGCTGCTCGCGGTACGGGTAGCACGGTGCGACGTGCGTGGCCGGCACGAGGATGGGTGCGAAGGGCTCGCGCCGCCAGGCGTTGCCGCCCACCGCGAGCGCGCCCAGCGTGTTGCCGTGGTAGCTCTGGCGGCGCGCGATGAAGTGCGTGCGCTGCGGCTGGCCGACCTCCACGAAGTACTGGCGCGCCATCTTCAGCGCCGACTCCACCGCCTCGGAGCCGCCGCTCACGAGGTACACGTGGCTCATGCCTTCGGGGGCAGAACCGATGAACTCGTCGGCCAGCTGCTCGGCCACCTCGCTCGTGAAGAAGCTGGTGTGGGCGTAGGCCAGTGTGTCGATCTGCGCGTGCATGGCGGCCATCACCTCGGGATGGCCATGGCCGAGCGAGGACACGGCCGCGCCGCCCGAGGCGTCGAGGTATTCGCGCCCGTCGGCGTCGCGGATGAACATGCCCTGCGCGCTGGCGGCAACGGGCGGGGTCTGGCGAAGGTGGCGGTGGAAGACGTGCGTCATGGCGGGAGAAAAGCTGGGGGCTGTGTTTGGAACTAACGTTTCGGCCAAATTATTGTTTGGAACATTTGTTCCGTCAACTCCCGGAATTTCCCTGCTCCGGTACATTCGTTCCAGACACCGAGAGAAAAGAGACACCGCCATGGGCGCCAAAGAACTGATCCGCCAGCGTTTCAACGAACTGAGCCCCGCCCTGCAGCAGGTGGCGCGCTACGTGCTCGACCACCCCAACGAAGTGGTCACGGGCTCGATGCGCAACGTCGGCACGCGCGCGCAGAGCACGCCGGCCACACTGGTGCGCTTCGCGCAGCACCTGGGCTTCGAGGGCTGGCCGCAGCTGAAAGAGTCCTTCGCCGCCGACATGGGCCTGGGCACCGAGACCTACGGCGGGCGCGCCAAGCAGCTGGTGGGCCGCGTCGCCGACCAGGGCCTGGCGGGCGAGATGTTCGAGGTGCAGCGGCGCAACCTGGAGCTCACGCACCAGCAGAGCGGGCCGGCGCTGCTCAAGGCCTGCGCGCTGCTGGAGAAGGCGCCGGCCGTGCACGCGGCGGGCTTTCGCGCGTGCTTTCCGATCGCCTTCTCGTTCGTGTACGTGTACCGGCTCTTTCGCACCAGCGTGCACCTGGTGGACGGCCAGGGCGGCTCGCTCGAGATGCAGCAGCGCGCCTTCGCCAAGGGCGACGCGCTGGTGGTGGCGAGCTTTGCGCCCTACTCGCGCGAAGCCTTGCAGGTGGCCGAGGCGGCGAAGGCGGCGGGTTGCCGCATCGTGGCGATCACCGACAGCGTGACCTCGCCGCTGTCGCTGCTGGCGGACGAGACGCTGCTCTTCACCATCCACAGCCCCTCGTTCTTCCCCTCGGTCGCCGCTGGCGTGGCCGTGACGGAAGCGCTGGTCGAGCTGCTGGCGAGCCGCGCGGGCAAGCCGGTGATCCGGCGCATCGACCAGGCCGAGGCGCAGCTGTTCGAGTCGGGGGCCTACCTCATGGCGCCCGTGGCGCGGGGCGGCTGATCAGGCCAGCGCGCGGGTGCGGCCGGCGCTCTGGCGCAGGTAGAGCACCAGCAGGTCGCGATTGGCGTTGATGTGCTCGCGCATCGCGGCTTCGGCGCCCGCCGCTTCCTGCCGGCCGAGCGCCTCGACGATGCAGCGGTGCTCTTCGAGCGCCTGCAGGGCCTGGCTGTGCCGGTACAGCAGCATCGCGGCATCGTGCCTGTGCGGGCGCGAGCGGCTGTCGAAGATCACCGGCAGCTGGCAGGCGCGCTGCACGGCCTCGCTGAGCCAGCGGTTGTCGGCCAGCGACAGCAGCCTGTGGTGGAAGGCCTGGTTCAGGTCCTGCCACAGGTCGGCCCGCTCGTCGGTCCATTCGCCGCTGTCGTGCAGCAGCGCATGCTGCTCGTCGACCATGGCCGTCAGTTCGGCCAGCGCCTCGTCGTCCAGGCCACGCTCGCTGAGCAGGCGGCAGCCCATGCCTTCGAGCGTGGCGCGCACGCTGAAGGCGTCGAACACGTCCTTGGCGTCGAAACGGCGCACCTGGAAACCCCGCTGCGGGTGGTAGACCAGCAACCCCTCGTCGGCCAGCCGCGCCATGGCGCCGCGCACAGGGGTGCGCGACACGCCAAGCTCGTTGGCGAGCGAAATCTCCATCAGGTGGGCGCCGGGGGCGATCGCACCGTCGAAGATGCGGGTGCGCAGCGTGTCGGCCACGGACAGAACGCGCGTCCGCGAGGGATCTGGGGGGGTCATCGAAAGTCGGAAACAGGGGACGGCCGGAAGCGGGCCGCGCGGATGGTACGGCGGCGTATCGAAGCTTCATATCCCCAATTTCCGTAAAAATACCGTTCTGGCGACTTTTTCGAGAATTACGGAAAAATTATTAACTTCTGTAAACAACCACCCCGGTTTCTGCGTTACCGCCCCGCTGTTTCTGCCGCCAGGTGGATCGCGGCGCGAATCCGGGGGTAGGTGCCGCAGCGGCAAATGTTGCCGCGCATGGCGTCCGAGACCTGGTCGTCGCTGGGTTTGGGCGTGGCTTTGAGCAACGCGCAGGCCGACATCAGCTGGCCGCTCTGGCAGTAGCCGCACTGCACCACGTCGACCTCGGTCCAGGCCGCGCGCAGGGCGTCGGCCTCCCGGCCCTTCAGGCCCTCGATGGTGGTGACTTCGCGCCCGGCCACGGCCTCCAGCGGGGTGACGCAGGAGCGCACGGCCTGGCCGTCCAGGTGCACGGTGCAGGCGCCGCACAGCGCCTTGCCGCAGCCGAACTTGGTGCCGACGAGCTTCATCTCGCCGCGCAGCACCCACAGCAGCGGGGTGTCGGGCTCGGCGCTCACGGTGGCGGTCTGGCCGTTGATCTTCAGCGTGGTGGTGTTCATGGGGTGTCTTTCTTGCTGTTCTGGGAGATCAGGCCAGCCGCAGAGGCAGGCTGCGCAGGCGCTGGCCGGTCAGCGCGAACACGGCGTTGGCCACGGCGGGCGCGATGGGCGGCGTGCCGGGCTCGCCCACCCCGCCGGGCGGCACCTCGGCGCCGGTGCCGGCGAGGATGTCGACCTCGATGGCCGGGCACTCGTCGATGCGCAGCGGCGTGTAGTCGTGGAAGTTGCTCTGCTGCACCTGGCCGCGCGCCACGGTGATCTCGCCGCGCAGCGCGGCCGACAGGCCGAACACGATGCCGCCTTCCATCTGCTGGCGGATCAGGTTCGGGTTGACCGGCAGGCCGCAGTCGATCACGCACACCACGCGGTGCACGCGGATCTGCCGCTCGGGCGTCACCGACACCTCGGCCACCTGCGCCACGATGCTGCCGAAGGCGCGGTGGATGGCCACGCCGCGCGCGCGCTTCGTGCCGTCGGGCCCGTCTGCCAGCGGCTCGCCCCACTTGGAGAGTTCGGCCACACGCTTCAGCACCGCCAGGTGGCGCGCGTCCTTGGCGAGCAGGCCGGCGCGGAAAGCCACCGGGTCCTTGCTCGCGGCGACGGCGCATTCGTCGATGAAGCTCTCCACGAAGAATCCGTTCTGCGAATGCGCCACCGAGCGCCAGATGCCGGTGGTGACGGCCGATTCGACCGGTACGTGCGCCACGCGGGCCTGCGGGAAATCATAGGCGGTGTTCCAGGCGCCGTCGGTCGAGTTGTCCATGAACGACGGCGCACCGAGGCTGGAGCCGGCGCTGGTGGTCTGCCACGCGACCAGCGCACCCGCCGCGTCGAAGCCGGCCTTGCACAGCGCCACGTAGGCGGGGCGGTAGAAGTCGTGCGTCATGTCTTCCTCGCGCGACCAGATCAGCTGCACCGGCGCGCCGCCGGCCTCGCGCGCGAGCTGCGCGGCCTGCACCAGGAAGTCGATGAAGTAGCGCCGTCCGAAACCGCCGCCCAGGTAGGTGACGTGCAGCGTGACCTTGTCGGCGTCGATGCCCAGCGCCTTGGCGACCGCGGCGCGCGCGAAGCCCGGCGCCTGCGTCGGCGCCCAGACGGTGGCGGCGCCGTCCTTGAACTGCACGGTGCAGTTCATCGGCTCCATGGTGGCGTGCGCCAGGAAGGGCACGCGGTACTCGACCTCGATCGTGCGCGCGGCGGACTTCAGCGCCGCCGCCACGCCGCCGGTATCGAGGCGGGCGTTGCCCGCGTCGGCGTCGAGCGTGCGCGCGAGGCGGTCGATCATCTCGGCGCTCGACAGGCTCGCGGCCGGGCCGTGGTCCCATTCGATGTCGACCTGCTTCAGCGCCCGCATCGCGTGGTACGGCGTGTCGGCGATCACCGCCACGCCGCCCGCCGTGCTGCCGGTGCCGACGAGGCTCGCGGCCACCGGCTCCAGCGCCATCACCTTGCGCACGCCGGGCAGCGCCTCGGCGGCTTTCGCATCGAAGCGCGCGACGCGGCCGGCCAGCGTCGGGCACATGGCGATGCTGGCGTACAGCAGGCCCGGCGGCAGCACGTCGATGCCGTAGGTGGCGGTGCCATTGAGCTTGCCGGCGTTGTCGATGCGGCGCTGCGGCTGGCCGATGACGCGGAAGTCGGCTTGCGCCTTGAGCTTCACTGCCGTGGGCAGCGGCTGCTGCGCGGCCTTCGCGGCGAGTTCGCCGAAGCGCGCACTGCGGTTGGAGGCCGGGTGCAGCACGCGGCCGGCCTCGGTGCGGCATTCGCTGGCGGGCACCTGCCACTGCGCCGCCGCCGCGCCCACCAGCATGAGCCGCGCCGACGCGCCGGCCTCGCGCACCGGGCCCCACTGGTCGGTGACGCTCGACGAGCCGCCCGTGCCCGAGAGCCCCGGGATCGTGCGCAGCAGCTTGCCCACGACCTGGTGCGCCGCGCGCTTGCCGAAGCCCTCGTCGCCGGGCCTGAAAGGCAGCGCGTCGAGGATCATGGCCTGGTTGTTGTAGATGGCGTCGAAGCCGGCCTGCTCGAGCCGCACCTGCGACACCGCGGCGTCCATTTCCTCGGCCAGCAGCATCGCCAGGCCGGTGTGGGTGCCCTGCCCCATTTCCGATTGCGTCATCACCAGCGTGACGGTGTCGTCGCTGCCCACCTTGACCCAGCCGTTGAGTGCGACCTGCCCGTTGCCCGCCGGCAGCGGCGCGCCGGGCACAAGGCGCGAAGCCGCCGGCGTGGCGGCCCAGCCGACGACCAGGGCGCCGGCGGCGCCGAGGGTGCCGAGCACGAAGTGGCGGCGTTTGAGTGTGGGCATGGCGGGGTCTTTCTTCGGTAGGGGTCTTGTCGTTCGTGCGGAAGGTGTCGTCGTCAGGGCGGCACGGCGATGCCTTGCCAGAAGATCTCGAAGCCGGCTTCGGCGTAGTCGAACGCGGGCGCCGCGTCGCCGGCCTGCGCGATGTAGCCGACGGTGGTCTCGGCCATCGCCGTGAGCATCGCGCCCAGGAATTCGATCGGCCGCTCGACGACCAGCCCGCGCCGCATGCATTCCTGCGCCACCGCTTCCAGCCGTGCGAACGGCGCCATGCCGGCGGCGCGGCTCTCGTCGCTCAGTTCGTCGGAGACCTTGAGCTGCGCCAGCACGCGCAGCTTGCCGGGGTGCGCCACGCCCCAGCGCACGTAGCGGTCCCAGATGTGGCGGAACTGGGTGCGCGGATCGGCCGCTTCGGGCCAGTCGGCCAGCATCACGCCGGCCAGCTCGGTCTTCAGCACGCGGTACAGCGCGTCGGTCAGCAGCGCCTTGCTCGCGAAGTAGGTGAACAGCGTGCCCTCGGCCACACCCGCGGTGCGCGAGATCGCCGAGGTCGGCGTGGCCCACACGCCGCGCCGGCCGAACTCGACCAGCGCGGCCTCGAGGATGGCGTTGTGCTTGTCGACACTGCGGGGGCGGGCCATGCGCGGGCGGTCTCCGTCGTTCGTTTAATTGAGTGTTCACTCAAGTATAGGAAGGCGGCGCCGATCCGCAAGCCCCGCGCGGCCCGCGCCATGCCGCATGGCGGAACCACGGCGCAGCGCGGCAGTCCAACCAGAGTCGTGGCGTCGTGCTGCGACAGGAGGTACGACCATGAAGCATGTGAAGCATTGGCAGGACCCCGTCAACGCCGTCGCCGGCGTGTGGCTGATCGTCTCGCCATGGGTACTGGGCTTTCAGGGCAATTCGCTCGCCATGTGGACCATGGTGGCGACCGGCATCGTGCTGGGCGCCGTGGCCTTGGGCGCGACCTTCGTGCCGCACCAGTGGGAAGAGTGGACCGAAGTGGCGCTGGCAGCCTGGCTGGCGGTGTCGCCCTGGTTGCTCGACTTCCGCATGGTCGAGCCGGCGCTGGTCAATGCAGTCCTCGTGGCTGCGGTGATCATGGTGCTCGCCCTCTGGGTCCTGGTGACAGACAAGGACTACCTGGGCGAGGCCCTCGACCGACCAGCGCACTGATGGGGAGAGAGCGATCCTGTGAGCGCCGAGCGGTGACCACCGCCGCGAAGCGACGACGCCCGGTCCGGTGTTCGCGCCGGTCGGGCCGACGGGCCAGGCAGGTTCCCATGCCCGCCCGCAACACCCGCCCCTTACGGTGTGCGGGAAGCGGCGTTGTTGTTTGAAGGGCTGTTGCCGGCCGGGCGGGTCGCCCCCATCCAGTCGGCCTGCCAACCGCCGCCCATGGCCTGGATCAGCGCGATTGCCGCGGCCTGGCGATTGACCTGAAGCTGCACGAGCGCGCGCCGCGCGCTCAGTGCGGCGGCCTGCGCCTGCACCACATCGGTGTAGCTCACCTGCCCCGCGCGATACCGGTTGAGCAACTGCTGCTCGGTCTTGTCGGCCGCTGCCGTGGCCTCACGGCGCAAGCCTTCCTGCTGCGCCAGCGTGGCACCGGTGGTCAGCTGGTCTTCTACGGTCTGGAACGCGGCCAGCACGGTCTGCCGGTAGCGCGCCACGCTGGCCTCGTGGCCGGCCTTGGCGGCATCGACGCTGGCGCTGATGGCGCCCGCATCGAACACCACCTGCGCCACCGACAGGCCCAGCCCCCACAGCGTGTTGGCCGCGCCGAAGAGGTCTCTCACGCGGCTGGCATTGCTGCCGACCGAGGCCGTGAGCGAAATGTTCGGGTAGTAGGCCGAGCGCGCCACGCCGATCTGCGCATTGGCCGCGGCCACCGCGCGCTCCGCCGCCGCGATGTCGGGGCGGCGCTGCAGCAGCGTCGAGGGCACGCCGGTCGGCACGCCGGGCACCGTGGGCGTCCAGCGCGCGGGCGGCAGGCTGAAGTCGGCCGGCGCCACGCCCACCAGCATCGCGATGGCGTGCTCCAGCGTGGCGCGTGTGCGCTGCAGGCCCACGCGGTCGGCCTTGGCGTTCACCAGTTGCGTCTGCGCCTGCAGCACGTCGGTCTGCGCGGCAATGCCGGCGGCGTAGCGGTTGCTCGTGATCTCGAACGCGCGCTGGTAGCCGAGGATGGTTTCGTCGAGCAGCACGATCTCGGCGTCGGCCTCGCGCAGCGAGAAGTAGTTGGTGGCCAGGTCGCCGACGGCCGACAGCCGCGCCGAGGCCAGGTCGGCTTCGCTGGCTTGGGCGTTGGCCTGCGCGCTGTTCACGGCCTCGCGCAGGCGGCCCCACACGTCGGGCGTCCAGCTCGCGCCCAGCGTGGCGCCGAAAGTGTTCGACGGGCTGGCCGAGGCGTTGCCACCCACCGTGCCCGAGCGCTTGCCGCTGCCGTCTAAGGACACCGACGGGAACAGCCCCGCGCGCTGCTCGCGCACCAGCGCCTGGGCCTGCGTGTAGTTGGCGACAGCGGCGGCGATGTTCTGGTTCGACACCTGCACGCGCGCCGCGAGTTCGTCGAGCGTGGCGTCGCCGAAGAGCTTCCACCACTCGCCACGGTCGAGCGCGTCGGCCGGCGCGGCGGGCAGCCAGCCGTCGGCGGCGGGCTGTTCCTTCCAGCCGGCCGATGCCGCCGACTCGGGCACCTTGTAGGCCGGGCCCACGGCGCAGCCGGCGAGCACGGCGGCCAGCGCGAGCGTGCTCAGTGCGAAGAAACGGCGTGAAGGGCCGCTAGAAGAAAAGGAGGCATTCATGGTCATGGGTCTCAGGCGGCCGGGGCGCGGCTCAGCGCGTGTTCGTTCTTGCCGCGGCGGCGCAGTTTGTCGAGCAGCAGGTACACCACCGGCGTGGTGAGCAGCGTCAGCAGCTGGCTCGCGATGAGCCCGCCGATGATCGCCACGCCCAGCGGCCGGCGCAGTTCGGCGCCCTCGCCGAAGCCGATGGCCAGCGGCAGCGCGCCGAGCGCGGCGGCCAGCGTGGTCATCAGGATGGGGCGGAAGCGCAGCAGGCAGGCCTCGCGCACCGCCTCGAGCGGGCTCAGGCCGCGCGAGCGCTCGGCCTCCAGCGCGAAGTCGATGATCAAAATGGCGTTCTTCTTCACGATGCCGATCAGCAGGAACACGCCGATCAGCGCGATGATGGAAAACTCCATGCGGAACATCAAGAGCGCCAGCACCGCGCCCACGCCGGCCGAAGGCAGCGTCGAGAGCACCGTCACCGGATGCACCAGGCTCTCGTACAGGATGCCCAGCACGATGTAGATCACCACCAGCGCCGCCACGATCAGCATCGCCTGCTGCCCCTGCGACTGCTGCGCGCTCAGCGCGGTGCCGGCAAAGGCGCCGCGCACGTTGGTCGGCATGGCGATGTTGGCCTCGGCCTTGGCGATGGCCTCGCGCGCGTCGCCGAGGTTGGCGCCCTCGGCCAGGTTGAACGAGATGGTGGTGGCGAGCTCGCCGTCTTCATGGCTCACCGACGTGGCCACCGACTGCTCCTCGAACTTCGCCACCGCCGACAGCGGCACCAGCGCGGTGGCCGTGTTGCTCAGCACGTTGCCGGTCGAGGCGTTGCGCGAGCCGGCGTTGGCCGACACCGGCACCGTCGCGGCGGCGGCGCTGGCAGAGGCCGTCGTGCTGCCCGTGGACGTCGTGGCCGCCACCTGCGTGGTCACCGCCTGCCCCGCGACCACCGAGGTCTTCGTGGCCGGCACGTACACGTCGCGCAGCGCGTTCGGGCTGCGCGTGTAGCCCGGCGCCCACTCCATCACCACGTGGTACTGGTTGAGCTCGGTGTAGATGGTCGCCACCTGCCGCTGGCCGAAGGCGTTGTACAGCGCGTTGTCGATGGCGGTGGAGGTGAGCCCCAGCCGCCGCGCGCTGTCGCGGTCGACCTTGGCCACCGTCTCCACGCCGTTCTGGTCCTGGTCGGTGTCGATGTCGGTCAGCGTGGGCTGCTGCTTCATCTCGTCGGCCAGCTTCACGGCCCAGGTGCGCAGGTCGGACAGGCTGTCGCTCTTGAGCGTGTACTGGTAGGTCGAGTTGCTGGAGCGCCCGCCCGAGCGCACGTCCTGCACCGGGCCGAGGAACACGCGCAGCCCCGTCACCTGCGCCAGCTGCGGGCGCAGCCGCGCGATCACGGCCAGGCCGCTGTCCTTGCGCTGGCTGGCCGGCTTCAGGTTGACGAACATGAAGCCGCCGCCCGCGCGCCCACCGCCCGTGAAGCCCACCACGGTGTCGACCGCCTCGTCCTTGCGGATGATGTCGACCACCTCGCGCAGCTTGGCGCCCATGGCCTGCGACGAAATGCTCTGGTCGGCGCGCAGGCCGCCGTTGAGCTGGCCGCTGTCCTGCTGCGGGAAGAAGCCCTTGGGCGCCGCGCTGAACAGGTAGACATTGAGCCCCACCACCGCCAGCAGCACGACCATGACGATCGCCTTGCTGTCCAGCGCCCAGTCGAGTGCGCTCTCGTAGCGCTTGAGCATCCAGTCGTAGCTGCGCGCCGCCGCGCGGCCGAAACGGCCTTGCGGCTTGTTCTTGTCGTGCTCGCCGCCGGGCTTGAGCATCCACGCGCACATCATCGGCGTGGTGGTGAGCGAGATGACCAGCGAGATCAGCACCGCCGCCGACAGCGTGACCGCGAACTCGCGGAACAGCCGCCCCACCTGCCCGCCCATGAACAGCAGCGGAATGAATACCGCCACCAGCGACACGCTGATCGACAGCACCGTGAAGCCCACTTCCTGCGCGCCGAGCAGCGCCGCCTTCATGCGCGACATGCCGGCCTCGATGTGGCGGCTGGTGTTCTCCAGCACCACGATGGCGTCGTCCACCACGAAGCCCGTGGCCACGGTGAGCGCCATCAGGCTCAGGTTGTTGAGGCTGAAGCCCAGCAGGTGCATCACCCCGAACGTGCCCAGGAGCGCCACCACCGTGGCCACCGCCGGCACCACCGTCGCGCGCACGCTGCGCAGAAAGAGGCTGACCACCAGCACCACCAGCAGCACCGCGATGACCAGCGTCATCTCCACCTCGCGCAGCGAGCTGCGGATGGAGTTGGTGCTGTCCGAGGCGACCTGCAGCGTCACGTCCGGCGGCAGTTGCGCCTGCAGCTCGGGCAGCAGCGCGCGCACGTTGTCGACGGTCTCGATGATGTTGGCCGAGGGCTGGCGCGTGATCAGCACGATGATCGCCGGCTCGCCGTTGAACAGGCCCAGCGTGCGCGTGTCTTCCACGCCGTCGATCACGTCGGCCACCTCGCGCAACCGCACCGCCGCGCCGTTGCGCCAGGCCACGACCATCGAGGCGTAGTCGCTCGCGCGCAGCGCCGGGGTCTGGGTGTAGATCTGCAGCTTGCGGCCTTCGCCCTGCACCATGCCCTTGGGGCGGTTGGCGTTCGAGGCCTGGATGGCGGCGCGCACGTCTTCGGTGCTGATGCCGTAGCGGTTGAGGGCGAAAGGGAGCAGTTCGATGCGTACCGCGGGGAGCGAGCCGCCGCCTATCTCTACGTCGCCTACGCCGTCTACTTGAGACAGGCGCTGGCTGACGATGTTGGAGACGGCGTCGTAGATCTGGCCTGGGGTCTTTGTTTTGGACGTGAGGGCCAGGATGATGACTGGCGACGCGGCTGGGTTGGCTTTGCGGTAGGTGGGGTTGCTTCTTAGCGTGGCGGGCAGGTCTACGCGGCTGGCGTTGATGGCGGCCTGGACTTCTCTGGCGGCGCCGTCGATGTTGCGGCTGAGGTCGAATTGCAGGGTGACTCGGGAGGAGCCTACCGAGCTGGTGGACGTCATTTCGTTGACGCCTGCGATGGTTCCTAGGTGTCTTTCCAGTGGCGTCGCGACGCTGGTTGCCATCGTCTCTGGGCTTGCGCCTGGGATCGAGGCTCTTACCGAGATGACTGGATAGTCGACTTGGGGTAACGGGGAGACTGGGAGGACGAAGAACGCTGCGATTCCTGCCAGGGCGATGCCTATGGTCAGGAGGACTGTGCCTATGGGGCGGCGGACGAAAGGACGCGACAGGTTCATCGCAGTGCCTCGTTTTGCTTCCCGAGGCCGGGTCTCGGCCCGGCGGCCGACCTACTTTTCTTTGCTTCGCCAAAGAAACGTAGGCAAAAGAAAGGCGACCCTGCTGTCTGCGTCCCTCCGCTTCGCTGCGGGCAACCTGCGGTGCTCGCGTTTCGCGGGGTCTCGCCCAAACTCGCTTCGCTCAAACAAGGGCGAGCCCTGATCCGCGAAACGCTCCGCTCCTTGGCGCATACAGAAGGGGTTGGGATACCAACGGGCCATCGCTTCGCTCGGCCAGTGGGCCGCAGCAGGCGCTTTGCGCCTGCTGCGGCTGGGAATGGTTGGTGCGCTGGCGCTGATGCTGGTGCTGGTGTTGCCGTTGGGGTTTGCGCTGCCCTTGCTGTTGGCAAGGAGCCGCGCGCCGGCAAAGCCGCGCGCAGGGGCATTGAATTCGGCTGTTGGTACTCCCGGGCCGAGCGAAGCGACGGCCCGAAGCTCCCCTCCCCTCTGGCTGCGCCGAGGAGCGGAGCGTTTCGCGGATCAGGGCTCGCAGCTGTTTGAGCGAAGCGAGTTCTGCGAGACCCCGCGAAACGTGAGCACCGCAGGTTGCCCCGTAGCGAAGCGAAGGGGTCGCAGACAGTGGGGTCGCCTTTTCTTTGCTTACTTTCTTTTGGCGAAGCAAAAGAAAGTGAGTCCGCCGCCGGGCGGAACTCCCGGCCCCGGGAAGCAAACAAGCAGCAGGAGTACAAACAGATCAAGCCGCCTCCTCCTCAAGCTCAGCAGAAGACCGACGCGCACTCCCCCCACCCAACCGATCAAACGCCAGATAAATAACCGGCGTAGTAAACAAAGTCAGCATCTGACTAACGATCAACCCCCCAAAGATCGCAAGCCCGAGAGGACGTCGCAACTCAGCCCCGTCCCCAAAACTGAACATCAAGGGAACAGCAGCAAACAAAGCCGCCAACGTAGTCATCAAGATCGGCCGAAACCGCAACAACGCAGCCTGATGAATCGCCTCACGAGCAGACTTCCCCTGCGTCCTCTCCGCATCAATAGCAAAGTCGATCATCATGATCGCGTTCTTCTTCACGATGCCGATCAGCAGGATGATCCCGATGATCCCGATCACCCCCAGGTCATTGCCAGTCAGCATCAAGGCAAGCAAAGCCCCAACCCCGGCAGAAGGCAACGTAGACAAGATCGTCAACGGATGCACATAGCTCTCGTACAGCACCCCCAGCACGATGTACACACAAACCACCGCCGCCAAAATCAACCACAGCTGATTCGACAACGACTTCTCATAAGCCCCAGAAGCCCCCAGAAAAGTCATCGTCACACTGCTAGGCAACCCGATCTCTTTCGCAGCCGCGCGAATCGCCGCCACCGACCCACCGAGTGACACTCCGGGTGCCGTATCGAAGTTCAACGTACTCGCCGGATACTGCGCCACGTGCGTGATCTGCAACGGCGCCTGCCGCTCGCTGATCTCCGCAAAGGCCGACAGCGGCGTCGCCGTGCCCGACCCCGCAATGAGGTTCAGCTGCCCCAGCGTCTGCGGCGTATTCACCATGCCCGGCTGCGCCTCCAGGATCACGCGGTACTGGTTCGTCTCCGTGAAGATGGTCGACACGATGCGCTGCCCGAAGGCGCTGTACAGCGCGTCATCCACCGAACTCGCAGTGATCGACAGCCGCGACGCCGTGTCGCGGTTCACGTTCACATACGCCGCCAGCCCCTGCGCCCCGGCATCGCTGCTCACGTTGCGCACCTTGTCCGATTCCTGCAGCTTCGCCACCAGCTTCTGCATCCACTCGGTGACCAGCGCACTGTTCACGCCTTCGAGCGACACGCGGTACTCGGTCGGCCCGGTCTCGGCGTCGATGGTCAGGTCCTGCGTGGGCTGCAGGTACAGCGTGAGGCCGGCCACCTGCCGCACGCGCTCGCGCAGGCGGTCCATCACCTCCTGCTGGTTGTCGTGGCTGCGGGTCAGGTTGATGAGCATGCTGCCGGTGTGCAGCATCGTGTTGTTGGCCGCGTCCACGCCGACGAAGGAGCTGAGGTTCTCGACGTCGTGGTCTTCGAGGATGGCGCGCGCGGCCTGCTGCTGCAGCTGCGCCATGCGCTCGAAGGACACGTCTTGCGCGGCCTGCACGCGGGCCTGCAGCTGGCCGGTGTCCTGCGTGGGAAAAAGGCCCTTCGGGATCGTGAGGTACAGCAGCACGGTCAGCACCAGCGTGAGCAGCGCCACCAGCAGCGTGAGCGGCTGGTGCGCGATCACCCAGTGCAGCGAGCGGTCGTAGCGCACCATCACGCCGTCGAAGAAACGCTGGGCGCGCGCGCCGAAGCCGGTGCCCGACGGGTCTTTCTTCGGTTCGTGCTTGAGCCAGCGCGCCGACATCATCGGCACCAGCGTGAGCGACACCACGCCCGAGATCAGGATGGTGATCGCCAGCGTCACCGCGAACTCGCGGAACAGGCGGCCCACCACGTCGCCCATGAACAGCAACGGAATCAGCACCGCGATGAGCGACACGGTCAGCGAGATGATGGTGAAGCCGATCTGCGCAGCGCCCTTGAACGCGGCCTGCAACGGTTTCTCGCCCTCCTCGATGTAGCGCGCGATGTTCTCGATCATGACGATCGCGTCGTCCACCACGAAGCCGGTGGCGATGGTCAGCGCCATCAGGCTCAGGTTGTTCAGGCTGTAGCCCAGCAGGTACATCAGGCCGAAGCTGCCGATGAGAGAGATCGGCACGGCAATGCTGGCGATGACGGTGGCGCGCAGGCTGCCCAGGAACGCGAAGATCACCAGCACCACGAGCACCACGGCCAGCACCAGTTCCATCTCGACGTGCTGCACCGACGAGCGGATGCCGGCGGTGCGGTCGCTCAGCACCTCGACCTGCAGGCCCGCGGGCATGCCGGCCTGCAGCTCGGGCAGCTGCTTCTTGATGGCGTTGACGGTGGCGATCACGTTGGCGCCGGGCTGGCGCTGCACGTTCAGGATGATGGCCGGCGTGAGCTGCACCTGCCCGTCGACCTTGCGCCCGGCCCAGGCACCGAGCTGTGTGTTCTCGGCGCTGTTGACCACGCGCGCCACGTCGACCATGCGGATCGGCGCGCCGTTCTTGTAGCTGACGATGAGGTTCTTGTAGTCGTCGACCGTGAGCAGCTGGTCGTTCGAGTTGATGGTGTAGGCGCGCTTGGGGCCGTCGAAGCTGCCCTTGGCGCCGTTGGAGTTGGCCGCGCTGATGGCGGTACGCAGCGAGTCCAGCCCGATGCCGTTGGCCGCCAGCGCCTGCGTGTTGGCCTGGATGCGCACAGCCGGGCGCTGCCCGCCGCTGAGCGACACGAGGCCCACGCCCGAGACCTGGCTGATCTTCTGCGCGAGCCGGGTGTTCACGAGGTTCTGCACCTCGGTGAGCGGCAGCGTGTCGGAGGTGATGGCCAGCGTGAGCACCGGCGCGTCGGCCGGGTTGACCTTGGCATACACCGGCGGCGCCGGCAGGTCGGCCGGCAGCAGCGAGCCGCCGGCGTTGATGGCGGCCTGCACTTCCTGCTCGGCGACGTCCAGCGTCTGGCCCAGCGAGAACTGCAGCGTGATGATCGACACGCCCGCCGCGCTGGTCGAGCTCATGCGGTCCAGGCCCGACATCTGGCCGAACTGGCGCTCCAGCGGCGCAGTGACGGTGTTGCTCATGACCTCGGGGCTGGCCCCGGGGTAGAGCGTCTGGACCTGGATGGTCGGGTAGTCGACCTGCGGCAGCGCCGCCAGCGGCAGGAAGCGGAACGCCACCAGGCCGGCCAGCACGATGGCCAGCATCAGCAGCGAGGTGGCGACCGGCCGCAGGATGAACGGGCGCGAGGGGCTCATGGGCTGCGCCGTCCCTCACCACTGCGTTCGCCACCGCCACCGGCGCCACCGCGCTCGGCCATGCGCTGCCAGCGCTCCAGCGCGGCGGGGTCGCCGCGGTCGAGGGCTTCGAGGAAACGCTTGCGGCGTTCGAGTTGTTCGGGATCGTCCTTGGCCGCATCGAGCATGCGCTGGCGCTGCTCAGCGGTGGGGAGCTTGGCGGGCGTGGCCGCCGGTGCGGGCGTGGTGGCCGGCGGCGCTGCAGCCGGCGCAGCCGTTCCTGCAGCGGGTGCGGCCGGGGCCTGCGAGGGCGAAGCCGGCGCCGCCGCTTCGGCGGGACGAGCACCGCCGCCCTGCGCACCGCCGCCACCTTCCTGCCGGCGTCCTCCACGCCGTCCGCCCGGCGCTGCCGCCCCGGAGGCCGCACCGGCCGGCCGGTCGACCGTGGTCTGCACGCGCGCGCCGTCCTTCAGGCGGTCGCCGCCTTCGGTCACCACGGTTTCACCGGGCTGCAGGCCCTTGGTGATGGAGGCGAAATCGACGCTCGATTCGCCGCGCGTCACCGGCCGCTGCGAGGCCGTGTTCTCGGCCGTCACCACGTACACGTAGTCGCCGTTCGGGCCGTGGCGCAGCGCCGTGACCGGCACCACCACCGCGCTACTCACGGTGCGCAGCAGCAGCCGCAGATTGACGAACTGGTTCGGGAACAGCGCGCCGTCGGCGTTGGTGAAGCGCGCCTTGGCCTTCACGGTGCCGGTCTGCGTGTCGACCATGTTGTCGAGCGTGGAGAAGCTGCCGTCGGCCAACCGGCGCGTGCGCGTGCGGTCGAAGGCGGTGGTGGCGAGCGTGGCGCCCTGGCCCAGCCGCTCCTGCACCTCGGGCACGCGGTCTTGCGGAATGGCGAACTCGACGTCGATGGGCGCGATCTGCGTGATGGTGGCCACGCCGCCGGTGCTGCCGGTCGAGATGTAGTTGCCCGCGTCCACCGGCCGCAGGCCGATGCGCCCGCTCACCGGCGCCGTGATGCGGCTCCAGGCCAGGTTGAGCTTGGCGGTGTTCTCGTTGGCGCGGTCGATGGCCACGGTGCCTTCGAGCTGCTTGACCAGCGCGGCCTGGGTGTCGACGTCCTGGCGGGCGATGGAGTCCTGGCCGAGCAGCGTCTGGTAGCGCTGCAGCGTGACGCGCGCCGCGGCCAGCTGGGCCTCGTCGCGCTGGCGGGCGCCGGCGGCCTGCGCCAGCGCGTTCTCGAAGGGCTGCGGGTCGATGGTGGCGAGCACGTCGCCCTTCTTGACCATCTGGCCTTCCTTGAACAGCACGGCCGTGAGCACGCCCGACACCTGCGGCTGCACCGTCACGTTGGCCAGCGGCGTGACGGTGCCCAGCGCTTCGAGCTGCACCGGGATGTCGGCCTGCCGCGCGACGGCGGTGCCGACGGTGCTGGAGGCCGGGCCTCCGCCGCCCGCCCGACCGCCGGGCCCGCCGCCACCTGGGCGGCCTGCGCCTGCACCCGGTCCGCCCGCGCCCGGTGCCGGCGACTTGGAACGCTGCACCAGGTACCAGGCGCCGCCCCCGAGGGCCACCAACAGAAGCAGGGCCAGCAGGCTCCCGACCCAGCGACGCCGACGCGCCGGAGGATGGGTCGGCGACACGACGGGTGGCAGGGGTTCGGGAGGCGTTTGGGAATCCATGGGCGGTGCGTGCGAAGGGGTGCGAAAAGGCGGCCTGAAGGGAGGCGGCCTAGAGTACAGCGCGAAATATCACTCCCGCAGTTTTCCGTGCCGTAAAGCGACGGTAAAGCTTCCGTTTGCGCGGCGCCCCGCCATCGCCGGGGTCGCCATTCGCGCCGGCGACCGGCACTTCACGCCGCCCACCCGCATTTCGTCGCATGGCCGTGGCGGGGGCCGGGCGGCATCGGCACAGTCCGCTCCATCGATTCCCTGCCCCCTTTGTCTTCTTCCAACCGAACGGAGCCTCTCATGCTGATGCAAATCCTTCTTCACACCCCGAAGTGGGTGTTCGCCGTGTTCGTCCTGCTGGCCTGGCTCGGTGGCCGGCAGCTCGTGGCCAACCGCATCGGCCTGAACCGCGTGCTGGTGATGCCGGTCGCCATGGCCGGCCTGTCGTTCTGGGGCGTGGTGTCGGTGTCCGGCGAGTCGGCCGGCGCCCTGCTCGGCTGGGCCGTGGCCGCGCTGCTGCTCATGGTGCTGGTGCTGCGCCGCCCGCTGCCGGCGACCATGCGCTACGACGCGGCGGCGCGCCAGTTCGAGGTGGCCGGCACCGCCGTGCCGCTGATGCTCATGATGGGCATCTTCCTCACCAAGTACGTGGTGGGCGTGTCGCTGGCCCTGCATCCGGAGCTGCGCCACCAGGCCGCCTTCGCCCTGGGCGTGCCGGCGCTGTACGGCGCCTTCAGCGGCATCTTCGCGGCCCGCGCCGCGCGCCTGTGGCGCCTGGCCGCCGCGTCGGGCGCGATGGTCAGCGGCGCCCGCGCGGCCTAAGATTCCGACGCCCCGCCCGCCCTTCGCCGCCAGGAACCGCCATGACCGTGCTCGTGTTGATCCTCAAGATTTCCATCTCGGTGGTGCTGCTCGCCTCGCTGGCCGAAGCGCTGGTGCTGTCGTGGCGCAATGGCTGGCGCAGCTACGACTGGAAGGCGGCGGGCATCTCGGTGTTCGATTTTCTGGTGCGCGAATACCCGCTGCGCTGGCTGCTGCCACTGGCCTTCTGGGTCGGCGCCATGGACTGGCTCTACGCCCACCGGCTCTTCACGCTGCCGATGGACCACTGGACCGGCTGGCTCGCCTGCTTCGTCGGCCAGGAGTTCTGCTACTACTGGTACCACCGCGCCGCGCACCGCGTGCGCTGGTTCTGGTGCACCCACGCCGTGCACCACTCGCCGAACCAGCTGAACCTGTCGGCCGCCTACCGCTTCGGCTGGACCGGCCGGCTCACCGGCACGCTCGCCTTCTTCCTGCTGGCGCCGCTGTTGGGCATGCCGCCGCGGATCATCTTGCTGATGCTCACGCTGAACCTGCTCTATCAGTTCTGGATTCACGCGACCTGGATTCCGAAGCTCGGCCCGCTCGAATGGGTGCTCAACACGCCCTCGGCCCACCGCGTGCACCATGCCTCGAACCTGGAGTACCTGGACGGCAACTACGGCGGCGTGCTGATCGTGTTCGACCGCCTGTTCGGCACCTACATCCCCGAGCGCGCCGATCTGCCCTGCCGCTACGGGCTGGTGAAACCGATCACCTCGTACAACCTGTTCGAGATCGAGTTCAGCCAGTGGCGCGACCTGTGGCGCGACCTGCGCTCGGCGCGTTCGCTGCGCGCCTTCGTCGGCTACCTCGTGAAGCCGCCGGGCTGGCGGGCGGACGGGCCGGGCGAGACCACCGAGGAGCTGCGCCAGCGCGCGGCCCTGCCACCTTCACCGTCGATGCCGGCATCGGCCGCCAGCGACTTCGTTCCCCTTTCACCTGCCTCTCTCAAGGAGCTGTCATGACCCCCATGTCCTCTTCCTCTTCTTCCTCCTCCTCTTCTTCGTCCGCCGACATCGAGCGGCGCGCCCGCCGCCGCGCCGGCGCCAAGATGGGCTGGTTCATCCATGCCTTCGTCTATGTGGTCGTCAATGTCGGGCTGGTGGCGCTTGCCGCCTCGCGCGGCCACAACTGGGCCGTGTACCCGCTCATGGGCTGGGGCCTGGGCCTGCTGATCCACGGCGCCGTGGTCTGGCTCATCGCGCCCGGCGGCGGCCTGTACGACCAGCTGCTGGAACGTGAGCGCCGCGCGCTAGGTGGCGGGGACCGCCGGTGACGGCCACGGCGGAAGACACGCCACGCCCGTCGCGCTTTCGCGCCGAGAACCTGCGGGACATCCTGCGGCACGGCCTGATCACGGCCACCTTCTGCTGCGTCATCGCCGCAGCACTGACCGTCTCGGGCATGGGCAGCTGGAGTTCGCAGATGGTGTATTCGCTGTCGATCGGAACGATCAGCTGGCTGGTCATCGACACCGGGCGCCTGTTCATCAGCGGCCACCAGAACGTGCTCTGGCCGCACGGCCCCTGGGGCTTCGTGCTGGTGGCCTTCGGCGTCACGCTGGGCTTCCTCGGCGGCGGCGCCATCGGGGACGCCTGGGTCGGCCGGCCGCTGTTCGACTTCACGGGCTTCGCCCGGCACCGGATGGTCTCCACCATCGTCATCACGCTGGCGGCCACCATCGGCATGTGCTACTTCTTCTACAGCCTCGGGCGCAGCAAGCACATGCAGCGCCAGCTCCACCTGGCACAGCGAGACGCCACGGACGCCCGCCTCAAGCTGCTCGAAACCCAGCTCGAGCCGCACATGCTGTTCAACACGCTGGCCAACCTGCGCGTGCTGATCACCGTCGACCCGCCACGCGCCGTGGCCATGCTCGACCGCCTGAACAGCTATCTGCGCATGACGCTCAGCGGCTCGCGCGCGCTGTCGCATCCGCTGTCGGCCGAGTTCGACCGGCTGGGCGACTACCTCGAGCTGATGTCGGTGCGCATGGGCGAGCGCCTGCGCTACACGCTCGACCTGCCCGACGACCTGCGCGACACGCCCGTGCCGCCGCTGCTGCTGCAGCCGCTGGTCGAAAACAGCATCCGCCACGGCCTCGAGCCTCAGGTCGAAGGCGGCGAAATTGCCGTGCGCGCGCGCCGCGAGGCGGGCGAACTGGTCATCGAGGTGAGCGACACCGGTGTCGGGCTCGGTGCGGCACCGCAACCGTCGGAAGGCAGCGGCTTCGGGCTCGAGCAGGTGCGCGAGCGGCTGGCCACCGTGTACGGCGAGCAAGGCCGCCTGAGCCTGGCCCCCGCGCCGACGGGCGGCGGAACGCGCGTCACCCTGAACCTTCCCCTGCCCGCCTGAACAGGCCCCACGACAACAAGAAGACGATGCCCCTCACCGCCCTCATCGCCGAAGACGAACCCCTGCTGGCCCAGGCCCTGCAGGCCGAACTGGCCGCCGCCTGGCCCGAGCTGCGCGTGGTCGCCACCGCCCGCGACGGCCGCAGCGCCGTGCGCGAGGCGCTGCGGCTGCTGCCGCAAGTGCTGTTCTTCGACATCCGCATGCCCGGCCTGGACGGCCTGGGCGCCGCCGCCGAGCTGGCCGACAGCTGGCCCACCGACGAAGCGCCGATGCCGCAGCTGGTGTTCGTGACCGCCTACGACGAGTACGCCGCGCGCGCCTTCGAGGCCGAGGCCATCGACTACGTGCTCAAGCCCGTGCAGCCCGAGCGCCTGCGCAAGACCGTGGCGCGGCTGCGGCAGGCGCTGGCGGCGGCCGCACCGTCGATGACGCCACCCATCCCGGCCGACGAGGTGCTGGAGCGCACCCTCGCCCAGTGGCGCCAGGTGCTGGGCGCCGCCGGCGGTGCGCCGTCGGCATCGTCGTCGCCGTCAGCGCCGCTGCGCATGATTGCCGCCAGCGATGCCGGCGGCGCCACCGTGCGCATGGTGCCGATCGACGAGGTGCTGTATTTCGAGGCCGCCGACAAGTACCTGCGCGTGCTCACCGCCACGCAGGAATACCTGATCCGCACGCCCCTCAAGCAACTGCTGCCCCAGCTCGATGCCGACACCTTCTGGCAGGTGCACCGGGCGGTGGTGGTGCGCAGCGCGGCCATCGAGGCGGTGCACCGCGACGAGGCCGGCAAGCTGCACCTCGCGCTGCGCGGGCGGGCCGAGAAGATCCCGGTCAGCCGGCTCTACGCCCACCTGTTTCGCGCCATGTGAAATCCAGGCGCCGGGCGCGCAGCAAAAAGCCGGCCTTTTCGGGGCCGGCTTTTTTCATTCAGTCACGAATGGCGTTGTAAATCAGCGCCAGTGGCCGTGTCCGTGGCCATGACCGCGGTGATAACCACGACCGTAGTAGCGCGGGCCGTAATAGGCCGGCGGCGGTGCGTAGTAGACCGGTGCCGGGCGGTAGTACACCGGCGGCGGCGGACGGTAGTAGACCGGGGGCGGCGGTGCGTAATACACCGGGGCCGGCGGCGCATAGACCGGGGCCGGGTAGTAGGCGGGACCGCCCACGCCGACCGCCACGCCGGGCACGCCGACGCCGATCGACCAGCTCACGTCGCCGCGGGCGCTGGCCGAGCTGGCGGCAAACAGCGCACCGAAGGCCACCGCACCGGCGGCGGCCCATTTGAAGAGGGTAGAACGTGTGACGCTCATGATGTGGGACTCCTTGTTGGGGGGCGTTGTGCGCCCCATGTCCGTATTGAACGCTGCAATTGCAAAGCGGGTGGACGCTGCATTGTGAAGAGCGTTGCCAAAAGTAACCCCGACAGGCCCCCCTCTAGAATGACGCGATGACCTCCCCGACCGACAAAAGCGGCACCAAAACGACCGCTGCACCGAGCAATTTCCTGCGCCACGTGATCGAGAACGACCTCGCACAGGGTGCCTACGCAGGCCGCACCTGGGGCGGTTCCCCGGGCGACGCCGCCCACCACGCCCAGGGCATGCCCGACCCCGCCAAGGTGCGCATGCGCTTTCCGCCCGAGCCCAACGGCTACCTGCACATCGGCCACGCCAAGAGCATCTGGCTGAATTTCGAGCTGGCCAAGGAATACGGCGGCGTGTGCCACCTGCGCTTCGACGACACCAACCCCGAGAAGGAAGAGCAGGAGTACGTCGATTCCATCCGCGACGCCGTGAAGTGGCTGGGCTACGAAACCTACCTGGCCGACCGCCCCAGCGCGCCCGGCACGCTTCAGGAACACGAGTACTTCGCCAGCAACTACTTCGACTTCATGTACGAAGCCGCCGAGTACCTGATCGGCGCCGGCCTGGCGTATGTCGACGAGCAGACGCCCGATGAAATGCGCGCCAACCGCGGCGACTTCAACACGCCCGGCACCGACAGCCGCTTTCGCGCCCGCACACCCGACGAAAACCTGGCGCGCTTTCGCGAGATGCGCGATGGCAAGCTCGCCGATGGCGCCGCCATCCTGCGCGCCAAGATCGACATGGCGAGCCCCAACATCAACATGCGCGACCCCGCGCTGTACCGCATCCGCCGGGCCACCCACCACAACACGGGCGACAAGTGGTGCATCTACCCGATGTACACCTACGCGCACCCGATCGAAGACGCGCTGGAGCAGATCACCCACTCCATCTGCACGCTCGAATTCGAAGACCAGCGCCCCTTCTACGACTGGCTGCTCGACCGCCTGGCCGAAGGCGGCCTCGTCGCCAGCCCGCACCCGCGCCAGTACGAGTTCGCCCGCCTGAACGTCACCCACGTGATGACCAGCAAGCGCAAGCTGCGCCAACTGGTCGAAGAGAAGCACGTCGACGGCTGGGACGACCCCCGCATGCCCACCATCGCCGGCCTGCGCCGCCGCGGCTACACGCCCGCCGCGCTGCAGCTGTTCTGCGAACGCAGCGGCACCACCAAGTCCGGCGGCTGGATCGAGTACGCCAGCCTCGAGGCCGCGCTGCGCGACACCCTCGACCCCATCGCGCCGCGCGCCATGGCCGTGCTCGACCCGGTGAAGCTCGTCATCACCAACTGGGGGGAGCTGATGGGCAGCAACGACGCGCTCGACGACTGCTCCGCCCCCGTGCACCCGCACCACCCCGAGATGGGCAAGCGCGAATTCAAGCTCGGCCGCGAGGTCTGGATCGAGCGCACCGACTACGAAGACGTGCAGCCCAAGGGCTTCTTCCGCCTGTTCCCCGGCAACAAGGTGCGCCTGAAGTACGGCCACGTCATCGAATGCACCGGCGCCACGCGCGACGCCGACGGCAAGCTCCTCGAAGTGCAGGCCACGCTGGTGCCCGACACCAAGAGCGGCACGCCCGGCGCGGACGCGATCAAGGTCAAGGGCAACATCACCTGGGTCGCCGCGGCGGATGCCGTGCAGGCCGAGGTGCGGTTGTACGAGCGCCTGTTCGCCGAAGCCAACCCGGGCAGCGGCGAGCTGCTGGACGAACTGAACAAGCACAGCCTCGAGGTGTGCACGGCGTTCGTCGAGCCGTCGCTGGCGAAGGCCGAGCCCGGCGTGGGCATCCAGTTCGAACGGCATGGCTACTTCGTGCGCGACACGAAGGGCGGCGCTGCCGGCGGACAGGTGGTGTTCAACCGCGCGGCGGGGATGCGGGACAGCTGGGCCAAGTAAGCCCACTGGTCGCGTTCTCCCGCAAAGCCGGGGCCGTTGTGGCTCCGGCTTTTTTCATGCCTCATCAGTTGACATAAGTTATTGATTTGAAATAATTTTCCACATAAATTAAGACTCTTGGTTTTTATACGGAAAATCATGAACTTCCAGGACATCGGCGACGACGCCCGGCGCCAGTACATCGATGCCAGAGCCACGTTCGAGGCCCTCGAAGCGGCGGAAGTGCAAGCCGCGGGCGTGCGCGGTGGCATGTACTGGAAGACGGTGAACGGCGTCGAATACCTCGTGCGCACCAGCACCCGCAACGCACAAAAAAGCCTCGGGGCACGGAGCCCTGAAACCGAGGCCATCCACGCAGGCTTCGTCCAAAGAAAGGAAGAAGCCGAAGGACGCGTCAAGGATCTCGGCGAGGCACTCGCCCGCCATCAGCGCATGAACCGGGCGCTGTTCGTCGGCCGCGTGCCGACCATCGTCATCGACATCCTCGACATGCTCCAGCGCGCGGACATCGCGGAGCACTTCACCGTGGTGGGCACGCACGCGCTCTACGCCTACGAAGCAGCAGCGGGCGTGCGCCTGCAGAGTGCCGCCGTGGCCACGCGCGATGTCGACCTGCTCTGGGACACGCGCAAGCGTTTTCGCCTGGCAACGCAGCTCAAGCGGCTCGATTCGTCCATGCTGGCCTTGCTGCGCAAGGTCGACAAGACCTTCGCCTTGATCGCCGATCAGCGCTACACGGCGGTCAACAGCAAAGGCTTCGAGGTCGACATCCTGCGTCGCGAAGCACAAGAGCATGACCCCCACCCGGCACAGCTCAGCGACGATGAAGACGACTTCTGGGCCGTGCAAGCCCACAACGCCGAACAGTTGGTGAGCGCCCCGCGCTTCTCGGCCGTCGTGGTCGGCACCACCGGGCACATGGCGCGCATGAACACCGTGCATCCACTCGCCTTCGTGCGCTTCAAGCGGTGGTTGGCCCAGCGACCCGATCGCGATCCACTCAAGTCTGGACGCGACAGCTTGCAAGCGGACACCGTGGAAGAACTGGTGCGAGACTATCTGCCGCAGCTGGCCGATGCGCCACGCGATGCCACCCGCCCATGAATCTGCCGACCAGCTCCCGCCTCATCCGCTTCAACAAACCCTACGGCGTCCTCAGCCAGTTCACGCCCGAGGGCCGCTGGCGCGGGCTGAAGGACTTCATCGACCTGCCCGGTGTCTACGTCGCCGGCCGCCTCGATGCCGACAGCGAGGGCCTCCTGCTGCTCACCGACGACGGCAAGCTCCAGGCGCGCATCGCCGATCCGCGCTTCAAGATGGAGAAGACCTACTGGGTGCAGGTCGAGGGCGTGCCGACCGACGAGGCGCTGGCGGCGCTGCGCAACGGCGTGCAACTCAACGACGGCCCCACGCGCCCCGCACGGGCGCGCCGGCTCGATCCGCCGCCCGAGGTGTGGCACCGCGAGCCCCCCATCCGCGAGCGCAAGCTCATTCCCACCGCGTGGCTGGAGCTGGCGATCAGCGAAGGCCGCAACCGCCAGGTGCGGCGCATGACGGCGGCCGTCGGGCTGCCGACGCTGCGCCTCATCCGCGCCGCCATCGGGCCTTACACGCTCGACGGGCTCGCGCCCGGAACCTGGTTGGAACAGAGCGGCGGCTGAACCGCCGCACCCTCAACGCCTCATTCGAATCCTGTCCATGCACATGAACCTTCCTTTCTCCGATCTCCCTGCTGCCGCATTGAACCGCCGCAGCGCCGTGCTCGGCGCCCTCGGCCTGCTGGCGCTGCCTGCCGGTGCCGCGGCCCCGGCCAAGAAAAACAACAAGCCGCAGGCGCCTGATGTCTGGCCGCGCGCCTTGCTGGTGCCGGGCGGCGTTGCCCGCCTGTCGCTCGGCCCCGCGGCCACGCGCCCCAAGGCTTTCGCCGGTGATGTGCCGGTGCTGGTGCTCGGCGATCCGATCGAATGGACCGCGCTGGTCGGTATTCCGCTGGCCACCCCACCCGGCGAAGCCAGCATCAGCGTGCGCGCCGAGGGCAACAAGCCCGAGCGCCAGATCGCCTACACCATCGCCCCGAAGCAGTACCGCGAACAACGCCTGACAGTGGCGCCGCGCACGGTCGACCTATCGCCCGAGGACGAGGCTCGCTACACCAAGGAGCGCGATCACCTGACCGGCGTGATGGCCACGCTCTCCGACCTGCGCCCCGACGCCGCGCTGCAGATGCGCGTGCCTGTGCCGGGCCGCCGCTCCAGCTCGTTCGGCCTGCGCCGCGTGTTCAACGGCCAATCGCGCAATCCGCACAGCGGCATGGACATCGCAGCCGGCACCGGCACGCCCGTGCGCGCGCCGCTGGCCGGCAAGGTGATCGACACCGGCGACTACTTCTTCAACGGCGGCACCGTCTGGGTCGACCACGGCGGCGGCCTGCTGACGATGTACTGCCACCTGAGCCGCTGGGACGTGAACGTGGGCGACGTGCTCAAGGCCGGCGAGCCGCTGGCCGCCGTGGGCGCGACGGGGCGGGTGACCGGGCCGCACCTGCATTGGGGGGTGATGCTGAACCGGACGATGGTGGACCCGGCGTTGTTCGTTGCGGGTTGAGGCACCCAGCCGGAACGCCGTCATGCGTGACAAAGCGCCGACCCTCTTCACCGAAGCCTGCCTCGCCTCCTCGTTCGCCCCCACCGAACGCCGCGAAGCCCTCGCCCGCCTCAACACCCTCTTGCACCCCGCCCTGCAGCGGATCGTCGCCGCCGAGGTCGCCGCGGGCAACCGCGTCGTCGATGTCGGCATCGACTGGCCCGACGAGGGCTCGGTGCACGTCACGCTCCAAAGGCACTTCACGGCCCGGCACGCCGGCAAGCAGGCCGCTTTCAGCCTCTGCGACGACCCGCACTACTGGCATGCCGACTACAGCACCGCGGACAAACCGCGGCACCTGCTGATCTGCTGAACTGAAGAACGCCGGCCTCAGAGCGGCCTGGTCAGGTACACCGCCTCGCGCCCCACGATCGTTCGCTGCGCGGGCATGAAGATCGTGCAGTCGTCGCACGGCGCGCGGATTTCGTCCGGGCCGTTGGTGGCGATCAGCTCGCCCTTGGCGAAGGTCTCGAAGCCGATCAGCGGGCGCACGAAGGCGAAGTCTTCCGACTTGATCACGTGCGTCTGCAGCAGCTCGAAGCGACGCTGCTCGCCGGGCGCGGGCACGGCCGGGTCCTTGTCGATGAGGCCGAAGTGCGCCAGGAAGTCGAGCGAGATGGCGGTGGCCAGCTCGGAGGCCGAGCGCAGGAAATGCTGGCCGCACTCGGCCACCAGCGCCACGCCCTTGCCGTCGGCCCGGCCATGCTGGCCGTGCTGGATCAGCGGCGTGCCCGAGCCCAGGCCGTCGGGCATCACCAGGTGCACCGACGGGCGGCCGATGGCCATGGCGGCCTCGGCGTTGCGGTCGAAGGCCGGGTACACCCAGAACGGGATCACGGGCTGGCTCGTGGAATGGATGTCGAGGATGTGGTCGGCCGCGCTCACCACCGGGCGCAACTCGCGGGCGCGGCGCAGCTCGGGGCTGTCCTCGCTGCCGTCGAGCCATTCGGGCGACCACACGCGGTTGAGGTTGTGCACCAGCTGGCGGCTGTCGAAAGGCAGCGCCTCGTTGAAGGACTCGTAGGCCGCCACGTTGGCAAAGCTGACGGTGAGCGTGCCGATCTTCGGGCGCACGCCGGTGTCGAGCAGGTGCGTGGCAGCGGTCATGCCGCAGATCTCGTTGCCGTGCGTCAGCGCGTTGATCAGCACGTGCGGGCCGGGCTTGCCGGACTCGAAGCGGTGCACGTAGTCGATGCCGACGTTGCCCTCGCGGTAGGCGGAAAGATCGCGGGGGAGGACTTCGAGGGCGGGGGGAGATTGGGTCATTGGGGGTGGTGAACAGGTGGGATCGGAGGCCGCCGGCAAGTTTGCTACAGCTGGCAAATTCGTGCCGTGCGCCGCAAATCCCCCGATGCGGCTCATGTCCTGAGCCGCATCGCCCTCACCAGTTCACTTCCCGCTCCGGCGTCGCCGAAATGTGGTGGATCGACAGGTCCGCCCCGTCGTATTCCTCTTCCTGCGACAGCCGCAGCCCCATGGTCGCCTTGAGCACGCCGTACACCACCGCACCGCCGATCAGCGCCCAGACCACGCCGAGCAAGGTGCCGATGAGCTGCGCCCACAGGTTCACGCCGCCGATGCCGCCCAGCGCCTGGGTGCCGAAGATACCGGCCGCGATGCCGCCCCAGGTGCCGCACAGGCCGTGCAGCGGCCACACGCCGAGCACGTCGTCGATCTTCCATTTGTTCTGGGTGCGCGTGAACATGAAGACGAAGATGGCGCCGGCCACGCCGCCCGCCACGAGCGCGCCCAGCGGGTGCATGAGGTCGGAGCCGGCGCACACGGCCACGAGGCCGGCGAGCGGGCCGTTGTAGACGAAGCCGGGGTCGTTCTTGCCCATGGCCAGCGCCACCAGCGTGCCGCCGACCATGGCCATCAGCGAGTTGACGGCGACGAGGCCCGAGATCTTGTCGATGCTCTGCGCGCTCATCACGTTGAAGCCGAACCAGCCCACGCACAGCACCCACGCGCCCAGCGCCAGGAACGGGATGTTCGACGGCGGGTGTGCGCTGAGCGAGCCGTCGCCGCGGTAGCGGTTGCGGCGCGCGCCCAGCAGCAGCACGGCCGGCAACGCGAGCCAGCCGCCCACGGCGTGCACGACGACCGAACCGGCGAAGTCATGAAACTCGTGGCCGGTGACCGAGGCGATCCAGCCCTGGATGCCGAAGGCCTTGTTCCAGGCGATGCCCTCGTACAGCGGGTAGACGAAACCGACGATCACCGCGGTGGCGATCAATTGCGGCCAGAACTTGGCCCGCTCGGCGATGCCGCCCGAGATGATGGCCGGGATGGCCGCCGCGAAGGTCAGCAGGAAGAAGAACTTCACCAGCTCGTAGCCGCTTCTTGCCGACAGTTCGGTGGCGCTGACGAAGAAATGGGTGCCGTAGGCCACGCCGTAGCCCACCAGGAAGTACACGATGGTCGAGACCGAGAAGTCGACCAGGATCTTGACCAGCGCATTGACCTGGTTCTTCTTGCGCACGGTGCCCAATTCCAGGAAGGCAAAGCCGGCATGCATGGCCAGGACCATGATGGCGCCGAGAAGGATGAACAGCGCGTCAGCGCCCTGTTTGAGTGCGTCCATGAGAGCTTCTTGCAGGTTTTTGGTTTGATTTGGTGCGTCGCACCCGAACGGCTCGGGGCGCCGGCGCAAGAAAGCAAAAATGGTGCCTGCAGGCTCTTGAATGGTGCGAAACGACCCAGGAATGGGCCGATTTCGCAGGGCACGCACCGGATCGGAACGCGCCGCCGGAGCGCTCAGCCGCCGCGCAGCGCGTCGCGATACCGCCGGCTGCAGGGCACGCTCGTGCCGTCGTGCATGTGCAGCCGGGCGTCGCCGCCGTCGAGCGGCTCGATCTCCTTGATGCGGCCCAGGTTCACCGCGTGGCTGCGGTGCACGCGCACGAAGGTGGCCGGGTCGAGCTGGGTCAGGAAGTCGGTGAGCGTGGCGCGCAGCAGGTAGTCGTGGCCGTTGACGTGCAGGCCGACGTAGTTGCCCTCGGCCTGCAGCCAGTCGATGTCGGTGGCGGCGATGAGGAATTCGCGGCGCAGCTTGCGCACGAGGAAGCGTTCGGGGCGGGCCGGCGGTGGGGCTGCCGGCGGGGGCACGTCCTGCACGGAGGGTTCGAAACCCTCCGGTTCCGCCAGCGCCTCGGGCACCGGCGCCACGCCCTCTTCCGGCGGATCGAGCACGCGCGCCTCGCCCTGCAGCCGCAGCATGAAGAGCCGGTAGGCCCACACGCCGAAGACCATCGTGGCGTAGACGCGCACGTCCTTCAGGTACTCGTAGCCCCATCGCCCCATGGCGCCGGCGAAGTCGTAGGGCTCGCCGGCGGCCGCGTACACCGCGGCGCGCAGCCCGAACATCGCCGCCACGTGCGCCAGGCTCAGGAGCACGCTGGCCACCAGGTGCCCCGCAAGAAAGCGCACCCAGTGGTCGCGCGCCAGCGGCGACAGCCGGCGCTCCACGGCCACCAGCACCGGCACCAGGGCCAGCAGCGCGATGTGGCTCGACACCTCCCAGGTGACGACCTCCCAGTTCGCGCGCGGCACGGCGCGGCTGCGGGCGTCGATGAGCGCGACCACGGTGCTGATCGCGGCATGCACCGTCATCAGCACGATCCAGAAGCCGACCTCGACGTACCGTCGGATCGGTTCGTAGCGCTCGTACAGGTTCTTGTGCGGCTCGCTCATGCGGGGATTCTCGCGAACCGGGGGCCGGATTTCGTCCCTGGGGGCCACCGTTCGTCACAAATCCGAGCCGATCCGTCCCGGCGATGGCCCCGGGGACGGGCGCGGGGGCCACGATGGCCGCCGTTTCTTCGTTCCAGGAGCCCGCCATGCCCTCCGATCCCGTTTCAGCCCTCGCACCGCAGCGCCGCCACGACATCGACGCCCTGCGCGCCCTCGCCTTCCTGCTCGTCATCCTCTACCACGTGGGCATGTACTACGTGGCCGACTGGCCCTGGCACCTGAAGAGCCCGCACGCGGCCGAGTGGCTGCCGTGGCCGATGCGGGTGCTGAACCTGTGGCGCATGGACCTGGTCTTCCTGATCTCGGGCGTGTCGCTCGGTTTCCTGAGCCGGGGCCAGGGTACCTGGGGCCTGCTGCGCAGCCGGGGGCTGCGGCTGATGCTGCCGCTGGCCTTCGGCATGGCGGTGGTCGTGCCCTACCAGGCCTATGCCGAAGGCGTGGCGCGCGGGTTGGTGGCGCCGGGCTTCGGCACCTTCCTGCTGCGCTACCTGTCGATGGGCGCGCCGTGGCCCAAGGGGGCGTTCGCGGGGGCGGAGTTCGGTATCACCTGGAACCACCTCTGGTACCTGCCCTACCTGTTCCTCTACACGGCGCTGGTCGCGCTGACGCTGCCGCTGTGGCGCTCGGCGGCCGGCCAGTGGGTGCGGCGGCGCTTCAACGGGCTGCGCGGCTGGCAGCTGCTGGTGCTGCCGGCGCTGCCGCTGCTGGCCTGGACGGTGCTGCTGGCGCGGCACTTTCCGGCCACGCACAACCTGGTGTGGGACTTCCACCTGCACAGCATCTACTTCACCGTCTTCCTCTACGGCTACTGGATGGGCGTGGACACGGGCATCTGGCGCGAACTCGAACGGCTGCGCCGCGTGTCGCTGCTGCTGGCGGTGGCGACGATCGGCGCGTTCATCGCGCTGCGCGTCGGGGCCCTCGTTGCGCCCAAGGGGCTGCTGATGGACGTGCTGCGCACGGCCTACCTGTGGCTCGCGGTCGCCACCATCCTGGGCCATGGCCACCGCCACCTGAACCGCCCCTGGCCGTGGCTGCGCTGGGCCAACGAGTCGGTCTACCCCTGGTACATGCTGCACCAGACGCTGATCGTCGCGGGCGTGGCGCTGCTGGCGCCGCTCGCACTCGGCCCGGTGTGGGAGCCGATGGCGCTGGTCGTCGTGACGATCGCCGGCTGCTGGCTGCTGACCGACGGGCTGATCCGCCGCATCGGCTGGCTGCGCCCGCTGTTCGGGCTGAAGCGCAAGCCCGAAGCCGAGACGATGGCGCTTACGCCGCCTGCTTCGGCTTCGGCGTCGTCGACGCCTCGTCCACCGGCACCAGGATGGCGTTCGCCGTCGCCACGAGCTTGAGCTTGTCTTCGCCCTGGCCTTCAGGCTGCGCGAACAGCTCGGCCCCGACGAACACCTGCTTGCGCCCCGCCTTCACCACGCGCCCGCGTGCCACGAAGGCCTCGCCGATGGCGGGCGAGATGCAGTTGATGGAGAAGTGCGAAGCCAGCACGCGGCCCGCCACGGTGGCGGCCGCGAAGCCGCTCACGGTGTCGAGCAGCGCGGCGATCATTCCCGCGTGCAGGAAGCCGGTGTACTGGCCCATGTCTGCCTCGCGCCATTTCATGCGCAGTTCGGCCTGCCCGTCGGCGGCCTGGGTGACGTCGAAGCCGGCCCAGCGGTTGAAGGCGGCCGAACGGTTGATGGCCTGGATCGTGTCGAGCATGGAGGGTGTCCTTTCAGAGTGAATCAATGGAGGGAAGGCGAGACCCACTCTAGGAAGCGGAGCCGCCGCGCACCGTCTCTTGGGTGACCGGTTCGTCGCCGGCAGATGCCTGCGCGACAGCAACGCGCCCGCGTCACACCGGCGTCATGAAAAAAACTTTGCGACGCCTTAACCCCGTTCGCCCGCCCCGTCCGTAGAAGCGGAGATTCGTCACCGACTTTCTTCCGGAAGGCTTTCCATGCACACACCGTTCTCCGCCCGCCCCCTCCTGCGTGCCACCGCCGTCGCTGCCCTCTGGCTGGCCGCGGGCGCCGGCGCCCATGCACAGCTGCAGGCCGATGCCTCGCGCATCACGCAGGTCAAGGTCTACCCCGGCAGCGCCACGGTCGAGCGTGTGGCGCGCGTCGCGGCCGGCAGCCGCTCGGTCACCTTCGCCTGCCTGCCGGCGGGGCTCGACGTGCAGAGCCTGCAGGTGTCGGCTGGCGCGGCCGTGCGCGTGGGCGAGACCTCGGTGCTCAGCGAGGCGCGCGAGCTCTCGGCGAACTGCGCCACCAGCGCGCTCGACGGCCGCATCCGCGAGCTCGAAGACCGCAAGGCCGCGCTGCAGGCCGAGACCGACGCGCTGGGCATGGTCACGGGTTATCTCAAGGGGCTGTCGGGCGGCGAGTCGGGCCCCGGCGCGCGTGCGCCGATCGACGCGCGCAACCTCACAGCCGTGACCGACGCGATGCGCCGCTCGGGCCAGGACGCGCTGCTCAAGCAGCACCAGATCCAGCGCCAGCAGACCGACCTCGACCGCCAACTCAAGCCACTGCTGGCCGAGCGCGGCCGCACGCAGGGCCAGGGCGCGCAGGTGACGGCCGTCACCCTCACGCTCGCCGCCAGTGCCGACGCCGACGTGAAGCTCAGCTACCAGGTCAACGGCCCGGGCTGGACGCCGAGCTACCGCGCGCTGCTCGACACCACGACCCGCAAGGTGCGCATCGAGCGCCAGGCGCTGGTGGCGCAGGCCACGGGCGAGGACTGGCGCGGGGTGAAGCTGGTGCTGTCCACCGGCCAGCCACGCCGCGAGACCACGGGGCGCACGCCGAGCGCATGGCGCATCGGCATCGAGCCGCCGCCGCGCGCGAATGCCGACTTGGCGTACATGGCCGCGCCGATGCCCGCCGCCGCCCCGGCCGCCATTGCCGCCGACCGCAAGATGGCCATGGAGCGCGTGCGCGAGCCGCTGTTCGACGTGAGCGTGTTCGACAACAGCTTCGCCACCGAATTTGCCGTGCCGCAAAGCATCGATGTGCCCTCCAACGGCCAGCGCGTGACCCTGGCGCTGGGCCAGCATGAGGACACCGCGCAGCTCGCCGCGCGCACCAGCCCGCGCGTGGACCCGAGCGCCTTCCTGGTCGCCGAGATGGCGCAGCCCGCGGGCGTGTGGCCGGCCGGTCCGATGCAGCTGTACCGCGACGGCAACTTCGTCGGCCAGGGCCGCTGGAACGCGCCGAGCGACGCGAAGCTCACGCTCTCGTTCGGCCGCGACGAACTGGTGCGCGTGCAGGTCGAGCCCGAGCGCGACAACCAGGGCTCGGGCGGTTTTGTCGGCTCGCGCGCCGAGCGCCAGGTGCAGCGCGCCTACGTGGTCGAGAACCGCCACCGCACGCCGATCGCGGTGCAGGTGCTGGAGGCCGCGCCGGTGTCGGTCGACGAGCAGGTGCGCGTGACCACGCGCTTTGCACCGCAGCCGGCCGAGCAGGCGTGGAACAAGCAGCCGGGGCTGGCGATGTGGCGCTTCGACCTGGACGCGGGGCAGACGGCGCGCGTGTCGGCGGACTACACGATCGGGTATCCGAAGGACGCGCGGTTGCAGATGCGCTGAGGCTGGGTTTGTTCAGGGCGTGTGCACAGGCCACCGGGTACTTCCCTCCGCGAATGTCCCCCGGCCTGCGGCCTCCTCCTTGATTTCGCTGCGGGAAGCACCCAGCGTCCTGCGCACGGGACGCAGCGGTGGTGTGCGGCTGATCAACAAGTGCTCTGACCGCGCTCACGTCGATGGGGTGCCTTGCGCAGCGAAATCAAGGAGGAGGGGCGAAGCCCCGGGGGACATTCGCGGAGCAAGGCTCCCCGTCGGCGGGAGCGCCGCCCCGAACACTCGGCCCTTCAAAAATCAAACTTCGCCGACACCTCGAAGGTCCGCCGCGGCGCCAGCAGCACCTGGCTCGCGGCGCGGCCGGTCCAGGTCGCGTAGAGCCGGTCCGTCAGATTGCGCACACGGAAACTCAGCAGCGCATTCTTCAGGCGGTAGCTCACGGCCGCATCGACCGTCGTGAAGCCGTTGATGCGGATCTGGTTGGCGTTGTCGGTGTACATCGGCCCCGTGTGATTCAGCGACGCGAAGTATTCGAACTTCGAGCCGTCGGGCCGGTAGGTGGCGAAGATGTTGGCCATGCGCTCGGGCACGTTCGGCGGGGTCTTGCCCACGCGCGAGACGTTGCCGGCCTCGACCAGCGTGTCGAAGCGCGCATCGAGCGCCGCGAGGTTGCCCGCCAGCGTCCATTCGCGTGTGGGCTTCCACACGGCCGACAGCTCGAGGCCGCGCGACGACTGGCGGCCGTTGTTCACGGTGGTGGCGGCGTTGTTCGGGTCGCGCGAGAGCACGTTGTCGAGCTCGATCTTGTACAGCGCCGCGGTCCACTCGAGGTTGGCCGCGGGCAGGCTCTGCTTGACGCCCACCTCGGCCTGCTTGCCGCGCGACATCGGGAACGCAGCGTTCGACGCCGACAGCAGGAACAGCGAACCCACCGGCAGCGTGGCGTTGGTGTACTGCGCATACAGGCTCGACTGCGGCGACAGGTCGTACACCGCGCCGAGGCGCCCGGAGGTGGCGCGGTAGCTCGCGCCGAAGCGCGTGACGCTGCCCGCGTTCAGGTCCCAGATGCGGCGGTCGACCTCGGTGCGGTCGTGGCGCAGGCCGCCGACCAGCGTGAGGTCGCGCATCGGCTTGAGCGCGTCTTCCACGAAGACCGAAGCGACCTTCACGCGCGAGAAGGTGTCGGCGCGGTTGCCCGCGCCGGTGGTCAGCGCGGGGTTGTCGTCGAAGTAGCCGGTGTACGGGTCGAACACGGGCACGCGCAGTTGCGCGGCGGTGGCGGGGCTGCTGTTCGAGAAGCGGCGCTGGCTGCCGAAGCGCGTCTCGCTGTATTCACCGCCGACGACGAAGCGGTTGTCCAGCCCGGCGATCTTTCCCTTGTGCGTGGCGTCGAAGCGGTCGAGCCAGAAGTCCTGGTCGTGCGTGATGAGCGTCTGGTCGCGCGCGATGCTGGCCGGCGGCACGAAGGTGGCGCTTTCGGAGTTGCGGAACATGCGCTTGGACTGGTTGGCCGAGAACTCGTTGCGCCACGACCAGCCGCCGTCGAGTTGTCCCGTAAGGCGCGCGCGCAACCAATAGGTTTCTGAAGAGTTCTCGTCGTCGCGCACGTTGTAGTTGGTGCGCGCCATGCGGCGGTCGATCACGCGGCCGTCGGGCGTGCTGACGACATTCGTCGGCTGCGTGGCGAAGCTGCGCGGCACGAGCGGTGTGCCCCAGTAGGCGTCGTTGTCGTCGCGCAGGTAGTCGAACGACAGGTCCAGCTTCACCGAGCCGCCCAGGTCCACCAGCAGGCCGCTCGTGAAGTGGTCGATGCGCTCGCCGTTGCGATCGATGGTGCCCACCTTCGTGTCGTTGCGGCTGTAGTCGAGCCGGTAGGCGCTGGCCTCGCCCAGCGCACCGCCGAAGCCGAAGGCCGCGCGCGTGGAGCCGTAGCTGCCGTACGAGAGCAGCGCTTCCTTGTGCGGGTTGCTGCGGTCGGGCCGCTTGGTCACGAAGTTGACGATGCCGCCGATGGCGCCCTCGCCGTCGAGCACCGAGGCCGGGCCCTTGAGCACTTCGATGCGCTCGTAGTTCCAGGTGTCCTGCACGCGGTTGGTGACGCCCGCGCCCGAGCTGCGCACGCCGTCGTACAGGTACATGAGGCTGGTGAAGCCGCGCAGCGACAGCGTGGTCGGCGACGAGGGCGGGCCGCCGCCCGAGAGGCCCGCCATGCCGCGCAATGCTTCGCTGAAGGTGCGCGCGCCGCGCTGCTGGATCGCGTCCTGCGACAGGATCTCGACCGAGGCCGGCGTCTCGCGCACCGACAGGCCCAGACGCGAGGCCGTGCCGCTCGTGTCGTCGAGGTGCAGGCTGTTCGCGTCGCGGCTGCCTTCGATGGTGACGGTGCCGAGTTCGGCGTTGTTGCGGCTGTCTTGTGCAGAGGCGACTTGCAAGGCAGTGAAGGCGGCCAGCGCGACGGTGGTGCGGGTGAACGGGGTCATGGAGCGGTGCGTGGAAGAAATGAAGAAAGCGTCAGGCCACCGAGAAGCGCCGCAGCCGCCAGGCCGCGAGGCCAAACAGCAGCAGGCTCGGCACCAGCAGTTGCAGCACAGCGAGCGCGGCCTGCCCGCGCACGAGGTCGGCGGGCTCCTCGTGCCAGGCGAAGGTGGGCATGCGGTCGAAGTCGGCCGGCACGAGCGCATCGCGCGCGTCGATGCGCGGGAAGAAGAAGGCCTTCCAGGCTTCGTGGTGCGCCACGGTCTGCGCATCGAAGCGCGCGTGGCGGCGTGCGCCGTTGCCGGCCAGCGCGGTCATGCCTTCGTAGGCCACGGCCGCCGGCGACACGGCGCCGAAGCGGCCCACCAGCGCCTGCTGTGTCGCCTGCTGCGCGTCGAAGCGCGCGAGCGCGGGGCGGATCGCTTCGTCGACCTCGCGCTGGATGCGGTAGTTGGCCAGCGAGCGGCCGGCGATCTCGATCTTGCCGTCGCGCGGCACGAGGATAGCGCCCTGCCCCACGTGCTGGTACTCGGTGCCCAGCAGGTCCTGGTAGCGCTTCATCGCCTCGGCCGTGACCACGCGCTGGCGCGTGGCCAGCTCGGTGCGCGACGGTGCGGGCGCGGCCTGCGTGACGGCCAGGTTGAGCAGCACCGGCGCCACGAGCACCAGCAGCACCCAGGCGATGACGAGCACCATCGCATTCGTCGCCGACGAGGCGCCGAAGGCATTCACCGCCACCACCAGCGCAAACCAGAACAGCGCGTAGGCGCCGACCAGCAAGGCCCACCAGAGCGTGGCGCTGCCCGCCCCGCCCGCCGTGAGGCCCGCATGGCGTGCGATCCACAGCACCGCCACCGGCAGCAGCACGGCCGGCCCCAGCAGCACCGCCGCGCGCACCGTGAGCTTGCCCGCGAGCAGCGTGCGCAGCCGCAGCGGTTGCGACAGCAGCAGGCGCAAGGTGCCGTTCTCGCGTTCGGCCGACAACAGGTTGTAGCTGAGCGCGAAGATGAGCAGCGGCAGCAGGTAGACGATGACGAAGGCCAGGTCGAAATGCCCGCTCAGCAAATGCCACGGGCTCTCGATGTCGCTCGGGTTCATGAACACCACGCGGCTCTGGTTCGTGACCTGGTACTGGCTCGGGAACAGGTCGCTCTGCCCCAGCGCGACCGGGCCCAGCGGCGCGGTCGGCAGCAGCACGTGCTGGCCGCCGTAGCTGCTGGCCATGCGCGAAGGGTCAGCCGGGTTCTCGAAGGGCGTGGGCTGCGCGGTGCCGGCCAGGATGGCTTCGAGCAGCGTGCGTTGCGCGGTGCGGGTGTCGCGGTCGGCCTGCGCCACGGCCGCCTGCGCGCGGTCGCGCTGGGCGGTCTGCAGCAGGCCATTGCCCAACGCATAGGCCACGAGCAAAAGGAACAATGCGCCGACGACCCAGAGGCCGCGCTCGGCAAGCATCAAACGGACTTCCTGGCGCATCACGGCCAGCAGGCGGCGGCCTTGGGGAGGATGGATGGACGACATGGGTGGCATCCCCTCTCAGAGCGCGCGCTGGCGCAAGGTGGCGAAGGCCGCGAACGCCGCCGCGAGCAGCAGGCCGGCGCACAGCACGAGGAAGCTGCGCGCCTGGTGGCGCAGCGCCCACCCTGCTCCCGGCGGGTGGTAGTCGAAGGGCGGCACGGTGGCCCAGAGCTCGGGCGTGGCCTGGTAGGAGAAGTGGCGGTCGCCGAGCGGATCGGCATGCGCCACGAGGTCCTTGCTCATCAGGTCCTGGATATTGCGGCGGTGCAGTTCGGCCGCCGTGGTGAAGCGGCGGTGGTGCGAGAAGTCGGTGCCCGCCATGCCCATCGAGAAGCTGCGCACCGCGAGCAGCGGCAGCAGCAGGCCGCTCCACTCCTGCACCCTTTGCTGCTGTTCCCAGGTGTCCCACAGGCGGCCGTAGTGGCGGTCGTACACGGGGTACGAGGCCTGGTCGTCCAGGCGCAGCGCAATGCCCCACTTGCTCAGCGGCACGTCGCGCCCCCAGCGCTCGGTGGTGCCGAAGTTCTGCTGCCAGACCTGGTTCGACACGGCCTTGAGTTCCGCGCCCAGCGCTTTGTTGAATTCGAGCCGCGTCGGGCTCGGGAACCACGTGCGCGAGAGTTCGGACAGCACGCGCGGCGCCATCACGGCCTGCCCGATCCACAGCGCGAGCAGCACGGTGATCGCCATGCGCGAGGTGGACGACAGCGCCGACACGCCCAGCACCAGGCACACGAAGATGCCGAGGTAGACCGCGTAGCCCAGCGACCACGCGCCCAGCCGCAGCAGCGCATCGACGCGCCCGCCCGGCTCCGCGCCCACCGCCACGGCGACAGCCGCGACCAGTGCCGCCGGCACCAGCAGCACCGCGAGCAACGCCGACAGCGCGAGCGCCTTGCCGGCCAGCAGGCGCAGCGGCGCCACGCCCAGGCTCAGCGTCTGGCGCAGGATGCCCTGCTCGCGCTCGCCCGCGAAGGCGTTGAAGCCCAGCACGATCACCAGCAGCGGGCCGAGCACCTGCAGGATCCATCCGACCGAGAGGTTGCCGAAGCGCTGCAGGCCGGTGGCGTCCTGTGCGGCGTTGAACTTGACCTCGCTCTGGCGGTGCGCCTGCAGCCACACGGTGCTGCCGATGTAGGGGTTGATGCCCGCGTCGACCATCGACAGCGGCGGCTCGGGCTTGAAGGCATGCATGCCCTGGTGCGCGGCGTCGTGCGGATGGCGCTTGTCCTGGTGCAGCCAGTCGCGGTAGTCCATGGCCTGCGCGACGACCTGCTCGGCATGCGCGCCGCGCTGGTGCGCCCAGCCGACGGCGAGCGCGGTGAAGAGCAGCACGGCCACGAGCCCGCCCGCCCAGTACAGGCGGCCATCGCGCAGGCGTTCGGTGAATTCGCGTCGGGCGATCCAGCGCATCGTCATCGGGTCAGGCCCTCATGTGTTGCAGGTAGAGGGACTGCAGGTCGGTCTGGCCGATCTGCGCGCCGTCGAGGCTTTCGACCAGCCGCCCGCGCTTCATGATCCCGACGCGCGTGGCGGTCTGCTGCGCATGGAACAGGTCGTGCGTGGTCGTGAGCACCGCCACGCCGCGGTCGGCCGCGCGGCGCAGCAGGTCGGAGAACTCGGCGGCGGCGTGCGGGTCGAGCCCCGAGGTGGGCTCGTCGAGCAGCAGCGCCTTGGCCTCTTTGGCCAGCGCCACCGCGATCCACACCTTCTGGCGCATGCCCTTCGAATACATGCTGACGCGCTTGTCGGCGGCGGCGTGGTCGAGCCCCACCTCGGTCATCAGCGCAAGCAGGCGTTCGCGCGGCAGTTCGTGGCCCAGTGCGAGGCCGGCGAAGAAGCGCAGGTTCTCCAGGCCCGAGAGCGTGCCGTACAGCGTGACCTGCTCGGGGATGTACGCCACGTCCTGCTTGGTCGCGACCGGGTGGCGCGTGACGTCGGTGCCGTTGATCTGCACCGTGCCGTCGGTCGGCGCGATGAAGTTCAGGAACAGGTTGATGGTGGTCGTCTTGCCCGCGCCGTTGGCGCCCAGCAGGCAGTAGATGTCGCCGCCGCGGATGTCGAGGTCGAGGCGATCGAGCGCGGTGTGCGCGCCGTAGCGTTTGGTGAGGCCGGAGGCTCGGAGCATGGCGGAGGGGTTCCGATGGAAGAAAGAAAGGAAAGACGCGCGCAGGCACGCCCCCGGCGTGGGCACGCCGATGCGGTCATCGAGGGGGAATGAAGGCGGCAGCGGTGCCGCCGCGCGTCAGCGCTTGTTCTTGTTCTTTGCGCCGCCTTGCCGCGCCTTGAAGCGCGGGTTGGACTTGCAGATGACGTAGGTGCGGCCGCGCCGCGTCACCACCTGGCAATCGCGGTGACGCTTCTTGGCTTCCTTGAGCGAGGACAGGACTTGCATGGACGTGGCCGGGGAGTTCGTTCGGACACGCAAATATACGTTATTGCGAATTCATTCTCAATAACTTTGTTGACCTTTCCCCGGCATCCGGGGCCCCGCCGTCGTCAGTGCGGCGGGTGCGCCTTCGGCGCTTTCGCGCCGGCGTCGACGCAGGCCGCGCACAGGCCATGCAGCGTGACCTCGTGGTGCGTCACCTGGAAGCCCTTGGGTGCGAGGTCGTGCATCGGCCCCGGGCACGCGTGCAGCAGGAACACCTGGCCGCACTGCGAGCAATGGAAGTAGTGATGGTGGTGGTTCCCTGCATCGCCACCTTCGCTGGCGCCGTGCGAATGGTGGTCGTGCGGGTCGGCCTTGCAGGCCACTTCATAACGCGCCGGCTCGCCCGGCAGCTCGACCTTGGCGATCTCGCCGTCGGCCAGCAGCAGCGAGACCTGGCGGTACACCGTCGACAGGCTGATCTCGGGCACGATGGCCCGTGCGTGTTCGAGGATTTCGGGGGCGGTCAGCACGCGGCCGGCGTCGCTGAAGGCGGAGAAAACGGCGTTGCGCTGGCGCGTGAGACGTTGCATGTCTCGATGATAGGGGCGGCCCGCGCGGCCTTCAGCGAGCCGCGCGCAAGACCTTCACGCGTCGGCCGTTGGGCCGCCGTCTGCGTCGGGCGCCTCGGGCTTGGCCTTGCCCTTCTTGCCGCGCGCCGCCTTCTTCGCCGCGCGCTCGGCGTCGGCGCGCTGGCCGGCGGCCAGCCACTGCGCGAACTCCTCGGGCGTCTCGAGCGTGACGCGCCCCAGGTTGCCGGCGCGGAACTCGTGCATCACGATCTCGGCGGCCTTCTGCAGGTTGACCTTGCCCTTGCCCAGCAGCGCGCCGCGCTTGCGGCCGATGGTGTCGAGAACGTCTTCGTCCTTCATGCCGCCCAGGGTGGCGGCATCGAGCTCGACGAGCTTGAAGCGCGCGACGATGCCCTCGGCGTAGTTCGCCTTGAGGTAGTCGAGCAGCTCCAGCGCCACTTCTTCTTCATCGAACGCATTGCGCCCCACCGCGCCGCTGGCCGCGAGGTTGTAGCCGCTCTTGGGCACGATGATGCGCGGCCACAGCATGCCGGGCGTGTCCCACAGGTAGAAGTCGTCGGCCAGCGTGATGCGCTGCTCGAGCTTGGTGATGCCGGCCTCGTCGCCGGTCTTGGCCTTGCGCCCGCCGGTGAGCGTGTTGATGAGGGTCGATTTGCCCACGTTGGGAATGCCGCAGATCAGCACGCGCATCGGCTTGGCCATGCCGCCGCGGTTGGGCGACAGCTCGTGGCAGGCGCGCACGATGCGCTGCGCGGGCATGGTCAGGCTGGCGTCGAGCGCAATGGCGCGGGTGTCGGGCAGCGCGTTGTAGTGGGCCAGCCAGGCCTCGGTGCGCGCGGGGTCGGCCAGGTCCTGCTTGTTGAGCACCTTCAGCGTGGGCCGCCCGGCCGTGAGCTCGGCCAGCATCGGGTTGGCGCTGGAGCCGGGCAGGCGCGCGTCGAGCAGTTCGATCACCACGTCGATGTCCTTCACCCGTTCGGTGATGGCCTTCTGGGTCGAATACATGTGACCGGGGAACCACTGGATCGCCATCGATGGATGCTCTTTCTTTCGCGCTGTCTGGAAGGGGACCGGCCTCGCAGGCCGGGTGCGCATTGTGAACCGGGAAACGGACCGATTCCTCGATGCTGCGCTTTTGATAGCACCAACTGGCGTATTCACTGGCTTGTTGGCCGCAGGATCACCCCTAGAATCCGCGCGCTGCGCCCGCAGCCGTTTCAAAAAGTCACACCGAGGGAGATCCTTTTCATGGTCCAGCGCCTTGCCGCCGCCGCCCTGCTCGCGGCCACCACCATCCTGTCCGCCACCGTGGCGCATGCCCAGCGCCCGTCGCCGCCGCCCGGCCCGCTGACCGACGGCTTCCTGTGCTGCAACATGCGCACGTATGGCGACTCGATCAGCGACATCAACTACGACGAACAGGGCACGAGCATCGTCCCCGTGGGCACGCCGGCGCGCATCACGGCCTACGACTTCCGCTTCTTCAACCTCGATCTCGCGGGCAAGCCCCAGCGCATCAAGAACGACTACAGCCGCAACATCACGCTGATCGACTTCGCCAAGCGCTACGTGGTCACCGAAGACCCCAAGCGCAAGATCGCAGGCTTTCCGCCCGCGGTGGGCGCCGCCATCCTCGCGGGCAAGGTGATGCCCGGCATGACGCGCGAACAGGTGCTGATGGCACTGGGCTACCCGGTGGCCAGCGAGAACCCGAGCCTGGACGCGCCGGTGTGGCGCTACTGGCGCGACAGCTGGTCGGAGTTCCAGGTGAACTTCGATGCGCAGGGCCTCGTGAAGGACGTCGCGGGCAATGCCGTGGCGCTGAGCCGCGTGCTCGCCACAGCCCCCTGAGCACCCATTGGGGACACCGGGGTTCGTGTGCGCGGCATGACACGCGCAACACCCCGGAGGGTTTTGCATCGCACAGGGCGATTCCGCCCCTATGATTTGTCCGAAGCACGGCGCCGCCACGTGCGTCGGCCGGATCGAAACCCCTGAATGGAGTGCCTGCGATGAAACCCGTCTCCGAACTGCTCAAGCGCCACGATTCCGCCGCCTGGCGCACCTCGCCCGACACCAGCGTGTTCGACGCGCTGGCCACGCTGGCGCATTTCGAAGTGGGCGCGCTCATGGTGATGGACGGCGAAAAGCTCGTGGGCTTTTTGTCCGAGCGCGACTACACCCGCAAGGTGGCGCTGCAGGGCAAGAACTCGAAAGAGATGAAGGTCGCCGAGATCATGACGCCCGACGTGATGACCGTCACCCCGCAGACCCGCACCCGCGCCTGCATGGCGCTCATGAGCCAGCGCAAGTTCCGCCACCTGCCCGTGGTCGACGGCGACAAGGTGGTCGGCATGATCTCGATTCAAGACCTGATGGACGACATCATTGCCGAGCACGAGCAGACCATCACCCAGCTGACTAGTTACATCCAGAGCTGAGCGCGCTGCCATACCCCCGGAAAAGAGGGGCAACACACCTACGCACAGGGGCACTCTTTCGGGTGCACAGTGAAGGCTCGTTCACCATCCAGCAGGGACATACGCAATGCAGATCCAGGTCAACACGAGCAATGGCATCACCAACAAGGACACGCTGGAGCGCTGGGCAGACACCGAGATCAAGCAGCACCTGAGCCGTTTCGTCGAAGACGTGACGCGCGTCGAGGTGCACCTGAGCGACGAGAACCACGACAAGGCCGGCGGCGGCGACAAGTGCTGCGTGATGGAAGCACGCCTGGCGCACCACCAGCCGCTCGCGGTGACACAGCATGCCACCAGCCTCGACGAGGCCTTCCGCGGCGCGGCCGACAAGCTCAAGCGCCTGCTCGACAACACGCTGGGCCGCCTCAACAACCACCGCGCCCGCGACTCGATCCGCCGCGACGGCGAGGGCTTCGTCGCCGAATAGCGCTCAGCGCGCCGGCTTGCGCTTCGGCGCCGGCAGGCGCTGCGGCGTTTCCACCGGAATGAGCGGCGGGCGCCGCCCGTCGGCCATCCAGGCGTCGTAGAAATCGATCTTGCGATCGACCAGCGACAGCGCCTGCTGCCAGTCGGCAATGGTCTGGTGCACGCGCGCGCGGTGCGCCTCGAGCAGGTCGCGCCGCTGGCGCAGCGTGGCCTTGCCCTGCAATGCGAGCGCCGTGTAGTCGCGCATCTCGGCAATCGACATGCCGGTGCGGCGCAGCCGGTCCATCAGGTCGAGCCAGCCCACGTGCAGCTCGCCGTACACGCGCCGCCCGCCCGCGTCGCGCGCCACGCCGGGCACGAGGCCCTGCGATTCGTACCAGCGGATGGCGTGCACGGTGCGACCGGTGCGCGCGGCCAGTTCGCCGATGTGGAACGACGGCGTGGTGGTGGCGGCGGGTTCAGCCGGCATGGCCGGTCGGCGCGTCGAGCGCCCGCTCGACCAGCGCGGTGTCGAAGTACTCGGTCAATGTTTTCACCTGGCCTCCTTCGAGTCGGTAGACGTAGCAGTAGCGGTTGTTGTAGCGCTTGCCGGCCTTGGTGGGCACGTCGCCGCTGAACAGCACCACCACGCGGTCGCCTTCCGCAATGATGCATTCGGTCTTGCTCACATAGGGCCCGGCGAACTGCCCGAACAGCGGCTTGATCAGCTCCTCGCGGATCGCCTGCTTGCCCTGGTAGGTGCGCGACCAGGGCGTGCTGCCTTCCAGCGTCCAGCTGGCGTCGTCGGCCAGGCTGTCGATGAAGGCCTGGCCGTTGCCCCTGTCCAGCTCCGCGTGGATGCGCTGGACCAGGGCCTTGTTGTCGATCGTGTGCATGGCGTGATTTCCTTGGATGAATGAAGACACCGGACATCCGGTGAATTCATTGGAAATGCTCGAGTGCGCTCGAAGTCAAGCGCCATGCACCGAAGAACGGCGCGTCAGCCCCGGCCGGCGTTCGCCTGGCCCTTGGCGACTTCGTTCGCGCCCTGGGCTGCACCGCTTTGCGGCACGGCCTCGCCTTCACGCGCGGTCACTTCCGACAGGCGCGCGGCCAGCTGCTCGGGCATGTCGGCGGCAATGCCCAGCCAGGCGCCCTGCGTCAGCGTGATGTGGGCGGCCTCGAAGGTGCCGGCGCCGGCGCAGAGGATGGTGCGGTTGGGCGCGTCCTGCGCGGCCAGCACCAGCATCGCGGGCACCACGGCCTCGGGGCGGAAGGCCTCGAGCATGTCCTTGGGGAACAGGTCTTCCGTCATGCGCGTGGCGGCGGTGGGCGCCAGGCAGTTCACGCGGATGTCGTTCTTGGCGCCTTCGATGCTCAGCGTCTGCATGAGGCCCACCAGCGCCAGCTTGGCGGCGCCGTAGTTGCTCTGGCCGAAGTTGCCGTACAGGCCCGACGACGAGGTAGTCATCACGATGCGGCCGTACTTCTGCTCGTTCATGAGCGCCCAGACGGCCTTGGTGCAGTTCACGGCGCCCATCAGGTGCACGTCGACCACCAGCTTGAAATCGTCCAGTTCCATCTTGGCGAAGCTCTTGTCGCGCAGGATGCCGGCGTTGTTCACCAGGATGTCGACGCGGCCCCAGGCGTCGACCGCCTGCTTGACCATGGCCTGCACGGCCTCGAAGTCGGTCACCGAGGCGCCGTTGGCAATGGCTTCGCCGCCGGCCGCCTTGATCTCGTCGACCACCGCCTGCGCGGCGCTGACCGAGCCGCCCGAGCCGTCGCGCGCGCCGCCCAGGTCGTTGACCACCACCTTGGCGCCGCGCGCCGCCAAGGCCAGCGCATGCTGGCGGCCCAGGCCGCCGCCCGCGCCGGTCACGATGGCCACGCGGCCCTGGAAGTCGATGGAGGTGCTGTTGCTCATGAGGTCTCTGCTCGCTGTCTGAACGGTGTGGGTCGGTGTTGGTGAGGGTTGCCAATTGACAACAACCCAACGTTTTACCTCAGTTCCCCGCCCCGTTCGCCGCCGGGCGCCCCCGGCGGGAGTCACCCATGCGACGGCTGGACGGTGGCGCAGTACGCCACCAGCTGGTCGAGTTCGGCCGATTTGTCGAAGAAGGCATCGGCGCCCAGCTGCTGCGAGCGCAGGCGCATGTCGGCGGTGGCGTAGTTGCTGAGCACCACCACCTTCTGGTGCGGGGAGCGCTGGCGGCAGGCGTTCAGCACGGCCAGGCCATTGCCGCGCTGCAGGAACAGGTCGACGATGGCCAGGTCCCAGTCGCTCTTGTGGTCGCGCAGCCATTCGAGCGCTTCGTCGGCGGTGCTGGCCGAGGCGATCACGTGCGCATCGATCACGTCCTCGAGAAAGTCGACCAGGTTCTCGCGGATCACCGGACTGTCCTCGACCAAGTAGGCATGGAGCGTCATGGTGGGTGTCTCGGGTCCGGAACTGGGCAGCGCATGACGCCATCTTCGGGGCTGGCCGCCGCGCCACGGTGAGCCGGACAGGTCAATGGCTGTAGGCCATCGGCCAGCGGCGCTGTCGGCATGCGCCGGCCGGCGCCGCCGTGGCGCCGCCGTGAGGATGCTTCAGGCTGCGACCGGCAGGCGGCCGGGGGCCATGCCCAGGCGCGCCGGCGAGACGTACTGCTCGCGGTAGATCTCGAAGGGCATGGTGTCGGCCGCCTCGATGCGCTTTTGCGCCTGGATCGACTCGGCCGTCATCTGCTCGAACCCGGCCTGCTGCGCGGCCGAGAACGGCAGCGCCAGCAGCGCGGCGCGGGTCTGCTCCGACTGGGCGCGCACGAAGCCGACGAAGGAGTTGCCGTGCTGCTGCTCGATGGCCGCGAGCACGCGGGCCGAGGGCAGGCTGTCGGGGTTCTCGAGGCCGGCCTTGGCGGCGCGCACCGCGTCGACGTGCTGCGTGCCGCCCTGCGCCGCGTCGAGCGCGGCGGCAATCGGCAAGCACTGCTCGACCAGCTCCAGGCCCCAGTCGGTGAGCCCGACCTCGCGCCCGTCGCGGCGCAGCTTCAGCCCCGGCTCGCGGCCGCGCGCGGCCGTGAGGTGCTGGTTCTGCGCCAGGTCGGCGATTTCTTGCGGCGTGTCGTCGGGGCTGTCGTTCAGCAGGCAGTGCAGCAGGAACACGTCGATGAAGCGCATGGTCTGCGCGTTGATGCCGACGGTCTCGAAGGGGTCGAGGTCCATCAGGCGCACCTCGACGTACTCCACGCCGCGCTCGCGCAATGCATGCAGCGGGCGCTCGCCGGAATGGATGACGCGCTTGGGGCGGATGGTGCCGTAGAACTCGTTCTCGATCTGCAGCAGGCTGGTGCCCAGCTGGTTGTAGTCGCCGCCCAGGTTGCGGATGCCGATGGCCTCGTAGGCTGGCCACGGGCGCGTGAGCGCGTCCTGCAGCGAGGCGCCGTAGCCCTCCAGGCTGTTGTAGCTCACGGCCAGCGAGGCCTGCGCCTCGCTCTGGTAGCCCAGGCGGCCCATGCGCAGCGAGGTGCCGTGCGGCATGTACATGCTGCCGTCGCCCAGCGGCTGCAGCTCGTGCGGGCGGCCCGCGACAAAGCTCGAACACAGGGCCGGCGAGGCGCCGAACAGGTACAGCAGCAAAAAGGCCTGGCGGCGGAAGTTGCGAATGAGCGCGAAGTACTCTTCGCTCGACACCTCCGGCAGCGACCAGTTGTAGTGGATGCCCGAGATGGTCTGCATGCGGCGGCCATAGCGGTGGCTCAGGCCCATGCGGTAGACGCTCTTGGCGCGGCCCACGTTCGACGAGCCGTAGCGGCCGATCGGAATGGTCTCGTCGGTCGGCAGGCCGCAGGGCATGCTCGACACCCACAGGCGCTCGTCGCCGAGCTGGTCGAGCACGCGGTAGGTGAACTGGTGCACCCGCGTGAGCTCTTCGAGCGCCGACTCCACGCCCGCGTGCACGCCCGTGATGAGTTCGAGCTGCGATTCGCTGAAGTCGGTCGTGATGTGCGGATGCGTGAGCGCCGAGCCCAGCGCCAGCGGATGCGGCGTGAGGGCCAGCTTGCCGTCGGGCAGCGCGCGCAGGCTTTCCTTCTCGATGCCGCGACGCATTCCCTTCAATCGCGCGGCCGGGAGTGCACCCAGCCTCTCCTGCAATCTGTTGCTCATGTTCTTATGACCCATCAATCTTCTGTGGGGCTGGAAGGTAGCACGGGCGGACAGGCACTGCTGAAGCAGGGAATCCCGCATCCGGCTATGCTGTTTTTTGCTACTTTTTTCATAGCTACCCTCTCAAATACCACCGGCCTTGCGGCGCGCAGCGGGGGTTCGAAATTCAGTCCTTGGCGCGGCCCGCCGCGAGGTCGATCTCTTCCGACTGGTAGACATGGATCGACGGCACCCCGTCGGCCATGGCCGCGAGCGCCTTGCCGAAAGCGCGCGACGCATCGACGCGAAAGTGCGCCTGCAGCGCCGCCATGTCGCTCCAGCGCTCCACGAAGGTGAGCTGCAGCGGGTCTTGCACGTCGGTCGTGACGTCGTGCGAAATGCAGCCGGGCTCGGCGCGCGAGCGCAGCACGTGTTCCACGCTGATGGCCAGCATCGCCTGCAGGGTGTCGGCCTTTGCCAGCGCGTGTCCGATGACCAGGATCATGGGGGTCTCCTTCTGTGCGTTCTTTCGGGGTGACAGGATCAGGATGAATGCGCGCGCGGCCCGGCGTGGCGGGCCTTCAGCCGAACACGCGCAGCAGGAAGCGGTTGAGGTCGGCGATCTCTTCCATGCAGACCGAGTGCGCCATGGCGTATTCGTGCCATTCGACCGGGTGGCCCAGCGCCACCAGCGCGTCGCGCGACTGTTCGGCGCGCGCCAGCGGCACCACCGGGTCCTGCCGGCCATGCGCGAGGAACACGGGCGTGTCGTGGTTGGCGCCGTGGCGCTCGGCCGCCGTGGTCGCGGCGATCGGCAGGTAGCCCGAAAGGCCGACGATGCCGGCCAGCCGCTCGCCGTGGCGCAGCCCCGTCATCAGTGCCATCGCGCAGCCTTGCGAGAAGCCGGCCACCACGATGCGATGGGCGGGGATGCCGCGTGCCTTTTCGTTGGCGATGAGGGCCTCGATGCTCGCCTGCGAGCGGCGCAGGCCGGCTTCGTCCTCGCGCGCCACCAGGTCGGCCACCGCGATGTCGTACCAGGCGGGCATCTCGTAGCCGCCGTTGATGGTCACGGGAATGACGGGCGCGTTGGGGAACACGAAGCGCACCGGGCCCACGGCCGACAGGTCGAGCTCGCCGGCGATCGGCACGAAGTCGTTGCCGTCGGCACCCAGGCCGTGCATCAGGACCACCGAGGCGGTGGGGTTCGGGGCGGTTTCGATTTCGATGGGGGGACGGGACATGGTCAACGAAGGTATTCAGGAATGCGAATGCCCGGACCTTAGCGCATTCGGGCGACCCGGGCCGCCGCGAAACGGCCGGTTGGCTGACTTGCACCTCGCAACATCCGGCCCCCGGCTGTCCTTGCCGTCGCAAGGGGGCGCCGGATGCAACACAATGGCGTTTCGCATGAAGACCCCCACCCCGCCCCTGAAAAGCTCGTCGTCCCGCCCCGCCTTCGACAGCGAGGCGCTGCTGCGCGGCAGCGGGCTGCGCGTGACGCGCGCCGCCCAGACCGTGCTCGAGCTGCTCGAACACGGCTCGCAGCCGCTGACCCACGAGGAAGTGGCCGCCGCCTACACCGCCGCCACGGGCGAGCCGCCCGACCGCGTCACGCTCTACCGCGTGCTCGACCGCCTGGTCGAGGCCGGCCTGTGCGACCGCCGCGTGGGCGCCGACCGGGTCAACCGCTTCGCGCGGCACGTCGACACCGCCTCGGGCAACACCTTCGAATGCGACCAGTGCCACAAGGTGCTGGCCCTGCCCTCCGATCCCGAACTGCCCAAGGTGATGGGCCGGCTCGGCAAGGCGCTGCGCAAGCAGGGCATCGACACGCGGCACACGGCGCTCACGCTGCACGGCATGTGCGGCGACTGTGCCCGATAGGTCGCCGAGCCGACCAGGCCGCGCGTGTACGTCTCCCGGCACCACCGCCAGCCCGACCTCGGCGCGAGCCACGCGCTGATCGACGCGCATCCGCTGGGCGCCTGGGTCGTGCCGGGCGCCGACGGACTGGTCGCCAACCACCTGCCCTTCCTGCTCGACCGCTCGCGCGGCCCGTTCGGCACGCTGCTCGGCCACGTGTCGCGCGCCAATCCCGTGTGGCGCCAGCTCGATGCCCCTGCCCCTTCGGTCGTGATGTTCCAGGGACCGCAGGCCTACATCACGCCCGGCTGGTACCCCGGCAAGGCCGAGCACGGCCAGGTGGTGCCGACCTGGAACTACGCCGTCGCCCATGCGCACGGCATCGCGCGCGCCATCGACGACGAAGCCTGGCTGCTCGACCTGCTCGCGCGGCTGACCGCGGCGAACGAGGCCGGCCAACCCGTGCCCTGGCAGACCACGGACGCGCCCGAGACCTTCATCCGCAAGCTGGCGCGCGCCGTGGTGGGCATCGAGATCCCCATCGACCGCCTCAAAGGCAAGCTCAAGGCCAGCCAGGACGAAGCCCTGCAGGACCGTCAAGGCACGGTGCGGGGGCTGGCCGCCGTCGGCAGCGAGAACGCGTCGGCCATGGCGCGGCTGGTGCAACAGGCGATGCAGCCCGGCAGCGCCGGCGACTGAACCGCCCGCGCGTTCACACGTTCCACGACGGAAACGGATCGGGCAGGTTCTGCCACCACGAGGGGCCGAAGCGCATCTCGTTGGGCGTGAGCAGGCAGGCATCGAGCCGTGCGCGCAGCGCGGCCTCATCCATGCCGATGCCGATCAGCACCAGCTCCTGGCGCGCGTCGCCGGTGGCGTCGTCCCAGTTCTTGCGGATGAGTTCGAGCCCGTCGGGGTCGGTCGGCCAGTGTTCGCGCGGCACGGCCGCCCACCACAGGCCCGCCACGCCGTAGCGGCAGGCACCGCCGGCCTGCGACCACGAACCCGCGCGGGTCGGGCGGCTCGCGAGCCAGAAGAAGCCCTTGGAGCGCACCACGCCCTCCCACTCGCTCTGCACCAGGTCCCAGAAGCGCTGCGGATGGAACGGCAGGCGCGAGCGGTAGACGAAGCTGCGGATGCCGTAGGCCTCGCTCTCGGGCACATGCTCGCCGCGCAGCTCGGCCAGCCAGCCGGGCGCCTGCTCGGCCTGCTCGAAATCGAACAGGCCCGTGTCGAGCACGCGATCGAGCGCGACGCGGCCGAACTCCGATTCCTCGATGCGCGCACGCGGGTTGAGGCTGCGCAAGATGGCCATCAGCCGCTCGCGCTCCTCGCCCGTCACGAGATCGGTCTTGTTGACCACGAGCACGTCGCAGAACTCGATCTGCTCGATCAGCAGGTCGACCACCGTGCGCGTGTCTTCGTCGCCCAGCGACTGGCCGCGCTGGCCCAGGCTGTCGGGCGAGCCGTAGTCGCGCAGGAAATTGAAGGCATCGACCACCGTGACCATGGTGTCCAGCCGCGCCACGTCGGCCAGGCTCTGTCCGTCTTCGCCCGCGAAGGTGAAGGTCTCGGCCACGGGCAGCGGCTCGGAAATGCCGGTCGACTCGATCACGAGCTGGTCGAAGCGCCCTTCCTTGGCGAGCCGCTTCACCTCGATCAGCAGGTCTTCGCGCAGCGTGCAGCAGATGCAGCCGTTGCTCATCTCGACCAGCTTCTCGTCGGTGCGCGACAGCGCGGCGCCGCCCTCGCGCACCAGCGCCGCGTCGATGTTGACCTCGCTCATGTCGTTGACGATCACCGCCACGCGGCGGCCCTCGCGGTTGTGCAGGATGTGGTTGAGCAGCGTGGTCTTGCCGGCGCCCAGGAAGCCGGACAGCACGGTGACGGGAAGGCGATCGGCCATGAGGGCAGGCTCCGTAGTTGCAACAGAATTGCATTATATGGACTGACGCAACTCAGTTGCATTTCTTGCACGAGTGACCGACAGGCGCGCGCTCGCCTACCATCCAGCGCATGACCGATTTCTCTGCCTTCGTCGCCCCGCCGCCCTCCGACGCGCCGCACACGGCCGTCGTCGCCGCCGCGTCGGCCTGCCTCGACCGCTTCACGGCCGCCTTCAACGCCTCGGACACGCGCGGCATGGACGCCGAGCTGCACTTTCCGCACACGATGCTCTCCGGCGCGCAGCGGCTCGACTGGCCCGCGCCCGGCCGGCACCCGGTGGATTTCTTCGACACGCTCAAGGCCGGCGGCTGGGCGCGCACGCAGTACGAACAGAAGGAGCCCGTGCTCGTGAGCCACGACAAGGTGCACTTCGTCGTGCACTACACGCGGCGCGATGCGGCCGGCGCGGTGCTCAGCACGCACGCCAACCTCTGGATCGTCGTGCAGGCCGATGGGCGCTGGGGCATCGCCCTGCGCTCGTACTGAATGAACCCGAAAGAAAAAGGACCGCGTCCCATGTCCCTTTCCGCACTGCAACTCGTTTGGCCGTCGCCTGAACATTTGCCCGGCTACATCGCCGCCCTGGAACGCGGCTGGTCGCCCAACAACCTGCGCGCCGAAGCCGGCCGCGAAGAGCTGGCGCTGATCCGCACCGACCCCGAAGGCTTTCTTGCCGGCCTCGTCGACCGCGAGGCCAAGGGCCCGCCCATCCCGCTGCCCAACGGTGGCACCGTGCCGCGGCTGCCGGGCTACCGGCGCTGGCTGTGGGACGGCGAGTTCTGCGGCAGCATCCAGTTGCGCTGGCAGCCGGGCACCAACGCCCTGCCTTCGTACTGCCTCGGCCACATCGGCTACGGCGTGGTGCCGTGGAAAAGCGGCCGGGGCTACGCCACCGCCGCGCTGCGCGCGCTGCTGCCCGATGCGCGCGCCATCGGCCTGGACCACGTCGAGATCACGACCAGCCCCGACAACCTCGCCTCGCAGCGCGTGATCCGCGCCAACGGCGGCGTGCTGTTCGAGGAGTTCATCACCGAGCCCGGCCTCGGCGGCGCGCCCGAGCTGCGCTTTCGCATCGACGTGCGCGACCTGCGCTGACGCGCCCTACAGCTCGAACGGCTCGACCTGCCGCCCGTCGATGTCGGTGAAGCCGTAGGCACGCGCCAGATCGGCCACGCGCAGCACCTGGCCGGTCTTGTCGAGGACCTGCGCATCGCCGGCCAGCGCGGCCACGGCGCGGCCCAGGTAGCGCGGCGATTCGGTGCGCGCCAGCGCGGGGCGCTCCTGCCAGTGCGCCTCGTCGGTCTTGTGGCCCGCGAGCACGAACTCGGTGCGCATCCAGCCCGGCGACACCGCCACCGAGGCCACGCCGTGCGGCTGCAGTTCCTGCGCGATGCCGAAGGCCAGCCGCGTCATCGAGGCCTTGGCGAGGTCGTAGAACAGGTTGCCGCGCAGGTAGTGGCCACGGTCCCAGAAGGTGGTGGTGACGATCAGACCCTGCTTGCGCGCCACCATGCCCGGCGCGGCGCAGCGGCTGGCCACGAGGTGGTTGCGCACGCCGCGGTCGAACATCGAATCCCAGTTGGCGAGCGGGTGCTCCCAGAACGGCGCCTCGAAGACGCCCGTGAAGCTTTCGTGCCCGCCCCAGGCGTTGTTCACGAGCAGGTCGAGCCGGCCCTGCTCGCGCTCGACGCGCGCGAACAGCGCCGCCACCTCGTCTTCCTTCGTGTGGTCGCAGGCCACGGCAATGCCGCGCCCGCCGAGTTGCGTGACCTCGTCGGCGGTGTCGTCGATGGTGCCGGGCAAGGCGGCCAGCTCGGACAGGGCGAGCAGCTGCCCGTAGCTGTCCGCCGGCCGCGCGCGGGTGCTGCGCCCGGTCACGTACACGGTGGCGCCGGCTGCGCCCAGTTCCTGCGCGATGCCGCGGCCCGCGCCGCGGCTGGCGCCGGTCACCACGGCCACGCGGCCCGCCAGCGGACGGTGCGCGGCGTCAGGGGTGGAGGGGGCTGCTGTCATGTGTCGTTGCTCCTTCGTTCGGTGAGGGTCCTTGGGCAGGACAAGCCGCCACGATAGGCCGGCCTCAGCGCGCCGTCTTGGAAGAAACCGAAACCCTGCGCCCGAGGAATTCGGTGGGTGTCACGCCGCACAGGGCGCGGAACTCGTTGACAAGGTGCGACTGGTCGTAGAAGCCGTGGTCCAGCGCCATGTCGGCCCAGGCCGGCGCGCTGTGCAGGCGCAGCGCGCGCAGGCAGGCATGCAGCCGCGCGAGCCGGCCCCAGGCGCGCGGCGACAGCCCGACGTGCGCATGAAAGAGCTGCTGCAACCGGCGCTCGCCCACGCCGACCGCCTGCGCCACCTCGCGCAATGCCTGGCGCCCGTCGGCGGCGGCGATGAGCCGCGCGGCGTGCATCGCGGCGGCCGGCGGCGTGCCGTCGCCGGCTTTCTGCAGGCGCTTCATCAGGGCCTGTTGCAGCAGGTCGGCGCGTGCGGCATCGCCGCGCGCTTCGGCCATGCGCGCGAGCAGCGTCGTACCCTCTCCGCCCCAGAGTTCGTCCAGGTGCACCGCGCGGCCCGCGATCTCGCCAGCCGGCACGCCCAGCAACGCCGCCGCCGCGCCGGGACGCAGCGCCACCGACAGGCCTTCCACCGTGTCGCGCATCCGCACCACGGCCGGCGCGGCGAACGCACCGATGGCCTCGATCGCCTGCCCGGGCGCGTCGTCGGCCGAGGGCGCATCACCGAAGTTGAAGACCAGCCGGATCGCGCCGTCGGGCAGCACGCGCTCGCGCACCTCGTGGCCGGGCGCGAAGGTCTCGCGGTACATCAGCAGGTGCGAGACATGCGCTTGCAGGACCGGCGCGATCGGCAGCACCTGCAGCGTGCCGTCGGGCACGCCCGACTCCGGCCCATGCAGCGGGTCGTCGTGGAGCCGGAGGAAAAGACGTTCGCCCATGGCGGTCGATTGTGAGGAAAAACCCGCCGCCGCGCGACCGGGCGGGCACGGGCCGACAATCGGCCAGCTCCCCCTGTCCACCTTTGGTTCGCATGCCCGATTTCGCCCTCCCCGTGCTCTATTCGTTCCGCCGCTGTCCGTATGCGATGCGGGCCCGGCTCGCGCTGGTGGCGAGCGGACAGCACTGCGAGTTGCGCGAGATCGAGCTCAAGCGCAAGCCCGCCGAGATGCTCGCGGCCTCGCCCAAGGGCACGGTGCCCGTGCTGGTGCTTGACGGCGGCGCGGCGGTGCTGGAGCAGAGCCTGGACGTGATGCTGTGGGCGCTGCGTCGCCACGATCCGCTGCGCTGGCTGGCTCCGGAGCGCGGCACGCTCGACGACCTGCTCGCGCTGGTGGCTGCCTGCGACAACGGCTTCAAGCCGCTGCTCGACCGCTACAAGTACCCGGCGCGTTACCCGGCATCGGAAGGCCCGGCGCGCGACGAGGGCGCGCGCTTCCTGCAAGGGCTCGAAGACCGGCTCGCGATGTCGGCACAACTGGCCGGCGCGCACGCCACGCTGGCCGATGCGGCGCTGATGCCTTTCGTTCGCCAGTTCGCGATGGTCGATGCGGCCTGGTTCGACGCTCAGCCGTGGCCGCGCCTGCAGACCTGGCTCGCGGGCTGGGCCGCGTCGGACATGTTCGCGCGCACCATGACCAAGTACGCGCCCTGGCAAGCGGGCGAACCGGACGTGAACTTTCCGCCCGTTTGATCAGTACACGTCGCGGCGGTAGCGGCCTTCGGCGATGAGCGCGTCCATGCCGCTCTCGCCCAGCACCTCGGTGAGCGCCGCATCCACGCCCGGCGCCATGCCTTCAAGGCTGCCGCACACGAAGACGATCGCGCCCTCTTCATCCACCCACTGCTTCAACGCTTCGGCGGCCTCGCGCAGGCGGTCCTGCACGTACACGCGCTGCGCCTGGTCGCGCGAGTAGACGAAATCGGCGCGCGCCACGAGGCCGCCGGCCTGCCATGCCGCGACCTCGTCCGCGCCGAAGCCGTCATGCGCCGCCTGCCGTTCGCCGAACACCAGCCAGTTGCGGCCATGCCCGCGGCGCGCACGCTCGCGCAGCAGCGCGCGCAGGCCCGCAAAGCCCGAGCCGTTGCCGATGAAGATGCAGGGCCGCGCGTCGTCGGGCAGCGCGAAGCCCGGGTTGGCGACGAGGCGCAGCGCGAGTTCCGCGCCCACCGGCGCGCCGACCGTGAGCCAGCCCGAGGCCACGCCCAGGCCGTTGTCATGCCGCGCCTGCCGCACCAGCAGCTGGATGGCGCCATCGGACGGAATCGACGCGACCGAGTAGCTGCGCGGCGCGGGCGCCGGGGCGCCGTCGTCGTGCATCTGGCGCGGCACGATCTCGACCAGTGCGCCGGGCACCCAGTCCATCGCGTTGCCACTGACGCGCCGCAGCTCGATCTCGAACAGCGGATCGCCCTGGCTGCCCGCATTGAGCAGGTGCCGGCCGTCGAGCCGCCAGGCGTCGAAAGCCGGCGCGGTCGACACAGGCCACGCGGCATCGCGCACCCCGAAGGTCTCGCGCAGCGCATCGTGCCAACGCGCGAGCGCTGCCGGGTCTTCGCCGTCCACCTCGATCATGGGGAACAGCGGCTGCGCGCCCTGGTTGTGCAGGTCGTGGTCGAGCTTGCGGCCGAAGCCGCAGAAGGTCGCGTAGTGGCGGTCGCCGAGCGCGAGCAGACCGTAGCGCAGGTGGCGCAAGCCCGGACCGCCCTGCCGCGCGAACGCACGGGCGAAGGCCCGCGCGCTGTCGGGCGGCTCGCCTTCGCCGAAGCTGCTCGCCACCCACAGCACCTGACGGAAGTGCAGCAAGGCGTCAGCGCTCAGTGCGGACACAGGCCGCACCACCGCCGCGACACCGGCGGCCTGCAGCGCGCCGGCCGTCTGCAGCGCGAGGCGCTCGGCATGGCCGGTCTGGCTCGCGAAGGCGACCAGCACCTGGCCCGCGTCGCCCACCGTGGCGGGCACGGCGACCGCATCGAGCCGCGCACGCTCGGCGCGCACGGCCTTCGCGGTGCGGCGGCGGCCGAGGTACATCATCCAGCCGCTGATCGCGAACAGCGCGAGCCCCAGGCTCGTGAGCATCATCACGATGCGCCCCGGCAGGCCCCAGTAGGTGCCCATGTGCAGCGGGTAGATGCTGTTCACGAGGCGGCCCGCGAGCGGCTTGTCGGCATAGCGTTCGTGACGCAGCGTCTCGCCGGTCGCGGCCTGCAGGTACAGGCGGTTGCGCGCGCGCTCGTGCTCGGCATGCGTGCGCAGGTAGACGGCCTCCACCTGCGTGCCGTTGCGCGCGGGCAGCCGCAGCGTCACCTGGGTCCAGTCGCCCCCCGTGGTATCGACGAAGGCCTGCCAGACGCGCGCCAGGTCGAGCGTCACCGGGGCATCGGCCGGCGCGCGTTCGGCACGCACCACACGGCCCTCGCCGACCGCGCCGTCCACCACCTTGCGCAGCCCGTCGAAGGCCCAGTACATGCCGGTGGTGGTCGACACCACGTAGGCCAGCAGCGCGACGGTGCCGACCACCGCATGCAGGTTCCACAGGAAGGCACGGCCGCGCAGCGCGAAGTCGATGCGCAGCCACTGGCGCCACGCGAAGGGCCGACGCGGCCAGCGCAGGTACAGGCCCGACAGCGCGAGCACCAGCAACAGGCCGGCCAGCGAGCCGGTGATGGGCTTGCCGTCGTCGCGCGGCAGCAGCAGCCAGCGGTGCAGCTCCTCGACGAACTCGAAGAAGTGCTCGCCCACCGGATCGGGCAGCAGCGCGCCGGTGGCGGGATCGGCGAAGCGCGTCTCGCCGCGCCGCTCGCCCGGCGGCGGCGCGAACCCGATGCGCGCGGGGCGCCCGGGCTCGGTCGACACGGCGACGGTCGCGATGCGCCGCCCGGGCATCTCGGCCTGCACGCGCGCAACGAGCGCAGGCGGTGCCAGTGCGGGTGCGGCCGAGGCCGCCGGGATCGGGTTCAGCAGGTCGGTGATCTCGGCGCGGAACGACAGCGTCGCCCCGCTCAGGCCGATGACGACCAGCACGCTGCCCGCCGTGATGCCGATGAACCAATGGATCTGGAACCAGACGCGACGCAGCAAAGCCATGAAAAACAGAAGAAAACGAGAAACAGGAAGCCCCGCCAAGGCGGGGCGCGCGGGTTCAAAGATCGATCTTGACCAGGGCCTTGATCGTACGCGGCGTGCCCACCGCCAGCCGCGTGCCGGCCGCCGACCAGTAGCGCTTGTCGCCCACGTTGTCGATGTTCAGCTGGAAGGTCGTGCGCTTGCCCATGAGCTGCGCCACGTAGCGCGCGCCGAGACCGAAGACCGTCGCACCGCCGATGAAGCCCTGGTTCAGGTCGTCGACAGGACGGCGCCCCGTGAAGTACGCGCCGCCGTTGACCGACAGCCCCGGCACGACCGCGATGTCGTACGAGAGGAAGGCGCTCGCCGTGGTGCGCGCCGTGTTCTCGGGCCGCTTGCCGTCGTACTGCGCGTTGATGCGGCGGAACTCGGCGTCCAGCCACTGGCCCGAGAGCTGCCACGCCAGCGCGGGCGTGGGCCGCCCCTGCGCCGACACCTCGAGGCCGCGGTAGCGCTGGCGCCCGCTGGCCACGAAGGTGTTGGCGCTGTCGGTGTAGGCGCCGGGCCGCTCGATGTCGAACAGCGCGCCCGACAGCAGCGTGCCGCTGCCGGTCAGCCAGCGCAGGCCGATTTCCTTCTGCCGGCTCAGGCCGGGCGGCATGCGCGTGTTCTGGTTGGCGGTGCCGGCCGGCGCCACCTCGCCCTCTTCCACGCCCTGCGAGTACGACACGTAGGCCATGAGCTCGGGCGTGAACTTGTAGCTCAGCGCCGCCAGCGGCGTGGTCTTGCGCACGCTGTAGTCCAGGGCCGGCAGCGTGGCGCTCGCGCCTTGCCAGCTCTGGTAGCGCGTGTGGCGCAGGCCGGCCACCAGCTGCCACTGCGGCGAGAAAGTGATGCGGTCGAGCGCGTACAGGCCCAGCTCCTCGCTGTCCTGCGCGCCCGAGGTGGGCCGCGACGGCACCGCGCTCAGCGCCAGCGCGCCGATGGGCACGGGGTTGTACAGGTTCTGCAGCGTGGTCGCACCGCCATAGTTGCGCTGGAACACGGGCGCCTGCGTCTTGTCGCTGCGTGCCGCGCCGAGCGTCAGCTCATGCTGCAGCGCGCCGGTGGCGAAGGTGCCGAACAGCTCGGCGCGCAGCAGGTCGGAACGCTGCTCCAGATGCTGCACGTTGCCCGTGAGACGGCCCAGGCCGGTGCGCACGTTGTAGGTGCCGAACTGCGCCAGGCGCCGGTCGCGCTCGGCTTCGGAATGGCCGGCTTCCACGCTGAGCGCCCAGTTGTCGCTCAAGGCGTAGTCGGCGCGCAGCTGGGTGTTGGTGACCTCGGCCTCGAACACGGCCCAGGGCGGCGCGATCAGCTTGTGCGGATCGGGCAGCGCCGGCAGTGCGATGACGCCGTTGACGGCCGCGAGCCGCGCGATGCCGGCCTGCTCGGTGATGCGCTTGCGGTAATGCTCGATGTCGGCCTTGAGCGTGAGTCGCCGGTTCACGCGCCAGTCGAGCGCGGCCGAGACGAAGCTGCGCTTGCCGTCCACGCCGTCGATGGTCGAGCCCAGCTGGCCGCCGGCCGCGTTCAGGCGCAGCCCGAACTGGTCGTTCTCGCCGAACTGCCGGCCGATGTCGACCTGGCCCTGCAGGCCACCCTGGTTGTCGACGCTCATCCCGAGCGAGGTGACGGGCGTGCGCCCCGCGCGCTTGGTGACGAAGTTGATCACCCCGGCCGGCGTGGTGAAGCCGTAGTACAGCGCCGACGCGCCCTTGAGCACCTCGACGCGCTCCTTGTTCTCCATCGGAATTTCCGACACGTTGGGAATCGCGAGCGCGCCGTTGAGGCGGTAGTTGGTGCGGTTCTCCACGGCAATGCCGCGGATGACAAGCTGGTCGAAGGTGTCGCCACCGTTCTGCTGGCGCGTCACGCCGGCCGTGTTGCGCAGCACGTCGTACACGCCCGTGGCGCCCTGCAGCTCGATCACCTCGCGCGTCACGGTGTTGACCGTGGCCGGCACGTCCATCACGGACGCGCCCCGGAACGTGCCCGCCTCGACCGTCTCGGCCAGGAAGCCGTTGGCGCGCGAGGCTTCGACGTTCACGGTGCCCAGCTCGCCCGCCCGCGTTTCGGACGCAGCGGACGCGGGCACGGATTGCGCCTGCGCTGCCTGCACGGCGGCGAGCGCAAGGCTCACACAAACTCTCTTCATTCAAATCCCTTGGATGTTCTTGGCGGCGCGCCTCCCGGCGGCCTGGTGACGCTTCCGGCGTGCGGAAGCGGGAGGGATTATGGATGAGAGGAGTTCTCATTTGACAACAGTTGCCGGACCCTGCCGATAGGATCGGACGCCAGAGCGTTCCATGTCGAAACGCCATCAAGGAGGAATTCATGACTGCCAGTGAAACATCGACCGGACGGGAGGCCCTGTGATGAAGACGGCCGGACGCCTGGCGCTCGGCGTGCTCGCCTGGGTCACCGTGGTTCCGCTGCTGGGACTTCTGTGCATGTGGCTGGGCCCGTCGGTCCTTGACTCGCCCGAAGCCTCGCGCGTCACCATGTATGCGGTCCAGGCCATCAACCTCGGCGCGGCCGCGCTGCTCTACTGGTATGCCGTGCCGAGCGTGCCGCACTGGGGCCGACGCGTGGCCTACTTCGTCGCCTTCGTGGCGCTGATGGTGGTCGCCAGCGCCCTCGTGGCCTTCGGCGTCAAACTGCTTTTCGTGGCGCTGGTGTTGTTCTGGCGTTGAGCTGGGGCCAGGGAAGCTTGGCCCGGCGGCTTGACGGGAATGAGCGGAAGCCTCATTTGAGAACAGTGTTTTGGCGCTCGCGCCCCTAGCATCGCCTCCAGAGCGTTCCATTTCGAAACGCCAATCAGGGAGGAAATTCATGACTGCCAACGAGCATTCGGCGCCGAAATCCATGCTGTACGAAGGCCACCCAATGAAAACGGCGGGCCGCCTCGCACTTGGCGTGCTCGCTTGGGCGGCCTCGATCCCGCTGACGGGATTCCTCGGTATCTGGCTGTACCAGTCGGTCCTTTTTCCTCCCGAGATCGCGATCTTCTTCGTCCGTCTATTCGCGGGAGTGCTGATCCTCGCGGCCGCGCTGATCTATTGGCGTTGCGTACCGAGCGCGCCGGATTGGGGGCGACGCATGATCTACCTCGTCGGCTTCGCGCTGCTACTGACAGGCGTCGGCTACCTGGCCGCCTACGCCGGCATCGCTCTCGTGGTGCTGCTGCTCTGGAGTTGAGCCGCCCTGCCTCCGCTACCCCTTCACCGCCGCCGCCGACGCCCGCTGAATGCACTCGATGAAGTGCTGCGCCGCCGGCGTCGACGGCTGCCCGCGCCGGCGCACCACGCACACGTTCAGCACCGGCAGCGTCTCGCGCACGTCGACGCGGCGGATGCCGTGGCGCTTGAAGCTGAGCCCTGCGAGCGGCTCGACGAAGAGGCCGATCAAATCCATGTGCCCCACCAGCGCCAGCGCCACGGTGACCGAGTGGCCCTGCAGCACGCGCGTGGGCGGCGACAGCCCGAGCGGGGTGAACAGCGGCGCCACGGCGTTGGTTCCGCCATGGTCGTCGCCCGGCAGGACCCATTCGGCGGCATAAAGGTCGTTCAGCGAGCGCGCATTGCGCAGCGGATGGCGCTCGCGCAGGCCGACCACCAGCTGCACCGGAAACAGCTCCAGCGCCTCGAACTGCGGATCGAGCGTGCCGGGCACGATGTGCGCCACCGCGAAGTCGAGATACCCGTCGCGCAGCCGCGCGAGCATCCACGGCAGCACGGCCTCGCTGAACTGCACGTCGACCGCGGGCAGGCGGGTGTGGAAGTCCTTGAAGGCGGCGGGCAGCACGGTGAGCGCGAACGAGGCGCTCACGGCCAGCGAAACGGAGCCGGTGGCGCCGTCGCGGATCTGCGCAATCTCGTCGCGGGCGCGTTCCATGTCGGCCAGCAGCAGCCGCGCGCGCGGCGCGAAGGCCAGGCCGAACTGCGTGAGCCGCACGCCTTTCACACTGCGCTCCACCAGCGGCGCGCCGACCTCGCGCTCCAGCTCGCGCACGATCTTGGTCACGGCCGGCTGCGAAATGCCGAGCACGCGCGCGGCGGCGCGGATGCTGAGCTGCTCGACCACGGCCACGAAGGCATGCAACTGATTGGGTTTCATCTTTGGAGTGACAACCAAAAGTTATCGTTGACGCCCAATTATTGTCTTTTCATGACAGCGTCGAGTCTCTAGCATCCGCCGCGGTTCGAGCCCACGCGGCCTGCGCCCCCGATACACACAGGAGACACATGAACACCCCCGCTTCCCAGCCCTCGCCTTCCTCGCCGGCCCGCCGGCGCCAGACCATCGTGGCCACCACCATCGGCAACGGCCTGGAGTTCTTCGACTTCACCGTCTACGGCTTTCTCGCGCTGGTGATCGGCAAGCTGTTCTTCCCCACCTTCAGCTCCTACGGCCAGCTGCTGCTGACGGTGGCGAGCTTCGGCGTCGGTTTCATCATGCGGCCGCTGGGCGGCATCGTGATCGGCGCGTACGCCGACCGCGCGGGCCGCAAGAAGGCGATGACGCTCACGATCTTTTTGATGGCGCTGGGCTGCGCGCTGATCGCGTTCACGCCGACCTACGCGAGCATCGGCGTCGCGGCGCCGATCGTGATCGTGCTGGCGCGCCTGATCCAGGGCTTCTCGGCCGGCGGCGAGGTGGGCGCATCGACCACGCTGCTGGTGGAGCACGCCACGCCGGCCAACCGCGGCTACATGGCGAGCTGGCAGTTCGCGAGCCAGGGTCTGGGCGTGCTGATGGGTGCCGTGGTGGTCGGCGTGCTGACCGTCTCGCTGTCCGCCGAAGCCATGCAGAGCTGGGGCTGGCGCGTGCCGTTCGTGCTCGGCATGCTGATCGCGCCGGTGGGCATGTACATCCGCCGCCACCTCGAAGAATCGCTGCACATCTCGCCGGAAGACGCCAAGGCGCCGCGCGAGAGCAGCCTGAAGATCGTCTGCACGCAGCACGGCAGGACGGTGCTGGCCGCCATCCTCGCGCTGGTGGGCGGCACCACGGCGGCCTACGTGGTCACCTTCTACATGCCGACCTACGCCGTGCGCGAGCTGGGCCTCACGCCCTCGGTGGCGCTGTTCGGCGCGGCGCTCACGGGCTTGCTGTCGTTCGCGCTCGCGCCCTTCGTGGGCAAGTGGTCGGACATCGTGGGCCGCAAGACGCTCATCCTCTGGAGCCGCATCGTGATGGCGATCCTGATCTACCCGGGCTTCCTGTGGCTCAACGCCTCGCCCACGCCCGTGGTGCTGTTCACCGTGCTCGGCGTGCTGAGCATCGGCCTGGTGGTGCAGACGGTGCCGGGCATCACGATGCTGCCGGAGATGTTTCCCAAGCGCGTGCGCGCGAGCGGCATGTCGCTGGTCTACAGCGTGGGCGTGGCACTGTTCGGCGGCTTCGCGCCCTTCGTCAGCACCTGGCTGGTCAACGCCACCGGCAGCAAGCTCGCGCCGGCCTGGTACCTGGTGGGGATGACGCTGGTGTCGCTGCTCGGGCTCCTTTGGTTGCGCGACCACACGGGCCGCGACATCGATGCGGCCAGCGCCCACGCGCCGGCCTGATACCGTCTTCCTCCTTCCCGCCTTCATGCACAGGAATCTTCCCGCCATGTCCCAGCCTGCCACCGCCGCCACCCGCCATTTCTCGGGCACGTACGTCGAAGCCCGCGCCAAGTTCCTCGAGGCCGCCGCGGCGCGCGGCGCCACCCTCGAGTCGTTCGTGCACCCCACGCACCGCGGCGCGCTCGGCGAAGAACTCGCCACCGACGTCGCGCTGATCGGCGCGGCCGACGCGAAAAAGGTGCTGCTCGTCACCTCGGGCACGCACGGCCCCGAGGGCTTCTGCGGCTCGGGCGCCCAGGTGGCCACGCTGAACGACGCCGACCTGCTCGCGCGCCTCGAACGCGCGGGCGTCGCGCTGCTGCTGGTGCATGCGGTGAACCCGCACGGCTTCTCGCACCTGCACCGCACCAACGAAGACAACATCGACCTGAACCGCAACCACATCGACTTCAGCGCACCGCTGCCGGTGAACGCCGAGTACGCCGACGTGGAGCCGCTGGTGCTGCCCGCCAACTGGCCGCCGACGCCGGCCGACGACGCGGCGGTGGCGAGCTACATCGCCACGCACGGCATGACCGCCTTCCGCGCGGCCGTCACACGCGGGCAGTACACCTCGCCCGACGGCCTCTTCTACGGCGGCACCGCGCCGTCGTGGAGCAACCGCACCATCCGCGCCATCCTGCGCGGCTACGCGGCCTCGGCCACGCACCTGGGCTGGATCGACGTGCACACCGGCCTGGGCCCCTACGGCCACGGCGAAAAGATCTACCCGGGCCGCAACACGCCCGAAGACCTCGCGCTGGCCCACGCCTGGTGGGGTGCCGACGTGTTCGCGCCGTTCGCGGGCGACTCGGCCTCGGCCGACGTGTCGGGCCCGGTGATCTCGACCGCCTACGACGAATGCCCGAACGCGCGCGTCGCGCCCATGGGCCTCGAATTCGGCACGCTGCCCGACCTGGAAGTGCTCGACCGCCTGCGCGCCGACACCTGGCTGCGCCGCCACCCCGAGGCGCCCGAAGCGCAGAAGCGCGAGATCCGCCGCCGCCTGCGCGACGCGTTCTACTGCGACAACGACGAGTGGAAGGGCATGGTGCTGGGGCAGACCCGCGTCGTGCTCCTGCAGACCTTGCAAGGGCTGAGCAAGGCCTGACCCGACGGGCTTCGGCTCAGCCGAAGTTCGGCGCGCGCTTCTCGCGCAGCGAGGCCACGCCTTCGCGCACGTCGGCGCCCGCGAAGCCCATGAACTCCAGCGCCAGCGAGGCGTCGAAGGTCGGCCCGGCCTGGCGCAGCCAGTTGTTCAGCGCGTACTTGGTGAAGCGGATCGCGCTCTGGCTGCCGGCCGCCAGGCGGTCGGCGATCTCGTAGGCGCGCGGCAACAGGTCGGCCTCGTCCACCGCCAGCGACACCAGGCCGATGCGCTCAGCTTCCTCGCCGCTCACCGGCTCGCACAGCAGCAGGTGGTACTTGGCCTTGGCCATGCCGCACAAGAGCGGCCAGACGATGGCCGCATGGTCGCCCGCCGCCACGCCCAGGCGGGTGTGGCCGTCGACGATCTTCGCGTTCTTCGTGGCGATGGAGATGTCGGCCAGCAGCCCCGCCACCAGCCCCGCGCCCACGGCCGGGCCGTGCATGGCGCTGACGATGGGCTTGTCGCAGTTGACGAGGTTGTAGACCAGGTCGCGCGCTTCCTTCCACACGCGCTGGCGCACGGTGTCGTCGGTGGTCATGTCCTGCACCATGCCCAGGTCGCCGCCGCCCGAGAAGCCCATGCCCTCGCCGCGCAGCACGGCACAGCGCACCGTGTCGTCGGCCGCCACGTCGCGCCAGATCTCGGCCAGCTCGCGATGGCCGTCATGGCCGGCCGTGGGCAGCTTGCCGTTGGCAGCGCGCATCTGGATGTCGAGCACCGCGCCGTTCGCGCCGCGGCGCGTGAGGGCGAGGGTCTGGTAGCGGGTGTAGTCCATGCGTGTGTCTCCGCCCCGCACGCACGGCCATGGCGCGGGGACTTCGTTCGGTGAGAGGAAGGACGAAAGGCCGGAGGCCTATTTTTGCGCGGCCAGCTCGCGGCAGCGCTTCACGTTCGCATCGAAACGCGGCGCCAGGCCCGGCTCGCAGGCGTCGTCGGCGGGGTTCAGCCTGCACATGCCGACCACCGCGTAGTCCATGACGGCCGCCGTGCACATCGGGTAGGCGGCCAGCTCGGGGTTGGCCTTGGCCTTGAAGCCCCAGCGCTCGGAGAACTGCACCATGCGCGTCATCGCGCCGAGGAAGAAGCTGCGGTCCTTCGCGGCAATGGCCGCTTCCATGCGCGGCAGCTCCTCGTTGAGGTAGCCGACCGAGTCCATCGGAAAACCGGCGGGGTCGGGCTGCGGCTGCGCGAAGGCCGTGGCGGCCAGCAGGGCCAGCGAGGCGCCCACGCAGGCGCGTCGCAACGGAAGGAAGAAGGCGGAACCGGTGGGCAGGTGGCGGTATGGCATGGCCTGCGATTCTGCAACGTTTGGAAGCATTTTTGCGCGCCGAGCGATGCGCGCACGCGACGTTTTCAGGCGGCTACCGGCCTCTCCACGCGGCGCGGGACAATGGCCGCTTCCGTTTTCCTTTGCAAAGACCCCCATGGCCCGACGCCCCCAACGACAGCTGCGCACCATCGAGCGCGGCATCCTCTGCCTCCTGATCGGCGTCGCCGTGCTGCTGGGGCCGCGCTTCCTGCAGGGCACGCGCTGGTTCGAGATGGTGGCCGGCGCGTACCTCGTCGGCTGGTTCGCGCTCGCGCTGGGGGTGGCGCTGGTCGGCGTCGGCCTGTTCCAGCGCGGCAAGCCGGAGCGCTGAGGCCCGGCCGCAAGGTCAGCAGGCGCTCAGTGCGCCGCCGCCTTCTTGCCGCGCAGCTTGCCGACGAGTTCCACCACGGCCAGCACGATGGCGCCGGCCACGATGCCGACGACGGCATTGACGCCCATCGAGCCCAGCGTGCCGAACACGCCGCCCGTGGCCTTGGCCCAGTCTTCGACCGCATGGCCGAACGCCGGCACGCCGTGCACCAGGATGCCGCCGCCCACGAGGAACATGGCGGCCGTGCCAGCCACCGACAGGCCCTTCATGAGCCAGGGCGCCGCCGCCAGGATGCCGCGGCCCAGGGCGCGCGCCGCCGCGCTGCTGCGCTGGCTCAGGTACAGGCCCGCGTCGTCCAGCTTCACGATGCCGGCCACGAGGCCGTAGACGCCCACCGTCATGATCAGCGCGATGCCGACCAGCACGCTGAGCTGCGTCGTGAACGGCTGGCCCTGCACGGTGCCCAGCGTGATGGCGATGATTTCGGCCGAGAGGATGAAGTCGGTGCGCACCGCGCCCTTGATCTTGTCCTTCTCGACCGCGACCACGTCGACCGTGGTGTCGGCCACGGCCTGCTGGTGGCGCGCGGTGTCGGCCTCGTGCTCCTGCTTGTGCAGGAACTTGTGGACCAGCTTCTCGGCGCCCTCGAAGCACAGGAACGCGCCACCCACCATGAGCAGCGGCGTCACCAGCCAGGGCAGCCAGGTGCCGATGGCCAGTGCGGCCGGCACCAGGATGGCCTTGTTGACGAGGGAGCCCTTGCACACGGCCCACACCACCGGCAGCTCGCGCTCGGTGCGCACGCCGGTGACCTGCTGCGCGTTCAGCGCGAGGTCGTCGCCGAGCACCCCGGCGGTCTTCTTGGCAGCAACTTTGGTGAGGACGGAGACGTCATCGAGCACGGTGGCGATGTCGTCGAGCAGCAGGAGCAGGCTGGTGGCCATGGGCGAAAGTCAGGCTGTGGAAGAAGCGGCGAGCTTATCCGCAGCCGATGGCCGCGCCGGTGAAGACCGTACGCGGCATCCGGGGGTGGATCAGTCCACCGCCCGCTTCAGGCGAATCTCTTCGACGCGCACGGTGCCCAGCGCCGTGGTCTTGGCGGTCTTCATCTCACGCTTGAAGCCGGCGAGTTCATGGAAGCGCATGGCGCGGTCGTTGCGCAGCGGCACCCAGATGGTGACCGTGGTGCAGCCTTCTTCGGCCAGGCCTTCGCGGGCGGCGTCCCACAGGGCCACGCCGGCGCCCTTGCCCCAGTGCTCGGGCTTGACGTAGATGGCCCAGATCTCGCCCGTGGTGGGCGGGGTCTTGGGGTCGCGCGAGCGGTCGAAGCCCACGAAGCCGACGATCTCGCTGCCGTGCGTCACCACATGGACCTGGGGTTCGCTGAACTCGATGGCCTCGCGCCACTTGGCCTCGCGCGAGGCGGGGGCCAGCACGCGCAGGTCGTCTTCGGACAGGATGCCTTCGTAGGCGGCCTTGGCAGAGAGGGCATGGACTTCGGCGACGGCCTTGGCGTCGCGCATCGTGGCGGGGCGAACTTCGTAATCGGACATGAAAGCGGAAAAACGTGTGGAACCGGCTATTGTCGCCGCACCGCTAAACTCCTCCCGCATCCGCACGTATCAACTGGAGAAAGCACATGGCCAAGGGTCAGCAACGCACCAACAAGGAAGCGAAGAAACCGAAGAAGGACACCTCGCCGCCGAAGGCACCCACCGGCGGCATCGAGCCCGTGCGCACTGTCACCACGGCAGTGATTCCGCGCGGCAAGCTCAAGAACAAGTGACCGACACTCCCGCGCCCGCCCCCAAGCCGGCGCAGCCGCGCAACCCGTTGCATGGCCTCACGCTGGAGGCCATCGTGACTGCGCTGGCCGATTACTACGGCTGGGAGCAGCTGGGGCACCTGGTGCCGATCCGCTGCTTCATCAGCGAGCCCAGCGTGGGTTCCAGCCTCAAGTTCCTGCGCAAGACCCCCTGGGCGCGCGACAAGGTCGAGAGCCTGTACCTCTTCATGCTGCGCGAGCAACGCCGCGAACAGCAACAGCAGCAAGAACCTCCCGCGCGATGAAGGTCCGTCTCGAACCGTCGGGCCTCGAATTCGAGGCCGAGGCGGGCGTCACGCTGCTGCATGCGGCGGAGGCGGCCGGCATCGAGCTGCCCAGTTCGTGCCGCAACGGCACCTGCCGCACCTGCATCTGTCAGCGCCTGTCGGGCGAGAGCCGCCACCTCATCGAATGGCCGGGCCTGAGCTTCGACGAAAAGATCGACGGCTGGATTCTTCCGTGCGTGGCCGTGGCGCAGAGCGACCTCACGCTCGACACGCCGCAGGCGCGCGCCCTCTTCGACTGACGATCAGGACCGCGCCGAAGCCGGTGCCGCGACCACCAGCCGGTCGCGCTGCGCCAGCGACGGAAACAGCCGGAACCACGTCAGCGCCACCAGCATCGTCCCCACGCCGCCGAGCACCACCGAGCCGACCGGCCCCAGCAGCGCCGCCGTGGCGCCCGACTCGAACTCGCCGAGCTGGTTGCTCGCGCCGATGAAGATCGAGTTGACCGCGCTCACCCGCCCGCGCATGGCGTCGGGCGTTTCCAGCTGCACCAGCGTCTGGCGGATCACGACGTTGACCATGTCGGCCCCGCCCGACACCGCGAGCGCAATGAGCGAGACGAGAAAGCTCTTCGACAGCCCGAACACCACCATGCACAGCCCGAACGCCCCGACCGCCAGCAGCAGCGTGCGCCCCACGTTGCGCTCGACCGGCCGGCGCGTGAGCGCGATCGACATCACCAGTGCGCCCACCGCCGGTGCGCTGCGCAGCAGGCCCAGGCCCCAGGGGCCGGTGTGCAGGATGTCCTTGGCATAGATCGGCAGCAGCGCCACCGCGCCGCCCAGCAGCACGGCGAACAGGTCGAGCGACACGGCGCCCAGCACCGGCTTGCGCTTCCAGATGAAATTGACGCCCGCGAACACCGTGGCCAGCGTGACCGGCTCGCGCGCGGCCGGGGCGTGGTCGTAGCGCAGCCGCAGCACCAGCACGCAGGCCACCGCGAAGCACAGCACGCTCGCGCCGTACACCACCGCCATGCCCGCCACGAACAGCAGCCCGCCGAGCGCGGGGCCGCCGATGATCGCGCCCTGCATGCCGGCCGAGCTGAACGCCATCGCACGCGACAGCAGCAGCGGCGGCACCAGCAGCGGCGTGAGCGCCTGCTGCGCCGGCATTTGGAAGGCGCGCACCGCGCCCAGCACCAGCGACAGCCCGAGCAGCAGCCCGCGCGTGTCGTTCCTGTGCAGCACCGCGAACAGCAGCGCCAAGGCCACCGTGCCCTGCACCGCGAAGCACACCGCCACGATGCGGCCCCGGTGGTGCCGGTCCACCACGTGGCCGGCCAGCAGCGCCAGCAGCAGCGCGGGCACGAACTGGTACAGGCCCACCAGGCCCAGGTCCCACGCGCTGCCGGTCAACTCGTACATGTGCCAGCCGATGGCCACGAGCATCATCTGCGAGGCGGCGGTGCCAAAGAGGCGCGCCACCCACAGCTGCATGAAGGGGCGCTCGCGCCTCAGGTCGGTGAACGTGGGAGACAAGGGAGAAGAAGCAGCGCCGGGCATATCGGTCGAGGATAGCCCAGCCTTCTTCCGGCTTTCTGAGCCTCTCTACACTCGTCGTCCCCATGACCGCTTCGCCGCCCGACCTGCTCCCCGTCCACGAAGACGCCCACCTGCTGGTGCTCGACAAGCCTGCCGGCCTGCTGTGCGTGCCCGGGCGCGGCGAGGACAAGCAGGACTGCCTGAGCGCGCGCGCCCAGCGCCAGTGGCCCGACGCGCTCATCGTGCACCGGCTCGACATGGGCACCAGCGGCCTCGTGGTGATGGCGCGCGGCCTGGAGATGCAACGCGCCCTGAGCGCGGCCTTCGCCGACCGCGAGGTGCACAAGCGCTACGAAGCCATCGTCGACGGTGTGATGCCGCAGCGCGATGACTGGTCGCTCATCGACGCCCCGCTGATGGCCGACTGGCCACGTCGGCCGCTGCAGAAGATCGACCCGGCGGGCAAGCCCAGCCTCACGCGCTGGCGCGCGCTGAGCAGCGTGTCGCCGCCCGGCGGCCCTGCGGCCACGCACGTGCTGCTGGAGCCGCTCACCGGCCGCTCACACCAGCTGCGCGTTCACCTGCTGTCGATCGGGCACCCGATTTTGGGCGATGCGCTGTACGGCGACGCCGCGCTGCAGGCACGCGCGCCGCGCCTGCTGCTGCATGCCAGGGAACTGGGGTTCGTGCATCCCGCGACGCGGGAGCCGTTGCACTTCGAACGTGCGGCGGGCTTCGTGCTCAGCGGCCCTTGACGACGAGCACCGGCATGGTGGCGTCCTGCAGCACGCGCTGCGTCACGCTGCCCAGCAGCAGTTTCTCGATGCCGCTGCGCCCGTGCGAGCCCATCACGATCAGGTCGGCCGCGATGGCGATGGCGGTGTCCACGATGCCTTCGTGCACCACGTGGCCGTCGATCACGCGCTGGTCGCTGTGCAGGCCTTCGGCCGCCAGGGCGGCCACGCCGCGTGCGAGCGCCGCGTTGGCGCTGGCGGTGGCCGCCGCGAGGTATTCGTTCTGGCCGAGCGCATAGTCCGCGCCCACGCCGATGAAGGGGTAGTTGTCGATCACGTGGATCAGCGTGATGCGGCTGCCGAAGGCCAGGGCGAGACCGCTGGCCTTGCTGACCGCGAGCATGGAAGTTTCGGAGCCGTCGATGGGGACCAGGATGTGATTGAACATGGCGGGACCTCGCTTAGCGTTCGCAGACAGACAGACAGACTGACGGACCCGGTTCGCACCGGGTCGGGCCCCGAATTTAACCGCTATGCAGAACCCGCCCTGTAGGACTCCGACCAGCGAAGTCCGCAGGCGTCTCAATCCCCCTGGAAACCCTCAGACCGGCAGGTGACCACCAGCGTGTCGCGCCACCCATCGCCGCCCTCTTCCAGCGGCTGGATCGGCGTCGATTCGTGGATCACGCGCGCGTCGTCCAGCAGCAGCAGCGTCCACGGCTCGGTCATGGTGAAGCGCTCGCCGCGCCGGCCGTTGGCCTCGAACACGCGCGTCTCGCCGCCCTTGATGCCCTGGCGCCCGATCAGCACCACCGCCACCAGGTCGACACCGTCGCGGTGCGCGCCTTCGGGCGTCGGGCGACCGATGCCGCCGGCGGTGTCGATGCGGAACTGGTGCGCTTCCACGTACCAGCGCTGCGGTGCACCGCGCATGTCGCTGCTCACCTGGCCCAGCTGCTGCATCAGCCGCTGCCACACGGGCTGCGCCACCGTGGCCTCGAGCATCGGCGCAAACCAGCGCTGCATGCCACCGTGCAGCGCGTTGTATTCGACCGGCTGCCAGTGCGCGCGGTGCGGCACCTGCGCCAGCGTGGCGTCGGCCTCGACCGTGAAGCAGGCATGGCGCCGCGTGCGGTAGCGCCCGCCATCCTTCAGGTATTCGTCGGGCGGCAGGTCGTTCCAGTCGGCGTGCAGCGCCTCGAGCTGCGCCAGCGGCACGCCGAGCCAGTCGCACACGCCCTGCGGGCTGAGCACCGCGTAGCCGTGCTCGCGCAGCGCCCCGGCCAGTTCGGCCGGCGGCGTGAACGGGGGAGCGAAGGCGGCGGTGCTCACTGGGCGCTGACCTTCACGTCCTTCCAGAACGCGACGCGGTCACGGATTTCCTCGGCTTCGGGCTTCGGGTCGGGGTAGTACCAGGCGGCGTCGGCGTGCAGCTCGCCGTTGACCAGCAGCGAGTAGTAGTTCGCCGAGCCCTTCCACGGGCAGGTGGTCTTGTGGTTGCTGAAGGTGACCACGTCGCGGTTGAGCGAACTCATCGGGAAGTAGTGGTTGCCTTCGACGAGCACGGTGTCGTCGCTTTCGGCGATGGTGACGCCGTTCCAGGTTGCTTTCATGGGATCGATCTCCGGGGAGGTGCAAGGTGCCGATGCCGCATTGCGCGCTCGGGACAGCGGCTATTGTGACGCTGGCGCGACGTGCTTTCCTTGCGCCGGGTCATCCCGGCCCGATGCCGGCAGGGTTTCCCCGGCCGTGTCAGGCGCGGCCGCGCCCCGTGCGCCCCGATGCCGGCTCGAGAAAGAGCTGCCGGAAATAGTTGCGGAACGCGGTCATCGCCGGCGAAAACTCCACGCCCTGCTTCCACCCCAGGCCGATGTTCATCGTGGGCACCGCGTCACGCAGGTTGATGGTCTCGATGCGCTTGCCCTCCAGCGACCACGGGCGGTAGACCATGTCCGACAGCACCGTCACGCCCAGCCCGTTGGCCACCGTGCTGCGCACCGCTTCCACCGAACTCGTGCGCAGCCGGATCTGCGGCTGGTGCGGCGTCTTGCTCCAGTACTTGAGCGCGGTGGCGGCGGCCTCGTCGACCGTGAGCATGATGTACGGCTCGGCCGCCACGTCGGCCAGCGTCACCTCGGCCTTGTCGAGCAGCGGGTGCTTGGCCGGCACCCACAGCCGGCGCTGCGAGCCGAAAAAAGTTTCGAGCGACAGCTCGCGCAGCACCACGTTCGAGGTGAGCACCACGCCGATGTCGTAGCGCTGCGTGATCAGGCCCTCCTCGATGGCCTCGCGCGCCACCTCGTGCACCTTCACCGTCACCTGCGGATGCAGCTGCTCGAAGCGCTGCAGGTGGTGCGGCAGGAAGTAGCCCAGCACCGTGTAGCTGGCCGCGATGGTGAGCGAGCCCTCGACGTTCTCGCCCTCGTGCGGCATGCGCACCGCCTCGTCCGCCGCCGACAGCACCGCGTAGGCGTGGCTCAGGAAACGGCGCCCGGCCTTGGTGAGTTCCACGCCATGCGGGTGCCGCTCGAAGAGCTGCTGCCCCATCAGCTCCTCGAGTTCGCGAATCGCGGTGGTCACGGCCGACTGCGAGATGTTCAGCTGCAGCGCCGCGTGCGAGATGCGCCCCACCTCGGCCACCGCAGAGAAGTACTTGAGCTGGCGAAGGGTCAGGGACATGGCGCCGTCTTCCTAGGGTATTTACGGATACGCGCTGCCCGCCTCGGGCGAAAACCCGATACCGCGCGATCGCTTCCCTCCAGCGTAGCGCCCAATCCGGCGGCTTGCAGCATCTGTTTTTCAGATACCGGGCCGCCTGAAAACAATGCTTTTCGGCCTTTCGACCGCTGGCTAACCTTCGCGCCAACCTGCATCGCCCCCTTGGCGATGCGCACCACACAAAGGCGGGACGACGTGACGAAGACAACGCGGATCGATCTGAATTCCGACATGGGCGAAGGCTTCGGCCCCTGGACCATCGGCGACGGCGTGGACGAGCAGCTCATGCCGCTGATCAGCTCGGCCAACATCGCGACCGGCTTCCATGCCGGCGACCCGAACATCATGCGCAGGATGGTGCTGCTGGCCCGCGAACACGGCGTGGGCATCGGCGCACACCCGGGCTTTCGCGACCTCGTGGGCTTCGGGCGCCGCCACATCACCGCACCGGCCGACGAGCTGGTGAACGACATGGTCTACCAGCTCGGCGCGCTGCGCGAGTTCGCGCGCCTGGCCGGCATGACGCTGCAGCACATCAAGCCGCACGGCGCGCTGTACATGCATGCGGCGCGCGACGAGGCGCTGTCGCGCGCCCTCATCACCGCGCTGCAGCAGATCGAACCCACGCTGCGCCTGTTCTGCATGGAATCGTCCGTCACCTTCCAGGTGGCGCGCGAGCTGGGCCAGCCGGTGGTGCGCGAGTTCTATGCCGACCGCGACTACGACCTGAGCGGCTCCATCGTCTTCACGCGCCGCGTCGGCGCGCTCGACCCCGAGGCCGTGGCCGCCAAGGTGCTGCGCGCCTGCACCGAGGGCGTGGTGCGCACGGTCGAAGGCCAGGACGTGGCGGTCGGTTTCGACTCGGTCTGCATCCACAGCGACACGCCCGGCGCGCTCGCGCTGGTGCAGGCCACGCGGCGCGCCCTTGCCGACAACGGCATCGAAGTTGCAGGCCTGGCCAAGCCCGCCTGAGTTTTTTCCTCGTTACCCGAACCTGTTCCAGGAGTGTCCCGATGTCCGCTACCCATGAAGTCCTGAGCCCGCTGCCGGGCACCTTCTACCGCCGCTCGGCGCCCGACGCGCCGCCGTTCAAGGCCGAAGGCGACACCGTGGCCGTGGGCGACGTGCTCGGCCTGGTCGAGGTGATGAAGCAGTTCAGCGAAGTCACAGCCGACGCGGCCGGGCGCTTGGCGCGCTTCGCGGTCGAGAACGGCGAGCCGGTCGATCCGGGCCAGCTGCTGGCCGTCATCGAAACGGCCTGAGGCAGCTGCCCATGACCGCCGCATTCGACACACTGCTGGTCGCCAACCGGGGCGAGATCGCGGTGCGCATCATCCGCGCCGCCAAGGAGCTGGGGCTGAAGACCGTCGCCGTCTACAGCGACGCCGACGCGCAGAGCCTCGCGGTGCGCATGGCTGACAAGGCCGTGCGCATCGGCCCGGCGCACGCCACCAAGAGCTACCTGAGCATCGACGCGATCCTGCAGGCCGCCGCCGACAGCGGCGCCGGCGCGGTGCATCCGGGCTACGGTTTTCTCTCGGAGAACGCCGCGTTCGCCGAGCGCGTCGAGGCCGCGGGCCTGGTGTTCGTGGGCCCGACGCCGCATGCGATCCGCACCATGGGCGACAAGGCCGCGGCACGCGCCGCCGCCCTGCGCGCCGGCGTGCCCACCGTGCCCGGCAGCGCGGGCGTGGTGACCGACCCGGACACCGCCGTCGAGGTGGCGAAGGACATCGGCTACCCGATCATGATCAAGGCCTCGGCCGGCGGCGGCGGGCGCGGCATCCGCGTGGCGCACGACGAAGCCGAGCTGCGCCAGCAGTTCGCCACCGCCACCGCCGAAGCGCAGGCGGCCTTCGGCAACGGCGAGGTGTACCTCGAACGCTTCATCCGCCAGGCGCGCCACATCGAAGTGCAGATCCTGGGCGACGGCGAGCGCGTGGTGCACTGCTTCGAGCGCGAATGCTCGCTGCAGCGGCGCCGCCAGAAGGTGTGGGAAGAAGCGCCCTCGGCCGCCATCAGCGAGGCCACGCGCGCCGCGCTGTGCGAATCGGCACTGCGGCTCGCACGCGCCGTGGCCTACCGCGGCGCGGGCACACTCGAATACCTGTACGACGACGACACGCGCGAGTTCTTCTTCATCGAGATGAACACGCGCATCCAGGTCGAGCACCCGATCACCGAGATGGTCACCGGCGTCGACCTCGTGAAGGAAATGCTGCGCATCGCGCTCGGCCAGCCGCTGCGCCTGCAGCAGGACGACATCCGCCTGACCGGCGCGGCCATCGAGGTGCGCATCAACGCCGAGAACGCGGCGAAGAACTTCATGCCGAGCCCCGGCCTCGTGTCGCAGCTCGTGGTGCCGGGCGGCCCGGGCGTGCGCTTCGACACCTTCCTGTTTCCCGGCTACACCGTGCCGGCCTACTACGACTCGCTGCTCGGCAAGCTCATCGTGCACGACACCGACCGCGCCAGTGCGCTGGCCCGCATGCGCCGTGCGCTCGACGAGTTGCAGGTGGACGGCATCCATACGACGATCCCACTGCACCGCGCGCTGTGCGAGGACGCGGATGTCGCCAAGGCCGAGTTCCACACCGGTTTTCTCGAAACCTGGCTCGCGGCGAATCCACTCGCCGACGCGCCTCCCATGTTGAAGGTGGCCGCATGACCGCTGCAAGCACCCTCCCCGTCCAGGCCCGCTACAGCTTCGGCGGCGACGAGCACCTGTTCGTCGAGATCAGCGAAGAGATGTCGCTGCCCGCCTTCTTCAAGGGCATGGCGATCTGCAACGAGCTGCGCCGTCGCGCGCTGCCCGGCGTGACCGAGATCTGCCCGGCCAACGCCGCCTACCTCGTGCGCTTCGACCCCGATGCGATCGCGCCCGACACGCTGCTGGCCACGCTGAAGGAGATCGAAGCGGGCCTGGGCGATGCCGACCTGCAGATGCAGACGCGCATCGTCGAGATCCCGGTGCTCTACAACGACCCGTGGACGCACGAGACGCTGATGCGTTTTCGCGAGCGCCACCAGGACCCGTCGAGCACCGACATCGAGTACGCCGCGCGCATCAACGGCCACGCTTCGGTCGAGGCCTTCATCGAGGCGCACTCGTCGGCGCCGTGGTTCGTGTCGATGGTCGGCTTCGTGGCCGGCCTGCCCTTCCTGTTCCAGATGGTCGAACGCCAGCGCCAGATCCAGGTGCCCAAGTACCTGAGCCCGCGCACCGACACGCCCAAGCTCACGCTGGGCCACGGCGGCTGCTTCAGCTGCATCTACTCGGTGCGCGGCGCGGGCGGCTACCAGATGTTCGGCGTCACGCCCGCGCCGATCTTCGACCCGGCCCAGCGGCTGTCGTACCTCAAGGACCTGATGGTGTTCTTCCAGCCCGGCGACATCGTCAAGTGGAAGCCCATCGACCGCGCCGAGTACGACCGCCAGGTGGCGCAGGTCGAGGCCGGCACCTACGCGCTGCGCATCGCGCCCGTGTCGTTCTCGCTCAACGAATTTTTGGCCGACCCCGACGGCTACAACCAACAGCTCCTGAAGGTGCTCCATGGCGATTGAAGTCCTCAAGCCCGGCCTCGCGACCAGCGTGCAGGACGCCGGCCGCCCCGGCTACTACCACCTGGGCATTCCGCTGTCGGGCGCGCTCGACCAGCAAAGCCTGGTGCTCGCGAACCTGCTGGTCGGCAACGACGAAGGCGCAGCCGTCATCGAAAGCACGCTGCTCGGGCCCGAGCTGCAGTTCGACGCACCCGCGCTGGTGGCGGTGACCGGCGCCGACGCGAAGATCAAGCTCAACGGCAATGAAGCGCCGCGCAACACATCGTTCGCGGTGCAGGCCGGCGACAAGCTGAGCTTTGATTTCATGAAGCTCGGCGCGCGCATGTGCATCGCCGTGGCCGGCGGCATCGACGTGCCGGTGGTGCTGGGCAGCCGCTCGACCTACGGCCTGGGTGCGTTCGGCGGCTTCAACGGCCGCAAGCTGCTGGCCGGCGACAAGCTGCCCGTGGGCACGCCCGCTGCCGGCGCCCGCGCAGGCCGCACGGTCGATGCCGCGCTGCTGCCGGTGCTCGAGAAGGAAGTGGCCCTGCGCGTGCTGCCGGGCATCTACTTCCACCGCCTGCAGGAGGTGTCGGTGCAAAGCTTCTTCGCCGACACCTGGACCGTCGGCTCCGAGGCCGACCGCATCGGCTACCGCTACAAGCACGGCACGCCGCTGAAGTTCCAGGACCGCACGCCGCCCTTCGGCGCGGGCGACGACCCGTCGAACATCGTCGATGCGGGCTACCCGTACGGCTCCATCCAGGTGCCGGGCGGGCGCGAGCCGATCATCCTGCACCGCGATGCGGTCTCGGGCGGCGGCTATGCGATGGTCGGCACGGTCATCAGCGCCGACATGGACCTCATCGCCCAGATGCAGCCCAACCACAAGGCGCGCTTCGTCGAGGTCGACATGGCGCAGGCGCTCGAAGCCCGCGCCGAACGCCGACGACGGCTCGACCGCCTGCGGGCCGCACTCGCGGCCTGACGCGCGCCCGTCCTCCCCTTTTTCTTCACCGCTGTCACCCAAGGAGTTCTTCATGAACAGCTCGCCCCTGCGCGTTTCATTGATCGCCGCTTCGCTCGCCACCGCCCTGGCGTGGCATGCCCCGGCCTCGGCCGCCGACTGGTTTCCCTACAAGGCCGAGGCCACCGAGCCCGCCTTCTCGGCCGAGGGCACGAAGAAACCCATCGACTACACGCCGCTGGCCAAGGCGTCGAAGAAGTGGGACATCTGCGTGTCGTTCCCGCACATGAAGGACGCCTACTGGCTCGGCGTGGACTACGGCGTGATCGAGGAGGCGCGCCGCCTGGGCGTGAAGCTGCAGGTGGTCGACGCGGGCGGCTACACCAACCTGGGCAAGCAGGTCTCGCAGATCGAGGACTGCGTGGCGCGCGGCGCCAACGCGGTGGTCATCGGCGCGATCTCGGGCGACGGGCTGAACAACGTCATCAAGGCCACGGCCGCGAAGAAGGTGCCGGTGATCGACCTGGTCAACGGCATCAGCTCGCCCGACCTGTCGGCGAAGTCGCTGGTGTCGTTCTACACGATGGGCCAGTCGACCGGCGAGTACCTCGCCAAGAAGCACCCCGCAGGCTCGCCGCCGGTGAAGGTCGGCTGGTTCCCCGGCCCGGCCGGCGCGGGCTGGGTCGAGGCCGCGCACAAGGGCTTCATGGAAGCGATCAAGGGCAGCGCCGTGACGGTGCTCGACCCCAAGTACGGCGACACCGGCAAGGAGGCGCAGGCCAAGCTGGTCGAGGACGTGCTGCAGGGCAACCCCGACCTGGCCTACGTCGCCGGCACGGCAGTGACCGCCGAGGCCGCCACCGGCATCCTGCGCGCGCGCAACCTCGACAAGAAGGTGCAGGTGCTCTCGTTCTACATGACGCCGGGCGTGTACGAAGGCATCCAGAAGGGCCGCATCGTGGCCGCGCCGGCCGACTCGATGGTGATCCAGGGCCGCATCGCGGTCGACCAGGCCGTGCGCCTGCTGGAGAACAAGGACGTGGTGAAGCACGTCGGCCCGAAGATCTTCGTGGTCGACGCCGGCAACATCAAGACCGTGAAGCAGGCCGACATCCTGCCGCCGACCGGCTTCAAGCCGGTGTTCGAGGTCAAGTAGGCCGGCCATGGCTCCCGTGCTGCTGCAGACCCTCGGCCTGGGCAAACGCTACCCCGGCGTGCTCGCGCTCGATGCGATGGACTTCGAGCTGCGCGCCGGCGAGGTGCATGTGCTGTTCGGCGAAAACGGCGCCGGCAAGTCCACGCTGATCTCGCTGCTGGCCGGCGCCAACGTGCCGACCGCGGGCGAGATCCGCATGCACGGCGCGCCGGTGAAGTTCGCCAACGTGCACGACGCGCGGCGCCACGGCATCAGCGCGGTGTTCCAGGAGTTCTCGCTGATCCCCACGCTGTCGGTGGCGCAGAACCTGAGCCTGGGCGAGGAGCCGTGCCAGGGCGGCCTGCTCGACCGCGCGGCGGTGCGCGAGCGCGCCCGCACGATGCTGGCCGACCTGGGCTTCGAGATCGACGTCGACGCGCCCGTGGCGGGCCTCACGCGCGCGCAGCAGCAGATGGTGGAAATCGCCAAGGGCCTGCGCGGCGAGGTGTCGGTGCTGATCCTCGACGAGCCCACGGCCTCGCTCACCGACACCGAGACGCAGCGCCTGTTCGAACTGGTGGCGCGGCTGAAGGCGCGCGGCGTGGGCATCGTCTACATCTCGCACCGCATGCAGGAGATCGCGCAGATCGCCGACCGCATCACGGTGCTGCGCGACGGCCGCAAGGTCACGACGGTGGACGCGCATGCGACCAGCGCCGACCGGCTCATCGAGCTGATGAGCGGGCGCGCCATCGACAACATCTACCCGCGCATCACGGCCAACCCCGGCGAGGTGGTGCTGCAGGTCGAAGGGCTGGCCTCGCCCAACGGCGTGCGCCATGCCAGCCTCACGGTGCGGCGCGGCGAGGTGGTCGGGCTGGCCGGATTGGTCGGCTGCGGCAAGTCGGAGCTGTTCCGCGCGATCTACGGGCTCGATCCCGTGAGCGAAGGCCGCGTACTGTTCAAGGGCCGGCCGCGCACCGGCGCGACGGTGCGCCAGCTGCTCGACGAGGGCCTGTTCTACCTGCCGCCCGACCGCAAGGGCGAAGGTCTGGTGCTCGGCTTCACGTCGCGCGCCAACATCACGCTGCCGCTGGTGCACGGTCCGCTGCGCGGGCGCGGCGGCTGGCTGCGCAAGCGCCTCGGGCGCCGGCTTTCGACGACGGCCGCCGAGCGCGTCGAGCTCGCGCCGCGCAACCTCGAACGGCCCGTGGGCCTGCTCTCGGGCGGCAACCAGCAGAAGGTGCTGTTCGGCAAGGGCATGACGCGCGACGCCGCGCTCTACGTGTTCGACGAGCCCACGGTCGGCGTCGACGTCGGCACCCGCAGCGCGCTGTACGAGGTGATCCGCAAGCTCTGCGAAGGCGGCGCCGCGGTGGTCGTGATCTCGTCCGACCTGCCCGAGGTGCTGCACCTGAGCCACCGCGTGTACGTGATGTGCCGCGGCGAGATCGCCGGCGAGCTGCATGGCGACGCCATCCAGGAAACCGCCGTGCTCAACCTGTTTTTCGGCCCCAGCGAGAACCCCTCCTCATGACTTCGCCTTCCCTCACCGCCGCCCCCGCGGCTCCCACGCCCGGCCTGGCCGGGCGCGCCCTCGGTCTGCTGCGCAGCCTCTTCCTGCGCCTGGGCGTGCTGCCCTTCATGCTGGTGATCGCCTGCGTGGTGTTCGCCACGCTGTCCGACCAGTTCCTCACGGTGCAGAACCTCGTGAACCTGCTGCGCCAGTCGGTCTACCTGATCCTCGTGTCGCTGGGCCAGATGCTGGCGCTGGTCACCGGCGGCTTCGACCTGTCGGTGGGCACGGTGATGGCGATCACCTCGGTGGTCTCCGCGCTCGCCATGCAGGCGCTGGGCGCGGCCTTTCCCGACGCGGCCTGGATGGTGGTGCTCGTGGGCTGCGCCTGCGGGATGCTGGCCGGGCTGGTGGTGGGCCTGGTCAATGGCTTCGGCGTGGCGGTGATCGGCGTGTCGCCCTTCATCGTGACGCTGGGCGTGCAGTCGATCGGCTTCGGCTTTGCGCTGTTCCTCACGGGCGGCGTGCCGGTGTCGGGCATGCCGGCGCAGTTCAGCGAGCTGTTCGGCTTCGGCACCGTGCTCGGCGTGCCGGTGCCGATCCTGGTGACGGCCGTGTGCGTGGCCGGCATGGGCGTGCTCATGGGCCGCCTGCCGACCGGCACGCACCTGCTCGCGGTGGGCGGCAACGCCAAGGCCGCGGCGCTGTCGGGCATCGACACGCGCCGCGTGCTGCTCATGGCCTACCTGCTGTGCGCGGGCCTGGCGGCCGTGAGCGGCCTGCTGCTCACGGCGCGCGTGGAAACCGGCGAGGCCAACCTCGGCGGCACCGTGGCGCTCGAATCGATTGCGGCCTGCGTGATCGCCGGCGTGAGCCTGCGCGGCGGCATCGGCCGCGTGCCCAACGTGGTGATGGGCGCGATCTTCATCGGCCTGGTGCAGAACGGCATGAACCTGGCCAGCGTGGGCTCGTACCTGCAGATGGTGGTGCTGGGCGCCCTGCTGATCGTGGCCGTGGTCGCCGACCAGATCCGCCATCGCATGGTGGCGCCGGGCAGCCATTGAGCGCCCCCCAATACAAGCAACAAAGGAATCTCTCATGACATCCAAGACCAACGCCGCCATCGACGCGCGCCGCATCGCCGCCACGCCGCGCGGCGTCGGCATCGGCTTTCCGATCTACGCAGAGCGCGCGCTCAACGCCGAGCTGTGGGACGTCGAAGGCCGGCGCTACATCGACTTCGGCTCGGGCATCGCGGTGCTCAACACCGGCCACCGGCATCCGCGCGTGGTGGAGGCCATTCGCACGCAGCTTGATCGCTTCACCCACACGGCCTACCAGGTGGTGCCGTACGAAAGCGTGGTGTCGCTGGCCGAGCGCCTGAACCGCCTCACGCCCGGCACCCACGCCAAGAAGACCGCCTTCTTCACGACCGGCGCCGAGGCGGTCGAGAACGCGATCAAGATCGCGCGCGCCGCCACGCGCCGGCCCGGCGTGATCGCGCTGAGCGGCGGCTTTCACGGCCGCACCTTCATGGGCATGGCGCTCACGGGCAAGGTGGTGCCGTACAAGACCGGCTTCGGGCCCTTCCCCGGCAGCATCTTCCACGTGCCCGCGCCGATCGCGCTGCACGGCGTGTCGGTGGACGATTCGCTGCGCGCCATCGACAAGCTGTTCAAGGCCGACATCGAGCCCGAGCAGGTGGCGGCCATCATCCTGGAGCCGGTGCAGGGCGAAGGCGGCTTCTACGCTGCGCCGCCCGCCTTCATGCGCGCGCTGCGCGAGATCTGCGACCGCCACGGCATCCTGCTGATCGCCGACGAGATCCAGACCGGCTTCGCGCGCACCGGCAAGTGGTTCGCCATGGACCACCACGACGTGGTGCCCGACCTCATGACGATGGCCAAGAGCCTGGCCGGCGGCACGCCGCTGTCGGCCGTGTGCGGTCGCGCCGAGATCATGGACGCGCCGGCCCCCGGCGGCCTCGGCGGCACCTACGCCGCCAACGCGCTGGCCATTGCGGCGGCACATGCGGTGCTCGACGTGATCGAGGACGAACGCCTGTGCGAGCGCGCGCAGATACTGGGCGACCGACTCAAGGCACGCCTCGAAGGGCTGCGCGCCAAGGTGCCGCAGATCGCGGACGTGCGCGGCCTGGGTGCGATGGTGGCGGTCGAGTTCGCGGGTGCCGGCGGCGCGCCCGACCCCGAGTTCACGAAGCAGGTGCAAACCCGAGCGCGCGACGCGGGTTTGCTGCTGCTGACTTGCGGCGTGCACGCCAATGTGGTCCGCTTCCTGTTCCCCCTGACCATCGAAGACGCGGTGCTCGGCGAAGGCCTCGACATCCTCGCCGCCGCATTGCAAGCCTGAGACAAACCACCCATGCCACTGAAACTCCAAGACCCGACCCTGCTGCGCCAGCAGGCCTGCATCGCTGGCGCCTGGGTGAATGCCGACAACGGCACCACCGTCGCCGTCACCAACCCCGCCACCGGCGAGCAGATCGGCACCGTGCCGATGTGCGGCACCGAGGAAACCGTGCGCGCCATCGCCGCCGCCGAGAAGGCGCAGAAGGCCTGGGCCAAGGTGCCCGCCAAGGAACGCTCGGCCATCCTGCGCAAGCTCAACGACCTGATGCTGGCGAACGTGGACGACCTCGCGCTGATCATGACCACCGAGCAGGGCAAGCCCCTGGCCGAGAGCCGCGGCGAGATCGCCTACGCCGCCTCGTTCATCGAGTGGTTCGCCGAGGAAGCGCGCCGCGTGTACGGCGACACCATTCCCGCGCCACAGGCCGATCGCCGCATCCTGGCGCTGAAGCAGCCCGTGGGCGTCACCGCGGCCATCACGCCCTGGAACTTCCCCACCGCCATGCTCACGCGCAAGGCCGGGCCCGCGCTCGCGGCCGGCTGCGCCATGGTCGTGAAGCCGGCCACGCAGACGCCGTTCTCGGCGCTGGCCTTTGCGGTGCTCGCCGAGCGCGCGGGCGTGCCGAAGGGTTTGCTGTCGGTGCTCACCGGTTCGGCCAGCCAGATCGGCGGCGAGATGACGCGCAGCCCCATCGTGCGCAAGCTCACCTTCACCGGCTCGACCGAGGTGGGCCGCACGCTCATGAAGCAGTCGGCCGACACGATCAAGAAGCTGTCGCTCGAACTCGGCGGCAACGCGCCCTTCATCGTGTTCGACGATGCCGATGTGGATGCCGCCGTCGAAGGCGCGATGGTCTCCAAGTACCGCAACACCGGCCAGACCTGCGTGTGCGCGAACCGCTTGTACGTGCAGCGCGGCGTGCTCGAGGCCTTCACGCAGAAGCTCGTGGCCAAGGTCAACGCGCTGAAGGTCGGCAACGGCACCGAGGCCGGCGTCAACCAGGGCCCGCTGATCGACGCCAAGGCGGTCGAGAAGATCGAGGAGCACGTGGCGGATGCGGTCGCCAAGGGTGGCAAGGTGCTCGCGGGCGGCAAGCGCCATGCGCTGGGCGGCCTGTTCTACGAGCCGACCGTGATCGGCGGCGCCACGCCCGACATGCTGTTCGCGCGCGAGGAAACCTTCGGCCCGCTGGCGCCGATCTTCGCGTTCGACACCGAGGCCGAGGCCATCGCCGCGGCCAACGACACCGAGTTCGGCCTGGCCGCGTACTTCTACAGCCGCGACATCGGCCGCATCATGCGCGTGGCCGAGGCGCTCGAATCGGGCATCGTGGGGGTGAACACCGGGCTGGTGTCGACGGCCGAGGCGCCGTTCGGCGGCGTGAAGCAATCAGGGCTGGGGCGCGAAGGCTCGAAGTACGGGCTCGACGACTTCCTCGAGATCAAGTACGTGTGCCTTGCGGGGCTGGACAGCTAGCGCGTCAGCTCAGCAGCCAGTGCACGCTGAACAACCGCTCGGGGTCGGTCCACACCGCTCCGACGCGGAAGCCCGCGCGCACCGCCAGGGCCTGCAGGCCCTCGACGGTGAACTTGTGCGAGTACTCGGTATGCAGGGTCTCGCCTTCCTCGAACGAGAAGCGCTCGCCGCGCAGCTGCACGCTCTGCGCGCGCCGGCTCACGAGGTGCATCTCGATGCGGCGCATCGGCGCGTTGTAGAAGGCCGCGTGCGAGAAGCCATCGAGGTCGAAGTCGGCCGACAACTCCGCGTTCGCGCGCCGCAGCAGGTTGAGGTTGAACGCCGCCGTCACGCCCTGCGCGTCGTTGTAGGCCGCGTGCAGCCGGTCGGGGTCTTTCACCAGGTCGACGCCGATCAGCAGGCCGCCGCCGCGCAGCATGCGCGCCGCGAGCTGCAGGAACGCCAGCGCCTCGTCGGGCTCGAAGTTGCCGATGGTCGAACCCGGGAAGAAGCCCACGCGCCGGCCCGCCCCGGCCAGGGGCGCGGGCAGCACGAGCGGCATGGTGTAGTCGGCCGCGATGGGCTGCACCGCGAGCGCCGGGTAGTCGGCCTTCAGGCGCGCCGCCGCGGCTTCGAGGTGCTCGCCCGAGATGTCGATCGGCAGATAGCGCTTCGGTGAGTCGAGCGCATCGAGCAGCAGCCGCACCTTGGTGAGCGAACCCGCGCCGAACTCGACGATCTCGGCGTTCGGCCCGATCTGCGCGGCGATCTCGCCAGCGCAGGCCCCCAGGATGCCCAGCTCGGTGCGCGTGGGGTAGTACTCGGGCAGTTCGCAGATGCGGTCGAACAGCTGCGAGCCGGCCACGTCGTAGAAGAACTTGGGCGAGATGTGGCGCGGTGTGCGCGCCAGGCCGGCCTGCATGGCGCGGCCGAACTCGGACCACGGGGCGGTGTCGGTCGGTGTCGCGGCTTCCTGTCGCTGCAGGTGGCTGGCGAGGGCGAACGGGGCGGTCGGATTGCGCATGGTGCTCGGCTCCATCGAGGTGTCGGTCAAAGGTCTTTCGCGAGCCGCAGCCCCGAGAACTGCCAGCGTGCCGCCGGCGGAAAGAAATTGCGGTAGCTTGGCCGCGTGTGGCCGGCCGGCGTGGCCACGCTGCCGCCGCGCAGCACCAGCTGGCCCACCATGAACTTGCCGTTGTATTCGGCCGCGATGCCGGGCAGCGGCCGGAAGCCCGGGTACGGGTCGTACGAGGAACGCGTCCATTGCCAGACATGGCCGCTCATCTGCGCAATGCCGGGCGCGTCGAAGGCGGCCTCCCATTCGAACTCGGTGGGCAGCCGCGCGCCGGCCCATTCGGCGTACGCGGCGGCCTCGTAGAAGCTCAGCTGGGACACGGGCGCATCGGCCTCCATCGGCCGCACGCCGTGCAGGCCGAACACCTGCCAGCCGCCGGGCGCGGCAGGGCCGCCGCCCGCGCCGAGGGTGGCGATGCGCGGGTCGTCGGCTTCGAGCCAGTAGGCCGGGTGGCGCCAGCCCTGGGCCTGCACCGTGGCCCAGCCGTCGGACAGCCACAGCTCGGGCCGGCGGTAGCCGCCGTCGGCGATGAACTGTGCGAAGTCGCCACAGTTCACCAGCCGGTCGGCGATGGCATAGGGGCGCAGCAAGGCGGCGTGGCGCGGCGTCTCGTTGTCGAAGCAGAAGCCCTCGCCCGCATGCCCGACCTCGACCGTGCCGCCCGGCTGCTCCAGCCAGCGCACCTCGGCCGGCACGGCGGCCAGCCGCCGCGCGGGGCCGCTCGCGGGCCTGTAGGCCGGCAGCAGCGGGTTGCACGACAGCGCATGCAGGATGTCGGTGAGCAGCAGCTCCTGGTGCTGCTGCTCATGGTTCAGCCCGAGCGCGACGATGGCCTCGATGGCTGCCCAGTCGAGCGCCTCCGGCGCCGCGAGCAGCGCGAGCACCGCCTCGTCGACATGGCGGCGGTAGGCGTGCACCTCGTCGAGCGACGGCCGCGTGAGCAGCCCGCGCTGCGGCCGCGGGTGACGCGGCCCGAGCGCCTCGTAGTAGGAGTTGAAGAGGTAATGAAAACGCGCATCGAAGGGTTGGTACCCCGCCGCATGCGGCTGCAGCAGCACGGTCTCGAAGAACCACGTCGTGTGCGCCAGGTGCCACTTGGTCGGGCTGGCGTCGGGCATCGACTGGATGCACTGGTCCTCGGCGGACAGCGGCGCGGCCAGCGCCACGCCGGCGGCGCGCACCGTGCGGAATTGCTCGCGCAAGGCGCTCGCCACGGGGGCGATCGGCCGGGAAAACGTCATGGTGTCTCCAGTCGGGTGAGCCGGAAGTTTTAGCCCATACCGGCGACAAAAGCACGTAGGACAAGACGCCGCCGCCGCGCCGCCGCAGGAGCCCGTCCTGCGCGCAAGCGGCCCGGAACGCCCCGGCCCGCTGCGTATGATCCGGGCGATGCAAACCCCCTCTCCTTCGGCCAGGCCCCACGTTGTCATCATCGGCTGCGGTTTCGGCGGACTCGAGGCAGCGCGCAAGCTGCAGCGGGCCGACGTCGATGTGACGGTGATCGACAAGACCAACCACCACCTGTTCCAGCCCCTGCTCTACCAGGTGGCGACCGCCGGGCTCGCTGCGCCGTCGATCGCGGCGCCGGTGCGCGCCCTGTTCCGCAAGCAGGCCAACGTGACCACGCTGCTGGCCGAGGTGACGGGCATCGACCCGGCCGCGCGCACGGTGCAACTGGCCGATGGCAGCCAGGTGGCCTACGACCACCTGATCGTGGCGGCCGGCGCCACGCACAGCTACTTCGGGCACGACGAATGGGCGCCCGCCGCGCCGGGCCTGAAGACGCTGGCCGATGCCTTCGAGATCCGCCGCCGCGTGCTGATGTCCTTCGAGACGGCCGAGACCACCGCCGACCCCGAGCGCCGCCGCGCGCTGCTCACCTTCGTGGTGATCGGCGCCGGCCCGACCGGTGTCGAGATGGCCGGCACGCTGGCCGAGATCGCCAAGCACACGCTCGCGGGCGAGTTCCGCCGCATCGACCCCGGCAGCGCGCAGGTGCTGCTGGTCGAGGGCGGCCCGCGCGTGCTGCAGGCCATGCCCGAGAGCCTGAGCCAGAAGGCGCTCGAACAACTGGAACGGCTCGGCGTGGAGGTGCGGCTGAACGCACGCGTCACCGCCATCGACAACGCCGGCCTCGAAGTGCAGACCGGCGGCGGCCCCGACGGCGCGCCGCTGCAGAGCTACCGCATTCCCAGCAGTTGCGTGGTGTGGGCGGCCGGTGTCGCGGCCTCGCCGTTGGGCCGGCTGCTCGGCAGCGCCACGGGCGTCGAATGCGACCGCGCGGGCCGCATCAAGGTCGAGCCCGACCTGAGCCTGGCCGGCCACCCCGAGATCAGCGTGGTGGGCGACCTGGCCGCGGCCATGAGCCACGCGCCCGGCAAGCCGCCCAAGCCGGTGCCCGGCGTGTCGCCCGGCGCCAAGCAGGCCGGCCGCGCGGCGGCGGCGAACATCCTGCGCCGCCTGGCGGGCCAGCCCACGGTGCCGTTCCGCTACGCCGACTACGGCAACCTGGCCACCATCGGCCGCAACTCGGCCGTGGTCGACCTGGGCACGCCCTTCGGCCCGCTGCGCTTCAGCGGCCGGCCCGCGTGGCTGTTCTGGCTGTTCGCGCACGCGTACTTCCTCATCGGTTTCCGCAACCGCGTGGTCGTGATGTGGGACTGGGCCAGCGCCTACTGGAGCTTCCAGCGCAACGCGCGCGTGGTGGCCGACGTGCAAGGCCGCAGCGAGTCGTAGGCACGCCCCACGCCGCGCGATGACGTTGCTCTGGTGGGTCGTCTTTCATGCGCTCGATGCGCTGTTCTGGCTCTGGATCCTGCGCTGGGGCGGCGCGGCCTGGCTCGAAGGCACGTTTCTCTCGGGCTTTCTCGTGAGCATCTTCGCGCCACGCTGGGGCGCCGAGGGCCTGCGCATGTTCGCGCTGCTGATGCTGATCGTGTGCGCGATCAGCTTCGTCTGGGGGCTGTTCATGCCCGAGGTGCGCTGCTGGTACTCGGGCCACTGCTGAAGGCCCGAGGGCGCCCCTGCGAGGCGCCCCTGGCTGCGTCAGCTGCCGATCACCCCGCCGTCGATCTTCGTGATGACCACGGTCGCCGAGCGCGGCCGGCCCGCGCCGTCGGGCCACTTCGACACGGCGAGCGGGCGCTCGGGGTCGCTGCGCTCGTTGGCCGGCTCGCCCGGGTGCTGGATGTTGATGAACAGCGTGCGCAGGTCGGGCGTGGCCGTGAGGCCGGTGATCTCGCAGCCGGCCGGGCCGAGCAGAAAGCGGCGGATCTCGCCCTTGGTCGGGTCACAGGCCAGCATCTGGTTGTTCGGCAGGTTCGTGTAGTCGCCCTTGCCCAGCGTGGAGGTCGACACGTCGGTCTGGATCCACAGCACGCCGCGCGCATCGACCATCAGGCCGTCGGGGCTGCCGAAGGCGTCGCCCTTGACGTTGCCCTGCGCCTCGTAGCGCGTCTGCTTCGGGTCGCCCGCGAGCACGAGGTGGTTCCAGGCGAACTTCGTGGCGTCGAGGTCGCCGCTTTCCTTCCAGCGGATGATCTGGCCCATCGTGTTGTTGGAGCGCGGGTTGGCCGCGTCCATGAAGGGCTGGCCCGGGGCGCCGCGGTTGCTGTTGTTGGTGAGCGTGCAGTAGACCTCCTTCGTCAGCGGATCGACGGTGGTCCACTCGGGGCGATCCATCTTGGTGGCACCGAGGATGTCGCTGGCCTGGCGCGACTTGATGAGCACATCGCCCTGCGTGGCGAAGCCCTTGTTGGCCACCAGCCCGCCCTTGCCCTGCACCAGCGGCAGCCATTCGCCCGTGCCGTCGACGTCGAAGCGGCCCACGTACAGCGTGCCGTGGTCGAGCAGCTCGCGGTTGGCGGCGGCGCCGCCGGGGCGCACCTTGTCGCGGCTCACGAACTTGTAGATGTATTCGAAGCGCGAGTCCTCGCCCATGTAGACCACGGCGCGGCCGTCGTCGGTGAGCGCCACGGCGGCGCCTTCGTGCGCGGCGCGGCCCAGCGCGGTGCGCTTGCGCGGCGTGGAGTTCGGGTCTTGCGGATCGATCTCGACCACCCAGCCGTAGCGGTTCGATTCGTTCGGGTGCTTTTCGACGTCGAAGCGTTCTTCGTGCTCGTGCCAGCGGTACTTGGCGCCGTTGCCCTTCTTGAGGCCCCAGCGCTTCTGGTGCGCGTCGGGCGTGGCGGTGCCCTCGAAGTAGTCGGCGAAGTTTTCTTCGCAGGTCAGGTAGGTGCCCCACGGCGTCTGGCCGTTGGCGCAGTTGTTGAAGGTGCCGAGCACCTGCGTGCCCGAGGGATCTCCCGCGGTGCGCAGCATCGGGTGGCCGGCCGCGGGGCCGGTGAGCGTCATCGGTGTGAGCGCGGTGATGCGGCGCGCGAAACGCGAAGGCAGCACCTGCTGCCAGGCCGCGCCGTCGCGCTGCAGCTCGATCACCGACACGCCGTGCGCGTGCATTGACTTGCGCACCTTCGCGGCGCTCCAGGTCTTCATGCCGTCGGTGTGCAGCAGGCCGTCGTCCACGTACTCGTGGTTCAGCACCAGCAGGCCGCGGTTCGATCCGTCCAGCGGGAAAAAGGCCATGCCGTCGTGGTGCATGCCGGCCTGCAGCGCCTGGTCGTCGGCGGAGTCGGAAGCGTCGGTCTTGAAGGCGGGCATGCGGCCCGCGATGCCCGTGGGGTCGCCCCAGCGGTACAGCACCTGCGTGCGGTAGCCCTCGGGCACGACCACCTGGTCGACCGCCGCCATGGGCACGCTCTTGAAACCGATGGCGCGGCCCAGGCCGCTCACGGCGTTGCTACTGCCGCTGCCCGTGCTGGCACAGCCGGCCAGCGGCCCGAACAGGCCTGCCACGGCCGCCGCCAGGCCGCCGCGCACGAAGACCCGCCGCTGCGGATCGGACACGTCGTGGATGGTGGGATTGCCGGAGGGGTTCGAGTCCTCCATGCGCGCGAAGTCTTTGGCCATGTCCTGAAGGTCCGTGGGAATCGTGGGAACCCGCGATGCTCCCGCGCCCCCATGAAGCCGTCATGACAGGGGTTCGAAGCGCACGTCACCCCAGGGCTGCGAGCCGCCGTGGTTGCTGTTGTTGTTGCGTGGCTGCTCCCGCCGTTCGCGGCGCCAGTCCCAGGGCGGCGTCGGCGCGGTGTCGGCCCACAGGCCGATGTGCTGCGCGCGCGCCGCGGCCTCGAGGCGGAACAGGTCGCCGCCGCGCTTCTTCGCGATGCCGTGGTAGTCGTACACCCAGGCCCAGCCCTCGGCCACCAGGCGGCGGCCGGCGTCTTCGCCGTTGCAGCGCACGTCGGCCACAGTGCGGCCGTAGCGGTCAGTGTCGCGCTCGGTGATGACGGCCTTCTCGGCGTAGCACAGGCGGCTCAGCGCCTGGCGGCTGCGCTGGCCGTAAGGCTGCGCTTTCTCGGGTGCGTCGATGGCGGCGATGCGCACCTTGACCTGCTCGTAGGAGCCGCTGCGGCCGCAGCGCGCGGTGAGCGTGTCGCCGTCGCTCACGCCCACGACGAGGCAGGTGCGCGGCGATGCGGCGTGGGTCAGCAGCGGGAGGGAAAGGCCGAGGGAAAGAAGCAGGAAGGCGGGACGAAAGCGCATGCGGAAAGGGAGCGGAACACGGGGCCAAGAATGGCCGACGATTCTCGGCGCGAAGTGCGCGCTTCGCCCTGCGGATGCATTTGTTTTCGTCTTCGTTCAGCGCGCGGCCGGCGCGGCCGTCGACTTGCGCACCACCAGCTCCGGGCGCAGCACCACGGTGGACGCGGACAGCGCCTGTCCGTCGATCTCCTCGAACAGCATCTCGGCCGCGCGCCAGCCGAGTTCGCGGTGCGGCAGCCGGATGGTGGTGAGCGGCGGATCGACCATGTCGACCAGCGGCATGTCGTTGTGGCCGGTGATCGAGATGTCCTTCGGCACGCGCAGGCCGGCCTCGCGCAGCGCGTCGTAGGCGCCCAGTGCCACGAGGTCGTTGCAGCAGACCACGGCCTGCGGCGCGGCGCCGGCCGCGAGCATCTGCTTCATCGCGGCCGCGCCCGCTTCGCGGCTGTAGCTGGCGCACTCGACGATGCGCGCCGGCTTCATGCGGTGGTCGCGCAGCGCCTGCTCCACGCCCAGCAGGCGGCCCACGCCGGTGGGGATGGTCTGCGGCCCCGCCAGGTGCGCGATGCGCTTGTGGCCCAGGCCCACGAGGTGATCGACCGCGAGCTTCATCGCCAGCCGGTCGTCGCTCACCACGGCGGGCAGGCGGCCGGTCTCGTCGGCGCGGTTGACCAGCACCGCCGTCATGCCGGCCTTGGCGACGAAGTCGACCAGTGGGTCGTCGCGCGTGGTGGTGGCCAGGATCACGCCGTCCACGCGCTGCGCCAGCATGCGCTCGAGCACCGGCCGCGCGAGCGCCGGATCGACCACGTTGGTGACGAACACGAAGTAGCCGCGCGCCGCCGCGCTGGCCTCGATGCCTTGCAGGATCGGCGGGAACACCGCGTTCGTGATGTCGGGCACCAGCACGCCGATGGTGTGGGTGCGGCCCGTGCGCAGCGCCGAGGCCGCGCGGTTGGGCCGGTAGCCCAGGCGCTGCGCGGCCTCCTCGACCACGCGCAGCACCTCGTCGCTGATCAGCGAGCGCTTCTCGGGGCTGAGCGCGCGCGACACGGTCGACACATGCACCCCGGCGGCACGGGCGACGTCGCGGATGGTGACGGGGCTGGTAGGGGGATGGGTGCTCATTGGTGCAAACGATTGTTGGTCATCCGGTGCGCCATGGTTGGCGAATTCCCATTCTGACGTCTCGGATACCTGCCATTTTACTTTTCCGGAATCTGACTTAAGATCATGCAAACGATTGCAAGGATTGCAGATGAACATCGCCACCTCCCCCGATTCGGTGCTCGGCTTTGCGCTCGACGCCATGCAACGCACCCCCGATCCGCGCCTGCGCACCGTGATGGACGCACTCACGCGCCACCTGCACGCCTTCGTCCAGGAGGTGAAGCTGACCGAGGAAGAGTTCGAGCAGGCGCTCGAATTCATCGTCGCCATCGGCCACGCCACGGGCGAGACCAAGAACGAGGTGGTGCTGGCGGCCGACATCCTGGGCGTGTCGACCGTGGTGGCGCTGCAGAACAACCAGGACCCGCACGGCGAATCGCCGGCCGCGCTGCTCGGCCCCTTCTGGCGCGCCAACTCGCCGGCCTGCGCGGCGGGCGAGAGCATCGCGCGCTCGGGCACGCCCGGCACGCCGCTGGAGGTGACGGGCACGGTGTGCGACGTGAGCGGGCAGCCGATGGCCGATGTCACGGTCGACGTGTGGCAGGCCTCGCCGGTCGGGCTCTACGAGAACCAGGACCCGGAACAGGACGACATGAACCTGCGCGGACGCTTCACCACCGACGCGCAAGGCCGCTTTCATTTCCGCAGCGTGCGCCCCGCCGGCTACCCGGTGCCCACCGACGGGCCGTGCGGCGTGCTGCTGCGCGCGCAGCAGCGCCACCCGAACCGGCCCGCGCACCTGCACTTCATGCTGAGCAAGCCGGGCCACAAGGTGCTGGTCACGCAGGTGTTCGCCGACGACGACGAGAACCTGGAGAGCGACCCGACCTTCGGCGTGACGCGGCAACTCATCGGCCGCTTCGCGCTCGCGCCCGACGGCCGCAGCGCCACGCTGCAGTACGACTTCCAGCTCGAACCCGGCGAGATGAAGTTCCCCCGCCCACCGATCCCCTGATTCCGCAACTTCCCTTCATCCCATGAGCTTCGATCCCCAATCCCGACTCCACGGCAAGATCGCCGTCATCACCGGCGGCCTCGGCGCCATCGGCTATGCCACCGCCACGCGGCTGGCCGCGCTGGGCGCCACCTGCGTGCTGCTGCACCGCGGTGGCGACAACAACAACGCCGCCGCGCGCGCCGCCGCCCTGCCCTCAGACAGCGGCCAGCGCCACGGCGCGATCCGCGCCGACATCGTCGACACGCCGAGCCTGCAGGCCGCCGCCGCCGAGGTGAAGGCCGCGCACGGGCGCTGCGACATCCTGGTCAACAGCGCGGGCCACACGCAGCCCGTGCCCGCCGGCGACCTCGACGCGCTGACCGACGACCTCATCGACGAGCTGCTGCGCGCCAACTTCCGCGGCGTGTTCGCCACCATCCGCGCCTTCGCGCCGATGCTCAAGGCCACGGGCGACGGGCTGGTGGTCAACATCTCGTCCATCGCCGGTTTCACGGGCGTGGGCAGCAACCTCGCGTACGTCGCCGCCAAGGCCGGGCTCGACGTGGTGGGCGACGCGCTGGCCAAGGCGCTGGCGCCGGCGGTGCGCGTGGTGTCGGTGTCGCCGGGCGCGGTCGAGTCGGGCTTCGTGCCCGGGCGCGGCGCCGAGTTCGCCGACAAGATGGCCAGCACCACGCCGCTGGGACGCATCGGCAAGCCCGACGACGTGGCGGCCACCGTGGAGGCGCTGGCCACCACGCTGCGCTTCGTCACCGGCACGCGCATCGTGGTCGACGGAGGGCGCCACCTGTGAACAACGCGAAGACGCTCATCACCTGCGCCGTCACGGGCAACCTCGTGAAGCCCGAGCAGACGCCGCACCTGCCGATCACGCCGGTGCAGATCGCCGACGAATGCCTGGCCGCCGCCGAAGCCGGCGCGGCGCAGGTCCACATCCACGTGCGCCACCCGGAGACGGGCAAGCCCTCGATGGAGGTCGATCTGTACCGCGAGGTGGTCGACCGCATCCGCCGCGAGAACCGCGAGCTGATCGTGAACCTCACGACCGGGCCGGGCGGGCGCTTCATTCCCAGCGAGGACGACCCGAAGATCGCCGCGCCCGGCACCACGCTGCTGCCGCCCGAGAAGCGCGTGGAACACATCGCGCTGATCCGGCCCGACGTGTGCTCGCTCGACCTCAACACCATGAACTCCGGCCCCGACGTGGTGATCAACACGCCGAAGAACGTGCGCCGCATGGCGAAGGTGATGCGCGAGGCCGGCGTGAAGCCCGAGCTGGAGATCTTCGACTCGGGCGACATCCACCTGGCGCTGGACCTCATCGCCGACGGCACGCTCGACGGGCCCGCCATGTGGACCTTCGTGCTCGGCGTGAAGTACGGCTTCGCGCCCACACCCGAAACGCTGCTCTATGCGCGCAACCTGCTGCCGCGCGGCGCCTTCTGGAGCGCCTTCGGCATCGGCCGCACGGAGTTCCCGATCGTCGCGCAGTCGTGGCTGCTGGGCGGCCACGTGCGCGTGGGCATGGAAGACAACATCTACCTCGAGAAAGGCGTGCTGGCCGAAAGCAACGCGCAGCTCGTGGCGAAGGCGCGCGACATCCTGCGCAGCCTGGGCGGCGAGGTCGCCAACCCGCGCGAGGCCCGTGCGATGCTGGGGCTGGCCGACACCCGCGCCGTTCAGGGAGCCGCACGATGAGCGCCATCCTTCATGAACCGCGCGCCCTGCGCGTGAACGGCAAGGCCGCCAACCTCGAGGCGCTGCACCTGGAGGCCGCGCCGCAGCCCGAACCCATGGCGCCGCCCGGCCATGCCGTGGTGCGCGTGGCCGCCGCCGCCGTGAACCCGAGCGACGTGAAGGCCGCGCTGGGCCTGATGCCGCAGGCCGTCTGGCCGCGCACGCCGGGCCGCGACTTCGCGGGCACCGTCGTGAGCGGCCCGGCCGCATGGGTCGGCCGCGAGGTCTACGGCTCGGGCGGCGACGTCGGCATCACGCGCGACGGCTCGCATGCGCGCTACCTCGTGCTGCCCGAAGCGGCCCTGCGCGCCAAGCCCCAGGGCATCTCGATGGACGAGGCCGGCGCGGTGGGCGTGCCCTTCGTCACGGCCTACGAGGGCTTCAGGCGCAGCGGCATGCCGCAGGCGGGCCAGACGGTGCTGGTGCTGGGTGCCAACGGCAAGGTCGGGCAGGCGGCGGTGCAGCTGGCCGCACAGGCCGGCGCGCGCGTGATCGCGGTGCAGCGCGGCCCCGGGCCCTTCGCCGGGTTCGCGAGCGCGCCGGTCGACGTGGTCGATGCGCGCCACCACGCCGACGTGGGCGCGCAGGTGCGCGAACTCACCGACGGGCGCGGCGCGCACATCGTCTACAACACCGTGGGCAGTGCCTACTTCGAGGCCGCCAACAAGGCGATGGCCAAGGGGGCCACGCAGATCTTCATCGCCACGCACGACCGCGCGGTGCCCTTCGACATCTTCGCGTTCTACCGCGGCATGCACACCTACGTGGGCATCGACTCGCTGGCGATGGACTGCGTGGCCTCCACCGCGCAACTCGACGCGATGCGCGAAGGCTTCGAGCGCGGCACGCTGAAACCCTTTCCCGTGGCACGCCACTTCGCGCTCGACGAAGCGATCGACGCCTACCGGCTGGTGCTGTCGGGCAGCACCGACCGCGTCGTGCTGCGCCCCTGACCCCCCGAGGACACCCACCATGCATGTGACCCGTTTCAGCGAGGCGCCGCACTACGAGGCGCCCAACCACTTCGACATGCGCTGCCTGCGCCTGCAGGGCAAGGAAGCCGGCCCCTCGACGCAGATGTGGATGGGCATGAGCCAGATCCTGCCCGGCGGTCGCACCGGGCTGGACGGCTCGCCGATGGAGAAGCTCTACCTCGTGCTCGAGGGCGAACTGCACGTCGTCGGCGAACTCGACGGCGCGCACCAGGAAGACGTGCTGCTGCCCTACGACAGCTGCCGCTTCGCGCCCGGCGAGAAGCGCCAGCTCGAGAACCGAAGCAACCGCCCGGTGCTGGTGGCGCTGGTGATGGCGAACGCACCGCCCGCCTGACGCGCTCCTTTCCCAGTCAGTCAGTCATTCATCGCTCGCACCAACAAATCAACGGAGACAAGACGCATGAAGAAGACATTCCCCTGGAGCCGCCGACAGGCACTCACGATCGCTGCGGCACTCGCGGCCTGCACGCTCGGCGGCGCGCATGCACAAGGCGCGTGGCCGGGCACGCAGCCCATCAAGCTGGTCGTGCCCTTCACGGCGGGCAGCGGCACCGACATCGTCGCGCGCCTGGTCGCCGAAAAGCTCGGGCCCGCGCTGGGCACCAGCGTAATCGTGGACAACCGCCCCGGCGCGGGCGGCACGCTGGGCGCGGCCATCGCCGCCAAGGCGCCGGCCGACGGCTACACGCTGCTGGTGCATTCGGCCGGCCATCTCGTGAACCCGTGGATCTACAAGGGCCTGTCGTACGACACGCTGAAGGACTTCACGGGCGTGACGCCGATGGCCAGCCTGCCCAACGTGCTGGTGACCTCGCCGTCGCACTTCACCGACGTGAAAGACCTCGTGGCCAAGGCGAAGGCCAAGCCCGGCGGGCTGAACTACGGCTCCGCAGGGAACGGCTCGGCCACGCACATGAACGCCGAGGTGTTCCGCCTCGCGGCCGGCGTCGATGCGCAGCACGTGCCCTTTCGCGGCACGCCCGAGGCCATGACCGAGGTGATGGCCGGACGCGTCGACTGGTTCTTCGCGCCGATGGTGTCGGCGCTGCCGCTGATCAAGAGCGGCAAGCTCAAGGCACTGGCCGTGGGCACCGCCGGCCGCTCGTCCGCCCTGCCCGACGCGCCCACCACCGTGGAGGCTGGCGTGCCGGGCTCGGCCTACCTGTTCTGGGTCGGCCTGTTCGCGCCTGCAAAAACGCCGCAGCCCGTGGTGGAACGGCTGCAGGCCGAGGTCGCGAAGATCATGGTGTCGCCGGAACTGAAGGAACGGCTGGAGAAGCTCGGCGCCGAGCCCTTCACCATGCCCTCCGCGCAGTTCAACAAATTCATCGCCGACGAGACCGCAAAGGCGCAGCAGGTGGTCAAGGCCGCAGCCATCAAGGTGGACTGACCTCAGCGCAGCAGCGCCGCCAGCACCGGCGCAAGCCCCGCACCACCGGCCACGGCGGCAGCGCCGGCGCCCCACGCCACGGCGCGTGGGCGGTACGGCAACAGCAAGGCCACCGGCAACGCACCCGCCGAAAGCAAGCCCAGCCACGCGACCGTCCCGACCGTCGGGCCCCACGCCATCACGCAGGGCACGATGGCCGCGGCCAGCAGCACCATGCCGATCACGCGCAAGCCCGTGCGCCGACGCGCGGGCACTTCACGTCCGCGCGTCAGCTGCTCGTGGTGCCGGTCCATGGCAAAGCTCAGGCACGACATGCCCGCATACGCCAGCGCAAGGCCAAGCAACGAAGCCCATGCCGTCGTCATCGCGCCGCCTTCCGCAGCAGATGGCGCAACGCGCCCAGCGCTGCTGGGCCGAAGGCCACCACGCCCAGTTCGACGCCGAGGCTTTCCCAATCACTGCGCAGAAACTGCGCCAGCAGGTGATCACCCGTGGTCACGAAGTTGAGCACCGGCAGCAGCAGGCACAGCGCGGCCAGTGCACCGAGCTGCTCGCGCCACGCGCGCGCCGGCGAGCGCACGAAGGCATGCACCAGCGCCAGCGCCCACAGCGCAAAGAAGACCTGCAGTTCGCGGTCCGCGCGGTGCCCGATGCCGACCGGCACCAGCCGGTTGGCCCACAGGTAGCCCACGCAGGCAATGGCCAGCCCGGCGATGGCCGCGACATTCAGCGCTTCGACCAGCCGGTAGACCCGCGCGGTCGCACCGCCGAATTCGCCCAGGTGCTTCTGACGGCGCTTCACGATGAACAGCACGGCGCCCGAACCCATCATCGCGGTACCCGCGAGCCCGCACAGGAAGTAGAGCCACTTCATCGGCCAGCCGCCGAAGGTGACCATGTGCAGCCCGCCCATGGCCGACTGCGCGAGCATGGCCGCGCCGCCGTCCGCGGCGCCCGGCAGGCGCACGCGCTGCACCTCGCCGGTCGCGGCGGAGAACTGCACCATGCCGGTGGTGGCGCTGAGCCGGCGCGCGGATTCGTCCTCGCCGTTCCATCCGTACACGCCGATGCGCGCTGCCGCGTCGCCCGGATGATCGATGACGACCGCGCGCACCGGCTGGCCCATGCGTTCCTGGCCGCGCGCCGCGAAGGGTTCGAGCACGGGCACGGGCATCGCGCGGCCGGTGGCGGCGGGCTTGTCGATGTCGCCCAGCTCGGAGACGAAACGCACCTGCGCCTGCGGGCCGGTTCCGTAGTGCAAGGCCTTGGGGGCCGGCATGAAGCTGGTGCCCGAGATCACGAGGCCGGTGTAGGCGATCATGAACTGGAAGGGCAAGGTCAGCACCGCCACGGCGTTGTGCGCGTCGAGCCAGCTGCGCTGGCCTTTCTTGGGGCGGAAGGTGAAGAAGTCCTTGAAGATGCGCTTGTGCGTGATGACGCCCGACACCAGCGCCACCAGCATCGCCATCGCGGCGATGCCGACGATCCACAGGCCGACGGTGCCGGCGTGCAGCTCGTAGTGGAAGTCGACGAAGTGGTGGCCGCCGAGCGTGGCGCGCGCCGCGTGGCCGCCGTCTTCCTTCAGCGGCTTGCCGGTGGCGGGGTCGAGCGCGACGCCTGCGTACTGCCGGTTGGCGTCGAACCAGAACACCCGCAACTCGCCGCCGCCCTGCGCGTCCGAAGGCCACAGCTCCCACATCGAGGCGCCCGGGTGGTGCTCGGCCATGTAGGCCATGCCCCAGGCCAGGCGCTGCGCGCGGTCGGCCGTGGGCTCGCCCTTCTCCTTCTTGGCTGCGGCGGCGGCTTCCTCGGCGTGGTGCTCCGGCGTCATCCAGTGGGTGATGGGCTCGTCGAACACGGCCAGCGTGCCGGTGAGGAACACCGCGAACAGCAGCCACGAGAACCACAGGCCGCACCAGGTGTGCAGCCAGGCCTGGGCCTGGCGAAAGCCCCCTTGCGAGGGCGCCTTGGCTTTCTTCGTGCTCATGCGCCGCCTCCCGCGCCGCGCAAGGCCAGGCCGAGCCCGGCCAGCACCACGGCCGGCAGCAGCAGGCCGGCCCACGCACGCGGCAGCGACACGGGCGCGAACGCCCAGATCACGGCGACGGTGTAGACCGCGAAGCTGAACTGCATGCCCCCGAGCGCGGCCTCGGCGGGGCCGGCCGGCAGCACGGCGGCCAGGAAGACGGCGGCGGCCGAGGCCAGCGCGTAGCCGCCGAACACGGCGGCCGCGACGCGGGACAGCAGCCGCAGGGCGGGAGAAAAGGAGGAGGTGCGGGTGTTCATCGGGGACCGGAAAACGGGGCGCGGACATGCGCCCCTCCCCTACATGACAAACGAGAACGAAAAAAGGGTCATGCCCCCGCTCTTTTCCGGTCAGAACGCGTAGCTCAGCGTCGCCACCGCGTTGCGCGGCGTGCCGAAGTAGGCCTGCCCGTCGATGTTGCTGTAGTACTTCTTGTCGAAGAGGTTCTCGATGTTCAGCTGCAGCGCCAGCTTGGGCGTGAAGGCGTAGCGCGCCATCAGGCTCACGACCGCGCGCGAGCCCTGCTGGTAGCGCAGGTCGACATCGCCCACGCTGTAGGCGTAGTAGGTGCGGTTCTGCCAGTTGACGCCGCCGCCCAGCGTGAGCCGGTGCCACGCGCCGGGCAGCCGGTAGGTGGTGAACAGCGTGGCCTGCGTGGTCGGCATGGCGGTGTTGATGCGGTTGCCGTTGCCTTCGCGGCCCAGCGTGCGCGCGATGCCCGCGTTCAGCTGCCAGCCCGGAGCCAGCTCGCCCGACACCTGCAGCTCGATGCCCTTGCTGGTCACGCCGCGCGCGCCGTAATAGGCGCCTTCGCTCGAGTTGGGCACGAGCTTCGTGCCGTCGCGCTGCGCCACGTTCTCCTGCTCGGCGCGGAAGACGGCGATGGAGGTGTTCAGCTTGCCGTTCAGGTGCTCGCCCTTGAGGCCGATCTCGTAGCTCTTTCCGGTCACCGGGTTGAGGTACGAACCGCTGGCATCGCGGTAGTTCTGCGGCTGGAAGATGTCGGTGTAGCTCGCGTACACCGAGTAGTTCTCGCTCAGGTCGTACACCAGGCCCGCGTAGGGCGTGAACACCTCGTGCTTGCGCGTGGCCGGTGCGTCGGCGGTCAGGCGCGTGGAGCGCCAGCTGTTCTGGCGTCCGCCCACGATGAGCTTGAGCGAATCGGCCAGCGACAGGCGCGCGGCGCCGTAGTAGCCGGTCTGGCGCGTCTTGGTGATGGCCGAGACCTTCAGCGGGTCCCAGCCCGGCTCGGGGTACGACGCGGCGTTCCAGTCGTAGAAGTTGCCGGTGTCGGGCAGCGGGCTGGTGCGCGGATGGCTCGCCTCCACGTAGCGCGACTGGCTGTTGCTGACGCCCACCACGAGTTCGTGCGTGCGCCCCAGCAACGTGAACGGGCCGGTGGCCTGCAGGTCGAGGCTGTTCTGGCGGAACTGGTGCTCGAAGTAGCCGGGCAGCGAGCCCAGGCCGGTGCCGGTGAGGCGGTCGAGGTCGCCGTACAGGTACAGCAGCTTGGCGTTCTGCTTGCTCTGCCGGTGCGAGCCGTTGGCCTTGAGCTTCCAGCCGTTGTCGAACTGGTGCGTGAGGTTCGCGAAGGCGGTGGTGGTGGTCGTGTCCCAGTGGGTCCACGGTGTGCCGACGGTCTTGGAGCGGTCCCAGCGCGTGGCCGTGCCGTCGCTGAAGGTCAGCGGCAGCCCGCCCCAGGTCGACGAGGTGGGCCGCGTGGCCTGCGACTCGATGCCCACGCTCAGCGTGGTGCTGGGCGTGAGGTCGGCATCGACCACGCCGTACAGCACGTGCTTGCGGCCGTGGTACATGTCGATGAAGGAGTCACGGTCTTCCGTCATGCCGATGAGGCGGGCGCGCACGCGGCCGTCTTTCGTGACCGGCGTCTGCAGGTCGACCGTGCCGCGGCGCAGGTTCCACGAACCCAGCGCGAGCGATGCGTTGCCGGCGAACACCTTGCTGTCGGCGTGCTTGCGCACCAGGTTCACCGAGGCCGAGGGGTTGCCCGCGCCGGTGAGCAGCCCCGTCGAGCCGCGCACGACCTCGATGCGGTCGTACAGCACCGGGTCGTTGGTGGAGGCGCCGAAGAAGTCGGTGGTGACCGTGGTCGGCACGCCGTCGTACTGGTAGTTGTCGATGTAGAAGCCGCGCGCGTACAGGTCGGTGCGGTCGCTGTCGGAGCTCACCGAGAACACGCCGGGCACGCTCTGCATGGCCTGGCCGAGCGACAGCAGGTTCTGGTCGTCGATCTGCTGGCGCGTGATGACGGTGACCGACTGCGGCGTCTCGCGCGGCGAGAGCGCGAGCCCGGTGGCCGCCGCCGTGGCGCGCGTGGTGTAGGCGCCGGTGCCTTCGGTGGTGCCGCTGCGGTCGGCCTCGGCCGTGACGGTGACGGGCGAGAGCGTATCGACGCCGCCGGCCCCTGCGGCGGGCGTGCCGGCCTCGCGGCGGTTCAGCGTGTAGCTGCCGTCGGTGCGCGCCACCACCTGCAGGCCGCTGCCCGCGAGCAGGCGCTCGATGGCTTCGCGTGCGGTGTAGCGGCCCGCCACCGCGGGGCTGCTGCGCCCCTGCGTGAGCGCGGGGTCGAACGACAGCGCGATGCCGTTGCCGGCCGCGAAGGCGGCGAGCGTGCGGCCCAGCGGGCCGGCGGGAATGTCGTAGGCGTGGGACGCGGCGGCGTCGAGCGAGGACGACGACGCCTGCGCGAAGGCCGGCCCTCCCGCGCCGGCCAGGCCGCCGAGGGCGAGCGCCACCAGGGCATGGCGAAGGACGGTGTTCAGGCGGCGCTCTGCGAACGGGCGCAAGGCGGACGGGCGGGATGCAGACATGGAGACGGGCCTTTCGGTTGGGCAACGGTGGGTTCTTCACCCTCCTTGCCAGCCGAAACGAAAAAAAGTCTCACCCCCGGATCGATATATTTTTCGAAGCGCCCGTCGCGCGCTCTTCGGGTGCCGCTCGCGGCACGAGCGTGACCCAGTAGCCGCGCAGGCGCGTGGCCGCATCCACCGGGTAGGTCGACACCAGCATGCGCAGCACGCCGTCGGTGTCGGCCAGCGGAAAGGCGCCCGAGACACGCAGCTCGGCCACCGCCGCGTCGCACTGCAGCAGGCCGGGGCGGTAGCGCGACAGCTCGGCGGCGAAGTCGGCCAGCCGCATGCCGTCGGCCAGCAGCATGCCCTGCGTCCAGGCCAGCACCGAGGCGTCCGCCGGACGGAAGTCGTCGATGCCGTCGGCGGTAAAGCGGGCCTGCTGCCCCGCCGGCAGCACGCGCGCGGCGGCGCGCTCGGGCGTGATGCGCACCGCGCCTTCGAGCACGGCGATGTGGGTGGCGCCGCCCGCTTCCTTGCGCACGCTGAAGCGCGTGCCCAGGGCCTCCAGCGTGCCGCCGGCGCTGGCCACGCGGAACGGGCGGTGCGCGGCGGCGGGGTCGGGCGCGGTGGCGATGAAGATCTCGCCCGCCTGCAGCACCACGCGACGCTGCGTGCCGTCGAAATGCACATCGACCGCGCTGGCGGTGTTGAGCGTGAGGCGGCTGCCGTCGGCCAGCCGCAGTTCGCGGCGCTCGCCGGTGGCGGTGCGGTGCCCGGCCATCCAGCCGCGCTCGCCCGCCATCTCGACCGCCTGCCAGCCGAGCCAGCCGGCGGGCACGGCCGCCAGCAGCGCGGCCAGCCGGCCGAGGGTGGCGCGGCGGTTGTTCGCGTTGCCGCGCGCAGGTCGCGCGAGCGACGACATCGCCAGCGCCGGCGGCAGGCCGCCGAGCTTGTTCATCAGCTGCTCGGCGCGCGCCCAGGCGCGTGCGTGGTCGGGGTGGCTCTGGCGCCAGCGCTCGCAGGCGCGGCGGTCTTCGTCGGTGACGGCGCTGTCGTGCAGCCGCATCAGCCATTCGGCGGCTTCGTCGAGCACGCGCGGGGCGAGCGTCGATGTTTCGAAATTCATCGCGCTCATCAGAATGCCTTCGTGCTTCGCACTTCGGCGCGCGCTTGCTTGGGGCGGCCCGGCGCGGCGCTCATGCCATCACCGCCAGGCAGCCCCGGAAGCCCTGCTGCATGTAGCGCTTGACCGTGACCAGCGACACGCCCAGCTCGCGCGCGATGTCCTCGTACTTCATGCCGTCGAGCTGCGACAGCAGGAAGGCCCGGCGCGCGAGCGGCTTGAGGGCGTCGAGCATCGCGTCGATCTCGTGCAGCGTCTGCAAAATCACCAGCCGCTGCTCGGGCGACGGCGCCTCGGGCTCGGGCATCACGGCCAGCGCCTCCAGGTAGGCCCGCTCCAGCGCCTGGCGCTGGTACCAGTTCACGAGGATGTTCCTGGCCACGCTCGTGAGGTAGGCGCGCGGCTGCACGATGACCTCGGGGTTGCGCGCCGTCAGCAGCCGCGCGAAGGTGTCCTGCGTCAGGTCGGCCGCGTCGCACGAGTTGCCGAGCTTCTTGCGCAGCCACGACTGCAGCCAGCCGTGGTGGTCGCTGTAGAGGGTGTGGACTTGCTGGAAGGCGGCTTCGGCAGCGGACATGGCGGGCGGCACGGCGGCGGGGGCTCCGCCTACAAATAAGAATTATTCTCATTTTAAGCAAAAAGGCCGCAGTGCCGCCCTGCCCGCGCGGCGGACTGCGTGGCTCAGGCCGGCCGGGCCGCCGCGAGCGCCACCGCGTCCGCGCCCGCCGGATAGCGCAGCGTCGCATCCGAGTCGTTCGCGGCGCGCCAGACGGCCTCGGCCACGTCGGCCGCCGTGGTCACGGCCGTGGGGTTGCCCAGCGCCGCGAAGACGCCCTGCGCCAGCGGTGCGTAGTCCGGCGGGATCAGGCCCTGCATGCGCTGCGCTCCGTTCTCGGTGAACCGCGTGCCGGGCCCGTAGCCCGGCTCGACCAGCTTCACGCGCACGTCGAACGCCGCCAGCTCGAAGGCGAGCGAGGCGGTGAAGCCCTCGATGGCGGTCTTGCTCGCGGTGTACGCGGCCACCAGCGGCATCGGCGCGAGCGTGACGGTCGAGGTGACGTTGACCAGCACCCCCGAGCGCCGCGCCCGGAACTGCGGCAGCACGGCCTGCGCCATGGCCATCATGCCGAAGGTGTTGGTCTCGAACACCTCGCGCACGGTGGCCATGGGCGTGGCCTCGAAGGCGCCGAAGAGACCGACGCCGGCGTTGTTCACGAGCACGTCGATCGGGCCCGCGTTCTCGATGGCGGCGGCGATGCTGTCGGGCTGCGTCACGTCGAGCGGCAGCACGCGCAGGTTCGGCGCGTCGGGAAAGAGGCCGTCGCGCGGCGTGCGCATGGTGGCGACGACGCGCCAGCCCTGGGCGTGGAAGTGGCGCGCGGTGGCCAGGCCGTAGCCGGAGGAGCAGCCGGTGATCAGTGCGGTTTTCAATGGGGTTCCTTGGAAGTGGGTGATGAAGAGCCCCAACGATAGGGACGAGCGACCGGACTTGCTACCATCGAACGTCGCCATTTCTTTTGCAGGAGTCCAGCCATGGCCGATCCCCTGGCCGAGGTCATCGCGCTGCTTCGCCCGCGCGCCGTGTATTCCAAGGTGATCGCGGGCGCCGGCGCCTGGGCCGTGCGCTACACGGCCTTTGGCCAGCCCAGCTTCTGCACCATGCTCGAGGGCGAGTGCATCCTGGCGGTCGACGGCCAGCCGCCGCTGGCGCTGGCCGCCGGCGACTTCCTGCTGATGCCGGCCACGCCCGGCTTCACGCTGTCGGGACTCACGCCGGCACCGCCGGTGTTTCTCGATTCGCATGAGCAGGCGGCGCGCGAGGACGCACACAACGAGGTTCACCACGGCGACCGGAACGGCCCACCCGACGTGCGCATGCTCGGCGGCTATTTCGCCTTCGATTCGCCCGACGCGGCCCTGATGGTGTCGCTGCTGCCCTCGGTGCTGCACATGCGCGGCGTCGCGCGGCTGTCGCTGCTGGTGCAGCTCGTGCGCGAAGAGTCGATGGCGCAGCGGCCGGGGCGCGACCTCGTGCTCGGGCGGCTGGTCGAGGTGCTGCTGATCGAGGCGCTGCGCTCGGCGCCCGGCGAAGGCGCGCCGCCGGGGCTGCTGCGCGCGCTGGCGGACAGCCGGCTGGCCGTCGCCGTGCGGCACATGCACGCGGACCCCGCGCGCTCATGGACGGTGGAAGAACTCGCCGGCAAGGCCGCGCTCTCGCGCTCGGCCTTCTTCGAGCGCTTCTCGCGCGCCGTGGGCCTGCCGCCGATGGAATACCTGCTGGCGTGGCGCATGGCGATCGCCAAGGACCTGCTGCGCCGCGGCGGCTGCGCGCCGGCTGAGGTGGCCGCGCGCGTCGGCTACAGCTCGGCCAGCACCTTCAGCACGGCGTTCAGCCGCCATGTGGGCCAGGCGCCGGGGCGCTACGCGCGCCAGCCCTAGCAAAGACAAAGACGGAGATCAGGCCGCCGTGCCTTCCTTCTCCTGCAGCAGGCGCCACATCACCTTGCCGCTGCCGCTCTTGGGCAGCGCATCGACGAACTCCACCTTGCGCGGAATCTTGTAGACCGCCATGTTCTCGCGGCACCAGTCGACGATCTGCTGCTCGGTCGTGTCCTTGTGCGTGGCGCGCAGCACCACCACGGCCTTGACCGATTCGCCGCGGTAGTCGTCCTTGGTCGAGATGACGCAGGCCTCCTGGATCGCGGGGTGGCGGAACATCAGCAGCTCGACCTCGGCCGGCCACACCTTGAAGCCGCTCGCGTTGATCATGCGTTTGAGGCGGTCGGTGATGAAGAAGTAGCCCTCCTCGTCCATGCGGCCCATGTCGCCCGAGCGGAAGAAACGCTTGCCCTCGAACTCGACAAAGGCGGCCCTCGTGGCGTCGGGGCGCTTCCAGTAGCCCTGGAACACCTCGGGGCCGTGGATGATGATCTCGCCCGATTCGCCAATCGGCATTTCTTGCAGCGTGTCGGGGTCGACCACGCGCGCGTCGGTGCTCATGAACGGAATGCCCAGGCACTGCTGCTTGGGGTGGTCCGAAGGGTTGGTGTGCGAGGGCGCGGCGGTCTCGGTGAGGCCGTAGCCTTCCTGGTACTTCAGGCCGTACTGCTCGAACAGGCGCTGCGCCACGGCCTGCGGCATGGCGGCGCCGCCGCCGCCGATGTGGGTCATGCTCGTGAGGTCGTAGCTCGCGAAGTTGGGGCTGGCCATGAGGTCGATGACCATGGTGGGGATGTTGGTCCAGCTCGTGACCTTCCAGCGCGAGATGAGCCGGCCCGCCACGTCGCGGTCCCAGCGCGGCATGATGACCAGCGTGGCCGCCGCGAGGATCGAGGTGTGCATCATGCTCACCACGCCGGTGATGTGGAACATCGGCACCACGGCCAGCACCACCGCCTCCGACGTCGCCTGGCCCCAGAGCTGGCCGGCCATCGCGTTGTGCATGAGGCTCGAATGGTGATGCACGCAGCCCTTGGGCAGGCCGGTGGTGCCGCTGGTGTAGGGCAGCAGCGCCATGTCGTTGGCGCCCACCACGTGCGCGGGGGCCGGGTGGCCGGCCGCGAGCGCGTCGGTCCACGCCATGACCTGGCCGTCGGCCAGCGCGGGCAGCGGGTGGCGCGTGCCGAGCCAGTCGGCCCAGGCCGGCGCGGGGGCGTCGTCGCCGGTCACGCCGGCATCGAAGGCGTCGGTGAACTGGCTCACGATGAGGTGCGACAGGCGCTGCTCGGGCGGCAGTGCGTCGCTGGCCTTGGCCAGCTCGGCCGCGAGGTCGCCGGTGGTGATCGCCACCTTGGCGTCGGGGTCGACGATGTAGTGCTTGAGCTCTTCGGCCCGGTTCATCGGGTTGACCGGCACCACGACGGCGTTGGCGCGCAGGATGGCGAAATGCGCGATCACCAGCTGCGGGCAGTTCTGCATGTTCAGCACCACGCGGTCGCCGCGCTGCACGCCCAGCGCATGCAGCGTGCCGGCCAGCCGCTCGACCTGGTCGGCCACGTCGCGGTAGCTCAGCACGCGGCCGAAGAAGACCAGCGCGGCCTTGTCGGGGTAGCGCGCCGCCGAGGTGGCCAGGTTGTGCCACAGCGAGGTCGCGGGGACGGTGATCGAATGCGGGAGGCGCTTGGGCCAGAACTTGTAATGCGGGCGTGGTTGCATGGTCTGTGAACAGGCGAAGGAGGAGGAAGGAGAGGGGAAGGAAAGCGGTGCGAAAAGGCGCAATGCGCCAGCCTAAGCCGCACCGGCCGCCGCTCCCATCGGGGAAGCCCCCGGGGCGTCACCTTGGCGACGCCCATTCTTCGTACGTCGGGTAGGCACAGCGCATCGGCTATCGTGCGGGCTCCGCTTCACCTGTGCCTGCCTGCCATGCCCGATCCCGCCCGCCCCACCTTGCGCCGACGCATCGCCCTCTTCGGTGCCGCACTGGCCGCCCTGGCCGCGGCGGGCTGCTCGCGGGTCCCCCGGTTCGGCATGTCGGCCCCGGCGACGGAGCAGCCGTCCAAGGAACCACCGACATGGTTCGTGGCCGACTGCTGGCTCGGAACCGAGGACGTGGTCCCGCCGCACAAGGGCAAGGCCGGCGGCTCGGCGGCCGGCACGCTGACGCTGGCCACCGGGGTGTTCGAATGGCGCGTGAACGCCGCACGCCTGAGCGGCCCGGCGACGATCGTCGGCTTCTACGGCCCCGCCGCCACGGGCAGCAATGGCCCGCTGGCGATCCAGCTGCCGCTGCCCAGCGAGGGGGAGCCGCGCAACGACGGCGCCGGCTACGAGCGGACCGGCACGAGCCGGTTGACGCCCGCCCAGATGGCCGACCTGATGGCCGGCCTCTGGTATGTCAGCGTGTCGACCCAGGCCTGGCCGGGCGGCGAGGTCCGGGGCCAGCTCAAGCGCAGCACCTGGGGCGTGCACGGCGGCTGACGTCGGCCCCCGATGCGATGCGCTCTGCGACTACAGACAGGCGCGGATTTCGGAGCGATACCTGCGGTTCTCCCTCCGATCCACCCTCCACCCTGACTGAAGGAATGTCCATGGCAGCAGACAAGCACGCAAGCGTTCACTGGGAAGGCGCCGGCAAGACCGGCAAGGGCCTGGTCAGCACCGAGACCGGCGCCCTCAAGGACTACCCCTACGGCTTCGCCAGCCGCTTCGAAGACGACCGGCGCGGCACCAACCCCGAGGAAATCGTCGGCGCGGCCCATGCGGCCTGCCTGACGATGGCCTTCGCCTTCGCGCTGGAAGCGGCAGGCCTGACCGCGACGCGCATCGACACCAAGGCCGCCGTGCGGCTGGTCAAGGACGGCGCCGGCTTCAAGATCGACCGCATCCAGCTCGAACTGGACGCGGCCGTGCCGAACCTTGACGAAGCGAAGTTCCAGGAAATCGCCGCCGCCGCCAAGGCCGGCTGCCCGCTGTCGAAGGCGCTGGCGAGCGTGCCCGAGATCACGCTGAAGGCCACGCTGGCGAGCTGACCGCGCTGCTTATGATCGTCTCCACAAAAAAGGAGACGGATCATGAGCAAGCCCACCCGGACCGCATCGGCGGTCCTTTCTTTCGCCCTCGGCGCGTTCGGTGCGTTCGGCACCACGGCGGCCCTGGCCGCCTACCCCGACAAGCCGATCAAGGTCGTCATCGGCTTCCCGGCCGGCGGCCCGCTCGACCAGCACGCGCGCCTTTTGACCGACAAGCTGCAGGCCGTGCTCGGCCAGCCGCTGATCGTCGACTACAAGCCCGGCGCGGGCGGCTCGGTCGGTGCCGACTTCGTCGCCAAGAGCCCGGCCGACGGCTACACGCTGGTGCTGGCCAACACCGGCGTGGCGGTGATCAACGGCGCGCTCTACAGCAAGCTGCCCTACAACACGCAGCGCGACTTCGTGCCGATCGCGCGCACCGCGATGCAGCCGCTCGCCTTGCTGGTCACGCCCAAGCTGCCGGTGCAGAACCTCAAGCAGTTCATCGACTACGCCAAGGCGCGGCCGGGCCAGGTCAACTACGGCTCGGCGGGCAACGGCGGCATCAGCCACCTCGTGCCCGAGATGTTCAAGACCGCGACCGGCCTCTTCATGGTGCACATCCCCTACCGCGGCAGCGCGCCGGCCTTCACCGACCTGATGGGCGGGCAGGTGCAGTTCATGGCCGAGTCGATTCCGCAGGCCGCCAACTATCACAAGCAGGGCAAGGTGCGCGCGCTGGCCGTGACCAGCCGCGAGCGCAACCCCGCGCTGCCCGACGTGCCGACCGTCATCGAGTCGGGCGTCAAGGGCTTCGAGGTGGTGGGCTTCTACGGTTTCCTAGCACCGAAGGACACGCCCAAGGACGTGGTCGCCAAGCTCAGCGATGCGTTCAGGCAGGTGCTGACCAGCCCCGAGGTGCGCGAGCGCATGGTGAGCCAGGGCGCGGACCCGGCCTACCTGGGCAGCGAAGACTTCGCACGCTTCCTCGCGACGGAAACGCCGCGCTGGGACAAGGCGGTGAAGGCCTCCGGCGCGCGGATGGACTGACCCCCGCTGGCGTTCAGCGCGGCGTGGCCGCGTGCCGCTCCAGCTGCGCGCGGTCGAGCAGCTCGATGCTGCGGTAGCGCACACGCAGCGTGCCGTCTTCCTCCCACAGCTTGAGCTGGCGGTTCACGCTCTGGCGCGACACGCCAAGCATGAACGACAGGTCTTCCTGCGACACGCCCAGCAGCGTGCCGCCACCGTCCTGCGCCGGCGCGACCGCGCGCGCGTCCAGCGTGAGCAGCCGGTGCGCCAGCCGCACGGGCAGCGGCATCAGGATCACGTCGTCGATCCAGGCCAGCGCCTGGCGCAGCCGCAGGCACACGAGCCGGGTGAAGGCCATGTGCACGTCGGGATGGTCGGCCACCAGCCGGTGGAAGTCGGCCGCCGCGACCACGGCCATCTCGGTGGTGTCGACGGCGCAGGTGTCGTAGACGCGCTCGCGCCCCACCAGCAGCGAGACCTCGCCGAACCAGTGGCCCGGCTCGAGCATCGCGATCACCGCCTCGCGCCCGCCCGGCGCGACCACGCTCACGCGCAACGAGCCGCTGACCACGCCGAACAGCGCGTCGGGCGACGAGCCCTTGTGGAACAGCGATTCGCCGCGCACCAGCGTGCGCCGGTGCGCCACCGCGAGCAGGCGCTGCTGCACGTCGTCGGCCAGCCGCATGTCGCTGTTGTGCACGGGCGAAGGCTGCGCGTCCGGCGCGGCGGGGCTGGCGCTGGAAGAAGGGGAAGAGCGTGGCATCGCGGGTTTGTCCGGGGCCTCGATTGCCAACACCGGACAGTCTGGCGTCGAGGGGCTGTCGATAGTACGCAGGCCACCCGGGTCGACGCATTCGCGGCAACCCGATGTCCCCTGTCACCCCTGTCGCATGGAGCACACCCCGATGACCACCCTGACCGACCTGCAAGCCCGCCGCGAGCGCCTCGTGCTCGACCATTTCGCCGACGAGACCCGCCAGGACTTCGACGCGGTGCTGGGCACCTTCCCGCACCCGCACTACGAGCTGATTCCCAGCGGCGAGGTGCACGACGGCATCGCCGACGTGCGCCAGTACTACACCGACACGCGCCGCGCCTTCCCCGACCAGCGCCACGAGATCATCCAGCTGCGCCATGCCGACGATTCGGTGATCGTCGAGTTCTGGCTGCTCGGCACGCACCGCGGCCCGCTCAAGGGCCTGCCGCCGACGGGCAACAGCTTTCGCTGCCGCATGAACGCCTTCTTCATCTTCGAGGGCGACCGGCTGGTGTGCGAGCGCGTGTACTTCGACACGCTGACGATGCTGCGCCAGCTGCTCGTGGGCGTGCCTGCGGAGATGGTGGGCGGGCTGGTCGCCGGCCTGCTCGGCCAAACCGCCCCGCGGGCCGAGGCCGCCACGGCATGACCGGCACGCCCGCCCGGGCGCTCGAAGGGCGCCATGCGATCGTGACCGGCGGTGCGCGCGGCATCGGCCTGGCGATCGCGCGGCGCTGCCTCGCGAACGGCGCGAGCGTCGCGCTGTGGGATGTCGAGGCTGCGACGCTGGCGGAGGCCATGGCGCAACTGGCGCCGCTGGGCACCGTGGTCACATCGTTGGTCGACGTGCGCGACGAAGACCAGATCGCCCGCGCGGCCTCGCAGTCGCAGGAGCGCTTCGGCCGCGTCGACGTCCTCGTCAACAACGCGGGCGTACTCGGGCCGACGGTGCCCGCGTGGGAGCACACGCCCGCGCAATGGCGCCACGTGCTCGACATCAACCTCACGGGCGCCTGGCTGTGCTGCCGCGCCATCGCGCCGCTGATGCTGGCGCAGCGGCGCGGGCGCATCGTCAACATCGCCTCGGTCGCGGGCAAGGAAGGCAATGGCTTCAACGCCGCCTACTCGGCCTCGAAGGCCGGGCTCATCGCGCTGACCAAGTCGCTCGGCAAGGAGCTGGCGTCTTCGGGCGTGCTGGTGAACTGCATCACGCCGTCGGCGGCCGACACGGCCGTCTTCGCGGGCGTGCCCGCCGAGCACCGCGAGCAGCTGCGCACCGCCCTGCTCTCGCGCGTGCCGATGGGGCGCTTTGTCGACGTCGACGAGGTGGCGGCGATGGCGGCGTGGCTGGCTTCGGACGAGTGCTCGTTCAGCACCGGGGCGGTGTTCGATATCTCCGGAGGGCGCTCGATGTACTGAGCGACGCACCAGGCAGCCCACGCATCCAGACACAGGAGACCCTATGACCCGAGACCCCGACCCCACCGGCTTCGCGCAGATCACCGAGCTCGACGGCACGCGCCACGCCGCCATGCCACAGGACCGCCTGCGCGCCATCCGCCACGGCGCCGAAGCCCTGCGCGAGCGGCTGCTCGACGCGCCGCCCGTGCACTTCGCGCGCAGCTTCAACCTGCTGCGCATTCCGTACCCCGCGTGGTTCGCCTTCACCGGCGTGTACTCGCAGCAGCTGCTCAAGCCGCACATGGTGCATCTGCTGGCGCGCACCGTGCTGGTCCAGTACGACGACTTCGAAGGCCGGCTGCGCACGCTGCTCTTCACGCCGGCCGACTTCGAAGCCGGCAACGAGACGCCCTACTTCAAGCGCCTGAGCGACCAGACGCCGAAGTTCCTGCACAAGGCCATCGCGCCGGTCTACCAGACCGTGCTGCAGGCGCTCGCCGGCTGCGGCGTGGCGCCCGAACAGATCGACCACATCACCTACGACCACCTGCACACGCAGGACGTGCGCCGCTGGCTCGGCAGCGCCAACGCGCCGGGCCTGCTGCCGAACGCGAAGCTGCTGGTGCACCGCCAGGAACTCGCGAACGTGCAGGGCCTGCTGCCGGTGCAGGCCGAGTGGTACTGCCCGCACGGCCTGGACGGGGTGCCGGCCGAACGCATCGCCGCCTTCGACGGCAGCCTGCAGCTCGGGCCCGGTGTCGCGCTGGTGCACACGCCGGGGCACACCGAAGGCAACCACTCGCTGGTGTACCGCACGGGCGACGGCCTGCGCGTGAGCAGCGAGAACGGCGTGGCGGCCGACAGCTGGGCGCCGCTGCAGTCGCGCCACAACGGCATCCGCCGCTATGCGCAGGCCACGGGCGCCGAGGTGATCCTCAACGGCAACACGCAGGAGAGCAGCAACGACCAGTACCTGTCGATGGTGCTCGAGAAGACGCTCGCGGGCACCTCGGCGCTGCACGGGTTCAGCAACGTCGTGCCGTCGGCCGAGTGCTCGCCGCATTGGCTGTTTCCGGGCGCGCCCACGAGCCACCTGTGGGGCGAAACCAGCTTCGGCGCGTTCGTGCGAGCCTGATCCGCCCGGCACGCGCACCACAGCCAACAAGAAAAGGAGACACACCGATGAACACCGCCACCCTCGACGCCGCCGCCGCCGGCGCGCACGCACCGGCCTCGGCCGATGCGCGCGACGACGCCGCGCTCTTTCGCAAGATCACCTGGCGGCTGATGCCGCTGCTGTGCGCCTGCTACGTGCTGAACTACCTGGACCGCACCAACGTCGGCTACGCGCAGCTGCAGATGAAGGACCAGCTGGGCTTCAGCGATGCGGTGTTCGGCCTGGGCGCCGGCATCTTCTTCCTGGGCTATGCGGTGTTCGAGATCCCGAGCAACCTGATGCTCGCGAAGATCGGCGTGCGCGCCACGCTGCTGCGCATCATGGGCCTGTGGGGCCTGGCCTCGGCGGCGATGATGTTCGCCACCACGCCCACACAGTTCTACGTGCTGCGCTTTCTCATCGGCGTGTTCGAGGCCGGCTTCGCGCCCGGCGTGCTGTTCTACCTGACGCTGTGGTTCCCCTCGCGCCGCCGCGCGCAGGCGACCGCGCTGTTCTTCATGGCCTTCGGCGCGGCGCCCATCGTCGCGGGGCCGATCGCCGGGCTCACGATGACCTACCTCGATGGCGTGCTGGCGCTGCGCGGCTGGCAGTGGCTCTTCCTGCTCGAAGGGCTGCCGAGCGTGCTGCTGGGCGTGATCGCCTTTCGCACGCTGTCGAACAGCCCGGCGCAGGCGCCCTGGCTCTCGGCGGCCGAGAAGCAGCGCGTGGCCCACCTGCTGGCCGAGGACCAGGCCGCGCACGGCGCCGCCGGGCGCCACACCTTCGGCGCGGCGATGCGCGACGGGCGCGTGTGGCTCATCGGCTTCATGTCCTTCCTGATCATCCTGGGCATCTATGCGCTGTCGTTCTGGCAGCCGACGATCCTGAAGTCGATGGGGCTCAGCGTGCTGCAGATCGGCTTCTATTCGGTGATTCCCGCCGTGGCCGGCATCGCGGCCAACATCGTCGTGGGGCGCCACTCCGACCGGCACCAGGAGCGCCGCTGGCACTTCGCGCTGGGCGCGCTCGCGGGCGCAGCCGGGCTGGCGCTGACCACGCTCTTCATGCACAGCCCCGTGGCCGCCGTGCTGTGCCTGGCGCTGGCGTCGATGGGCATCTCGAGCGCCTTCACCGTGCTGTGGGCGATTCCCGGCAGCTTCATGTCCAAGAGCGCCGCGGCGGCGGGCATTGCGCTCATCAGCACCATCGGCGGCAGCGCGGGGCTGGTGGCGCCGATGATGGTGGGCGCACTCAAGACGCTCACGGGCGGCTTCACGGCCAGCCTGTATGTACTGAGCGGCGCGCTGGTGCTGTCGGCGCTGCTCATGCTGCTGGCCCTGCCCCGCAGCGCGCTCGGCCAGCGCTAGCGCGCACCGCCGGCGCACCGCGGCCGGCCCATTTCGGTGCACACGGCTTGCATACCAGTTGGCACGGAAGCTGCTGATATGCAGGCCTATGGCCATCTCCGCATCCGAAATCAGTGCACGCATCGTCGAAGCGGTGATGGCGCAGAAGCTCGCGCCCGGCGCGCGCCTGGGCGAGCAGCCGCTGGCGATGCTGTTCGATTGCAGCCGCACCATCGTGCGCGAGGCGCTCACGCGGCTGGCCGCGCGCGGCATCGTCACGGTGAGCGCGCGGCGCGGCTGGTTCGTCATCGAGCCCTCGCAGGACGAGGCGCGCGAGGCCTTCGAGGCGCGGCGCGTGATCGAGCTCGGCCTCATCCGCAGTACCGACAAGATCGACAAGGCCGCCCTGCGCCAGTTGAAGGCGCACCTGCAGCGTGAAAAGGCCGCACTGAAAGAGAGCGACGTCGGCCACCGCAGCTTCCTGTTGGGCGACTTCCATGTGTGCCTGGCCGAGTGCCTGGGCAACACGCTGCTGGCCGACACGCTGCGCGACTTCACCGCGCGCACCACGCTGATCGCCATGCTCTACCAGAGCACGCACGACGCGGTGCAGTCGTGCGAAGACCACGTGCAGATCGTCGCGGCGCTGGAGCGCGGCGACCACGCCGCCGCCGAGGCGCTGATGGCCGAACACATCGGCACGGTGCAGTCGGCGCTGCGCGTGCAAGCGCCTGCCGACCCGCTCGCGCAGCTGCGCGATGCGCTGGCACCGCTCAACAACACCCCCGCGCCGAAGCGCCGCCGCAAGGCCGCGCCCGCCGACGACGCCACCACCGATTCATCGACCTACCTAGGAGCCCTGCTATGACCTCTTTCGCCTCCCGCCGTCTTGCCCTCGCGCTGGCCAGCGTCGCCCTGCTGGCCGCCACCGGCGCCGCCCAGGCGCAGAACGCGCTCGACAACGTGCTCAAGGCCAAGACCATCAAGATCGCCGTGCCCACCGACTACCCGCCGTACGGCTCGGTCGACCGCAACATGCAGCCGCAGGGCCTGGACGTGGAGATGGCGCAGCTCGTCGCCGCCAAGCTCGGCGTGAAGGTCGAGCTGGTGCCGGTGACCAGCGCCAACCGCATCCCCTACCTGCAGACGCGCAAGGCCGACCTCGTGATCTCCACGCTCGGCAAGAACGTCGAGCGCGAGAAGGTGATCGACTTCAGCGCGGCCTATGCGCCCTTCTTCCAGGCCGTGTATGCGGCCAAGAGCATGAAGCTCACGAGCTTCGCCGACATGGCCGGCAAGACCGTCGCCGTGACGCGCGGCGCCATGGAAGACCAGGAACTGAACAAGGTCGCGCCGCCGAACGTCGACTACCGCCGCTTCGAGGACAACAACGCGACGATCGCCGCCTTCGTGGCCGGCCAGACGCAAACCCTCGCCACCAGCGCGGCGGTGGCCGGCGACATGCTCGCGAAGAACCCGAAGGTGAGCGCCGAGTACAAGCTGCTGCTCAAGGACAGCCCCTGCTTCATCGGCATCGCGAAGGGCGAGACCGCATTGAAGACCCGGGTCAACGAGATCATTGCCGCCGCCAAGAAGGACGGCACGCTCGATGCGATGTCCAAGAAGTGGCTCGGCAAGGCCGCCGGCGACCTCCCCGTCTGAGCTGAAGGCGCGGCCATGGGCATTGAATTCGACTTCGGCGCGGTGCTCGCCGAGTGGCCGCTGCTGCTGCGCGGCGTGGCGTGGACGCTGGGCCTCACGGCCGTCGGCACCGTGCTCGGCCTGGCCGTGGGCACGCTGTGCGCGTGGGCCCGCTCGGGCGGGCCGGCGTGGTTGCGCGCGCTCGTGGGCGCGTATGTGGAGCTGATCCGCAACACGCCCTTCATCGTGCAGCTGTTCTTCATCTTCTTCGGGCTGCCGGCCGCAGGCGTGAAGCTCTCGCCCGAGGTGGCGTCGGTGATCGCGATGGTGATGAACCTGGGCGCGTACTCCACCGAGATCATCCGCGCCGGCATCGAGGCCACGCCCAAGGGGCAGATCGAAGCCGCCGTGAGCCTGGCGCTCAGCAAGGCGCAGGTGTTCCTGCGCGTGGTGCTGCCGCCGGCGCTCAAGAAGGTGTGGCCCGCGATGGTGAGCCAGATCGTCATCGTGATGCTGGGCTCGGCGGTGTGCGGGCAGATCTCGACCGAGGAGCTGAGCTACGCGGCCAACCTGATCCAGAGCCGCAACTTCCGCGCCTTCGAATCCTTCATCGTCGCCACGCTCATCTACCTGGCGCTGGCCGTGGCGCTGCGCCGCCTGCTCCAGTGGGCGGGGCCGCGCTTCTTCTTCGGCCGCTGACCGCGAGGCCTTTGCACCATGGTCGATTTTTCTTTGTGGGACATCCTGCGCAACCTGCTGATGGCGCTGCGCTGGACCGTCGTGCTCTCGCTCATTGCCTTCGTCGGCGGCGGGCTCGTGGGCGCGCTGCTGCTGTTCGCGCGGCTGCGCGGCGGCAAGGCGGCGCAGCGGGCCGTGGGCCTGTACGTGCAGCTGTTCCAGGGCACGCCGCTGCTGATGCAGCTGTTTCTCGCCTACTTCGGCATCGCGCTGTTCGGCATCGACGTGTCGGCGTGGACCGCCGCGAGCGTGGCGCTCACGCTCTACACCAGCGCCTTTCTCACCGAGATCTGGCGCGGCTGCGTGGCCTCGATCCCCAAGGGCCAGTGGGAGGCCTCGGGCAGCCTGGCGCTGAGCTTCGGCGAGCAGATGCGCCATGTGATCCTGCCGCAGGCCGTGAAGATCGCCATCGCGCCCACGGTCGGTTTCCTGGTGCAGGTGATCAAGGGCACGGCGCTGGCGTCGGTGATCGGCTTTGTCGAACTCACCAAGGCCGGCAGCATGATTTCGAACGCCACCTTCCAGCCCTTCGTGGTGTTCAGCTGCGTGGCCCTGCTTTACTTCGTGCTGTGCTTCCCCGTGAGCCTGTACGCCAAGACCCTCGAGAGGAAGACCCATGGCCGCCGTGCTTGAACAAACCCAACCCGAAGCCGCACCGTTCGCCGCGCCCATCGTGCGCATCACGGCGCTGCGCAAGTCCTACGGCACGAACGAGGTGCTCAAGGGCATCGACCTGGACGTGAAGCGCGGCGAGGTGATCGCCATCATCGGCAAGAGCGGCTCGGGCAAGAGCACGCTGCTGCGCTGCATCAACGGGCTCGAGGTGTTCCAGGAAGGTGCACTCACGGTCGACGGCAAGCCGCTGCTGCACGAGAGCGCGATGGCCATGCGCACGCTGCGCCAGCGCGTGGGCATGATCTTCCAGGGCTTCAACCTGTTCCCGCATCTCACGGTCGGCAAGAACGTGATGCTCGCGCCCACGCTGGTGAAGAAGCGATCGTCGATGGAAGCCGCCTCGCAGGCGCGCAAGCTGCTCGAACGCGTGGGCCTGGCCGAGAAGTTCGATGCGATGCCCGAGCAGCTGTCGGGCGGCCAGCAGCAGCGCGTGGCCATTGCGCGCGCGCTCGCGATGGAACCGGCCGTGCTGCTGTGCGACGAGATCACCTCGGCGCTCGACCCCGAGCTGGTGGGCGAGGTGCTGCGCGTGGTGGAGTCGCTGGCCGACGAAGGCATGACGCTGTTGATGGTCACGCACGAGATGAGCTTTGCGCGCAAGGTCAGCGACCGCGTGATCTTCATGCACCAGGGCCGCGTGCACGAGATGGGCCCGCCGGCGGAACTGTTCGGTGCGCCGCAGACGCCCGAGCTGAAGCAGTTCCTGTCGTCGCTGCACGACTGACCTGACCGCGCGCGTGGCAGCGGCAGCAGCGGCCGCCGCTACAGGTGCTGCGATTCGTCGATGCCCAGCCGCAGCCCCGCGGCCAGCGGCGGCACCAGCCGCCCGCCGCGCCGCTCGACCTCTTCGCCCGCCTTCAGCAGCTGCTGCACCTGCTGGAAGAGTTCGTCGCCGGCCGCGGTCAGCTGCACGCCCTGCTGGCTGCGCGCGAACAGCGCGTGCCCGAGGATGCCTTCGAGCTCCCTCACGCGGGCCGTGATGGCCGGTTGGCTGACAAAGAGGTGGCGGGCCGCCGCGTTGACGGAGCCCAAGGTCGCGGCCCAGTGAAAGGCCTCCAGTTGCCGGAAGGTGATGCGCAACACCGCAGCCACCTTTCAGCCGGGGGCTGTTGTGGACGTGCAGGGGTACACCGCGGCCTGTTCGCTCTTCTGCTTCATGTCTGCCTTCTTTCAAAGCAATTCAATCGCATCGAATGGCGAGAAGGCCACGCAACGGGGAATTCTAATTGCGTGAATTCCCATGACCACGGACGCAAACCACGGATCCAATCCAATTCAACAGAGGTGATTCCTTCTCATCAAATCCTTGAATTAACCGACTCCCAGGCTTGTAAGGCATCGCCGGGAGTGAATTGAGAATTTAGTGCAATTGCAGTTCCTGTTAAAGAGAAATTTTTTGATATAGAACTTTGGTGGTAGGTGCAATTCGGCCGAAAGCCACGGGAATCGGTGAGCCTTGCGGGCCTGGCCGGGGCCGCGCGTCAATGCGCCGTCAATGCGCGCTCCCGCCAGGCCCCCAGGCCTTCCGGCCCGAAGCGCTCGGCGATGCGGTGCAGCCAGATGGTGAAGTGCGCCGGGGCCCGCGCCAGTTCGCGGTGCAGGTCGGGCAAGGCCAGCCACCGCCACTCGCGCACCTCGCCGGGGTCGGGTTGCGGCAGGTCGTGCGCGATGCCGACGAACACATGGTCGTACTCGTGCTCGACCAGTTCCGCGGACACCGCCTCCCGGTAGAGAAAGGCCGTCACCGGCTGCAGCGCGCACCGCAGGCCCAGCTCTTCGTGCAGCCGCCGCAGGGCGGCCGCGCCGGTGTCCTCGCCGGGGCGCGGATGCCCGCAGCAGCTGTTGCTCCACAGGCCGGGCGAGTGGTACTTGCCCAGCGCGCGCTGCTGCAGCAGCACCCGGCCCTGCGTGTCGAACAGGAAGATCGAGAACGCCCGGTGCAGGATGCCCTCGCGGTGGGCACTCATCTTCTCGACCGCGTGCAGCGGCCGGTCTTCGGCGTCGACGGCGATCAGGAATTCGTCCATGAGCTGTTCCAGAAGTGAGGGCCCGGAGCCTCGCGGCCCTGCGATTTCCGTGGCCTGGCGGCTTCGAAAAAACAGGTTCACTTCTTTAGCACGTATTTTTTTCCAGACTGCAATAAGAAATTCAAATTAGTTCGAACTGATTACATCTACGAAGAATATAAAAAATGGAATAAACACAAATAATTACACAGATAACAAAAATATCGAATCCGATTAACAAATGCGCCCAAATCGCCCCACAGGTATTTCTTGCGCATTTCGAACCGTGGTTCCTGGTTCGCCCGCGCCGCACGGTCAATGGCGCGCCATCGGCAACGCGTGATCGCCGGCGCTTTCCCGCGCGCCCCGGGCCGGGTTAACCTCGCCCTCATGGCCCGCCTTCGCACCGCATCGATCATTCGCCCGCTCTCGCGAGAGCGGGTGAGCTAGCGCACGGTTCGAAACCACGCCATGCAACCCGCCCCAGGAGGCGGGTTTTTCTTGTCCGTCTCCCGAGGTCTGTTCCCCCCACCCGCAGGAGACCGAATGACACCGACACCCCCCTCATCGCCCGTGCTGCACATGGTCTGCGGCAAGATCGGCGCCGGAAAGTCCACGCTGACCCGGCGCCTGGCGCAGGCGCCCGCCACCGTGTGCATCAGTGAGGACACCTGGCTCGCCGCGCTCTACCCCGGTGAAATCCACGCACTGCCCGACTACGTGCGCGCCGCCGGCCGGCTCAAGCAGGCGATGGGCGAACACGTCTGCGCCCTGCTGGGCGCCGGCGTGTCGGTGGTGCTCGACTTTCCGGCCAACACGGTGAGCCACCGCGCTTGGGCGCGCGGCCTCTTCGAGCAGGCCGGCGCGGCGCACCAACTGCACTTTCTCGACGTGCCGGACGAGGTCTGCAAGGCGCGGCTGCGGGCGCGCAACGCGGCAGGCGAGCACCCCTTCGAGACCTCCGACGCGCAGTTCGACCTGATCACCCGCCACTTCGTTCCGCCCACGGCCGAGGAAGGGTTCCACGTGATCCGGCACGCCTGACACCGGTGCCGGTAAGCTGCGCGCCGATGCACATCGAACCCGCCCTTTCCAGCGAAGCGCCCGCCGTCGCGGCCGTGTTGACCGAAGCCGCGCAATGGCTCGCCGAGGGCGGACGCCCGCTCTGGAGCGCCGCCGACACCGGCCTCGAACGCATCCAGCGCGACACCGACGCCGGCCGCTACGTGGTGGCCAAGGAGAACGGCGACTGGGCCGGCGTGATGCGCCTCGATCTGGAAGACCCGTCGTTCTGGCCCGAGATCGCGCCCGGCAGCGCGCTGTTCGTGCACAAGCTGGCCGTGCGCCGCGCCTGGGCGGGCCGGGGCGTGTCGCGCGCGCTGCTGGGCCATGCGCGCGACCACGCCCGCGCGCTCGGGCGCCCCTGGCTGCGGCTGGACTGCGTGGCCGACCGCACCGCGCTGCGCACGCTGTACGAAGGCTTCGGCTTCGCGCTGCACAGCTGCATCGACCTGCGCGGCGGGACGTTTGCGCGCTACGAACTGCGCATCGACGGCTGACCGTCCGACACGCCGACGCGCCCCTTCGGCGCTGGCGGGAACATCGCCGCCTGTGGCAAGCTCGCAAGCTCCATGACCGACCGAATCCCGCCCTCTCATTTCCGCCGTCGGGTGCTGCGCGCGCTGCTGGGCGCCGCCGCCCTGCCCGCGCCGTTCGCGGCGCTGGCCGGCTTCAACTTCTTCACCAACGAGTACACCGCCACGCGCGAGGAACTGCAGTCGCAGATCGCCAAGCGCTTTCCGGTGGCCGAGCGCTATGCCGAGATCTTCATGGTCGGGCTGCGCGACCCGCAGCTGGGCCTGGACGGGCGCGCCAACCGCGCGGCCATCACGGCCACGCTGACCATCGCCAGCCCGCTGCTGGCGGCCTCGCCGGTGCAGGGCGTGGTGTCGGTGAGCAGCGCGCTGCGCTACGACGCGGCGGCACGCGCGCTGCGGCTCGACCAGCCCAAGGCCGAGCGGCTCGAGCTGCAGGGCGTGGAAGGCCGCGACGCCGAGCGCCTGCAGAAGGTCGGCGCGGTGGTCGCGCAGGAACTGCTGCAGGGCCAGATCCTGCGCAGCTTCACGGCCGACGAGCTCACGGTCGGGCGCAAGACCTACGAGGTGGGCGACATCACGGTGCAAGACAACGGCATCAAAGTGCAACTCAAATGAAACAACGTGCCGCCTTTCTCCTGATCGCCGCCGCCCTGCTCGGCGCCGGCTGCGCCGCCATCGCCCCCAAAGTGAAGCAGCATTTCGACCTGCAGGCCCACCGCGGCGGACGCGGCCTGGCGCCCGAGAACACGCTGGCCGCGTTCTCGAACGCAATGAATCTGGGCGTGACCACGCTCGAACTCGACATCGGGCTCACGGCCGACGGCGTGGTGGTGGTGTCGCACGACACGGCGCTCAACGCCGACCACACGCGCGACGCGCGCGGCGCCTGGCTCACGGCCAAGCCCGCCCCTTCCGTGCGCTCGCTCACGCTGGCGCAGCTGCAGACCTACGACGTGGGCCGCCTCAACCCCGAGAGCAACTACGGCAAGCAGTTCGCGCTGCAGCAGCCGCGCGACGGCGAACGCATTCCCACGCTGGCCGCGCTGTTCGCGCAGGTGCAGGCGCGCGGCGCCGATGCCGCACGGGTGCACTTCAACATCGAGACCAAGATCGACCCCACGAAGCCCGACGAGACCGCCGCGCCCGAGCCCATGGTGCGCGCGCTGCTGGCCGAGATCGACAAGGCGAAGATGGCCGACCGCGTGACCATCCAGAGCTTCGACTGGCGCACGCTCGCGCTGGTCGGCCAGCTCGCGCCGCAGCTGTCGCGCGCCTACCTCACCGCGCCCCGCACACTGAAGGACAGCCGCTGGACCGCCGGCCTCGACGCCACCGGCTTCGCCTCGGTGCCACAGCTCGTGAAGGCCGCGGCCGGTGCATCGGCCGGGCCGCTGATCTGGTCGCCGGCGCACGCCGACCTGGGCGCCCCCGCGATCCGCGAAGCGCAGAAGCTCGGCATGAAGGTCGTGCCCTGGACCGTGAACCAGCGCGCCGACATGGTGCGGCTCATGGACGCGGGCGCCGATGGCCTGATCACCGACTACCCCGACGTGCTGCGCGACCTGATGCGCGAGCGCGGACTGGCACTGCCACCACCAGCGAAGGCCACCTCATGAGCACCGTGACGCAACTCGACACCATCGCCTCGGGCATCGCCGCGCTGCAAGGCGGCGGCGGCTCGGTCGCCACGCTCTCCACGGCCGCGCGCGCCAGCACCGAGCTGCTCGCCGTCCTGCCGCCGCGCTACGGCGAGGTGCTGTTGAACCTGCTGGACCGCCTCGAATCGAGCGCGCTTTTCAGCGAGGAAAGCTGCTCGTTCAGCCAGAAAGACCTGCTCGACAACCTGCAGGTGTGGGTCGACAAGGCCCGCGGCCAACTGGTGTCTTGAGGCGCCGGCGCCCCGCCCCGGTTTATCATCGCGCCCAACCATGCGCACCCTGCTGCTCGCCCTCATGATCGCCCTGCTGCCCATCCGCGGCTGGCTCGGCGATGCCATGGCGGTCGAGATGGTGCGGCATTCGCTGCCCGCCGCCGAGGCGGTGGTGGCCGCGGCAAACGGCATCGCCGAATCGCACTGCCATGACGCCACCATGGAGGCCGACACCGGCCACGACATGGCGGCCATGCACGGCAGCAGCAGCGATTCGCAGCAGTCCCACGGCACCGACCACGCGAACTGCGGCACCTGTGTCGCCTGCCAGGTCTGCCACACGGTGGCGCTCGGCGGCATGCCGCTGGTCGACACCCCGCATGCGGCGCCCCAGGCGCCGCCGGCCGCGCACGCGGCCCGCTTTGCCAGCGCCGAGCCCGTCCTGGGCTTCAAGCCGCCCATTTCCTGATCTTCCTGCCCGTAGTCCGTCCGCAGTGAGCCCTTCCCGGCTCGCAGCGTTCGCCGTATTGCCCATGGAGATCGCTCGTGAATTCCCTTGCTCGCCGGCCGTATGCCGGCATCCCCCGCTATCGAACAGATAGCCCGCCCCTCGGGCGAAAAAGTCACTTTTCATTCCTCAGAACCGCCACCGCGCTGACCGCTGCGTTGGTGCTCGCCGGCTGCGCCAGCCTGGCGCCCGACGGCGGCGCCGGCGACGTGCAGGCGCTGGTCGACGGCAACCCGCTCATGGCGGGCGCCGCGGCCCAGCGCAAGCCGGACGACGCCTCGCAGCAAAGCGTCGACGCGCTGCTGGCCAAGCCGCTGGACGCCGAGGCCGCCGTGCGCATCGCGCTCGTCAACAGCCCGCGCGTGCAGGAGGCCTTTGCGACGCTGCAACTGAGCGACGCCGACCGCGTGCAGGCCGCGAGCCTGCCGAACCCGGTGCTGTCCTTCAGTCGGCTGGCGCAGGGCAGCGAGCGCGAGTTCGAGCGCATGCTGACTTTCAACGTGGTGGGCCTGCTCACGCTGCCGTGGCAGGCGCGCTGGGCCGGCCAGCGGCACGAAGCGGCCAAGCTGCAGGCCGCGCAAAGCGTGCTGCTGCTGGCCGCCGACACCCGCCGCGCCTGGGTGCGCGCGGTGGCCGCACAGCAGAGCGTGAGCTACCTGCGCGATGCGAAGGAAGCGACCGAAGCCGGTGCCGAACTGGCGCACCGCATGGCCAAGGTCGGCAACTGGAGCGCGCTGCAGCGCACGCGCGAACAGCTGCTGCTGGCCGACGCGTCCGCGCAGCTCGCACGCGCCGAACAGGCGGCCGTCGCCAGCCGCGAACAGCTCACGCGCCTGCTGGGCCTGAGCGGCGCGCGCACCGGCTACACCCTGCCCGACCGCCTGCCGCCGCTGCCGAAGGCCGCGCCCGAGCTCGGCGACGTGCAAGCCCTGGCGCTGCGCGACCGGCTCGACGTGCGCTCGGCGCAGGCGCAGAACACGGCCGTGGCCGGTTCGCTCGGCCTGACGCACGCCACCCGCATGATCAATGCGATGGAACTGGGCGTGGTGCGCAACACCACCTTCGAGAACGACGCCGATCGCTCGAAATCGACCACGCGCGGCTTCGAGCTCGAGCTGCCGATTCCGATCTTCGACTGGGGGCAGGCCCGCAGCGGCCGCGCCGAGGCGCAGTACCTGCAGTCGGCCGCGCGCGTGCGCGACGTGGGCGTGCTCGCCGCCAGCGAGGCGCGCGAAGCCTGGCAGGGCTGGAACACCGCCTACGCCCTGGCGCGCCGCTACCGCGACGAGGTGCTGCCGCTGCGCAAGCAGGTCAACGAGGAGATGGTGCTGCGCTACAACGGCATGCTCGCCAGCGTGTGGGAGCTGCTCGGCGAAACGCGCGCCAGCATGCTCGCCGTGAACGCCGGCATGGAGGCCCAGCGCGATTTCTGGCTGGCCGACACCGATCTTCAACTGGTGCTCACGGGCAGTTCGCCCGGCGGCATGACGGCCCTGCAGACCGCGGCCACCAACGAACCTGCGGCGGGAGGCCACTGACATGAACCGTCGCAACTTCTTTGCGGGCGCCGCCACGGCCGTGGCCGCCACCACCGTGAGCCGCGTGAGCATGGCCGCGCTGCCCGAGCCGGTGACGCAGGCATCGACCGCCACCGCGCCACCGCTGGTGCCGCCCAACGGCCGGCCCTACAACCCCGTCGTCACGCTCAACGGCTGGACGCTGCCCTGGCGCATGAACGCCGGCGTCAAGGAATTCCACCTCGTCGCCGAACCCGTCGTGCGCGAGATGGCGCCCGGCTTCAAGGTCAACATGTGGGGCTACAACGGCCAGTCGCCCGGCCCGACCATCGAGGTGGTCGAGGGCGACCGCGTGCGCATCTTCGTGACCAACAAGCTGCCCGAGCACACGACCGTGCACTGGCACGGCCAGCGCCTGCCCAACGGCATGGACGGCGTGGGCGGCATCACGCAGCCGCACATTCCGCCGGGCAAGACCTTCGTCTACGAGTTCACGGCGCGGCGCCCCGGCACCTTCATGTACCACCCGCATGCCGACGAGATGGTGCAGATGGCGATGGGGATGATGGGCTTCTGGGTCACGCACCCGAAGGCGGAGCATCCGCTGATCGAGAAGGTCGACCGCGACTTCTGCTTCCTGCTCGGCAGCTTCGACGTGGAGCCCGGCAGCGCCACGCCCAAGGTCAACACCATGACCGACTTCAACATCTGGAGCTTCAACAGCCGCGTGTTCCCGGCCATCGACACGCTCAACGTGCGCAAAGGCGACCGCGTGCGCATCCGCGCGGGCAACCTCACGATGACCAACCACCCGATCCACATCCACGGCCACGAGTTCGAGGTCACGGGCACCGACGGCGGCCCGGTGCCGCGCACCGCGCGCTGGCCCGAGGTGTCGGTGGACGTGGCGGTGGGCCAGATGCGGCAGATGGAGTTCATCGCCGACGAGGAAGGCGACTGGGCGCTGCACTGCCACAAGGCACACCACACGATGGGTCCGATGGGCCACGACGTGCCGACCATGATCGGCGTGGACCACAAGGGCGTGGCCGAAAAAATCAAGAAGCTCGTGCCCGACTACATGGTGATGGGCGACAAGGGCATGGCCGACATGGGCGAGATGGAAATGCCCATTCCCGAGAACACCGTGCCCATGATGACCGGCACCGGCCCCTTCGGCTCGGCCGAGATGGGCGGCATGTTCACGCTGCTCAAGGTGCGGCGCGACCAGAAGCCGGGCGACTACCGCGACCCGGGCTGGTTCAAGCACCCGGCCGGCACGGTCGCGCGCGAGGTGTCGGCCAGCGGCGCGCCCGTGGCGCCGCGCAAGACGGGCGCCGCGCCCGCCAGCCCCGACAGCGGCAGCGCCACCGTGCGCAAGCCCTCGGGCCATGGGGCCCACAACCACTGATCGCATCTGTCCAATTTCTTTGAGATTCCATTCATGAACACCCGTTTCTCCCCCCTCGTCGCCGGCATCGCACTCGCAGCCGTCACCACGCTCGCCACGGCCCACGAAAGCCACGCACCCAAGACTGGCACCGCTGCCGCCTCGCTCGCACCCGAGCAGAAAGCCTGGGGCATCGCCGGCAAGGCCAGTGCCGTGAAGCGCACCATCGACATCGCGATGGCCGACGACATGACCTTCACGCCCTCGGTCCTCGAGGTGCGCGAAGGCGACACCATCCGCCTGCGGCTGAAGAACCGCGGCAAGGACCTGCACGAGCTCGTGCTTGGCACCACCGCCGTCATCGAGGACCATGCCGCCATGATGAAGAAGCACCCCGGCATGGAGCACGACGAGCCCTGGATGGCGCATGTGCAGCCGGGCAAGACCGGCGAACTGATCTGGACCTTCAACCGCGCCGGTGACTTCGACTTCGCCTGCCTCGTGAAGGACCACTACGAACTCGGCATGGCCGGCCGCGTGCGCGTGCGGGCCGCTGCTGCGCCCGCACGATGACCCACTGAAAGGAACCCCACCATGCAACGACGAACCCTCCTGAAACTCGCCGCCGCCACCGCGTCCCTGCCGCTCGCCGCGCAGGCCGCCGCGCCGATGGTCGAGATCTGGAAAGACCCGAACTGCGGCTGCTGCCAGGACTGGGTCAAGCACCTCAACAAGAACGGCTTTGCCACGCGCGTGCACGACGAGGGCAACGGCCCTGCGCGCGAGCGGCTCGGCATTCCGGCGAAGCTGGGTTCGTGCCACACCGGCCGCGTCGGCGGCTACGCCATCGAAGGCCACGTGCCGGCGCGCGAGATGCAGCGCCTGCTGAAGGAAAAGCCCAAGGCCGTCGGCCTGGCCGTGCCCGGCATGCCCATCGGCTCGCCCGGCATGGACGGCCCGGCCTACGGCGACCAGCGCGACGCCTACGACGTGCTGCTGGTGCTGGCCGATGGCAGCACGCGCGTCTTCCAGAGCTACCGCTGACCCCTTCTTCACCCTTCATCCCATCCAAACAAGGAAGGAACCCGACCATGAAAAAAGTCCTCACCGCCCTCTCCACCCTCGTGCTCGCTGCCGCGGCGTTCGCGCAGGCCGCACTGCCCCAGGTCGACGGCGAAGTCCGCAAGGTCGACACCGACGCCAAGAAGATCACCCTGCGCCACGGCGACATCCCGAACCTCGAGATGACTGGCATGACCATGGTGTTCCGCGTGAGCGACCCGGCGCTGCTCGCCAAGGTGAAGGCCGGCGACAAGGTGAAGTTCACCGTCGACAAGGTCGACGGCGCACTCACCGTGCTGTCGATCACGCCGGCGAACTGAACCTCAGGACCTGAAGCGCCCCGGATCGAAGGGCGCCAGCGGTATCTCCGGCGCAACGCCCGCCAGCAGATGCGCCGCCAGCCGCCCGGTTCGCGCCGAGCCGCACAGGCCGACATGGCCATGCCCGAAGGCCAGCACGATGTCGGCGCTGGCCGCCGACGGGCCGATGCACGGCAGGCCGTCGGGCAGGCTCGGGCGGTGTCCGAGCCAGTGCGCCACCGAAGGCGCACCGGGCGCGGGCGGTGCCAGCGACGGGAACATCGATTGCAGGTGCGCGTGCAGGATCTCGGCGCGGCGCCAGTCGGGCGCCGCTTCGAGGCCCGCGATCTCCACCTGGCCCGCCGCGCGCAGGCCGCCGTCCATCCAGTGCGCGATGAGTTTGCCGTCGGCCACCATGGTCGGCGTGCGCGGGCCGGCCGTGGCGGCTTCGAGCACCACGTGGTAGCCGCGCTCGGACTCCAGCGGCACCGCCGAGCCTGCCGCCGCGGCCAGCGGGCCCGAGCGCGCGCCGGCGCAGATGGCGGCGCCGTCGCAGGCGATCTCGCCGGCCTCCGTGCGCACGGCGCGCAGCCGGCCGCCCTCGATGCGAAAGCCGGTGGCCCGCGCGGCGACGCGTTCGGCGCCCGCGTCGAGCGCACGTTGAGCGAGGGCCGCCACGTAGGCGCCCGGATTGCGGCAGTGGCCGGCTTCGGGCACGAAGATGCCGAGCGTGTAGCGCGTGGCCAGATCAGGCTCGCGGCGGCGCAGTTCGTCCGCCGGCCATTCTTCCCACTGGACACCGGCGCGCCGGCGCACGCGCCAGCCCAGCGCGTCGCCGTCGAACTCGGCGCGCGAACGGTAGGCATGCAGCAGCCCGCGCCGTTCGATGAGCTGCGGCACGCCGGCCTCGGCGGCTAGTTGCGCATGCAGCGCGGGCGCATCGGCCAGCAGCGTGCGCAATGCGTCGGCGGTGCGCTGCACGCGCGCCTCGGTCCAGCCCGAGGCCAGGTAGCGCAACAACCACGGCAGCGCGCGCGGCAGGTGGCGCCAGCGCAACGCCAGCGGCCCGAGCGGGTCGGCCAGCCAGCCCGGCACCTTGCGCCAGGCCCCCGGCAGCGCGGGCGGCACCACGGAGTGCGACGACAGCCAGCCGGCGTTGCCGTAGCTCGTGGCCTGCGGGCCACCCGGCTCGCCGGGCTCCACCAGCGTCACGCGCAAGCCCGCGCGCAGGGCCTCGATGGCGGTGGCGCAGCCCACCGCGCCCGCACCGATCACCACCACGTGGCGGCTGCCGCCCTCGGGGGAGAAACTTCTTGCAACTGTCATTGTGGGGATCGTAAAGGTCGCGGTCCCATAATCGGCCGCCATGTCCGCTGCGTCTTCTTCCCCCTCTTCTCGCGCCGGTGCCATCACCGACGTCGCCGGCATCGAAGTCGGCCATTTTTCCGACACCCGCCGCCCCACCGGCTGCACCGTGATCATTGCGCGCGACGGCGCCGTGGCCGGTGTCGATGTGCGCGGCGCCGCGCCCGGCACGCGCGAGACCGACCTGCTCTCCCCCGGCAACCTCGTGCAGGAAGTGCATGCCGTCATGCTCGCGGGCGGCAGCGCCTGGGGCCTGGCCGCCGCCGAGGGCGCGATGCGCTGGCTCGAGGAGCGCGGCGTCGGCATGGACGTGCGCTTCGGCACCCTGCCCATCGTGCCGGCCGCCGTGCTGTTCGACCTGCCGATGGGCGACGCGCGCATCCGCCCCGACGCGGCCGCGGGCTACGCCGCCTGCGAAGCCGCCTCGACCGACGCGCCCGCCGAAGGCAACGTGGGCGCGGGCACCGGCGCGCTGGTGGGCAAGCTCTTCGGCGTGCACCGCGCGATGAAGGGCGGCATCGGCACCGCCTCGGTCACCGTGGGCGGCGTCACGGTCGGCGCGCTGATCGCGGTCAATTCGCTGGGCGACGTGATCGACCCCGACACCGCCCTGCCCGTGGCCGGCGCGCGCACCGAGGACGGCAGCGCCCTGCTCGACACGCGCCGCGCGCTGCTGCGCGGCGAGCTGCCCAAGCCGCTGCTGGCGGGCACCAACACCACCATCGGCGTGATCGCCACCGACGCGGTGCTGACCAAGGTGCAGGCCAACCGGCTCGCCATGGTGGCGCACGACGGTCTGGCGCGCGCCATCAACCCGGTGCACACCATGAGCGACGGCGACACGCTGTTCGCACTGGCCACCGGCCGCGTGCCGCTCGAAGGCGATGCGCCCGGCATGACCGTGCTGAGCACCATGGCCGCCGAAGCCACCGCGATCGCCACGGTGCGCGCGGTGCGCGCCGCACGCGCGATGACCGTGGGCGAGCTGCACATTCCCTGCGCCGCCGACCTGGCCGCACCGCGCGGCTGACGCGCGCACCGCACGACGAGGCACCCCATGGCGTTCCCCCGCACCCTGAAGCTGATCCTGCTGTCGATCCGCGACCTGATCGCCTCGGCCGGCCCGATCGTGTTCATCGTCATCGGCCTGCTGATTGCGGCCTACTGGTGGTTGCAGCCGCAACCGCCCAAGCACGTGACGCTGGCCACCGGCCCCACGGGCAGCGCCTATGCGCAGTTCGGCAAGCGCTACGCCGACGCCCTGAAGCACAGCGGCATCACCGTCGAACTCAAGGCCACCTCGGGCTCGACCGAGAACCTGCAGCTGCTGCGCACCGGCGGCGCCGACGTGGCCTTCGTGCGCGGCGGCAGCGCCGACCCGGTGGCCGACGAAGAGGCCGGCCTGCGCTCGCTGGGCGCGCTGTTCTTCGAGCCGATCTGGCTCTTCTACCGCACCGACACCGCGCAGAAGATCGACCGCAAGACCGGCACGCTGACCTCGCTCACGCAGCTGCGCGGCCTGCGCGTGAACGTCGACCTGCCCGGCAGCGGGCTGCCCGAGATCATGGAGCGGCTGCTCAAGGCCAACCGGCTCGGGCCCGACGACCTGCTGCTGTCGAACCTCGAGCAGGCCGCCGCGGCCGAGGCGCTGCAGGCCGGGCTGCTCGACGCCATCGTGCTGTTCTCTGCGCCGCAGTCGCCGCAGGTACAGCGGCTGCTGCGCGCCGGCGACATCCAGCTCATGGACTTCGGCCAGGCCGAGGCCTACACGCGGCGCTTTCCGTTCCTGTCGGCCGTGTCGCTGCCGCGCGGCGTGGTCGACCTGTCGAAGGACCTGCCGCTGCACGACGTGTCGCTGCTCGCCGCCACCACCTCGCTGCTGTCGCGCGACGAGACCCACCCGGCCCTGCGCCAGCTGTTCGCGCAGGCCGCGCAGACCGTGCACAGCGACGCCGGCTGGTTCAACCGCGCGCGCGACTTTCCCAACACCCGCACCAGCGAACTGCCCGTGAGCCCCGAGGGCGACCGCGCCATCAACGGCACGCCGCCCTTCTGGCAGCGCTACCTGCCGTTCTGGGCCAGCAACCTGGTCGAGCGCATGTGGCTGGTGCTGGGCGGTGTGCTGGTACTGATGCTGCCGCTGAGCCGCGTGATCCCGCCGCTGTACCAGTTCCGCGTGCGCCGCCGCGTGTTCCGCTGGTACGCGCGGCTGCGCGACATCGAGGCCAAGGTGGACGGGCGCCAGAGCCAGGCCGAGCGCGACAAGCTGCTGGAAGAACTCGACGACCTCGACCGCGTGGTCAACAAGGTGGCCGTGCCGCTGTCGTATGCCGACGAGCTCTATGCCCTGCGCAACAACATCTACGCGGTGCGCAAGCGGGCACTCGCGGGCTCGGCGGGGGCAGCCGCCGCTGCGCCGGTCCGCGCGGCCACCTGACAAAAAGGCCCGGGCGCGCGCTTGCTGTCCACGCTGATCGATTTCGCCGACCCGCGCACCGACGGGGCGACCCGGTTGCGCGCCGCCTTCGGCGCGCCGGTGCGCGTGCTGGTCGCCCATGCCCCGCACGAGGTGCGCCCCGTGCTGGAGGCCGTCGAGGCGCTGGCCCGCGAAGGCCGCTGGTGTGTCGGACACCTGCGCTACGAGGCCGCCGCGGCGTTCGATCCGGCGTTCGAGGTGCATGCGCCCGACGGGCCACTGGCCTGGTTCGGCGTGCACGACGCAGCATTGCCGTGGCCCGACGCGCCGGCGCCCGCCGTGGCGCCCGTCGCGTGGTCGGCCGACCTGTCGCGCGAAGCCTTCGACCGCAACATGCAGGCGATCCACCACGCCATCGCAGACGGCGTGCTGTACCAGCTCAACTACACGGCGCCGCTGCGCGCCACTTTCGACGGCGACGCGCAGGCCTGGTTCCATGCGCTGAGGCAAGCGCAGCCCAACGGCTACGGCGCCTTCATCGACACCGGCGACGAGCAGGTGCTGTCGGTGTCCCCCGAGCTGTTCTTCGACCGCGACGGCGACCGCATCCTCGTGCGCCCCATGAAGGGCACCGCGCCGCGCGGCGCCACGCCCGCCGAAGACGCGGCCCACGCGCTGCGGCTGCGCACCGTGCCCAAGGAGCGCGCCGAGAACGTGATGATCGTGGACCTGATCCGCAACGACCTCTCGCGCGTGGCCCAGCCCTTCTCCGTGCGCGTGCCGCGCCTCTTCCACACCGAGGCGCTGCCCACCGTGTGGCAGATGACCTCCGACGTGGAAGCCCGGCTGCGCGAAGGCACGACGCTGGCCGACCTGTTCGCGGCGCTGTTCCCCTGCGGCTCCATCACGGGCGCGCCGAAGGTGAGCGCCATGCGCATGATCCGCGCGCTGGAGCCCGACGCGCGCGGCGTGTACTGCGGCGCCGTGGGCGTGGTGCGGCCCGGCGGGCACGCGACCTTCAACGTGCCGATCCGCACCGTCACGCTGCGCGGCAACGCCGCACGCTGCGGCATCGGCAGCGGCATCACGGCCGATGCGCAGGCGGATGCGGAGTGGGACGAGTGGCGGCACAAGCGTGCCTTTCTCGGCGCGGCGGTATCTTCGCAACCATGACGTCCTTCGAACTGCTCGAAACCCTGGCGCTGACCGATGGCGCATTGCGCGATGCGCCCGCGCACCTGGCCCGCATGCGCAACGCGGCTGCGCACTTCGGCTATCCGTGGCACGAAGCACACGTGACGGCCTGCCTGGACCAGTTGCGCACCGCGCATGCCGCAGGCACATGGCGCGTGCGCCTGCTGCTCGACGCACAAGGCCAAGCGCGCGCCGAAGCCTTCGCCATGGACGCTGCGCCACCGCGCGTGCGCCTGCAGCTGGCCGCGCGCGCCTTCGATGAGGCCGACAGCGAGTTCTCGCGCTTCAAGACCACGCGCCGCGCGCACTACGAAGCCTTCGCGCCCGCCGAGCCGGGCGTGTTCGACACGCTGCTGTGGAACCGCGATGGCGAGATCACCGAATGCACGCGCGGCAACATCGCGCTGCGGCTCGACGGCCGCTGGGTCACGCCGCCGCTGCACTGCGGCCTGCTCGACGGCATCGGGCGCGCGCGCCGCCTGCGCGACGGGCAACTGGCCGAGGCGGTCGTGCGCGTGGACGACCTGCCGTGCGTCGAAGCCCTCGCCTTCGTCAACAGCCTGCGCGGCTGGCTCGACGCGGACCTCGTCGGCCACGGCGTTCCCTGAACGACAAAGCGCGCGGCCCCTTGCGGAACCGCGCGCTCTGGTCGTCGAAGCGGCCGAAGCCGCCCGCGTCCTGTCTTACTTGAGGGCCTTGTAGCGCATGCGCTTCGGCTTCGCGCCTTCTTCGCCCAGGCGCTTCTTCTTGTCGGCTTCGTACTCCTGGTAGTTGCCGTCGAAGAAGGTCCACTGGCTGTCGCCTTCGGCCGCGAGGATGTGCGTGGCGATACGGTCGAGGAACCAGCGGTCGTGGCTGATGACCATCACGGTGCCGGCGAACTCGAGCAGCGCGTCTTCCAGGGCGCGCAGGGTTTCCACGTCCAGGTCGTTCGACGGTTCGTCCAGCAGCAGCACGTTGCCGCCCGCGATCAGCGTCTTGGCCAGGTGCAGGCGGCCGCGTTCACCGCCCGACAGCGTGCCGACCTTCTTCTGCTGGTCGGCGCCGTTGAAGTTGAAGCGGCCCGCGTACGCGCGGCTGGCCATCTGGAACTTGCCGACGTTGATGATGTCCAGGCCGTTGGAGATGTCTTCCCACACGGTCTTGTCGGACGCCAGCTCGTCGCGGTGCTGGTCGACGAAGGCCATCTTCACGGTCTGGCCGATGACGACCTCGCCCGTGTCCGGCTTTTCCTTGCCCGCGAGCAGCTTGAACAGCGTCGACTTGCCGGCGCCGTTCGGGCCGATGATGCCGACGATCGCGCCCGGCGGCACGGTGAAGCTCAGGTTGTCGATCAGCATGCGGTCGCCGAAGGACTTGCTGACGCCGTGGAACTCGAACACCTGCTGGCCCAGTCGCTCGGCCACAGGAATGAAGATTTCCTGCGTTTCGTTGCGCTTCTGGTATTCCATGTCGCTCAGCTCTTCGAAGCGGGCCAGGCGCGACTTGCTCTTGGCCTGGCGTGCCTTCGGGTTCTGGCGCGACCACTCGAGTTCCTTCTTCAGGGCCTTGGCGTGGGCTTCTTCGCTCTTTTGCTCCTGCGCCAGGCGTTCGCCCTTCTGCTCGAGCCAGGTGCTGTAGTTGCCCTTCCAGGGAATGCCGCGACCGCGGTCCATTTCCAGGATCCACTCGGCGGCGTTGTCCAGGAAGTAGCGATCGTGGGTGATGGCCACCACGGTGCCCGTGAAGCGCTGCAGGAACACTTCGAGCCACTCGACCGATTCGGCGTCCAGGTGGTTGGTCGGTTCGTCGAGCAGCAGCATGTCGGGCTTGGACAGCAGCAGACGGCACAGCGCCACGCGGCGCTTTTCACCGCCCGACAGCAGGCCGATCTTGGCGTCCCACGGCGGCAGGCGCAGCGCGTCAGCGGCGATTTCGAGCTGGTGCTCGGAATCGGTGCCGGCGGTGGCGATGATGGCTTCGAGCTGGGCCTGCTCGGCCGCCAGCGCGTCGAAGTCGGCGTCTTCGGCACCGTAGGCGATGTAGACCTCTTCGAGGCGCGCCTTGGCCGCGAACACCGCGCCCATGGACTCCTCGACCGATTCGCGCACCGTGTGCTCGGCGTTGAGCTTGGGTTCCTGCTCCAGGTAGCCGATCGTCATCCCCGGCATGGGCAGGGCCTCGCCCTCGAATTCCTTGTCCACACCCGCCATGATCTTGAGCAGCGTGGACTTGCCCGAGCCGTTCAGGCCGAGCACGCCGATCTTGGCGCCGGGGAAGAAAGAGAGCGAAATGTCCTTCAAGAGCTGCCGCTTGGGCGGCACGGTCTTGCTGACGCGGTTCATCGAATAGACGTATTGAGCCATCTGTGAATGATTACCTTGGGTAGCTTGGGATTTGCGTAAAAGCACGGTCGTCCGGACAGTGATCCGGGCGCGGCGAACCCATGATTATCGACTCATGCGACAATAGTCCTCGTTGCCGGGTCCAGTTGCCCGCAAACCGGCTCTCTGCCGGGGACGAAGAAAACCCCAAATCACCGCGGGTCTTCCGGCTCCCACCCCTGACCTTCATCTGCCTTGACTGGCTCGGCGTCACCCCAAAACGACGCTTGGCGGGCCGATGCCACTGCGCCGTGTATGGCGCTTGTTGTTTCCACAATGAATTTTGACGAACTGAAGCTGGCTCCCGCCATCTTGAAGGCTGTGCACGAGCACGGCTACGACACCCCCACCCCCATCCAGGCGCAAGCCATTCCCGTGGTCCTCGACGGCCACGACCTGCTGGGCGGCGCCCAGACCGGCACCGGCAAGACCGCGGCCTTCACCCTGCCGATGCTGCACAAGCTCACCATGAGCCGCAGCGCCACCAACAAGTTCGGCGGCATCGGCATCCGTGCCCTCGTGCTGACCCCCACGCGCGAACTCGCGGCCCAGGTCGAAGAGTCGGTGCGCACCTACGGCAAGTACCTGCAGCTCGACTCCACCGTGATCTTCGGCGGCGTGGGCATGAACCCGCAGATCAGCAAGCTCAAGAAGGGCGTCGACATCCTCGTGGCCACCCCCGGCCGCCTGCTCGACCTGCAGCAGCAGGGCATGCTCGACCTGAGCCAGGTCCAGATGCTGATCCTGGACGAAGCCGACCGCATGCTGGACATGGGCTTCATCCACGACGTGAAGAAGATCCTGGCCCTGGTGCCCAAGGAAAAGCAGAGCCTGCTGTTCTCGGCCACCTTCAGCGACGAGATCCGCGACCTCGCCGGCTCGCTGCTCAAGAATCCGCAGAGCATCCAGGTCACGCCGCGCAACACCACGGTGCAGCGCATCACGCAGGTGATCCACCCCGTGGGCCGCGGCAAGAAGAAAGCGCTGCTCGCGCACATCATCAACGAGAACAAGTGGAGCCAGGTGCTCGTGTTCACGCGCACCAAGTTCGGCGCCAACAGCGTGGCAGAGTTCCTCACCAAGAACGGCATCGAGGCGATGGCGCTGCACGGCAACAAGAGCCAGAGCGCGCGCACGCAGGCGCTGGCCGGCTTCAAGAGCGGCGACATCCGCGCCCTGGTGGCCACCGACATCGCCGCCCGCGGCATCGACATCGACGAGCTGCCGCACGTCGTGAACTACGAGATCCCGAACGTCAGCGAAGACTACGTGCACCGCATCGGCCGCACCGGCCGCGCCGGTTCGAGCGGCGAGGCCGTGAGCTTCGTGTGCCTGGACGAAGAAGGCTTCATGCAGGAAATCGAACGCTTCACGAAGCAGACGATCCCGGTGCAGAAGGTCGAGGGCTTCGGTCCTGAAGAAGGCGAACGCGCCGAGCCGATCGCCATGGGTCGCCAGACGATCTGGGGCGGCGCCGGCCGTCCGCCGAGCCGCGAAGTCATGCAGGCAGCCGCCAAGGCCGCCCGCACCGAAATGATGTCGCGCATCCGTGAGAACAAGGCCGGCCAGGGTGGCGGCAACGGCGGTGGTGGCGGCGGCAATGGCGGCGGTCAACGCCGCGGTGGCGGCCAGGGTGGCGGCGGCCAAGGCCGCAATGCCAACGGTGGCGGCCAAGGCCAGGGCCAGGGCCCGCGCGGCCAGGGCGCAGCCCGTCCCGCACAGGGCCGCGGCCCGCAGCAAGGCCAGCCGCGCGCACCGCAGCAGCCCCATCACCACGCACCGCACGAAGAGCGCCAACCGCGCCATCACGGCAACAGCCACAGCCCGACGCAGGCCAACCAGGTCGCGCACCTGCGCGCCGAAGCCGTTGCAGGCGGCGGCGCCGGCCAGCCGGACCCGTTGCGCACGAGCGTCGACCACATGGGTGGTCGCGGTCGCGGCGGCCGTCCGGGCGGCGGTGGCGGCTACGGCGGCAACCGTTCGGGTGGCGGTGGCCGCTCGGGTGGTGGCGGTGGTGGCTACGGCGGTGGCGGTGGTGGCCGCTCCGGCGGCGGCGGTGGCCGTTCGTTCGGTCGCTGACAAGACACCGCGGGTGGCACGCCACCCGGAAATTTAAGAAAGGGCACCTCGGTGCCCTTTTCTTTTGAGCTCCCGCAGGAGCAGCCGTCAGCGCGGCGGCGCCGCCTGCATCCGGGCCACGGGAACCAGCGCGCCTGCGCAGGCCACGGCCAGACCAAGGCTGTGCAGCAGCGTGCGCCGATGCGCCGCGGCTGCGCGTTCACTGTTCGACTGCAGTGATCTTCCTGATGCCTTCTGAAGGCGGCTTGGCTGCGGCCTCCCGAAGCTGCAGGGCGTAGCCGTAGTCGTTCAGATAGACGTAGGTGTCGGTCCGTTCGAGCGAATCGGGCTGCATGCGGCACTCCAGGCGCCTGGCGTCGCCACTCAGGGCAGGATGAAGCTCGGCAGCCGCGCTCACGCCGACGACCTTGCAGACCGTCGTGTAGTCGTAGGTCACTCCGCCGATCATGCTGAACAAGCTCAGTTTCTTCGTCTCATAGCGCAACTCCGAGCCCACGGCCATGCGTTGCCAGTCGCCCGTCAACGTGAGATCGGTCATGGCCTGGCTGATCGTGTCGGAGCCAGGAAGAAAGTTGACGAAGCTGCTCAAGTCGACCAGGCCCAGAAATGAAGCGGTCTGCGACCGCGTGCCGTCCGCGGGGCCTGTGCCGGTCTTCGTCCGGGTTCGGAACATGGAAGCTGTCGCGTCCGGCGCAATCTGGAGCTCATTGCGGGTCGGCGTCGTCTTCCCGTCGCGGGTCCATGTGCCTTCGAGCACGACGCGCTTCAGGCGCTTGGGCGCCGGTGGAAGCCCCAGCTGGGAAACAGCCTTCATCACCGCCGGGCTCGGCGGCGTCAGGCCTGCGGGATCAGGCAGCGCCTTGGCGCGAGAAGTGAAGGCAGGCAACGCCTGCCCTGCCGAAGCACCGCTGCAGGCCGCTTTGAAGAGCGCCTTGTAATCCGCATTCGTGTCGCCGCCGACCGTGTACGACTTCGCCCTGTCGCCTTCAACCCGGCCGTCCGTGACGCGGCCGCGCTCGTCGATGTCGAATCCGCTCACCTGGGCATAGGATTGCGATGGGCACGCGAGCCTGAAGCGCTCGCGCTTCTGCCCAAAGGGTGCCCGGTAAGGCAGGTCGAAGTCCATGCGCGGATAGTCGAACGCGCCCCAGAAGAGCAAGGCGCCCTCGGAGGTCTCGACGCTTGCGATGTCGATGAGCGTGAATGTGCCGTCTGCGCGGCGTTGCACCTCGCGCCAATCGGGCGGGGTCGCGCGGCATGCGCGTTCGACCGCCGGCTGCGCTTTCAGGGCCAATGCCTGGCGCTCGTCCAGTTCCTTGCGCACTCCATACCGCCGGCCGGTCACCGGATAGCTGCGGCCGGTGCGCAGATCGGAGTAGAGCAACCACGCCTGGGGCGCATTGCACGCGACAGTGAAGTTGCGCGTCTCGGGCCCATCTTCCAGGGCAAAGGACACATGGTCCTCGACGCGCAGCAGGCTGTGTTCGACAAGGCTGCCGCCGAAGGACATCGACGGATGGCTCCTGGACGCGCAGCCCGCAACGAGCAGCGCCGCCACAGCGCAGGTGGTGATATGGATGAGCTTCATGCATTCCGCGCTGGGCGGCTCCCCGGTTTCGTTGTTGTTTCTTGCGGCCGGCCTCGCCATCGAATGACATGGACGACATGGCGGGCGCACCTCAGCTTGAAATCCTAACCCGGGACACAATCGCGTTTCCATGCCATACATCCCGCCCAACTACGCCACGCTCTTCGTCGCCACCTGCAACCTTCTCAACCTCGCGAACCCCAACCGCGTGTACTACGAGAACCAGGACGCCTACAACGAGCGCGAATACGAACGCAAGATCGACTGGATCGGCGAGCGCATCCACGCGCTCAATGCCGACGTGCTCGCGGTGCAGGAGGTGTGGGACGAGGCCGCGCTGAAGGCCGCCATCGGCCGCAGCGGGCTGCGCTACGACTTCGTCTCGGTGCCGGGCGCCGAGAACTCGCCACCGCCCGCGAGCCCGCCGGGCACGCCCGGGCGGCCGGGCGCACAGGGCACGCCGCGCGTCGGCATCGTCACGCGGCTGCAGGTGGACAGCGTGCAGTCCTTCGTCGACTTTCCCGCGGGCTTCGGTGTCGAGGTGCCGGGCATCGGCCCGCACACACGCTTCGAGCGTCCGCCCCTGCTGGCCACCGTGCGCATGAAGCACGGCCAACAGGTGCATGTGCTGACGGTGCACCTGAAGTCCAAGCGCCCCAAGTTCCTGCAGGACGCGCAAGGCAACCACCTGGAAGACCGCGACGACCGCAAGATCGGCGCCATGGCCTCGCTGCGCTCCTTGCTGATGCGCGGCGCCGAGGCCGCGGCCCTGCGCTGCATCGTGATCGACCTGCTGCAGGGCACCAACGTGCCGCTGGTGGTGATGGGCGACTTCAACGACAACCCGCACAGCGTGACCACGCAGCTGGTGGCCGCCACCTCCGAGGTGGCCTACGACAAGGCCGCGCGCGACGTGGCGCTGTTCAACGCTTACGAGATGCAAGGCGAGTCGGCACTCAAGAAGGACGTGGCCTATTCGCACATCCACCAGGGTTTTCCGGACGTGCTCGACCAGATCCTGGTGAGCGAAGAGTTCGTTGCCAGCAGCCGCCACAGCCTGGGCGACGTGCGCCGCGTCGACTACTTCAACGACCACCTGCACGAAGGGCGCGACCGCTCGCGCTCGGACCACGGCTTCGTGCGCGCCCTGCTGCGGCTGCGCACCGACGACAACCGCTGACGAACGGCGCTACGCCGCCTTCGACACCCGCACGATCGCGTCGGCGCGCTTGTGCAGGTCGGGCAGCAGCTCCAGGCCCAGGCCAGGCTTGTCGTTGAGGCTGATCATCCCGTTCTCGACCTTCGGCAACTCGGTGACGAGCTCCTTGTACCAGCCGGTGAAGAAGGCGCGCACGCTCTCCTGGATGAGCGCATTGGGCGCATGCAGGCTCAGGTGCGTGGACGCGGCCCAGACCACCGGCCCGGTGCAGTCGTGCGGTGCCACGGGCAGTTGCCAGGCGTCGGCCATGGCGGCGATCTTGCGCGCCTCGGTGAGGCCGCCGCACCAGCTCAGGTCGAGCATCGCGACCCCGGCGACGCCGGTCTGCAGGTAGTCCTTGAAGCCCCACTTGTAGCTCAGCGTCTCGCTGGCGCAGACGAGCGCCTGGCAGTCCTTCGCGTACTGCTTGAGCAGGTCGAGGCTGTCCATGCGGATCGCGTCTTCGTGCCAGAAGGTGTCGAACTCCTGCAGCGCGCGCGCGATCTTCTGCGCCATCGGCAAGCGCCACAGGCTGTGGAACTCGACCATGATGTCCATCTTGCCGCCCACCGCCTTGCGGATCTTGCGGAAGGGCTCGAGCGCGGTGTCGAGATCGGCGTTGCTGATGTACTGCCCGTGACTCTTCTCCGCCGCCGGGTCGAAGGGCCAGATCTTCATGGCCGTGATGCCTTCGGACAGCAGCGACTCGGCCAGCTCGTCGGCGTGGTGCAGGAAGCCCTGCAGGTCTTCGTACGGCCCGTTGTTGTTGGCCAGGCCCCAGTTCGAGCTGGTCTGGTTGGTGGCGCTGCGGATGTACTGGTAGCCCGCGCAGGTGTTGTAGATGCGGATCGCATCGCGGCTCTTGCCGCCCAGCGCCGTGTGCACCGGCATGTTGGCGGCCTTGCCGAACAGGTCCCACAGCGCGATGTCGACGGCCGAGTTGCCGCGCGTTTCCACGCCCGATCCGCGCCAGCCCAGGTAGCCCGTGATGTCGCGGTTGCGCGCCTCGATCTGCAGCGGGTCGGTGCCGAGGAGCTTGAACGCTGCCCACTCGTGCAGGTAGGCCTCGACCGCTTCGGCGCCCATGAAGGTTTCGCCGAGGCCGACCAGGCCCTCGTCGGTGTGCAGGCGCACCCACAGGATGTTGGGAAATTCGCCAAGGCGGATGGTTTCGAGCTGCGTGATTTTCATGACAAGGATTCCGCAAAAAGAAAAAGCCGCGGCGGCGGGTGCCGCGCGGCTCTTGCACACATTCAGCGCATGGCCGAACGCCTCGATCAGCCCCCGCGCGCCTTCTTCAGCGCGTCGGTGACCACGCCCACGGCTTCCGTGCCGATGTTGGGCACGTTCTTGTCGTACACGGGCTTGACCTTCTCCAACATGCGCTTCTGTTCGGCCGCCGAGACTTCGTTCACCGTCATGGTCTTGCGCAGGCTGGCGAGCGACTTCTCGTTGAGCGCCCGGTTGGCTTCGCGCTGGACCTTCTGGCCTTCCTTCGCGGCCTCGCGCAGCACCGCCTGCTCCTGCGGGTTGAGCTGGTCCCAGAGCTTCTTGCTGTAGAGGATGAGGAAGGGCGTGTAGGCGTGGCGCGTCACGCTCAGGTACTTCTGGACCTCGCTGAACTTGGAGGTCTCGATGGTCACGAAGGGGTTCTCCTGGCCGTCGATGGTGCGGGTCTCCAGTGCGGTGAACACCTCGCCGAAGGCCATGGGCACGGCGTTGGCGCCCAGGGTCTTGAACGAGTCGAGGAAGATGTTGTTCTGCATCACGCGCAGCTTCACGCCTTCGAAGTCCTCGGCCTTGGCCACGGGCTTCTTGCTGTTGGTGAGGTTGCGGAAGCCGTTCTCCCAGTAGGCCAGGTTCACGAGACCGGCGGCTTCGAGCTTCTTGTTGAAGTACTCGCCCGCGGGGCCGTCGAGCACCGCGTCGGCCTCCTTCTCATTGGCGAACAGGAACGGCAGGTCGAAGGCGCCGAGTTCCTTCACGATGCCCACCAGCGGCGAGCTCGAGGTGCACACCATTTCCTGCGTGCCGGCGCGCAGCGCCTGCGTGGCCGGCAGGTCGCCGCCCGCGGCGCCGCCCCAGAAGGCCGTGATCTTCATCTTGCCGCCGGTCTTGGCCGCCAGCACTTCCTGCATCTTCTTCACGCCCACGCCCACGGGGTGGTCTTCGTTCACGCCGTTGGTGAACTTGATCGTGCGTTCGGCAAATTGCGCGAGGGCGCCGGTCGACGCCAGCAGGCCGCCGGCCACGAGGGCGGCGGTCATCAGGGTTCTGCGAAACAACATGCTTGTCTCCTTCGATTCGAGGGGTTGGTTGAACGAACTGACTGACAGGAAAAAAGAAGAACTAGCGCCCCATCCACCACTGGAGCGGCACGGTCACGAGCTGCGGGAAGAACACCAGCGTGAACAGCACCACCAGGTGGGCGATGAAGAAGGGCATCACGCCCTTGAAGGCATCGTCCATCGAGATGCGCGCCACGCCGCTCACCACGTTGAGCACCGTGCCCACGGGCGGCGTGATCAGGCCGATGGCGTTGTTCATGATGAACAGCACGCCGAAGTACACCGGGTCGATGCCGGCCTTGAGCACCACGGGCATCAGCACCGGCGTGAGGATGAGCACGGTGGGCGTGAAGTCGAGCGCGGTGCCCACGATGACGATCAGCACCATCATCACGAACATCAGCAGCGTCTTGTTGTCCAGGAAGGGCTCCAGCAGCGACACCACCTCGGTCGGGATGTTGGCCACCGTGATGAGCCAGGCGCTCACCATCGCGGCAGCCACGAGGAACATCACCACCGCGGTGGTCTTGCCGGCCGCCAGCGTGAGGCGGTACAGGTCTTTGACCTTGAGTTCGCCATAGATGAAGAGACCCACCACGAGCGAATAGACGGCCGCGACCACGGCGGCTTCGGTCGGCGTGAAGACGCCGAACTTCATGCCGCCGATGATGATGATCGGCAGCGCCAGCGCCAGGCTGCCCTGCGCCGTGACCTTCAGCCGCTCGCCCCAGGGCACGCGTGGCGAGGACTTCACGTTGTCCTTCCGGGCCACGATCCACCAGGCCACGCCCACTGCGAGCCCCATCAGGATGCCGGGCACGATGCCCGCGAGGAACAGCTTGGTGATCGACACGTTGCCTGCCACGCCGAACACGATGAGCCCGATCGACGGCGGGATCACCGGCGCGATGATGCCGCCCGCGGCAATGAGGCCGGCCGAGCGGTTCATCTGGTAGCCGGCGGCCTTCATCATCGGGATGAGGAGCGCGGCGAGCGCGGCCGTGTCGGCCACGGCCGAGCCCGACAGCGAGGCCATGATGATCGCGGCCAGCACCGCCACATAGCCCATGCCGCCGCGGTAGTGGCCGACCCAGGCCATCGCCAGGTTCACGATGCGCCGGCTGAGCCCGCCCGCGTTCATGAACTCGCCGGCCAGCAGGAAGAACGGCACCGCGAGCAGCGGGAAGTTGTCGGCACCATCGACGAAGCGCTGCGCAATGATCTGGCTGTCGAAGGCCGGCAGGCCGCCGGTGTAGGCCAGCCAGCCCATCAGCGAGACACCGCACACCAGCAGCGAGTACGAAATCGGAATGCCCAGTGCCATGGCGCCGAGCAGGGAGACGATGAAGATCGTGACAGTCATTGCGCCACCTTCCCGTGTGCGGCGGCGTCGAGCACCTGTTCTTCGGATTCCATGATCTGGATCAGCTCCTGGTCGGGCACCCGGCCCCTGAACAATCGCCAGAGCTTGTCGATGTTGAAGAGGGCCATCACCACCGACACCACGTAGCCGATGCCGTAGACCCAGATCATCGAGATGCCGACCACGGGCGAGATGTTGGTCACCTGCAGCTCGTGCATCTCGTAGGTGCCCATGAAGAAGAGCACGTTGCAGAACAGCATGAGCGACTGGCTCAGGAAGAAGCAGACCTTCTTGCCCATGAGCGGCAGGTGCTTGATGAGCGTGTCGACGCCCAGGTGCGCGCCGTCGCGCATGGCCACCATGGCGCCGATGTAGGTGAGCCAGATGAAGCAGTAGCGCGACATCTCGTCCGACACCGAAATGCCCGAATTGAAACCGTAGCGCAGCACCACGTTGCCGAACACCATGACGACCATCGCCACCATGCACACGACGACGAGGAACTCCAGCAGGCGAAAAAATCCGTCGATAGCCCTTTGCATCAGCATCTGCGTCTCCTGACTTTCCAGTGTTGTTATGGGATGTCTGCGCGGCCGCCGCGTCTAGAGCGGGAAGGCCTTCAGCTGCGTGGCCGGGCGGCTGATGCGCGGAATCTTCTTGCGCGAGGCCAGCACCGTCTCGATGTCGTGGCGCGCACCGTCGATGAGCACCAGCACGGCTTTCTCGGCCGCGGCCGGATCGCGTGCGATGACGGCGTCGAGCACCGCGCGGTGCAGCGGCAGCGAACTCGCGGGCCCGTTCTTGCGGGTGGTCGAAATCTCGAAGCTGGTGCGCAGCAACGCGCCCAGCGCACGGCTCATCTGCACCAGCATGCGGTTGTGGCTGGAGCGGATGAGGCCCTGGTGAAAGCGCAGGTCGGGCGTGATGTAGTCGCCGCCGAATTCGATGGCGCGCTTCATGCCCGCGTAGGCGTCCTCCATGTCGGCGATGTCTTCGGCGGTGGCGCGCTGGGCGGCCAGCGCCACCGCGGCGGGCTCGACCACGCGGCGCAGGTCCTGCAGGTCGCGCAGGAACTCGGCCGACAGGCCCGCCTGCGTCTGCCACACGATGACGTCGGCGTCGAACCAGTTCCACTGGTCGGGCGGCTGCACGCGCGTGCCCACCTTCGGGCCGCTGGTCACCAGGCCCTTGGCGATCAGCGACTTGATCGATTCGCGCACCACGGTCCGGCTCACGCCGAGCTCTTCGCACAAGAGCGGCTCCGGCGGAATCGACGCGCCGGGCGCATAGCGGCCCGCGACGATGTCGCTGCCGATGCGGTCGACCGTGTTGCCGTGAACGTTCTTGATCATGCCTGCCTGTGGGTGTGTGGTTCTGGTGGTGTCCGGTGCCTGTTTGCCTGCCCGTATCGGGGCCGGATTCAGGCAGCTCCTGCCTGTGCCGGCCACTCGAAAACCCTGAATGCGCGACAGCTCGTCACGCTTATCATATGATGATTGAAACGGGCGTCCCGCAGGAAAAACCCTGAGGATTTCCGCAAAGCATCAACGACGAAGAGACACATCCCATGAGCAACGCCCCGAAGAAAAAGCCCGCCAGCGAACTGCGCAGCCAGCAGTGGTTCGGACGCCATGACCGCGACGGTTTCATCTACCGCAGCTGGATGAAGGGCAAGGGCGTGCCGCACGACCAGTTCGACGGTCGCCCGGTCATCGGCATCTGCAACACCTTCAGCGAACTCACGCCCTGCAACTCGCACTTCCGCACGCTCGCCGAGCAGGTGAAGATCGGCGTGTACGAAGCGGGCGGCTTCCCGCTCGAGTTCCCCGTGATGTCGCTCGGAGAAACGCTGCTGCGCCCCACCGCCATGCTGTATCGCAATCTCGCGAGCATGGACGTCGAAGAAAGCATTCGCGGCAACCCGCTCGACGGCGTGGTGCTGCTCATGGGCTGCGACAAGACCACGCCCGCGCTGATGATGGGCGCGGCCAGCGTCGACCTGCCGACCATCGGCGTCTCGGGCGGCCCGATGCTCTCGGGCAAGTGGCGCGGCCAGGAGCTGGGCTCGGGCACCGGCGTGTGGCAGATGAGCGAGCAGGTGCGCGCCGGCACGCTCAAGCTGCAGGACTTCTTCGAGGCCGAGAGCTGCATGCACCGCAGCCACGGCCACTGCATGACGATGGGCACGGCCAGCACCATGGCCAGCATGGTCGAGTCGCTGGGCATCGGCCTGCCGGGCAACGCCGCCTACCCTGCCGTCGACGGCCGCCGCAACGTGCTGGCGCGCCAGGCGGGCCGGCGCATCGTCGACATGGTGCATGAAGACATGAACATGTCGAAGATCCTCACGCGCCAGGCGATCGAGAACGCGATCAAGGTCAACGCGGCCATCGGCGGTTCGACCAACTTCGTGATCCACCTGCTGGCCATTGCGGGCCGCATGGGTGTCGAGCTCACGCTCGACGACTTCGACCGCCTCGCCGCCGACCTGCCCTGCCTCGTGAACCTGCAACCCTCGGGCCAGTTCCTGATGGAAGACTTCTGCTACGCGGGCGGCCTGCCCGTGGTCATCAAGGAAATCGCCGACCACCTGCACAAAGACATCCTCACCGTCACCGGCCAGAGCGTGTGGGAGAACGTGAAGGACGCCGAGAACTACAACCCGCAGGTCATCCGCACCCAGGCCGAGCCCTTCAAGGACAAGGCCGGCATCTGCGTGCTGCGCGGCAACCTCGCGCCCAACGGCGCCATCATCAAGCCCAGCGCGGCCACGCCCGAGCTGCTGGTGCACAAGGGCCGCGCGGTGGTGTTCGAAAGCGCCGACGACCTGCACAAGCGCATCGACGACGAGAACCTGGACATCGACGAGCACTGCATCATGGTGCTCAAGAACTGCGGCCCCAAAGGCTACCCCGGCATGGCCGAGGCGGGCAACATGCCGCTGCCGCCGAAGGTGCTGCGCAAGGGCATCACCGACATGGTCCGCATCAGCGATGCGCGCATGAGCGGCACGGCCTACGGCACCGTCGTCCTGCACACCGCACCAGAAGCGGCTGCGGGCGGCCCGCTGGCACTGGTGCAGGACGGCGACATCGTCGAGCTCGACGTGCCGAACCGCAAACTGCACCTGCATGTGAGCGACGAGGAACTGGCGAAGCGCCGCGCGAAGTGGGTGGCGCCCAAGGCCCCGCTCGATTCGGGGTACTGGAAGCTGTACGTCGACACGGTGCTGCAGGCCGACCAGGGAGCGGACCTGGCCTTTCTGCGTGGTCGCCGTGGGGCCTTTGTGCCGCGAGACAATCACTGATTTGGAGAGATCCAGGGCGCGCTCCCGCCGACGGGGTACCTTGCTCCGCGAATGTCCCCCGCCTTCGGCTCCTCCTTGATTTCGCTGCGCAAGGCACCCCATCGACGTGAGCGTTGTTCACTGCAGTCGTTGATCGGCACGCACAACAACCGCGCCTCCAGTGCCCAGGGCACTGGGTGCTTCCCGCAGCGAAATCAAGGAGGAGCCGAAGGCGGGGGACATTCGCGGAGGGAAGTACCCGGTGGCCTGGGCACGCGCCCCGAACCGACTCTCGAAACGCAACAGACGACAGACATGAAAAGACTCATCGCCATCGACTGGGGCACAAGCTCGCTACGCGGTGCATTGCTCGACCCGAGCGGACAGGTCATCGAAGAACGCAGCGACGCCCGCGGCATCCTCACCGTGCCCGAGGGCGGCTTTCCTGCCGTGTTCGAGTCGCTGTTCGGCGACTGGATGCGCCTGGCAGACACGCGCTGCCTGATCTCTGGCATGGCCGGCAGCAAACAGGGCTGGGTCGAAGCGCCCTACTGCCCCTGCCCCGCAGGCCGCGTCGAAGTAGGCCGCAGCATCATCGCCACAGACGCCATCCCCGGCGCGCGCATCGCCATCGTTCCCGGCCTCAGCGACGAGCACGCCGGCGTGCCCGACGTGATGCGCGGCGAAGAGGTGCAGATCCTCGGCGCCATGACGATCACCGGCCTGGACGACGGCGTCTTCGTGCTGCCCGGCACCCACAACAAATGGGCCACGGTCAAGAAGGGCCGCGTCGCGGGCTTTCGCACCTACATGACGGGCGAGTTCTACGCGCTGCTGAGCCAGCACTCGATCCTGGGGCGCACGCTCGATGCCGCTGCGCCGCTCGACGAAGCCGCGTTCCTCGAAGGCGTGACGCGCTCCGAGAACGGCCATGGCCTGCTGCACAACGCCTTCGGCACGCGCACGCTCGCGCTGTTCGAGCGCATGCCCAAGGAAGAACTGTCGAGCTACCTGTCGGGCCTGCTCATCGGCGAAGAGCTGCGCACGCAATCGGTACAGGCTGTCGGCGAGGTCGTGCTGATCGGCTCTTCCACCCTCACCCAACGCTACACCCTGGCCCTGCGCGCCACCGGCGTCGCCACGCGCACGCTCGGCGCCGAAGCCACCTGGGCCGGACTGCACACGCTGTCCGGCTTCCTCGACACCGACAGGACACCCGCCCCATGACCACGCCCCTCGATAAGTTCAACGCCGCGATGCAGGCCCTGCCGCTGGTGGCCATCCTGCGCGGCCTCTCGCCCGCCGAAGCCGCCGATGTGGGCGACGCCATCGTCGAGCCCGGCTTCCGGCTGCTCGAAGTGCCGCTCAATTCGCCGCAGCCGCTGGAGAGCATCGCGCTGATGCGCCAGCGCTTTCCGAACGCGCTGGTCGGCGCGGGCACCGTGCTCGACGCGAAGCAGGTGCGCGAGGTGCATGCGGCCGGCGGCGAGCTGATCGTGTCGCCCAACTTCAACGCCGACGTCATCGCCGAGGCCGCGCGACTGGGCATGGTCTGCCTGCCCGGCGTGATGACGCCGACCGAGGCCTTCGGCGCGCTCGCGGCCGGCGCCACGGGCCTCAAGCTGTTCCCGGCCGAGCTGGCCTCGCCCGCCGTGGTCAAGGCCCTGCTCGCGGTGCTCCCCGCCGGCACGCCCGTGATGCCCGTGGGCGGCATCGCGCCCGACAACATGGGCGCGTGGCGCGCGGCCGGCGCGGCCGGCTTCGGCATCGGCTCGTCGCTCTACAAGCCCGGCAAGACCGCCGCCGCCGTGCGCGAGGACGCGCAGCGCTTCGTGGCCGCCTGGGCCGGGCTGGTCCGCGCCTGATCCGACAAGACCCACTCACCACAAGAAAGAAGGAGACCCCCGCGATGTCCGCCGATTCCGAATACGCCAGCCCCGCCGTGCGCCAGTTGCGCGAAGACCTCGCGCTCGCGCTGCGCGCCGCGGCCCACCACGGGCTGTCCGAAGGTGTGTGCAACCATTTCAGCGTGTTGCTGCCGGGCGCGCAGGACCGCTACCTCATCAACCCCCGCGGGTTGCACTGGAGCGAGATCGGTCCCGACGACATCGTGCTGATCGACGTGCACGGCGAAGTGCTGGCGGGCCGTCACCGCGTGGAGCCCACCGCCCTCTTCATCCACGGCGCGGTGCACCGGCTCACGGGCCACGCCGTGGTGCTGCATTGCCACATGCCCTACGCGACGGCGCTGACGCTCACGGTCGACCGCGCGCTCGACCCCACCGCCAGCCAGAACGCCATGCGCTACATGAACCGCATCGCCATCGACGCCGAGTACAACGGCCTGGCATTGGACGACGCCGAGGGCGAGCGCATCGCGCGCGCCATGGCCGGCAAGGACGTGGCCTTTCTCGCGAACCACGGCGTGATCGTGGCGGGCGGCACGATCGCCCACGCCTACGACGACCTGTACTACCTGGAGCGCGCCTGCCTGCACCAGGTGATCGCGCAATCGACCGGGCGCCCGCTGGTACCGGTCAACGCCAAGCTGGCCGCGCATGTGGCGGCGCAGATCCAGGGCGAACGTGAACAGTCCGACCTGTTCTTCGAAGCCCTGCGACGCATGCTGCCGGCCCCGAAACGCTGAAAAAGCGTGAGCGCAGCGGCTTACAGCTCTTCATGCGATTTCGCTTCCGGCTTACAAGAACTTCACATAATGGCGCGACGATGAGGCATCGCAATCACTCCCCAGGAGTCGCCATGAAAAAGCTGACATTCGCCTTCGGTGCTGCCGCCCTGCTGTCGCTGGCCGCCCTCACCGCGCCGGCCCATGCCCAGGCCGGCGGCCCGTTCATCCAGGCCCAGGTGTACGTGACACCAGCGCCACCGCCGCGCCATCACTACTACGCCCCGCCGCCGCCCCCGCGCCACTACCACCCGGGCTACTACGACGGTCCGCGTCGCCACGGTTACTACGACCACGGCCGCCGCGATTGGGAAGGCCGTCGCCACGGCCGCCGGGACAACGACGGCGACGGTGTGCCCAACCGTTACGACCGCCGCCCGAACAACCCCTACCGCTATTGACGCACTTCAGACCGGCGGGCTCGCATACGCGGGCCGCTCGGTCGACAGGCTCTGCTTGAGCTGGCGCGTGACCTCGTCGGCCAGCACCTCGGGCAGCCCCGCTTCCACGCCCGCCAGCGCCTGGCGCGCAGCGTCGTCGGGCGAGGTCTTGGGGCCGGGCAGGCGCGCCGCCATGTCGGTGTCCATGAGCGCCACGTGCAAGCTCGTGACCTGCGTGCCCTGTCCCGCCAGTTCGTTGCGCAATCCGTTGCTCAGCGACCAGGCCGCCGACTTGGTGGCGCTGTAGGTCGCCACGCCGGGAAACGTCGTCCAGGCCAGGGCCGACAGCACGTTGAGGACCGCACCGCCGCCGTTCGACGCGAGCACCGGCGCAAAGGCCTGCGTGAGCGCCCAGGGGCCGAAGAAGTTGGTCTCGAACTCGGCGCGCGCCGCGGCCACCGCGTCGGGCGAACCCAGGAAGCTCGATCCGCGCGAGATGCCCGCGTTGTTGACCAGCAGCGTCACGTCGCCGCAGGCGCGCACCGCGGCCTCGATCTGCGCGGGCTGCGTGACATCGAGCGCCACGGGCACGACGCCCGCGAGCGTGATGCTCTTGGGGTCGCGCGCGGCCCCGTAGACCTTGCGCGCACCGGCCGCGAGTGCCGCCTTGGCGAACGCCAGGCCGAGCCCCCGGTTGGCGCCGGTGATGAAGACGACGGAATCCTTGATCTGCATGGCGAACCTTTCGTTGATGAAAAGAAAAAGTGAGCGCTTCAGGCCTGCGCCACGCGGCGCAGCAGCCCCTGGGTCGTGCGCGGCCAGCCGACACGGCCGAACCACGCACCGCCCGCGATGGCCGAGGCAATGACGATGCCGTACACCACCAGCGCCACACCCTGCGCCGCGAACACGCCGGTGAGCCCGCCGCCCCAGCGCAGCGCCAGCCAGCCGCCCGTGCCCGCCACGGCGAGCCGCGCGATGTTGCCGAGCATCGGCCACAGCAGCCGGCCCGCACCCTGCGAGGCGAAGTACAGCACCAGCCCGACGCCGAAGAAACCGTACAGCGGCCCCACCACGCGCAGGTAGTGTGCGCCGGTCTCGAGCATCACGGGGTCGTGGCCGAACAGCATCAGCCACGGACGCGGGAACAGCGCGGCGGCCAGCCCGATGACCTCGGCCATGCCGAAGGCCAGCGCCGCGCCAGCCCAGGTGGCACGCAGCGCACGCTCGCGCAGCCCTGCGCCCATGCAGGTGCCGACCATCGCGACCAGCGGCGCGCCGAGGCCGAACACCAGCGGCACCAGCAGGTACTCGAGCCGCGACGCGGTGCCGTAGCCGGCCAGTGCGCCCGCGCCAAAGTGGCCGGTGAGCGCGGTGGCGATGCCGATCGACAGGTTGGTCGCCACCGTCGACACCGTGCCCACCAGCCCGATGCGCAGGATGTCGCGGAACAGCGGCCAGCGCATCTGGAACGCCGCCAGCGTGGGCCGCAGCAGGCTGCGCGGCGAACGCAGGTAGGCGATGAGCGCGAGCGAGCCCAGCAGGTAGTACAGCAGGAGCGCCAGCGCGCCGCCCGCAATGCCCATGCCGCCCCACGGCCCGATGCCGAAGATCAGGAGCGGCGATGCGGGAATGAGGAACACCACGCCCACCACCGTCACGTTGGCCGGCACCGCCATGTTGCCGGTGCCGCGGATGATCGCGGACAGCGAGTTGAACAGCCACACCAGCACCGCGCCCGCGAACACCCAGTTCGAGTACGTGAGCGCGGCTTCCAGCGCGGCGCCGGTGCCGCCCATCACGCCGTACAGCCAGCGCCCGCCCAGCAGCAGCGCGAGCGTGAAGCACAGGCCGAAGCCGATCGCGATGACCACCGCGTGCCACACCAGCGCGTCGGCGTCGCCGCGGCGGCGCGCGCCCAGCGCACGCGCGATCGACGACGCGATGCCGCCGCCCATCGCGCCGCTGGAGGTCATCTGCATCAGCATGACGATGGGGAACACCAGCGCCATGCCGGCGAGCGCGTCGGTGCCGAGCTTGCCGACGAAGTAGGTTTCGATGAGCCCGACGGAGGCCTGCGCCAGCATCACGAGCACATTGGGCGCGGCCAGCCGCAGCAGCGTGGGAATGATGGGCGCCTCGAGCAGGCGGCGCGTGCGCGGGTCGAGGTCGCCGTTCGCTTGTTGGGGGGTGGTCATGCGGGTCTCCGGCAGTCAGGCGCGCGCGGCGGCGTTGGTGGTGGCCGCGGCCGGTGCGGTGGCGGTCTTGGCGGGACGGCGGATCGCCATCACGATCACCGCCGCGAACAGGCAGGCCGCGCCGGCCGTGTACAGCGCGGGCGTGTAGGTCAGCAGCAGCGTGCGCGCAAAGCCCGCGCCGTAGGCCGCGGTGGCTGCGCCCAGCTGGTGGGCCGCGAAGATCCAGCCGAACACCAGCCCGACCTTCGCGGGACCGAAGGCGGCGCCCGCGAGCTTGACGGTCGGCGGCACGGTGGCGATCCAGTCCAGCCCGTAGAACATCGCGAACAGGCCCAGGCCGTAGATCGTGAATTCGGAGTGCGGCAGCCAGAACAGCGACAGCCCGCGCAGGCCGTAGTACCAGAAGAGCAGCTTGCGGTTGTCGTAGCGGTCGGACAGCCAGCCCGACAGGATGGTGCCGACGAAGTCGAAGGCGCCCATCATCGCGAGCACCGAGGCGGCGGGCACGGCGCTCATGCCGTAGTCGCCGCACAGCGAGATGAAGTGCGTCTGCACCAGGCCGTTGGTGCTCAGGCCGCAGATGAAGAAGGTGCCGGCCAGGATCAGGAAGGTGCGGTTGGTCGCCACCTCGCGCAGCACGCGAAAGGGCGTGGCGAAGTTCATCGTGAAGGCGGGTGCCGGCGCCGGCTGCGTGCCGGGCGCTTCACCATAAGGCAGCAGGCCGATGTCCGACGGCCGGTTGCGCACCAGGCACAGCGCGAGCAGCGCGATCACCACGCTGCCCACCACGATCGGCACGATGGCCGAGCGCCAGCCCCAGTGCTCGATCATCCAGGCCGCCAGCGGCAGGAAGGCCAGCTGGCCGGTGGCCGCGCTGGCCGTGAGCATGCCCACGACCAGGCCGCGCCGCGCGACGAACCAGCGGTTGGCCACCACGGCGCCCAGCACCAGCGCCGTCATGCCCGTGCCCAGGCCGAGCATCAGACTCCACAGCACGAACAGCTGCCACAGCTGCGAGGCCGTGGTGACCAGCGCCATGCCCAGCCCGACCAGCGTGAGGCCGGCGCACATCACCGCGCGCAGGCCGTAGCGTTCCATCAGCACCGCGGCGAACGGGCCCATGAGGCCAAACAGCGCAAAGCGCAGCGCAAGCGCGGACGAGATCTGCTCGGTGCTCCAGCCGAACTCCTCGCCGAGCGGCTTCATCATCGCGCCCGGCAGGCCGAGCGCGGCCGACATGGTGAGCATGGTCAGGAAGGTGACGGCGGCGACGATCCAGCCGTAGTGGATGCCGCGGCGCTGCAGCCATGCGGAGACGTGGGTGGCGAACATGGGACCTCTGGAACTGTTGGAATGGGTCGGGGGAGAAACGAAGAGACAGGAAATCCGGCCGCGCGACTGCGTAGACGCGGAAAGTGCTCGTTGTGGGGGTGGCGGGAAGCGTCAGTCCTGCACGTCGACCGGCTCGCCCGTGCCCAGCAGCGCGAGCGATTCGTCGATGAGCGTATGCAGCGCCAGCACGCGCTCCACGCCCAGCAGCGCATTGAGCTTGAGCTGTGCCGTCTTCCAGTGCTGCTGCGCTTCGCGCCACTTGGCGTCGCCGGCGTCGGTGAGCGACACCAGCCGGCTGCGCGCATCGGCGCCCGCCACTTGCGCCACCCAGCCCGCGGTGATCAGCGGCTGCAGGTTGCGGCTCAGCGTGGACGCGGTCATCTTCAGTTCGCCCGCCAGGTCGACCGGGCGCATCGGGCCCAGGCGCTTGAGGTGCGACAGCAGCGAGTACTGCGTGGTCTTGAGGCCGCTGCGCGACACCTCGGCGTCGTAGTGCTGCGTCAGGCGGCGCATCAGCTGGCGCGTCTTGAAGCTGGTGCAGCCGCGGGGTTGGGTGGGTGTGTCCATGGGGTATTATTGTATGTGCAACTATTGCATATGCAATCAACCCCTCCCCGCAAAGCCCCCAGCAGGAACACAGGCATGACGCAGCAAGCTTTCACCGACACTCCCTCCCATCTGCTCGACGCATGGATCGCCGAAGAGCGGCAGATCGCCGAGCGCCTCGAGAACGGCCCCGGCCCCGGGCTCGCGCGCCCCGAGCAGGTCGCCGGCAAGACCGGCCTGGAGGTCATGCAGGCCATGCTCAACGGCGAGATTCCCTACGCCGCCATCGCCAAGACGCTGGACTTCACCATCGTCTCGGTCAGCAAGGGCATCGCCATCTTCCAGGGCACGCCGCTGCCGCAGCACCTGAACCCGCTGGGCACCATCCACGGCGGCTGGGTCGCCACGATGCTCGACTCGGCCCTGGGCTGCTCGGTCCACACCATGATGCCGCCCGGTCGCGCCTACACGACGGCCGAGCTCAGCGTGAACTACGTCAAGGGCCTCACGCCGAAGGTGCAGCGCGTGCGCGCCGAAGGCAAGGTGATCCACTGCGGCAAGCAGCTCGCCACGGCCGAGGCCCGGCTGGTCGGGGCGGACGGCACGCTGTATGCGCATGCGACGACGACGTGCCTGGTGTTCGAGGTGCCGGCGGGGCGGTGAGGCGTTTCAAGTAGGCCCTCAAGCTGTAAGCCAAAGGAAAACCCGCCCCTCCCCGTCAGTGATAATTGTTCGCATCAGCGACAGGCTCCGCCGTCGCCGATGCCTTTCCTAGAACACCTCACCGCACCTGGAGGATCCTTCATGACCGACCGTTCCGGCCCCCAGGGCCGCGTGGCGCACGCCCTCCTCGGCGTTTCCGCCGCCTGGCTCGCCCTCACCGCCCTGCCCGCGCACGCCGCCAATGACGAGCTCACGCTCTACACGACGCGCGAGCCGGCGCTGATCCAGCCGCTGATCTCGGCGTTCAGCGCGCAGAGCAAGATCAAGGTCAACACGGTGTTCGTGAAGGACGGTCTGCTGGAGCGCGTGAAGGCCGAAGGCGCCCGCTCGCCGGCCGACGTGCTGATGACGGTGGACATCGGCAACCTCGTCGACCTCGTCGAAGGCGGCGTGACGCAGCCGGTGAAGTCGGCCGCGCTCGAATCGGCCATTCCGGCCAACCTGCGCGGCGCCGACGGCCAGTGGTTCGCGCTCTCGCTGCGCGCGCGCGTGCTGTACGCCGACAAGAACCAGCCGCTGACCAGCTTCCGCTACGAAGACCTGGCCAACCCGAAGTACAAGGGCAAGGTCTGCATCCGCGCCGGCCAGCACCCCTACAACACGGCCCTGGTGGCCGCGATGATCGCGCACGACGGCGAAGCCAAGACCGAGCAGTGGCTGCGCGGCGTCAAGGGCAACCTGGCGCGCAAGGCCACCGGCGGCGACCGCGACGTGGCGCGCGACATCCTCGGCGGCATCTGCGACATCGGCGTGGCCAACTCGTACTACGTGGGCCAGATGAAGAGCGCCAAGGAAGGCACCGACGCGCGCAAGTGGGGCGACGCGATCAAGGTGATCCGCCCGACCTTCGCCAGCGCCAAGAGCGGCGGCACGCACGTGAACATCAGCGGCGCGGCCGTGGCCAAGAACGCACCGCAGCGCGCCAACGCGGTCAAGCTGCTCGAGTTCCTGGTGTCGGAACCGGCCCAGGCGCTGTACGCCGACGCCAACTACGAGTACCCGGTGCGCAAGGGCGTGGCCCTCGACCCGATCATCGGCCAGTCCATCGGCGAGCTGAAGGTCGACCCGCTGCCGCTGACCGAGATTGCCAAGTACCGCAAGCAGGCCAGCGCCCTCGTCGACAAGGTCGGCTTCGACCAGTGACCTTGCATGGCCGGGCACACCTTGCCGGCAACTGAATGCTGATTTCGCGGCGCCAGCCGCCGGGCCTGCGCGCCGCGGGCCCGGCATGGCGCTGCGCGTCGTTCCTGATCGCGCTCGGCGTGCTCGCGCCGGTGCTCACGCTGGCATGGCTCGCATTCGGCTCGGGCGTCGGCCACTGGGGGCCGCTGTTCGCGCACGTGCTGCCGCAGGCGGCGCTCAACACGGCGCTGCTGCTCGCGGGCGTCGGCACCCTCGTCCTCGTGATCGGCACCGGCTGCGCCTGGCTGGTCACGGCGCATGACTTCCCCGGCCGCGGCGTGCTCAACTGGGCGCTGCTGCTGCCGCTGGCGATGCCGACCTACATCGTCGCCTTCGCCTACCTCGACCTGTTGCACCCCATCGGCCCCGTGCAGGGCGCGATCCGCTGGATGCTGGGCTTCGACAGCCCGCGCCAGTTCCGCCTGCCCGACCTGCGCTCGATGCCGGGTGCGATCTTCGTGCTGGGCTTCGTGCTCTATCCGTATGTCTACATGACGGCGCGCGCGATGTTCATGACCCAGCCCGCGCACCTGCTGGAAGCGGCGCGCACGCTGGGCGAGAGCCGCCGCGGCGCGTTCTTTCGCGTGGCCTTGCCGCTGGCGCGGCCGGCGCTGGCCGTGGGCCTGAGCCTGGCACTGCTCGAGACGCTCAACGACATCGGCGCCTCCGAATTCCTCGGCGTGAACACGCTCACGGTGGCGGTCTACACCACCTGGATCACGCGCTCCGACCTGGCCGGCGCCGCGCAGATCGCCTGCGCGATGCTGTTCGTGGTGGTGGCGCTGGTCTGGCTCGAACGCAACGGCCGCCAGCACCAGCGCTTCGGCTCCGCGCAGCGCATGCGCGCGGTGCAGCCCCGGCGCCTGCACGGCGGCGCGGCCTGGGCGGCGACCGCGACGGCGGCGCTGCCGGTGCTGATCGGCTTTGTCGCGCCCGCGCTGTACCTGGTCTGGGAAAGCGGCAAGCGGCTGCACCAGGGCGGCGGCATTTCGCAGGGCCTCGTGGCCAGCCTGGGCAACACGCTGGCACTGGCGGCCGGCGTGACGGTGGTGGCCGTGGCGGCGGGGCTGGTCGTGGCCTGGGCCTCGCGCAGCCAGGGCACGAGCCTCAACCGCGCCCGCTGGCAGGCGCGCGTGGCCACGCTGGGCTACGCAGTGCCGGGCACGGTGCTCGCCATCGGCCTGCTGACGCCGGCGCTGGCTTTCGACGCGGCGCTGGCCGGCGCGATGGGCTGGCAGGGCCTGCCGCTGATGGGCGCGGGCATCGTGCTGGTCATGGCCTGCGCGATCCGTTTTCTTGCGATGCCCGTGGGCGGCATCGAGGCCGGGCTGGCGCGCATTCCGCCGGCCATCGAGCAGGCCTCGCGCCTGCTCGGCGAAACCACCGGCGGCACGCTGCGCCGCGTGCACCTTCCGCTGCTGCAGCCCGCCATCGCGGCGGGTGCGCTGCTGGTCTTCGTCGACGCCATGAAAGAGCTGCCGGCCACGCTGCTGCTGCGCCCGGCCAACTTCGACACCCTCGCCACCTGGCTCTACGCCGAGGCCGCGCGCGGCACCTACGAAGAAGGCGCGATCGCCGCGCTGGCCATCGTGGTCGCCGGCCTGCTGCCGGTGGTGCTGCTGGCGCGCAACCAACTCGGCACGACACCGGCGGTGACACCTCCCGACACGGACCCCGCATGAGTTCCCCGCTTCATCTCGACTCGCTCCAGCTCGCGTACGACACGCCGCGCGGCCCGCACACGGTGGTCGACGGCTTCTCGCTGGACCTGCCCGCGGGCGAGATCGCCTGCCTGTTCGGCCCCTCGGGCTGCGGCAAGACCACGGTGCTGCGCGCCATCGCCGGCTTCGAGCCCGTGCGCGCCGGCACCATCCGCCTCGGCGACACGCTGCTGTCGTCGCCCCAGAAGCACCTGCCGCCCGAGCAGCGGCGCGTGGGCATGATGTTCCAGGAGTACGCGCTGTTCCCGCACCTGTCGGCCGCCAGGAACGTCGCCTTCGGCCTGCGCCGCCTGGGCCGCTCAGCGCAGCAGGCGCGCGTGGCCGAGATGCTCGCGCTGGTCGGCCTGGCCGAGGCCGGCGAGCGCTACCCGCACGAGCTGTCGGGCGGCCAGCAGCAGCGCATCGCGCTGGCCCGCGCGCTGGCGCCCTCGCCCGCCCTGCTGCTGCTGGACGAGCCGTTTTCCAACCTCGACGGCGGCACGCGCGAGCGCCTGACCGCCGAGGTGCGCGGCATCCTGAAGAAGGCCGGCCAGACCGCGATCCTGGTCACGCACAACGAGGCCGAGGCGCATGCGATGGCCGACCGCATCGGCGTGATGCACAACGGGCGGATCACGCACTGGCTCGAGACGGCCTCGTAACGGGAGAAGCTCCGATGCACAAGGCGACCCGACTCTTCCTCGCGTGGGCGACGTTGCTCGGGTCGGCGATGCCGGCCCTGGCAGAAGTCCGTACGGTCTACCAAGGCACCCTCGGCACCAGCGAGGTCGTGCTCGAAGTGAATGCCACTGGCGGCGGGCGGTATTTCTATCGCCGCCACGGTGTCGACATTCCGCTCTCCGGGCCGGTGACGAAGCTCGTGGAAGCCCTCCCGATCCAGGGCGAGGCGATGTACCGGGCGGCACAAGGCGGCAACGCGCCGCTGTTCGAAGATGCGCAGACCCGGCAGCCGGGCCCGACGTGGCGCGGCCAGGTGGTTGACGGCACTTTTGCCGGAAGCTGGAGCGATGGCCCTGGCAAGCAGAACGTCGCGTTCGAGCTTCGGCAGGTTCGCCAGTACGACCCGGACAAGAGTCCCGGCGCCACCGAGCCGGTGACGCACTCCATCCCGCCAGGCAACACCACCGGCGCGGCTTCGGACGCGCCGATCTCCATCGAGACGGCACCCTACGACCACCTGAAGCTGCAGACATCGCTCAAGCAAGGCGTGGAGCACGTCAGCGGAGCGGTGGCATGGCGCATGGTCATCGATCCGCGCACGCGCTTTTCCTATCCGCGGCTCACGCGACACCCGAATGCGCGCATGGTCGAGAAGGTCAACGCCATCCTCGCGCGCAGGCACGGACAGCTCAGCCTCGCCGCGCTCGAATGCAAGACCACCCTCTACACCGAGACGCATCCGGCGGCCGGCTCGCTGGGAAACTACGACGCGGAATCGGTGCGCGTCACCTTTCTCAGCCCGACGCTGATGAGCGTCGTCGAATCGGGAAGCGCCGACTGCGGCGGCGCCCATCCCCACAACCACTACGCGCCCTACACACTCGACCTGGTCCGTGGCGAGTACCTCGACTTCGAACGCCTGTTCCGCGCGTTCACCAGGACGCCGGACGGGTTCGTGCCGAGCAAGACGCTCATGGCGCTGATCGGGAAGCAGCTGAAAGCACAGGGACGTGGGCCCGAATCCGCAGCCGCCGCAGACCCGCAGCACTACACGGGTTGCGACGAGGTGTGGCCCCAGTACCTGGCATTGCATTTCGAGCGCACCCGCGGGCGCGATGCGCTGGCCGTCGCGGTCAGCGGCGTGCCGCATGCGCTCGGCGCCTGCCTCGGCACCACGGTGGCGCTGCCGTTCACCGAACTCAAGCCCCTTCTCAAGCCTGCGGCCGGCGCGTACCTTTTTCCCAAGCCGTAGCACCCGGGCGGCGCCCGAATGGGCTTTTCCAGAAAAGGTTGTTCAGGCCCGCAAGAATCGCGGCGATCCCGACCCCAACTCTTCGAAAGCGGAACGCCCCATGACCCAGGCCCTCACCCTCGTCAGCCACCTGCTGTGCCCCTACGTGCAACGCGCCGCGATCGCGCTGCACGAGAAGAACGTGCCCTTCGAGCGCGTCGTGATCGATCTCGCGAACAAGCCCCAGTGGTTTCTCGACATCTCGCCGCTGGGCAAGGTGCCGCTGCTGAAGGTGCAGCGCCCCGACGGCACCGAGGCCGTGCTGTTCGAGAGCAACGTGATCTGCGAGTACCTCGAGGAAACGCAACCCGGCGCCCGCCTGCACCCCGAAGACCCGCTCGCACGTGCACAGCACCGTGCATGGATGGAGTTCGGCTCGGCCATCCTCGCCGACCTGTGGGGCTACGAGACCACACAGGACGCCGCCGTGTTCGCGCAGAAGCGCGAGGCACTGGCCGCCAAGTTCGAACGCGTCGAGGCCGCGCTGGCGCAAGCCCCCTACTTCGCGGGCGAAGCCTTCAGCCTCGTCGACGCGGTGTTCGCACCGGTGTTCCGCTACTTCGAGGTGTTCGATGCGATCAGCGATTCGCACCTGTTCGACGCGCTGCCCAAGGTGAACGCCTGGCGCCACGCGCTGGCGGCGCGCCCCAGCGTGCGCGCGGCGGTGGTGCCCGAGTACCCACGGCATCTGATGGATTTTCTGAAGAAGTACCAGGCGCACCTGCTGACGCTGGCGGCTTGATCGCAAGAAGCAGAGGGCGACAATAGCCCCCTTCCCCCCCATAACGACACGACCCACGAGATGCGACTTCTCCACACCATGCTGCGCGTTGGCAATCTCCAGCGCTCCATCGACTTCTACACGCAGGTGCTCGGCATGACGCTGCTGCGCACATCGGAAAACCCCGAGTACAAGTACAGCCTCGCCTTCGTCGGCTACGGCAACGGCAACCCCGACCAGGCCGAGATCGAGCTCACCTACAACTGGGGCACCGAGAGCTACGAGCTCGGCACCGCCTACGGCCACATCGCGCTCGGCGTGCCCGACGCCTACGCGGCCTGCGACAAGATCAAGGCCGCCGGCGGCAACGTGACGCGCGAGGCCGGTCCGGTCAAGGGCGGCACGACGGTGATCGCCTTCGTGACGGACCCTGATGGCTACAAGATCGAACTGATCCAGCGCAACGAGAACGCCGCGGGCGGCGGCCTGCGCTGAGCCGTTTCGGGCCGCACCCCACACCATGGCAAGCCCGAAGACAAAGAAGAAAGACGCGCCGCTGACGCGCTACGTCGCCCTGCTGCGCGGCGTGAACGTCAACGGCATCACGATCAAGAGCGCCGACCTGAAGGCGCTGTTCGTCGACGAACTCGGCTTCGGCGCGGTGCGCACGGTGCTCGCCAGCGGCAACGTGCTGTTCGACACCGACGCGCCCGATGCCGCCGCACTGCGCACGCGCATCGAGAAAGCGCTGCATCAGTGCTTCGGCTACGAGGCGTGGATCGTGCTGTGCACGCAGCAGCGCGTGGCCGACATGGCCGCGAGCTACCCCTTTGAGCGCATCGACGACACGCACCATCCGTACCTCGTGTTCGGCTCCGACCCCGCGATGCTCGACGAGATCATCGAGAAGGCCGGCACGGTCGACGCCAAGGTCGAACAGCTGGTGCGCGGCGATGGCGTGCTGTACTGGCAGTGCCCGCGCGGCGAAAGCCTGGAGACGCCGGTGGCCAAGCTGCTCGCGAAGACCCGCTACAAGTCGAGCACCACCACGCGCAACCTGCGCACGGTGGAAAAGCTCATCACCGACTGACCAACAGCGCGATCAGCAGCCCAGCCGGTCGGCCAGCGCGACGATGTCGCGCACATGCAGGCTGTTGTCCGGCTGCGGCGACACGTCCTTCGGCTGCTTGCGGCCGAACTCGTGGGGCCGCTCGATGTACGCCGTCTTCAGGCCGCACACGCGCGCGGCCGCCAGGTCGTCGTGGTGCGCGGCGGCGAGCATGACCTGCCCGGGCGTCGCATCGAACACGCCCGCCACGCCGAGGTAGGTGCGCGGGTCGGGCTTGTAGGCCTTGAACACCTCGGCCGACAGCACGCAGTCCCAGGGCAGGCCGGCGCGCTTGGCCATCTCGGTGAGCAGGCCGATGTTGCCGTTGGAGAGCGTGCAGATGGTGAACTTCTTCTTCAGCCGCGTGAGCCCCTCGACCGCATCGGGCCACGCCGGCAGGCGGTGCCAGGCGCGGCTCAGGTCGCGCTTGGCGGCGCTGTCGAGGTGGTCCGCCAGGCTGAAGTCGTGCAGCACCTGTTCGAGCATGCTCAGGTGCAGCTCGTCAAGCAGCGTGAAGCCGCCCTCGCCGGCCGCGATGCGTTCCATCACGGCCTTCATGGCGGGCTGGTAGCCGGCGCGCCAGGCCAGCGCAAAGGCCGCGCCGTCCACGCCGGGCAGCACGCGCTCGACCTCGGCCGCGATGCCGCTGTGCCAGTCGACCACCGTGCCGAACACGTCGAACGCGATGACCTTCAGGTCGCCCGCGTCGAAATCGGCCGACATGCTCAGCGGGGCAGCTGGCTCGCGGCGCGCGCCAGTTGCTCGATGCGGGTCCAGTCGCCGTCGCGGATGGCGTCGGTCGGCACGATCCACGAACCGCCCACGCAGGCCACGTTCGACAGCGCGAGGAACTCGGCCGCGTTGCCCGCATGGATGCCGCCCGTGGGGCAGAAGGTGACGTCGCCGAACGGGCCCTGCCAGGCCTTGAGCATCGGCAGGCCGCCGGCCTGCAGCGCGGGGAAGAACTTCAGCTGGGTGTAGCCGTCTTCCTGCGCCGTCATGATCTCGCTGCCGGTGGCCACGCCGGGCAGCAGCGGCAGGCCGAGGTCGTGGCAGGCCTTGCCGACCGCGCGCGTGTAGCCCGGGCTCACGCCGAACTTCGCGCCCGCCAGCGCGGAGGCCTGTGCGTCGGCCGCGCTGCGGATGGTGCCGGCGCCGGCCACGGCCTCGGGCACTTCCTTGGCGATGGCCTCGATGCACTGCAGCGCCTGCGGCGTGCGCAGCGTCACTTCGAGCATGCGGATGCCGCCTGCGACCAGCGCGCGCGCCAGCGGCACGGCGTGCTTCACGTCGTTCAGCACGATGACCGGAATGACGGGTGCGTCGCGCATCACGTCGAGGGGGGTGAGTCTGTCTGTCATCTCATGGCTCCAAAAGTTTCTTGCGGCCCACGTGGGGCCCCGTCACATCCAGGTGCAGGCGCCCTCTTCGGCGGTCAGTGCGTTGCGGCGCATGCCGGCGAACAGTTCGCGGCCCAGGCCGTGCCCGTCCGCGATGCGTTGCGCGTCGGACAGCGTCGCGGTCTCGCGCGCGGCCCATTCGTCTTCGGGCAGCAACACGGCGAGCGTACCCGCTACGGCGTCGAGGCGGATCAGGTCGCCGTCGCGCACCTTGGCCAGCGGGCCGCCGGCAGCGGCTTCGGGCGACACGTGGATGGCCGCGGGGATCTTGCCCGAGGCACCGCTCATGCGGCCGTCGGTGACCAGCGCCACGCGGAAGCCCTTGCCCTGCAGCACCGACAGCGGCGGCGTGAGCTTGTGCAGCTCGGGCATGCCGTTGGCCTGCGGACCTTGCCAGCGCACGACGCAGACCACGTCACGCTCCAGCTCGCCGGCCGTGAAGGCCTTCTGCAGCGCGGCCTGCGAGTCGAACACGCGCGCGGGCGCCTCGATGACGTGGCGGTCGTCGGGCACCGACGACACCTTGATCACGCTGCGCCCCAGGTTGCCGCTGAGCAGCTTGAGGCCGCCGGTGGCGCTGAAGGGGCTGGCCACCGGGCGGGTGACGGCTTCTTTCTGCAGCGGCGCAGCGGGCGTCCAGTGCAGCGTGTTCTCGCCGGCCAGCGACGGGATGTTGGCGAATTCGCGGATGCCGCCGGCGCGCACCGTGAGCACGTCGGCGTGCATCAGGCCGGCCTCGACCAGCTCGCCGATCACGAAGCCCGGGCCGCCGCAGGCCTGGAACTCGTTCACGTCGGCGCTGCCGTTGGGGTACACGCGCGTGAGCAGCGGCACCACGTCGGACAGCTGGGAGAAGTCGTCCCAGTCGATGAGGATGCCGGCAGCGCGCGCCACGGCCACCCAGTGGATCAGGTGGTTGGTGGAGCCGCCGGTGGCCAGCAGCGCGACCATGGCGTTGACGATGCAGCGCTCGTCGACCATCTCGCCGATGGGCGGGCAGTTGAAGGCGGTGTCGCTGGCCTTGCCGAGCACCGAGCGCACCGCCTCGCGCGTGAGCGTCTCGCGCATGGCGTCGCCGGGCTGGATGAAGGCCGTGCCGGGCACGTGCAGGCCCATGGCCTCCAGCAGCATCTGGTTGCTGTTGGCGGTGCCGTAGAAGGTGCAGGTGCCGACCGTGTGATAGGCGGCCATCTCGGCCTCGAGCAGGCCCTGGCGGCCCACGAGGCCCTGCGCCGCCTGCTCGCGCACCTTCGACTTGGCGGTGTTCGACAGGCCCGAGGGCATCGGTCCGGCGGGCACGAAGACGGTGGGCAGGTGGCCGAAGTGCAGCGCGCCGATCAGCAGGCCCGGCACGATCTTGTCGCACACGCCGAGCATCAGGGCGCCGTCGAACATGTCGTGCGTGAGCGCGACGGCGGTGCTCATGGCGATCAGGTCGCGGCTGAACAGGCTCAGCTCCATGCCGGGCGTGCCCTGCGTGACGCCGTCGCACATGGCGGGCACGCCGCCGGCGACCTGCGCGGTGGCGCCGTGGCGGCGGGCCTCTTGCTTGATGATGTCCGGGTAGCCCTGGTACGGCGCGTGGGCCGAGAGCATGTCGTTGTAGGCGGTGACGATGCCCAGGTTGGGCGCGCGCTCGGCCACCACCTTGAACTTGTCGTTGGCCGGGATGCCGGCCACGGCATGCGCCACGTTGGCGCAGCCCATGCGGTCGGAACCGCGGTCGCGGGCGCGGATCTCGGCCAGGCGCGTGAGGTAGGTGCTGCGCGTGTCGCGGCTGCGCGCGCGGATGCGATCGGTGACGTCGCGGACGGTGGGGTGTGTGCTGCTCATGGGGAAGTTGGCTCTTGCTGCGTGTCGCCGGCGCGACTGTGGGCCTGGAGGCCCATCGTACCAATTCGAGCGCGACGCCCCGATGAAATCCGGCCGCAGAACGATACGAAATTACTCAGGCATGCACCCGGCCGCGTGCAGGCACAAAAAAACCCGGCCATGCCGGGTTTTTTGATGGAGATGCAAAAGGCCGGATCGCTCAGTCGACCAGCCGGACTTCGACGCGGCGCGCCTCGGCGTTGTTGCCCGATCCGGCGGTGACGGCGGGCTTCTGCAGGTCGATCTTCTCGGCCGGCACGCCCAGGCCCGCCAGCACCTCGCGCACCATCTGGGCGCGCTTCTTGGCCAGTTCCTCGTTCACGGCGGCGTCGCCGGTGGTGTCGTGGAAGCCCGAAACCACCGCCTTGCGGCCACCCTCGACGCCCTTGATGACCAGGGCCAGCGCCTCGGCGGCGCCCGGTGCGAGGTCGGCGCTGCCGGTCGCGAAGTAGAAGTTCACCACGCCGCCGACCACGCGGATGCTGGCGCCGTCGGGGATCACCACGGTGACGGTCTCGGTGACTTCGGTCACCTGCACCGCGCCGCCCGGTGCCGGCGCCGAAGCCGCGACAGCGGGCTTGGCGTGCGCGGCCGTCGCGCCCAGGCCCTTGTGCCAGAAGGCGACACCGATCACGAACATGATCACGAGCATGATCAATGCCACCAGGAAGCCGAGGGCGAAATTCTGCTGGCTGTCGTCGTTGTTCATGGAAGCGCGATCTCCGTAGGAAAGGGGTCGGTAAATAATGGTGCGGTGAACCATGATCACGAAATTGTAGGCGCCACCCCCGACACCCCCGTGTCAGCCGTCGCGCCGGACCCCGGTCCGCCGGGGCTGGACCCCATGCCCCGTCCGCTGCGCGACCCGCAGCCGATGCTGGAACGCGCGATCGCCGACTGGGGCGGACGCGACGATCTCTGGCTGTTCGGCTACGGCTCGCTGATCTGGCGGCCCGAGTTCGGCTTTGCGGAGCGGCGCGCGGCCTCGGTGCACGGCTGGCACCGCGCGCTCAAGATGTGGAGCCGCGTCAACCGCGGCAGCGTGCAGACGCCGGGCCTGGTGTTCGGCCTGCTCTCGGGCGGCAGCTGCCGGGGCGTGGTGTTCCGCGTGCCGAAGGCCGAGGGCCTGGAGACGCTGAAGCGCCTCTGGCTGCGCGAGATGCCGACCGGCGTGTACGACCCCAAGTGGCTGCAATGCGGCACCGCCGAAGGGCCGGTGCGCGCGCTGGCCTTCACGCTGTCGCGGCGCAGCCCGAACTTCACGGGCGAGCTCAGCGACGAGCGCTACCGCCACATCTTCGCGAATGCCGTGGGCCGCTACGGCAGCTCGCTCGACTACGCGCGCCAGACCCTGCTCGAGCTGCAGCGCCACGCGATCCACGACGCGGCGCTGGCCCGGCTGGTGGCGCTGGCCGCCGAGCCGCCATTTCAGACACCGGCCGATTGCGGGACAGCCCCGGCTCCGGTATACGTTGCGGGGTCTTCGGACACCGCGTCCTCTCAACCCTCCACCCCGTTCATCAACAAGGAAAACCAATGATCCATCGCCGTCTCCTCGCCACTGGCACCGCCCTCCTCGCCACTGCCGTGCTCGCCGCCTGCGGCAGCATGGGCGGCAAGCCGAGCACCACAGTCGAGCTGACGCCGACCGCCGCCGTCACGCCCAACCCCGCGCGCGGCTCGGTGACGCTCACCGCACTCGACCACGGCGTGCGCGTGTCCGGCGAGGTGCGCGGCCTGGCGCCGGGCAGCGAGCACGGTTTCCACATCCATGAAAAGGGCGACTGCGGCAACAACGGCAACGCCTCGGGCGGCCACTTCAACCCGGCCGGCGGCACGCACGGCAAGTTCTCCGCGCCCGGCAGCCACGCCGGCGAACTGCCCAGCCTGGTGGCCGACGCCAGCGGCGTGGCGCGCTTCAGCGTCGAGAACCACGCGATCTCGCTGACCGACGGCGCCGCCAACAACGTGCGCGGCCGCGCGCTCGTGGTGCACCGCGACCGCGACGACTTCACGACGCAGCCCGCCGGCAACTCCGGCCCGCGCGTGCTCTGCGCGGTCGTTGCCCAGAACTAAGCAAAAAGTGTGAGCGGTCAGGCGCCCGCGCGCGCCTGCCAGAGCGCCTCGGCCCGCGCCAGGGCCTCGGGCGTGTCGATGTCGGTCACGACGCCGGCATCGTCCACGGCCAGGTCGACGACCGAATCGATCGCACGCATCGCCCGCAGGACGGACGATGCGCCCAGGTTCCCCTCCAGCGCCGCCAGCTGCGCCCAGCAGCCCGCCGCAAAGCCCACCGGATGCCCGCGCTCGCCCCGGTACTCCGGCTGCACGGCATTCACCCGCCCGCCGAGCGCGGCGGCCACCGCCCGCAGCGTCGCGGCCTGCACCAGCGGCAGGTCGCCCGGCAGGATCAGCCAGCCCGCCGCGTGGGGCGTGGCGCGCACCGCGGCGGCAATCGAATCGCCCATGCCGGGGTGCCCCGCGTCTTCCAGGTGCCACGGCAGGCCGCTCGCGCGCACCGCGTCGAGCGTGCGCTCGAGCACCGGCCGGCCCGCGAGCAGCGCCTTCAGCTTGGAACCCGTGCCGCCGGCCGCGATGAAACGCTCGCCACGGCCCGAGGCCAGCACGATCACGGTCGGGGAGTTCGCCTCTGTCGTCGTCATGGGCCGAGTATGTGCGCAACAATCCCGGCATGACTTCTTCTCCTCTTTCCAAGGACGCGCTGGCCGCGCTGCGCAAGAGCTACGAGCGCGCCGAGCTCGACGAGACCCGCAGCGCCGCCGACCCGATCCAGCAGTTCGAGCGCTGGCTCACCGAGGCCGTCGACGCGCACATCCCCGAGCCCAACGCGATGACGCTGAGCACCGTGGGCAGCGACCTGCGGCCGTCCAGCCGCATCGTGCTGATCAAGGGCTACGACGCGCGCGGCATCGTCTGGTACACCAACTACGACAGCCGCAAGGGCCGCGAGCTGTCGGGCAACCCGTATGCCTCGCTGCAGTTCCACTGGGTCGAGCTGGAGCGCGTGGTGCGCATCGAGGGCCGCGTGGAACGCGTCAGCGCCGAGGAGAGCGACGCCTACTACGCCAGCCGCCCGCTCGATTCACGCATCGGCGCCTGGGCCAGCCCGCAGAGCGAAGTGATCAGCGGACGCGACGTGCTGGTGAAGAACGCCGCCGTGTACGCCGCCAAGCACCTGCTCTCGCCGCCGCGCCCGCCGCACTGGGGCGGCTTCCGTCTGGTGCCCGACCGCTGGGAGTTCTGGCAGGGCCGCAAGAGCCGGCTGCACGACCGGCTGCGCTACCGGCTCGAAGGTGCCGATTGGGTGCGCGAACGGCTCGCGCCCTGAGCCTGGCTCAGGCCTCGCAACCAGCAACCTTGAATTCGACGCGCCGGTCCAGCGCGTCGCTCGCATCGTCGGCGCCCGTGCCGACGATGTTCTCGCGAAAGCCCATGCCGGCTTCGCGCAGCTTCTTCGACAGCGGCGGCGCCTCGCCCACCAGCCGCGCCTTGACGCTGGTGGCGCGCTGCAGCGACAGCCGCTCGTTGACCGCCTCCGAGCCCGTGCGGCTCGTGTGGCCCGTGACCACCACGCACGACTCGATCTGCGCCGCCTGCCGCGCGATCTGGCGCAGCCACATCGGGTAGGCCGCGCTGATCTTCGGGTCGGCCAGGAAGTCGGTCGAGCCCGGCTTGAACAGGAACTTGACGCTCAGGTTGTTGCTCTCGAGCCCCAGCCGCGCCAGCGTGCCGAAGGTGCGCTCGGCGTCGGCCGTGCGGCCCAGCTGCGACTGCGTGAGGTACAGCCCGCTGTAGATGCGCAGCTGCTGGCCGTCGGCGCGCTTCGACGCGGCCTCGTAGCGGCTCAGGGCCTCGCTCATGCGGCCGGCCTCGTAGGCGGCGGTGGCCTCCTGCAGCACCGTGGCGGTCGGCAGGCGCTCCAGGTACAGCGCATCGGCGGCCTGCCCGGCCGGCGTCTCGGCGGTGCGGATGTAGCCTTCCACGCCGCGGTCCTTGCCGTTCACGGGGCTGTCGCGGAAGAAGGCGGTGGGCCGCGTGTCGAGCGAGGCATCGCTGATGCGCGCCACCGACTGCGCGATCACCATGCCGCTCTTGATCTCGGTCATGGCGAGGTTCAGCCGGTACGGCGCGCCCGAGGCGTCCTTGTCGCGCACCAGCGTGCCGTTGAGCACGTACTGCGCGTTGCCGATCTCGTTCGCGTTGAACGGCGTCACGGTGAACTGCTTGAACTGCGCCTGCATGCGCTGCACGATGCGCTGCTCGGCCACGCGCGTCACCTCGGTCTGCTGGCCGCTGGCGCCTTCGAGCAGCGGGTCGATCACGATGCGCCGCTGCGTCAGCGTGGACTCCACCTTGGCCAGGAAGGCCGGCAGCTTCTGGGTCTGCACCATGAGGTCGTCGACCGCCTGGGTGACGGCCTGGTCGAAGGGCATGGCGCTGCTGGGCGCGGGGCGGTGCGCGCAGGCGGTGGCCAGCAGCGCGGCGGTGCACAGCGCCAGCACGCGCCACAAGGCTCGGGGGATGGCGGTGTTCTTGGTCGTGGTCATCAGCACTGGCTCCTCAAAATGGTCATGTCCTGGTCCGACAGCGGCTCGCCCACGGCGGCGCGCATGTTGATCTCGCTGCAGCGTTTCGAAGGCGCGGGGCGCCGCTCGGCGGGTTCGCGATGCACCTCGGGCGCCGGGGCCGGCGCTGCGGTGGCGGTGATCTGCGGGCGTGGCTTCGGCGCCGGCCGCACGACGGCGGGCTTGGGCTCCGCTTCCCTGGCCGGCGGTGCCTCCGCCGGCACAGGAACGGCAAGGCAGGGCGTGCGGCACGGCTTGGCCTCGCCCGCCGCATGCGCGCGCGCGCCGTGCAGCGCGATCACCGTCGCGACCACCGCCGTCACTGCAAGGGCAAGGGGCGAAACACGCGCCGGGTAGATCGTCATCAGCCGGCAAATGTAGGGGCGCGAACGCCGCGCGCCAGCCCACCAAACGGCCACCCCTGCCAAACGGCATAGGGCTAGCGCTGTCGCTCAGTCGGGCAAAAGTTCGCGAAAAACGCGGGGGAAATGCGGGGCGTCAGGGCAACCACTGCACCCAGACCATCACGAGCGTGAGCGTGCCAAGCGCCAACACAGTCGACACCGCCACGCTGGCCGTGACCAGGTCTTCGGCGCTGCGGTAGCGCTGCGAGAACAGGAACACGTTGGCGCCGATGGGCAGCGCCGCCGCCACCACCATCACGGTGAGCGGAATGCCGCGCACGCCCAGCAGCCAGCCGATGAGCGCCACCAGCAGCGGGTGCACGAGGTTCTTCACCAGCGCCTGCACCAGCGCGCCGCGCCAGTGGCGCCCGATGGGCGTGAGCGCGAGCGTGATGCCCACCATCACCAGCGCGACCGGCCCGAAGGCCTGGCCCAGCAGCTGGATCGGCTTGTCGACCACCTCGGGCATCACGAGGCCCGTCTGCGCGAACAGCAGGCCCGCGATGATGGGCAGCGGCACCGGATGGATGATGGCGTTGCGCAACGCGCGCCCCACGGTGCGCGCCATGGAGCGCCGCTGTGCACCGTCCACCGCCGCATGCTCGCGCGCCACGGCCAGCTCGAGCACCACGGTGGCGCTGGTCATGAGCACGAGCGAATGCAGCGAGATCAGCGTGAGCAGCACCACCATGCCGGGCTCGCCGTAGGCCAGGCCGATCAGCGCGATGCCGATCATCACGGTGTTGCTGTAGGTGTTGGCCAGCGCGAGCACCGCGCCCGTGCGGTTGAAGCCGCGCCACGCGAGCGTGGCCGCGAACAGCAGGCCCGAGGCGATGAAGTACGCCGCCACGGGCTTCAGGCTCAACTCCTGCACGTGCACCGTGCTCATGGCGCGAAACAGCAGCGCGGGCGCGAGCAGCAGGAAGATGAGGTTCGACAGGTCTTTCACCGCATTGCCGCCGATCCACCGGCGCCGTCCGGCGAGGTAGCCCGCGGCAATGAGAAGAACGACGGGCAGCAGGGAAGAAATGACGAACGAATTCACCCGGCGAGGATAGCGCGCGCCCGTCGCCCGGAAGGCCGGCGCGTCAGAACGTGACGCGCAGGCCCACCTTCAGCGAACGCCCCGGCAGCGGCGCCTTCGGGAACACCGTGGTCGTCAGGATCGAGGTCGGCGTGTAGGCCAGCGTGTTCCCGATGTTGTCCATGCGCGCGTACCAGGTGAGGTTGGCGCGCTGCACCTTCATGCGGTAGCTGATGGACGCGTTCCACAGCGTGTACGCGTCCGTCTCGCGCGCGCCCACGCTCGGCACCCGGCGCTGCGCCGCGTTGTAGTCGAAGCCGACACGCGCGGTCCACGGCCCGTTGCCGTAGGCCAGCGTGGCGCCCAGGCGCAGCGGCGCGATGCGCGGCAGCGGCTCGCCGGTGTCGAGGTTCTTGGCGCGCACGATGTCGCCGCGCCATTCGAGGTCGAGCGTGCCCGCGTCGGCCATGCGCGCGAAGCCGTCGGCGCCCAGCAGCCGCAGGTTGCCGTTGGCCTCGATGCCGGTGAAGCGCGCGCGCATGCCGCCATAGCGGTACTCGGCCAGCGTGTCGGTCGCTTCGGGGTCGGTGACGACCTGCCCTTCCTCGTCGAGCGTGCGGCCCGACGCGGTCAGGCCGATGTAGTTGCGAAAGCGCGTGACGTACGCGTTCACGCGGGCCGTGTTCGGGCCCGACTTCCACTGCGCGCCCAGGTCGAAGCCGGTGGACTTTTCCTTGCCCAGGTTCGGGTCGCCCACTTCCCAGGCCGCGGTGGCCACGTGCGGGCCGTTGGCGAGCAGTTCGTAGTCCTTCGGTGCGCGCTCGGTGTAGGCCAGGTTCGAGGTCAGCTGCCACTGCGGCGTGAGGTTGACCAGCGCGCCGAACGCCGCGCTGTGCGGGTTGAAGGTGCGCTCGCCGATGGCGAAGCGCGTCACCGACAGGTCGTCGGGGTAGCCCAGCGAGCGCACCGTGACCTTCTCGGTGCGTGCGCCGAAGCTCAGGCGGCCCCACGAGGTGCCGAGCTCTTCGTGCAGGAACAGTGCGTTGGAGCGCGTGCGGCTGTGCGGCGCGAAGGCCTCCGAGCCGTCGGCGGCGAAGCGGTTGGTCTCGCGGCTGAAGCCGATCAGGCCTTCGAGGTTGCCGATCTTCTCGTGCCGCGCCTCGATGCGCAGGTCGTTGCTCAGGTTCGAAAAAGTGGTGCCGGCCTCGCGGCCCTCGAACTCGGTGTGGCGGTAGTCGGTGCGGCTCACCTTCGCGTGGATGCTGCGGATGAAGCCGCCCGGGCGCCATTCGCCTTCCAGCGCGTAGCGGTCGGACTTCATGCCGATGGTCACGTCGTCCTCGGCCACGGTGCCGTAGTTGCTGCGGTAGGTGCTGGCCGAGGCGCCGATCCAGCCCTGGCTGAAGAACAGCGTGCCGCCCACGGCGCCGCCGTGCGCCTCGTTCTGCGAGTTGCAGATGCGACGCGCGAGCGACAGACGCCCGGGCTTGCTGCATTCGAGGTCGACCGGCACCGCCACGTCCTTCGAGTCGCGGTTGAAGGCGTCGACGTGCAGGGCGAAGCGGTCGTTGCCGCCTTCGAGCAGCACGCCGCCGCTCTTTTCCTTGTTGCCGCTGGCGTAGCCCAGCTCGGCACGGCCGCCGAAGCCGTTGATGGGCTCGGTCGGGGTGCGGTTGTCGATCACGTTGACCACACCACCCACGGCGCTGCCGCCGTACTGCAGCGCCGAGGGGCCGCGCAGCACCTCGATGCGCTCGGTCACCAGTGCGTCGACGGGCACCGCGTGGTCGTAGCTCAGCGCCGAGGCGTCGGGCGCACCGCCGCCGTTCTGCAGGATGCGAATGCGGTCGCCGTCCTGCCCGCGGATGCTGGGGCGGCTGGCGTTGGGGCCGAAGTAGCTGCTGCTCACGCCGGGCAGGTTGTTCAGCGTCTCGCCCAGCGTCGATTCGGAGCGCAGCAGCAGCTGGTCGCCCGACAGCGAGGTGGTCGGCGCGATCAGGTCGCTCGCGCCCAGCGGGTTGCCGGTGACGGTGACCTCGCGCAGGCTGGCGGCGTCAGCGGCCGGGACGGCGGCGGTGTCGGCGGTCTGGGCCAGGCTCGCCACCGAGGCGAGCGAAAGAACGGCAGCGCCGATGGCGTTGCGACGGAATTGGGGGGTCATGAAGAAGGAACACTCGTTGAATCGGGGAACGACCGGCCGCCCTCACCCGCCCGAAGGGGTGCGGCAACCGGAACACGGGGGATTCAGCGAGTGGACGGCGGGCCGCGCGCATCGAAGAGCGCGACCCAGCGGGCGATGGCTTCGCCCTGCAGATAAGCAAACGTGGCTGCCGGCAGCAGCATCGGCAGCACCACCAGCGGCACGCCGGGCACGCCCGTGCCGTGCGCGAGCTGGTCGTACAGGCGGCAGTCGGCGTCGTCGTGCACGCCGAACAGGCTGGCCAGCGTGTGGCCGGTGTCGTGCCGGTGCGCGGCCTGTGCCTGCACCTTCGCCGCCGCAGCAGCGGCGGGCAGGCCCGGCACGTGCAGCGAGCGGTGCATGAGCCCCATCGTGCCCGCAAACCAGAGCGCGAACGCCAGCGCGACGACGAGCGCGCGGGTGGCGCGCGTCATGCGGGTCGGGGTCTGGCGCAGGGTGGCGGACACGGGGCGTGAAAGAAGAGGCTCAGGCCTTGACGCGCGAAGCGAAGGTCTTCTGGAACTTCTCGACCTTCGGGCCGACCACGAACGCGCAGTAGCCCTGGTTCGGGTGGTTCAGGAAGTAGTCCTGGTGGTAGGCCTCGGCCGTCGAGTAGTTGGCCAGCGGCGCCACTTCGGTCACCACGGGCGAGCTGTAGGTCTTGCTGGCCTCGATCTCGCGGATCACGGCGTCGGCGACCTCTTTCTGGGCGTCGCTCGTGGTGTAGATGCCGCTGCGGTACTGCGTGCCGACATCGTTGCCCTGGCGGTTGAGCGTGGTGGGGTCGTGCACCACGAAGAAGATCTCGAGCAGCTCGCGCAGGCTGATCTGCGCCGGGTCGAACTCGAGCTTCACCACCTCGGCATGGCCGGTGCGGCCGGTGCAGATCTGCTCGTAGCTCGGGTTCAGGGTCTGGCCGTTGCTGTAGCCCGATTCGACGTCCAGCACGCCCTGCACCCGGTCGAACACCGCCTCGGTGCACCAGAAGCAGCCTCCGCCGAGCACGATGGTTTCGGTGGGCGACGGTGAGGAAGACATGGCGCGGCTCCGGGTGGGTTGGAAAAAGCGGGGACCGGTATTGTCGCGGCTTGACGGGCCGGATGCCGGTCACTACATTACTAACCCGTCAGTCATTAACACCATGGCCTCCCCCCGTTCCCTCGTCGACAAGTTCTGCCCGCTGCCGTCCAAGCGCGAGCGGCGCAAGGAGGCGCGTCCGGGCGAACTGCTGGCGGCGGCGCTCGACCTGTTCGTCGAAAAGGGCTTTGCCGCCACCCGCTCGGAAGAGGTTGCGGCCCGTGCCGGCGTGTCCAAGGGCACCCTCTTTCTTTACTTTCCGAGCAAGGAAGAGCTGTTCAAGGCCGTGGTGATCGAAAACCTCGGCGGCCGTTTCACAGAGTGGAACGCCGAATTCGAGGCCTTCGAGGGCACGACGGCCGAGATGCTGCGCTACTGCATGAACGTCTGGTGGGAGCGCGTCGGCCTGACCAAGGCCTCGGGCCTGACCAAGCTGATGATGAGCGAAGGCGGCAATTTCCCCGAGCTGGCGGAGTTCTACCGCGAGCAGGTGGTGCGCCCGGGCCACGAGCTGCTGCGGCGCATCCTGAAGCGCGGCATCGACCGCGGCGAGTTCGTGCCAATGGACATCGACCACGCCATCTACTCGGTGGTCGCGCCCATGGTGTTCCTCATGCTCTGGAAGCATTCGGCCATGGTCTGCGTCGACGGCGTGAGCACGCTCGACCCCGAAAAATTCATCGCCACCCAGTGCGAAACGGTGCTTCACGGCCTGTGCGTGCGCCCCGGGAGCCCCGCATGACGGCCATCGGATGGCCGACTGGCGCGGTGGCGTCATCGACGCGACCTAAAATTGAAGGTTTGTCCCGTCCAGAGCCTTCAAGGAAAGCCACGCCATGAACCCCACGCCCACCCTCGAGCGCTTGCGCTTCAACATGATCGAACAGCAGATCCGTCCCTGGGACGTGCTGGAGTCGGACATCCTCGAGCTGCTGGCCGAGATTCACCGCGAAGACTACGTGCCCGACGCGCACCGCACGCTGTCCTTCTTCGACATGGAACTGCCCCTGCTCGACGGCTCGGTGCCCGGCGAGTTCATGCTGTCGCCCAAGGTCGAGGCCCGCACGCTGCAGGACCTGCACATCCAGAAGCACGAATCGGTGCTCGAAATCGGCACCGGCTCCGGCTTCATGGCCGCCCTGCTCGGCGCCCGCGCGGCCCAGGTGCTGTCCCTCGAAATCAACCCCGTGCTGGCCGCCCGCGCCGCCGAGACGCTGCGCAGCAACGGCGTGACGAACGTCGAAGTGCGCCACGCCGACGGCGCCGTGCCCCTGGCCAGCGGCCCGAGCTTCGACGTGATCGTGCTCAGCGGCTCGGTTGCGCGCATTCCGCAGAACCTGCTCGGTTCGCTCAAGGTCGGCGGCCGCCTGTCGGCCATCGTCGGCGACGAGCCCATGATGCGCGCCCATTTCGTGACCCGCACCAGCGAAAGCAAGTGGGAAACGATCCAGCCCTGGGACACCGTGGCGCCGCGCCTGCTGAACTTCCCCGAGCCCTCGCGCTTCGCCTTCTGATCGAGCGGCCCACCGAATGATCGATCAAGTCCGCCCCGCCGACCTGGCCGCCTGGTTCGCACAGGACGCCGACGCCGCCCCGGTGCTGCTCGACGTGCGCGAGCCCTGGGAGCTGCAGACGGCGAGCGTCGCGCCGCAGGGCTTCACGCTGGTCGCAATCCCGATGAACGAGATCCCCGGCCGGCTGGCCGAACTCGCCGCCGGCGACGGACAGCCCGCGCCCCGCATCGCCTGCCTGTGCCACCACGGCGCCCGCAGCCAGCGCGTGGCCGCTTTTCTGCACCAGAACGGCTTTGACTCGCTCGCCAACGTGGCGGGGGGCATCGACGCCTGGTCCGCGCAGCACGACCCGAGCGTGCCGCGCTACTGATTCTTTCCCTCCCAAGGACGTTCAATGCCTCCCAGGCCCCGGCTTCTGCCTCTTTCCGCAGCCCTCGCAAGCGCCATTGCGAGCCTGCTCGCACTGCCGGCCCAGGGCCAGACACTGAACGAACTCTACGATTCCGCGCGCGGCTTCGACGCCACCTACCAGGGCGCGCGGGCCCAGTACGAAGCCAACCTGGCGCGTGCCGCACAGGCCAAGGCCGGCATCCTGCCGGCCGTCGGGCTCACCGCGGGCGTGAACCGCAGCAACCTGGACATCGACACCCTGACCGGCACCGGCCGCGGCAGCAGCGCCTCGCGCGACTTCACCACGCAGAACGTCGGCATCAACGCCACGCAGCCGCTGTACCGCCCCGCCAACTGGGCCACCTACGAGCAAGGCAAGCGCCAGGCCGAAGTGGCGCAGGCGGTGCTCACCATCGCCGAGCAGGACCTGATCGTGCGCGTGAGCCAGGCCTACTTCGACGTGCTCGCCAGCCAGGACAGCCTGGCCCTGGTGCGCGCGCAGAAGGTGGCCGTGGCCGAGCAGCTGGCCTCGGCCAAGCGCAACTTCGAGGTCGGCACTTCCACCATCACCGATTCGCGCGAGGCCCAGGCCCGCTACGACCTCGTGATCGCCCAGGAGATCGCCGCCGAGAACGACCTGCAGGTCAAGAAGGTGGTGCTTGACCAGCTGGTCGGCCGCCCGGGCAGCGTGCCCGTGCCGCTGGCCGCGCCGGTCGTGCTGCCGACCGCGCAGCCCGCCGACATCAACGCCTGGGTGGCGCAGGCCGACGAGGTGCATCCGGCGATCCGCCAGGCGCGCCTGGGCCTGGACGTGGCCGGGCTCGAGGTGCAGAAGGCGCAGGCCGGCCACAAGCCCACGCTGGACGCCAACCTCGGCTACAACGTCACGCGCAATCCGACCGGCACCAGCACCAGCACCGTGGGCACGCGCGTCAACGCCGCCACGGTCGGCGTCACCTTCAACCTGCCGCTGTTCGCGGGCTTTGCCACCGAGAACCGCATCAAGGAAACGCTGGCCCTCGAAGACCAGTCGCGCAGCGTGCTCGAAGGCACGCGCCGCAGCGTGGCGCAGGCCACGCGGGCGGCCTACCTCGGGCTGGTGTCGGGTGCGGGGCAGGTGAAGGCGCTCGAAGCGGCCGAATCCTCCAGCCAGAGCGCGCTCGACGCCAACAAGCTGGGCTACCAGGTGGGCGTGCGCATCAACATCGACGTGCTCAATTCGCAGAGCCAGCTGTTCCAGACCAAGCGCGACCTCGCGCAGGCGCGCTACAACGTGCTGCTGGGCAACCTGAAGCTGCGCCAGGCCAACGGCACGCTGACGACCGACGACATGAACGCGATCAACGCGACGCTGGCACGCAACGGCAGCGCGCCTGCGGTGCCTGCCGCGACGACGGGTGCGCCTGTGGTGCCCGTGACGCCGCCGGCCATTCCGGTGGTGCCGCCGGTGCCGGTGCAGCCGTTCAACCCGCCCGCGCCGACGATGCCGTCGGCACCGCCGCCGCCGGTGATCCTGAACCCGCCGGTGCGCTGACCCGGCAACGGGCCGCTCAATCCAGCGTGGGTTCGGCCCGCGCCGCTTCGGGCGGCGCGCTGTCGTCGCCGGCCACCGGTGTCGTCACCGGCTCCGCCGCCTGCGCAATCGCCAGCACCGCCGCCGCCGTACGTTCGGCCGCGCCACGGTTCGACGACGAGAAGGCCAGCGCAGCCTGCGCCATGGCCGCGCGACGCTCCGGGTTCTCGACCAGCTTGAGCGCAGCCGTCACGGCCTGCTCCATGCCCTCGACGCGCAGCGACGCGCCTGCCGCGAGCGACAGCTGCGCCGCCTCGGCGAAGTTGAAGGTCGAAGGACCCATGACCACCGGGCAGCCGCAGGCCGCCGGCTCGATGAGGTTCTGCCCGCCCAGCGGCTCGAAGCTGCCGCCGAGCAAGGCCACGTCAGCCAGGCCGTAGTACAGCGCCATCTCGCCCAGCGAATCGCCGAGCCAGATCTCGGCCTCGGCCGGCTGGCCGGCCGCGCTGCGGCGCGCCACCGCGAAGCCCTCGGCCTCGATGAGCGCCGCCACTTCGTCGAAACGCTGCGGATGGCGCGGCACGATCATCCATTGCACGTCGTGCACGCGCTTGGCGATCGAGCGGATCGCGCCCTGCTCGGGCGGCACCGGCGAGGTGGCGCCGAAGCGCTTGAGCACCTCGAGCAGCAGCCGCTCCTCGCCGTCGCGCGAGCTGGCCAGCACGACCATCGGACGCGGCAGGTGCTCGCGCAGCGACACGGCCGTGGCCAGTTGCCGCGCGTCGGGCGTGGCGTCGAACTTGAGGTTGCCGTAGATCCCGGCCACCTTGGCGCCCAGCGACACCAGCCGGTGCGCGTCGGCCTCGGTCTGCGCCCAGACGGCGGCGAGCGCCGAGTACGCCGGCCGCGCCAGCCCGCTGAGCCGTTCGGCCGCGGCGCGCGATTTCTCGTTGAGCCGCGCATTGGCCAGCACCAGCGGAATGCGGCGCTCGGCGCAGGCGGCGGCCATCTCGGGCCAGACCTCGGTTTCCATCAGCACGCCGATGCGCGGCTGGAAGCGGTCCAGAAAGCGGGCGACGGCGCCTGGCGTGTCCCACGGCTGCCAGACCTGCGTGTCGCCGGGCTCGAGCAGCTTGGCGCCCTCCTCGCGGCCCGTGGCGGTGCCATGCGTGAGCAGGATCGGAATGCCCGGGTACTGGCGCCGCAGCTCGGCGATCAGGATGGCGGCGGCGCGCGTCTCGCCCAGCGAGACGGCGTGCACCCAGCACTGGGCAAAGCCGGTGGTGGCGTCGTCGTAGTGGCCGAAGCGCTCCTCGACGGCCACGGCATAGCCGGGCTCGGCGATGGCGCGGCGCCGCAGCTTGCGGCGGACCAGCGGTTGGACGGCGGTGGTGAAGACGCCGTAGAGGCGAAGCAGCAGGGAACGCACAGGTTCTTCAGTGGGCAGCAGCGGCCAGCGTGGCGTCGGGCTTGACCGTTCGCAGCACCGCAAGCATCTCGGTCTCGATGCGTTGGAGCGCCGCCTCGGTCTGGCCTTCGAAGCGCAGCACCAGCACGGGGGTGGTATTGGAAGCGCGGATCAGCCCGAATCCATCGGGCCAGTCCACGCGCAGGCCGTCGATGGTCGAGACCTGGGCGGGCGCGTCGAAGCGCGCGTTCTGCACGAGCTGGGCGACCAGCGCGTGCGGCTCGCCTTCGGCGCAGGCGACGTTGAGTTCGGGGGTCGAGAAGCTGGTGGGCAGCGCATTCAGCACGGCGTTCGCGTCCGGGTGCTGGCTCAGGATCTCGAGCAGGCGGCAGCCGGCGTAGGTGCCGTCGTCGAAGCCGTACCAGCGCTCCTTGAAGAAGATGTGGCCGCTCATCTCGCCGCCCAGCGGCGAATCGATTTCCTTCATCTTCGCCTTGATGAGCGAGTGGCCGGTCTTGTAGATCATCGGCGTGCCGCCCGCGGCCTCGATGGCCGGCGCCAGGCGCTGCGAGCACTTCACGTCGTAGACGATGGTGCCGCCGGGCACGCGCGAGAGCACGTCCTGCGCAAAGAGCTGCATCTGGCGGTCGGGGAAGATGTTCTGGCCGTCCTTCGTGACGATGCCCAAACGGTCGCCGTCGCCGTCGAAAGCCAGGCCCAGCTCGGCCTGGCCCTTGGCCAGTTCGGCCATCAGGTCCCTGAGGTTGTCGGGCTTGCTCGGATCGGGGTGGTGGTTGGGGAAGTTGCCGTCGACCTCGCTGAACAGCTCGACCACGTCGCAGCCGATGGCGCGGAAGATGGCCGGTGCGGTCGCGCCCGCGATGCCGTTGCCCGAATCGACCACGATCTTCATGGGGCGTGCGAGCTTGATGTCGCCCACGATGCGCTGCACGTAGGCGTCGGTCACGTCGACCTTGCGCACGCTGCCGCCGGGCGCCAGCGTGGCGCTGCCGTCTTCCATGGTCTTGCGCAGGCCCTGGATCTCGTCGCCGTAGATCGCGCGGCCGGCCAGCACCATCTTGAAGCCGTTGTAGTCCTTCGGGTTGTGGCTGCCCGTGACCTGGATGCCGCTGGTGCACAGCGTGTGGGCCGCGAAGTACAGCATCGGGGTCGTGACCGCGCCGATGTCGATCACCTCGACGCCGGTGGCGACCAGGCCGTCGATCAGCGCGTCCACCAGCGCCGGGCCCGACAGGCGGCCGTCGCGGCCCACCGCCACCGCGGTCTCGCCGGCTGCGCGGGCCGCGCTGCCGAAGGCACGGCCCAGCGCCTCGGCCACTTCGACATCGAGACTGAGGGGCACGACGCCGCGGATGTCATAGGCCTTGAAGATCGATGCGCTGAGCTGCATGAAGGGCGGGGTCACTGTTGGTTCGGAGTCGGGCATTGTAGGCAACGCGTTGTAGACATCGATGTCCGAAAACGGCCAGTTGAAACGAGTCGAAACCGTATCATTTCCCCATGTCTACCGCCCACGCCCCCTCCGAAGTGCTCGAGAGCGACGCCTGCTACCTGGCGATGAAGACGCACGACGCGCGCTTCGACGGCTCGTTCTTCACGGCCGTGACCTCCACCGGCATCTACTGCCGGCCGGTGTGTCGCGTGAAGCTGCCGCGGCGCGAGAACTGCCGTTTCTTCCGCCACGCGGCCCAGGCCGAGGCCGCAGGCTTCCGGCCCTGCCTGCGCTGCCGGCCCGAGCTGGCGCCGCGCGCGGCCAGCTGGTCGACCGAAGATGCCTCGCGCATCCTCGCGCTGCAGGCGGCGCGGCTCATCGACGAGCCCGATGCCTGGTCCGAGGAAGGCCCCGGCGCGGCCCAGATCGCGGCCCGCCTGGGCGTGAGCGACCGCCACCTGCGGCGCATCTTCGAGGCCCAGTTCGGCGTGTCGCCGCTGCAGTACCTGCAGACGCGCCGCCTGCTGGCCGCCAAGCAGCTCATTGCGGACACGCGCCTGCCGATGACGCAGGTGGCGCTGGCCAGCGGCTTCGCGAGCGTGCGGCGCTTCAACGCGGCCTTCGTGGAGCACTACGGGCTCAACCCGAGCGCACTGCGCCGCGCGGGCGGCACCGAGGGCGGCGAAGGCAAGGCCATCGAGGTGCGGCTGGGCTTTCGCCCGCCCTACGACGCGAACGCCATGCTCGGCTTCTTCGCACGGCGCGCGGTGCGCGGCGTCGAGACCGTGCACACCGCCGACGGCAAGGAGCCCGCCAAGGGCAGCACGCCGACCTATGTGCGGCTGGCGCGCACGCTGCGCGTGCAGCACGGCGGGCAGGCACATGCCGGCTGGCTGCAGCTGCGCTTCGACCTCGAACGCGAGCAGGTGCTGCTGGCCGTGAGCGATTCGCTGGCCGCGGTGCTGCCCATCGTCATCAGCCGCGCACGCGCCCTGTTCGACCTCGACGCGGAGCCGATGGCCATCAATGCCGCGCTGCATGCGGCCTTTCCGCACGGCGACGGGCTGCGCGTGCCGGGCACGGTCGACGGCTTCGAGCTCGCGGTGCGCGCGGTGCTGGGCCAGCAGATCACCGTGGCCGCGGCGCGCACGCTGGGCTCGCGGCTGGTCGAGGCTTTCGGCGACGTGATCGACACGCCCATCGACGGCCTGACCCGCCTGTTCCCCACGCCCGCCGCGCTGGCAGCGGCCAGCGGCGATGCGCTCGGGCAGCTGGGCATCGTGCGCCAGCGGCAGGCCGCGCTGCAGGCCATCGCGCGCGAAGTGGCTTCGGGCCGGCTGGCGCTGCATGCGGGCGCCGACGTGCCCTCCACCCTCGCGGCGCTGCAGGAACTGCCCGGCATCGGCGCCTGGACCGCGCAGTACATCGCGATGCGCGCCCTGCGCTGGCCCGACGCCTTTCCCGCCGGCGACGTGGCCCTGCAGAAGGCGCTGGGCGTGACCACCGCGCGCGCCGCGGGCGAGGCCTCGCAGGCCTGGCGCCCCTGGCGCAGCTACGCGGTGCTGCGCGCGTGGCACACACCGCCCGCGCCACCCGAACCGGCATCGGCTGTAACGCCGACCGCCTCTTCTTCCGACCTCGCAACGGCAGGCCCCGTGCCTGAAGGACCATGAAATTCAAGCGCACCGTCATCTACACCTCGCACACCGACACGCCGCTGGGCGGCGTCACGATGGCCGCCACCGACCAGGGCCTGGCCGGCGTCTGGTTCGACCACCAGCGCCACTGGCCCGACACCACGGGCTGGCAGACCAAGGACGACCACCCCGCGCTGGTCGAGGCCGCCGCGCAGCTGCGCGACTACTTCGCGGGCCGCCGCAGCCACTTCGACATGCAGCTCGACCTGTCGCACGGCACCGCCTTCCAGCAGAGCGTGTGGCAGGCGCTGCTGGCCATCCCGGCCGGCGAGACCACGACCTACGGCGCGCTGAGCCAGCGCGTGGGCAACCCGGCCGCGGTGCGCGCGGTGGGCGCGGCGGTCGGGCGCAACCCGATCAGCGTGATCGTGCCCTGCCACCGCGTGCTGGGTGCAGACGGCTCGCTGACCGGTTACGCTGGCGGACTCGAGCGCAAGACCGCCTTGCTCGAACTCGAGACCGGCAAGTAAGACAGAAGAAAACACCGCCCATGGCGCAGCGCCACATCCCCTCGATGTGGCGCCGCGCCAATCCCCAAAGAGACGCATGACCACAACGAACAACAACAGCACCGTCGCCCCCTCGCCTTCGCCCGCCCCCGCCGCGCTCGCGCCCAAGGCGTGGCTCATCGATCTCGTGCTGCTGGGCGCGCTGTGGGGCGCCTCTTTCCTGTTCATGCGCATCGGCGCGGCGGAGTTCGGCGCGCTGCCCACGGCCGCGGTGCGCGTGGCCATCGCGGCGCTGTTCCTGCTGCCGATCGCGCTGCTGCGCGGCCAGGGGCCGTCGATCGCGAAGCACTGGAAGGCCAGCCTCACGGTCGGCATCTTCAACTCGGGCATGCCCTTCGCGCTGTTCTGCTTTGCGCTGCTGACCATCAACACCGGCCTGGCGGCGGTGCTCAACGCCACCACGCCGATGTTCGGCGCGCTGGTGGCCTGGGCCTGGTTCCGCGAGCGGCCGAACGGCTCGCGTCTCGTCGGCCTGGTGATCGGTTTCGCGGGCGTCGCGATGCTCGCCAGCCGCAGCGCCGGCCTGCATGCCGGTGCCAGCAACCACGCCGCGCTGTGGGCCGTGCTGGCCTGCCTGGCGGCGTGCCTCTGCTACGGCATCTCGGCCAGCGCCACGCGGCGCCACCTGTCGGGCGTGCCCGCGCTGACCACGGCCACCGGCAGCCAGATCGGCGCCAGCCTGTTCCTCGCGCTGCCCGCGATCTGGCTCTGGCCCGCGCAGATGCCCAGCCTGCGCGCGTGGCTGGCGCTGCTGGCCCTGGGCATCGCCTGCACGGGCGTGGCCTACATCCTGTTCTTCCGGCTCATCGAACGCGCCGGCCCGGCCCGCGCCCTCACCGTGACCTTCCTCGTGCCGGTGTTCGCGCTGTTCTACGGCGCCGTGTTCCTCGGCGAGCAGATCACGCAGTGGATGCTGATCTGCGCCTTCGTGATCGTGTGCGGCGTGGCGCTGTCGACCGGCGTCGTCAAGCTGCCGTCGCTGCGCAAGGCCGCGGGCTGAGTTTTCTTCAGACCACGCCGGCCACCACGTTCACGGACAGGGCCAGCACCAGCATGTTGAAAGCGAAGGCAAGCACGCTGTGGACCAGCGTGATGCGCCGCATCTCGTGCGAAGTGGCCTGCACGTCCGACACCTGCGAGGTCATGCCGATCACGTAGGCGTAGTACATGAAGTCGAAGTAGTCGGGCGCCTCCTTGCCCGGAAAGTCGAGCCCGCCGTCGGAGGCGCTGTCCTTGCGGTCGATGTAGTAGCGGTGCGCGTAGTGAAAGGCGTAGATCGTGTGCATCATCAGCCACGAGCCCGCCAATGCCACCAGCCCCAGCGCCACGTGCGCGCCGCGCGCCCAGCCGCTGAGCTGGCGCACCTGCTGCAGCAGCATCGCGATGGCGACCACGCTCACGCCCACCGCCACCAGCATCGACACCAGGATCACGACGTTGGGCTGGTCCAGCTGCTGCGCGCGCTCGCGTGTGCGCTGGGCGTCGAAGGTCTCGGCCAGCCACCAGCTGAGCAACTGGTACACCGCCACGCCCGCGCACCAGCCGGCCAGCGCGCGCGCCGTGAGGCCCATCGGCCAGGGCACGAGCGCCACCGCGACGGCCGCCGCGGCCCCGTAGAGAAGACGCTGGGGACCGGTGGTGGTGGAAAGGTGTTCGCGCATGGGCGGACTGTAGCGCCGCGGCATGCATCGGCGTGCGATCGGCAATTTCCTACAGGCACATCGGCCAACGGCGCATGCGCAGCGCGGTGCCCCGTCACTAAGGTGATGCGGTTTCAGGGAGCCTCAGCCCGGAGGCATCGCGCCATGCACATGCCCGAGGCATCTTTCACCCGAAGGATTTCTTTCATGCTGTTGCTTCGTGCGTGTCCGTTCGACCGGACCGCGAGATTCGGCGCCCTGGCCGGAACCGGCGCCCTCTGCCTTCTGTGCTTCGCGCCCTTTGCTGCGGCCGAGCCCTCGCCGGCGCTGGACCGTTTCAGCTTCTCGGTGGGGGCCTTCAGTGCCGATCCCAAGTTCAGCGCCTCGGTCGAAACCCCCTACGGCGTGCTGCGCTCGAACGAGCTCAAGCCGGGCCGCGTGACCATGCCGCGCATCTCGGCCGACGTGCTGATCGGCGACAGCCAGGGCCTGTCTTTCGACTACTACCGCTACAAGCGCGACTACGAAGGGCAGGTGGCGGGCAACACCTCGTTCGGCAGCTTCGGCTCGCTGAGCGCCATCGGCAACGCGAACCTCTCGGCCCAGCTGGACTTCGCCAAGCTCGCCTACAAGTGGTGGCTCGGCTCGGGCAACACCGTCTTCGGGCTGGGCGCCGGCGCGGCCTACTACCGCGCGACGCTCGGTGCCAGCGCGCTGGTCGGCGTGAACGGACAGGTGCGTTCGGTCAGCGAGCGTTCGAGCGACAACGCCATCGCGCCCCTGCTCGAGGTCGGCGTGCGCCACGCGATCACGCCCGACCTCCGGCTGTTCGCCGACGCCTCGGGCGTGTGGAAAAGCAGCGGCCGCTTCCACGGCAACATCTACAACGCCGCAGCCGGCGTGGAGTGGTTTCCGGTGAAGAACGTGGGCCTGGTGCTGTCGTATGGCGTGACCAACATCGACCTCACGCGCGAGGGCGGCTTCGCCGATTCGCGCCTGAAGGTGCGGCTGCAGGGGCCTTCGGCCTTCCTCAAGGCCCGCTTCTGACGCGGCCCCGGCGGGCGGCCGGCGCCGCATAGCCACTCTTCGCAAGACCGGCAGGCGGTGCCGGTCTTAGTCTGCGCTCCGATCGAACACCCCCAACGACCGGAGACACGCCCCCATGCCCGCCGCCCGCACCGAGCCCACGCCCTCCTCCTTCCAACGCATCGCCCGCATCGCGCTGGGCGACGTGATCCACCGCAGCGCGCGGCGCTTCGGCGCGCGCACCGCGCTCATCGAAGGCGAGCACCGCATGAGCTACAGCGAGCTCGACGCCGCATCGAACCGCTTCGCGCACCACCTGCTGGGCCTGGGCCTGGCCAGCGGCGAGCGCGTGGCCATGCTGTGCAACAACTCGATCGAGATGGTGGTCGCGCTGCTCGGCATCCAGAAGGCCGGGCTGGTGTGGGTGCCGATCAACACGGCGCTCGCGGTCGATGCCATCGGCTACATCCTCGAACACGCCGAAGCGCGGCACCTCGTGATCGACACCGCGCTGCACGCCAAGCCCGAGCTGCGCCAGCTGCTGGACACGGCGGCCGTCTCGCCGCTGCTGTGCGTGCTCGACGGCGACACGCCGCCGCCCGGCGTGCCCACCGTGGCGCAGGCCATCGCCCAGGGCCCCGCCACGCTGCCCGATGTGGCCATCGACACCAACCAGCTCGCGCTCATCATGTACACCAGCGGCACCACCGGACGGCAGAAGGGCGTGATGCATTCGCACGCCTCGGTGCACTCGGTGCTCCAGAGCAACATGCTCGAATGGGGTGGAGGCCCGGCACACCACGACGTGTGGAGCAACGTGCTGCCGCTCTTTCACTGCGGGCAGCACACGGTGCTGATGTCGGCACTGGCGGTGGGCGGCACGAACGTCATCCTGCGCGGCTTCGACCCCGGCGCGATGCTCGCCGCCATCGAGCGCCACAGGATCACCGTGACGGTCGGGCTGCCCATGATGTACGGCGCGCTGCTGGCGCACCCGCAGCGCGAGTCGCGCGACCTGTCGAGCCTGCGGCTGTGCGTGTATGCGATGGCGCCGATGTCGCGCACGCTGCTGCTGCGCCTGCTCGATGCGCTGTGCCCGAACTTCGCGCTGGCCTCGGGGCAGACCGAGATGTACCCCGGCGCCACCATCTTCGAGACGCACCAGCAGCGCGAGCGCTTCGGCTCGTACTGGGGCGTGGGCACGCTGGTGAACGAGGTCGCGGTGATGGGCGACGAGGGCGAGCTGCTGGCGCCGAACCAGGTCGGCGAGATCGTCTTTCGCGGGCCGAACGTGATGCTCGGCTACTACAAGGACCCGCAGGCCACGGCGCACGCGCAGCGCTTCGGCTGGCACCACTCGGGCGACCTGGGCAAGCTGGACGACGACGGGCAACTGATCTTTCTCGACCGCCTCAAGGACATGGTCAAGTCGGGCGGCGAGAACGTGCCTTCGCTCAAGGTCGAGGAGGTGCTGCTGCGCCACCCGGCCGTGCTCAACGCGGCGGTGGTCGGCCTGCCGCACGAGCGCTGGGGCGAGGCCATCACGGCCTTCGTCACACGCCGGCCCGATGCGCCGGCAGAGTTCTCGGGGGCCACGCTCACGGCGCACTGCAAGGAACACCTCGGGGGCTTCGAGGTGCCCAAGGACATCGTCTTCGTGCCCGCGCTGCCGATGACCTCGACGGGCAAGATCCAGAAGTTCGAGCTGCGCCAGGCGCACCAGGGGCACTACCAGCGCGACTGAATCAGGATGACGACAGTTTCTGCAGCAGCGACGCCCGCACTTCCTTCTTGAGCACCTTGCCGACCTTGGAGCGCGGCAGGTCGGCCCACACCTCGACCTGCTTGGGCGCCTTCACGCTGCCGATGCGCGACTTGACGAAGGTCTTGATCGCCTCGGCATCGACGCTGCGGCCCGCATGCAGCTGCAGCACGGCCACCACGCGCTCACCCCACTTCTCGTCGGGCAGGCCGACGACCGCGCTGTCCTGCACGTCGGGGTGCTGCATCAGCACCTGCTCCACCTCGGCGGAGTAGACGTTGAAGCCGCCCGAGATGATCATGTCCTTCGCGCGGTCGACGATGTACAGGAAGCCGTCGCCGTCGAGGTAGCCGATGTCGCCCGTGTGGTGCCAGCCGTGGCGCGAGGCCTCCTGCGTGGCCTTCGGGTCCTTGTAGTAGCCGCGCATCACGAGCGAGCCGCGCACCACGATCTCGCCGCTCTCGCCCGTGGGCAGCAAGGCGCCTTCGCCGTTCATGATGCCGACCTGCACCAGCGGCCCGGGACGCCCCGCCGAGGCCAGGCGCTGGCGCGCCACCGAGCCGTCGGCATTGAAGTGGTCGCGCGGCGGCATCATCGAGACCATCATCGGCGCCTCGGTCTGGCCGAAGAGCTGGGCCATGACCGGGCCGATCTTGTCGAGCGCTTCTTCGAGCCGCGCGGCCGACATGGGCGCGGCGCCGTACCAGAAGCACTGCAGCGAATCGCGCTTCGTCTGCGCCAGGTCCGGGTGCTGCAGCAGCATGTAGATCAGCGTCGGCGGCAGGAAGGTGTGGGTGACGCGCCGGCGCTCGATGAGCGAAAGGAACTCGCTCAGGTCGGGCTTGGGCATGATGACCACGCGCCCGCCCAGCGCCATCACCGGCAGGCACAGCACGCCGGCCGCATGCGTGAGCGGCGCGAGCGCCAGGTACACAGGCCGGCCTTCGAAGGGATATCCCATGAGCGTCAGCGCCGACATGGCCTCCAGGTTGCCGCCCGAGAGCATCACGCCCTTGGGCTGGCCGGTGGTGCCGCCGGTGCCGGCGATCATGGCCACGTCGTCGGGCGGCGCGATGTCGATCGGCGCATCGTCCAGCCCGTCGAGCCATTCGTCCATGGCGGGCGCGAAAGCCTGCCGCTGGTCGAGGCACACCAGCGCCTTCAGCTTCGGCAGCTGCGCGCGCATCTGCTCGACCATGGGCGCGTAGTTGCTGTGGAACACGAGGCACGCGCAATCGAAGGCGTCGAGCACGAAGGCGTTTTCGCTGGCCTCGTTGCGCGGGTTGATCGGGCACCACACGCCACCGGCGCGCGAGATGCCGAACACCGTGGCGAAGGCCAGGGCGTCGTTGCTCGAGAGCACCGCCACCTTGTCTCCGGGCTGGATGCCCGCGCGCTGCAGGCCGCGCGCCACGCGCCAACTGATGCGTTGCACCTGGCCGTAGCTCAGGTCGGCGTCGCCCATGGTGAGGCACGGCGAATCGGCGCCCTGCTGGGCGCCTTTGTCGAGGTAGTCGACGAGGCGCATGCGCGTCAGCCCATCCGCGTGAGCACGGGTTCCTGCACCAGCCCGAAGCTGCGCAGCGCCCCCAGCAGCTCGCGGTGCCCGAAGGCCTGGCAACCCGAGGCGAAACCGGCACGGCGCGGGGCCTGCTGCAGCAGCGAAGCCGCGGCATAGGCCTGCAGCAGGCCGGTCTGCTTGTAGTTGCAGTTGCCGAAGATCACGCAATGCGCGCGCCCCAGCGGACCGGAGGCATGCACCGAATCGACCGACTTGTTGATGCGCGGGTTCTCGCGCGGCGGCATGGTGTTCATCACGCCCGCGGCCGTCTGGGCCAGCGCGGCATAGCGGTCTTCGTCGTTCATGCCTTCGGTGGCCTTGAGCGCGGCGGCCACGATCTGCGGCACGCCCAGCATCAGCGGCTTGTTGAAGACGCCGCCGAGCACCTTCACGTTGGCCACGCGCGGATCGCGCTTGAACCACACCGGGTGCGAGGTGCCGCCCCAGGGCAATGCCAGCGCGGCTTCGTGCTGGCCGGGAATCGACAGGTGGTACAGGCCCGCGTCGGGTTGCCATTCGACGTACTGGTTCTGCTCCAGGTAGAAGGCCTTCGACGTGGCTGCGTTCACCAGGATGGTCTGCGTCGACGCGATGGTCGGGCTGCCGCCCCAGAACACCGCGATGTCGAGCGTGTCCAGGCCGGGCGTTTCCAGGCACAGCTGCGCCGCGATTTCGCCGGTGGTGTACATCTGCGCCAGGCCGGGCGACAGCAGCAGGCCGGCCGCCGCGAACTTGGCACCGTACTTCTGGTCGAGCGTGATGAGCCAGTCTTGTTCGCCGGTGGTGTCGGTGTAGTGGCAGCCGGCGGCCAGGCAGGCATCAACCACCTCGGGACCGAACTTGGCGAACGGCCCCACCGTGTTGAGCACCACCGAGGCGCCGCTGAAGAGCTCGGTGAGCGCTTCAACCGTGTGCGCGACCTCGACCACTTCGTAGTCGGCGGTCTCGATGCCGGGCACGTTCGACTTCATCGCCGCTTCGAGCTTCTCCGCGCTGCGGCCTGCCGCGATGAAGGGGATGTGGTACTCGCGCAGGTACTCGCAGACCAGGCGCCCGGTGTAGCCGGAGGCGCCGTAGACGATGACGGGTTTCTTCTTGCTGCTCATTGTTTCTCTCCTGGTTGATCGCTCACATGCCCATGCCGCCGTCCACCGCGAGGCCCGCGCCGGTGATGAACCGGGCGGCGTCGGAGCAGAGGAAGACCACCACGTCGGCCATGTCGCCGATCTCGCCGAGGCGGCCCAGCGGCGTCTGGCCGATGACGTCGCCCACGGCGGCCTCGACGCTGGGCGCGAGCCCCGCGGTCACGATGTCGTTGGCGAGCTTCATGCCCATGTCGGTGGGCACGAGGCCGGGGTAGATGCAGTTGACGCGCACGCCGTAGCCCAGCTTGCCGGACTCCATGGCCGCCACGCGCGTGGCGCGGTCGACCGCCGACTTGGTCGCCGAGTAGCCAGCGATGGCGGGAAAGGCGATGGTGGCCGCGACCGAGGCGATGTTGACCACCGCCCCGCCGCCGCCCGCGCTGCCGCCGGGGCGCATGGCGCGAAAGGCGTGCTTCATGCCCAGCAGCGTGCCGGCCACGTTCACGTCGAGCATGCGGCGCAGGTCGTCGCCGTCGACGTCGACCACCAGCGAGGTGATCTCGATGCCGGCGTTGTTGACCAGGATGTCGAAGCCGCCGAGTGCCTTCACCGTGGCTTCGGTGGCAGCCGCCCAATCGCCGTCCTTCGTGACGTCGAGCGGGACGAAGCCCACCTTCGCTCCCTCTGCGGAGAGCCGCTGCGCGGTCTCCTTGCCCAGGTCGGCGAGCACGTCGCCGATCATCACCGACGCACCCGCCTGCGCCAGTGCCTGTGCGATGCCCGCGCCGATGCCGCGCGCACCCCCTGTCACCAGGGCCTTGCGCCCCGTCAAGTCGAACTTGGCCATCACTTGTCTCCTGTGGATATGTGTATGAGATGGAGCGGCCATGCTAGGAATCGACTTGACGAGTGTCAAGAATTTTTTTGACGACTGCCCAAATTTCGTAAAATGCCCCTGGAATGCACGTACGAGGGATTTCCCACGCCGCGTGCTATGGTTTGCAATCACCAGGAAACACAGCGGCCGGCACTCTGCGGCCTGGCTAGAAATGACCACTCATTCACGGGTAAAGAAGCACGCCGGACGGGTGCAGAAGGCACCGGCCGACAAGTTCGAGCAGCGCCGCGCCGAGCTCGGCGAAGCCGCCCTCACCACGCTGGCCACGCTCGGCTACGCGCGCACCAGCCTGCGCGAGATCGCGCAGAACTCCGAGTTCTCGCATGGCGTGCTGCACTACTACTTCAGCGACAAGGTCGACCTCATCGTCTGTAGCGTCAAGCAGTACAAGGCGCGCTGCGTCACGCGCTACGACCACGCAGTCGACACCGCCACGACGTACGACGAGCTCATGGAAGGCTTCCTGCAGAGCCTGGGCGACACGCTGCTGGGCGAAGGCCACGTGCACCGGCTCTGGTACGACCTGCGTTCGCAGGCGCTGTTCGAAGCGGCCTTCCACGACGACGTGGTACAGATCGACAAGAGCCTCGAAGACATGATCTGGCGCATCATGAGCCGCTTCGCCGAACTCTCCGGCCAGGCGCCGGGCCTGCCGCCCTCGGCCTGCTACGCCCTCTTCGACGGGCTGTTCCTGCAGGCGCTGCTCAAGCACCTCTCGGGCGACACCAAGGCCATCGCCGACATGCAGGCCGACGTGCGGCAATCGATCGAGCGGCTGTTCGCCGCCCCCGCCGCGCCGGCCTCCCGCAAGCGGCGCGCCTGACGCCGCCATGGCGCCGTTCAACACCGCCTACCGGCAGACGCTGCTCGCCGGGCGCCTCACCCTGGGCCTGATGACGCCGCTGGCGCGCCCGCACGGCGCGATGGCCGACCCCGCGATCGAACTGCATCTGACCCGGCTGGCCGACACGCTCGGCTTTGCCGCGCTGTGGACGCGCGACGTGCCCGTGATGGTGCCGCAGGGCGAAGAGACCGCGGTGCTCGACGAGCCCTTCCTCTGGCTCACCGCGCTGGCCGCCGCCACGCAGCGCATCGCGCTCGGCACCGCCGCCGCCGTGCTGCCGCTGCGCCATCCGCTGCACGTGGCCAAGGCCGCGCTCTCGCTCAACCGCCTGTCGAACGACCGCTTCATCCTCGGCCTGGGCTCGGGCGACCGCGAGGCCGAGTTCGCCATCTTCCAGCAGGACATCGCGCTGCGCGGCGACGTCTTCCGCGAGCGCTGGAACCTCGTGCGCTCGGCGCTCTCGCCCGATGCGCACGAGCGTGCCGCGCTGCACGAAGCCACCGGCGGCCACGACCTCATGGCGGCGCCCGCCGCGCGCATCGGCATGCTGGTGGTGGGCTCGGCGCGCCAGTCGCTGCAATGGACCGCCGCCCACGCCGACGGCTGGGCCACCTACCACCGCGACGAGGCACGCCAGCAGGGCCGCATCGGCCTGTGGCAGACCGCGCTGCGCGAGCGCGCGGGCGGCGAGGCCAAGCCCTTCATCCAGTCGTTGCAGCTCGACCTCCTGGACGATGCCGACGCACCCGCCGAGCCCATCGAACTCGGCCTGCGCGCCGGACGCCACGCGCTCGTCGACTACCTCGACCGCATGGAAGACGCCGGCGTCGCCCACGTGCTGCTGAACCTCGCGCGCAGCAGCCGGCGACCCGCGCAGGACGTGGTCGACGAGCTCGGCCGCGAGGTGCTGCCGCGCCTGCAAGGCCATGCGCGCACACCGCCCCCCTGACCCGTGCAGAATCCGGCGCTCGCCGTTGTCGCCCCTATTCCAAGGACTTTCCCCATGACCGATCTCTCGCACTTCCCCATCACGAAGAAATGGCCCGCGCAGCACCCCGAGCGCCTGCAGCTGTACTCACTGCCCACGCCCAACGGCGTGAAGGTGTCGATCCTGCTGGAGGAGACCGGCCTGCCCTACGAGCCGCACCTCGTGAGCTTCGAGACCCAGGACCAGATGTCGCCGGAGTTTTTGTCGCTCAACCCGAACAACAAGATCCCCGCCATCCTCGACCCCAACGGCCCGGGCGGCCAGCCGCTGGCGCTGTTCGAATCGGGCGCCATCCTGCTGTACATCGCAGAAAAGACCGGCCAGTTCATCCCGAAGGATGCGGCGGCCCGCTACGAGACCATCCAGTGGGTGATGTTCCAGATGGGCGGCATCGGCCCGATGTTCGGCCAGCTCGGTTTCTTCAACAAGTTCGCCGGCAAAGACTACGAAGACAAGCGCCCGCGCGACCGCTACGTGGCCGAATCGAAGCGCCTGCTCGGCGTACTCGACAAGCACCTTGCCGACCGCACCTGGATCATGGGTGACACGTACACCATCGCCGACATCGCCACCTTCCCTTGGGTGCGCAACCTGATCGGCTTCTATGAGGCCGGCGACCTCGTGGGCTTCAGCGAGTTCAAGAACGTGGCGCGCGTGCTCGAGGCCTTCGTGGCGCGGCCGGCCGTGGTGAAGGGCCTGGGCATTCCGAAGCGGGGCTGAGGCCCCGACAACAGCCCCTAGTTCGCGCTCAGGTCCATGAGCATCCGCGACAGCAGATAAAGCCGCGGCACCACGCTCTCGACCTCGGCGTATTCCTCCGGCGTGTGGATACCGCCACCCACGATGCCGAAGCCATCGAGCACCGGCACGCCGACACCGGCCACGAGGCTCGCGTCGGCGGCACCGCCGCTGCTCTCGATGGTGAGCTTCTTGCCGATCTCGCCGTAGATGCCCTCGGCCATGCGCACCAGCTTGTCCGATGCGGGCGAGCGCGGCATCGGCGGCAGGCCGCGCACGAGGCGCACGCGCACCTCGGTCTCGGGGATGAGCTTGTTCTGCGCGATGCGCGTCAAATCTTTCTCGACGCGGTCGAGCTCCTCGGGCGTGGCGGCGCGCACGTCGCCCTTGGCGCTGGCCGACGCGGGAATCACGTTGGTCGGTCCGTGGGCCGTGAGCACCGTGAAGTTGACCGTGGTCTTCTTGGCCGCATCGGCCACCTTCGACAACTGCAGCACCTGGTGCGCGACTTCCATGGCCGCGTTGCGGCCCGCCTCGGGCGCGACGCCCGCATGCGACGCGAGCCCCTTCACCTCGATGAGCGCCGTGGCCGAGCCCTTGCGCTCGACCACGAGGCCGTCCGCCGGGCGGCCCGGCTCGAGGTTCAGCGCCACGTCGTGCTGCTTGGCCACGCGCTCGATGAGCGCGCTGGTGCCGACCGAGCCCGTCTCTTCGTTGGTGTCGATCAGGAAGGTGATCTGGCCGTAGTCCTTGAAACCGATCTTCTGCAGGATCTTCAGCGCCTGCAGGCCGGCCACGACACCGCCCTTGTTGTCCATCACGCCGGGGCCGTAGGCGCGGCCGTCCTTGATGTAGAAGGGCTTGCCCGCGGCCGTGCCGTCCTTGAACACGGTGTCGATGTGGGCCAGGATGAGGATCTTCTTCTTGCCCTGGCCGGTCAGCGTCGCGACCAGGTTGGTGCCCGGGTGCGGCTCGGCGGGAAAGCTCTCGATGCGCGCGTCGAGCTTGCGCAGTTCGTCCGCGACCATCTCGCGCACCTTGGCCAGCCCTTCGGTGTTGGTCGAGCCGGAGTCGATGTTGACCATGCGCTCCAGCAGCTGCAGCGTTTCGTCCTTTTGCTGCGTGGCGGCGTCGAGCACGCCCTGGTGCGGCTTCTGGGCCAAGGCGTTGGCGGCGAGCAAGGCGCTGGCCAGCACGGCGCTTTGGCAGGCGGCGCGCGTCCATGAACGCGGGGTGGAGCGAAGGTGCATGAGGAAGCCTGTTCTTTCTGTTGTGGAGGTTCGGTCGAAGCGAACCCCACACTAGCACCCGCTTCGCGAACGGGTCAAGCCGCGAGGCTCGGCGCCGGCGCCTCGGTGGCCTGCGCGATGCGCCCGGCCTTCATGTGGACGATGCGGTCGGCCACATGAAAGTAGCGGTCGTCGTGCGAGATGACCACCAGCGAGTGCCCCTTGGCGCGCAGCTCGGGCAGCAGCTCGGTGTAGAACAGATGGCGAAAGGCCGGGTCCTGGTCGGCGGCCCATTCGTCGAACACCAGCACCGGCCGGCCTTCGAGGTAGGCATGCACCAGCGCCAGCCGCTTGCGCTGGCCGGTCGAGAGGTCGGTGGTGCTGAAGGCGCCGTCTTTCACCAACACCTTGTGCGCGATCTCCAGCCGTTGCAGGTAGGGCAAGGCGGTTTCGGGCAGCGCCTGGTGGCCGCCCTCTTCGCCGGCCACGAGGTCTTCGAACAGATAGAAGTCCGAGAACACGGTGGTGAAGAGCTGGCGGTAGTCGTCGCGCGTCTCGGGCGTCACGGCCTTGCCGTCGAGCAGCAGCTCGCCCGCCACCGGCGCGTAGAGGCCCAGCAGCAGCTTGATGAGCGTGGTCTTGCCCGAGCCGTTGTCGCCGACGACGAAGACGATCTCGCGGCGGCCGATGCGCAGATCCACCGGGCCGAGCACGAAGGGCTCCGCGCCCTCCACCGCCGGGAACGCATAGCGCGCGCCGCGCAGCTCGATGGCGTCGTGCAGCACCGGCGTGGCGGGCGGCGCGTGCAGGTCCAGGTGCGGCTCGGGCGTGGCGAAGCGGGCCGACAGGTCACCGATGCGCTCGAAGGCCACCTTCGCGCGCCCCAGGTGCGGCAGCGCCGCCACCACCTGGTCGAGCGGCCCCTTCAAAAACAGCAGCACCAGCACGAAGCCGCTGAGCACGACCGGCGCGGTGTCGCGGAATGCGGCCCAGCCGAGGATGAGTGCAATCAGCAGAAAGAACAGCGCCGAGCCGAAGGACGAGGCCAGCACGAAGATGTTGATGGCGCGGCGGTTGATGTCGTGGATGCGCTCGACCGTGTGCGCCACCTGCTGCTCGTACACCTTGGCGCGGCGCGCGCGGTGCATGCGCAGCTCCTTCGCGCCTTCGCTGATACCGCGGTAGGCCTTGTGCAGCGCCTCTTCCTGCTCGCGCGCCTTGAAGAAGCCCGAGATGCCGCGCGCATGCGCCAGGCTCTGCACGGTGATGCCCACGAGCAGCGCCCCCAGCAACAGGCCGAACAGCGGCGGCGAAAGCCACGCCAGGTAACCCAGGCAACCAAGGGAAACGGCCAGCGCGATCATGGTCGAGGCCATCATGAAGGCCACGTCGCTGATCATGTCGACGTCCTGCGTGAGCACGGGCATCAGGCGGTGCATGCGGTAACGCTCGAGCGCATCGATCGGCGCCGCGAGGATCTTCAGCGCCAGGCTCTTGCGCACTTGCGCCACGAGCCGCTGGCCGACCACGTTGTTCGACATGTCGGAGGTGGCGCGCCCGACCAGCGCCACCACGCACAGGCCGATGAAGGTCAGCAGCAGCCCGCCGGCCAGGCCGCCGGGGCGATGCAGCACCTGGTTGATGGTCGCCAGCAGCGCGACGGTCGCGATGCCCGCGCCGATGCCGGTCACGGTCGACAGCGCGATCCACGGGAAGTAGGGCCGCAACAGCCGGACGAGTTCGGACGCGGGGGCGCTGGCGGGTGTGAGGTTCATGCGGCGGACGGTTCGTTGCAAAGGGAGACGGGCTCCCTGCAATGACGTTCGGCGGGCCTGCTTGTTTAGCAGGAAGGCGCAGCGCCTATTGCAGCAGCGGCTGCGCCCCCGCCTCGCGCGCAGCCTCCACCACCGAGGCGCCGGCCAGCGCCCACAGCGTCAGGGCCTCGTCGAGCGCGCGCACGTGGCTCGGGTCCTGGCCGAGCCAGGCCACGAGCTGCTCGGCGCGCTCGGGCGACGGTGCGTCGTGCAGCTCGCGAAAGAGCCGCCAGGCCATGCTGAAGGCCGGATCGGAGGGACGGTGTCTCGGGAAGCTCATGGGGATTCGCACGCCTGCACTGCTGTCGATGAGTGAGTAGACGCTCCGTGGGGCAGGCTGTTTAGGCGCGGGGCCTGCGCGGACTAAATTTCCGGCCCGCCGGCGCGTCTTCTGCTGCATGCCTGTGCGCCTTCTTCTTCACGCCACCTTCGGCCCCGCCCCGTGATCCCGCTGCTCGCGCCGATCTTCCAGGGCGAGTGGGCGCCCTACGGCGAAACGCTGGCCTGCGCCCCGCGCCCGCCGCCCGACGCCGTGCGCGTGGCCGATCTGCTGGCCGACCCGCCGCGCCTGCTGGCGCTGCTGCGCCTGAAGGCGCGCATGCTGAACATGCCGGAGCGCGACCTGCGCGCGGTCGCGTCCGCCTGGAGCATGAACTACCTTCACGCGCTGCTGCCGCCCGTGGCCGCCGCGGCGAGCCTGCTGCAGCACGGCTTTCCGGTCACGCCCGAGCAGGTCTGGGTCAGCCTCGATGATGCAGACGGCGACCCGGAGTGCTTCCACATCACCGACCTGGGCACGCCGCGCCCCGACACCGACACGGCGGCGCGCTACGACGTGCTGCTGTGGACGCACCTCGCGCCCCTGTTCGCGCTGCTGACGCAGCTCACGCGGCTGGCGCCCAAGATCCTGTGGGGCAACGCCGCGCGCTACCTCGAGCCGGTGCTGGAAGAAGGCCTGCGCATGAGCGGCCAGGCGCCCGCCGTGGCCGCCGACCTCGACCACCTGCTGCACCGCCCGACCTGGCCGCAACCGTGCGGCCAGGCGCGCGACAACCCGATGTGCATGCCCGCGCGCCGCGGCGTGCGCGTGGCCGATCGCAGCGCGCCGCCGGTCGCGCTGCACCGCCAGTGCTGCCTCTACTACCTCGTGCCGCGGCTGGGCTACTGCGGCGCGTGCCCACTCTCGCCCGAGTTCGAGCGGGAGCGCTGCGCAAGCACCGCCGACTAAACATCCGGCCGCAGCCCGCGTCTTCCTTCTGCATCCCACACATCGACCACACCCCGGAGGTTTTGCTTTTGACCGCCCACGACACTGCATGGCGCTTTCACGCGCATCCCGAAGGCCGGGTGCTGGACGTCCGGCTGGAAGGCACCGTGCTCAAGGTGACGCCGCACGACGGCGACCGCCACGGCAGCACCTGGGCCCTGCGCGCGCAGCCCGGCACGCCGCGCCTCGAATGGCTGGGCGCGTGCGCGGGCGAGCCTGACGAAGCGCACCTGCTGGCGGCGATCGAGGCGGCCTTCCAGCGCCACCCGGCCGCGCGCCACTTGGCGCTGCAATCGCCATTGCCGAGCGGCACGCGACTCGTGGACGCGGGCATCGTCACGCCGGCCGAGGGCGCGCTGCCCACGGTCGCGCGCGAAGCCTTCTGGCAATGGCCGCGCGCCTGGCTGCCGCAGCCGCGCGAGCCCTTCGCGCAGCGCTTCGTCGTCACGCAGGGCAAGCGCCATCCGCTGCGCCCCGCCAAGCCGCAGGGCACGGTGTACCGCCGCCACATCCCGTGGCTGGGTAAGACGCTCACGCTCGACACGGTCGACATCGAACGCGACCTGCCTGCTTTCCATCGCTGGATGAACGATCCCGTGGTCGCCCATTTCTGGGAAGAGGAAGGCGACCTCGCGCGCCACCGCCAGTACCTGGAAGGCATCGCGGCCGACCCGCGCGTGACCGGCCTCGTCGGCCGCTTCGATGGCGAGGCCTTCGGCTACTTCGAGGCCTACTGGGCCAGGGAAGACCGCATCGCACCGTTCTACGACGCGGCCGACCACGACCGCGGCTGGCATGCGCTGGTGGGCGAGGCGCGCTTTCGCGGCAAGCCCTTTCTCACCGCCTGGATGCCGTCGGTGTCGCACTACCTGTTCCTGGACGACCCGCGCACGCAGCGCCTGGTGATCGAGCCGCGCGCCGACAACGAAAAAATGATCCGGAGCCTGGGCCGCTGCGGCTACGCCCATGTGAAGGAGTTCGACTTTCCGCACAAGCGCGCCCTGCTGGGCGTGCTGTGGCGCGAGCGTTTCTTCGGCGAGGCGCTGTGGATTCCGCGCGCCGACCCCACCGCCGCTTCGCCGGCCCCGGCTCGTCGACACGAGCCATCCCTGGAGGACATCCATGCAAATCCATGACCTGATCGGCGTCGGCTTCGGCCCGTCCAACATCGCACTGGCCATCGCGCTCGACGAGAAGCGCCAGAAGGGCCACTTCGTCGATGCGCTGTTCATCGAGAAGCAGCCGGGCTTCGTCTGGCACCGCAACATGCTGCTGGACAACGCGCACATGCAGATCTCGTTCCTGAAGGACCTGGCCACGCTGCGCAATCCGTCGAGCCGCTTCACCTTCCTGAACTACCTGCACGAAAAGCAGCGCCTGCAGGACTTCATCAACCTCAAGACCTTCTTCCCGAGCCGCCACGAGTTCAACGACTACCTGGGCTGGGCCGCGGCGCAGTTCGAGGACCGCTGCGCCTACGGCGAGGCCGTGTTCGAGGTGGTGCCCGAGATGAAGGGCAACGAGGTCTCGCTGCTGCGCGTGCGCTCGCGCGACGCCAACGGCGCGGTGCGGGAGCGCCTGGCGCGCAACCTGGTGGTGAGCGTAGGCGGCGTGGCGAACATCCCGGCGCGCTTCCAGCCCCTGCGCGACGACGGCCGCGTGTTCCATTCGAGCACCTACCTGGAGGCCATTGCCCGCCATCCCGGCGCCGACCGCATCGCCATCGTGGGCGCGGGCCAGAGCGCGGCCGAGATCTTCATGGACCTGCAGTCGCACCCGGCCAAGCCGCAGGTCGACCTGATCATGCGGGCGCGCTCCATCAAGCCCTCGGACGACAGCCCGTTCGTGAACGAGATCTTCAACACCGACTTCACCGACTTCGTGTTCAACCGCTCGGTGAACGAGCGCGCCGAGCTGCTCGAGGAGTTCTGGCACACCAACTACGCCGCGCCCGACCTGGAGCTGATCCAGCAGATCTTCAACGTGTTCTACCGCCAGCGCGTGGCCGGCTCGACGCGCCACAGCTTCCTGCGGCGGCACGAGGTGTCGGCCGTGCGGGCCGCGCAGGACGGCATCCACCTGTCGCTGCACGACCTGAACACCGGCGCGCGCCACGACAAGGCCTACGACGCCGTGGTGCTCGCCACCGGCTACGCGCGCGACGCGCACCGCACGCTGCTGGCGCCGCTGGCGCCCTACCTGGGCGATTTTTCGGTCGACCGCGACTACCGCGTGCAGGGCACGCCGGCGCTGCGCCCGGGCATCTTCCTGCAGGGCGCCTGCGAGACCAGCCATGGCCTGAGCGACACGCTGCTGTCGGTCACCGCCATCCGCTCCGACGAGATCGGCCAGGCGCTGCTGAACGCCACGCCGCGGCACACCGCGCAGGCGCCGCAGGCCCCCGCCGCGGAGCGCCCCGCCCACGCTGCGCCCGTGGTCTAGCCACGGAAACGCAAGGCTTCGGTGCTACACTCAATAAGAATAGTTCTTATTCACCCCATCCCCGGGGTCACCGAAGCCAGCGCCCTCGCCTCCTCTTCACCGGCGCGCACCAGCCATCGGCCCAGGGGTCCTTTGTCGATGCTTGCGAGAAGGCGACCGGATGCGCGACCTCGTCCAGGAACTTGTGTCTCACTACGCGGACTTGCGCCGGCAGCTCACGCGCGACCTGCGCGATCCGCACCATGCGGCCGACATCGCGCAGTCCAGCTTCGAGCGCGTGTACACGCACACCCTCGGCCTGCGTGACGGCGCCGCCATCGAGTCGCCGCGCGCCCTGCTGTTCCGCGTGGCGCGCAACCTGTGCATCGACGAAGCGCGCCACCGCAAGGTCGCGCAGGAGTGGGCCGTCTCGCATGCCGTCGTGGGCACGCACCTTACGGCTCCCTCGTCCGAATACGTCGTGGCCCAGCACCGCGTGCTGCGCCGCGTGGTGGAAACCATGGAACAGCTGCCGCCGCGCCGGCGCGAGGTGTTCCTGCTGTTCCGCGCCTACGGCCATTCGCGCGCCGAGATCGCGCAGCGCCTGGGCATCACCGAGATGGCGGTCGCCAAGCACCTGCTGCGCGCCACCATCGACTGCTCGCGCGTGTTCGCCGAGCTGCGCCATGAACTGATCGAGCCGCAGGCGGTGAACAGCCACGCCGGTTTCGACACCGCACTGGCCGAAGACTTTTCATGAGCCGTGCGGCCACAGCGGTCGTTCCGCGTGAACGGCTGATCGAACGCGCGCTCGCGCTCATCGTCGAGGACGAGATCGCGCCGCCGAGCCCGGCCGCCAACAGCGCCCGGCTCGCGCTCGACCAGTGGCGCACCCGCTCGCCCGAACACGCCGCCGCCGTGCGCGAGGCGCGCGAGCGCTGGAACGCGCTGGGCGGCATGGCCGACGATCTGCGCGCGCACTTCGACGAACCCGTGCCCGCACCGGCCCCACGCAACCCCTCGCGCCGCAAGATGCTGCTGTCGGTCGCCGGGCTGCTCGGCGCCGGCGTGGTCGCGGGGCGCGGCGTGCAGTGGTACTGGCAGCAGCCCGTGTTCCAGGCGACGTACCGCACACCGAACGCGCGGATGCTCAAGGTCACGCTGGCCGATGCCGCCGATGCCTCGGCCGGCAGCCGCCTCGACCTGGCGCCCCAGAGCGCCGTCGACGTCACGCTCTACCGCCGCCGCCGCATGATCGACATGGCACGCGGCGAGGTCCGCTTCGACGTGGCGCCCGACGCCGAGCGGCCCTTCGTGGTGCGCACGCGCGAGGCGATCATCGAAGTCGTCGGCACCGCCTTCACCGTGCGCGACCGCGGCGGCCCGATCACCGTGGGCGTCGAGCACGGCCATGTGCGCGTGCAGGTGCTGCGCCAGGCCGGCACCGAACGCAGCGGCGAAGTGGTCGACCTGCGCGCCGGCGACATGCTCGAGGTGCGCGACGGCCACGCCGACCCGGTGCGCCAGGCCGACACCGCCGCCCTCTCGGCCTGGCGCGACGGCTGGCTGGTGTTCGACAACACGCCGCTGGGCGACGCGCTGGCCGCGGTCAACAGCTACCGCAGCGCGCCCATCGTCGGCGCCGACGCCCGCATCGACGCGATGCGGCTCTCGGGGCGCTTTCGCACCAACGACTCGGCCGGCCTGCTCGACGCGCTGCCGGCCATCCTGCCGCTGGTGGCGGTGGCCCGGCCCGACGGCAGCGTGCGCCTGCAGGCGCGCTGACCCGGGTGCGCCCGCCGGCGCGCCGCTCCCTTTTCCCGCTCGTTTTCGGCCCGCATCGACGCGGCGGCCGATGCCTTGTCACAGGCCTGTCTCTCTTTTTCGAGTTCAAACGTCTTACATCCAGAAGCACCCCGCATCCGATCGACGGCTGCGGCGCGCCCCCGTTTTCATGCCGCACCGATTTATTTGTCTGGAGCCTTCACCCATGCGTTTCTCGCCTCGCCACCGACTCCTGAGCGCCGCGCTTGCCGCCGCCTTCGGAACCGCCCTTGCCAGCTGGAGCGGCCTTGCCGCCGCCCAGGGCGCCGACCAGGCCGCCGCGCCAGCGCGCGACATCAACGTGCCCGCCCAGCCGCTGGGCGCCGCGCTCAACGAGCTGTCGCGCCAGACCGGCGTCCAGGTGCTCGCCGCCGGTGACGTGGTCTCGGGCCTGGCCGCACCGGCGGTGTCGGGCCGCCTGAGCTTCCAGCAGGCGCTCGACCGCCTGCTGGCCAGCAGCGGCCTCGTGGCGGTGCGCAACGGCCCCACGCGCGTCACCATCCAGCGCCAGAGCACGGCCGGCGCATCCACGCTGCCGGCCGTGACCGTGGCCGCGCAGGCCACCACCGACGGCACCACCGAAGGCACGGGCTCGTACACCACGCGCGCCGCCGCCGGTGCCACGCGCATGGACCTGTCGCTGCGCGAGACGCCGCAGTCGGTCAGCGTCATCGGCCGCCAGCAAATCGACGACCAGAACCTCGTCACCCTCGAAGACGTGCTGCGCCAGACGCCCGGCATCGTGGCCGACCGCAACGACGAGCGCGTGACCTTCTCCTCGCGCGGCTTCGCCCTGAGCACCATGATCGACGGCGTGCCCACGCTGGGCTTCAACAGCGTGGCCGGCGAGTCGAGCATGATCAGCACCGCCTTCTACGACCGCGTCGAAGTGATCCGCGGCGCGGCTGGCCTGCTCAACGGCGTGGGCTCGCCTGGCGGCGCCATCAACCTCGTGCGCAAGCGCCCGACCTCCGAATTCGCCGGCCACATCTCGGGCGGCATCGGCAGCTGGAGCCGCTACAACGCGGAGATCGACGTGGGCGGCCCCCTCAACGCCGACGGCACCGTGCGCGGCCGCTTCATGGCCTCGCGCACCGACGGCAAGAGCTTCATCGAGAACAAGAAGCGCAGCGAGGACGCGCTGTACGGCATTCTCGAAGTCGACCTCGCGGCGGGCTCGCGCCTGTCGGTGGGCTTCGAGCACCAGAAGACCGCCATCGACGGCGCCAACTACGGCCAGAGCCCGCTGTTCTTCAGCAACGGCCAGCGCACCAACCTGCCGCGCTCGTTCAACTCCAGCGCGCCGTGGAGCTACTGGGACATGTACTCCGACAAGCTGTTCGCCAACCTCGACCAGCGCCTGGGCGCGGGCTGGCAGCTCAAGGTGGACGCCAGCTACCTCAAGAGCAAGCGCGAGCGCGCCTCGGGCGACCTGAGCATCTACCGCGCGATCAACGCGCGCACCGGCGCCTCCACCATCGACATCCGCGAGAACCCCGCCGAAGGTGCCAACAAGGCCCTCGACGTGCACCTGAAGGGCCCGTTCGAGGCTTTCGGCCAGACGCACGAGGCCGTGGTGGGCATGAGCTACAACACCTACGACGCCACGGTCTACACGCGCGGCGCCGTGCCGCGCATGATCGACCGCCGGCCGCTGAACTTCTACCAGCTGCAGAGCTTCCCCGAGCCGACCTCCTTCTCGTACCCGCTGTACACGGCGCCGCTGAACACCACCGAGAAAGCCATCTACGCCTCGACCCGCCTGAAGCTGGCCGAGCCGCTGTCGCTCATCGTCGGCGCGCGCGGCACCTGGTACAAGTCCGACGCGTCCACGCTCGACTGGACCACCTGGCGGCGCACCGGCGTGAGTTCGATGCGCGAGAACGGCGTGGTCACGCCCTACCTGGGCGTGGTGTTCGACGTGAGCAAGGAACTCTCGCTGTACGGCAGCTACACCGACATCTTCCAGCCCAACACGGTGCGCGACCGCAACAACTCGCTCATCGCACCGCAGCGCGGCAAGAACATCGAGCTGGGCCTGAAGGGCGAGCACTTCGGCGGCAAGCTCAACACCAGCGCCGCGATCTTCAAGACGCGCGAGACCAACCTGGCCGTGATCGACACCGGCGCCGGCTCGCTGCTGCCCGACGGCGGCATTCCGTACCGCGCGGTGCAGGGCGCCAAGAGCAAGGGCTTCGAGCTCACCGCCGCCGGCGAAGTGCTGCCGGGCCTGCAGATGCTCGCGGGCTACACCTACCACGCCAAGCGCGACGCCGACGGCGTGCTGCTGAACCCGCAGTACCCGCGCCGCCTGTTCCGCGTGGCCACCAGCTACCGCCTGCCGGGTGAGTGGAGCAAGCTCACCGTCGGCGGCAGCGTGAGCTACCAGAGCGGCATCTACTACGACGAGTTCAACGAACTCGGCCGCGCCTCGCAAGGCGGCCTGACGCTGTTCGGCCTGATGGCGCGCTACGACATCAACAACCGCCTGAGCGCCTCGCTGCACATCGAGAACCTGGGCGACAAGCGCTACTACAACGGCCTGGGCGCCTACAACGGCTACACGCAGGGCAACCCGCGCAACGCCTGGCTGAAGCTCAGCTACAAGCTCTGACACCAGCGAAATGAAATAGGGCGGCACCGGCAGAAGGGTGCCCTTGACGCACGACCCGGCTGCCGGGTCGTGCGTTTTTTTATGCCCGGGCGTCAGGCCGCGAGGGCTTCGGCCTCGCCCAGTCGCTCGCCCAGTTGCGTCAACAACACCGGGCTGCGCAGGATCGCGTGGTGGTCCTCGTCGAGCGCCGCGGCGCTCGTGAGGTCCGGCCGCCCCAGCTGCAACGCGAGCGCGGCGCGGTCCGCCGCCGGGCGCCGTGCGATCCACCAGCACTCGGCGCGGCAACGCAGCGGCACGAGCGCCTCGGTCTCGATCGCCTTCAGCTGCTGGCTCACGAGGAAGATGCGCGCCAGCTCGTCGTCGGGCAGGTTCGCGTGCGCCGGCATCTCCAGCGCATCGCCACGGGCCTGCGCTTTCGCACGCGCCTGGGTGAGCAGCGCGGCCACCGTGGCTTCATCGCTGACGAAGTCGTCGATGTCCAGCAGTCCGTCCAGGCGCGCCGCCGGCCAGGCCGAGGCGATGAAATCGGCGAAGTCGCGGCGGCCGTCGTCGTCCACCGTCTGCAGGGGCGCGTCGGGCTCGGGCACGTAGGGATCGACCAGGCCGAGGAACGCCACCGCCTGCCCTTCGCCCTCGAGCCGCGCGGCCACCGCCGCCGCGAGCGCGCCGCCGAGCGACCAGCCCAGCAGGTGGTACGGCCCCTGCGGCTGCACGCCACGGAGCATGCGGGCGTAGTCGTCGGCCATGCGCGCCAGCGACACGTCGCGGTGCGCGGGATCGGCGAGCATGCGGCACGGCAGGCCGTACACGGTGCGCACGCCCTGCAGGCGGCGCGCCAGCGGCGCGTAGTCGTACACCGTGCCCAGGGCGGCGTGCATGCAGAACAGCGGCGGCGCACCGGGCACCACGGCGTTCAGGGCCACCAGCGACGGCGCCTCGGCACGCCCGCCCAGCAGCCCCGCGATGGTCGGCGCGCGCAGGAAGTCGTGCAGCTTCAGATCGAGCGCCGGCAGGCCCAGGCGCCGTGCCTGCGCCATCACCTTCAGGCTCAGCAGCGAATCGCCGCCGAGTTCGAAGAAGTTGTCGTCGCGGCCCACACGTGCCACGCCCAGCACCTCGGACCAGATGCGCGCGAGCGCCTGCTCGGCGCTGCCGCGCGGCGCGTCGTAGCCGTCGCCGCCGGCGAACACCGGCGCCGGCAGCGCATGGCGATCGACCTTGCCGCTCATGTTGAGCGGCAGCGTGTCGAGCACGACGATGGCGGCCGGCACCATGTGCTCGGGCAGCAGCGCCGCGAGGCTGGCACGCAGCTGCGCCGGCTCGATGCGCTCGCCCGCCAGCGGCGACACATACGCCACCAGCCGCGCGCCGCCCGCGCCCTGGCTGGCGACGACCACGGCCTCGCGCACCTGCGGCAGCGCCAGCAGCTGCGCCTCGATCTCTCCGAGTTCGATGCGAAAGCCGCGGATCTTCACCTGGTGGTCGATGCGCCCCAGGTAGGCCATCTGCCCGTCGGCCTCCCAGCGCACGAGGTCGCCCGTGCGGTAGAGCCGGCCGCCCGGCGCGCCGAAGGGGTCGGCCACGAAGCGTTCCGCGCTCAGGCCCGCACGCTGCAGGTAGCCGCGCGCCAGGCCGTCGCCGCCGAGGTACAACTCGCCGGCCACGCCGGGCGGCACCTGGTTCATGGCGCCGTCGAGCACATAGGCCGTGCGGTCGCCCACGAGGCGGCCGATAGGCATGTAGGCCGCGTCGAAACCCTCGCCCGGCGCGGCCTTGGCGATCATCGGCGTGATCACCGTCTCGGTCGGCCCGTAGCCGTTGACGATGCGCGGCGGCTTCAGCACCGACTGCACCAGCGCGAAGCTGGTGCGCGGCATCGCCTCGCCGCCCACGGTGTAGGAACGAATCGGCAGCCGGCTCGCGGCCTCGCCCATCAGCTCGGCCATCTGGTGCAGGTAGCCGGGCGTGAAGCAGGCAATCGTGATGCCGTGGCGGGCAATTTCGGCGCAGGTGCGCTCCACCGGCCAGACCTCTTCGTCGCGCGGCATCAGCGCCGCGCCGAAGGCCAGCGGCACCCAGGTGCGCTCGTGCGCGCCGTCGAAGTTGATCGACGCGAACTGCAGCTCGCGGTCGTCCGGCGTCATGCCGTAGGCCTCGCCGATGGACTGCACATGCATGGCCAGCGGCCCGTGTGCCACGGCCACGCCCTTGGGCTTTCCGGTCGAGCCCGAGGTGTAGATCACGTAGGCCAGGTGGTCGCGGTGCACCGCCACGCCGGGGTCGTGCGACGGGCCGTTCGACAGATCGAGCGTGTCGAGCGTCAGGGCCTTCACACCGGGCATGCCGATGCGGTCCAGCACCACGGCGTCGTCGGCCAGCAGCAGCGCAACGCCACTGTCTTCCACCATGTAGGCCAGCCGCTGCGGCGGGTACGCCGGGTCGAGCGGCACGTAGGCACCACCCGCTTTCAGGATCGCCAGCAGCGCCACGACCATGTCGGCCGAACGCCGCACCGCGAGGCCCACGCGCACTTCGGGCCGCACGCCCGCGCGCACGAGGTGGTGCGCCAGCCGGTTGGCGCGCGCCTCCAGCGCGGCGTAGCTCAGCGTGTGGTCGCCGAAGATCAGCGCGGTGGCCTCGGGCCGCAGTGCGGCCTGGCGTGCCACCAGCACATGCACCGGTGCGGTGTCCTGGTAGGCCGGCGTGTTCTCGCCCCAGGCCTGCAGGCGCTGTGCCTCGTCGGCGGTGTACAGGTCGAAGGCCGCGACCGGGTGCGTGGCCGCGTGCGCGAGGTCGTCGGCCACGCGGCGCACCGCATCGTGCATGTACTGGCACACGCGCGCGGCGCCCACCGCCGCATCAACCTGCGCGGTCAGCGCGAAGCCGTCGGCGCGTTCGTTCACCGACAACGCGAAGGCGTAGTTAGAACGCTCCTGCGCGCCGAGCGTCTCGATGCCTTCCCAGCCGCCGGCACCGGCATCCGCCTCGGGCGCCTGCGCCACATAGCGGTAGTTCAGCAGCGTCGAGAACAGCGGCGTGCCCTTGGGCACTGCGCTGCAGCGTTGCGCGAGCGACAGGCTCGCGTGCTCGTGGTGCAGCAGGCCGGCCAGCGCGGCGTGCGTCTGGCGCACGCAGGCCAGCGCATGGCTGCGGCCCAGCGTCACGCGCAGCGGCAGCGTGTTGATCATCATGCCGAGCGCACGCCCTGCGCCCTCGCCGCCTGCGAGCCGGCCGAACAGCACGGTGCCGAACACCACGTCGTCCTTGCCCGTGGTCTTGGCCAGCACCAGCGCCCATGCCAGGTGGAACAGCGTGGCCGCGCTCACGCCGCTGCGCTGCGCCTGCGTGCGCACGGCCTGCGCCAGCGCCGCGTCGAGTTCGAGGTGCGCTTCTTCCACGGCCGTGCCGTCGCCGCGCGCATCGAACAGGTCGAAGGGCGCGGTCGGTTCGCGCACGTCGCCGAGCATGCGGCGAAAGAAAGTCTCCTGCTCGGCCACGTCGGCGCCGAGCCGCGCCTGCGCGACGAAGCTGCGGAACGGTACGGGTGGGGGCAGCGCGTCGGCGCGGCCCTGCAGCAGCAGCGTGATCTCCTCGACCAGCAGGTCGCGCGACACATGGTCGAGCGCCAGGTGATGGCTCGGCAGCTGCAACAGCCAGCCGCCGCCCGCCGCATCGTGCGCGGCGATGGCGCGCAGCATGGGCGCGCGGCGCACGTCGAGGCGGTAGTGGCCGGGGCGCACATGGGCTTCGAGTTGCGCGGCGACATCGCCCGCGGCGGCGTCGATAGCCAGCCATTCGATCTCGGCGGGTGCATGGCGGTGCACCACCTGCACCGGCTCCGCCAGCCCTTCCCACAGCACCGCCGTGCGCAGCATGTCGTGGCGCGCGATGACGCGGTTCAGGCAGTCCATGAACGCATGGAGCCGGGCCTCGCTGTCGAAGCGCATCTGCAGCGACTGCACATAGACGTCGCCCTCGGCCTGCATCAGGTGATGGAACAGCAGGCCTTCCTGCAGCGGCGCGAGCGGGTAGATGTCCTGGATGTTGGCCGCGCCGCCGGGCACAGCGGCCTCGATGCGGCGCAGCTGCGCGTCGTCGAGCGTCACCAGCGGCAGCATCTGCGGCGTGAGCCGCGTGCAGCCGTCGGGGATCGCGTTGTCGGGCACCACCAGCGCCGGGCGCGGCGCGGCACCGGCTTCCAGCGTGGCGCGCGCGAAGTCGGCGAAGCGCGGGTTCTGGAACAGCGTGCGCACCTGCGCACCGAAGCCCTGCCGGCGCAGCCGCTCGAGCAGTTGCATGGCCAGCAGCGAATGGCCGCCGAGTTCGAAGAAGTTGTCGTTGCGGCCCACGCGCGGCGCACCGAGCACCTCGGCCCACACGGCCGCCATCACCTCCTCGGCCGCACCCTGCGGCGCTTCCCAGGTGTCGGCTGCAGCGGCGAACACCGGCTCGGGCAGCGCGGCGCGGTCGACCTTGCCGTTGGCGTTGAGCGGCAGCGCCGCGAGCACGGTGATCGCCGACGGCACCATGTACTCGGGCAGCACCTGCGCCAGGCCGTCGCGCAACGTGAAGGCATCGACCTGGCGTTGCGCGTCGAGGCTCGACACGTAGGCCAGCAGCAACGCACCGCCCGCACGCTCGCGCGCAACCACCACGGCCTCGCGCACGCCGGGCTGCGCGCGCAGCCGCGCCTCGACCTCGCCGAGCTCGATGCGGAAACCCCGCACCTTCACCTGGTGATCGAGCCGCCCCAGGTACTCGAGCTGCCCGTCGGCGCGCCAGCGCACGAGGTCGCCGGTGCGGTACAGGCGCCCGCCCTTCGCATCGAAGGGGTCGGCCACGAAGCGCTCGGCGCTCAGGCCCGCGCGGTTCAGGTAGCCGCGCGCCAGCCCCGAACCGCCCAGGTACAGCTCGCCGGCCATGCCGGGCGGCACCAGGTTCATGTCGGTGTCGAGCACCACGGCGCGGCGGTCGCCCACGGGCGCACCGATGGGCAGGTAGGCGGCGTCGAAAGTAGTGCCCGCATAGGCTTTGGCGATGGTCGGGGTGATCACCGTCTCGGTCGGTCCGTAGCCGTTGATGAGGCGCGGCGGCTGCAGCGTCTGCATCACGCGCTCGCAGGCCACGCGGCCCATGGCCTCGCCGCCCACGGTGTACGAGCGCAGCGTGGGCACGCGCCCTTCCTCGCCGAGTTCGTCGGCCATCTGCTGCAGGTAGCCCGGCGTGAAGCAGGCGACCGTGATGCCGTGGCGCCGCATTTCCTCGCGGCTGCGGTGCACGGTCCACAGCTCCTGGCTGCGCGGCATCAGCGTGGCGCCGAAGGCCAGCGGCGTCCAGATGCGCTCGTGCGCGCCGTCGAAGTTGATCGACGCGAACTGCAGCTCGCGGTCTTCGGGCGTCATGCCGTAGGCGCGGCCGATGGTCTGGATGTGCATGCTCAACGGGCCATGCGCCACGGCCACGCCCTTGGGCTGGCCGGTGGAGCCCGAGGTGTAGATCACGTAGGCCAGGTGCCCCGGATGCACCGCGACATCGGGTGCGTCTTCGGGCCCGCTGTCGAGCACGCCGCCGTCGAGCAGCAGCGCGGGCAGCGCCTGCATCGACGCACCCAGCCGTTCGCGCACGCGCGCCTGCGTGAGCAGCAGCCGCACGCCGCTGTCGGTCGCCATGAAGTCGAGCCGCTCGGGCGGGTAGTCGGGGTCGAGCGGCACATAGGCCGCGCCCGCCTTCAGCACGCCGAGCAGCGCCACCACCATTTCGGGCGAACGCTCCACCGCGAGGCCGATGCGGTCCTCGGGCTGCACGCCCTGCGCGATGAGTGCGTGCGCGAGCCGGTTGGCGCGCCGGTCGAAGTCTAGGAAGCGCATCGGCACGCCATCGACGATCAGCGCCGTGGCCTCGGGCCGCAGCGCGGCCTGGCGCTCGACAAGGCGGTGTACGGGCACCTCGTCCCAGTCGGTGTCCCGGCCCTCGCCCCATTCGCGCAGCTGGGCATGCTCCTGCGGACCGAGCAGCGCCACCTCGCGCAGCGTGCGCGACGGGTCGTCGGCCAGCTGGCGCAGCACCGCGACGTAGTGCGCGGCCATGCGCTCGATGGTCGCGGTCTCGAAGATCGCGCGGGCGTAGGTGAAGCTCAGGCCGAGCGTTCCGTCGGCCTGCTCCAGCGTGTCGAGCGCAAGTTCGAAGGGCGCCGCCTGCTCGTCGAGTTCACAAGGTTCGATGCGCAGGCCTTCGAGCCGGTCGAGCGCGCCCAGGTCCTGCTGCCGGTGGTTGAAGATCACCTGGAACAGCGGCGGGTGGCTCAGGCTGCGCTCGGGCTGCAGCGCCTCGACCAGCTGTTCGAACGGCAGGTCCTGGTGCGCCTGCGCGCCCAGCGCCGCCTCGCGCGCCTGCGCCAGCGCCTCGGCCAGCGTGGTGTGACCGGCCAGCTCGGCGCGCAGCACCTGCGTGTTGACGAACAGGCCGAGGATGCCGGCCGTCTCGGGCCGGTCGCGGTTGGCCACGGGCACGCCGAGCCGGATCTCGCCCTGGCCCGTGTAGCGATGCAGCAGCGCCTGGAAGCCGGCCAGCAGCACCATGAAGAGCGTTGCACCTTCGGCACTCGCGCGGCGGCGCAGCGCCTGTGCCAGCTCACCCGGCAGGTCGAGCCGGTGGCGCGCGGCCAGGTACGGCCCCTGCGGCGGACGTGCACGGTCGGCGGGCAGTTGCAGCAGCGGCTGCTCGCCGCCCAGGCGTTCGGTCCAGTAGGCGAGTTGGCGTTCGCCCTCGCCCGCTTCGAGCCAATTGCGCTGCCAGGCCGCGTAGTCGGCGTACTGCAGGGCGGGCGCGGGCGGCACGGCGGCGTCGTTCCCTTGACGGTGCGCCTGGTACAGCGCGCCGAAGTCGTCGACCAGCAACTGCATCGACCAGCCGTCGGACACGATGTGATGCATCACCAGCACCAGCAGGTGCGCGGTTTCGCCGGTGCGCAGCAGGCCCACGCGCAGCAGCGGGCCGTTCGCCAGGTCGAAGGGCGTGCGCACGAGGCGCGCGGCCTCGTCGCGCACCTGCGCGGGGTGGGCGCGCAGATCGGCTTCGCGCAGGTCGAGCACCGCCTCGGGCGACACGGTCTGCTGCGGCACGCCGTCGTCGCTCACGCCGAAGCGCGTGCGCAGCGACGGGTGCCGCGCCACCAGCGCCTGCAGGCTCGCGCGCAGCGCCGCATGGTCAAGCGCGCCGTGCAGGGTGAGCGCGGCCGTGATGTGCTGCGCGGTGCTTTCGGGGTCCATCTGCCAGAGGAACCACTGGCGCGCCTGCGCGTACGAGGCGGGCCGCGGCGCACCGGGCACGGCGGCCGGGTCGGGCACGATCGGCAGGCGACCGAAGTCGATGCCCTGCGCACGCAACGCGGCGATGAATTCCTTCTGCCGCGCCGGCGGCAAACCCGCCAGCCGTTGGGCGATGGCCCTACTGCGTTCGCTACTGCTCACTCAACCCCCCAGACTTTCCAACAATGCATCCATGCGATCGAGGTCGCTCTCGGCCTGCGCGGCCTGCTGCGCCTGCGCCGGCCCTTGCGCGTCGAGCGCCTGCGCGCACGCCGCCAGGTCGGGCAGTTCGAAGTAGCGCTGCAGCGGCAGGTCGATGCCCATCTGCGCCTTGACCTGCTGGCGCAGCTTGAGCACCGCGAGCGAATGCCCACCGAGCTCGAAGAAGTTGTCGCCGCGCCCCACGCGCGACAGCCCCAGCACCTGCGCCCACAGACCCGCCAGCGCGACTTCGGTGGCGCCCTGCGGCGGCACGTGGGCGCGCTCTTCCGCCGCTTCGGGCGGCGGCAGCGCCTGCCGGTCGACCTTGCCGTTGGCGTTCAGCGGCAGCCCCTGCGGCATCGCGACGATGACGCTCGGCACCATGTAGTCGGGCAGCGCCGCCGCCAGCCCCGCACGCAGCGCCGCGGGGCGCAGCGGCTGGCCTTCGGCGCCGGCCGCATAGGCCACCAACCGCGCGCCACCCGGTCCTTCCTGCGCCAGCACCAGCGCTTGTCGCACGCCGGGCTGCGCGAGCAGCTGCGCCTCGACCTCGCCGAGTTCGATGCGGAAGCCCCGCACCTTCACCTGGTGGTCGAGCCGGCCGAGGTACTCGAGCTGGCCGTCGCCACGCCAGCGCACGAGGTCGCCGGTGCGGTAGAGCCGCCCGCCATGCCCATCGAACGGATCGGCGACGAAGCGCTGCGCCGTCAGGCCGGCGCGGTGCAGGTAGCCGCGCGCCAGCACCTCGGCGCCGACGCACAGTTCACCGGCCACGCCGACGGGCACGGGCTGAAGATTGGCGTCGAGCACGAGCAAGCGCGCGCTCGATGCGGGCGTGCCGATGGGCGGCAGGTCGTCAGGGCCTGCACCGTCGAGCACGAACTCGCTCACCACGTGCGTTTCGGTCGGCCCGTACTGGTTGATAAGCCGGCACTGCGATTCGCGCGCCAGCCATTCGGCCAGCGCGGGCGTGCGCTTGAGCTGCTCGCCCGCGGTGATGACCTGGCGCAGCGCCGGCAGCCGACGACCCGAGGCCAGCGACTGCTCGGCGAAATGCTGCAGCACCGAGAAAGTCAGGAACATGCGTTCGACGCCCTCGCGATGCGCCAGGTCTTCCAGCGCGTCGAGGTCGAGCCGCTGCGCATCGGTCGTCTGCACGAGGCAGCCGCCGCCGGCCAGCCCGCTGACCATTTCCTGGAACGCCACGTCGAAGCACGGCGACGCAAACAGCAGCGTGCGGCTCGCACCCGGCAGGCGTTGCAGCTGCCACGCGATGAGGCGCGCCACCGCGTCGTGGCGCATCGCCACGCCCTTGGGTCGGCCGGTGGAGCCCGAGGTGTAGAGCACATAGGCCAGCTGCTCGCCATGCACCGGCACCGCCGGGTCGTGGTCGGGCCAGGCGGCCATGCCGTCGTCGGCCGCGTCGAGGTCGAAGGCCAGCCGCTGCACGCTCGCTGCGTCGGGCAAACGGGGCATCAGCGCGCGGCGCGTGAGCAGCAGCGAGGCGCCGCTGTCCTCGACCATGTAGGCCAGCCGCTCGGGCGGGAACGCCGGGTCGAGCGGCACATAGGCGCCGCCGGCCTTGAGCACGGCGAGCAGGCCGACGACCGTTTCGGTCGAGCGATCGACGGCGATTGCAACCGGCATGTCGGGCCGCACGCCCTGCGCGATCAGTCGGTGCGCCCAGCGGTTGGCGAGGCGGTTGAGTGCGGCGTAGGTGAGGCGATGCTCGGCCGTGACCAGCGCCAGTGCGTCGGGGTTCGCCTTCGCCTGTTGTTCGATGAGGTGGTGGACGGGCACGACCGCCTGCGGTGCGAATGCACCACGCGACCATGACGACAACCGCTCGCGCTCGGCCGCATCGGCCAGCGTCATCTGGCCCACAGCCTGCGCCGCATCGCCGGCGAGCGCCAGCAGCGCCGCGCGCAACTGACCCACGAACGCCGCGGCCTGCACCTCGTCGCACACGTCGAGCGCATGCACGAGGTCGATGTGCAGCGCCGCATCGTCGTGCACCATCAACGTGAGCGGGTACGAGGTTTCTTCCTTCGTATGCACCGCGCCGAAGCTCAGGCCGGCCGCAGCGTCGCCGCGCAAGGCCGCGTCGACCGGGTAGTTCTCGAACACCACCAGCGTGTCGAACAGCCCCTGCCCGCCCAGCCCGGCCCAGGCCTGGATCTCGTGCAGCGGCGTGTGCTCGTGTTCGCGCGATGCGACCTGCGCCGCCTGCAGTTCGCGCAGCCATTCGCCCACGGGCTGGCCGGGCCGCAGGCGCGCGACCACGGGCAACGTGTTGATGAACAGGCCCAGCATGCGCTCGGCACCCGGCATCTCGGCGCTGCGGCCGGCGACGGTGGCGCCGAACACGACGGCGCCGGTGCGCGTGCGCTGGCCCAGCAGCAGCGCCCAGGCGGCCTGCACGAAGGTGTTGAGCGTGACGTGCGCGGCGCGCGCGGCCTCGCGCAGGCTGCGCGTGGTTTCGGTGTCGAAGGCCAGACGTTGGCGGGCCTTGCCGGGGCGTGGTGCCACCGGCGGCACCAGCGCGGTCGCCAGGCGCGTCGGTTCATCCACGCCGGCCAGCACACTGCGCCAATGCGCCTCGCCAGCCTGCGCGTCGCGCGTCGCGAGCCACGCGATGTGGTCGCGAAATCGTCCGGGTGCGGGCTCGCCGGCCTGCCCCGCGTAGCTGCGCAGCACCTCGGCCAGCAGCTGCGCCACGCTCCAGCCGTCGAGCAGCAGATGGTGGTAGGTCCACACAAGGTGATGGCGCTGCGCCTGCGTGCGGGCCAGCGCGATGCGCATGAGCGGCGGGCGCGCGAGGTCGAAGCCGCTCGCACGCTGCGATGCGGCCAGCCGCGCCAGTGCACCTGGCACATCGGCGCTCTCACGCAGGTCTTGCACCACCCACGGCATCTCGGCGCTGCGCGCCACCCATTGCAGCGGCGTGGCACCGTCGGCCAGGAAGCCGCTGCGCAGGATCTCGTGGCGTGCCAGTACGCGCTGCCATGCGGCGCGGAAGCGCTCGGCATCGAGGCCGTCGATGTCCATGCACAGCTGGTTGATGTAGGCCTCGCCCTGCGCATCGACCAGGCTGTGGAACAGCATGCCGGACTGCATCGGCGACAGCGGATAGAGGTCTTCGAGGTGTGCCACGGGCAGCGGCAGTGCGTCGAGCTGCGCGGCGTCGATCCCGGCCAGCGGGAAGTCCGACGGCGTGACGCCGCAAGCGCCCGAGGTGCAGTGCGCAATCAGCGCTTCGAGCTCGTCGCCGAAGCGGTTCACCCAGCCCTGCACGTCCTCTTGCGCATGCCGCGCCGCGCTGAAGTCCACCGTCAGTTGCAGCGCACCATCGCGCACCTGCGCGTTGACGCTGAATTCGTGCAGCAGCGGCGCGCTCGCCGCGACCGGCTCGCCCGCGTCTTCGGGCGCGAGCGACCACGCGGCCTCGGCCGCACCATCGACCTGCCCCAGGTAGTTGAAGACCAGCTGCGGACGCGGCAACGCGCGCAGCGCCTGCTGCTGTGCGTCCGTGCCCAGGTGCCTCAGCACGCCATGGCCGAGCCCGCGTTGCGGCACGCGGCGCAGGTCTTCCTTCACGCGCTTGATCGCGTCGCCCCACGCGCCCAGTGGATCGAGCCGCACGGGGAACAGGCTGGTGAACCATCCCGTGGTGCGCGACAGGTCGAGCGCCTTCTGCGCGGGGAGGATGTCTTCGCGGCCGTGCCCTTCGAGCAGGATCGCGAGCTGCGCATGCCCGCTCCAGCCGCACAGCGCGCGCCCCAGCGCGGTGAGCAGCAGGTCGTTGACCTGCGTGCGGTAGGCGGCCGGCGCCGCCTTGAGCAGCGCCTGTGTGCGCTCGCGGTCGAGCTGCCATGCGATGCTGGCGCGGCGTGCCACCGTATTCACGCCGTCGGGCCGCGCGCAGGGCAGCGCGACCGGCACGTCGGCGAAGGCCTGCCAGTGCGCGAGTTCACCGTCCATCGCGGCGGCCTCGCCCTGCAGCGCACGCGCCCAGGCTTGCAGGCTGGCACTCTTCGGCGGCAGCGCGACCGGTTGGCCGTCGCGGCACTGCGCGTACGCGGTGGCCAGGTCGTCGAGCACGATGCGCCACGACACGCCATCGACCACGAGGTGGTGCGCCGCCAGCAGCAGGCGCCAGTCGCCGCCGGGCAGGCGGATGACCAGCGGACGCAGCAGCGGCCCGTGCGCGAGGTCGAGGCTGCGCTGCGCCTCGTCGCACAGCGCGGCGATCTGCGCCGGGTTCGCTGCATCGCGCACCCAGAGCCATTCCTCGCGCCAGCGCGCCGGCAGTTCCTCGTAGGTCTGTTGCCAACGCCCATCGGCCGCGCGATGGAAGCGCAAGCGGAAGGCGTCGTGGTGCTGCACCACGGCCGCCAGCGCAGCTTCGAGCGCGGGCACCGCCAGCGGCTCGCGGCCTTGCAGCAGCAGCGACTGGTTCCAGTGGTGGCGCTCGGGCATGTCGGCCTCGAAGAACGCGGCCTGGAACGGCAGCAGCGGCACCTGGCCTTCGGCTGCGGTCTGCTCGGCCTGCACCGCCGCGCCCACGGGCTCGGCCGCCTGCCCGGCGACGGTCTGGCGCTCGAACATCTGGCGCGGCGTGAGCTTCCAGCCCGCCGTGCGCAGCCGCGACACGATCTGCAGGCTCAGGATCGAATCGCCGCCGAGTTCGAAGAAGTTGTCCTGCCGACCCACGCGCGGAAGGCCGAGCACCTCGGCCCAGATCGTTGCCAGAGCCTGTTCGATCTCGCCCTCGGGCGCTTCGTAGGTCTGCGCCCCACCGCGCTCGGGCTTGGGCAGCGACTTGCGGTCGATCTTGCCGTTGGCATTGAGCGGCAGGGCCGGCAGCACGCACAGCAGCGCTGGCACCATGTACTCGGGCAGCACCTCGGCCAGGCGCGCCTTGAGCACGGCCGCGTCCACCGCCGCACCGGGCTGCGGCGACACGTAGCCGACCAACCGCGTGCCGCCGGGGCCTTCGTCGGCCACCACCACGGCCTCGCGCACCTGCGGCTGGGCCAGCAGCTGCGCCTCGATCTCGCCGAGCTCGATGCGAAAGCCCCGCACCTTCACCTGGTGGTCGATGCGGCCCAGGTAGGCCAGCTGGCCGTCGTCGCGCCAGCGCACGAGGTCGCCCGTGCGGTACAGGCGCTCGCCACTGTCGCTGAACGGGTCGGCGACGAAGCGCTCGGCCGTGAGGCCCAGCCGGTGCAGGTAGCCGCGCGCCAGGCCGATGCCACCCAGGTACAGCTCGCCGCCCACGCCCGGCGGCACGGGGTTCAGGCCCGCGTCGAGCACGTAGGTCTTGCAGCCCGCGATGGGGCGGCCGATGGCGACGTGGTTCAGCCCGTCGGCGCGGCAGGTCCAGTGCGTCACGTCGATGGCCGCCTCGGTCGGGCCGTAGAGGTTGTACAGCCCCGCGCCCGGCAGGCGCTCGAACACCTTCGCCTGCGCCTCGGCGGGCAGCGCCTCGCCGCTGCAGACGATGCGCCGCAGGCTGGTGCAGGCCTCGATGCCGTCGTGCGCCAGGAAGGCCTGCAGCATCGAGGGCACGAAATGCAGCGTGGTCACGCCGTGCGTGCGGATCAGCTCGACCAGGCGTGCCGGCTCGCGGTGATCGCCAGGCGCGGCCACGACAAGGCGCGCGCCCTGCATCAGCGGCCAGAAGAACTCCCACACCGACACGTCGAAGCCGAACGGCGTCTTCTGCAGCACGGTGTCGCCATCGTTCAACGCGTACGCGTCCTGCATCCAGGCCAGGCGGTTGTAGAGCGCGTTGTGGCGGTTGGCCGCGCCCTTGGGGCGGCCCGTGGAGCCCGAGGTGAAGATCACGTACGCGAGGTTCTCGCCATGCAGCGCGACCTGCGGGCGGGCGGTGGATTCGGCCGACAGGTCGAGCGCATCCAGCGCGAGCAACTGCACGTGCGCCGCCACCGGCAACGCCTCGCGCAGGTGCGACTGCGTGAGCAGCAGCGTCACCCCGCTGTCTTCCAGCATGTAGGCGATGCGCTCGCGCGGCAGCTCGGGGTCGATGGGCACATAGGCGCCACCGGCCTTCAGGATCGCCAGCAGCCCCACGACCATCTCGAGGCTGCGCTCGGCAGCAATGCCTACGGGCCTATCGGGCCGTACACCGAGGCCGATCAGGCGGTGGGCCAGCGCGTTGGCGCGCGCGTCGAGTTCGCCATAGCGCAGCACCGTGTCGCCGAACACCAGCGCGACCGCCTCGGGTCGCTCGCGCGCCTGCGCTTCGATCCTCTGGTGCACGGGCTGCGTGTACGGGCGGTGCGGCAGGTTCTCGCTCCACGCACGCAGCCGCGCCTCGTCGTCCGCATCGGTGAGCACGAGGTTCGCGAGCACGCGGTCGGGGTCGTCCGACATCGCCTGCAGCACGCGCTGGTAGGCGCGCACCAGGCGCTGCGCGGTCGTGGCGTCGAACAGGTCGGTGTTGTATTCGAGCCGCCCGCGCACGCTTTGCGGGTCGATGTAGAAGTCCAGCGACAGGTCGAACTTGGCACCCGCGTCGTCGAACTCTTCCAGCTCGGCGCGCACGCCCGCGAAGTCGAGCGCGACGGCCTCGCCGGCCATCTGCACGCCGAACATGGCCTGGAACAGCGGGCTGCGCGCGGGATCGCGGCGGTCCTTTCGGCTGGCCAGCAGCACTTCGAACGGCAGGTCGGCATGGTCGAGCGCGGCCAGCGCGTCGGCGCGCACCTGCCGGCACACCTCGCGCAGCGTGCGCCGGGGCGCGAGACGCGCGCGGAACACCTGCGTGGTGATGAAGAAGCCCAGCAGGTCCTGCACCTCCTCGCGGTGGCGCCCCGCGTTGGGCACGCCGATGGCGAAGTCGTCCTGCCCGCTGCAGCGCGACAGCAGCACCTGCCAGGCCGCGAGCAGCACGACGAACGGCGTGCAGCGTTCGGCGCGGCAGAACTTCTGCAGCGCCGCCGCCAGGGCCGGCGGCAGTTCGAAGCCGAGTGCGGTGCCGGCGAAGGTCTGTTGCGCGGGACGCGTGCGGTCGGTTGGCAAGTCGAGCGAGGGCACCTCGTCGCCGAGGTGGCGGTTCCAGTGCGCGAGCTGCGGCGCGAGCACCCCGCCCTGCACGCGGGCACGCTGCCACACCGCAAAGTCGGCGTACTGCACGGGCAGCGGCGGCAGCTGCACCGGGCCCTCGCTGCGCAGCGCCAGCGCGTAGGCCGCGCCGAGGTCGCGCGCCAGGATCGGGTTCGACCAGGCGTCGGAGACGATGTGGTGCAGGCAGACGGCCAACACATGCCGGTCGTCGGCCAGCTTCGCGAGCCGGGCCACCAGCGCGGGCGCGCGGCCCAGGTCGAACACATGCGTCGCGGTGCGGCGCACGAGCGAATCGACAGCGGCCTGCTGCGCGTCGGTGCTCTGGCCCGAAAGGTCGATGCGCTCCAGCGCGAACGGCACCTCGGCCTGCACCACCTGCATCGGCACGCCGTCGTGCTCGACGAAATGCGTGCGCAGGATCGCGTGGCGCGCAACGACCGCCTGGAACGCGCGTTCCAGCGCATCGGCGTCGAGCGCGCCGGTCAGCCGGAACACGCGCGGCAGGTTGTAGGCCGTGAGCCCGGGCTCGAGCTTCTGCAGGAAGCACAGCTGTTCCTGGGCATACGACAGCGGCACCGCCTGGCCGTCATGCACGGTGCGGGTGATCTCGTCCATGGCGATGCTCATGCGACCTCGCCCACGGATTCGTCGGCGAGGTCGCGCTGCCGGTGCGTCTGCGCCAGCTGTTCGAGCGCATCCGCATCGGCGCTGGCCTCGCGCAGCACGGCGGCGAGCGCCGCGGGCGTCGGGTGGTCGAACACCACGCCGGCCGCCACCTCGACCTGCAGCAGCTTGCGGATGCGCGCCACCAGCTTGATGACCTGCAGCGAGTGGCCGCCGAGTTCGAAGAAGTCGTCTTCCACGCCGACCGGGCCGCTGCCCAGCAGCGTGGCCATGCCGTCGGCAAGCAGCGCTTCGAGCGCGTCGCGCGGCGCCGCGATGACGCGCTGCGGTGCTTCGGCCAGCGCCGATGCCGCCAGCGCGAGCCGGTCGATCTTGCCGTTCGGCAAGCGCGCGAAGGCGCTCACGGCTGTGCAGCTCGCGGGCACCATGTGCGCCGGCAACACCGCGGCGAGTTGCTCGCGCAGCGCGCGGCCGTCGGCCGCCTCGCTGTCGCCGACGAAGAAGGCGGCGAGCGTGGTCGCACCGGCCGCATCGGGCACAGCCAGCACCACCGCCTGGCGCACGCCGGGCCGCGCCAGCAGCGCCGCCTCGACCTCGGCGGGCTCGACGCGGTAACCGTGGACCTTCACCTGGTGGTCGGCGCGCCCCGCAAGCCGCAGGCCGCCTTCGGGCAGCACCCACGCGAGGTCGCCCGTGCGATAGAGGCGCTCACCGGCGCGGAACGGGTCCGCGACGAACACATCAGCGTTCGCGCGGTTCAGGTAGCCGCGGCACAGCTGCGCACCACCGATGTGGACCTCGCCCAGTCCACCGGCCGGCACGAGGCCGCGCGACGCATCGAGCACGCGCACGCGGTTGTTCGCGAGCACGCGCGTCAGCGGCAGCTGCTCGGGCACCGGCGCGCCGGGTTCGGCAGCATGCACCATGACGCCGACCGTGGCCTCGGTCGGCCCGTAGTGGTTGTAGATGGCGCACTGCGGCGCCAGCCGCGCGATGCGCTCGACCAGCGCGCGCGGCGCGGCCTCGCCGCCCAGCACCAGCGTGCGCGGCAGGCAGGGCGCGGCGCTTTCGAGCAGCGCCTCGAGGTGCGAGGGCACGATCTTCAGTGCGTCGATGGCGTGTGTGCGCATGAAGCGCGCGAAGGCCTCGGCGTCTTTTGCCTCGTGCGGCGCCGCCACGACGAGGCAGGCGCCGTTGTGGAACGCGCCGAACAGTGCGGTGTTGCCCAAGTCGGCCGCGACCGAGCTGGTGAGCGCCCAGCGGCGGCAGGTGTCGAGCTGCATTGCGGTCGAAGCGGCTGCCACGTAGTTCTGCAGCTGGCCCTGCTCGACGGCCACGCCCTTGGGCGTGCCGGTGGAACCGGAGGTGTAGAGCACGTAGGCGAGGTCGCTCGGTGCGGCGATGTGCGATGCGGCTTGCGCTTCGGGCAGCGCGGTCGCATCGGGCAATGCGGCGTCGATGGTGAATACCGGCTTCGCATCGGCCAGCACCGCCGCGCGGCGCGCCTCGGGCCAGTCGGGGTCGAGCGGCAGGTAGGCGGCGCCCGCGCGCCAGACAGAGAGGATCGCCACCGGCAGGTCGAGCGCGCGCGGCAGGTTCAGCGCGACGATGGTGCCGGGCACCACGCCCTGCCCTTGCAGCCAGTGGGCGACGCGGGCGGTGCGCTGGTCGAGTTCGCGGTAGTTCAGGCGCTGGTCGCCCGCTTCGAGTGCGGGCGCTTCGGGCGTCTCGGTGGCCCAGTGGGCGATGCGCTGCGTGACGGTCTGCGTGCCGACATCGGCCACGGCCTCTTGCGACTGCAGCAGCAGCTCGCGCTCGCGCGCACCGACCAGCGGCAACGCGCGGAGCGCGGCGTCGGGGCGTTCGACGATGGCGTCCAGCAGGCAGAGGTATTGCATCAGCAGGCGCTGCGCCGCCACTTCGCTGTGGCGCATCGCATCGGCATGCACCGACAGCGCGGCGCCATCAATATCCCATGCGATCTGCAAGGCGAGTTCGAAAGTCGACAGCGGCCCCGGCAACGCAGCCAGTTGCCATTGCGGATCGACGCCATGGCGACGCGGCCGCTCGTGGCACGCGAAACCGACCGCGAGGTGCGCGCCGATGCTCTGTGCATCGACGGCCCAGTACTCCTGCGCCTCGACATGCGCGGCCAGCGTGCCGTCGACGTTGTCGAACCAGTCGGCAAAGCGTGTCTCGGGCGCGGTCTCGACGATGAGCGGCAGCACCTTGTCGAACACGCCGACCGCACCCTGCATCGGCGGGTAGTCGCGGCGGCAGTCGTGCTGCCAGCCGGCGACGAAACGGCCGGTGCCGTCCAGGCGCGCGAGCAGCAGCCACCAGACGGCTTGCAACAACGTGTCGGGCTGCGCGCCCAGCGTGTCGGCGCAGGCGGCGATGCGACTCGCGAAAGTGGCGTCGACGGATTCGTCAACACGCACGTGCGCAGCCTGCTGGGAGACAGCAGCTTGCCGACCGACGAGGCGCGGCGGCGTGAGCGAGGACGCCTGCGCGAGGTAACGCTGCCAGTAGGCGCGGCCCTCGGCGGCGTCTTCGCCATCGAGCAGGTCCTGGCGCCAGGTCACGAAGCGTGCATACGGGAACACCTCGGCGGCATCGAAGGCGTGTTCGTCCGCGAAGGCCGTGGCGATCTGGTCGAACAAGTGCTGCAGGCTGCCCCGGTCGCCGACCCAGGCATGCACGGAAAGCGCCAGCGTGTGGCGCGCCTCACCGGTGCGTGCGAGCCCGGCACGGACCATCTCGCCACGCGCGATGTCCAGCGGCGCGGCCTGCAGGTTCACCAGCCATTCGGCCAGTGCGGCTTCAGGCGCATCACGCAGGTCCGTGTCCGCCCAGGCCAGCGGCGTCATCCCCTCGGTGTACTGCTGGCGCAGGCCGCGATAGCCCGGCACCGCACGGATGGCGCTGCACAGCGCGCCGTGCGCGCCCAGCACGCGCGCCACCACGTCGCGCAGGCGCGCAGCGTCGAGCCCGCCCTCGATGTCGGCGCGCAGCAGAAGGCGCGGCGCGTCGGCCGGCACCGCGCGTTGCTCGGGGCTCAGCGGGAAGGTCGTGTCGTCGAAGTGGTCGGTCATGGTCGTCATTTCGTTCAGGCGCCCTGTTCGTCGGCCAGGCGGGACTCGGCGCCGCGCGCGCCGTCGTCGAGCGCGGCGCGGTCGAACATCGCGCCCATCGCCACCACGATCTTTCGCGGGCCCTCGAAGGGGTCGCGTGCATGAGCGGCGATCATGTTGTCGAGCATCACGACGTCGCCCTGGCGCCAGTCGAAGCGCACGGCGCAGGCCTCGTAGGCCTCGCCGACGATGGCCATGGTTTCGTCCGCGATGGGCGAGCCGTCGCCGTAGGTCACGTGGCGCGGCAGGCGCTCGACGCCGCCCATGGCCAGCAGGTCTTCGCGCACCTGCGCCTCGAGGCACGCGACGTGGTGCAGCTGCACCTGGTTGAAGAACACGCGCTCGCCGGTGAGCGGGTGGCGGATCACGGCGGGGCAGCGGGTGCGCGTCTGCAGCGTGTCGCCGTCGAACCAGCGCCATTCGATGCCGGCGGCGGCCAGGCGCGCCTCGACGTCCTCGCGGCGATCGGTCTTGTAGAAATCCTGCCAGCTCACGTCCAGGCCGGGCGTGAAGGTGCGCACGTACTGCAGCCCCTTGCGCTCGAAACCGGCCACCACGTCGGCCGGCAGGCGGCGCAGCATCTCGCGGCAGTCGACGATGGGCGTGGCGCCGCCCACGGGCGACGGCAGCTCGCAGAAGAACCACTGCTTGCGCGGCCAGCGGTCCAGGTGCGCGCTCTCGTTGTGGAACAGGATCATCTGGCGCTCGGGGTACGGCGTGGAGCGGTAGGTCTTCTTGCCGCCCTCCTTCTTCGGCAGGTCGCCGTAGCTGCCGTACAGCTCGGGCTCGATGGCTTCGGCAAAAGCTTCGAAGTCCTGCGGTGTCTTCAGGCCGAAGTCGCGGAACAGGATGCCGCCGTGCTTGGCGACCAGCATCTCGATGTAGTCGGCCTGGCCCTTGGCCCAGGCGACGGTGTCGAGCTCGGGGCTGGTGGCCTGCAGCACGATGGGGAACTCGGCGCCGGGCTTCAGGAACGAGGTCTGCACGGCGGGCCGCGCGGCGGCGCGCACAGGGACGCGGCCGGCGCCCAGGGCGTCGAGCTTTCCAAGTTTGCCGAGCTTGTCCAGCTTCGAGGCCGGGCGGACGTTGGGAGCGTTTGTCATGGCGATGGATTCCTGCGAGGGCATGGGAGCCAGCGCGTCGAGGGGCTGGCCGGGTGTGGCGACGATCCGCTCCAGCAGCGCATGCCACGAAGCGGTGAAGGTTTCGACGGTCTCCCGCCGGTAGAGGTCGGTGGCGAACACCCACTCGGCGGTGAGCGCGCCGTCGTGTTCGCTGGCGAACACCGCCAGGTCGAACTTGGATTCGTTCATCTGCTGGGGCAGCACCTCGACCTCGGCGCCTTCGATGGCGAACCGGATCTCGGGCGTGTTCTGGAGCACGAAGAGCGCCTGCACCAGCGGGTTGCGGTCGCGTGCGCGCGGCACGCCCGACAGCTCGACGATGCGGTCGAAAGGCACGTCCTGGTGGTCCATCGCGGCCAGGGTGTCGGCCTTGGTGGCGGCGAGCCATTGCGCGAAATCGGTCGTTCCCTTCCTGCGGCGCGAGCGCAGCGGCACCACGTTGACGAAGAAGCCGAGCAGCCCTTCGAGGTCGGGGTGGCCGCGGCCCGCGACGTCGGTGCCGATGACGATGTCGTCGGCGCCCGAAGCCTGGTGGAAGAACAGGAAGAACGACGACAGCAGCAGCGTGAACAGCGAGGTGTCCGACGCCCGCGCGAGCGCGGCCAGCGACTGCGACAGCGCGGGCGACAGCGTGAGCCGCACCGAATCGCCGGCGTGCGTGGGCACAGAGGGGCGTTGATGGTCGGGCTTGATGCCCGAGGCCTGCGGCGCACCCGCCAGCCGCTCGCGCCAGAACGCGGCCTTCGGCGCAAAGCCGTCGGAGGCCAGTGCGCGCGCATACCAGGCGGCGTAGTCGGCGTACTGCACGGGCAGCGGTGCCAGTGCCAGCGGCTGGCCGCGCCGCGCTCGCTCGTAGAACGCGGCCAGCTCGCGTGCGAACACGGCGATCGACCAGCCGTCGAACACGATGTGGTGCACCACGAGCACCAGCACATGCTCGCGCGCGGCCATGCGCACGACGGTGGCCTTGATGAGCGGGCCTTCGGCCAGCGCGAGCGGTGCACGCACCAGTTCGTCGAACAGGGGGCCGTAGCGCGCGCCGTCGTCGAGTGCGATGACGGGAATGTCGAGCGGCGCGCCGGAGCGCACGACGGCCATGGGCTCGCCGTCGTCGTCCTCGGTGAACACGGTGCGCAGCACCTCGTGGCGCGCCACGATCGCGTCGATGGCGGCGCGCAGCGCGCCGATGTCGAGCTCGCCATGCAGCGCGAGGCCGGCCGACATGTTGTAGGCCGCACGGCCACTGCGGTTGGCGGCGTCGGTGAGGCGGTCGACCAGCCAGAGGCGGCGCTGCATCGGCGACAACGGCAGCGCACCGCCGCGCGCGACGGGCGTGATCTCCATCGCGCTGCGCTGCGGCGCGCTGGTGGTCGAGGCGACGCCGAGCCGCGCGGCCAGGCCGGCGATGGTCGGCGCCTTGAAGAACTCGCTGGGGTGCAGCTCGGTCGCGTAGCGCTTGCGCACGCGAGACAGCAGCTGGATGGCCACGAGCGAATCGCCGCCGAGCTCGAACAGGTTGTCGTCCACGCCGATGGGCGCAATGCCCAGGCGCTCGGTCCACAGCGCCGCGAGCGCCGTCTCGACCTCGCCCTGCGGCGCGACGAACGGGGTCTGCAGCGCGGGCCGGGGATGGGCCGCGCCTGCGGCAGCCGCCGGCGCCTCGTCGCCGAGCAGGTCGAGCATGCCGTTGTCGAGCGGGCCCAGGCGCGTGGCCAGGTCGGTGGTCGAGATCACGGTCTGCGCCCGCGCCGGGCCGTTGACGATGCGCTCGAAGACGCGTGCGCCTTCGGGGCCGTCCATGCCGATGTCGTCGGGCACGTCCATGTGCGCGGCCATGCCCAGGCCGCGCCAGGCGTCCCAGTTGACCGAGAGCACCGGGAACGTGCCGAGCCGCTCATGCGCGACAGCCACGGCGTCTAGGTAGGCGTTGGCAGCAGCGTAGTCGCTCATGCCCAGGCCGCCGGCCACGCTGGAGATGGACGAGCACAGCAGCACGAAGTCCAGCGGCTGGCCGCGCAGCGTGTCGAACAGCACGCGGGTGCCACGCACCTTGGTCGCGAACACGGTGTCGATCTGTGCGCACGTGCGTCCGGCCATCATGCCGCCGCCCCCGTCACCGGCGGCGTGCACGACGCCGTGCAGCGGGCCGAAGCGATCGTTCGCCTGTGCGAGGGCGGCACGCATCGCGTCGGCGTCGGACACGTCGGCCGACACGGTGAGCACCTGTGCGCCGAGCGTTTCGAGTTCGAGCAGCTGCTGCAGCCGCATCTTCAGAGCGCCGGGCGTGCTGTCGGCCACCACCAGCGCTGGCCATTCCGCGCGCGCCGGCAGCGCCGTGCGGCCCAGCAGCACCAGCCGCGCCTGCCATTGCACGGCCAGGTGCTTCGCCAGCGCAAGGCCGACACCGCCCAAGCCGCCGGTGACGAGGTAGACGCCCTCGCGGCGCAAACGCGGCTGCGCGGCGGCGGTCAGCGTTGCGGGTTCGTAGGTCTTGATCCAGCGGTGCGCGCCGCGGCAAGCCACCAGCGGTTCGCCGGGCTCGGTCTGCAGCGCCGCGGCCTCGGCCACGATCTGCATGACCAGCCGGCCTTCGGCATCGCTTTCAGGCGCGGGCAGCACGACGTCGATCACGCGGCAATGCACGCGCGGATATTCCTGCCCGATCACCTTGCCGATGCCGCGCAGCGTGGCCTTCTCGGGACACAGCGGCTCGGTGCCGGTGACGTCTTCGAGCTGGTTGGCGACGACGGCCAGCGGCAGCGTGCGCTCGCCGGCGTCGAGCGACTGCACGAGCGCGAGCAGGCTGAAGAAGCTGCGTTCGAGCAGCTCGGCCTGCGGCTGCTGTGCGGGCAGCGCCTCGTCGAGGCTCCACAGGTGGTAGATGCCGACGATGGCGCCGAAGTCGGCCGCGATCTCCGTCTGCAAGCGGGCGTGGTCGTCGCGCGCGCCGGGGCGCAGCGTCCAGTGGCCGTGGGCCGTGCGTGCGAAGGTGCTGCCGCGCTCGGCCAGCACGACGGTGCGGCCCTGCGCACGCAGCTGCCGCACGAGGTGGCCCGTGAGGCTGCGGCTGTCGCCGAGCACGAGCAGACAGCCGTCGGTCGATGCCGACGATGCGACGGCCAGCGGCTCCGTGCGCTGCCACGAGGGCACATAGAACGCGTCGGCGTTGGTTCGTTGCGGCGCCTTCGCAGCGCCGGGCGCTTCCACCCAGTAGCGGCGGCGCTGAAACGGATACGCCGGCAGCGGCACGCGCCGACGCGCGGCGCCCGCACGGCAGGCGGCCCAGTCGATGTCCACGCCCGCCACCCACAGCTGGGCCAGCGTCTGCGCGATCTGCTGCGCATTGCGTGCCTGCTGCTGCGGATGCGCCTGGCTGGCGAACACGCCGGCGGCGGTGTCGGCCAGCGGATGCTGGCGCGCCAGGCCCGCCAGCGTTTCGCCGGGACCGACCTCAAGCAGCACGCGGCCCGGCACCTGCAGCAAGGAGCCCACGCCGTCGGCGTACTGCACGGTGCCGCGCAGGTGACGCGCCCAGTAGGCGGGGCTCATGGCCTCTTCGGGCGTGATGAGCTGGCCCGTGACGTTCGAGACAAAGGGAATCGTCGGCGGCCGGCGCGGCACCGAAGCGATGAGCGCTTCGAGCGGCGCGAGCAGCGGCTCGGTCATCGCCGAGTGCGAAGCGATCGACACATGCAGCCGGCGCGGCAGGTGGCCCGCCGCGCGCAGCCGCGCCTCGGCGGCCTCGACCGCTTCGCGCGGGCCGGAGATCACGCTCAGCTGCTCGGCGTTGGCGGCGGCGAGGTCGCAGCCCGGCGCGAGGAAGGGCGCGAGCGCGGCCTGCGACAGCGGCACGGCGGTCATCGCCCCGGGCGGCATCGACTGCAGCAGGCGCCCGCGCAGGGCCGCGACGCGCAGCGCGTCTTCGAGGCGAAACACACCCGAGAGGCAGGCCGCGACGTACTCGCCGAGGCTGTGGCCCATCATCACCGCGGGCCGCACGCCGCGGCGCATCCACCACTGCGCCATCGCGTAGGCGACGACGAAGAGCGCGGGTTGCGCGAGCGCGATGTCGAACAGCCGCGCGTCGGCCTCGGCTTCGCCGCCGGGCGCGGGGAACAGCACGGTGCGCAGGTCGAAGCCCAGCTCGGGTTCCAGCAGCGTGCAGCAGCGGTCGATGTCGTCGCGGAAGGCCGCGTCGTCCTCGTAGAGCGCGCGGCCCATCTGGGCGTGCTGCGTGCCGCCGCCGGGAAAGAGAAAGACCACCTCGGGCGCCTGCGCGGGCGCGGCGCGCACGGCCAGGCCTTCGCCCGCCGAGAGCAGCTGCGCGGCCCCTTCGGCATGGTCGGCCACCACGGCGCTGCGGTGCTCGAAGACGCGGCGGCCCGCTTGCAGGGTGTGGGCAATGTCGGCGAACGGCAACGCGGGGTGCGCGCGCAGGTGATCGGCCAGTCGCTGCGCGGCCTTGCGCGTTGCGGACGCGCTGCGGGTCGACAGTGGCAGCACCTGCCAGCCGGCCGCTTCTGTGGCCGTGACCACGCGCGGTGCCTCTTCGAGCACGACGTGCACGTTGGTGCCGCCGATGCCGAAGGAGCTGATGCCCGCGCGGCGCGGCGTATCGCCCTCGGGCCACGGGAGCGCCTCGGTGTTCACGCGGAACGGGCTGTTCGCGAAATCGATCTGCGGGTTCGGCTGCTCGAAGTGCAGGCTCGGCGGCAGCGTGCGGTGGCGCAGCGCCAGCGCCGCCTTGATGAGCCCCGCCACGCCGGCCGCCGCGTCGAGGTGGCCGATGTTGGTCTTGACCGAGCCGATGGCGCAGTAGCCGCAGCGCCCGCCATCGCCGCCATCGGCACGGAAGGCCTGCGTGAGCGCGGCCAGCTCGATCGGGTCGCCCAGCGTGGTGCCGGTGCCGTGCGCCTCGACATAGCCGACCGTGTGCGCAGGCACGTCGGCCATCAGCTGCGCCGCGCGGATCGCGCCGGCCTGGCCCTGCACGCTCGGTGCGGTGAAGCCGATCTTGTCGGCGCCGTCGTTGTTGGCGGCCGTGCCCTTGATGACGGCGTGGATGGTGTCGCCGTCGCGCAGCGCATCGGCCAGTCGGCGCAGCACGACGATGCCCGCGCCGCTGCCGATCACCGTGCCCGCGGCCCGGGCGTCGAAGGCGCGGCAGTGGCCGTCGGGCGAGAGGATGGCGCCGTTCTGGTAGCGGTAGCCGCCCTCCTGCAGCAGGTTGAGCCACACGCCGCCAGCCAGCGCCATGTCGCAGTCGTGGCTCAGCAGGCCCTGGCAGGCCAGGTGCACGGCCACCAGCGAGGTCGAGCATTCGGTCTGCACGCTCAGCGCCGGGCCGCGCAGGTCGAGCTTGTAGGCCACGCGCGTGCACAGCGACCCGGCGGAGTTGCCGCTCATGAGGCCCAGCATGTCGGCGATGCCGGTGCCCGCGTCGATGCCGACGGCGGGCAGCAGGTGCTTCATGAGGTAGAGGTTGGGGCCGTCGCCCGCGTAGACGCCGACGGGCGCCCCGCCCTTCTGGCCGGTCGGCCAGCCCGCGTGGTCCATCGCCTCCCAGGCGCATTCGAGAAAGATGCGCTGCTGCGGATCGAGGTGCTCGGCCTCGCGCGGCGAGTAACCGAAGAAGCCGGCGTCGAAGCGGTCGAAGCCGTCGAACAGCACGCCGGCCTTCACGTAGTCGGGATCGGCCAGCGCGCGCTCGGGCACGCCGCGCGCACGCAGCTCGTCGTCGCTGAAGACGGTGACCGACTCGACGCCGTCGCGGATGTTGCGCCAGAAGGCGTCCACGTCGGGCGCGCCGGGGAAGCGGCCGGCCATGCCGACGATGGCGATCTCGAGGCCCGTGGTGTCGGGGGCAAAAGGCGGGGTGTCGTCTTGCGCGTGCATCAGAGGGTTCTTTCCGTGGGTCGGCGGCGTTGCAGCAGGGCGGCGCGCTGTTGCTGCGCGCGCTGCTTCGCCTGCGCGGCGTCGTCGGTGGCGGCAGCGGCGGGGCCGCGCCCCTTCTGCTCGATGTGGCGGGCGAGCGCGCCGACGGTCGGGTACTTGAAGAGGTCGACCACCGCCAGGCCCGGCTGCAGGCGGTCTTCCACCAGCCGGTGCATGCGGATCACGAGCAGCGAGTTGCCGCCGAGGTCGAAGAAGTTGTCGTGCAGGCCGACCTGCGCGACCTTGAGCAGCTCGGCCCAGATCGCGGCCAGCGTCTGCGCGACATCGCCGTGGGGGGCTTCGTAGCCTGGCGTGCCGGCGGCCGCCGGTGCGGGCAGCGCGCGGCGGTCCACCTTGCCGTTGGCACCGAGCGGGAAGCTGTCGAGCACCATCAGCGCCGAAGGCACCATGTAATCAGGCAGCGCCTGCGCCAGCTGCGTCTTGAGCGTGGTCGCGCCGAGCGATGCGCCTGCAGCGGGTGCGACGTAGGCCACGAGCGACGGGCCGGCTGCGCCCTCATGCAGGCACACCAGCGCCTCGCGCACGCCGGGCTGCTCACGCAAACGCGCCTCGACTTCGCCAAGTTCGATGCGGAAGCCCCGCACCTTCACCTGGTGATCGAGCCGCTCGAGGTACTCGAGCTGACCGTCGGCGCGCCAGCGCACGAGGTCACCGGTGCGGTACAGGCGCCCGCCTGATGGATCGAAGGGGTCGGCGACGAAGCGCTCGGCCGTCAACGCCGCGCGCCCGAGGTAGCCACGCGCGAGGCCGTCGCCGCCGAGGTACAGCTCGCCGGGCACGCCCTGCGGCACGGGCTGCAGGTCGGCGTCGAGCACATGGGCGGTGCGGCGGCCGACCGGGCGGCCGATGGGGGCGTAGCCCTGCACGATGGCCTCGGTGTCGGCAGACCACAGGGTCGGCGTGATCACGACCTCGGTCGGGCCGTAGGCGTTCACGACGCGTGCCGGGTGCAGCACGCGGCGGACCAGCGCGAGGTCTTCGCCGGTCCAGGCCTCGCCGCCGAAGAGCGCGAGGCGCACGGCGTGGTGGAACGGCGGCTGGTCTTGCAGCAGCTGGCGCGCATAGGCCGGCGGCAGGTCGACCACGCTGACGCGGTGGCGTTGGAGCAAGGCGTCGAGTTCGCTGGCGAGCGAGCACCACTGCGGCTGCAGCACCAGCGCGGCGCCGGTGGTCAGCGGCAGCAGGCACTGCTCGATGGCGGCATCGACGTGCGGCAGCGCGAACTGCAGCGAACGATCGCTCGCCGTGAAGCCGCAGGTGTCGGCCATGGCCTGGAGGTGCATCGACAGCGCGCCGTGCGCGACCGCCACGCCCTTGGGGCGGCCGGTGGTGCCCGAGGTGTGGATCACGTAGGCTAGGTGGTGGTCGTGCAGCGTGACTTGCGGGGTCTCGTTCGGTTCGTCGTCGAGCGATGCGTCGTCGACCGTGATGCGCGTGACGGGTCCGTCCACCGAGCTGTGGCTGCCGGTCAGCAACAGCGCGGCGCCGCTGTCTACCAGCAACTGCGACAGCCGCTGCGGCGGGTGTGACGGGTCCATCGGCAGGTAGGTGCCGCCGGCTTTCAGCACGGCGAGCAGGCTGACAACGCGATCGATCGGGGCATCGACGGCCACGGCGACTGGCGTGTCGGGCCGCACGCCGTGGCGCAGCAGGCGGTGCGCGAGGCGGTTGGCGCGGCGGTCGAGTGCGGCGTAGGAGAGCTCGGTGTCGCCGGCGATCAACGCGATGGCATCCGGTGCACGGCGGACGTGCGCCTCGAAAAGCCGGTGTGCGGGAGTCGCGGCGGATGCGGGCGATGTGCCCGTGCCCCAGGCATGCAGTTGCGCCTGCTCTTCGGCAGCGAGCCACGGCGCATCGCCGATGGCGCGGGCCGGGTCGGCCGTCAGCGCGTCGAGCAACGCGCGGTAGTGCGCGGCCATGCGCGCAACCGTCGCCGCATCGAGCAGCTCTGCCGCCGCGGTGAAGACCGCACGCACCTGGCCGTCGGCGCGCTCGCGGATGTCGAGCGCGAGTTCGCACTGCGCGGCGCTGTCGTCCATGCGGTACTCGTCGACCGCCAGGCCCGGCAGGCCGCGCAGCACGGCCGTGTCTTCGCGCAGCAGGTTGAACATCACCTGGAACAGCGGGTTGTGGCTCAGGCTGCGCTGCGGCTGCAGGGCGTCCACGAGCTGCTCGAACGGCAGGTCCTGATGGGCCTGCGCGCCGAGCGCGGCCTCGCGGGTCTGGGCCATCAGTTGCGCGAACGGGGTGCGGCCGTTCAGCGTGGCGCGCAGCACCTGCGTGTTGACGAAGAAGCCGATGAGGCCCGTGGTCTCGGGTCGATGGCGGTTGGCGACGGGCACGCCCACGCGCACGTCGGGCTGGCCGGTGTAGCGGTGCAGCAGCGCCTGGAAACCCGCGAGCAGCACCATGAACAGCGTGGCGCCGTGCGCCTGCGCGGTGGCGTGCAGGCGGGCGACGAGGGCCGCGTCGAGCTCGAAGGCGTGCGAGGCCGCGCGGTAGTTCGCGACCGCGTGACGGGGGCGGTCCGTGGGCAGGGCCAGCACGGGATGCGCGTCGCCGAGCTGGGCGCGCCAGTAGGTCAGTTGCCGCTCGGCCTCGCCCGCGGCGAGCCAGTCGCGCTGCCACGCGGCGTAGTCGGCGTACTGGATCGCCGGCGTGGCAAGCGACGGCGTTTCGCCCTTCGCGTGCGCGGCATAGGCGGCGCCGAACTCGTCGAGCAGCACCTGCAACGAAGCGCCGTCGGACACGATGTGGTGCGTGACGATCGCGAGGATGTGGCGCTCGTCGCCGAGCTGGAGCCACGCGGCGCGCAGCACGGGGCCGGCTGCGAGGTCGAAAGGCTCGGCCTGCAGCTTGCGCGCCTGCGCGGCGGCCGCGCCTTCGCGGTCGCCGTCCGGCAGTGCGCGCAGGTCGATGTGGGCAAGCGCCAGCGGTGCCATCGGCAGCACCTGCTGCCCGACCGTGCCGTCGGCCGCCGTGCGGAACACGGTGCGCAGGCTCTCGTGGCGTGCAAGCAGGCCTTCGAGCGCCGCCTTCAATGCATCCGCATTCAACACACCCGACAGGCGCAGCGCCACACCCACGTGGTACGCGCTGTTCTTCGGATCGAGCTGCCAGAGGAACCACTGGCGCGCCTGCGCATGCGACAGCGCGAGCAGCCCCGTGCGGCGCTCGGCCGGCAGGGCCGGGATCGGCTGGTGCGCGCGGCGCTGGCCGAGCGCCCGCACGCGCCGCAGTTCGCGCGCGAGGTCGCCCAGGCGCGGCTGTTCGAACAGCGCACGCAATGGAAAGTCGATGTCCCAGCGCTCGCCAATGCGCGCGGCCACCTGCGTGGCGGCGAGCGAGTTGCCGCCGTGGGTGAAGAAGTGCGCGTCGCGCGCCAGCGGCCGTTCGACGGGGCGGCGCAGCACCTCGTGCCAGATCGTGGCGAGGGCCTGCTCGACGTCGTCGAGCGCGGCTTCGGTTGTGTCGACTGCGGGGGCGCTGCCACCCAGCACGAACGCACCGTGGGCGTAGATCGCATAGGCGTCCGCCGTGCGATCGATCCAGCCCTGGCGGCAGGCGCCGCGCTGCAGCTTGCCGCTCGTGGTCTTGGGCATGCCGCCGGGGTTGAGCAGCATCACGACCGACAGCGGCTCGCCGCACTGCTCGCTCACGGCCGCGCTCAGTGCCTCGACCAGCACCTCGGGCCGCACCAGCTTCTGGATGCTGCGCGACACCTCGGCCGCGAGGCCGATGCCCTCGCCTTCCGGCCCCTCGACCGCGAAGGCCGCGACGCGGCCCTTGCGCACGGCCTCGACCTCACGCTCCACTTCGCGCTCGATGTCCTGCGGGTACAGGTTGTGGCCGCGCACGATGACCATGTCCTTGATGCGGCCGGCCACGTAGAGCTGGCCGTCGTGCACGAAGCCCAGGTCGCCGGTGCGCAGCCAGCGCGTGCCGTCGGGCTCGACGAAGGTCTTCTGCGACACCTCGGGCTTGTTCCAGTAGCCGCTGCCCAGACTCGGGCCCGAGGCCCAAATCTCGCCGACGGCGCCGTCGGCGCACGCGACCAGCGTGGCGGTGTCGACGATGCGCACCGCGTGGTGCGTGACGCTGCGGCCGCAGCCCACGAGCATCGCGCCGCCGTCGTCGCGCACCACGGCGCCTTGTGCCAGGCGTGCCTTGTCGAAGGCGTGCGCGACCATGCCGGCGCCGCGCTGCCCGCCCGTGACGAACAGCGTCGATTCGGCCAGGCCGTAGCAGGGGTAGACCGCTTCGGCCGGAAAGCCCGCGGGCGCGAAGCGTTGCTGGAACGACCGCAGGGTGTCGGCGCGCACCGGCTCGGCGCCGGAGAACGCGAGGCGCCATGACGACAGGTCGAGCCTTTGCAGCTGCGCGTCGGACACGCGGTCCAGGCACAGGCGGTAGGCGAAGTCGGGCCCGCCGCTGACCGTGGCGCGCAGCCGCGACACGGCTTCGAGCCAGCGCACGGGGCGCTCGAGAAAGTAGCGCGGCGACATCAGCGCCACGACGGCGCCGCGATGCATCGGCTGCAGCAGCCCGCCGATGAGGCCCATGTCGTGGTTCAGCGGCAGCCAGGTGACGAAGGTGTCGCTCGTGCAGACCGAAAGGCCCTCTTCGATCGCGCGCATGTTCGCCATCAGGTTGGCATGCGTGACCATGACGCCCTTGGGCGCCGAGGTGGAGCCGGAGGTGTACTGCAGGAAGGCAATGTCGCTGGCGGCCGGTGTGTGCGGGCGCCATGCGTCGGCGCCGGCGGCGTCGATCTCGTCCACGGCGATGAGCGTGGCCTGCGCGAAGGCATCGGCCACGCCTGCCATCGCATCGCGGATGGCGGCGTGGGTCAGTACGCAGCAGGCACCCGCGTCGGCGGCGATGCCTTCGAGCTTGCCCAGGTGGCGCTTGCGCGTGGACTCGGGCGGAAACACTGGCACGGCGACGAGGCCTGCGTAGAGGCAGGCGAAGAAGCTGACAACGTAGTCGTCGCTGTTGTCCAGCATGATGAGCGCGCGGCCGCCGGGCGCGAAGGCCTGCTGCAGGTGCGCCGCAAGGCCGCGCACGCGCGCGTCGAGGGTGCGGTAGCTGATGGGCGTGTCGAGCGCGCTGCCGTCGCGGTCGGTGATGGCGATCAATGCGATGTCGTCAGGTCGCTGCGCGGCGAGGCCACGCAGGTGGGTCACGAAGTCCACGGGATGCATCGGGTTCACAGGGGTTGTTCCTTGGTGTGCCAGGCCAGCGCGGCGGCATAGCCCGGCGGCGCGGACAGCGCCATCGCTTCGATGCCGGCCCACGCGGGCACGGCGCAGTCGACGGCGAGCGCGCCATGGGCATCGGGGTGGATGCCGACGCTTTGCAGGTGCTCGGCCATGCCGACGCCGGCGGCTTTCAACACGGCCTCCTTGCCGACCCAGCGTCGGTAGAAGGCACGTGGCAAGTCGGCGTCGCTGCGAATTTCGCGCTGTTCGCGCGCAGTGAAGGCCATGGCGAGCAGCGCATCGGCGTCGGCCATGAGGTCGCGCGCGCAGGCTTCGATGTCGACGCCGACGCAGCGCACGCGCGCCGGGTCGGCCAGCGCGATGAGCGCGTGATCGCCGGCGTGCGAGATGTTGAAGAGCGGTACTGCTTTGTCACCTGCGGCTTCGACGAAGGGCTTGCCGTGCGCGTCGGCGCGCAGTGGCACGTCCGCCGGACGGCAGGCGAGGCGCTGCGCGATCAGGCGGCGCACGGCGGCGCGGGTGTGGGCGAAGCGCACGCGGTCGGCGCGGCGGGCGAATCGGTTCGCGCGTGCGTGTTCGTCGGGCGTGAGATCGGCCCAGGCATCGCCGTCCTCCGTCGCAAGGTCGAGGTCCAGGCGGTGCAACGCGATGCCCGGCGGCAACGGGTCATGCCAGGGCACGAGCCGCATCGACGCCTCCCGCCATCATCGCCGGCGCGAGGTGCCGCGCCAGCGCGGCCAGCACGGAGGTCTCGTGCTGGCGGATGAAGAAATGGCCGCCCTCAAACCAATCGAGCGTGAAGCGCACATGCGCGGTCTCGGCGGCCCAGGCCTGCATGCGCCAAGGGGCGATGTCGTCCTGGCGGCCGGCCAGCACATGCAGGGGCACGGGCAATGGCGCGGGGTCGGTGTGCACGAAGCTGCGGCACAGACGGTAGTCAGCGCCGAGGGTGTCGAGCGTCATGCGCAACAGCTCGGGGCTGTCGAAGAGTTCGTCGGGCGTGCCGCCCTGCTTGCGCAGGTCGGCGATGAGGGCTGCGTCGTCGGCGGTGTCGAGAAAGCGATCGGGGTCGCGCTGCGAAGGTGCCGCGCTGCCGGAGACGATCAGCGCACTCGGCAGCGGGCGCTGCTGCTGCCGCTGGTGCTGCGTCATGCCCCAGGCCAGCAAGGCGCCCATGCTGTGGCCGAACAGCGCGTAGCGACCGCGCAGCACGCCTTCGTGCTCGGCGCACAGCTGCGCGACCATGCGGTCGAAGTCGTCGACGAAGCGCTCGCCCAGGCGCCCGCCGCGGCCCGGCAGCTCGACCGGCACGACCTCGATCCAGCGCGGCAGCGCACGCCGCCAGCGCAGGTACATGGTGGCGCTGGCGCCCGCGCAGGGCAGGCACAGCAGGGGCAGCGAGGCCTGCATGTGGGTCAGGCGGAGGCGTTGTCAGGTTGCTGCTGAGCGGCCATCCAGTCGCGCAGCGACTTGGGGCGCATGTCGGTCCACTGGGCTTCGACGTAGTCGAGCACGGTCTTCTTGTCGCCCTTTACGCCGTCGACGGCGGTCCAGCCGCCAGGCACGGCCTTCCAGTGCGGCCAGATGGAGTACTGCGCTTCGTGGTTGACGAGCACGATGAAGGTCTCGTCCTCGCGGTCGAAACAGCTGGTAGACATGGGCGGTCCTCTTGGTAAGTGCAATGACGGGCAGGGTTTGCCCTTGCGATACAAGACGCGCCGCGGGGCCGGGTGTTTAGTCCTCGGTGCATGAAAACCGCGCACGGCTGCGCTGCGGCGGGGCCGCTGTTCGAGCTGCGAAAAAAGAGAGGGAGCGGGCTAGCGGGCCGTGTCTTCGGCGTCCGGCGAAGGGACGTCGTGCGCGGGCGGCATCAGGCCGACGAGCAGCCAGAGGCGGGCCGCCTCGGCATAGGTCTGGCGATGGGCGGGATCGGCGGCGAGCCATTGTGCGAGCTCGGCGCTCGCGGCGGCGTCGAGCGCGCCCTCGCCGGCGTGCTGGCGGCGGACCCATGCCCAGGCGGTCTGCCAGGTGGGGTCGCTTTGCGTGTCGTTGGGGCTGCTGCTCATCGGCGGCCATCGTAGCGCCGATGCGGCGCGTCGGAAAACTCAGCCGGCCTGCACGAGGTAGCGGCAGCTTTCGAGTGCAGCGTCGGCGTCCTTGATCATGAAGTTCACGAGCGTGGCGGAGCAGCCCAGGCGCGCGGCGATCTCGCGCTGGGTCAGGCCGCCGAGGCGGTTGAGCTCGAACGCGAGGCGGGTGCGCGCCGGCAGCGCTTCGAGCACGCGGTCGATCGCCACCAGCGCCTGCCGGCCGCCGAGCACGCGGTCGGGCGCGTCGTTGCTGCTGGGCGGGCTCACGAGTTCGACGTCGTCGCAGTAGGTGCGGTAGCTGGCCTCCACGGAATGGTGGCGGTGGTAGTCGACCGCCACGTTGCGCACCACCTGGCAGCAGTAACCGAGCGGCTTGCGGACATCGCGCACCGAGGCGCCGTCGGCGAGCTTCAGGTAGGCGTCCTGCAGCACTTCGTCTGCGAGGTCAGCGGTGCGGACGATCTTTTGCGCGACGCGCTGGAGCTGGGCACGGTTCGCGATGAAGACCTCCCCCAGCGTGGGCGCGGACGGGGAAAGCGACAGATCCATGGGTACTCCTGAAGTGTTCAAGGGCAAAGATGCAAATAAGAACTATTACCATTTGATGACGCAAGAAGGCCCTGTTTTTCCCGGTGGCGCCTTCTCGTCTCTCTCCCTGTCTAGACGTTCGAGCGGCCGAAACCGAGACACCTAAAATTCCGCCCCTTACATCGCACCCGTACCCATGAACATCGTCGTCAACGAAGAACTCAAAGCCTATATCGATCCCTTGACGCCGGAGGAGTACGAAGCCCTCGAACGCAGCATCCTCACCGAAGGCTGCCGCGATGCGCTGGTGCTGTGGGGCGACGTGCTGGTGGACGGCCACAACCGCTACGGCATCTGCCAGAAGCACGGCCTGCCCTTCCAGACCGTGCAGAACACGCGCTTCAAGACGCTGCAGGACGTGCACCTGTGGATGATCGACCAGCACCTGGGCCGCCGCAGCATCTCGGACTACCTGCGCGGCGTGCTGGCGTTGCGCAAGAAGGACATCGTGGACGAGCGCCGCGCCCGCAGCAGCGCCGCCACGCCGACCACGGCGGACGCCCCGCCCTTCGACGTCGACGACGCCCCCGCTTCGACCTCCACTCCCGCTTCCGACGAGGCCCTGCCGCCGCCCGTGCCGCTGAACAGCCGCGAGGCCATCGCCCGCGCCGCGCGCCTGAGCAGCAGCCAGGTCGTGATGATCGAGAAGATCCAGAAGCAGGCCGCGCCCGAGCTGGTGGCGGCCGTGAAGTCGGGCGTGATCTCGATCAACACGGCCGCGGCCGTCGCCTCGCTGCCCGCCGAGGAGCAGGTGACAGCCGCCAACGCCGGCAAGGACGAGCTCAAGCAGGCCGCCAAGCGCGTGCGCGAGGCCAAGCGCAAGCCGCGCGAGGCCGCGCCCGACACCGAAGAAGGCGCCGAACCCGCGGCGCTCGACGCCGTGCAGCAACTGCAACAGCGCGTGGCCGAGCTCACGGCCGAGAACGCCGACCTGCGCCGGCAAGTAGCCGAGCTGCAGGCCCAGCTGGCGCACTGACGCCCCGGCGGGCGCCCTTCTCCCCGCCAGCCGCTTTCCCCGCCCCCTCCCTGAAACCTCGCGCGCCGCGCTGCGGCACGCGAGGCTTTGTCGCGTCCGCGACCCACTGAAAACAGTTGTTCGTAATCTTGTGTTTTTATTTGCAACAAGTGTTATATTTTTGACGCCACCTCCAAACAAACACTTTAGTTCTCCCAGCCAGCGTTGCGATCGGCGTCTCCGTCCAACTTCTTACAGTGAGTGCTTAAGTTGCAAAAAGAACGGCGATGCCGCCTCCAATCGGTGTTTTCGATGCGGTTGAACGCAACACCCCACAGCGGCCGGCCGATGGGCACGGTGGTGCGGAGGCTGCATGACGGCCGTTAACACCGTTCCCAAAAGTCAACGCGCCCTGCTGAGCTACAGCGTCGAGGGGCTGCCGCACCGCGAAGAAGTGCTGCTCAAGTCGCTGATCCGGCTGCTCGACCACCGCACGCACCAGAACTGGTCGTGGAAGGCCGAACAGGCCGACCTGCGGGTCGTCGGCGACCAGGTCGCCCTTGCCGCCGCCTCGCCCCAACCGGCGGTGCCCACGTTGACGGTCGCCCATGCCGACCCGCAGCGCGGCCCTTTCCTGGCCCTGCCGCTGCACACCGATGCGCTGGAAGTGGTGCTCAACCGCCTTGGCGCGATGGTCGTCCACGCCCGCGGCCTGGGGCTGGCTACGACCGAGGTGCCGATCGGCGAGCACGAAGAATTCCGCATGCTGCGCTGGCCGCCCGCGGCGGTGCTCGAGGCGCCGATCCGCCTGCGCCTGGCCACGCTGATGTCCAACCGGCCGGCGTCGGTGCTGTCGCTGCAGCAACGCTCGCCCGCCACGCGCCAGGAGTGCGCGGACTTCCTGGCCGACCTGCAGCGCGCCGGCCTGCTCGAACGCGCCGCGCCACCCGGCGCACTGGTGGCGGCCTCGGCCCCCGACAGCGTCTTTCCCGACAGCCGCTTCCCGGCACCCGCCCGCGACACCGTGCAGCCCGGCCTGCTCGCACGCATCAGGAACCGACTCGGCTTGCTGCCGTCAGGCCCTCAATGACCGTAGAACACAAGATCCTCTTCACCGGCACCATGGGCGCCGGCAAAACCACGGCCATCGCCGGCGTGAGCGAGATCCCGCCCGTGAGCACCGACGTGCGCAACAGCGACACCTCGGTCGCCAAGGCCACCACCACGGTCGGCCTGGACTACGGCGAACTCACGCTCGACAACGGCGAGAAGCTGCGCCTGTACGGCACGCCCGGCCAGATGCGCTTCGACTTCATGTGGCGCATCCTGGGACGCGGCGCGCTCGGCGTGGTGATCCTGGTGGACAACAGCCGCCCCGACCCGCTGGCCGACCTCGACATCTACCTGGACGGCTTTGCCGAGCTCATCGCGCAGACCGCCTGCGTGGTGGCGGTGGGCCGCATGGAAACGCACCCGAGCCCCGGCATCGACGCCTACGCCCGCCGCATGGAGGCCAAGGGCGTCGTGTGCCCGGTGCTGCCGGCCAACGTCACCGATGCGCAGCAGGTCGTGCAGCTGCTGGAACTGCTTCTGCTCCAGCTCGAGGTCTGAACGCAGGACGCCCCCTCTTTTTCTCCTTTTCCTTCCATTCAGGCAGCAATGAACATCACTCCAAGAATCAGGCTTGCAGCGGAATCGGCCATCGACACCCTGATGCGGGAAATCAAGGGCGTGAAGGCCGTGGTGATCTCGACCGAAGACGGCCTGGAGCTGGCCGCGCGCGTCGAGAACACCGCGCAGGTCGCGCGCCTGTCGGCCATCGCCAGTTCGCTGGCCGCGCTGGGCGCCGTGGCCGGCGAGGAAAGCCAGCTGGGCCACTGCGACAACGTGGCGATCGAGGCCACGCACGGCCACATCCTGATGCTGCAGGCCCGGCACCCCGAGATGACGCTGATCGTGAGCGTGGTCACCAGCCGCGAAGCCATCATCGGCCAGGTCCTCTACTTCGCGAAACAGGCAACGCAGTTGCTGCAGCACGCCTGACGCCGGGCATCGGCGCACCACACCCATTCGACACCGGCAGCCGCCCATCCCCTTCGCCCGGGTGGCCGCCGACTTTCAGGGGCGAGGACTAGGAAAGATTTCGATGGCAAATATCAAGCAATCCATGGACGACCTGATGACCTGCGACGGCGCCCTGTGCGCAGCGCTGGTCGATTCGAGCAGCGGCATGATCCTGGGCCAGATCGGCTCGGGCGTCGATCTCGAGGTGGCCGCCGCCGGCAACACCGAAGTGGTCCGCGCCAAGCTGCGCACCATGCGCGACCTCGGCCTGAACGACAACATCGAAGACATGCTGATCACGCTCGGCAAGCAGTACCACATCATCCGCCCGATGCAGAAGAAGGAAGGCCTGTTCGTCTACCTGGTGCTGGACAAGACCAAGTCGAACCTGGCCATGGCGCGCCGCAAGACGCTCGACGTCGAACAAGGCATGACGGTCTGAGAAGCCCGCCGCGTCCCGCGCGGCAGCTTCGCCGCGCGGACGCATCAAGCGCGCATCAAGCGCGCGTCAGCAGCGTGTTCGACGGCAGCGTCTCGTCGAGCAGCTTGCGCGCCGTTTCCACGCCCGCCACCGGCAGCAGCGCCGCGTCGAGCAGGCCCACCTGCACCAGCACGCTCGCCTGGTCCCAGTAGATGTGCTCGTGGTAGAGCTTGTCGCCGCGGAACTTGATGACCGCGAGCAGCGGGATCTCCACGCGCTTTCCGGTGGGCGCCACGCCGGGCAGCATCCACGGGATCTCGGTGGTGTGGGTGAAGCAGAACAGCATCTCGTCGACCACCTGCGTCGCGCCCACGGTGCGCGAGATCGGCACCAGCGAGGTGTCGGGCGGGTTGCTGTTGACGAAGTGATTCGTGTAGAACGCGTGCAGGTTCTTGTAGCCCACGCCGCCGGTCATGGTCGGGATGTGGTTCACATAGGGCTCGGCCACCATGGTGCCCATGGTGTCGTCCACGTTGCGGGTGCCGAACTCGTACTCGCAGTGCTTGTCCCACAGCGCCGCCAGGTCGTAGTTCGGGCCGATGGCCGACTTCAGCGCGGCCACGCTGCGCTCGTGCGCCATGAGCGCCGAGGCGCGGTGGAAGTGTTCGCCGCCCACGCGCGCAAAGGCGTGGTCGACGCCGGGGTACACATGCACCTCGACGTTCGGCCGGCCGCGCAGGGTCTGCACGATGCGGTCGCGTGCCTCGGGCGGGCAGAAGCCGTCGAGCTCGGCCGCGTGCAGCGCCAGCTTGCAGCGGATGCGGTCGGCCTCGTCGAGCGCGGCGTCGATGCCCACGCCGTAGTAGCCCACCGCCACGTCCGCGTCGGTGCGGCAGGCCGCCAGGTAAGCGAGCTTGCCGCCCAGGCAGAAGCCGAGCACGCCGACCTTGCCGCCGGGCACCTCGGGGCGCTGGCGCAGCGCGGTGATCGCGGACTGCATGTCCTGCATGCCGAGCGCTTCGTCGAAGCCCTGGTACAGCACGAAGGCGCGCTGCCAGTCGTCGGGTGCGTAGCCCAGCTGCACATCGGGCTGCTGGCGCCAGAACAGGTCGGGCACGAGCACCACGTAGCCTTCCTCGGCGTAGTAGTCGGCCACGTCGCGCATGGTCTTGTTGACGCCGAAGATTTCCTGCGCGAGCACCAGGCCCGGGCCGGTGCCGCCGCGCGGCAGGGCCAGGTAGGCGCCGAAGCTGCCGCTGCCGTCGGCGGCCTGGATGCGGATGTCTTGCGACGAGGAGGTGGATGCCTTGTTCTGCATGGGTGTGTGACTCCGTTCAATGCTCAAAGGTGGACGTGGGGAACCAGGAGCTCACTGTACGCATTCCGGATGGCGCGTCGTGACCTGGTAGTAGCCCGAGTGAAAAACCAGCGGCTCGCCGTCGAAGCGTTCGTAGCCTTCGACCTCGCCGATGAAGATCAGGTGGTCGCCGCCGTCGTACTGCCGCACGTTGCGGCACACGAAGCGCGCGAGCACGCCGTTGAGCAGCGGCACGCCGGCTGTGCCTTCGCAGCAGTCAACGCCGCCGAACTTGTCGGCCTGCGGTGTCGAGAACTGGCGCGACAGGTGATGCTGCGGCGCGGCCAGCACGTTGATCGCGAAGTGGCTCGCGCCGGTGAAGTCGGCCACGCTGGGCGCCTGCCGCGCCAGGCTCCACAGCACCAGCGGCGGATCGAGCGACACCGACGAGAACGAGTTGGCCGTCATGCCGACGCGGCGCCCGTCGAGTGCGCGCGTGGTGATCACGGTGACGCCGGTGCTGAACTGGCCGAGCGCCTTGCGGAAGTCGCGCCGGTCGAAGCGGTCGACCGCGGCCTCGCGCGCCTTGGCTTCGAGAAAGCGATCGGCCTCGGCCGCGTCGAACCACCAGGGCGCGAAGTTGCGCGGGTCGTCGAAACCGTTGACCACCGCGCTCGCCACGGCTGGCCTGTGCGTGGCGCTCTGCAGCAGCTTCTGCAGGTGCGGCGCGGGCGGCGTGAGCAGGCTGTGCGTCCAGTCGGTGGCCCAGCGGGCGTAACCCTCCCAGTAGCGGTCGAAGGTCTGCTGCATCCACGCGGCGTCGAAGGGCGCGTCGCCATGTTCGAGGATGCGCTTGAGGTAGATGTCGGCCGCCTTGGCCGCGTTGTTCGAGCCCTGCCCCGTGATCGGGTCGTTGAGCACCACCGCATCGGCCAGCCCCAGCACCTGGCGGCCCGAAGGCAGCGTGGCGACCGGGTGGCGCACCACGGGCGTGACGCGGCCACGCAGCACGCCGTGGTCGTCGGTGAGCTCGATGTGTTCGCAGCGCTCGGCCTCCCACGGCAGGAAGGTGGCAAGGATCTGCTTGCTGCGCGCTAGGTGCTCCTGCGGCGTCTTCACGTCGTCCCAGCAGTCCATGGGGCCGCCGGGCACGCCCTCGAACACCATGATCTCGCACGGGCCACTGGTGGTGAGCGCCGGGAACACGAAGTACTCGCCGACACCCGGAATGAGGTTGAAGCTCACGGCCGCGAACGGTTCGCGCGGGCGCATGCCCTTCACGTAGGTGAGCGCCAGCGCGCGCTGCGGCGCGTCGAAGGGCGAGCGCGCGTCATCGCGCGGAAACAGCGCCGAGATCTCGCCTTTGCCGCTCGCGACGACCACGAGGTCGTGCGTGCGCGCGCAGTCTTCCAGCGTGTCGATGTCCGCGTCCTGGTGCACGAGGCGGCCGCCACGCGCCTCGAAGAGTTGCATCCACGCAGAGATCTTCAGGCGCTGGTCGACCGACTGCGCGGGGCCGTCGAGCTTCGCCTCCCACGCGATGGCGCGGCTGCCTTCCGGGCTGCGCACCGACATGCCGATGCCCTCGACCACCGGACAGGTGTCGGCCCAGCTGTCGAGCCCCAGTTCGCGCTCGGTCTGCAGCGCGGTCTCGAACATGCACTGGCTGGACATCACCGGCCCGTCGAAGATCTCCTGCGCCGTGCGGTTCGCATACACCGTCACGGCGTACCCTTTGGCCCGCAGGCCCAGTGCGAGCTGCATGCCGGACTGGCCGGCGCCGACGATGGCCACGCGTCGTGTCATGCGCTGGCTCCGCCTACGCAGCCGCCGCGGCGGCCGCGCAGGTGTCGAGGTAGCGGTCGGCCTCCTGCGGGTCGGCGAACCACGGGAAGAAGGTGCGCGGATCGTCGAAGCCGTTGGCGATGGCGCTGGCCATCGGCGGCACGGCGCCGGCGCTGCCGAGCAGCTTGAGCACGTGCGGCGGCGGCGGTGCGAGCAGCATGTTGGTCCAGCGCGTGACCCACTGCGCGTAGCCGAACCAGTAGCGGTCGAAGGTCTGCTGCATCCACGGCGCATCGGCCGCGCCCTCGCCGCGCGCCAGGATGCTTTTCAGGTACGTGTCGGCGCACTTGGCCGCGTTGTTCGAGCCCTGCCCCGTGATCGGGTCGTTGAGCACCACCACGTCGGCCAGGCCGAGCACCTTGCGGCCCGAGGGCAGCGTGGCGATGGGCTTGCGCACGGTGGGCGCGAAGCGGCCGGCGAGGATGCCGTTGTCGTCGGTGAGCTCGATGTCGGCGCAGCGCTCGGCCTCCCAGGGCGTGAAGGTGTCCAGGATCCACTTGCTGCGCGCCAGGTGCTCCTGCGGCGTCTTCACATCGGCCCAGCAGTCCATCGGGCCGCCGGGCACGCCTTCGAACACCATGATCTCGCACGGGCCTGTGGTGGTGAGCGCCGGGAACACGAAGTACTCGCCCACGCCCGGAATCAGGTTGAAGCACACGGCCGAGTACGGCGTGCGCGGGCGCATGCCCTTCACGTAGGTGAGCGCGAGTGCGCGCTGCGGCTGGTCGTAGGTCGACTTGGCGGCGTCGCGCTCGAAGAGCTTGGAGATCTCGCCCTTGCCGCTGGCCACCAGCGTGAGGTCGTGGCTGCGGGTGCAGGCCTCGAGGTCGTCAATGCCGGCGTCCTTGAAGACCAGCTCGCCGCCCTTCTGCTGGAAGAGCGCCATCCACGCCGGCACCTTCACGCGCTGGTCGACCGACTGTGCGCTCGAGTTCAACCGCGCCGCCCATTCGATGGCCTTGGCGCCCTTCTGCTCGGGGTGCGGCACGGCGAAGCCGATGCCGTCCACCGTGGGGCAGTCGCTGGCCCAATGGTCGAGCCCGAGGTCGCGCTCGACCTGCAGCGCGGTGTGGAACATGCACTGGCTCGACATGACCTTGCCGTGGCGGATGTCGTCCGCCGTGCGGTTGCTGTACATCGTGACCTCGTAGCCTGCGTCCAGCAGGCCCAGTCCCAGTTGCAGGCCCGACTGGCCCGCGCCGACGATGGCGATTCGCTTCATGGCTTGCTCCTTCTGTGTTGTCTCGTGGTGTTGTGGTTGCGTGCGGATGGCTCAGGGTTCCATCAGGCGGGGAATGGCTGGCACGGCCTGTTCGGGGCCCATGGCGGAATAGCCGCCGTCCACCGCGTAGTCGGCGCCGGTGACGAAGCTCGCGTGCTCGGAGCACAGGAACAGCACCACCTGCGCCACCTCGTCGGGGTCGCCGACGCGCCCCAGCAGGTGGTAGGGCGCGGCCACGCGGTCGGTGCGCGCGCGGTCGCCGCCCGTGAGCTGGTCCATCACGGCCGACCAGGTCCATCCCGGCGAGACGCTGTTCACGCGGATGCGGTCGGGTGCAAGGTCCATCGCCATGTTGCGCGTGAGTTGCGCCATCGCGGCTTTGCTCACGGGGTAGAGCCAGCGCCCGGTCTGGGCCACGCGCGAGGAGATGCTGGTGAAGTTGACTACCGCCCCGCCGCCAGCCGCGACCATGTGCGGGTGCACCGCCTGCAGCATCGCGACGGCGCTGGCCACGTTCACGTTGAACGAGGTGAGCCAGTCGGCGCGCGGCGACTTGAAGCCGTCGTCCACGTACGAGCACGCCAGGTTCACCAGAAAGTGCACGCCGCCGTGGCGGGCCGCGGCCTCGTCGACGCAGGCTTTCACCTGCGCGTCGTCGGTGATGTCGGTGCGCACGAAGCGCACCCCGGCGCCCAGCGCGTCGGCCAGCGGCTGGCCCTTGTCGGCGTCGATGTCGGCGATGACCACCTTCACGCCCGCCGCGTGAAAGGCGCGCACCACGCCGGCGCCTATCAATGTCGAACCACCCGTGACGATGGCGCTTTTGCCTTCGAGTCCCTTGAACATGACGCTTGCTCTCCTCGGTTGAATCGCCGGTTCGGCGAATGGGCCAAAGGTAGAGCGGAAGGCCTCGCCGGCCGATCCCGAAAACGCAGGCGCTGTCCCTGTCGCGCAGGTTTTTTCGGGGGGGTCCAAGGGACGGCCCGAATTGTGGGCTGGAAGGCTTTTTGCTACGGTCTGCCCGCTTCCCTATGGAAACCGCCACCGCCCCACGGCTGCCGCTGCAGCGTTACCGTTTGTTCGAGAGCCACGACATGGACGAGGCGCGCGAGAGCGTGGCCCGCGTGTTCTGCCCCCACGGCCTCACGATGCTGCGCCCGCGCACCGAACTGGACGCCTGCCACCACAGCGCACGGCTGCACCGCGACGTGAGCCTCAATTACGTGCAGTACGGTCCCGGCGTCCAGATCGACCCGGGCTACCTGCAAGACTTCTTCCTGTTGCAGATTCCGTTGCGCGGCGGCGCCGACATCCGCTGTGGCGGCCAGCAGGTCGAGGCCACGCCGCGCGTCGCCTCGCTGCCCTCGCCCACCGAGCTGCTGTCGATGCGCTGGGCCGACGACAGCCCGCACCTGATCGTGCGCATCGCGCGCGCGGCGCTGCTGTCGCGGCTCGAGGCGCTGCTGCAGGCGCCCGTGCGCCAGCACCTGGTGTTCGACCTCGGCGTGCCGCTGGACAACCCCGCGCTCGCACCGCTGGTGCATTTCATCGACTACCTGCGGCTCACGCTCGACGCCGGCAATGCACTGCAAGGCGGCGGGCGCCTGGCCGAGCATGCCGAGGAATACCTGATGTCGAGCCTGCTGATGTCGGCCGGCCACAACCACTCGCGCGCGCTCGCCGGCGACGCGCAGCGCCACCTGCTGCCGCGCGCGGTGCGCAAGGCGCAGGAGTTCATGGCCGCGCACGCCGAGCAGCCGCTGTCGCTGGCCGACGTGTGCCGCGAGGCCGGCTGCAGCGCACGCGCCCTGCAGATCGCGTTCCGCCAGCATGCGGGCCAGGGACCGATGGAGTTCCTGCGCGAGCTGCGGCTGGACCGGGTGCGCGCCGAGCTGCAGGCCGCGTCCACGCAGACGGGTGTGCGCGACGTGGCGGAGAAATACGGCTTCCTTCACCTGGGCCATTTCGCGGCCCAGTACCGCGCGCGCTTCGGCGAGCGGCCTTCGGACACCCGCACGCGCCACGCACCGGCGGAACACTGACCCGGCGCGTCGGGCTCAGGCCCGGTCGCGGTGATCGGCTTCGCCGTGCTTCCAGTAGCCCTTGGCGGTCAGGCGCGTGCGCGCCAGGCCCTGGTCGTTCAGGAAATGGGCGCGCAACGTGCGCACCACGCCCGACTCGCCCGCCAGCCAGATGTAACCGGGCCCCGCCGGCTGCGGCCGGTGCATCAGCTGTTGTTGAAGCGCCAGCCCCGGCTCGGCCGGATCGCCGGTGAGCCAGCAGGTGCGCAACACAGCCTGGCTGCGGATCTCCTGCACATCGGCCGCCGTGGGCACTTCGACATAGGTCTTGAGGCGGATCTCCGGCCCGAGGCTCGCGGCAATCGACTGGATCGCAGGCAGCGCGGTCGCGTCGCCGGCCAGCATCACCCAGCGCGCGTCGTCCGGGAGCGCGAAACCGCCGTCGCGCGGCCCGGCGAAGCCGATGCATTCACCCGGTTGAGCCCGTGCCGCCCAGGCCGAAGCGGGGCCTTCGTGGCCGCTGTCGCCGTGCAGCACGAAGTCCAGCTCGAGCGTGGCGGCGACGCGGTCGATGCGGCGAATGGTGTAGGCGCGCCCTTCGCCGCCGGGCACGAACACCTTCACCCAGGCGCCGGGTTGGTCGGCCGCCGCGTGGCGCAAGAAGGCGGCGACGTCCGGGCCGCCGAGGGTGATGCGGCGCATGTGCGGCGTCACGAGGCGGCACTGGAGGACATGGGCTTCCAGCCGCGTGCCACGCTCGGGTGGGACCGCGGCGATTGGCTGCAGGAGCGGGAAGGCGGAAGGCAACGCACGCGGCGCGTGGGCCTCGGAGGCATTGGCTGTCATGGTGTGTGTATCGATTCGGATGTTGCGAACTCTTGAATGCGAGCATTTACTCGGTTCTTCTTAGAATACGAGCCTTCACTCGCATTGAAAACTCGCATTCGGAACGCCCGATGAAATCCCTTCCCCAGCCAAGAAAGGCGCCGCGCCAGGCGCGCTCCCAGCAGATGGTCGAGGTCATTCTGGAAGCCACGGCTCGCGTTCTGGGAGAACGCGGCTATGCCGGCACCAACACCAACGTGGTGGCCGAACGCGCCGGCGTGAGCGTGGGTTCGCTCTACCAGTACTTCCCGAACAAAGACGCGCTGATCACCGCGCTGCACGAGCGGCACGCGGGTCAGATGTACGCGGTGATCGACGAGGTGCTGGCCGCCTCGCGTGCGCGCAGCCTGCGCGGGCGCGTGCAGGCCATGGTGCGCGCGCTGCTCGCGGCGCATGCGCTCTACCCGGCGCTGCATCGCGTGCTCGAAAAGGAATTTCCCTTCTTCGATGCGCCGCGCGAAGAGAGCCCTGCCGACCACGACATCTTCCGGCGCGTGCGCCAGCTGCTGGACGAGCACCGCCCCGAGCTCGCGCCGCGCAACCTCGACCTCGCCACCTGGGTGGTGCTGCAGATCATGGAGACGCTGGTGCATGCAGCCGTCATCGAGCCGCCCGCGCAGTTCGAGCCGGCCGCGCTCGAGGCCTCGATCGTCGATGCGCTCATGGGCTATCTCTGCGGCCCGGCCGGGCGCTAGACAGTGGGATCTCATGCGTGAACCTCCAGGAAGACGGGGACAGACACGGAAACACGTCCCCTCCTGCGCATGACAAATGAAAAGGAAAAATGGGAAGCCCAACCGCGCACGCCCTGCACCGCGCGGCTCCAATCTGGCAAAGGTTGTGCGGGTACTGAACGGATTCGGCCGCATCCGGCCTAGACTCCCCGCCATGAACGCCCAGCCCTTCCTCCACACCTTGACGTCCCGCCCCGGCGGTTGCACGCCTGCGTGGGCGCGGATGACAGCGGCGGCCCAGCAGACGCCCGCACATTCCTGAGCCCGGCGGTCCGCCTCTTTCCCCCTCTCTCTTTTCAGCGCAAACCATCGACCGCCGGGCACCTGCCCCGCGCGGCTGCGCCCCCGTCATCCGGGGTCGCGTTCGACTGGAGTGCGTCATGCATCATCATCAGGTTCAGCGGGAGCACGCCCTTCCCGGAGGCGGCGTCGCATCCAGCACGCCGTCCTTTCAATCCATCCTCGCCGTCACCGACCTGACGGCGCGCGGCAACCGCGCGGTCGAACGCGCCGCCCTGCTCGCGGCCGAGCACGGCGCGCTGCTGAAGCTCGTGTACGCGCCCGCGGACCTCGCGCCGCTTGCACACGCCGAGGCGGCGACCGCCCTCGCGGGGCTGGCCCGCGCCATGGCCTCGCGCTTCGATGTGCTGGTCAAGCAGGTCGCGGGGCCGGGCGGCGGCCTCGCGCAGATCGTGGACGAGGCGCGCTACGTCGACCTCGTGGTGCTGAGCCACGAACGCGACCGCTCGCCCGCCGCCTTCTTCACCGGCCAACCCGTGGAGCGCCTGCTGCGGCAGCTGCGCTGCCCGGTGCTCGTGACGCGGCTCGACACGCGCCTGCGCTACAGCCGCATCCTCGTGGCCGTCGACTTCACGCCCGCCTCGCGCGAGCTCGTGAGCCTGGCCCACGGACTGGACCCCGACGCCGCGCTGGAGCTGTTCCACGCGCTCAACACGATGCACGAAAGCAAGCTGCGCTACGCCGAGGTGTCCGAGCACGCCATCAAGACCTACCGCCACGACAGCATGCGGCAGGCGCGCGAGCGGCTGTTCTCACTCACCGACTCGTCGAGCGCGCGGCGCAACCGCGTGCTGTCGGCCATCGGCCGCGGCGACCCGGCGCGGCAGGCCACGGTGCAGCAGCAGCATGCGCGCGCCGAGCTGCTGGTGGTCGGCAAGCGCCGCGCCCATCCGCTGGCCGACTTCCTGTTCGGCAGCGTGGCGCAGCGCGTGCTGTGCTGGGCCACGGGCGACGTGCTGGTCGTGCCCGCGGACCGCCGCGCCGACACCCCGTCGCTCGTCATTTCGAGGAAGCTGCAAGATGTTCGCTGAAGACCCCCTCACCAAGTACCCACTGCGCCAGTCGCTGCTGCCCGGCGCCGAAGGCCTGGCCGTCTTCGCCCAGCGCGGGCCGGTCGACTGGCTCTCGCGACCCGACCAGTACGTGTTCATCTGCGAAGGACGCAGCGGCCGGATCTACGCGGCGAACGAGGCCGCGCTCGAAGAGGCCCAGCAGCTGATCCGGGACGCGCACGGCGACCAGGTCGTCTCGCGCGAACCCGAGATCCACACCTTCGTCGATCCCGCGCTCGACGCCGTGGTCGAGCCGATCATGTTCCTGCGCCTGAAGAGCCCGCGCGCCTACGCCACCGTGCTGCGCGACGAGCTCGACCGGCGCCGCGCGGACGTGAAGGAAGAAGACCTGCAGCGCCACGACGTCGTGATCCGCGCCGAGGTGCGGCTGGCCGACCTCATGGGCTACGCGAAGTCGGCACTGGCGATGTCGAACGGCTCGGCGGTGATCTGGAACTGGCTGCTGCGCTACGGGATGGCCTGAGAGCTGCGGCCGGGCACCGCCCCTCCCACAAACACGGTAGCCGGATAGCGGGCAGCGCGGCTAGATTTGCGGCATGGCCGACAACCCGTTGTTCCTCTTCTTCACGATGACCGAGAAATTCTCGGACCACCTGACCGCGACCGGCGCCTATCCGCAGAAGTTCGTGCTGAACCTGGCGCAGCACGACACCTACCTGCGCGACGTGGCGCTCTTCAACGCGGGCCGCCAGCGCCCCCTGGACCCGGCCTTGCACATGGGCATCCGCATCGAGATCGATGCGGCCTCGCCGGGCGTGATGGTGGCTTCCGACGGCACGCGGGTCCTGCTGCTGGGGTAGCGCTGCGCTTGAATTTCCGCACCCAGCAAGGGCGCGAACCGGTCAATGACCGGACAGGGCGCCCGATCAAAACCGGCGCACCGCCAGGCAAAGGCGGCTGACGAGATCCTCCGCAGAATCGGACTCCCCTCGGAGCGACGCGCATCGCCAAGCGTCGATCGAAGTCCAAATGAATCTGAATCTGGGAACTGCTGCGTTCTTCACGGCGCTGGCGGAGTTTGTCCTTGCCGCCGGCATGCTGGCGCTGTGGGCGAAGGGACGCGCGCGCTATCTGGTGGTCTGGGGCGTCGGCTTCCTTGTGTTCGGCGTCGGCGCCTTGCTGCTCATCCTGCGGGACAGGATCCCCGACTTCTTCTCCATCCTCCTCGGGAATTTCCTCACGACACTGAGTTCGGTCCTGTTCTACGTGGGCATCTGCCTGTTCTTCGATCGGCGCCACGCGTGGCTGCCCTGGATGGCAGGGGTACTGGCCGTGGAAGTGGCCTTGCTGGCCTGCTTCTCCTATGTCACGTACGACACCTCGGCGCGTGTCTACGTGTACGGCGCGGCCCAGTCGGTGATCGCCCTGATGACCCTTCAGGCACTGTGCACGATGGGTCGTGGGCGCGGGGGAAACAGCAACCCCGAAGTGGTCGTCGTCGCCTTGCTGGCGTTGCTGGTTCATGGTGCACGCTTGGTCGGCACGCCCTTCTTTCCCGTGCCACAGGATTTTCTGGCGTCGGGCAATTTCCAGACCCTGCTGGCCTTCGGTTTGAAACTGACCCACATCGGCTACGCGCTCGCGTTCGGCAACATGCACGCCGCCGCCTTGCATGCCGATCTGCGCGCGGCCCTCGCCCACATCGAGGCCAAGGCCCATCAGAAAGTCGAGATCCTGGGCTACATCGGCCACGACCTGCGCGCACCGCTTGCGACGATCGGCGGGTACGCGTCTCTCCTGCTCGCCGATGCGCACGACACGCAGCGCAAGCATCTGCTGACCATCCAGCGCAGCGTCAAGTACCAGCTCCACCTGATCGACGAACTGCTGGAGTACGCCAAGGCAGAGCTGCAACCGCTGACGGTCCACCCCGTCACCACCGACCTGCCGCGCCTGCTGGACGACATTTCCGACTACGCCGTCGCCCTGTGCGCGCAGCGGAACAACCGCTTTCGCTACCGCCCTTCCGAGCGAATGCCCCGAGAGATCGGCCTGGACGGAAAGCGCATGCAGCAGGTGCTGCTGAACCTGCTGTCCAACGCAGCCAAGTTCACGCGCGACGGTGTGGTGACCTTGTCGGTCACGGCCAGGCCCGAGGGGCGCGCCTGTGTCTTGAGCTTCGCGGTCAGTGACACCGGGATCGGCATCGACATGAGCCGGAACATCGACATCTTCGGCGCCTTCCAGCAGATGCACCCCGCGAGCGGCAGCACGGGCTTGGGCCTGTTCATCGCGCAGCGCATCGTCTCGGCCATGGGCGGAACGCTGAGTGTGGCCAGCGTGGCCGGTCAGGGTGCGACGTTCTCCTTCGCGCTGTCGGTGCCGGTCGATGCCTCCGACGCGGACTGGCCCGTCGTCGCGCAGCGGGAGACCGCGCCTGGCGAGCCATCACCGGCGCCCGCGATGCCCCGAGATGCCATGCCGGAGGATCGCGCCCTGGACGAACTCGCCAGCCTGGCGCTTGAGGGCCGCGTCACAGACATCGAGCACTGGATCGAACGCCACGCCGAAGAAGCCGCCTACACGCCGTTCCTGGCCCTGCTTGTCGACCTGCTGGAGCGGTTGGACCTGCGCGGGATTCACGCGCTGGTGAACCGCCCCGCCAAGTCCTAGTGTGGTGTCCCGCAAATAGCTGCGCAAAATGAAATCGATGCGTTTCGCGCCAGGGCAAGGCGCAAACCGCAGCGATACCCGTAGGTATCGCGAGGATTTGCAACGCCGCCCTGGCGTGAAAGGCGCGATTTCATGCGCAGTTATTTGTGGGACACCACACTAGATGTGCAGCGCTGCCAGCGCGCCGATCGCAACGCCCGCGACGGCCACGCCGTACATGGCGCGCTCCAGCCATTTCTTCCGGGTGAGCAGCGCAATGGCCGCCAGCGCGATGGAGACCTGCAGCACGGTAGTGGCCTGCGCCCAGCGATGGTGCTGGTGCATCTGCGTCTCAGATTGCGCGTCCCAGCGGCTGGCCTCGTCCTCGAGCTTCTTGGCAGCCGCCTGGATCTCGGTCTTCTCCTGCTCGTAGCGGGTGACCTTCACCTGCCAGCCCTGGCGACGGCCGTCGTCGGTGGCGGTGTCGCGTGCGAACTCCGCCAGCGCCTGCTTGGTGCTCTTCGACTGGAAGTAGTTCCACTGGTTCGAAGCCTCGGTCTTCTTGATGGCCGCGTTGTTCTTGTAGAGGCCGGCGTTGGCCTGCGTGGCCCCGCCCATGTACGCGAAGATCGCGCCCGCCGTCGCAATGGCGGCGGTGCTCACGGCGATCTTTCCGGTCGTGCTCATGCCCTTGCCTGAGGAGGCTGCATCACCGTGGCCGTGGTCGTGGCCGCCGGAGGCGGCATGTTCGAGTTCGTGATCGTGCGGACCATGCACGTGAAAGCCGTGTCCTGACATGAAGTTCTTCTTGGCGTAGTTGTTGGAAATCTTGAGGGCGCGCGAGTATGCCCGGACTTCACGTGTTGATGGCTCGGTGAAAGTCCTGTCGGCCCTGCGGATGCGCAGGGCGCGCAGGCAACCGCCGGGAGCGCGTGGCTGCGCTCCGGAAACGTGCTGCGCTCAGGTCAACCGCGCGTGCATGCGAGCCGGGCCTGGCAGCAGATCACTGATGCCAGGCCCGGCAGATTCGCAGGGATCGACGTTCCCGGCGTCAGTCGCGATCCTCGTAGTAACGGCGGTGCTGCTCGCGTTCCCACTGCCGGCGACGCCATTCACGGCGCTCTGCGCGGCGTTCCTCCCAGCGTTGCGCGCGACGCTCTTCCCAACGGGATTCAGGCTCGTAGTAGACAGGTGCCGGGGCGGAGTAGACCGGCTGTGCGGGCTGGTAGTAGGTCGGGGCTGGCCTCGAATAGACAGGCGCCGGCTCGTAGTAGACCGGTGCGGGCTCGCTCACGACCACGCCAGGCAGGTTGACGCCAATGGACCAACTGGTGGCCGCACTGGCCGATGCAGCGGTGAACAAGGCTGCGGCAGCAACGAGACCTGCGAAACCCAGCTTGAGAGTGGCGCGGGGAAAAGTCATTTCATCTCCTGGAGGGCGAGAAATAGCCCTGATGCACAACCAACGCCTGGCCTTGCGGCGCCGCGTACATCGCCACGGTGAAGAACGTTCCCAAATGTCACGCTGCCAGCTGGTCGAGGTGGGGTTGGTCGGAATCCCTGGAACAAATGCCAATCCGCGCCCAAGCCCCGGAGCAAAACAAAAAGCCCCAGTAGCAAAACTGCTACTGGGGCTTGTGTTTGGCGGAGTGGACGGCCGCCAAATTATAAATCCAGTACTACCCAATAGCAACCAGCAAAGTACAAAAAGCTTTTGACTGCAAGCACTTACAAAAAAACTATCGCCCAACAAGGGCCAGCCGCATTTATTGGCGCCCAGTCTAAAAAATGGGCAAAAGCATAGGCATGTTTTTAGGGCTGCATTTGGTAAAATTTCTCTACCGAATTGCGCCACAAAGGGCACACGCCCAACAAGGCACAGCTACGCCCAAAACATGACCCGCCATAATCTTTTAACCATCACAAGCATCCGAAGCAAAGCCAAAAAACCCGGCTATCACCTTGATGGTCGGGGCCTGTACCTCCGGGTGGCTCCTGGGGGCAGCCAAGCCTGGATCCTACGCTATAGCTTCCTCGGGCGCACCCGTGACATGGGGCTGGGGTCCTTGGCTGACGTGAGCTTGGCACGCGCTCGTGAACGCGCCCAAGAGCACCGAATTCAAATCGCCGAAGGTATAGACCCTATTCACCACCGCGAGCAACAGAAAATCGAATTGAAAGCAGCCAGCATCAAATTGGAGCAGGCCAGCGTGACCTTCAAGGCCTGCGCCGAGGAATATCACAAGGAGCACGCCGACGATTGGAAAAATGAAAAGCACCGAGACCAGTGGATCAATACGCTGAAAACCTATGCCTTTCCGAATTTCGGACAGACGCCAATTCGCGAAGTCGGAAAACCTGAAATTCTCAAGGCGCTGAAGCCAATTTGGAAAGAGAAAGCTGAAACGGCTGACCGAGTTTTCCAGCGGATTCGCAAAGTGATGAATTTCGGTGCAGCCAAAGACTATTGCCGTGGCGTCGATAGCGAGTTCTGGGAGCAGGTCAGGATCGCCCTGGGCGCCAACGAGAAGGCTCGCAGGGTCGAACACCACCCATCGTGCCCGCATCCGCTGATCGGGGATCTTCTAGCCCGAGTACACGCCAGTAGCGCATTTAATCAAGCAAGCCCCCGGTGCAAGCATCGTGGTCCTCTCGCACACCAACGCCACGACGCTGAACTTCAAGGAGCGCGTTGATGATGCAGGCCTGGATACTGAGCGCGTGCGCATCCTCACGTGTCATGCCTTTGCACTCGGCTTGATCCGCAAGTACTTTCGCTTTGCTGGCCTCGATCGCGCGCCTCAGGTGCTGTCAGTCAAGGAGCGCAACGATCTGCTGCGAACGCTGAAACCTCGTACCAAACCCCTCGCCCCAGTCAAGGGGAGGACGCCCACGAAGGGGCGCAACCTCTCTGCTGATCTGTCGAAAACCGAGCTGAAGCGGTTCCAACGGATCAAGAAGCAGCGTGGACTCATCGACTACGACGACATGCTTCGTCTAGCCGGCAAACTTGTAGGCCGCCTTCACGACACGGAGTTGAAAGTCCATCACCTGGTCGTTGATGAGTACCAGGACTGCGTGCCGGCGCAAGGTCACTTGATCGGACAGGTCGCCAACCGCTCCGATACGACCATGGTGCTTGGCGATCGCCTGCAGATGATCTACGGCTTTGCTGGCGGTCGCTACACGCCGCTGTCCGAAGTGGTTTCGCAAGTCGGCATGCGGCAGGCCGTCGAAGCCCGAACCCTCAACCTCTCGCATCGCCTGTCGGCCCGCACGGCCGCTCTGGCGATGGCGGTGGCCCGTCCGCTTGGTGGTCCCACGATCCGCACGAAGACCAAAGGCAAGCGGCCCGAGTTGTTGACGGCGCCGGACACCAGCGGCATGGCTCGCCTGGTTGCGAAGAAGATCCAAGCGCTGCTCGCCCAAGGCGTGCCGCCCACAGAGATTGCGCTACTGGGCCGTGTACGGTCGCTGCTGCGCCCTGCCGCACAGTGGCTGGCCAGCCAGGGCACTCCGGTCATGCTGAGTGGCACTGGTGACCGATCTGGCGACGTGCTGGACGTGCTCTGGCTCACGGAAAGGGTCGAGGAGCTGTTGGACTTTGGGGTGGGCGTCGAGACCGGTGGTAACGCGCGCTCGGCGCGACTGTCGGCTGACTTGCAAGCCGAACTGCGCGAGTGCCTCAACGAGCTGTCGCCAGATCTCGATCTTGTCGATGACATCGAGGATCGCGCCGATGCCGGCACGGGTTTCAGTCACACGCCGACCGAAGCGAAGTGGTCTCGCTTCTTCAAGGAGCTTTTGAACATCACCGGCAAGGGCCTGGAGCACCGCTACCAAGCGTGCGCGCGGGCCTACATGCGCTTGCGAGGCGGCGTGAATGCCGACAAAGTGCTGCGCAACACACTGAGGGCTTGGGAGCCTTTGTGCCGGAAATTCGATTCTGCGGCAGAGGCCGAGCGACATGCCCGTCGCATGTACAGCAAGGACGCCGTCATCTGTTCCACGATCCACGCCGCGAAGGGCTTGGAATGGGACTATGTCTTCCTGATCGGCGTGACCCAAGGGGTCCTGCCTGACCGCCGCGCGCAAACGAAGGAGCAGCTTGACGAGGAGCGACGCATGCTCTACACCGGTATCACGCGGGCAAAGGTCAAGCTGTGGCTGACCCACTCGCCTGTCAAGATTTACGGCGTGCGGCAGATCTACGAGCAGCCGAGCAAGTTCTTAGACACGGACGAGGTGCGCGCTGCACTGAAGAGCAGTACTCGCAAACTGAGGGCTTAGAAGAATCTGCAGAGCCATTTGCGCCGCCCAACAGATGACGCAGCCAACCCACGATAACCACAGGCACGTAAACGCCTGGTTATCGGAAGTTGAGAGCGCAAAGCAACCAGTAAAAACGTGCTGCACTCAGGTCAATAGTTCATCACTGCGAGAGGCAGGTATGCAGCGGCTGCCGGCATCCCTCGGCCTCGCTCGACGGGTACTATCAACCAGGAACGGAAGTTCACGGAAAGTGCATAGGCCGCTAGTAAGCGCTCATTCTTGGGAGCCGCCGAATGAAGTTTCGGATTGATCACATCTTTGCCCGTGGGCGGCCTGTGCGCTTCTCTTATGAAAGCTAGATGAGGGCGAATTTTCTCTCTCTCTCTCAGAAACACCTTGCCTCGGTGGGGTCCCAATCAAGTGGTCGCTTTCTCAACCGCGTGCAGCTCGGGGGGAAGACGGGTAGATCCGTAATGGTCTTTTTTTTTCCCAAGAGTAGCGAGCCCCGATCAGGAGCGCGGCAATCCCAACCCATGCAGAGCGATCAAGTTCCGCTGAATCTCCGCCGTGCCACCGCCGATCACGGTCACGATCGAAAAACGCAGCAGTTGCTCGAACCGGCCCGCGGCGACCGCGCCATGCGCCCCCTTGGATAGCGTCGCCGCAGCGCCCAGAATATCGAGCGAGACTTGCCCCAACTGCTCCATCAGTTCGCCGGTGTACGCCTTGCTCATGGCGGCTTCATGGATCGGGGCCTTGCCTTTCTCCGCCATTTCAATACTGTTCATGAACAACTGCCGTCCGGCCTCGACCTGGGCGGCGAGCGCTCCAATGCGATCACGAACGGCACCATCGGTACGGCCTGATTGCAGGCTGTCGTCGACCTCGCGCACGCATCGGACCAAGCATTCGAATTCGGCACGCGCGTTAGCGATGAAACTGCCCATCATCATTCGCTCGGTGGCCAATGCGGAGGTGAGGATCGTCCAACCTTGGTTGACCTCACCGACAAGCGCATGTGCAGATACTCGCACGTTGTCGAGGAATTCTTGGCAGAAAGTGTGCCCGTACATGGCCATCGACGGGCGCACCGTGAGACCCGGAGTCTTCATTGGCACGATGAAGAGGCTGATGCCGGCGTGCGGCCGCTGCGCAGTCCGATCGGTGCGCGCCGCTAGCCACATGTAGTCGGCTTTCTCTGCGGCCGTGGTCCAGATTTTCTGTCCATTGATCACCCATTCGTCGCCGTCGCGCTCGGCGGTGGTCTGCATCGAGGCGAGGTCGGAGCCCGAGCCGGGTTCGCTGTAGCCTAGGCAGAAGGTGATTTCCCCGCGAGCGAGCTTGGGAAGGAACTCAGCCTTCTGCGCTGGCGTGCCGAACGACATCAGGGCATGAGCCTGGATGTCCCCACGGCCACCCATCGGCGCGCCGACGCGCTGAATTTCTTCCATGAAAGCCAATTGCTCGCGGGGCGTGCGGCCTTCGCCGCCGTAGGCGCTGGGCCAACTCAGACTGTTCCATCCTTTGCGGCCCAGCAATGCGGTGAACCTGGTGTCGTAGCCCCATTCTTCGTACGGTCGGTCAATCTCGTCTTCCCGGCTTTCGGGCACCCAGTTGTCCTTCAGCCAGTCGCGCACTTCCACGCGAAATGCATTGCCCGCAGTCCCCAGATCCTGTTCTGGAAGTGCCTGCCCCTGGTCGAGCAGCGCCTGGGCCAATTGCTCCCGGGCACGGCGCACCCCACCCAGGCGTGCCAGGTCGGCATGAATTCGCCGGAAATGCCGAGGTGCCTCATGTTCTTCCGAGTAGCCGACGGCACCGAAGGTGTGGTGCACCTCCAGCGCCACCCGGCGCAGAGCAGGGCCGGCAAAAGCGCGCGCGCTCGCGCCGAGCACACGCCAGTTGTCCATGCCGAAGTCGTAGCTGCGGGCCGCGTTGTTCAGCAATAGCCTCGCAGCCTCCAGGCTCATCAGAGCGTTCGCGAGCTTGTGCTGAAGTGCCTGGAAGCGGCCGATCGGTTGGCCGAACTGACGGCGCTCCTTCGCATATTCGACCGCCATGTCGAAGCCGCGCTGTGCAGCACCTAGACTGCGCGCCAGCAAGGCCAGCCCTGCGATCTGGTGGAGATCCTCGGCCAGTTGCTGCGAAATGGCCAAAGGGACTGCGGCCACGCAGTCGAAGGTCAGCCGAGCCAAGGGCGGGATCGCCAGACCCGGCGTTTCCTCGATGGCCAGACCCGGTGCACCGCGCGGCACAACTACCAGCAATGGACCTTGGTCGGCCAGCACGAGCACGTGAGTGGCTGTCGCACAGCCCTCGGCAAAGTCCACGCACCCTTGCAACCGATCACTGTTCCACCGAAGCGTGCCAGCGCACGGATCGCCGTCAAAGCTACCTAGTGCGAAGGCGATGGTGGCGTCGCCCCGATGGAGCGCGTCCAGCAAATCATCCGTTTCCTGCGAACTGCTTCGCAGCGGCGAAAGCACCATATTCACAAGCACGGCGCCGACCAGCGGCGCGGGACAGCCCGCACGCCCTAGTTCTTCCAGCGCCACTGTAATCTCGCGCAGACCGCCTTCGAGCGGATCGCGGCCCAGGCTTGCCACGCCCTGTTCCGCCAGTGCGTGCCAGATCGACGCAATCGCTTGCGTGTCGGCAGCCAGCGCTATGGCGCGCTCGGCGGGCCAGAGCCGTTCAAGCAGACGGCGCAGGCTTTCGCGCAACATCTCCCGCTCTTCGTCGCTCGGCAGCATTTCGGGGGCAGGCACAGCGCGCTCTTCTTCTGCCATACGACATCTTTCGTGTGGAGCAGTCCGACCTCTGGACTGCGACGAAGATTCTGGTGTGCGCCAGAAAAGCGATCACCCCTCTTTTCGAGTGGAGCCTGCGGCAAACGACTCAGTCGATCAGTCCGCGCTTGCGTGCCACCATCACCGCGTCGTACCGGCTCGGAACGCCAAGCTTGCCGAAGATGCTCTTCAGGTTCCACTTTACGGTTTCGAGCGTGATATTCAGGGTCAGCGCGATCCGCTTGTTGGACATCGATTGACCGAGCAGTTGCAGGATCTCGATCTCGCGCGGCTTCATGTTTTGGTCCTGCACCGCAGCCTCTCGCAAGGGTAGTCGGGATGTGCGCGCGGCGTCGGCTCGCTGCAGCAGGTCGGCGAGGTAATCCCGGGTGTCGCCGGCCTCCAGCGTCGTCACCAGTTTCCTGAGTAGAACATGCAGGGCTTCGCCTTCGTCCAACACGGTGCGCACCAGACCCAGACGCAGCGCGGCCTCAATGCCGACCATCAGCCCGTGTCTCGATTCCGCCTCGCGCCCCATCTGATCGAAGGCGCAGCCTGACAGTAGGTCGGCCAGCACCACGCTCTTTTGGCGGGCGAACGTGACGCCGTGCTGCCGCAGGCGCCCGAGCGCAGGCAATGCCGCGTCCCCGTGGCCTTCGGCTAGAGCGAGGCGCGCCGCCGCCAGCGCGGCAATGGCGTCGATTTCGGCAAGGAAACCCGCGGCGCCGCGATGGCGTTCAGCCAGCGCATCGAGCTCGGCCTGTATCTGCTGCGCGATCTCCTGGCGGCCAAGCCGCAGATGTAGGCGCGCCTGCTCGGCCAGCACATACGCCAATGGGCGATCGAGCGCTTGGTCGCGATATTGGGATTCGTCTTCGGCCAGACCCTGGAGCGTTTCTAGTGGTGACAGTTGCAAGCCCGCCAGCCGGTTACGCGCGATGAGGGCGCGCACCATCGGCTCCGGGGACGAGAAGCGCAGCAGATCGAGGCGGTGGGCGAGCACGTCGCGCGCCTCGGCGAGGCGATCAGCTTCGTAGTACGCATCGGCGGCGAAAGCCGCGCAGTTCACGGCAGACACCGAGCGGCGGCCGTGCGCGTCCTCGGAGCGCACAACCAGCGGCCCGGCAATCCGGATCGCCTCCGTGTTGGAGCCCTCCAGTAGATGGCTAAGTAGCAAGGTCGACTCGGCCACTAGCGCCATGTCGTCCAACAACTCTGCACGCGACAGGCGTGCGAGGTTGCGGTGCAGGCTCCGTGCGTCGGCGTAGCGGCCTTCCGCACAATACGCAAAGCTGAGTATGGCTAGGTGGGCCTGGCGCAGGAACCGTTCCTGCAAGGCATCGAAGTCCGAAGGCGCGATCAGCGCCAACGCGGCACTGGTGTCATCGCGCTGAAGCGCGATACTGGCGCGCAGGTAGCGTGCGTGCAGGGCGAACTCGGGGGCCAGCATTGCTTGACCTTGCTGCAGCCGATCGAGCCAGGCCTGCGCATCTCTCCATCGGCAAGTGGCGACAAGCGCCCAGCAACCGAGCACGAGCAGCCGGGGGTGGGCCATCAGCACCTCGGCCGAGAGCTGACTCATCCAGCGTTGCAGCGTGCTGATGAAGCTCATGCTGCGCACCGGCAGGTCAGCGCGCTCCACCAGCCGAGCTGCGGCCTCGAGATCGTCCGCGTGGTAGGCGTGCCGCAGGGCCTCGATCAACGAGCCGTGTGCCTCGAACCAATGGCTCGCGCGCGCATGAGCCGCGCGCACCTGCTGCGGATCGCGCGCTGAAAGGCGCTCCTGCAGGAAGCTGGCGAACAGCGGATGCAGGCGATACCACGGCGTGGGACTGTCGATCTCGACGGGTAGGAGCAAGAGGTTTTCGCGCTCCAACTGATCAAGCAGAGCCCGGGCCTGCGGGCTCTCCGTGACGTAGTGGACCAGGTCGGCATTGAAGCGCCGGCAGATCGAGATTTTCTCGATGAAGTCAACGAGTTCGGGCGCCAGGTCGCGCACCACGTCCTCCGACAGGTAGCGTTGCAGGTCGCCGCGGTGGTGCACCAGTTGTGATAGCAGCGCGCGGTTGCCCGACGCGCGCTTGAGTCGGATGCAGATCATCTGCACGCACAGGGGCCAGCCGTCAGTGATGTCGTGGATCAGGCGCGCGTCGTCGGGCGTAACTTCGCCGAGCTGCTTGGCCAGAAAGTCCTGCGTCTCATGGAAATCGAATGGCAGGTCTGCGAGGGCGATTTCGCTCAGCTCGCCGGTGAGGCGCATGCGACTCACAGCAAGCGGCGGCGAGGTGCGCGATGCGAGGACCAGGTGCATCTCCTCGGGACAGTGGTCCAGCAGGCCCTGTATCAACGCATGCGTCAGCGGGTCGTCGACATGGTGGTAGTCGTCGATGAAGAGGTAGAGGGCCTTGCTCGACTGACAGGCCGCATCGACGATGGTGGCGACGGTCTGCGCCACTGGCAGCTCGGCGCGTGCCTCGGAAGGCAGGGCGGTGCTGTCTTCAACGGCCAAGCCGGCCTGCTGCAGCGCGCCCAGGAGGTAGGCGCGGAACTGTGGAAATTGCTGCTCCTCCTGCGACAGCGAGAGCCACGACACCTGCTCGCCGGCTTTCAGCAGTTCCTGGCGCCACTGCGCCAGCAGCGTTGTCTTGCCGAAGCCCGCGCTGCCGCACACCAGCGCAAGCCGGCAGTCGCGCGCTTCGCGAAGCCGCGCCAGCAGGCGGGTCCGCGCGGTCGATTGCGGGCTGATGCGCGGCGGCGCGAACTTGGTCGGAATGAGAAGGTGGTCGAGCGGCAAAAGGCGGGCTCCTTGCACGAGGGATTTTAGGGAGCGCCTCCTCGGAACGCTCTCCGCTGCAACCCGCCCCCTCAACACGAGGGGTGCGCCCGGGAGGGGGGCGCCGCACCATTGCGACGCGTCCATGCAAGGAGACAGACCGCAATGACCTACCAGACCATCATCCACGAGCAGCGGGAGTCCGTCGCATGGATCACGCTCAACCGTCCCGCTGAACTCAATTCGGTGAACTTGCGAATGCTGCAGGAGCTGTCGGCGGCGCTGACGGAGGTCGCGGCCGACGCTTCGCAGAAGGTGCTCGTGCTGACTGGCGCAGGCCGGGCCTTCTGCGCCGGCGCCGATCTGAAGGCCCTGCGCGGCGCCATCGATGCCGCCCCGGGCGAGCCGAACTTCTCCGACCTGACCCTGTCCACGCTCTCGCAGTTACGCAATATGCCCAAGCCGGTCATCGGCGCGATGAACGGCCTGACGGTCGCCGGGGGTCTCGAGCTGGCGATGTGCTGCGACTTTCTCGTGGGCGCGGCGAGCGCGAAGATCGGCGACGGCCACGCGAACTACGGTGTGTTCCCCGGCGGCGGAGGTGCGGCGGTCCTCCCGCGCCGGATCGGCCTGCCACGTGCAAAACAGTTGTTATTCACCGGCGACTTGATGAGTGCCGCGCAGATGCAGGCCTGGGGTTTGTTGAACGAGGTGGTGGCCGATTCTGAGCTGCAGCCGGCGGTTGCCGCTCTGGCGGCCCGCATGGCCGGCAAGAGCCCTCTGGTTCTGCGCCGCATGAAGACCATCGCCGAGCGCGCCCTGGATCAGCCGCTCGACTTGGCGTTGCGCGACGAGTTGCTCGAATGCCTGCAGCACACACGCTCCCATGATTTTAGCGAAGGGCTCGCCGCCTATGGCGAGAAGCGCGCGCCGGCCTTCCGGGGCGTCTGAGGCCCGCCACTCGCCGGCCCTTGGCACTGAAGAACAACACAACAGGAGACAAAGAATGAATCGCTTGATGAATCTGCCGGTGGTTCGACGCGTCCGGTCGCTGGGCCGGATGCTGGGCCGATGGATGGCCGCGCTGATGCTCTGCCTGGGTGCGTCGGCCGCCGCAGTAGCTGGCCCGCTGCAGGACCCGGCGGGTGACCCCTTCTACGCGCCGCCGTCGCCGTTGCCCGAGGGGCCGCACGGCACACTCATCCGTTCGCGCGCCTATGTGCCGCTGGGACTGCCCGCCTGGGGTTGGCAGATCATGTACAAGTCGACCGACGTCAACGGCAACGCCGTCGCCGTCACTGGGAACGTGATGGTGCCGTGGCTGCCATGGTTCCAGTCTTCGCCGCGACCGATCGTCGGATGGGCGTCGGGCACGCAGGGCATTGCGGACCGCTGCGCCCCGTCGCACCAACTCGCCGTCGGCACCGAGTACGAGGCGATCGCCGGCCCCATCGGCTGGACGCTGGCCCGCGGTTGGGCCATCGCCATGACCGACTACCAGGGCCTCGGCACGCCGGGCGACCACACCTATGGCGTCGCGGCGCCTGCGGGTCGGGCCATGCTCGATGCAGTGATCGCGGCCCAACAACTGGGCGGGGCGAACTTGTCGGCCCAGGCACCGGTCGGCCTCGTCGGCTACTCGCAGGGCGGGCACGCCTCGGCCATCGCTGCCGAGCTGCAGCCGAGCTATGCGCCAGCGTTGAAGGTCAAGGGTGTGGCCTCGGGCGCCGGGCCGTCGAGCATTGATGGCCTGTACGCGGCCAACAACGGCGGCCTCTTCGGCGGTGCAATCCCGTACCTGCTGATCGGACTGAACGCTGCCTATCCCGAGCTGAGCCTCGACACCATCCTGACTCCCTATGGCCGCTCGATCATCGCCGAGGCGCGCAATAACAAGTGCCTGCTCGCCATGGCGGCCAGCTATCCGGGACTGGGAGATGCGGTGCTCGTCGACGGGCCGGGCATCTCGACGCGTTCCGACTGGAAGGCGCGCTTCCTGCAGCAGCGCACCGGCACCGCCACGCCGGCGGTGCCCGCGCTCGTCTACGCCGGCCTGCTCGACGAGCTTGTGCCCTACGAGAACACGAAGAAGACCTTCACCGCATGGTGCGCCGGCGGGGCGAAGGTGAGCTTCCGAACCATCGGCATCACCGAGCACGCGACCGGGATGCTGTTGGGCTATCCGCTCGCCCTGGACTGGATGGCGGACCGCTTCGCCGGCGCACCTGCGCCTTCCGACTGCCCGTGACCTGTCTCGTCGAGGGCCGGGCCCGATCAACCCAGAGAGGATGAACATGTCCAACCGTGTAGCCATCGTGTCGATGGCACAAGTCAACTACAGCGAGAAGCGGGCGTACTCACCCGAAGAGCTGGCCTACCGGGCAATCCGGCCGGTGCTGCAGGAAACCGGCCTGCGCTTCCTGCCGGCCTACGAGAAGGGTGGCATCGACGCGAGTCTGATCTGCCATGAGCACTCGCGCATCGCACGCCCGTTCTCTGCGTCGCTGATCGTCGATGTGGCGGGTGCCAATCTTCGGCCTGACGAGAAAGTGGACCAGGACGGTGCCGTCGGCGTACTTGAAGCCTTCTGGCAAATCGCCTCGGGAGAATTCGAGACCGTGCTCGTGGTCGCGGTCGGCCAGGATTCGACGGCGGCCAGTGGTGGCAATGCCATCGAGAACAAGGTGTTCGACCCCTTCTTCTGCCGGCCCTTGGGCCTGGACAACGTACAGGCCGCCGCGCTCCAGGTACAGCGCTATGCGCACAAGTACGGCATCACGCCGGAGCAGCTCGCCGCGATCTCGGTCAAGAATCTCGGCAACGCCCGCAACAATCCCCTGGCCTTGCGCGAGGGCGACTTCAGCATCGCCGATGTGCTTGGTGCGAGGATGCTGGCTGACCCGATCACCACGCTGCAGTCGCGTCCGCAAGGCGACAGCGCGATCGTGATGCTGCTGGCCAATGAGCAGCGCGCCCGACAGTTGACGGACAAGCCGGTCTGGATCAAGGGCCTGGCCAACTGCTGCGACGGCTATTTCCTGGGGGATCGTGATCTCGCCGACTCAGAAGTGCTGACCATGGCGGCCAAGAAGGCCTACCGTATGGCCGGTATCGACAACCCGCGCACCGACATCGACCTGCTGGAGGTCACCGACGAGTTTGCCTACCAGGAACTGATGGCCTACGAGGGGCTGGGACTGTGCGCAGCGGGCGAAGGTCCTCGCTGGCTGGAGTCCGGCGTCAGCGGCCACGATGGGCTGCAGCCGGTCAATCTCTCCGGCGGTGCTCTCTCCGGCACCAGCCACACCACCATCGGCATGGCGCGGGTCGCCGAAATTGTGCTGCAACTGCGCGGCGAAGCCGGCAAGCGCCAGGTGGGCCGTGCCCGCACCGGCCTCGCACACCTCGCTTCCGGCCCCGCTGGGCAATTCCACCAAGTAATGATTCTGGGAGTCAATCCATGAAGCGCCGCGTCGCCATCGTCGGCTTCGGCCAGACCGAAATGACCGCCCACAGCCCGCTGACAAAGGCGGAGTTGGCCAACCAGGCCGTGCGCCGCGCGCTCGCGGATGCCCGGATCACGATGAAGCAGGTCGAAGAGATTGTCCTCGGCGACATCGACTGGGTTTCCGGTACTGCAGAATCGGAAATGGAGCTGGCCGATTTCGTCGGCCACTACCGCAAACCCCTGGTCAAGATCGAAACCGGCGGCACCGTCGGCGGCTCGGCTGCGATATCAGCCATCCACCATGTAGCTGCGGGCGCTTGCGACGTGGCCATGATCTCCACCACCTCGAAGTTCGTCGGCCCGCCGAGCGACGTGATGCCGCGCGGCCCCTTCCTGCAGGCTGGCATCTCCTCAGGCGTGCACGCGCTCACCGAGAAATGGTGTGCCATCGGCGCGGTCGGCACGCTGTCGTTGATGGCCGCGGCCTACGCCAAGCTCTCGGGCTGCCCCGAGGAAGCGGTGGCCATCGCGCGCGTCAAGGCCTCCGAAAACGCCGCTCGGAACCCCTATGCCCATCTGCGCGAGCGCCTCAGCGTCGAGCAGGTGATGCAATCCCCGATGCTGACGGCGCCCATGCGCCAGCTGCACATGTGCCCGATCACCGAAGGCTCAGCCTCGATCATCTTCGCTAGCGAGGATGTGGTGGACCAGATCACCGACAAGCCGGTCTGGGTGCAGGACGTCGTGAGCATCCATTCCGCGCAGCATTGGTCTGCCCTGCAGGACTTCATCGCACCCAAGGAGCGCTGCGTGCTGCCCAGTCTGCAAAAGGCCTGCGAGATTCTCTACAAGCGCAATGGCATCACCAGACCCGCTCAGCAGCTGGACGTGGTCGAGATGTACGAGCCCTGCACCTGGGCCGAGCTGGTGTGGATGGAAACCATGGGTCTGGCGGAGCCCAATCAGGCATGGCGGATGGCCGCCAGCGGCGCCACAGCCATCGATGGCGTGCTGCCGATCAATCCCTCCGGCGGCGTCACCTGCACCAACGGTGGCGTGCCCTCCACGACCCAGCGCTTCGGCGAACTGGCGCTGCAGATCCGCGGCGACGCCGGCGCGCACCAGGTGCCGCGCGAGCCCCGGCTGGGCATCGCCACCGGGTTCGGCGGCACCGGCTGGACCCCGCTGCTACTTCTCTCCAAGGACAAGCCATGAGCGATACCACGCACAAGCCTGTGCCACCGACGCGGTTGCGCACGTACTTCTCGATGGACTACCCGGTGGGCCTGTTCAATGGCCGCTTCGCGCGCGAGATGCGCGACAACGGCCGGCTGATCGGCATCGTCTGTCGCCACTGCGGCTTCAGCATGCTGCCGCCCCAGGCGGTATGCACGGTCTGCCACGGCGAGAACATCAAGGACCCCAACTGGGTGGAGATGGGGCCCGAAGCGACAGTCGCCGGCTTCATGACCTTCAACATGCCCTTCATCGACACCAACGACCTTTCGGTGCAAAAGGGCCACTACACGGTCGGCCAGCTGATGGTCGATTCACCAGGCCGCACCAGCGGCTTCCTCTGGCATTTCATCGGCGAGGCCGACGCCAGCCAGTTACGCAACGGCATGCGCGTGCGCGCGATCTACCGTCCGCGTGACGAACGCAAGGGTCTGATGACCGACATCCTGCATTGGGTGCCGACAGGAGAATGACAATGTATCCAGCTGAACTCGAAGCCGCCGAGCCCATGGTCCTGCGCCAGCCGGTGCTGTACTGCGACATCAACTACGACGTGGGCCGGATCAACGGCCGGTTCTTCGCCGCGCTGCGCGACGAGGGCCGCATCACGGCCACCCGCTGCACGGCCTGCGCCCGTAGCTACCTGCCACCACGCATGAGCTGCCCCGAATGTTTCGCCGAGTTGGACGAATGGGTGGATGCAGGTGATACCGGCACGCTCACGGCCTTCACCATCGTGCGCGAGCCCGGCATGCTCCAGCAAATGCCCCTTCCCTATGTGGTCGGTCTGGTCAAGCTCGACGGCGCAGACACCGCACTCGTTCACTACCTCGGCGAAGTCGCGCCCGAGGCGGTGAAGGTCGGCATGCGCGTGCGCGCCGTGCTGGCTGAAGAGCGACACGGCAATATTTGGGATATCCGCTATTTCAGGCCGACGACCTGAGGCAAGAGGCCGAAACGCCACCTGAACACTTATAGCAAGAGGAGACATGACATGCCGCACATCCACGCCCCCATCAACCCCAGCGCCTGGCTACAACGCCACGTGCAGGAACGGCCCGACCAGCGCTATCTCACGCAGCCCCTGGGCGGCGGACAGGAGCGCCACTTCACCTGGGCGCAGGCTTCAGAAGAAGCGCGGCGCATGGCCGCGCATCTCGCGTCTTTCGGCTGGGAGCCTGGTTCGCGGGTCGCGATCATGTCGAAGAACTGCGCCTGGTGGTTCCTCGCCGACTTCGCGATCATGTTGGCCGGGCATGTCTCGGTGCCGATCTATCCTTCTCTCACGGGAGCATCGGTGCGCCACGTCCTCGATCACTCGGGCGCCAAGGCATTGTTTCTGGGCAAGCTCGATTCCGACGATTGGGGCGCCATGCGTGCCGGCATCCCCCCGGGGATGCCGGTGGTGCGGTTTCCGCTGCGCGCGGACGGGGAATTGCCCGACCAGCCCGTGGCCGACTGGGACACCGTGATCGCCCGCACGCCGCCGCTGACCGGCGAGCGCTCGCGCGGCGTCGACGAGTTGGCCACCATCGTCTACACCTCGGGAACCACCGGCGTTCCCAAGGGCGTGATGCACACCTTCGGCACGCTGGGGGCGTCGCTGGGCATCCTGATGGACGACTATGGCTTCGGCCCGCACGATCGCATGCTGTCGTACCTGCCATTGGCGCACAGCGCCGATCGGATGTTTTCCGAGATGGTGTCGCTGGCAAGCGGCTGCAGCGTGACCTTCAACGAAAGTGTCGAGACCTTCGTCTCCGATCTCCAGAAGACCCGGCCCACCTTCTTCATCGCAGTGCCGCGGCTATGGGCCAAGTTCCGCCAGGCCGTGCTGACGCGCATTCCACCTGCGCAGTTGACGACGATGCTGGCCGATCCCGAGAAAGGGCCGGCCGTGCGCCGGCAGGTGCTGGCGCAACTGGGCTTGGCCGAGACGCGCTATGCGCTGTCGGGTGCCGCGCCGCTGTCGCAAGAACTGCATCAGTGGTATCTCGACCTGGGCCTGGAGCTGCTTGAGATCTACGGCATGACGGAGAACATGGGCACGCATGCGAGCCGCCCTGGAAAGGGACGAGTGGGTTACGTGGGTCAGCCGCGACCTGGCGCCGAAGTCCGGCGTACCGACGACGGCGAGATCTTGGTCCGCTTCCCAGGCAATATGCGCGGTTACTTCAACGATCCGCAGCGCACCGCTGAGGTCATGACCGAGGACGGCTTCCTGCGCACCGGCGACGTCGGCGACATCGATGCCGAGGGCTACTTGAAGCTCACTGGCCGTGCCAAGGAGATCTTCAAGACCAGCAAGGGCAAGTACGTGGCGCCCACACCCATCGAGAATGCGCTGTGCGGCGATCCGCTGGTCGAGGCCTGCTGCGTGACTGGCGTGGGCTTTCCGCAGCCGTTTGCCGTCGTTCTGCTGGCGCCGGGCGCTACGCGAAGTCCCGAACTCACGCGAACGCTCGATGTGCTGCGGCAAGCTGTCAACCAGACTCTGGACCCACACGAGCGACTCGATTTTCTGGTCGTCGCCGCGCAGTCGTGGACCGTCGAGAACGGACTCATGACCCCGACGTTCAAGCTGCGTCGCAACGTGTTCGAAACACGCTTCGGACCGCATTTCGAGCGTTGGGCGACCCTTGGCGAATCCGTCGTCTGGGCCGAATGAGTGCATAGGGGGCGTGTCAGGTTTCGCCCCTATCACGGAAGGGGGCCTTCGCGCATCCTGGCACCCTCGCACTCCCCTCCATTCGAGGGGCGAAAGAAATCATGCGCGTCGGCAGACTTCATGCCACCGAGAAAAACACGACGCCTACAGGAGACCCAACATGGCCATCATTGACTTCTTCGACCGCGGATGGGAGATCGATCCGCAAGCACCTGCTTACGTGATGGACGATGCGGTCTACAGCTTCGATGATGTCGGCACGCTCTCGTGCCGCATCGCGAACGCCCTGCTGGCGATGGGCCAGGGACGAGAGAAGGTCGGCGCGGTCTGGGCCGCCAACCATCCGGTGCCATGGACCTGCACCCTGGGGCTGTGGCGTGCCGGTATGGCGTGGATGCCTGTCAATCCGCGCGGAGCGCTCGAAGAAAATCGTCAGTTGCTCGATGCCTTCGACTGCGAGGTACTGTTCTTCCAGCAAGCCTTCGCACCGGCCGTGGAAGCATTGCGCCCCAATCTGCCGAAGATCCGGCTGTTCGTCTGCATCGAAGGCCCCGTGCCGGGGGCGCTAGGACTCTCCGAATGGATCGAAGGCCATTCGGGCAACAGGCCGCAGGTGACCTACCAGCCCGACGACACGGTGGCCGTGATGCCGACCGGGGGCACCACGGGTCTGCCCAAGGGCGTGATGAACACGCACCGCAGCTTCCAGGCCTTCTGCGCCCAGTTCATGATCGCCTGCAGCTACCGGGCCGACGAGAAGATCGTCAACCTTGCCGCAGCTCCGATGACGCATACCGCGGGTGTCTTGTCGCTGCCGTGTACGGCACGTGGCGGCACGGTGGTAGTGCTGACCAAACCCGATCCCACCGCCCTCCTTGATGCCATCGAGACGCACCGTGTGACCGAGTTCTTCCTGCCGCCGACGGTCATCTACCGATTGCTGGACATGCCGGGCATCGAGGGGCGCGACTTTTCCTCGCTGAAGTACTTCCTGTGCGGCGCTGCGCCGATGTCGGCCGAGAAACTGCGCCGCGCCATCGCGGTGTTCGGGCCCGTGATGATGGAGGCCTATGGTCAGACCGAGGCGCCCGGCGCAATCGCGATGAAGCGGCCGGAGGAGAACTTCGTCGGCGGGCAACTCGCCAGCGATGCGCGCCTGCTGTCCTGCGGCCGTGCCAGCCCGCTCACCCGCGTGGCGATCATGGGGGAAAACAACGAACCGCTTGGCGTCGGCGAGACCGGCGAGATCTGCGTGCGCGGTGACCTCGTCATGAAAGGCTACTACAAGGCGCCCGAGAAGACAGCCGACGCCGTCGTCGACGGCTGGCTGCACACCGGCGACGTGGGGCACCTGGACCGCGACGGGTATCTGCGCATCACCGACCGCAAGAAGGACATGGTGATCAGCGGCGGCTTCAACGTCTACCCGAGCGAGGTCGAGCAGGTGATCTGGGCTCACCCCGCTGTGCAGGACTGCGCCGTGATCGGTGTGCCCGATGCCGCATGGGGCGAGGCGGTGAAGGCCGTCGTCGAACTGACGCCCGGCATGCAGGTCTCGGACGGCGAGCTGATCGCCCTGTGCAAGCTGAAGCTGGGCAGTGTGAAGGCGCCCAAGTCGGTGGACTTCGTGGCCTCGCTGCCGCGCAGTGCCAACGGCAAGGTCCTGAAAAAAGATCTGCGCGCACTCTACTGGACGGCGCAGGACCGCAACATCTGATCCGCCGAGGCGGAAAGCGAGCAACCGATGACCCAGGAAACCCTCATCGCCGGTGTCGGCATGGTGCCTTTTGTGCGCCCTGGCCGCAGCGAACCCTATGACGTGATGGCGCAAAAGGCCGTGCAAGCGGCACTGGCCGATGCCCGCATCGACTACGGCCTCGTCGAGCAGGCCTTCGCAAGTTTCGTCTATGGCGACTCGTGCTCGGGCGAGCGCGCTCTCTACCGCGTCGGCATCACCGGCATCCCGATCACCAACGTGAACAACAATTGCGCGTCGGGCTCGTCGGCGCTGTTCCTGGCACGGCAGGCCATCTTGTCAGGTGTCTCGGAGTGCGCACTGGCGGTTGGCTTCGAGGAGATGCGGCCCGGCGCGTTGGACCGCATCTTTCCCACGCATGCGGACCCGCTCGAGCACCACCGCGCCAGTGTGATCGCTGCGATGGGACTCAGCGTGCAGGAGCAAGCACTGCCGCCCGCGCTGCTGATGTTCGGCTCTCAGCTCGAATGGGCTGCGCGTGAATTGCAGCTGACCGATGAGGTGTTCGCGCGCGTGGCCGTGAAGGCGCGCGCGCATGCGAAACACAATCCCTTCGCGATCTTCCGCGATCCGCTGAGCGTGGATGAAGTCCTGGCCGCCCCAACCGTGTGGGGGCGCTTACGCAAGCTGTATGCCTGCGCACCAAGCTGCGGTGCCGCTGCGGTGATCCTGTGCAGCTCCGATTTCGCCCGGCGCCATGGCCTGCGCGCCGAGGTGTCGATCCTCGCTCATGAGATGGGCAGCGACATCGCCACCGACCTTGACCCGCCCAATGTGCCCGATGCGTTGAGCCGAGCCGCCACGCGCCGTGTTGCGGATCGTGCCTACGCGCGCGCGGGGGTGGCGCCAACGGACATCGACGTCGCGGAGGTACACGATTGCTTCGTCAGTAACGAACTGCTCAGTTGCGCGAGCCTGGGCTTTTGTGCCGAAGAAGATCTGGCCGGCTTCGTCCTAGAAGGGCGCAATACCTATGGTGGGCAAGTGGTGGTCTGCCCGTCGGGCGGGCTGCTGTCCAAGGGCCATCCGCTCGGCGCAACCGGGCTGGCGCAGATCACCGAGCTCGCTACGCAATTGCGCGGCCAGGCCGGCGTGCGGCAGGTCGAGGGCGCTCGCCTGGCCTTGCAGCACAACGGCGGATTGGGCACGGCGGTGTCGGTGGCCATCCTGCAGCGGCGTGATTGACCCGAGATCGAACCGAAAGAGAAGAGAAAGAGAACCCGAATGACTGCTCCTGTCGTGCTCGAACGCGACGGCCATGTGGCCGCCATCGTGCTGAACCGTCCCGAACAATCCAACGCCATCGACCCGGACGCGGCGCAGGCGTTGATCGGGTGCATCGATACGGTGGCGGCCGATGCGTCGGTCCGCGCCGTGGTGCTGCGCGCTACAGGCAGGCATTTCTGCGCCGGCGGCAGCATCGCGTTCTTCGATCAGGCCGGCGCGGCGCTGCCGGCGCTGCTGGAGCAATTCATCGGTCCGCTCCACGCCGCCATCCACAAGCTGGCGACGCTGCCGGTGCCGGTGATCAGTGCCGTCAACGGGCCGGTCGGCGGCGGCGGCATCGGCCTCGCGCTGTGCGCAGACATCGTGCTGGCCGCCGAATCGATGAAACTGCGCGGCGGCTACTCAGCCCTTGGGCTCACACCGGACGCCGGTTCCTCGTGGCTACTGGCGCGCCGTGCCGGCGCAGCACGCGCCAAACAAATCTTTTTCACGAACGCCCCGCTGTCGGTACAGCAATGCCTGGCGTTCGGCATCGTCGACGAGATCGTCCCGGACGAAAAATTGGCGGCCCGCACGACAAGCCTCGCCCGTACTCTTTCGCAGGGCGCGACGGGCGCGCTCGCGCGCATCAAGCGGCTGGTCGACGGAGCGAACGAACGGTCGCTGCTGGAGCAACTCGACATGGAGCATCGGCTGATGGTCGAGGCAGCCGCATCGGTCCATGTGGCCGAGGGCATTGCCGCTTTCCGGGAGAAGCGCGCCCCGCGCTTTACCTGACGGCCTGTCCGGCTCTCCGCAATCGCTGAAAGATACTCCATGCAAATGAACCTCGATTTCCACGGCCGCCATGTCTTCGTTTTCGGTGGCACCACCGGCATCAACTTCGGCATCGCGCAGGCCTTCGCACGGCAGGGCGCCGCCGTGACCGTCGCGAGCCGCAAGCAGGAGAACGTCGACAACGCCTGCCGAACGCTTTCCGACGTCGGTGGCCCGGTACATGGCGCGTGTGCCGACGTGCGCGATTTCGACGCGGTCGGCCGCGCGTTCGAGAGCGCGGTCGGACGATTCGGGCCGGTGGATGTACTCGTCTCGGGAGCGGCCGGCAACTTCCTGTGCGCGGCGCGGGACATGTCGTCGAACGGCTTTCGCGCGGTGGTCGATATCGATCTCGTCGGCACCTTCCATGTGCTGCGCCAAGCGCACGCACACCTGTGCAAGCCCGGCGCGGCAGTGATCAACATCACCGCGCCGCAGTCCTTCGTTCCGATGCGCTACCAGGCCCATGCCTGCGCAGCCAAGGCCGGCGTTGATCAGTTGACGCGAGTGCTGGCGCTGGAATGGGGCGGCGAAGGTATTCGCGTCAACTCCATCTCGCCCGGCCCGATCGAAGGCACGGAGGGTTTCAGGAAGCTGATGGCGCCAACGCCGGAAGACCACGCCGCCGCGCGCGGCCACGTGCCGCTGCAACGCTTCGGCTCGCTCGATGACATCGCCAACCTCGCGCTATTCCTGGCTTCGCCCTATGCAAGCTACATCTCGGGTGCGCTGATCCCCTGCGATGGGGGTGGGGCCATCGAAAGCGTCAAGCCTGCGCTCGAGGCCGCGAGCCAAGCCGGCCTGTAGGCGGCAAGCACCGAGATAGCACATCCGCCGACGCGGGACTCCCGATGTCTTCAGGTCGATGAAGCGAACGCCGATACTTCACGCGCCAAAGGCATCGTAGGCTGTTTCTAGCCGCGGCCACTATCGACGCCGCGGCGCGTGTCTGTACAAGACATCCAAGTTCGAACCGTAGGGTTTCGACAATGCGCTGCACCAGCAGACTGAGCCCTTCAGTGTCCGTCGGACACCGATAGAAGTCGGCACCTTCCGCACCAATCTCGCGCGCGGTGCGGCAATGAGGGCCGAATGTCAGAGCGCCGGACTACGCTCTGGAGCAGACACACTCACGACATCATTCGACGTCTTTCAGCAAACGTCGCAGCACCTTCCCCGCTCCCGCGGTCGGCAGTGCATCCAGGAAACGCACATGCCTGGGCGCCTTGTACGGTGCCATGTTGTCTCTGCACCAGACGATCAACTCATCGGCGGCCAGTTCGGTTCCCGCCTTCTTCACGACAAAGGCTTTCACTACCTCGCCTTTGTCCACGTCCGGCTGTGCGACCACCGCCACTTGGGAAATGGCCGGGTGCTTGATCAGAATGGTCTCGACTTCCTCGGGGAACACCGGATACCCCGACACCTTGATCATTTCCTTGAAGCGCCCCATGAAGGTGAGATAGCCATCGGCGTCCATGCGCCCCATGTCGCCGGTGTGCACCCAGCCGTCGCGCAACGTGGCGGCGGTAGCTTCGGGGTTGTTGAAGTAGCCCTTAAAAACGCCGGGACTGGTCAGCACGATCTCTCCCTGCTCGCCCGCTGCCAGCGCATCGCCGGTGTCCGGGTCGAGGATGCGTATCACCACCCCCGGCACCGCCAGGCCCACCGTGCCCCAACGGATGGCGTTGGTCGGCATGTAGGTGTCGCAGCTATGGGTTTCCGACAAACCGTAGGCAGCCTCGCGCGCATGGGCGTTCGGAGCGAAGCTCTTCCACTGCAGGGCCAGCGCTTCGGTGAAGGCGATGCCGAAGCTGGTGACTGTGTTCTTGCTCAGGCTGGACAGATCGAATCGGGTGATATCGGGCTGCTGCATGCAGGCCGCGTTCATGGGTGCGATGCTGTACCACGCCGTGATTCGGTAGCGGTCGATGGCCTGCAGCGTGGCACGCGGCTCGAAACGATGCAGCAGCACGGCGGTGTCTCCGCAGAGCACCGGTACGTTCACGCCGGTCAACATACCGGCGACGTGGTACATCGGTGCGACGCATAGCTGTGTGTCATCCCGCTCCACCCCCATGGCGAAGGCCGAAGTACGCGTCTTGTACAGCGCATTGCCATAGGTGAGCATCGCGCCCTTGGGCAGCCCCGTGGTGCCTGACGTGTAGAGCATCAGCGCCAGATCATCCATGTCCAGTTCGACGGAGGCGGGTCTGGCGCTGCCGGACATCACGGCCAGAAAGTCTTCGCAGTCCGTCGGCACAACGCGCGCGTCTTCACGCGCCGTACTCAGTTCGGCGGGCAGGTCCAGTGTCGGCTGCGCGGGCAGCAGGTCGGCATAGTGCACTATGAACACGTGCGCCAGCGTGCTCACTGGCTTCACCTTCTGCACCACCGGCAAGAGGGCCGCTGCCGCCACGATCACCCGCGCGTTCAGGTCGTTCACCTGATAGGCCAGTTCATGCTCCTTGTTCAGCGGTCCGTTGGGGCACACGACGGCACCGATCTTCTGAATGCCGTAGTGCGCTACGACGTACTGCGGGCAATTGCCGAGGAACAGCACCACCGGATCGCCCTTCTTCACGCCAAGGGCCTGCAGGCGGGCGGCGAAGGCATCGCTGGCACGATCCAGGTCGGACCAACTCAGCACGGTGCCGTACCAAACCAGGGCAGCGGCATCGGGCCGTTCTCGCGCATGCATGCGCAGGTACTCGTGCAGGGGCTGGATCGGGCAGGCGGGCAGGGCTGTTTTCACCATGTCGATACTCTCTTTATGTCTTGGGGATGATGGCCGGCGGATCGAAGCAGGTCGTCGCCGGCGGTACGCCGGCGAAGCGCTCGATCTCGACGAGGCATGAATTGGCCGTGCTGCCCTGCGCGATCTCCGAAGTTCCGAAGTCGCGCGTGAGTACATTGGCGTTGCCATGCTTGTCGAGGGAGATGCCGTCGCCGTCTTCCGGCGACAGGTCCAGCCAGGCGCCGGTGGCCATCTGCAGCACACCCGGGATCACAGCATCGGAAACCACCGCCCCCGCAAGGCAGCTGCCTCGCGTGTTGAACACCCGGACGATCATCCCGGTCTCGATGTTCCGGCTTGCCGCATCGACCGGGTGAATCCGTATCGGCTCCCGCTCGGAGATCTTCAACTTCCGGCTGTGCGGCGCGTGGTCGTACTGGCTGTGCAGCTTGGAGCTCGGCTGGTTCGACAGCAGGTGCAAGGGAAACGCCTGCGCCTGGGTCGCGCCCAGCCATTCTTGCGGCTCGATCCAGACCGGATGCCCCGGCTGCCCCTCGATGCCGAAGTCGCGGATGGTCTGCGAGAAGAGTTCGATGCGGCCCGACGGCGTGCGCAAAGGCTTGCCAACCGGGTCATGGATGAACTCCGAGAAGACCGCCGCGGACTCCTGCGTCGGCACCTCGACCATTCCCTTCGCCCAGAACTCATCGAACGTCGGAAGCTTCAGGCCCTGCTCGTCGCCTTGCTCCTTGATCTGCGCATAGAACGAGCGCAGCCAATCCTCCTCCGTCTTCCCCCCCGTGAATTCTTCGAGGCATCCCAGCCGGGTGGCGAGCTCGGAGAAGACCTCGTAGTCGTTCCGCGCATCCGCATGGGGTTTCGCATGCGCTGCGGAGGCGATGACAAAAGGATCGCTGCTGGTGCCCACGATGTCGTTTCGCTCGTACGCCACGGTGGTGGGAAACACGATGTCTGCATGCTTGGCCGTCGCCGTCCACCAGGGCTCGTTGACGATGATGGTTTCCGGCACCGCCCATGCCTTGCGAAGACGGTTCAAGTCCTGATGGTGATGAAAGGGGTTACCCCCCGCCCAATAGATCAGCCGTGTGTCGGGGTAAGTGAGCGTTTGGCCGTTGTAGCGAAACGACTGCCCCTTGTTGAGCAGCATGTCCGCGATCCGGGCCACGGGGATAAACGAAGACACGGGGTTCCTGCCCTGCGGCAGTGCGGGAATCTTCACCGTGATCGACTCAAGACCGATGCCGTTGACGGCGGCATAGCCGAAGCCGAATCCACCGCCCTCCAGACCGATCTGGCCGATCATCGACGCCAGCACGACCGTCATCCAGTACGGCTGCTCCCCGTTCTCGGCCCGCTGTACAGACCACGACATAGTGATCATGGTCCGGTGCCGCGCCATATCGCGCGCCAGCTGCGCGATTTCCTGCGCCGGCACGCGGCAGATGGATGATGCCCACTGCGGTGTCTTCGCAATGCCGTCGAACAGTCCCAGCAGGTAGGCACGGAACTGGTCGTAGCCGACCGTGTACCGGGCCAGGAATGACCGGTTCGCGAGGTTCTCGGTTTCCAGCACGTAGGCCAGCCCCAGCATCAGCGCCACATCGGTTTGCGGACGGATGGGCACCCATTCGCAGGGCACGCTTGTGTCGTCCCGGATCGGGCTTATCGAGACCAGGCGCACACCCGCCTGAGCGAGCTGCCCGAGCGTGTCGCGATAGCGATGCCGTGTGACGCCACCGGCATTCACCTGCGCGTTCTTTTCCGGCAGCCCCCCGAAGGTGACCAGCAGCCGGGTGTGGCCGATCATGGACTTGAACGAGGTGTGCCGACCCGCGAGGCTGTGCATCGAGCCGACCACGCGCGGGATGATCACCTCCCCGGCGCCGTAACTATAGGAGTTGATCGATCGCGTATAGCCGCCTAGCAGGTTCAGGAAGCGATGGATCTGGCTCTGCGCATGGTTGAACCGGCCGGCACTGGCCCACCCGTAGGAGCCGCCGAAGATCGCCGTATTGCCGTGCGTCGCGCGCACCCTGTCCAGCTGCGCGGCGGCCATGTCGAGCGCGGTCTTCCAGTCGACCTCGACGAAGGGCTCGCGCCCGCGGCCCGCACCGCTCGCACGATGCTGCTTCTCGAGGAACGATTGCCGGACAGCGGGCGCGGCCACCCTCGGCCCCGTGTGCGAGCCGTCCAGGCCCTCCCAGACCGGCGCCGGCGCGGGATCGCCCGACCAGGACCGGATGCCGGACACCCTCCCCTGGTTCACGGACACGCTATAGGTGCCCCAGTGCGTGGAGACCACGCGGTTCTCTTGGACAGGCAGCATGAACGGCTCCTGCGGACTCAGGCTGCCGCCCGGCTGGAGGCCAGCGGCGGCGGCGCCTCGCCCTGCCCTCGGCCGAGTTCTTCATCGGCCACGGCTTCCAGCGAACGGTTAGTGGTGCGCGGGCCGAACAGCAGCACGGGGATGGCGAAGACGATGTAGATCGCGGCAGCCGTCCACGTCACATACTTCAAGCCACCTGCGGACACCAGTGCCGCGCCCATCACGCCGGAGACCGCGCCGCCGACCCGGGCCCCCGACATCACGATGCCGTTGCCCAGGGCGCGCAACTGCGTGGGCATCGTCTCGGGGATGTAGGTGTAGTAGGCATTGAGGACGAATCCGGCGAAGACGGTGAGGATGCCGCCGATGATGGATACAGCCCAGTAGCCGGTGGACATGCCCAAAGCTGCCAGAGTGAGCGCCGCGAACACGGACATGAAGAGGATGGTGTTCTTGCGCTCCCACCGATCCAGAAATCGCATGGCGAGGAAAGGCATGGCGCCGTAGACCACGGTCCAGATGAACAGGATGAAATACGCGTCCTTCTGCGCGTACTTGAGGTCGTACACCAGTGCGTAGATGCTCCAGTTCGCCCAGGTGTAGTACGCGAGGTAGACCCCGAAATAGGAAACGAAGAGCACGGCCAGGTTGCGTAACACGGACCTGTTCTGGAACAGGTCGCGCAACGTCGGCTGCGCTGCGGCGTACGGTACAGCCGACACCTGGGGCGTGGCGAGCGGGCCCTGGCGCAGCGCACGCGCTTCCAGCCGGCTGACGATCTTCTCGGCGCGGTCGACTTGTCCGCGTGCCACGCACCAGCGCACCGACTCCGGCAGGCAGAAGTGCACCAGCGGGGCGATCAGCAGACCGATGCCGCCTGCGAGGAACAGGTGACGCCAGGTGTCCGGCCCGCCGGTCGGCAGGTAGAACATGGCCAGCGCCGCCGCAAGCACTGCCGCAGCAGTGAGCCCCATCGTCACGACCGACAGGAAGCGCCCGCGCGCGCCGCTTGGAAACATCTCGGAGACGTAGACCAGCAGCACCGACGTGGCCGCCTGCACTCCGAGGCCGGTGATGAAGCGGGAGCCCAGGATCAGTTCGTACCCGGGCACGAAGGCGGTCGCCACCACGCCGAGCGAATACATGACCGTGCCCCACACCAATACCGGGCGACGCCCCCATCTGTCCGAGAGCCAGCCGCCGACGAGCGCGCCGATCACCATGCCTACGTAGAAGGCGCTGCTGATGAAGCCGATCTGCTCGGTGCTCATGCCGGTGTGCGCCTTGATGGTCGGACTGGCATAGGCAAAGATGGCGTTGTCGTAGTACTCCAGCATCATGTTGAGCGCCAGCAGAGCGGCCCAGACGTAATGCAGCCGCATCGTGGGCAGGCGGTCGAATCGCGCCAGCAAGAACGAAGGGGCGATTCCGGCAGAGGTTGGCCTCGTCTCGTCAATACGGTTCATCATTTGTCTCCATCAGCGTTTCATCTGTTGTCTGGTTTTGTGCTGTGCCGCCACGCCCACGGAACACGCGGACGCAGCCATCCCCCGCATGCGGGGCGATGCGCTCTTCGTGGAAAGGCCGCGGCTGATGCCCGCGGCCTGCAGGCCGGGGCCTAGTCTGCGCCGCAGCCGACCACAGCGACCGCGCGGACCTCGACCAGGTACGCCGGGTGGGCCAACTGGGTCACGCCCACCCCGGTCCACGACGGGTAGCGGTCGGGCAGGAACTCGTCCTTGACCTTGGCGAACGCCTGGATGTCCGGGCCTTGCATGTCCATGTGGAAGGTCATGATCTCGACGACATCGGCCAGTGTGGCGCCGGCCTCCTCGAGGACGGCTTTGAGGTTCTGGAATGCCAGCCGGGCCTGCGCGGCCATGCCCTGGCCGGGCTTGCCCGTCGCCACGTCGAAACCGACCTGGCCGGACACCCAGACCATGTCGCCCACACGGGTGGCCGACGAGAAATGCAGCTGGTCGTAGTGCTTCGCCTTGACGGACGCGGGGTTGATCATTTGTCGCTTCATGGTGGTGGTACTCCTGGTGATGTCAGATGCCGGCAACCTGGCGGAAGATGGGCGAGCGGAACGAATCGCCCTGGCTGAAATGAGCCATTTCCTTGCGAAAGAGCGGACCGACGCGGGCATAGCTCGGCTTGCAAGTGGGCAGTTCCCGAAAGGTGGCGTCATCGCCGAAGAAGCGCATCACCAGGGTGTGACGGGTGGGGCAGCCGGCGTCGACCGGGGCGCCGCCGTGCAGCGAACGCGGGTGCAGGAACACGATGTCACCGGGGTCGATGTCGAAGGAGACGATGTCCCACGACGTAGGGTCACGCGCCAAGTCCTTGTCGATGTGCGGCAGGCGGGGGTAGGTGCCGTCGCCGTAGAGCGGATCCGTCGGATCGTCGGCGCTCATGAAGCTGGCGCCGTCGTACTGGATGCCCAGGTGCGAACCGCGCACGATCTCCAGCGAGTTCCTCTTGGGAATCTTCTGGAAGGTGATCCAGGCGTTGCCCCAGTGGCGGCCGGCCCAGGGCAGATTGGCCGTGTCCTGATGCCAGGGACCACGACCGCTCTTGCCTCCTTCCTTGGCGAAGATCTCCTCGGCGAAGTACCAGACGTTCTCCGAGCCCCACAGCTCCTGGAAGATCTGCCCGAAGGGCAGCGACGCTGCCAGTTCGTCCAGCTTGGCCTTGGCCTCGGGGTTGGCATTGTCGATATGGGTCTCCAGCGCAGTCCCGTTCAGGCCCCGGTAGACGTGGGGACCGGGGTTGGCCATGTCCCACTTGAAGGCGTCGTAGCACCGGGCCAGTTGGGTTTCGTCGAGACAGTTCTTGAAGACGGTGGCACCGTCGTTGCGGAACTGGTCGCGCATCTCGGGGGTGGTCAGCATGGTGAGGCTCCTTTGTGATCGGGCAGCAGAAATTTCCTTGCCCTGGATGCCTCACTGTAGCCATCCATCCAATTTTACACAACAGTCGTTCTGTTAATGAAATCCCATATTTACATGACACTCGTTGTGTAATATTTAGACCCCCCTAAGGGGAAACGAAGCTGACGCGAGGAAAGCTGTTGCCAGAACATGACGGCCACGACTGCACCGCAGCGAGGGGTCGCTGCGAATTCTCGTGTCGGGTATCAGGGGCAATCGGCCCCCACGGCACCATCGCGGCCGGCGCCGAAGCGACGCGCAGCATCGCTGCGCGCGCAGAGATGACAGTGCGGCCTAGCCGGCGTTCGCGCTGCGCGATCCGGGTGCGGGTTGCACGCCAGATGCCGGAGCGATCAGGACGCCTATAGCGTCGATGAGCGCCCGGATCCGCTTGGAAGTGAAGCGCTTGGGCTCGACGGGATACATCAGCATCCAGCCGTCCCCCATCGCGCTGAGTTGATCGGCAAGCAGGTCGGCCGGAATGTCGCAGCGAACGCTCCCTTGCTCCTGCGCTTCCTTGAGGATCGACGTCTGGATTTTGCGAAATTGCGCATAGCGCCGGGCGATCACCTCGGCGAATGCGGGCTCATACCGCCCCTGCGCCAGCAACTCAGAAGTCGCAGGCCAGAACCGTGTGTTGCGCTCGTTCAGCTGCAGCCAGTGTTCGAAGAGCAACCGGATGTCACCCTTTTCCCGGACCGACTCCAGCATGGCATCGAAGCGATCGAACGCGCTTTCCAGCAACGCGACGATGAGCTCCTCCTTGTTTGCGAAGTAGTACGTCACGGCACCGGTCGAGTGCCCGGCGTACTGCGCGACCGTGCGCAGCGATGCCTTCGCATAGCCTTCCCGTGCGATCACCGATGCCGCAGCCCTGAGCAACTCCTTGCGCTTGATTTCGGGGTCGCCGGCGGGGCGCCCCCTTGTCGGCGTCTGCCCACGCTCCCCGGCGCCGTGCGCTGGCTTGGTCTTCTTATCTGACATCGTTGAGGTCATCCACGAACAACTTGCACATCCATATCCATTCCTCGTGGACCGAAGCGATCGGTTTCGTCGGCCAAGATCCCACGGTACTCAGTTTAGTAGGCGCCCATGGGCACCACGAAGACTGCCATCAAGCGGTGCGATAGACACCCCGCCCGTCGACCTGCACCTGCCCGTCGGCCAGCAACTCGACCAGGTGTTGCGAGATGGTGCGGGTCTCCGCATCGACCACCCAGGGGCTTTCATAGCCCGGCGGATACAGCATCCGATGCTGGGCCAGCTGCGCCAGCGTCTTTGGCGATTCGCGCAGCAGGTCCAGCAGCCGCTGCGCGCGCTCGTCGAACTTGGCGGCGAAGGCCGCGAGATCGCGCAGAAATCGCTCTCTCTCGGTGTACACGCCACGGTGGTGCGAGGTGACCCACACCTTGGCCGGAATGTCCGGCAGCCGCGCCAGACTGCGGCGGAAATCCCGCAAGCTGGAGCCGGCGTCGCCGTAGTAGGGACCGAAGCCGGTCAAGTCGATGTCGCCGATGAATGCAACGCCCTCCGGCTCGACCAGCAGCACGGTGTGGCCGGCCGTGTGGCCGGGCATGTGAAAGGCCCGGATGCCCGTCCGGCCCAGGTCCCACCTCGCACCGTCCACGTAGCCTCTTGCATCAGGTCGCGGAGCATAGAAGAAGTCGCGTTGGAACTTGGCGAGCATGTCTTGGATGACGGCCGGATCGGTCATGCCGAAGGCTTTGAGCATGCCGTCCCAACCTTGCGCCGCAGGCAAGTCTGCTTCGTGCACATGCACCGCCGCGGCGGGCAGACGGTGCAGCCCAGCCATGTGGTCTTCGTGCACATGCCCCATGACCACCAACTCGGTGGCGTCGAACTCGGGACCGATGTGGTTGGCAACGATCGGCGTATCGAAAGCGGCGCGCGTATCGGTGCCACGTATGAGCACTTGGTTGCCATCGGGATACTTGCCATTCTTCTCGCCGAAGAAAACCGAGACGCGGCCAAAATCAATGCGGCTGACGGCAGTTAAAGGATCGGTTTGGTGGAAGACAGCGCTCATGCTGCCTCATTCCTGGTCATGCCGAACAGCCGATCGATGCATCTCATCCCTCTGCAAAGAGGCAATGTCCCATTCTCTTGGTCCCACCGCATGCCCCTTCTCCCCTGCATGGCAACTATCGAAGTGAAGCGACCTCGACGAGGGCAGCTTCGCTCCCAGTGGAATCTCCCGTCTGATGCTTGCATGGCGCGACCTCCCAACTCAAAGCAAAAAGTCAAAGACTAGCAAATCACATGATTTTTTACAACGATCGTTTTGCGAATGCATGAGCGACGAACAAGGCCGCCGATGCGCCACAGCGGGATCAGACCAAGGGCCGGTCTTCTCCGCGGAACGAGCAAGACCACAGCCCCACGGGTTCCGGCTTCCTATGAATTTCCTATCTAGTCCAATCGCACTGAAGGGCGCAGTCGTGCATTCAGCAGGTCCACCAGCCACAGCAGGCTGCCTCGAGCGAAGCCATGCAGCCTGGCCTGATGGCTCCGATACAGCAGCACGTGGCTGAGCTGGGCCAAACGTCCTTTGAAGGTCACACCTTTGAACATGCCCGTTTTTCCCAGCGAACCATAGGCGTCGTAATCGGCCAAGGAAACCAGGGCACCGAAGTCGGTGTGGCTGAAATCCGGCACCTGCGTGCAGTACTCAAGCGCAGCAGGCAGGTGACGAATCAGGTGCTGCGCCTGCTGATGCGCCACCTGTGCTGTGGGCGGCAACGGCAGATCACCGCCGATAGGCACTAGGCTCGCGCAGTCGCCGACAGCATAAATGGAAGGATCGAGCGTTGTCTGCAGCGAGGGACGCACCAGCAACTGGTTGCTTCGGTTATCGGAGGGTTCGGTTGCGACGCACAGCAGACGTTCAGCGGGCCACACTGACAGCAACCTGTCTGGAGGGGGCGTACACGAAGGACAGCTATGCAGCGATTGCCGTAGTCGGGATCGGAACAATCGATGTCTGCAACGAGGCCAATATCCGACAACCAAGGCAGTGTGAATCGCTGCGGGGCTCAGTCCAGATCGGGCTTCGTAGGTAAGGTCAGTACGCCGACGCATGCCTTCGGCGCCCGCCGAAGTTGCGCGCTTCGGCGGCCAGAGGGTGCGAGAAACCAGCAGGAGGACACTGTATCCATTGAATGCATCAGCGCGTGTCGAATCCTTCCCGCGCCACCCAGAACGGGCGACGCGCGTTCTCTTCGCGAATGCCTTCACAGATCAGCCTGTGCCAACACTGCTGCGTACACAGCGCCACGACGCCTAGCTAGGTGACGTGCAGGTGAAGCTGGACGCCGCCTCGGGATCGCCGGTGCCGTTGTACTTTGGAAACTGCGGGTGCCTGCACATCGGCCGCTGCATGCCCTTGCCCGGCTCGACGCTGCGCGTGGCCACGATCTCGCGGGCGCTGGGATGGGTGCCGGTTTCGATCCAGTCGAACATCGGGGTGACGAGGTCGACGCTGTCCGGGCCCTTGCCGCCTGCCGGCGTGGCGGCGCAGTGGTCGTTGCCTGCCAGCACGTAGTACTCGACGAACCGGTCGGCCGCGGCCTGCCCGCCCGCTGCGGCGACGACCTTGCGGTAGTAGTCCGTGGTGTTGTTCTGCGTGATCAGCCAGTCGGTGGTGCCGTGCATGAGCAGCATCTTGCCGTTGCGGGCCCGGAACCCGCTCAGGTCGGGGTTGACTGCATCGATCAATCGGGCGAGGTGGTCGAGTCGGTTCGTGTACTGCAGCGGGTCGACGTTCAGCGGGTCTGCGGACGGGTCTTGCGCCACGAAGTACTTCATGTAGTCGCCGCCGAGAATCTGAAACGTGGTGCCTCCGATGGCCTGCCACGATGCGTCGTCGGCGGTCTCGCCGCCGACATAGGGAAAGGCCGGCCATGTGTAGCGACCACCCGCCACATCGGTGGGCTCGTACAGGACCTTGGCGGACGCCAGCTGCGCGTCGGTCAGGCAAGAGTCTGCGTCGGCGCCCGTGCATCGGAGCTTGGCCAGATCGGGCTTGCAGGCCTCGGGGTGGCTGATGATGCCGTCCTTCAGGCCGTCGAGTGCATCGCATTGGGACTGCATGAAGTTCGCGAGGGTCTTGACCTTCGGGATGCTCAGGCCCGCCTCGGGCTGGGCCAGCTGCTTGAGTATTTTTTGATACCAGAGGAACTGGCCCGTGTAGGCATTGGCCGGGGCGCGCGCAATCACGCCGTCGAACAGATCGGGATGCCGTTGCGCCTGGATCAACGCCTGACGCCCACCGCCCGAACAGCCCTCGTAGACAAACTTCGAGCGGCCGACCGATTCGCCATAGCGCGAGCGGAGCACGGCCTTCGCCGATGCAAGCACCTTGGGCACGGCACCGTCTGCGTAGTCCTGAAGCAACTGGGGGTCCATAGCGAAGGAGCCATTGGGATGCTTGGCCGCATCGTGTCCATGGTTCGTCGCGATGGTCGCGTAGCCGCTTTCCGCGACGCCAGGGCTGTAGGCGCTGGGGTAGATGGCGCCGTCGAAGCCGCCGCCGCCGATGAACAGGACACGCTGGTTCCAGCTGCTGGGCAGCTTGACTTCGAAGGCGAGTTCCGGCCGCATCTCGCCGCGCACGGTGCAGGTCTCCGGCGTGGTGTCTGTCTGGGGCGTCAGCGTCGCCTGCGTGATCGTGGCGCCTTCGAAGGCCCGGCTCAGGAAGCTGTTGCACGCGGCCTGCGCGCTTCCGGCGGCGGACGGGAACAGCGCGGGTGGCGAGTTGCCACCACCGCTGCCGCTGCCGCCGCAGGAAGCAAGCAGCGCCGCAGCAGCCACCACGGACCACGAGGTGATGCGCCGGTGGGTGTTGCGTCGGCATGTGAGAGGGGCCATCTTCATCTTTTGTCTCCTTGTTGGGGCAATGCCCCCGTGAACGCGCACGCTGGCGCGGAAAGCACTCATGCGGCGGGCGTGAAAAGCACCGTGCCCTGCGCGAGCACGCTGGTCCTGTCGTCTGCGCTCTTGATCGCACCTTGCAATTCGAGAACGCAGCCGCCCTTCGAATGCGCGGCCATCGACGTCACGCGCCACTCGATGAGTACCGTCTCGCTCGCCCGTACGGGACGCAGCAGGTCGACCGAGAAGTTCATGCCCAGCACCTTCCCCCTCGTAGCGAAGTGGCTGGCGGTCAGCCCCATCAGCAGCGAGGTGGTGTGGGTCGCACTGGCGATCAAGCCGCCGAAGCGCGTGCCCTGTGCAAACGCGGCATCATGGTGCAGCGGGTTCTCGTCTCCCGCGGCCAGCGCGAAGGCACGCACTTGCGCTTCGTCGAAGGTGTGGGGTCGCGAGAAGCGATAGCCGGGCCCGACAGGCCCCAGGGCCGCGGCCGCTTCGCACTCAGCCATGGCTCGCGAGCCGGGTGATGGCGTCCTGACTTCCGGCCTGCTGGCGCAAGCGGAACTTCTGGATCTTTCCCGTGGCCGTCTTCGGCAAGGGGGTGAAGATCACGCGGCGCGGACACTTGAAGTGCGCCAGCCGCTCGCGGCAGAACGCAATGATCTCCTGCTCGCTGGGCGCGGCGACACCGGCCTTCAGCTCGATGAACACGCACGGCACCTCGCCCCACTTGGGGTCGGGCTGCGCCACCACGGCGGCATGCAGCACCGCCGGGTGTCCATGGATGACGTCTTCGATTTCGACCGACGAGATGTTCTCGCCGCCCGAAATGATCACGTCCTTCGACCGGTCGGTGATCTGCGCATACCCGTTGGCATGCAGGACCGCGACGTCACCGGTGCGGAACCAGCCGTCGGCGAGCGCCTTGCGCGTTGCCGCCTCGTTCTTGAAGTAGCCCATCATCACGGTGTTGCCGCGCAACATGAGCTCGCCCGCCGATTTGCCGTCGGGCACGACGGGTTCGAGGGTGTCGGCATCGCCGACCATGAGGCCTTCGAACATGGCGGCGCGCACGCCCTGGCGCACGCGCAGCGCCCCCTGCTCGGCGGGCGCTAGGTCGTCCCAGCCGTCCTGCCACACGCAACTCACCGGCGTGCCGGAAACCTCCGTGATTCCGAAGACGTGCTCCACGTCGAAGCCCATCGCCAGCACCGCGTTCAGCACGGCGAGCGGCGGCGGTGAGCCGGCCGTGAGCACGCGCACGGGGCGCGGCAGCCGGGTATCTTTCGCCGCGTCCGCGAGCATCGCCATCACGACCGGCGCTGCGCAGAGGTGATCGATCTGATGGCGCTCGATGGCCTCCAGCACGGCGTCGGCAGACACCCGGCGCAGGCAGACATGGGTGCCCGCCGCCGCAGTCACGGCCCAGGTGAAGCACCATCCGTTCGCGTGGAACATGGGCAAGGTCCACAGGTACTTCGGCGCCCGTGGCATCGCCCAGTTCGTGATCTGCAGCAGGCTCATGAGGTAGGTGCCGCGATGGCTGGCGACCACGCCCTTGGGGTCTCCGGTCGTGCCGGAGGTGTAGTTCAGGGCGATGGGTTGCCACTCGTCGCTGGGCCAGCGACCGGCAAAGTCCGGGTCTCCGTTCGCCAGCAGCGATTCGTAGTCGGTCTCGCCGATGGGTTCGCCGGGTGGTGCGAGGTGGTCGTTGATGTCGATGACCGCAGGCGCACGGTCGAGCAGCTTCAGCGCTGCGGCCACCGTGGCGGCGAACTCGCGATCGACCATCAGCAATTTGCACTCGCCGTGGCGCAGGATGAACGCGATGCCTTCGGCATCCAGGCGATGGTTGATTGCGTTGAGCACCGCGCCGGCCAGCGGAATGCCGAAGTGGGCCTCCAGCATGGCCGGCGTGTTGGGCGCGAGCACCGAGACGGTGTCGCCCGGTTCGATGCCTCGCATCGCCAGCGCGGACGCCAGGCGATGGCAGCGCTCGCGCGTCTGCGCCCAGGTTCGCGTCAGCTCGCCGTGCACCACCGCCACGCGGTTCGGATGCGCGAGCGCCGCGCGGTCGAGAAAGCCCAGCGGCGTGAGCGGCACATGATTTGCCGCGCAGCGTTCGAGGCCCCGTGCATAGGATGGCGCGCTCATGCGGTGGTCTCCTTGGAGGTGTCGTGGAAGGTCGTAAACGCGGAGACTGGCTCGCGCTCGGTGACGAGCGAGTTCTCGACCGACGAGGTGTCGGCGTAGCCCAGGCTCATGCCGCAGACCAGCATCTGGCCGGCGGGAATGTCCAGCAGGTCCGCGATCTGGCGATGGAATTTCAGGAACGCGGCCTGCGGGCAGGTGTGGAGGTTGCGGCCGCGCGCGGCCACCATCACGCTCTGCAGGAACATGCCGTAGTCCAGCAGGCTGCCCTCCTCGAGTTCGCGGTCCACCGTGAAGAACAGGCCCACGGGCGCATCGAAGAAGCGGTAGTTGCGACCGTGCTGCAGGTGCATGCGCTGCTTGTCGCCCTTGGCGATGCCGAGCAATCCGTAGAGGTCCCAGCCGACCTTGCGGCGCCGCTCCAGGTAGGGAGAACACCATTCGCGCGGGTAGTAGTCGTAGGGCTCGAGCAGCTCGCCCGACCGGCCGGGATCGTCGTCGAGCACGGCAATCGCCGCCGACAGACGGGCCTTGGCAGGCCCCGTCAGCACATGCACATGCCAGGGCTGCATGTTCATGCCGGAGGCGCTGTAGCGCGCCGTCGAGAGGATCGCCTCGACCTCTTCCCGGGGCACCGGCCGGGGCAAGAACGCCCTGACGCTGCGCCGGGTGGCAATGGCCCAGTCGACCGCTCCTTGCAGCGCGTGTGCCTCCAGCGGTGGCGCCATCATTCGGTTCATTGAGGTTTCCTTGCTATTTCGAAGCCGGGCGAATCGCCCCGTCCACACGGCCCACTTCGCCGGTGGCCGCGCGCGCGGCCTTGGCCTGGGTCGACGCGGCGCGCGACTGGTTCACGAACGACACCGCTGCCGCGCCGATGACGCCGGCCAGGGCGATCGCCATGAAGTTCTGCTCGATGGGCAGGCTCAGCGACACGAGCCAGCCGATCAGGATCGGCGCGGCAATGGCGCCGATACGGCCGACACCCGAGGCAAAGCCGACACCCGTCGAACGCACGGCCGGTGGATAGAAATCGCCGGCGTAGGCATAGGCCAGCAGTTGCGTTCCGAGCGTGGACGCCCCCACCACGAACACGGCAACGAACAGCAGCTCGGTCGATTTCGTGTATGCGAGCGCGGCCAGCGACGCAGCCCCGACCACGTAGAACGCCACCAGCACATGCTTGATGTTGAACTTGTCGCTCAGCAAGCCGCCGCCGATCGCGCCCACGATCGCACCGACGTTGAAGACGATCACGAAGTTCAGGGCCGAGCCCAGGCTGTATCCCGCCATGGCCATGAGCTTGGTCAGCCAGGAGTTCAGCGCGTAGACCATGAACAGCCCCGTCATGAAAGCCACCCAGATCATCACGGTGCTGAACGCGCGTCCGGCGTCGAACAGGGTGCGCACCGGCGCGTCGTGCAGGCAGTCGGTGGACGCGCCGACATACACGATGCCGGCTGCGTTCGGCTGCTCCGGCGCGAGCTTGGCCGCGATCTCCCCGAGCTGCCGCTGGTCACCCTTCTTGAGAAGAAACGACAGCGATTCGGGCATCGTTTTCAGGATGAGCGGAATCAGTAGCACGGGCAGGCCGGCCACATAGAACACCCATTGCCATCCGTGGCTCTCGATGAGCTGCTTGGCAGTGAGCGCAACCAGAATGCCGCCTACGGAGTAGCCCGCGAAAACCATCGTCACCAGGCGCGTGCGCAGCTTCACCGGGGCGAACTCGCCCATCTGCGCGGTCACGATGGGCAACACCCCGCCGATGCCGAGGCCCGCGATGAAGCGGGCGACGCTGAAGCCGATGGGTTCGGTGGCCAGCCCGGTCAGCGCCGTGAAGACACTGAAGAGCGCCACGCACACCGCGATCATGCGAGGGCGGCCGATGCGGTCTGCCAAGGTGCCCAGGAAGATCGCGCCCAGCATGGTTCCGAACAACGCCGACCCGGCCATGACGCCGGCGCTCGTGGCGTCGACGCCCATGTCTTTCATGATCGATGGCAGCGCGGCACCCACGACCGCCAGGTCATAGCCGTCGATGACCAGGATCAACACGCACCACCAGAGCACGAGCCCGTGAAAGCCGTTGAACCGGGAGTGCCCCGCCAACGCGTGAATATCGACCTGCTTGCCGGCCTGCTGCATGTTTTTGTCTCCTGTCGTTTGATCTGTCGCGAGATGCGATGTCGACGGGAGGTTAGTTCTGCAGGCGGCACGCTTCCATGCCCGCGCGTCTCGATCTGGATGGGGCGTTCGGACATGTCGGCATCCCTGCCGGACGCCGGAGCTTCGGCTTATTGCGGCGCGGGCGCGGACGAGCGATAGGCGCCCGGGCTGACGCCTGTCCATTTCTTGAAGGCGCGATGGAAGGCGCTGGTTTCCTGGAAGCCGGTGCGGGCAGCGACTTCGGCCACCGTCAGCGACGCACTCGACAAGAGGTCGATGGCGATGTCGCGCCGCAGGTCGTCCTTCACGCGCTGGTAGCTCACGCCCTCCTGCTGCAAGCGGCGTTGCAGCGTGGTGCCGGAAACGCAGAGTTCCTGTGCGAGCTTTTCGAGTTCGGGCCACGCCTCGGGCATCTGGCTGCGCAACCTGTTGCGCACCTGGGCGCTGGTGCTTGCATCGTTGCGGTACTTGACCAGCAGGTTGGCCGGCGCTTCCCTCAGGAAGTTGTTGACCGTGGCGGGCAACTCCGCGATCTTCAGGTCCAGCAGATCGCTGGCGAAGCTGATGTGCGTAGCCTCTCCGTTGAACTTCACGTTCTCGCAGAAGCGCGTGCGGTAGTGGCTGTCGTCGCCGGGCGGCGGGCACCGGAACTGCATCTCGCGCAGGGGAATGCGCCGGTGCACGAGCCAGCACGCCAGGCCATGAACGAGGATGAACCAGGTGCCGTAGCCGAACAGCCGGCGCAGCACGCCGCCGTCATGCAGGACGATGCGCGCCTCGTCGCCATCGCAGACCAGCTCGCCGCGGAAGTCGTCCAGCGTGGCGTGGAGGAACCTCAGGATGCGGCGCAATGCGTGCGCGAGGTTGTCGGCGTTGACGGCGGCGCGCGTCATGAGCGCATAGCTGCCGCGGCGAAGCCCGTGGCTGTCCAGGCCGAAGAACTCGTCGTCCATCAGGTCGGCCAGCGCCACCCACATCTGCGAGTACGCCGCCGCCGAGATGCGCGCGCGCGGCGCGTTCAACAGCTCACGATCAATCTTGGCGCTTTCGAGGACGCTGCTGATGTCCATGTTTCTCAGCGCCGCGGCGTGGATCGCCTCGTGCACCAGTTCAATGGACACGGTTCCCTTCAAGCCTGCAGACTTCATACGCACTCGCTCAAGAATCAGTGGTGGGGCGAGCTCTTTATAAGCGCGTTTCGCGCTGTGCAGGATGCGGCCTCAGGGGACCCGCAGCGTCTGCAGCAATGAGATGCCGCCGACCTCTGTCGTGGGCTGTCGCGGAAATTGTGCGACTAGGTGCTCTGGGAACCGGAAGCGCCAGGCGTCATCGAGGAAAGCCTCGACAGTACGGCGCTGCGGCAGACATCCAGAATTTCATCGGCCAGTGGCGAGTCGTCAGGACACGCCCGCGACAGCACGATGGCACCGACTGCCTGCGCAATGAGGTCGATCCGCCTGGCGCGTGCGTCGCCGCCCTGATCGTCCTCCTCTGGCGCGTCGAACTGGTTTCCCAGGGTCACCAGCAGGTTTTCAATGCCGGTCGCAAACGCCGTCTTGATCGACTCCGGTTGGCGCGCAGCATCTGCACACAGGGCGGCCATCGTGCAACCGTCACCCGGTGCATCTCGGTGTTCACGGGACAGATAGTGATGGACAAATGCCATCGCATCGACGCCTTCGGCCTTGGCGGCCGTCTGCGCAAAACCGCAAGTCGCGGCTTGCGCCATCAGGTCGGCCTTGGATTCGAAGTGCTTATAGAACCCGCCGTGGGTAAAGCCTGCGAACGCCATCAAGTCCGCAATCCCCACCCCGTCGTAACCACGCTCGCGAAACAGCGTGGAGGCCGTCTCGACGATGTGCGCCCGGTTCGCCTGTGCCTGCGCCTTGGTGACCTTCATGTCCAGGACCTCTCTAGATGTGCCATCGGTGAAGCCATGAATATACATTGATGTCGATCATCATCAAAGTCCTTGACATCAAAGATGATGATCGACATCATTAGGCCAACTTACCTTGGAAGGCTTCCGAAAATGAGCGATACCCACCTGACCGCACCCACCCGCTTCGTCGAAGTGGATGGCGACAAATTCGCCCATCGCCGCTGGGGCAACACCTCCAGCGGACAGCCCCCTCTGTTCTTCGTCCAGCATTTCCGCGGCGGCCTGGACCACTGGGATCCCCTGTTGACCGATGGTCTGGCCGCAGGCCGCGAGGTCATCCTTTACAACGGTCGCGGCATTGCCTCCTCGACCGGCACGCCCCGCAACCGGATCGAAGACATGGCGGACGACATCGCCCTGGTGATCCGGGCGCTGGGTCTGTCCCAGGTCGATCTGCTTGGTTTCTCGATCGGGGGCTTCCAGGTGCAGGAGGTCGTGCTGCGTCACCCGCAACTGGTTCGAAAGCTCGTCCTGCTCGGCACCGGACTGCGCGGCGGCGATCCGAAGATGGAGCCCAGGGTGCTGGAGGTCGCGCCGAACCCCGTGCCGACCGCGGATGACTTTCTCTACCTGTTCTTCGGCCGCTCGGAAGCTGCCAAGCAGGCGGGTCTGGCCTTCTGGGAGCGCCGCCACCAGCGCGCCGACCAGGACCCGCCCAGCTCGATGGCCGTCGCTCAAGCCCAAGCCGAGGCGCACGCCGCCTACCTGCAGCCGCTGCCGGGTGCGAACCCCTATGCCTTCCTGAACGCCGTCACGCAGCCGACCCTGGTGCTCAACGGCGTCGACGACATCATGATTCCCACGATCAACTCCTGGCATCTGTCGCAGAACATTCCCAACGCGCAGCTGTTGATCTATCCCGACGCCGGACACGGCGCGCAGTTCCAGTATCCCGAGCGCTTCCTGCAACACGCGATCCAGTTCCTCGAGGAGTGATGCCGTAGCGCATCCCGTCCCCGCCCGATCAACGACGACACAGCAAACAAGCATGACTGACAAGACGCTCTTCGAGCCCTACACACTTGGCTCACTCCAACTGTCCAACCGCATCGTGATGGCGCCGCTGACGCGCAATCGGGCAGGCGCGGGTCTGGTGCCCAGCGAGTACGCCGCCACCTACTACGGTCAGCGCGCCTCGGCGGGCCTGATCATCACCGAGGCCACCCAGATCTCGGCCGATGCCCAGGGCTACCAGGACACCCCGGGTCTGTACACGCCGCAGCAGATCGACGGCTGGCGCAAGGTGACCGACGCCGTTCACGCCAAGGGCGGGCGGATCTTCGTGCAGTTGTGGCACGTGGGCCGTATCTCCCACGTCGACCTGCGCCCTGGTGGCACCGCGCCGGTGGCCCCCTCCCCCATCCGCGCCGCGACCAAGACCTTCGTCAACAACGGTTTTCATGACGTCTCTGAGCCACGTGCCCTGACCCTGGATGAGATTCCAGGCATCGTCGAGGATTTCCGCCAGGCTGCGGCCCATGCAATCACTGCGGGGTTCGACGGCGTCGAGGTCCACGGTGCCAACGGCTACCTGCTGGAGCAGTTCATCAAGGACGGTGCCAACACCCGGACGGACGCGTACGGCGGCTCCATCGAGAACCGCGCGCGCCTGTTGCTCGAAGTCACGGCCGCCGTGGCGAAGGAAATCGGTGCCGAGCGCACCGGTGTGCGCCTCTCGCCGGTGTCGTCGGCCGGCGCCATTTCGTCCAGCGATCCGCAGTCGCAGTACGACTACATCGCCGAGCAACTCAATGCGATGGGCATCGTCTACCTGCATGTGGTCGAAGGCGCCACCGGGGGTCCGCGCGATGCCGCACCGTTCGATTTCGACGCCTTGCGCACTCGCTTCAAGAACACCTACCTGGCCAACAACGGGTATGACCTCGAACTGGCCAACGCCCGCCTGATCGAGGACAAGGCCGACCTGTTCGTCTTCGGCCGCCCCTTCATCAGCAACCCCGATCTGGTCGAAAGGCTGGAGATCGGCGCACCCCTCGCCGCGCTGGACCCCACCACGCTGTATGGCGGTGGCGCCAAAGGCTACATCGACTATCCGACCCTCGCTGATTCCAGCGTCCGGTAGTCGTTTTTCCACGCTGCATATCGCGGCATGGACTCACCCTTTCGATCACGAGCAAAACACATGACCTCTCATTCCACTGTTCTCATCACGGGCGCCTCGACCGGCATTGGCGCCATCTATGCCGACCGCTTCGCACGCCGCGGCCACGACCTCGTGCTGGTGGCGCGCGACAAGGCGCGGCTGGAAACGCTCGCGGCGCGCCTGCGTGAGGAAACCGGCGCTGCCGTCGATATCCTTGCGGCCGATCTGACCCAACCCGGCGACCTGGCCGCCGTCGAGACGCGACTGCGCGAGGACGCCAGGATCGAGACCCTGATCAACAACGCCGGGGCCGCACTGTCCGGCCCGTTCATCGACCAGTCGACAGACGATGTCGCCCGCTTGGTCAGCCTCAACACCACCGCACTCGTGAGGCTGGCGAGCGCCATCGCCCCGCGCCTGGTGCAGGCCGGCAAAGGCGCGATCGTCAACATCGGCTCGGTGGTCGGCTTGGCGCCCGAGTTCGGCATGTCGGTCTACGGCGCGACCAAGGCCTTCGTGCTGTTCCTGTCCCAGGGGTTGAGCCTGGAGCTCGCGCCCAAGGGCGTCTACGTGCAGGCGGTGTTGCCGGCCGGCACCCGCACCGAGATCTGGGAGCGCGCGGGCATCGATACCCGTGCGATGCCCGACCTGATGGGAGTAGAAGAGCTGGTGGATGCCGCGCTGACCGGATTCGACCGCCGTGAACTCGTGACCATCCCGCCGTTGCACGATGCCGCGCGCTGGGAAGTGCTGAACACGGCACGTCAGGCCCTGGTCGCGGACATTCGGCAGGCGCACGTGGCGGAGCGCTATCGAACCGCCGCCTGAAACGGCAAGAACGCCAGAACGGAAGGAACAGCACATGACATTCAAGGCACTGCTCGCCAGCAAGACCGGCGACACCATTTCAAGCAGCCTGGTCGACTTCAAGGAAGAGGACCTGATGCCGGGCGACGTCACCGTCGCGGTCGAGTACTCGACGGTGAACTACAAGGACGCGATGGCGCTCAGTGGCCGGTCACCGGTCATTCGCCAGTTTCCGCTGATTCCGGGCATCGACTTTGCCGGTGTCGTCGAGTCGTCGACTTATCCCGGCATCGCAGCCGGCGACCGTGTGCTGGCCAACGGCTGGGGACTGAGCCAGACGCACCACGGCGGCTTTGCGCAAAAGGCGCGGGTGAGCGGTGATTGGCTGGTCAAGGTTCCCGAGGTGTTTTCGACCCGGGATGCCATGGCCGTCGGCACCGCCGGGTACACCGCCATGCTGTCGGTGCTCGCGCTCGAGCATGGTGGCCTGACGCCCGAGCACGGCGACATCCTGGTGACGGGCGCCAATGGCGGCGCCGGCTCCGTGGCGATCGCGCTGCTGTCGAGCCTGGGCTATCGCGTGATCGCGTCGACCGGGCGTCTCGAGGAATCCGATTACCTGCGTGCGCTGGGCGCGGCGGACATCATCGACCGTCACACCCTGTCCGAAGCGGGCGCACCGATCGCCAAGGAGCGATGGGCCGGGGCCATCGATTCGGTCGGCAGCCATACCTTGGCAAACGTCCTGGCGCAGACCCGGTATCGCGGCGTGGTCGCGGCCTTCGGGCTCGCACAGGGCGCGGACCTGCCGGCATCCGTCCTGCCCTTCATCCTGCGCAACGTCACCCTCGCCGGTATCGACTCGGTCAATGCGCCGCAGCCTGCGCGGCTGCAGGCGTGGTCGCGTCTGGCCAGCGACCTGGACCTGGACAAGCTGGCACGGACCACCAAGGTGATCGGATTGGCAGAGGTTCCTGACGTTGCCAGCCAGGTACTCGCAGGGAAGGTCCAGGGGCGCACCATCGTGGATGTGAACGCCTGACCGGATCGCGCATGCCCTTCATCGACGCTCCCAACCTCTCGATCGATGTCGACGGGACTGCATTCGCGTACCGCGACCTGGGGCCGCGCGATGGCGTGCCTCTGGTCCTGCTCAACCACTGGGGCGCGGTCCTCGACAATTTCGACCCGCGGATCGTCGATGGACTTGCCCGCAGGCATCGCATCATCGCCATCGACTACCGAGGGATCGGCGCTTCAGGCGGAACAGCGCCTGTGACCATCGATGCGATGGCGCGGGATGCGATCGCGCTGGTCCACGCACTGGGCTTCGAGAAGATTGATCTGCTTGGCTTCTCCCTCGGAGGATTCGTGGCGCAGGACATCGTGCTGAAAGCCCCCGGCCTGGTGCGCCGACTCATCCTGACCGGCACAGGGCCGGCAGGCGGCACAGGCATCGAACGGGTCGGAGCGGTCTCCTGGCCGCTGATAGTCAAAGGCCTGCTGACGCTGCGGGATCCGAAGACCTTTCTGTTCTTCACCTCCACGGCCAACGGTCGTCAAGCCGCGAAAGCCTTCCTGGAGCGACTGAAGGAGCGCAAGGCGGATCGGGACAAGGAACCGATGCCCCCTGCCTTCCTGCGACAGCTGAAGGCCATCAAGGCCTGGGGCCAGCAGGCGCCCCAGGATCTGGGCGGCATCCGCATCCCTGTGTTGATCGCCAATGGCGACAACGACATCATGGTTCCCACCGTGAACAGTCACGACATGGCGCGTCGCATCCCAGGCTCACAACTGGTCATCTACAAAGACGCTGGGCATGGCGGGATTTTCCAGTATCACGGCGAATTCGTGCCCAAGGCGCTGGCCTTTCTCAATGACTGAACGACGGCATCTTTTGCAACCGGCTTCAGGCCGACTTTCCCGACCGCCCCCTGTGGGGCGGGGCTGCCCGAAGCGCATTCAATCAAACACTCTGGAAAAAAGTCGCCCATGAAAGCGTTCATCATCGATCGTTACGGAAAGAATGAAGTTGGCCGCATCGGCGAAACGCCCGAGCCCGAGGTGCGGGACGATGACGTCCTAATCCAGATCCACGCGGCGAGCATCAATGCCCTGGACTCGAAGATCAAGAGCGGCGAATTCAAATTGATTCTTCCCTACCACTTCCCCCTGATCCTGGGCAACGACCTGGCCGGTACGGTTGAGCGGGTCGGCGCTCGCGTTCGCAGCTTCAAACCGGGCGACGAGGTCTATGCGCGCCCCGACGACGATCGCATCGGCACCTTCGCTGAGTTCATCGCCGTCAAGGAATCGTCGCTGGCGCTGAAGCCCAAGAATCTCAGCATGGTCGAGGCCGCATCCGTTCCTCTGGTGGCCCTGACCGCCTGGCAGGTGCTGGTCGAAACCGCCAAGCTGAAAAAGGGGCAGAAGGTCCTGATCCATGCCGGCTCCGGCGGCGTCGGCACCATCGCCATCCAGCTTGCCAAGCATCTCGGGGCATTCGTGGCCACGACCACCAGCACGGCCAACGTCGCCTGGGTGAAGGCCTTGGGCGCGGACGTCGTCATCGATTACAAGCAGCAGGATTTCGCCACGGTGCTCCGCGACTACGACGTGGTGTTGAACAGCCTCGGCAACGGCGAGCTGAACAAATCCCTCCAGGTTCTCAAGCCGGGCGGGCATCTCATCTCCATCTCGGGGCCGCCCACCCCGGCGTTCGCCATCGCGCGAGGACTGGTCTGGCCGCTCAGGCAAGTGCTGCGCCTGTTGAGTTTCGGCATCAGGAACAAGGCAAAGAAGAACGGGGGCCACTACACCTTCGTCTTCATGCGGGCCGATGGGGCGCAGTTGCGAGAGATCACCGCCCTCATCGAGTCAGGCGCCATCCGCCCGATCGTCGACAAAGTGTTCCCATTTCAGGACACCCACAAAGCGTTGGCCTACGTCGACAGTGGGCGCGCCAAGGGCAAGGTCGTGGTGCAAGTGGTGTAGCTGCCGCCTGCCTGCGCTAGCGTCTTTGATCAGGCCCTTGCCCCGCCGACTCAGGCCATCGCACGGCCGACGCGCAAGCCTCCGGTGGCCTTGGCGTTCTGTACCCGCTCTGCATGACCAGGGGATCGACCTTGAGTTCATACACAACCGCCCGCATCGGCAAGCGCGCGCTGGTGACCGGCGCATCTAGCGGCATCGGTGCGGCCATCGACGCGTGGACCCACATTTTCGCTGACGCTTGAACCGCCTGTATTCCAACGCGCACGCCTGTGGTTCTGCGCATCGGTGCGCAGAAGCGGGTCAGCGTTCGATGGAAAAGTGGGGCCAATGAGCGTGGGAATCCACATCAAAGGCCTCCCGCAGAAACGCGGAGTTCGAAACCTTCGAGATCCCGAAGGACTTGGACTACGACGTGGCCGTCCCAGCGGACGACATCAGGGCGCCTGGTCACGCCGCAGCAAGCTGGTTGCGCGATCCTGCTCGCTTCAGTGACAACCCGCAGGGAGGCGCGCATCCTTCGCACGTTGCCAGCTCACTGCGCGTCGATCCTCATCCGCGAACCTGTAGGCTTCAACCGGCTCACGAGAAAATCCAGCAGTGCCCGATGCACCGCCGTGCTGTGCCTGCGCTCCAGGTACACAGCGGACAGCCACATGTCGCTGCGCACGAACTCCGACAGCACGGGCACCAATCGCCCGCTCTCGACGTAAGGCGCGAGCATCACCGAGGGCAAGTAGACGACGCCTGCGCCAAGCAGCGCCGCCTGGATGAGCGGACTGGCTTCCGTCGCATCCAACGGTCCACGGACCGGGACCTCGAGTGGCTGACCGTCGACTTCGAAGCGCCACTTGGGCAGCGGATTCAGATGGCTGCTGAACAGCGCGATGTGATGCGCAAGTTCGCCCGGATGAGCTGGCACACCATGCTTACGCCAGTAAACGGGAGCCGCGCAGACAGTGAGCTCCATCGATACCAGTTTTCGAACGATCAGGTTCTCATTGGCTGACGCGCCGAAGCGAAGCGCGATGTCGACGCCTTCCTCCGCAAGATCGACCATGCGGTTTGTGAGCACGAGACTGATGCTGACCTCCGGATAGTGGCCAAGAAAGGCGTTGATCAATGCCGGCAATTCGGTCAGTTCCATGCCGTAAGGCGCCGAGATGCGCACGCGCCCGCTGGGGATCCGCGCGCGGTCCTGGAGCTCGGCTTGCGTGACGTCGGCCAGTTCGAGCATGGGCCTGCTTCTTTCGAGCAGCAAGGCGCCAGCGTCCGTCAGGCTGACGGCATGGCTGGTCCGGTTCAGCAATCTGACACCGAACCGGCTCTCGAGTGCCGCGATGTATTTGCTGACGGTGCCCTTGGACAGCGAAAGATGCTTGGCCGTGCGGGAGAAGCTCCCCGAAGTGGCGACCTCGCTGAATGTGCGCAGGAGATCCAGGCTGTCCACAAATGTTCTCCTTCTTGTTGGTCAGGGCGACGCTGGGTACAAGCATCTCGGACAGGTGCTCAGACGAGCCCGAGTTTTTTCCTCAGGCTCGCATCCACCGGTCCCGCCGGCATGAAGCGGCGCAATTTCGTCAACAGAGACGCCTCCCCCGGCGGCGTGCAACGCATTCGCCACGGGCCCAGCGCCGCCTCGACGATGGTGCTCGCCACGCCGTGCGGCTCGGGCGCACTGCTCACGCTCTCGGCCACGGAGAGCGTCACCAGTTCGCGTTCGCGGTCATAGCCCGCGATCCGCGCCTTGACACGGGGCGCATTGGCATCGAGGTTGGTCCGGGTGAAGGCCGGCTGCACCAGCGTGGCACGAATGCCGAACTGGCGCACTTCATGGTCCAGCGACTCCGACAGCCCTTCCACTGCGTGCTTGGTGGCCGCATAGAGTCCCATGTACGGAGCCGGAAGCACACCGAGCACGGAACTCACGTTGACGATTCGCCCGCGGCGTTTTTCACGCATGTACGGGAGCACCGCGCGCGTCGTGCGGAGCATGCCGAAAACGTTGGTATCGAACAGCACTGCAGCCTCGGCTGTCGCGGTTTCCTCGACCGCGCCGATCATCATCATTCCCGCGTTGTTGACCAGCACGTCGATGCGCATGGCCCGGTCGATGACGGATTCGATGCCCCTCTGGACAGAGCCTTCGTCGCGGACGTCCATTTCGATGAACTCCACACCAGGCAGCGCGGGTGCCTTGCGCAACTCGCGAACGGTGCCGAAAACCCGGCAGCCTCGCGCCACGAACATTTCCGCGGCGGCACGTCCGATGCCCGAGGACGCGCCAGTCACTACGACGACTGATGAACTCGACATGACTGGTTCCTTCGATCTTGATGAATGATGATGAAGCGCATCAGTGCGCGGGCTGGGTCGCGTTGCCTGGTTTGATCCTGAACCAGATCGAATACATCGCCGGCAGGAACACCAGCGTCAGGATCGTCCCCGCGAAAGTGCCGCCGATCAGCGTGTACGCCAATGCGCCCCAGAACACCGAATGCGTCAGCGGAATGAACGCGAGGATCGCCGCCAACGCCGTCAGGATCACGGGCCGCGCTCGCTGCACCGTAGCCTCGACCACCGCGTGGAAAGGGTCCATCCCCTCCTGCTCGTTGTGGTGGATCTGCCCCAGCAGAATCAGCGTGTTGCGCATCAGAATCCCCGACAGCGCGATGAGCCCAACCAGCGCATTGATGCCAAATGCCTGCTGGAAGATGAGCAGAGTTGGCACCACACCGATCAGTCCCAACGGGCTGGTAAGGAACACCATGACCATCGCCGACATCGAGCGCACCTGGAGAATGATGATCAGAAGCGTGACCGCCAGCATGATCGGGAACAGCGGCAACATCGCCGCGGTCGCCTTCTCCGATTCCTCGATGGAGCCGGCCTGGACGACGCGGTAGCCCGCGGGCAGCTTGTCGATGATCGGCTGCAGCTGCTTGGTGATCGCGTTCGACACGTCCGGCGGCTGCGTTCCGTCGGCGATGTCGCCCTGCACCGTGATGGTGGGCATGCGGTCGCGTCGCCGCATGACCGGCTCTTCCATGCGCATCTCGACCTGGCCGACCTGCGACAGCGGAATGCGTTGGCCGCCGGCACCGGCGAGCGTGAAGTCCGCGATGCGGGCCGGGTCGAGACGCGTGTCGCCCGCCGAACGGGCGACGACCTGCACGGTGCGGATGTCTTCGCGCACGGTCGTCACAGGTACGCCGCTCAAGAGGAACTGCAGTTGTTGCGCCACGGCATTGGAGCTTAGGCCCAGCGCCGAAGCGAAGGTATCGGTGGAGCGGCAACCGTGCTCCACGAACGGCCCGGTGCTCGCGCCCATCGCCAGGCCCATGGCGCCAAGCTTCGACTCGGGGTCGATCCGCAGGTAGGTGAAGATCACACGGTCGCCGGCGCCGGGCTCCCGCATCAGCTTCACCTGCGAGGCGAAGCTGGCTTGTCCGCTCCAGGTGATCGTGCAGTCCGGCGGCACGTGGAAGGCGCCGCCTGCCGCCAGCTCCATGGTGGAGTCATAGGTGCCGATCGCATAGCGCACGGGCCGCTTCACCTCCTCGCCACAGGTGTCGCGCACCGGCCCTACGTCGGCTCGCCAGCGCGTGCGTATCGGCCCGTCGACGGCGAGGCCCGGGTAGTTTTGCTTGAACCAGTGCGTGTCGATGCGGATGTTCCACTGGCTGACGGTGCGCCGGTTGCTGCGATCCGCACCCAGCTCCACCCACACCGGTCCGCGCGAGCCCGCGCCCACGCGCGGCAGGTCGCAGACGACGAGCTCATGCTCCCAGCGCACCACCTGGCGCTGCGATCCGTCGACGAAGACCTTGCCCTGCCTGCGACCGAAAGCGCCGATGAGGTTGAGCTGGTCGTTCAGTTCATCGACCTCGACATGGTGAATCGCCGGCGAGAGGATGTGACTCACCGCGCTGCGCGGATTGGGCTTGGCGATGAAGTAGGCGCCGGTCTTGGTGCCGTTGCCGGTGTCGTGGTTGAGATTCTTGCGCTGCATATGGGCGATCACTTCTTCGCCCGTGAAGGCGCGTTGCTTCGGCGTGTGCGGCTTGAAGAGGTTGGCGCCCAGCATCCGGTCAACACAGTACTTCGGTATGTCAAAGGCGGCCGGCGGCGAGCAGATCTCCGTCCAGCCCAGGTAGAGGCCCGCGTTCTTACGGTGGCAGGCGACGAGAAAGTCGATCACCCGGTCGTTGTCGGCGCTGTTGGCGCTGTTGCAGGCGTTGATGACGACGACGCTGTCCTGCGCGAACTCCCAATAGGTGTCGACGAAGGCAGCGGTGATGCCGTAGCGCGTGTCCTTGAGCATGATCTCCTCGCCCTTGCTGTCCACGGTGGCGAGGCCGTTGTAGGCCGTGAAGTAGGTCAGCCGGAAGGCGGCGAGATCGGCCTGGAAATCGGGTTGTGCCTCCAGGGCGGGGTCGATCAGCGTGGACGCCGCCATCGTGCTCTGGCCGGCTTCGATGTACCGCCTGCGTAGCAACCTGGTCGATGAGGTCCCCCTCATGGCCTTCGTTCCTGCGACGTCGGATCTCGCGCGCCAGCGGCGCATTGCAGTGCGGGACCTGCAGTCCCTGCCGCCATTCTTCCGCTTCAGTCGCAGCGTGAACACACGCATGTACGACGAGTTCACGCGCGAGTACACGGCGCATGGCTTTCGGCCGAAGGCCGAGGCGCCAGCACCCGATCCGTTGCATGTCTTCGCCCAGATCGGCGCCGGCCGTGGCTGCACCTGCCTGCCTGCGCCCTTTGCGTTGCATCGCTACGCGGGCGTACAGCCCAGGCCGCTGCGGGAGCGGATCATGGTGCCGCTGGTGGTAGTGACTGCGTCGCGCGTGACGCAGGAGTTGCACAACGCCCTGGTCAAGGGCGCGACGCGGATGCTCAGCGGGTGAACGGCATCGTTGTGGATGGCGCAAACGTCGAAGGTGCTGATGCTCCCCCGGGCCTTCTCGAAGGCATCATCCCTTCCGCGATCGACACGGCCGCCAACCTTGGACATCGGGGCGCGCGGCAGCGACGCGAGACGGAGCAGTTACTCATGGGTTCAGTCGAAGGCAGCATGGCTTGCAAGCAAATCCCCTCTGTTCATTGCCGGGCTACACCAAGGACGTCACGATATCGCGCACTGAGGGGACGCTGCCTGCAAGGCACCCGAGGCTGGGCCCACGCGCCATGGTGCAGATCGACAGCAGCGCCGCGAGCCCACCGCAAACTCTGTCAATGCGGTACTTCAGGGTTAATAAAGTCGACCAGTTGCCGCCACGCCCCGAACGGTCCTGCGATCGGGAACATCAAGCCGAGTGGCTCGAGCATGTAAAGCGGCCGTAGCTTCAACTCGCGCAGCAAACCGGCATCGAGGAGAGGCCGCACGAAGCTAAGCGGCAGGAACGACAGTAGGTTTTCTTGCTGCGAGAGCCACCACAACATGGCCGTTGAACGAGTGACGACCGGATAGGTGCGGATCGGGTGAGGCAGATTCGCGGTCAATTCGTCGAATCGCTCACGGGCGGCCGAACCCGTGGGGACGAGTAGCCAGGTCTCGTCGGCGAGTTGCGGCCAGCCCAGGGAACGCTTGCGCGCCAGCGGATGGTCTGCGCGCGCCAAGACCGCGAAACGATCTTCGCGCACCGGCATGAACTGCCAGCCTTCCGGGATCACGGGAGGCCGTCGGCATGCCACGAGATCTGCCTCGCCACGTGCGATGGCCAGCAGTTGATCGTCCCCTTCGGCTTCCGAGAGGTGAACGGTGACATCCGGATGCCGTTGCGCGAAGCGAGGCAGCACGTTGAGCAGGAGCCCGTTCATCGCGCCGACCGAGGCGACGAGGCGGATGGCGCCGCCGATGCGTTGCCGTCGCGCGGTGACGACCTCGGCGCCGTCGGCGACGCCGATCAGCATGCGACGCGCAACGGGCAAGAGGTCTTCGCACGCCTGCGTGGGTCGCGCGCCGCGCGCATGCCGCTCGAAGAGCTGAACTTCCAGCAGCCGTTCCAGGTACGCGAGGCCCTGGGTCACCGACGACTGCGTCATGCCGATCGAGTCCGCCGCCCGCTGGAGGCTGCCCAGCTCTGCCACTTTCAAGAGGATCTGCACATGCCGAAACTTGCCGCGCGCGAGCAGGCGGTTGAAGAGGACGGACGCGTCATGGCTCAAGATATCGGAAAGTCTAATGGAAGAGCGTCATTTTTAATTTGTCGCCGATGGCTTGCTCAGGAATGATGGCAACTCCACAAACGGCGGGCAGCAAGCCACGCGACAGGAGACAAAACGTGAAAAAAAAATGGCCGCTGCTCGCGGTTGTCTGTTGCCTGCTCGGCGCCTTTTCGGCCCATGCGCAGGACGAGGTCTGGCCATCCAAGCCGATCCGGGTGATCGTGCCGACCCCGCCCGGCGGCGCCTACGACCGCACCATGCGACCGCTTTCGCAGGAGCTGGCGTCGTTGCTCAAGCAACCGGTGGTGATCGACAACAAGCCTGGTGCCGGCAACATCATCGGCGCCCAGGCGGGCGCCGCGGCCCCATCCGACGGCTACACGCTCACGATGACGGGCATGGTGAACACGATCGCCCAAGGCATGTACGACAACGTGCCCTTCAACATCGTCAATGACTTCACCCACGTCGCAATGATCGGCGGCGGCGCGCAATGGCTGGTGGTCAACAGCCAGTCCGGCATCGAGTCCTTCGCCGATCTGATCGCCCGCGCCAGACGCGAGCCGGGCGCGATCAACTACGCGAGCTCGGGCGCCGGCAGCACCGGCCATCTGTTGATGGAACTGCTGCAGAAGGCGACACAAACCTCGTTCGTGCACATCCCCTACAAGGGCGGCGCGCCGGCGCTGATGGATGTGCTGGGAGGCCAGGTCGCTGTCACCGTGATTCCGCCGAGCGGGTCGATGCAGTACATCCAGAGCGGCAAGCTCAGGGTGCTGGCGGTGTCCAGCCCGAAGCGCAGCCCCGAGCTCCCTCAAGTTCCGACTTTCGAGGAGCTGGGCTACAAGCAGCTGACGGTGATCTCCTGGGTCGGCCTGTCGGCACCGAGGAAGACGCGGCCCGAAGTCGTGCGCAAGGTCAACGAAGCGGTGCGCGAAGCGATGACGAGGCCGGAGCTGCAAAAGAAGCTCGACGCCGAAGGCATCACGCCGATGACGATGACGCCCGACGAGTTCACGCGCGTCGTCAAGAGCGATACCGAGCGCTGGGGTGCACTCACACGCAGCCTGCAACTCAAGGCCAACTGAAACTCAAGCCCATCCCTCATGCCTTTTGTCACATCGAACAAACGCGACATCTACTACGAGCGCCACGGCGCCGGCCCGGCGATCCTGTTCCTGCACGGAGCCGGATCGAACGCCGCCACCTGGTGGCAGCAATTGCCGGCCTTCACGCCGCAGTACACCTGTCTCACGATGGACATCCGCTGCTTCGGTCGTTCGGTGGCGCCGCCGGAGGAGTTCTCGCTGGAGCTCTTTGTCGGCGATGCCTTGGCGGTACTGGCGCGCGAAGGCATCGAGCGTGCGACGGTCGTCGGCCAATCGCTTGGCGGGATGATCGGGCTGCGGCTCGCGCTGCGCCATCCCGAGCGCGTCGCCGCGTTCGTCGCTTGCGACACGTCGCTGGCCATCGACCACCCGACGCTGGTCGACAGCATCGAGCGGCGCTTTAAGACAGTTTCCGCGGTAAGCATCGAGCAGCGCTCGCTGGGCGCCTGGTTCTTGAAGGCGCAGCCCGCGCTTGCAGCGCTTTACGCGCAGATCAACCACTTCAACCCGAGCGCTCACAGTATTGAGCCCGAAGCCTGGCGCGAGGCCGTACTGCGTCTGAACCAGCCCGAGAACCTGCTTGCCGTCGCTGAGATCGACCAGCTGGCTTGCCCGACGATGTTTCTCGTTGGCGCCGAAGACCCGATTGTTCCGCCGGCGGTCATGCGCGAACTCGGCCAGCGCCTGCCAGGAAGCGAGGTCGTTGTCGTCGAGGAGGCCGCGCATTCTGCGTACTTCGAGAAGCCGCTGGAGTTCAATCAGACGGTGTTCGACTTCTTGAGACGACGCGCCGACTCCTAGGTCTGCTGTGCAGCGACTTCTGAATCTCGGAGCTTGCCTCCATGCAAAAGCGCGCTCACGACCCGGCCCACGCTGGCGAGCAGCTCGGAGCTCTTCTCTCGCCTGTGCTCGAAAGCTCCGATACATTCTGTTGCCTTGCGCTCCGCAACCGCCCCTTGAAGACGCTGCTGAGACGTCCTATTTTTCTCCCGTTCCAAGTTGGTCGTAGAGAAATGGAGGACAAAGCCATGGCCATGGACATGCTCAAACAACTTGCCGGTTCCCCCTTGCCGGCGACCTTCCGGACCCGGGCGGAGATCGACCAGATCAAGCTGCTGCGGGCCGCCGGCCTCGTGATCGCGCTGACGCCCGCGCCGTCGGATCCCCCCACCCTCTCGGGCAGCCCCGACGCCGCCCAGGTGCTCGCCATCACCGAAAAAGGCCGCGCCGAACTCGAACGCATCCACTACCCCGTGGCCGCACAGGGCCCGTGGCGCGGTGCCGCGTCGCGGTGGCGCGCGAAGCTGCCCCACGCAATCCGCACCCGCCTGATGTAGGGAGGCCGCCATGCGTTCGAAGACGTCCAGCCGCATCCCCTACCGGGGCTTCAATATCGCGATCCAGGTCGACCGCGCCGGCGACCAGATCTTCGGCCACGCGGACTTGTTCGCCGACGACGAGTTCAAGGCCCGGCTCGCCGTCGGCACCCAGGGCCGCCGTACCAAGGAAGTCCGCGACCGGCTGAGACGCCTCGCAAAATCCAAGGTCGACGTGTGGGCGATCACGGGGTCCGCGCGGAGCGCTGCCGCGCCCGGCGATGCACGGCCGAGTCCGGGGTGATGCGCGGGTGAGCTACGGCCGGCGCGCAGCGCTGCTTAATTGAACAACTGGATTCCTTTGATTGGCGGTCGGCGCCGACCGTCCGCTGTTACCAGCGAGCACTTCCAGGAGCTGCTCAAGGAACCAAGTATTTCCTGCAGTATGAGCCGTGCGGGCGAGGTCTGGGGCAGCTCGGCCATGGAGAGCTTCTTCAGTTCACTGAAGACTAAGCGCACGGCCAGAAAGGTAACCGGGTCAGCGAGCAGGCTCGCGCCACCATGCCCGCTGTCGGGTCGGGGGCGGTCAGCAATCACGATGGAGCTGAACGGCGTCCGTCTGGACTGACGCTCCTTCGCGGGCGGCCGGCGAGCGCAAGCGCTGCACATTTGCCGCCCACGCGGGTTGACGCTCTCTTGAGGGCGCCCGCGGGCGCCCTCGCCTTACGACTCATCCGACCTCGACATTGATTCGCCGCGGCTTGGCATGCTCGGCCTTGGGGATACGCAGTTTCAACACGCCCTGCGCCAGCTCGGCGGACACCTTCTCGGTGTCCAGCTCCTTGCTGAGCGTGAAGACGCGGCGAAACCGGCCCAGGCCGACCTCGGTGTGGCTGGTCTTCAGGTCATCCGGCACGCTCAGGCCCGACTCCGCCTCGATGGTCAAGGTCTCCGCTTCGACATGAAGATTCAGCTTGTCGCGCGACACGCCGGGCAGATCGGCGTAGAGCGTGATGCCCCCGGCGTCTTCCACCACGTCGACAGGCGGTGTGAGGGCCGCGCCCTGATAGCGTGGCGCCTGCCCACGATCCATGGGTTCCGGCGCGCTGGGCGATGCGGTCTGTACGTCATTGCTCATGATGTTCACCTCCTTGTTTCACAGGACAGCGATGCGCCGCGGCTGTGCCGAGGCCCGGCGGCGGACCGTGATGCGCAGTACACCGTCGCGCAGCCGGGCCTCGACGGCCTCTGGATCGGCATCGTCCGGCAGAGTGAGGACGCGGCGAAACGGCCCCTCGAAGCGCTCGTTGATGTGCACGGCCGCCTTGGCCTGCGCATCGGGAAGCAGGCTCTTGCGCTCACCCGCGATGGTCATGAGACCACGCTCGAGGTTGATCTCCAGCGTGGCCGGGTCGACGCCGGGGGCGAACGCGAAGATCTCCAGCGCCTGCGGTGTGGCGCCCACGTTCAACGCGGGAAATCCGTTGCTGCCGTAACCGCGAATGGTGGGTGACAGATCGAACGCCTGCTGCATGTCCCGTTGCAGGCGATCCATCTCGGCCAGCATGTCGCGCGGGAAGAAAGATCGGTACATGGGAAACCTCCTGTCAAATCAATTGAACCTGAACAGAATCGAGCCGCCCCTCACTGGGGCAGGCCGTGCGTGCCCGTCGGCCGCGCAGCGCCATCGCTGTCCGCGCGGTGCCGTGCAAAGATCCTGGAGGGTCGCTGTCGCCAGCGCGCGGTGCGCGACTGCGGGTACGAGAATTTCGCCAACTCCTCGCGCCCCTTCTGCGTGATGGCCAGCACCTGGGCGGCCGAAGGGGAGCCAGACAGAGCGAGCGAGTTCGAGGGCGCGGGGATCAGGGCAACGACGAGCCCGGCGGCCCGAAGCACCCGCACCTGATCGATGTCCGCGGTGCGATAGAACGAGACAGGCAAGCGAGAGCCGGCAATTTGCTTGAGCAAGTTCATGGCCATTGAATACCTCCTTTTCGGTTGACCAATTTCCGACGCAAGCGAACATAGGAGCCTCCGAATCGATTTTCAAGAGGCGGTTTTCGACACCCGCGCGAGACGCAGGCCGACACGAAAAAAAGCCCGGCCGCACGCGACCGGGCTGAGGTTTACAGCAAGTCCGCGGTGGTGCCGCGGAGACAAAAATCTACCGCGCCGCGCCGACGCAGGCATGTCAGACAACTTCTGATTCTTGAACGCCAGCGCAATGGCCGGACCGACGCGCTAACGCGCCTGGGCGCGTCGATTCTGCAGGGCGTATTCGGGCAACATCCCTCTCAAGTTGAAGGCATCCTAGACCGTGCCGTTGCGAGAGGGTCAAGCACTTTCCAGGGGCCGCGGTCGCTGCGTCAGCCGTTTTTCGACGGGCACCCTCTGCCTGCAGCAGGCTGCGCCAGGTGTGCGGACATCAAGAGCTTCGGCCCAACCCGGAAAACGAAAGCGGTTGCTGGCCGGAGACTGACATGCGTCGCGTCCAGCGCAGCTCATCCGATGCTGGCCGAGCGCGCAACGGCCATCTGCAAACAGCTTGAGCCGGCCCTTGACGTCACGCGGCGTCGCAGGGATTCCCATCGCCGGACCACGTCTGCTTCCGGGACGAAGGCCATCCGGCTGAAGTCGATCCTAAGGTGGTGGAAAGATGTGGAACCGTTTTCATTCGTTCGGCACTTCTTTCTCCTTCGTAATTTCCTTCGTTTTGGGAATTCAGGGTTATCACTGTAGAAACGTTTCCACGCCCACCGCAAACTGCAGTCATGACCGGTTCTGCATCGCCCTTTCTCGCACCCTCCACACGCTTGCCACTGCGGCCGCCCCCCTACGAACCCGAGGTGGCAGCAGCCGTGCAGAGCACCGCCTTCAAGGGCCTGTCACCCCTGAACCTTCGACTGGCGCTCGCGAATCACAGCAAGCTCGGCCCGGCCTTCCAGGCCATGGCACATGTGGTGCTGTTCCAGTGCGCGCTGCCCGAACGGGACCGCGAGATCGCGATCATCCGCACCGGCGCGCTCACGCGGTCCGAGTACGAATGGGGCATGCACATCAGCATCTACGCGGACAGGTGCGGCCTGGATGCCGCGCAGGTGCGCGAGCTCACCGGCAGTGCCGACTGGCATGCGCTGTCGCCAGGCCTGTGGAGCGACAGGGAACGCCTGATCGTGCGCATGGTGGATGAGCTGCACCACCACTGCACGGTGTCCGATCAGACCTGGCAGTCCCTTGGCGCGGGCTGGCCGCAGGAGCAGGTGATCGAGCTGATCTTCGCGTCGAGCTTCTATCACATGGCCGCGCTGTTCCTGAACAGCGCGGCCGTGCCGCTCGAGCCCGGTGCCGAGCGTTTCCCTGCCCCGCTTGCACAGGCGAAAGTGCCGGCATGAAGGCCAAGATCACCATCCGCGAAGTGGCCAAGGCCGCCGGCGTTGCGATTGGAACGGCCTCGCGGGCCCTGAACCGCAGCGGGCGCGTTAGCGAGCAGGCCATCGCAGCGGTCACCAAGGCGGCGCGCGAGCTCGGCTACACGCCGGATTCGGTGGCGCAGAGCATGCGCACCCGCTCGACAGGCGTGGTCGGGTTACTGGTGTCGGATCTGGCCAACCCCTTGTACGCGCGGATCATCACGGCGGTCGAATCGCGCCTGCTGGCGGCGGGCTATGCGCTGCTGGTGGCCAGCACCCACAACGACGACCAGCGCGAGAAAACCCTGATCGACCTGTTCCGGCGCCGGCGCGTGGACGGGCTCATCCTCGGTCCCTGCCAGGCCGAGACCCCGGCCTACCTCGACCAGCTGGCGGCGCACGGCCCGGTGATCGCGCTCGATCGCGACTTCCAGGGCAACAACGCGGGCGTGCACGTTGACCACTACCACGGCGCGCTTCAGGCCACGCGCTACCTGCTGAACCTCGGTCACACGCGCATCGCACTGCTGACGCCCGGCAGCGTGTTGCGTCCGGGTCGCGAGCGCATCATGGGCTACAGGGACGCCTATCTGGAGCGTGGTCTGCAGCCTGACCCCAAGCTGATCCGCGCCGAGAAGTCGGCGATGGACTTCGCCTTCAGCGAGGCCCTCTCGCTGCTGGGCTCCCCCACGGCGCCCACGGCCTTCCTGTGCCTGGGCACCCGCATCCTGTCGGGCGTGCTGCAGGCACTGCGTCACTCGGGCCGTTTGGCGCCCGATGACGTCAGTGTCGTCAGCATCGGCGACACCGACCTGTCGCAGCTTTTCAGTCCCGCCATCACCTCGCTGACCTGGGACCTGGAAGCGGTCGGCACCGCCGTGGCCGAGCTGCTGCTGCGGCGGCTGGACAGCACAGCCCCCCTTGAGCAGGAGCGCATCCTGCTCACCACCCAGATGGTGCTGCGCGAATCCTGCGGTCCGGTCGCCAAGGCACCCGCTGCCGTCCGCAAGAAAACGAGAGCGGCCTCATGACGCAGCGTCTCAAGGACAAGGTGGCCATCGTGGTCGGCGCCGGCTCCATCGGCACCGACATCAGCAACGGCGCCGCCTGCGCCGTCACCTTCGCCCGCGAAGGCGCGACGGTGATCTGCGTCGACCGGTCGCCCGAAGCTGCGGCGACGTCGGTGCGTCGCATTCATGACATCGGCGGCATCGCCGAGGCCTTCGAGGCCGATGTGCGCAGCAGCGAGCAGATCGAGCGGATGGTGAACCACTGCCTGGCACGCTTCGGCCGCATCGACGTGCTGCACCACAACGTCGGCATCGAGGAATTCGGCGAGCTGATCGAAGTGACGGAGGAGTCCTGGGACCGCGTGCACGCCATCAACCTCAAGGGCCCCATGCTCACGGCGCGCGCCGTGGTGCCTCACATGATCCGACAAGGCGGCGGCGCCATCATCAACGTCTCCTCCATCGCGAGCCGCAAGTGGAGCCCGATGCAGTTCCTGTCGTACAGCACCTCCAAGGCGGCACTGAACCACATGACGCGCGTCGTGGCGCGCCAGTACGCGCAGCACCAGGTGCGCTGCAACGTGATCGTGCCGGGCCTGATCGACACGCCGCATGCCGCGGCCCTTTTCAAGAGCGAACAAGAGGCGCAGGCCGGCCGACAGGCACGCAACGCGCGCTGCCCCATGGGCCGCCAGGGCTCGGCCTGGGACGTGGCCAACGCGGCGCTGTTCCTCGCCTCCGACGAATCGAGCTACGTGACGGGCCTGGAGCTTGTGGTCGACGGCGGACTGTCCCTGTAGACGGGTATTCGAGCATCAACGACAAGGAGACAACACCATGCGCAAACTGTGGATTGCCGCGCTCGCGGGCCTCGCATTCGCCGCCCATGCCCAGGCGCCCTCGGACTATCCGTCGCGGCCGATCCGCTTCGTCCTGATCTCGGCCGCAGGCAGTGGCGGCGACGCGCTCGGCCGGCTCCTGGCCGACAAGATGGCGCCCCTGGTCAAGGGCGTGTTCGTGATGGACAACAAGCCGGGCGCCAGCGGTGCCATTGCCACCGACTTCGTCGCCAAGGCGCCGGCCGACGGCTACACGATCGGACTGGGCGGCGCGACCACGCACGTGCTGCTGCCCGCGAGCAATCCCAAGCTCTCGTACGACTCGGTCAAGGACTTCGCACCCATCGGGCAGGTCGGCACCGCCTCTATCCTGCTTATCGCGACCAACGACTTCCCGGCAAACAACGCCAAGGAGCTCATTGCGCTGGCCAGGAAGTCGCCCGGCAGCGTGCAATACGCGAGCTGGGGCATCGCCTCGACCGGTCACTTTTGCGGGGAGCTCTTCAATCTGCGCACGCAGGCACAGATGAGCCACATCCCCTACAAATCGGTGGTGCAGATCCAGACCGACATGCTGGGCGGCCACGTCAAGCTGGCCTACGTGGACATGGCATCGGGCTCGCCGATGGTCAAGTCCGGCAAGGTCAAGGCGATCACCGCCTGCACCTCGCGCTCGCCCAGTCTGCCCGACGTCTCGAGCTACGACGACGAAGGCATCGATTTCGCGGGCAAGCGCATGGGCGCGCTGCGCTGGGCGCTGTACGCACCCGCGGGCACCCCCAAGCCGATCGTCGCCAAGCTCTCCGCCGCGCTGAAGCAGGTCGTCGAGATGCCGGACGTGAAGGCGCGTCTTCTGGACCTGGGCATCACCGCCGCGTTCGTCGGTGGCGACGAACTGCGCGCCATGACCGCCGCAGACATCGAGGGCTGGCGGCAGATCGCCAAGGCCGCGAACATCAGCAATGAGTGACGCGGCCCTTCCCCTGCTGCAGGGCCGCGTGGCCTTGATCACCGGTGCGTCCCGTGCGCGCGGTATCGGCCTGGCGACCGCACGGCTGTTCGCCCGCCACGGTGCCCGGGTGGCGCTGCTCGACCTCGACGAAGGGCAGGCACAGGTCGCTGCCGAATCCCTCGGCGCCGAGCACATCGGCATCGGCTGCGATGTGCGCGATGCCGGCGCCTGCAAGGCGGCCGTGGCGCGCGTGCTGCAATGGGCGGGCCGCATCGACGTGCTGGTGAACAACGCTGCCATCACACAAAAACGCGGTGTGCTGGACGTGAGCGCCGAGGACTTCGAGCAGGTCGTGGGCATTACCCTTCGCGGCACCCTCCAAATGTCGCAGTGCGTGATCCCCACCATGATCGAACAACGCAGCGGCTCGATCATCTGCATCTCGTCGATGTCCGCGCAGCAAGGCGGTGGCGTGTTCGGCGGCAGCCACTACTGCGCCGCCAAGGCCGGCGTGCTGGGCCTCATGCGCGCCATGGCCAAGGAACTGGGCCCCCAAGGCATTCGCGCCAACGCCATCACGCCGGGCTTGATCATGACGGACTTCTCGCGCGGCGCGAACTCCGACGACAACAAGCACGCGCTGGGCAAGACCTTTCCACTGAGCCGTGTCGGCCAGCCCGAAGACATCGCGGGCGCGTGCCTGTACCTGGCAAGCGACCTGTCGTCCTTCGTGACCGGCGCAACGCTCGACGTCAACGGCGGCGCGTACATGCGCTGACCACGCCCCAAGGAGTCCATTCAATGAGCATGCTGTTCGGCGGCGCCCGCCAGGTCGGCTATGTCGTTCACGACATCGAGAAGGCGATGGCCCACTGGTCGCGCACGCTGGGCGTGGGCCCATGGTTCTACAAGGAAGAGGTCGGCACGACCGAGTTCAACTACTACGGCAAGCCGTCGCGCCTGCCTCGGCTGTCCATCGCGCTGGCCAACTCCGGCAACCTGCAGATCGAGCTGATCCAGCAGCGCGACGACGCCCCCTCGCTCTACCTCGATTCGCTGCGCCGCGGCGGCGAGGGCGCCCAGCACCTGGCCTACTGGAGCGACGATGGCTTCGACGACGCCGTGCGACACCTGCGCTCGACGGGTTACGTCGAGGGCCACAGTGGCCGCATGGGCATGCGCGGGCGCTTCGCCTACTTCGTGCATCCCGACCTGCCCAGCGGCATGTTCGAGATCTCCGAGATGGCCGGCGGCAAGGGCGAGTACTTCCGCGACATCCGGCACGCGGCCGAAGGATGGGACGGCAAGGACCCGATCCGCCGCATGGGCGCGAACGCCATCGCCCCGGTGCCATGACGGCTCCCGACCACCCCGTTCACCAACCAGCAGGAGATTCCGTGCAGACCACAACCCTTCAAGCGGCACGCATCAAGACGGTACGCGATCACATGGCGCTCGAGTGCACGCAGGAGTGGGATGCGGTGATCGACACCTTCGAGCATCCCCGCTACGAGATGCACGGCAGCGGCGTGGTGTTCGACGGCGAGGAAGAAGTGCGCGGCTATTTCCGCAGCTCGCGCACGCCCTTTCCCGACCTGGCCAACGAGATCATCGCCATCGCCGCCGACCAGGACACGGTACTGGTCGAGTTCTGGCTCAGCGGAACGCACCTCGGGCCGCTGCATGCCAACGACAAGGTGTTCGATGCCACAGGCCGGAAATTCCGGATCCGCCTGGCGGCAAGTTTCGAGTTCGCACCAGGCTCCGACAAGATCGTGTGCGAGCGGCCCTACTCCGCACCCGATGCGAAGCTGCGCGCGCTCGGGTTGATCTGACGACCCTCCCGCGCTTCGCCTCGGCTGCGCGCGTCGAGAGGAGGCGGGAAGCTACCCAACCTCCTGCTCACTGGCTGTGCGCTATCGTCTTGGCGGCTTGCACTCAACACCGAGTGATGTTTCTCCTGCGCTGCGCAGGCTCTCACAGCGGCCTGTCGCGCATCCGCTCAAGCTCGCCCCGGCCATGAGGCGTGATTCGCAGAACAACCGCTGGCAGGTCATGGGCTTCAGCCTCTTCTGGAAGGATCGCCTCGACAAGCCCCGCGGCAACCAGCACCGCGACGTTGCGGATGTCCATGGGGTCGGTCACGGTCAGCGGCAACGTTTCGTGTTCGACCTTCTTGAGGAAATCCATCGGCATGAAGCGCTCCCTTTCTCGAAGCGGCTCAGTTTAGGTCAAAGGACCTCCCTCAATCCCCGCAAGGCCCTTCTCTCTTCCATGAGCAGAACGGACTTCTCCCGCTCCTGGGGCTGAGCCCACAGTTCACGCACCGGAGAGCCTCAGCACATTGACGGCTTCCCGCAGCGACGCCGTCCTACGCCCACAAGCACCCACCCCTGAGATGTTGGGGACCCACCGACCAGGAGACCCCGATGACAGCCAAGCGCCATGAACCCGATGCATGCTCGCTACTCGACACCGATCACAAGAACGTCAAGAAGATGTTCGCCGCCTACGAGGAGCTTGCCAGCTCAAAAGCTGCCAGCGCCTCGGAGAAGAAGCGAGATCTTGCACTGCAGATCTGCATGGAGTTGACCGTTCACACGCAACTCGAAGAAGAGATCCTCTATCCAGCAGTGCGCGAAGCCATCAAGGAAACTGAACTGCTCGACGAAGCCGAGGTTGAACATGCGAGCGCCAAAGACTTAATTGCGCAGATCCAGGATTCGACCGAAGTCGATGAGATGTTCGATGCGAAGGTGAAGGTCCTGGGCGAGTACATCGACCACCACGTCAAGGAAGAGCGCAACGAGATGTTCCCCAAAGCGCGTGCCGCGCGGGGACTCGACCTGGTTGCCATGCGCGAGCAACTCACCACTCGCAAAGAAGAATTGATGGCGGACATGGCCCTCACGGCCTAGACTGCCCCTAGGCCCCTTCCTGGAAGCGTTCCGCCGCCCCTTCGCAAAGACGCAGCCGTCAATGCTGGCCCTCACCAAGCCGCAACTTCGCAATTCCGCAGGAATGTTGCGCCCACCCGGTATCGCGATGAAGCTTCCGTACTTTGCATGCTCGTGCAACATCAAGCATCTGGAAAATGTCCCGGGGCAGGCATGGCTTCGCCTGTTACCCCGGGTTCAGATGTATCGCTGCATGAACTGCGGGCAATCGCAAGTGTTTTCGCGGCGCTCCATCGATCGAGCCCTGGCCCTTCAAGACTCTCAACTGGCCAGCTCCAAGGAGCCGGATAGGACGCGCCATAGTCCACCGCACTGATGCTCCGGGCGCCTCGAAGGACCGAGACCGAAGGGAACGATCGGTGTCTTGCTCAGTACGTTGACCCTGTTCGACCTGTCTTTTTCGTATCGGGCGCTCTGCATCCACCAAATGCGCATCGCACGAGTTCGGCAGCCGCTTCAGCAACGCCTTGCCGGATGGCAACGAGCCCTTCGTCTATTGAATCAAGCACACGCGAGATTGATCACGATGTTTCAAGTTTGAATCACTTCGATCACGTGACTTGGTCCTCGCGGACCGTAGACTGAATCCGGCGCGCATTCGCACCGCCGATCACCCGTTCACATCCCATTGAAAGAGTTCCTACTTTGAACAAGACCGACCTCGTCGCGGCCATCGCTGCAGATACCGACCTCAGCAAGGCAGATGTTGCTCGAGCACTCGATTCCGTCATCGAAAATCTCTCACGCGCGCTGGCACGCGGTGACGCCGTTCAGTTGACTGGCTTTGGCACGTTCTCGGTGTCGAATCGCTCAGAACGCACTGGCCGAAACCCGTCGACTGGCGAACCAATCCTCATCAAGGCCAGCAAGGCGCCCAAGTTTTCTCCAGGCAAGGCCTTGAAGGACGCAGTCAATGCCGTGAGCTGAGAGAGCTCTCTACGCCGGGTCGGGCACGCACCGAAATCAGATCGAACTCGACACGGTGCAGCGGGCCAGTTCAATCGACGCTCGGTTGATCCAATTCGTACTCATCACGATCGTCAGCCACATTGACCAAGTCGTTTCGTTGCTTGCATCCGGAGCACAAAAAGAAGACGCCATCGCCATCGATCTTGGGCTCCGCGGATCGAGGCATGACCTCGAGACTGCAGTTTCTGCATTTCCACATGGTCACGCTCCTAAAACGTAGCCCGTCGCGCCGGGCAGCGAGCCGCGTCCGCGCGTCGGACGAATGACATCAATTTGTACTGATGGCACATGTGACAGCGGTTTTCACCGCCCAAAGAAAACGTCCTCAGCCTTGGACGTTGCGCTTTCGGCCTGCTGAATCCAAGCGAGGCATCTCTGCTTGAGCGATTCGACGCCCGCGCTATCCGTCGAATCGGGAAGATTCAATGCAAGCTTGCATTGCTGCTCCCCCCTAAAACTTATGTCCGCAGTTGCATAGAACGCGCCGTCAACGCGGGTCCGGCAAATGGTGTAAACCCAAAGGCCCGACCTCCCACTGTATAGGAATGCTTCGCCATCCATGTGGAACCCCGCGGTACTCAGTACAAGCGTGGTACCAGGATCGATGATTGGCGCGAGCAACAAGCGTTTTCACCGTAGCACGAACAGGCTACTCTCACAATCGGACCAGAGACCGCCTTAGGGCCATGTTGAGCTGGATGCCAGGTCGACTTCTTTCCCGCTTTGCCGACCTGCCGAGTCCCAAAAACCCCATGTGCTTTTCTGGCATTCGTACCGATGTCAATCTTCCCCCGACTGCCAGGCTGCGGCTCGCGAGGCCGCCGAGCAGGCAACGCTCGCGGCGGAGCCCGAGAACGGGCGAAAGCGCGCGGACGCTGCACGCGCAAAGCAGCAGTCCCAGGCCAGACTTCAGCCTAGGAACGCCCAACAGTTGTTCGCAGGCGCCGACGAACTGATGGCCCAAGGAAGCCCCCCCCGTGCCCGTGAAGTGCAGAGCGCCTTGACGAGCCGCTTCCCGCTGCTTCGGCAAGGACTACGCGCGAACCCTGGCAGAGTGGCGTCGCCGGTTCCTCGCCGCCTGGCCGCAGACCGAGCCACTCGGCTTCGACGCCGCGTTCAAGCGCTTGTGGACCTACTACCTCTCCTACTGCGAGGCCGGTTTCCGCGCGGGGCTCGTCGACGTCGGCCTCTACCGGTTGCGCGTGGCTGAAGTCGGACCCGCCTGATCGGTCGACATAGCCTGAGCCGCACGCTTGGCGCCCGGAGATCCTGGGCATCATTCCCGTCCGGCTACGCTTGCCTGACAAGGTTCAGCGCTGGTAGAGGTCCGCCCGGGAACTGCTGCATCGCGCCGCCCGTAGCGAGCCCGCCCAAATCCACCACCGCAAAGCCCAGCGATTCGAAGAGCCTCACCACTTCGGCTTTGGCCTGCGCGTCGTCGCCCGACATGAAGAGCACACGGCGCCCGCCGTTCGTGCGCGGATCGGCCGCGAGCAGGGGCGGCGGTAGCGTGTTTGCGATCTTCACCACGCGCGCACCCGGCACGTGGTCGGCCACCACCTGGCTCGACGTGCGGCCGCCGAGTTCGGCGAGGCGAAAGCCTGGCATCTCGACCGGGTTCATGGTGTCGATCACGATGCGGCCGTCCAGTGGGGGCAGACCAGCAGTGGCGCTTCCCAAGTGCTGCCAGGGCACCGAGAGAACGAGCATGTCGGCCTGCGCCGCTTCGGCGCGCGTGCCGGCGCGGGTCTTGCCGCCGGTGCTGCGTACCGGGTCGGCGAGCGATTCGGGGCCTCGGCTGTTCGACAGCACGATGTCGTGGCCGGCGTTGGAGAACTGCTTGGCGAGCGCGAGGCCGATGCTGCCGGCGCCGATGAATCCGATCTTCATGGTGAAGCTCCTTGTGTGGATGAACGAGGGGGTCAGGCCGAATAGCCGCCGTCAACCGCGATGCTCGCGCCGGTCACGAAGCTCGCTGCGGGGCTGGCGAGCCAGGCCACCGCGTTGGCGATCTCGTCCACGTGTGCGTAGCGGCCCAGCGCGATGTAGGTGCGCGCCTGCTGCGCGAAGTCGCTGGTCGCGGGATTCATGTCGGTATCGGTCGGGCCGGGCATCACGTTGTTGACCGTGATGCCACGCGGGCCGAGGTCGCGAGCCAGCGCCTTGGTCAGACCGGCCACGGCGGCCTTGGTCATCACGTAGAGAGCCCCGCCGGCGTAAGGCACGTACTGGCTGTTGATGCTGCCGATGTTCACCACCCGGCCGCCCTCGCTCATGTGCTTGAGCGCTTCCTGCGTGGCAACGAACAGGCCCTTGAGGTTGACGTCCACCATGCGGTCGAAGTCGTCAAGGCCGATGTCCTGCACGGGCTTGCCGATAGCGATGGCGGCGTTGTTCACGAGGATGTCCAGGCGCCCGAAGGTAGCGACGGCCTGCGCCACCGCAGCACGCACTTCGTCGGGCCGGCTGGCATCGGCGGCGATGGCGAGCGCCTTGCCGCCCGCGGCTTCGATGGCGGCGACCACGGCTTGCGCCGGTTCGGGTGAGGCGACATAGGTGATGGCGACCGCTGCACCGTCGGCGGCCAGCCGGCGGGCGATGCCGGCGCCCATGCCGCGCGAGGCGCCGGTCACGAGAGCCACCTTGCCGGACAGCGGCAGCGTGGCGGTGGAAAGAGAAGAGACGGAAGAAGAAGACGAGGAGGTCATGGTGTTTCCTTGGTGGAAGGGGTTGGACATGGCGCAATGGTCGGCCCGGGACTCATTTCGCGGTAGCCGGTAATGGTTGGAATCTTTTTCAAGCAATGCTTGAAAATAAGAGGCCATGGAAACACTCGCCAATCTCGAATCCTTCGTTCGCAGCGCCGAGTCGGGCAGCTTCTCCGAGGCGGCGCGCCGGCTGGGTCTGACGCCCGCAGCCGTGAGCCGCAACGTGGCGAGGCTTGAGGCCAACCTCGGCGTGCGGCTGTTTCAGCGCAGCACACGACGCCTCACCCTCACCGAGGCGGGCGAGCGCTTCTTGCAGTCGGTGTCGGGCGGACTGGAGGACATTCAGACCGCCATTGCGGGCGTCTCGACCGAGGCCGGGCAGCCGGCCGGCGTCCTCAAGGTGAGCATGGCGCCAGGCTTCGGCGTGGACTATGTGGTGCCGCTGCTGCCGGCATTCATGCAGCGCCACCCGGCCGTGCGCCCCGACTGGCATTTCGACAACCGGCACGTGGACCTGATCGCGGAGGGCTACGACGCGGCCATTGGCGGCGGTACCGAACTCACGCCCGGCGTCGTGGCGCGTGAATTGGCACGTGCGCACATTGTCGCGGTGGCATCGCCAACCTACATGGCGGGGCGCAAGGCACCACGCGAGCCGGCCGACCTAGCGACGCTCGACGGCATCGTGATGCGCTCGGTACACAGCGGCCGGCTGCGCGACCGCATGATGCGGGACAGTGCCGGCGCACAGGCTCCTGTCGAGCTGCAACCGCGTATCGTGCTCAGTGACCCAGACGCGTTGTGTCGGGCAGCGCTGCTCGGCCTGGGCGTCGCATTGGTTGCGATGCCGCATGCGCTGCCACATCTCGAAAGCGGCGCGCTGCTGCGCGTGCTGCCACGCTGGTATGCCGACGGCGGGCCCATCTCGCTCTACTTCGCTGGCGGGCGGCTGCTACCGGCCAAGACTCGGGCCTTCGTCGACTTCGTGGTCGAGGCCTTCGAGCGGGAAAGGTTGGCGGAGCGCTTCTCGGCAGTCTGAAAACGTCGTGAGCTGGGGAGGCGGCATCCTTGGCTCACGATCGCAGATTCGGTGCCCGCACTGATCGACTCGCAGCTGCTCGCCAGAACCAGCCAGCACTCAACCGCCAATAACGGGGCATTTAAGAGGGCTAGCTTTTGGCGCACAGACGGGGCTGCCCCACGCCGCCGACGGATACTTGCGCAGCTTACGGCAACAACAGCCCCAGAGCACCCAACGGACCGTCATCGTCGTCTGGCCTGCATCGACCTCTGTAGCTTGCGTGGCATGGCCGTCTAGACCTTCATGTAGATTTGTTCCTCACGCCTGCGCTCCTCAATCGCTTTGCCGCATTGGGCCATCGCATAGAGGCTTAGACCCCAGCCTTCGATCATCCCTGTCGTCTGAGGATTTCGCGTTGGGGACTGTACTTTTTCCTCACGGTGATCATAGGCAGGGAGCGTTGTTGCGACTCGGCTCGGCACTGTAGACCGAGGGCTGGTCGATGTGAAATTGCACATGAGCAGAAAGCGAGAAGTAGCATCCGCCCATGTGGAAGCCTGCCAACCTCATCGTGATCGCCGGCCGCACCCTGACCGATCAGGAGGCGTGGTGGCACGAATTTAAGAAAGAGCTGCACGACCAGTGCAACGGCAAGCTCGACGGTGACTGGCTCACCATGGTGTGCCGCGTTGTCTACTCCATCGCCTTCAACGATGACCCGCGCCACATCGCGAGACTGGCGCATGCTGTCTTTAGGCTCCAGAGGCCAAAACTCGGCGGTGCGGCGCACAGAATACATATGCGCCGGCCACGGTCAAATCAGTGCAGGGGCGCTTCTCGGCCTCGGCGATAGAGGTCGCTTCGCATCGGCGCTGCTTGTCATTCAACACTGACCTCGTGAACGAAGTCCAGAGCGATCGCTAAACGCCGCTTGCCACCCTATCCATGTGCGGCGGAAATGTCCAAATCACCGCCCCTAGGCTCAGAATCGTTTCGACGTTGGACTCGTAGCAGCTACTGCTCGGGTTCAGTTCACCGATCATCTGCAAGACTTGCGAAACGGCATCGTCCGGCAGTTTGGCCAGGTCCAGGTCAGTCAACTCGGAGAGACGCAGCGCCACATCCGTGCGGGTCATCTCTGCACCCGATGCGGTCGGAGGAAACAGCCGGCGGCTTCGCACATCGTCGAACATTAGTAATTTGCATTACTCTTGTCAACAATTAGCTCCTTGGACTTCGTCTAGCTCCCCATCTGAACCGCCTCCCGAGGCGCCCTTGCCCGCCTTCGTGCGGGCTTTTTCTTGACCCGAGCACTGTGGTCACCGGGTTCCGTGGGCTCCCACAAATGCGGTATTTGGTCTACAAATTGCACGACTAGACTTTTGGCCGTCCGGATCGAGGAGACGCCCCAATGATGAAGACAACCGCGCTGGGCCTTGCCTTCTGGGCAAGCGTTCTGGCCATCCCCCTAAGCGCCCACGCACAGCCCCTGCCTGAGTTGAAGTGCGAGGAGTTGAAGGAAGAGACCGTTGCGCCCATTGCGGCGCTCTGCAAAGCGCATATTGGCTGCGGCTATGTCCTGAACAGCCATCGCCGCTGCGCCGATGCCAAAGGTTATCTGGAGCGCTTGCAGCCGCTTATCGGCGAGGGAACGAAAACGCTTTTTGGCATCCGCAAGGAGGTCACGCCGGACGCAGTGTTCACCGCCGTTTTGGGAGGCGAGGCCTACGCGAACGCGCGCGACTTGGAGGAGCGCTCCCCAGAAGCCAGAGAAACGATCCGAAAAATCGGCGACGTGGTTCGCGCGGTCGGAGCAGGCGAGGTGTTGACCGGCCGGTGGAAAACCAACGTCCAGTGGGTCTATTACGGACAGGTACGCGACGGCAAAAGCCAAGGCGTTGGCACGTTGATCTCGGAGTATGGCTCGATCGAGCGCGGAACATTCGGCGATAACGGCCTGAAGGGCGACGGAGACGCACCAAGGAAGACGACGCCCAACCCGATGACCGGGAGAAAGTCCATCGACGGGCCTGCCCGCACGGTCGGAAGATTTATCGATGGACACTTTTTTCGGGGGCAAATCCTCAGTATCAGCGGCGACGAGTTGTACCTGCTCGATGGAGCTTGGTCTTACGACAACGGCAAACAAACTTTCACCGGAATCAAGACTTATGCCGACGGCCGGCGCTTTGAAGGACGTATCGTCAGCAGTCTGCATGACGCGGGGCGGTTGTTGCGTGCAGACGGCACATTGGCGGAAGCGGGCAACTACGAAAAAGGCAAGCTATCGGTGGGCAGACAATACGACGGATCAGGCAAGACCGTTATCGCTGAGATTGATCTTCCGGCCGAACGCAAGGCTGCCGAGGCGAAGGCGGAGCAAGACAAGCTGTTGCAGGCACAAGAGCAGGAACGACGTAAGCAGGAGGTTGCCGCACAGGCCGAGCAGCAATTCCGTGCCAGCTTGCAGGCGATGAATGCCGGCCAACTCTTCGCGCGAGCCGACGAACTGAACGTTCAGGGCGACCGCACCCGCGCCCGGGAAGTGCAGCGCGTACTGATGAGCCGCTTCCCCGACCATCCGCTGACGGCCACGACGGCGCGGCAGATAACAGGTGAGTCCGGTGGCAGCACGGCAGCGGGCGGAGGTTCGTCGCCAGCGGGTACGGCAAACGCAGCCGGCCGCCCCGCAGGAACGCGCCTTTCCAGCCAGACCTGCGAAGCCATGAAGCAAACTGTCATGACGACCAGGGTGCCGCCCAATGCATCGGTGACCGCTAGGACGGAAACGGTGATGTTCATGACAAAGACGGTGCTGGACATGATTGCCGGCGGCTGTCCGACGGACGGCACCACACCGGCACAGATCGAGGCGGAGCGACAAGAGCGCCAACGACAGTACGCAGCGGCCGAAAGCGCCTGCAACCAAGTGCAGTCTGGCGGGCGTCGCTGCGTGCCGCAGGCTCATTCATCAGCAGGAGCGGTGAGCAAACCTCCAGTCGCATCAGCAGCAAACAATGCGCGGCAGTCCGCGGTCGGCTATGACCCTGTGACTGGTCGTTGCTTGCCGATTGATTCGTGTGAATGCCAGCAGACCTGTGGCGTGCCCCGCAGTTCTTCAGGCGGCGGGGGTATCCGAACGGCGCGCTGACCAGGCAGGTTTTTAATCTCGCCTCAAAGAGGTGCGCCAACGGTGATCTGCTTTTGGGCCACCTGTCAGCACGCTAGCAGCCCGCTCTAGTGCCGTAAGCGTCGCTTTTTTTTTTGGGGGGGCGCATCCACCTTGCTCACCGGAGATAGCGACGGCTGCCCACCTGTCATCCCCGCGGCGTGCAGCCGTCACCACGACACAGTGGTCGCCCCATCTGAAGCAAGGCCCACTTTCGATCCCTGTCATGCTGGCTCTCCTTTGATCACGAACCGATTGCGATCTTCCGAAGGCAGCCCATCGAGGGCAACTCCAAACAATGATAGGTTGACGGCGCGATGCCTTGGAGCGCTCAGCATCGCGAAGGGCTTGAGAGTGCGTTATCCGCAGGTGCAAAGTTGAGGGTGAGGGTCGATTTGATGCGTGACGCGATCAGTCAAGCTTCACGCCTGCCTCGCGAATCACCTTGCCCCACATGGCGCGGTCCGCGTTGATGAACGCCGTGAACTCGGCCGGCGTGTTGCAGCGCAGTTCGCCGCCGTAGTCGCGCCACTTCTTCGCCAGCTCAGGCGACTGGCAAACCTTGCGCATGGCCGCGCTGAGTTTCTCCAGGACGGCCGGCGGCGTGCCCGCGGGCGCAAGCACGCCTTGCCAGGCGATGGGCGCGTAGTCGGGCAAGCCCTGTTCCGCGAAGGTCGGCACGTTCGGAAAGCTGGGGTGGCGCTCCTTGCCGGTGATGGCCAGCAGCTTGAGCTTGCCCGCCTGCACGTTGCTCGCAGCGGCCGGCAAGCCATCGAACATCAACTGGATCTGGCCCGCCAGCAGGTCGGTGTACGGGCTGTTGCTGTTGTACGGAATGAGGTTGGCCTTCACGCCCGCGACGTTGTTGAACCACACGGCCGACAGGTGCGAATAGCTCCCGATGCCTTGCGTGGCAACCGACGCGAAGTCGGGTCTGGCCTTGAATTGGGCAATGAGCCCGCGCGCGTCGCTGGCCTGCACGCCCGGGTGGGCGATCAGCCCGGTGTTGAGCACGCCCAGCAGGCTGATCGGCGCGAAGTCGCGCTCCGCATTGAACGGCAGCTTGTTGTACAGGTGCGGCACCACCGACAGCGAGCTGGTGGTGCCGATGTACAGCGAGTAGCCGTCCGCAGGCGCCCTGGCCGCCGCCTCGGTGCCGATGATGTTCGAGGCGCCCGGCCGGTTCTCGACGAAGAACGACTGCCCCAGGATCTTGGTGAGCTCGGCCGCGAGTTCCCGGGCGTTGGCGTCGGGGCCGCTGCCTGCCGGGAAGGGGGCAATGATGCGCACCGGCTTGGTGGGGTACTCGGCCTGAGGGGCAGCAGTGGCGGCACAGGCGAAGCCCGCGGCGAGCGCCAGGGCGGCCAACGAATGGACGGCGAGCCTCTTGAGGAAGGTCATGAATTTGTCTCCATCTGCGAATCCGTGCCAATTGCACGAGATCGGATCATACAAAAATCACTTACATTATCAAAATACGATAATATTCTAAACATTCATCCAATCGACGCCCTGCTGATGCCGCCCGTTCTCAAATGGAGACAAATTGATGCAACCTTCCCCAACATCGAATCTGCAGTTCAGCCACATCGGCCTGTACGTCACCGACCTGCCGCGCATGGCGGGCTTCTACAAGCAGGCGCTTCGCTTCACGCAGACGGATGCGGGCGACCTAGGCACGGTGCAGCTGGTGTTCTTGAGCCGCGATCCCACCGAGCACCACCAGCTGGTGCTCGCCACGGGACGGCCCGCGGACATGACCTTCAACGTTGTGAACCAGATTTCCTTCCGGGTACCCGATCTGGCCACGTTGCGCGGCTTTCATGACCGGCTGCTGGCAGAAGGCGCCACCGAAATGCACCCGGTGACCCATGGCAACGCGGTGTCGGTGTATTGCCGCGATCCGGAAGGCAATCGGCTCGAGCTGTTCATGGACACGCCGTGGTACTGCGACCAGCCGCTGCGCGAGAGCATTGACCTGGCGCAGACAGACGAGGCCATCCTTATGCAGGCCGAGGCCATCGCCAAGCGCTTTCCCAAATTCATGAGCCGCGCGCAATGGCAGGCCGACATCGCGTGCCGCATGCAGGAAGACCAGAATGCCTGAGTGCTCGCACGTCTACGACGTGGCCATCGTGGGTTTGGGGCCGACCGGCGCCATGCTCGCCAACCTGCTGGGCGCAGCAGGCCGGTCCGTGCTTGTGCTGGAAAAAGAGGCCGGCATCTTTTCACTGCCGCGTGCCATCCACTTCGACGGCGAGGTGCTTCGCACCTTTCAGGCGGCCGGTCTTCGCGAGCAGGTGCTGGCGATCTCCCGCCCCGGCACGCAGGGCATGCACTTCGTCAACGGCGCGGGCGAGACGATGCTCATCCGCGGCGGCACGGCCGCGCTCGGCCCTCACGGATGCGCCAACAACTACTACTTCCACCAGCCGCAGCTCGAGGCGGTGCTGCGAGATGGCATCGCGCGTTTCGCGCAGGTCGAAGTCAAGCGGCGGCATGAGTTCATCGATATCCGGCAGGACGCCGATGTCGCCACGCTGAGCTATCGCGCGATGGACAGCGGCCAGATGCATTCGGCGCAGGCCCGCTTTGTCGTCGGCTGCGATGGTGCCCGCTCCCCCATCCGCCAGCACATCGGAAGTCCCATGGTCGACCTGGGCTTGCGCCAGCCCTGGCTGGTTTTCGACGTGGTGCTGACGCAGCCGGTGGACCTGCCCGATCACACGGTGCAGCACTGTGATCCGCGCCGGCCCATGACCTACTGCCACGTGGTGGGCGCGCGCCGGCGCTGGGAGATCATGGTGCTGCCCGACGACGACCGCGAGGCGCTCGTCCAGCCAGACCATCTCTGGGGGATGGTGGCGCCTTGGGTGCGCCGCGACCAGGCGACGCTGGAGCGTGCAGCGATCTACACCTTCCACTCGGTGATCGCTGACGGATGGCGCGAGCGTCGCCTGTTCCTCGCCGGCGACGCGTGCCACCAGACGCCGCCCTTTCTCGGACAGGGCATGTGCGCAGGCATCCGCGATGCCTCGAACCTGGCCTGGAAGCTCGATGCGGTGCTTGCCGGCCGCGCGCCGCACACCTTGCTGGACACTTACGAGTCCGAGCGCAAGCCGCACGTGCGCGCGCTGATCGAACTCGCCGTGCGCCTGGGCAGCATCATCCAGACCACCGACTTGCAGCAGGCCGCCGAGCGCGATGCGAAGTTCAAGGCCGGTCAGCCGGAGATCTTCGAGCTGCCGCCGCAGCTGCTCGGCGCAGGCGCTTTCGACGCCGCGGCGGACGGCCCCGCCGGCCGGCCTTTTCCGCAGCCGCGACTCGCGGACGGACGCCTGCTCGATGAACTGCTCGGCCGCCGAAGTGCGGTCATCGGACACAGGAACACGCTCTCGGCGGCCGCGCCGGCGACGGTGCAGCGCTGGCTGCACAGCGATGCCGTGGTGATCGACCGCCCCGATCCACGCCTGGACGCCTGGCTGCAGGCGCATGACGCCAATGCCGTGATACTGCGGCCCGACCGATATATCGTCGGCGTGGCGCGATCAGGGGCTGATCTGGATCGCATTTCGCAATACCTCCCCGTCGCGCCATGAACTATTCATTGGGGAACTGCCGTGTCCGAATCTTCCACGTCGAGCCTGGAACGCATGCTGGGCGTGCTCGACCTCTTCGACGACACCCATCTGACACGCACGGCGGAAGACATCGCCACGACGCTGGACGTTTCGCTGCCCACGAGCTACCGCTACGTGCGCCTGCTGCTGCAGGCGGGCCTGCTGCAGCGCGTGGAGGATTCGCATTACGCCCTGGGGCCGCGCATCATCCTGCTGGACCACTACATCCGCCGCGCCGATCCGGTGCTGAAGGTCGGCTTGCCGATCCTTCGCGAGCTGGTCGCGGCCACGGGCTTCGACTGCGTGGTGACGGGCGTGTTCGGCATGCAGGTGCTCGACACGCACCGCGAGATGGGCGGCATGCCGGCCGAGCTGGCCTACGGGCGGGGCCGCCCGCGGCCGCTGTTCCTCGGTGGTGCGCCGAAGGTGCTGCTGTCCACCTTCGGTCCCGCCCAGCTCAAGAAGGTCTTCGAGTCGCGGCACGAGGAGCTTGTGCGTTGCGGGCTGCCCGCGGAGTGGCCGGAGTTTCGCCGCTACTACGCGGCCATCCGCAAGGCGGGCTACTACGTATCCAACGGCGAGCTGGAGCCGCAGCTGGCGGCCGTGGCCGCACCCATCCCGAAGTCGGATGGCGGCGCCTGGGCTGCCATTTCCCTCGTATTCGATACCTCGCGCCTGGCGATCGTCGACCTTGAAAAGTTGGTCCGACTGATCACCGAGGCCACGACGCGCATCGGAGGTCGGTTGGCCTAGATCCACCCCAACCCTCCCCAAGGAAATTCCCATGAAACTCATCAGCTATCACCACAACGGCCAGGACGGCTACGGTGCCGTAGTGGGCAACCGCGTGGTCGATCTGCGCGCGATCTTTGCCGATCGTGCGCCGGATCTGAAGGCGTTCATCGCCGCGGACCTCGTCTCGCAGGCAGCCGCCAAGGTGGCCGCCGCAACGGCCACACTGTCCCTGGCCGACGTCAGGCTGCTGCCGGTGATTCCCAACCCAGACAAGATCTTCTGCATCGGCCTGAACTACGCCGAGCACATTCGCGAGACCGGCAAGGAGGTGACGGAAAAGCCCGTGATCTTCCTGCGCGTGGCCGACTCGCAGCTGGCCCACGGCGAAGACATCGTGCGCCCGCGCGCCTCCGAACGCCTGGACTACGAAGGCGAGATCGCGATCGTCATCGGCAAGGGCGGCCGCCATATCTCCGAAGCCGATGCCTGGTCGCACATCGCCGGCTACAGCTGCTACAACGACGGCAGCGTGCGCGACTGGCAGCTTCACACCTCGCAGTGGACGCCGGGCAAGAACTTCTGGCGCACTGGCAGCTTCGGCCCCTGGATGGTGACGGCCGACGAGATCGCCGCCGACCAGAAGATGACGCTGGTCACGCGGCTGAATGGCCAGGAGATGCAGCGGGCCACCACCGATATGATGGTGCACAGCATTCCGCGCCAGATCGCCTACATCTCCACGTTCGTCCCGCTTGCGCCCGGTGACGTCATCGTGACCGGCACGCCGGGTGGCGTCGGCAACAAGCGCACGCCGCAGGTCTTCATGAAGCCCGGTGATGTCTGCGAGATCGAGGTGGACGCGATCGGTGTGCTGCGCAACGGCATCTGCGACGAGTGAGCCTTGGACCAGGCCGTGCGGATCCTCCTACTGGAGGAAGAACGACGTGCAGCGATGCTCGCCGGCGACGAGCACGCTTTGCGCAGATTGCTGGCGCCCGATCTGCGCTACGTGCATTCCACCGGCAGCGCCGATTCGCGTGAGAGCCTGATTGCCAGGCTGACCTCGGGACACGTCGTCTACCAGCGCCTTTGCTTCGACCGGCTGGCGGTAACGCACATGCCGGATTGCGCCCTGGTCTCCGGCGAAATGCACGCACAGGTGCACCGAGACGGTGAACTGCGCGACATCACGACTTGCTACCTGGCGGTGTGGCTGCGGCGCGAAGACGCATGGCAACTCGCCGCGTTCCAAGGTACGACCCTGCCAGCACATTGAGCGCGGAAGTCACGCCCCGCATCACCGCTTCATGATTTCGGGGGGCCGTCACGAATAACCTCTTGCCCGGCCTGCTGATGGTCGCCGCGCCTCGCAATGCCGAGGTCAACGCTCGGCCCATGACTGCTTGGGCCTGTCAGCGTTAGTAGACCTTGGACGGCGACCGGCAGGACTCGCGGCAAGGCGGCCTCGCGCTAGAAAGCAACCAATGTCGGCTTCGCAGCGGTTGCTGTCCTTCAATCAAGTAGGCGTCCGAAAGCGGCCGTTGCGTTGAACTTGAGCCGCTAGCGGTGGCCTGCCGACGCGAGTCGGCTCAAGCGAGGGTTAGGCCTCAGCGCGCTGCAAGAGATGGGTATGCGGGTACAGCGCTAGCGGTGCTCTCTCAGAAACTCTGCAACTGATTCAGGCAGTTCATCATGAGCGACAAGACGAGGCAAGTCCTTGCGACCTTTCGACGTGGCGGAAACCAGACTGTTTCCGTCAATCTCAACTAAGTCTGCCCTGACAAGGCAATTCATGAACTCGCGAGCAAACGGTGGGTCTGCTTGGGCGGCACCTCGTTGCGTGAGGCCGCGCAATTGGCTATTTCGTTGCTCAGAGATTCGCTCGCAAATTTTCTGAACAATAGAAAAACGAGGGTGATGTCGCAGCTCGTGGTACGGACTTACATCGTCGGTTTTGGCGCCGTGATACCTAAAAAATCCCACGGCCCCTCGACCAGAAAGAATAATCGGCTCCCCCTCAGAGTTGGCGGCCACAATGTTGGAGTCGTTATCCATCAAAGTGAAGTCGCACTCCTCGACCTCGACCTGATTGAAGTTGCTCTCGAATAGAAGGGTCGATTTCAAGTTAGAAGAAGTCAGTATGCAATCAATGAAAGAGCAGCGATCAAATGTTGCTCCTTCAAAATTGCTTTCCCTCATATCCAGACCACGAAAAATCACTTCCGTCAAGGTGGCTCCATTGCAAATAAATTGGGCGCGCTGTCCAATTTCGACGCTAGTGAACTCGATGTCTTTAAGCGACACATCGCTGAACTCCAGCCTCCCTTCAGGCGCGCGCATCAGTCTGGCCAAGCTCAGTCGAAGACCTTCCGGCCGGGTACGTAGAAGATCGAATGCCGCTGAAAAGTAGGTTCCCAGGTTTTGCTGCGAACGCTTTGTCCATGAGCTTTCCATCGCCTGCAGGTACTTTGTCGCCAACTCTCCTGGCAGTGCTGCCACGAATCCTCGCATGGCGCGTGTAATCGGCAAGGTCAGGTCGATCGGACTACCGGCGTACATCGATCCGACGATTACTTCGGCAACAAGATACTCGCGAAGCGAGTTGTGGGAGAACTGCCAGACGGACGATGAACTTCGTTCAGATCTGGTCAGTGTCGTTGAACTGCGAAGGTCCTGGAAGAGTTCATCTTTTCTAGTTCGCTGCTCCTCGGGGCTAAGGCGCCGAAGTTCTGTTCGAAAGAGATCGTCAATCACTGCGTAAAAGTGTGCTTCAGTCGCTCCCGGTGTAGATTTTGACGATAACTGTATTGCCAATCGCTGCAGTGCTTCCCGTCTCTTTTCGGGTGGCGTAGTCGGTGACCTTTGTAGGTCGCGCAGCATGAGTCGATCAACAATCAGTTTATAGATCTGCCATTCACTTAGAGACGCCGCCTTTTCGTCACCCGTGCCTCCCGACAGATATTCAACAAGCTCAAGGAGATAGGAAATAATTACAGGCTTGCCGCCGAGTGATTGGCGCCGCCCTTCGGTTTCATCGCGGAAGACCTTCTCCAGCAGATCCAAAACCACTTTCTGTCCGGCAGGATTTCCTGCGAGCTTCCTTCGGACCAGCGAATTCGTTTGCTCGGTAGTCAAGTCGCGAAGGTAACGCTCGTTCTTGTTTATAAGGTATCGTTCTAGCAGGGAATCAACGGACTGTTCTTGCGCAAAGAACAGTTTGTCCATTTGCCCGACGAAGTAGCCGCTTTGCTCCAGTGATACGTAAAGTGCATCGAAAACGTGAAGTTCTTCTGCCTCAGTAAAGTAGTTGGGGCGACTAGTAAGAATTCCTTTTGCCCCTTCTCCAGCCAGTTCCGCAAGTGCCGCCAGACAAGCGCGACGCTCTCTGGCATTCAGGAACTGCGCCATCTCGTCGTAGCCATCCAGCAGAAGAATCACTCGACGCTTGCGAATTAAATGCAGCAAAAAATCTACTGGAATGTGGCCCAGCTGGTTTGAGTCGAGAAAGTGATGAAGAAGAGAGCGACTATCAAATTGACGAACAAAGTTGCGCAGTTCAATTCGAACTGTTATTGGGTGGTTTGGAGCACGTTGGTAGCTCAGCAGCCAATCGTGCTGCAGTTTTAGGGTCAGCGCGGTTTTTCCGGTTCCATATTCCCCAAGTACCACGAGCCAATTGGAGGAAGTACCGGAGCCAAGCATCCATTCGCTGAGCCATTCTGGAGCAAGATGTTCGCCTCGATCATCTCGGAAGTATGGTTCCTCATATGAAGCCGCAAGTGCCGAAATTTCCCTATTACCCAAGACCCCGTCAACGTATGCAGAGAATTTTTCGAATTGAGCAAAAATTTCTGAGTAGGTACGAAGAGTGATGCCGGTCTTTCCTGCGCGCTCCCGAACGTCTGGTGTGAAACCAGCTGTCGAAACACTGATGCAGACACAACTCTTGTCCATCTCTCGAACGAGGGAAAATTTGGTTAAGTCTTTGCCGTACTTTGTATTTTCGACGTACTGAACAGTTACTTCTAAATAAATGGTGGACCCAAATCCGCCACCTTTGGGGGTTGCAACAATGTCAACTTCGGCGCCATGAATCTTTTTTGAATACTGGACGTCATAGTTGTTCAGGGCAAAGAGTTCCCCGACCGCCAATGGCAGGGTGGTGGCGGTGAGCTCTGCAGAATTGCCCCCTGCATTTTCGGCTTTGGAGGGCGTGCCGATCTCTGTCTTGGTTGACTTGCGTTCGACGGGCTTCTTTGAGGATGGGGCGGGCTTCGCCTCAGCTGTGCGGGCCCGGGCGGGTGCTGCTGGGGGCAACGCTGGTTCAACCGACGGCGCGCTCACGGGGCCGAGTGGATCCTGATGTGGTCCAGCTGATGGAGCAAGGGTTGGCTTGGATCGACTTGAGACTTCGCTTGGCTCCGGAGCTGGTCTAGACGGCAGGGCGAGAACGACTTTGACGGGTTTAATCGCTGGGGTGGCGTTGCGTCCGCCAGCCCCCTTGCTCTGAATGTCAGCGAGGCGAATGGTCCGCCCAGCGCTTGGGACTCCATTGGACTGCCCGGGGCCGGGCTTGGACAATGAGCTTTTTCGATCTTGATTGGACATCACGCTCCTCATAACGTTGTGCCTTCCCTGGCTGGGCGCAGAACGGCGCCCATGGATGAGCAGATGTTACGGCGAACTGCAATCGGCAAGATCGGACACCTCCCCGGCCCACAGGCAATGCCATTGCTGGATCCCCGAGCAATGGCATAGAAATTTGTGCAGCATAAAGATGCCGACAAATCCTGCGCGCCACAAGCTTCGCCGCCGAAAACCTACGAAAGGGCTATCAAAGAGTTGCCCTCTCATGCCAAGTAAGAGGCAGGGATACTGTCCCCGTCTACGGCACCGCACACTGCGGAGTCAACGGCTCCAGTTAACGACCTGCCTCCGCTGCAGTCCAAGCGGCTGACCGCTCGATCTAAAGGTCTACCGCATGACAACAGCCATCCTCCATGCGGTCATTCGTGGCTGACTGCTCGCAGTCTGAAGCGGGCATACCCGAAGGACCGCGAGGCAGCAAAAGCGGACGTCACCGTGCGAGGCGAACGACATTGCAACGTCGCGCTTTCTCCCTTGGTGTCAGAACGATGACATTCATTTTCAACAGTTCAAGAGCGCTCAGGGCACCCGAAGCGATTCATCCTGACGCCTTCGCCCACGAGGCCCACTTTCTCTCGAGGTCGAGCTTCTCGAATCGCTCGACCAGGAACTCGGTGAAGACCTTCAGCTTCGCAGGCTGGTGCCGGCGACTCTGGTAGGCGATGTTGATCGTCAGCTGCGGCAGCTCCCAGTCCCGGAGCACGGGGATCAGCCGGCCCGCCACGATGTCGTCGTGAATGATGTACTGCGGCTGGATCAGGATGCCCAGGCCCGCCAGGGCCGCGGCCCGGATGACCTGGCCTTCGTTGGCGTCCAGGGTCGGCGCGATGCCGATCGCCTGCGCCTCCTTGCCGCGCTTGAAGTGCAGCACGTACGGGTCGTTCGCCAGCGAGTACACGAGCATCCTGTGAGCGGGCAGCTCCCGGGGCGAGGCCGGCTGGCCGCGCGCGGAAAGGTAGGCCGGCGATGCGGCCAGCACGCGCCGCATCTGCGCGAGGCGGCGCACGGTGATGCCCGAGTCGCCCTCGTGCTCCCGGGTGCGGATGGCCGCATCGATGCCCGCCTCGATGAAGCCGGGATAACGGTTGGCCGCGGTGATCTGCACGGTGAGCTTGGGATAGCGCCGGTGGAACTCCGGCAGCGCCGGCGCCAGGTGGATCATCGCGAACGACACGGAGCTCGTGATGCGCAGCACCCCGCTGGGGTTGGTGCTGGCCGAATTGACCTCGGCCTCGGCCTCCGCCATCTCGGCCAGCATCCCGCTGCAGCGCTGGTGGTAGCTGCGCCCCGCGTCGGTCAGCCACATGCGGCGCGTGGTGCGCTCCACCAGCCGCGCGCCCAGCCGCTCCTCGAGCCCCGTCAGGTAGCGGCTTGCCGCCGCGTTCGACAGGCCGAGCCGCTCGGCCGCCTTGGTGAGGCTGCCCAGCTCCGCGACCTGCACGAAAAGTTCAATCTGCGCCCAGCGGTCCATGCTCAAGTGATTCTTCCATTTTTAGGAAATGACATTTCGTATTTAGCTCTTTTTTTCCATTCTTTGACGGTACATCATTCGCCCATCGAGGGCCAGGGTTGGTTCACCAGGAGCAAAGCACCGTGCGCAACATCAATGAAGACACCATCACCCAGGCCGTGATCGCCGCGATGTGCCGCTGCGAGAATCCGCGGCTGCTGACGGTCATGACGAGCCTCGTGCAGCACCTGCATTCCTTTGCACGCGAGGTCCGGCTGACGGAGGCCGAGTGGATGGAAGCGATCCGCTTCCTCACCGACGTCGGACACATCACGGACGACAAGCGCCAGGAGTTCATCCTGCTGTCGGACACCCTGGGTCTCTCCACGCTCGTCACGGCGCAGAACAACGCCAAGCCGCCGGCCTGCACCGAGGCCACGGTCTTCGGCCCCTTCTTTGTCGAAGACGCGCCGGTGTACGAGCACGGCGCCGACATCGCCAATGGCGCGCACGGCGAGCCCTGCCACGTCAGCGGCCAGGTGCGCGACCTGGAAGGTCGCCCCATCGCCGGCGCGTGGATCGATGTGTGGCAATCGGACGAGGACGGCCTCTACGACGTGCAGCTTCCCGATGCTTCGGGCACCCACGAGCACCGGGCGCGGGGTCGACTGCGCAGCGGGGTCGATGGGCGCTTTCACTTCCGCTCGATCCTGGCGGTGCCCTACCCCATTCCGCACGACGGCCCGGTGGGTCGCATGCTGTCGGGGCTGGGCCGGCATCCCTGGCGCCCGGCGCACCTGCATTTCATGATCGACGCGCCCGGCTGCGAGCGGCTGATCACCCACATCTTCCGCGAGGGCGACAGCTACCTCGATTCGGATGCGGTCTTCGGCGTGCGCTCGACGCTGGTGGCCGATTGGGTGCGCCACGAGGCCGGCCCGGCGCCGGACGGGACGCACTCCGACGTGCCGTTCCACACGCTGCAGTACGACTTCGTGCTCAACCCCAAGGCCGAGGTGCGGGCGTGATCCGGCACATCGTCATGTGGCGCGTCGCCGGCGAGTCGCCGGAAGAAAGGATGCATGCACGCAAACGCGTCAAGCTGGCCTTCGAAAGCCTCGTCGGACGCATTCCCGGCCTGCACCACATCGAGGTGGGCATCGACCGCAGCGACGTGGACCATGCCTGCGACGCCGTGCTGGTGGCCGACTTCGAGTCGCAGCAGGCACTGGACGCGTACGCGGCCCACCCCGAGCACCTGCGGGTGCGCCAGGAACTCGGTGCGCTGCGCACGTCGCGCCACCAGGTCGACTACCAGCGCTGAGACAGGAGCCTCGCATGCCTTCATCCTTTGTCTACCAGTCGCTGCCGGGCCGCGTCGTCTTCGGCGCAGGCGCCCTGCTGCAACTCGAATCCGAACTCGACGCACTCGGCGTCCGGCGCGCGCTGGTGCTGTGCACGCCCGACCAGCGGCACGCGGCCGAAGCGATCGCCGCGCGCCTCGGCGCCCGTGCCGCCGGCGTGTTCGACCGGGCCACCATGCACGTTCCGCTCAAGGTGGCGCGCGAGGCGCGCGAGGTGGCCCGCGAGCGCAACGCCGACTGCGCCATCGCCATCGGCGGCGGCTCCACCATAGGCCTGGGCAAGGCGATCGCACTCGACAGCGGCCTGCCGATCCTGGCGATCCCGACCACCTACGCCGGCAGTGAGATGACGCCCATCTACGGCATCACGCAGGACGGCGAGAAACGCACCGGCACCGATGCGCGGGTGCTGCCCCGCACCGTCATCTACGACCCGCAACTGACGCTGACGCTGCCGGTGGGCCTGTCCGTCACCAGCGGCATCAACGCCATCGCGCACGCGGCCGAAGGCCTGTATGCCGCCAACGGCAATCCGGTCACCCGCCTGATGGCGCAGGAAGGCATCCGCGCGCTGGCCGCCGGGCTGCCGGCCATCCACGCCGACCCAGCGGACCTCGAGGCGCGCGGCTCGGCCCTGTACGGCGCCTGGCTGTGCGGCACGGTGCTGGCCCACGGCGGCATGGCGCTGCACCACAAGCTGTGCCACACGCTGGGCGGCAGCTTCAACCTGCCGCATGCGCCGACCCACACGGTCGTGCTGCCGTATGTGCTGGCGTTCAACGCCTCGCATGCCGAAGAAGCGATGCGCCACATGGCGCAGGCGCTGGGCACGCACGGCAGTGCCGCCGCCGGCGTGTGGGAGCTGGCCCATCGCAACGGCGCGCCGACCTCGCTGCGCGAGCTGGGCATGGCCGAGGGTGATCTCGACCGCGCCGCCGACATCGCCACCGAGCGCCCGTACTGGAACCCGCGGCCCATCGATCGGGCGGCCGTGCGCGCCGTGCTGCAGGCGGCTTTCGATGGCGTCAGGCCGGACTGAATTTTCCGTTTTTTCTTTCGCTCGTTCGTTCATGGCGCAGCCCGGTTGCGTCCCCCCGAAAATTCCCAGGAGACAAACAATGAATCCCCCTCAAGCGAATCCGCAACCCGACGCCCACGCGTCCTACGACGTGGCCGTGATCGGTTACGGCCCCACCGGCCTGGTGGCGGCCTCGCTGCTGGGCCAGGCCGGCCACCGGGTCGTGGTCGTCGAACGCTGGCCCACCATGTACGGCCTGCCGCGCCTGACGCACATCGACGGCGAGGCTGCGCGCATCGTCCAGGCCTGCGGCAATGTCGACCAGGCCATGCGCGATTCCCTTCCGCTGCACACCTACCACTACGTCAATGCCACCGGCGAACTGCTGCTGGAGCTCGGGTGGAAGGGCAAGCAGTGCGGCTACGCGGCGCACAACTCGATCTACCAACCCGACATCGAGGACGCCATTCACGACCGCGTGGCCACGCTGCCCAATGTCGAGCTGCTGCGCGGCTGGGAGGCCGTGTTCCTCAAGCAGGGCGCCGACGGGGTGACGGTGGCCATCCAGCGCACGAACAGCGGAAAGGACGGCGCGCCCGAGGCCCGCGAGGAGCAATGGGCCGAGCCTGCGCGCACGTTCAATGCCCGCTACGTGATCGGTGCCGACGGTGCCAACAGCTTCGTGCGCCGCGCGCTGGGCATCGAGCGCAACGACTACGGCCACAAGCACCGCTGGCTGAACCTCGATTCCGAGAACCTGTCGGACGCCGCCGAGCGCTTCAAGCGGCTGACCATCTTCTGTGACCCGGCACGCGGCCACATGTACATGCCCATCGGCGACAACCGCACGCGCTTCGAAGTGCGCCTGCTGGACGGCGAAAGCATCGAGGCGTGGGAAGACCCGGCCCACGGCTGGCGCTGGCTGGGCGAGAAGTACGGCGTCGGGCCGAGCGACTTCAAGTTTCTGCGCCACGTGGTCTACACGTTCCAGACGCGCATGGCCGAACGCTGGCGCGAAGGCAACGTGCTGCTGGGCGGCGACGCGGTTCACGCCATGATGCCCTACATGGGACAGGGCGCCTGCTCGGGCATGCGCGACGGCATCAACCTGGCCTGGAAGCTCGACCTGGTGCTCAGCGGCCGCGCGTCGCCCGCGCTGCTGGACAGCTACGAAGCCGAGCGCCGCCCGCACGCCCAGCAGATCATGGAGATGTCGCTGTTCCTCGGCCAGGTCACCAACGAAGACGACGTGGCGAAAGCCGCCGCGCGCGACGAAGCCTTCCGCACCCACACCATGCCGCCGATGCCGCCCTTCCCGAAGGTGGAAAACGGCGTGCTGCACCGCGAAGCCGACGGCAGCCTGCTGGCGTCCACGGGCGTACCGGGGCCGCAGGCGCTCGTGCGCCGTGGCGAGGCCGAAGGCCTGCTGGATGATGTCGTGGGCCATGGTTTCCTGCTGGTGGCGCACGAGGACCCGACGCCGTTCCTGGGCGCCGGCCAGAAAGCGTTCCTGGATCAACTCGGCTGCCACGTCGTGGTGCTGACCCAGGACGAGCGAGTGCCCGGTGCGGTGGTCGAGCTGGACGGCGAGATGTCCGGGTTCATGGCCGAGCACGGCCTCCAGGCCTACATCGGCCGACCGGACTTCATCGTCTTCGGCTCCGTGCCCCGCATGGATGCGCTCGCGGCCCTGGTGGACGACCTGCGCCGCAAGCTGCACTGGCTCGACAGCGACGACACCGGCGCACGGGCCGCCCCGCTCGCCGCGGAGCAGGCCACATGAGCAGCGCGCCCTCTTCTCCCTCTTCTTCCGCCACGTTGGCTTTCCAGCGGGCCATGCCGATGACCCGGCTGCTGGACTGCGGCATGGACTTCGCCGACGCCCAGGCCCTGTTCCAGCGCACCAGCGCCGGCGAGGCATGGGACCAGGTGGCCGAGGCACTGGCGCAGGCGCAGCTGGAGCGCGCCCGCCAGGCCGAGGCTGCCGGCCATCGCGTGACGGCGGCCGAGGCGCAGGCAGCGGCGTTGGCCGACCTGTTGTTCGCCCAGATGGCCTTCAACCACGACACCCCGCGCAAGCGCGCCCTCTACCACCAGCTGGCCATGGCGACGCGCCAGTTGTGCGCAGGGTCCGAAGGCCGCATGACGCGGGTCGAGGTGCCCTTCGGCCCGAGCCATCTCGTCGGCTGGCTGGTGCGACCGCACGCAGCGCCCGCGCGCGGCACGGTGCTGGTGTTCGGCGGCCAGAGTGGCTGGGGCGTGGCCTACCTGCCCATCGCCCGCGCGCTCGCGCGACGCGGCCTGGCCACCCTGCTGGCCGAAGGGCCGGGCCAGGGCGAGACGCGCATGAACCAGGGCATCCATGTCGATGTGGACATGGAGGCGGCCTACAGCCAGTTCGTCACCTTCATCGCAAACGACGCCTCGCTCGGTACGCCCGGCATCTGGGGCAACAGCGTCGGGGGCCTGTGGGCCGCGCGCACGGCCGCGGCCGATGCGCGCATTCGCGCCTGCTGCATCAACAGCAGCCTGGCCGCACCGACGCTGCTGCCCTTCCGGACCTTCGCGGAGCAGGCCGCGGCCATGCTGGGCACCGACGACGAACAGGCCATCCAGCAGAACTTCGAGCGCATGCGCTTTCGCCCCGGGCGGGACCGCATCGACTGCCCCTTGCTCGTGCTGCACGGCGGTGCCGATCCACTGGTTCGAATGGAAGACCAGCAGCCCTTCCTGGACGCCGCGACGAATTCCGACGTCACCTTGCGCGTGTGGGACGACGGCGAGCACACGATCTACAACCATGCGGCGCAGCGGACCGCCTTCGTGGCGGACTGGTTTGCCCGGCGGCTCGCGCCAAGTTGACTTCGTGGCACCGCTGGTTCAGCGCAGCGGTACAGAACGACGTCTTGACCCGAGCTCATTCGGTAACGGGGCAACTTCGGGATTGGAAGCAAGCTCATGCAAGGCCACTGGCGTCCGATCTTGCTAGTAACGCCTGTCAGACAAGCGACTACCGCCAGCCTGAACCAGCCGTCGACGTAAGGCGGTTATGCAGCGTTTGCCGACATCCCTTGGCCTCGCACGAATGGGTACTATCGGCCACAACCGGACCTTCACAAGCAGGTTAGATTGGCGTCCATGACACGCTCGCGAACACCACTTGAGGCCGCCGCAGGCAAACTCATTGCGGCAATTCAAAAGGAGTGGGGCATCGAAGCTGGGGGGCCGGAGGCGGCCGCGAGCGAGGAGGCAATGCATGCGGCCCACGGTCTGCTGCAGGCCGCTTCGAAATTCGGGGCAATCGAGAGCGTCATCGGATCGAGTTCCGTAGCGACGTACTTGGGCGAGCAGTGGGTTCAGGCTCATCCACAGGTGCTGCCATACATCGAGGCCCTTGAAGGCGCTCAATGAGCAACCGACATCAAGCGGCCAAGAGCAGCCATCGCATTTCAACTACTAGTTGTCATCACCAGGTAACGCTTGACACTAAGGCTTCCACTCGCGGATGCATTCCTCGTTTGCATACTGCGACGGACATAGAAATCATTCGTTTGTCACCGCGTACACCTATCAAAAGATCGTGATGAAAATCAGAAGTAGGCATTCCCTCCTTGAATTTATCCTTCTACTCTTGGGCTGTGGTGTGGCGCCTCTGTCACTCGCGGCCCCCGGACTCTGCTGGATTGAGAAAATTGAATCGATGCAGGATGAGGTGCGTGTCTCCCTAAAAGAGGAGTACCGTTTTGCACTATGGGGAATTGAACGGCTCGGCGGCGCCGAGGAACTCGTGAGGCCAGCGCCTCCCTCCGCTCCATTCTTCACCTTGAGAGAGGGTGATAGAGCACGGCTGCGCGCGGGAAATCATGACTGGTGCGAAATTGTCGGTGCGCGAAGAGACGGGGCTCTGGGCGTTGAGATAACCGCGTTCAATCGACAAGTGGGCTTACCGTTGAGCCAGATCACCCGGTTTGCCTCAGATTGAGGATGTGTGTTCGCTGAGGACCGCGCCCGGCCAATTCCAGACCTGCAGTACTGTGGCACGATTTGGGCCCGAAGGCGACGGTCAGACGTCATGACTGAAAGACAGCTCGCAGTCTGAAGCAGTCGTTGTTGGACCTTGAAACGTGCCTGCACTACGCCCTTGTCAATGCATCGAAGGCATTTCGCTCGAACGCCGAAAGCCCCCTAATGTAGCGATGCACCGTGCTCTCCGAGCGGTGCCCCGTCTGCCGCTGAATTGCCCACGTCGGAACACCAGCTTTGGCGGCCGTGGTGACCAATCCCGAACGGAGGCTGTGTGCAGAGAAGCCGCTCGGGTCAAGGCCGCAGTCATGCATGCGCCGCCGCAACACACCTCCGACCGCTGCTCCACTCAACGCACCTGCTAGCTGCCCGTGCCGATTCACCCCGCGAAACAAGGGCAGCGACGGCTCCCCTTCCACGGTCGCCCCGCGCAGTAGCCGAATCCAAGCCTTCAGCAGCTTGACCGGGCACAACCGCCCCGGCCCAGGCGGCAACGCCACTACCCTACCCTTGCCCTGCTGATCGGTTTTTGAGCGCGCCAGTGTCACCGTCACACCTTGAGCGCCGAATGCCAGACTCTCAAGCTTCAGCTTAGCAAGCTCCGATCTTCGAAAACCTCCTGCAAATCCCACCACCAGCAAGGCCCTGTCCCGCAGATCTCGCACCGGGTCTAGGTGCTTCAGCGGCTTGGCAAGCAAGCGCAGCATCTCAATGCTGATGGGTTGGGCCTGCTTCTGCGCCGTGCCATGCACCCGCCGAATCCCGCGCATCGTCGCTTGCACCAGCTCCGACCGCGTTGGCGAAGGCTTGCCCAGCGCCGTGTGCGCGTTCGAGATCGCAGCCAGACGACGGTTGAGCGTGCTGGCCTTGACCTTGCCTGCGTAGGCTGCTAGGTACCGCGCCACCATCGCTGGCGTGGCCGGCACCCTGCCGCCCCAGTCCCGGAAATGCCGCAGATCGCCCTCGTAGGCGCGACGCGTGCTGTCGGCTACGGCGTGAGCGACATAGTGTTCGAACTCGACTTGGGCTCTTGCTGGCCTGATTGCCCGAGATGGCTTGTGCGTGACGGGTGCGCGCCTTGATGAATCGCTGCGAACTCTTTTCATGATCTTGCTCGCTATGTGAATGCTGAGGGGATGGGCTCTTGTGAATGAGCAACGCCCGCAAACGCGGGCGCTGGATCGAAGTGCTATGCCATGGCGAATGCCGTGGACACCTTTCGCAGCGGTCTACCTACGGGCCGTCGTTGTTCGCGGCAAGCTCAGCACCAGCGTCAGATACGCGGTCTGCTCACCCACTGCAGGTCGACTGCGTAGCCGGATGGTGAGGTGCAACGCCCCCTCCCCCAGCGCCTCGCCCAAGGTTCTCCCCAGGCCGCGTACCGTGCGCACCGTGAGTTGGTATTCGGAGGGCGCCCACAGCACCAAGACCGCGCCCAGCGCCTGCTCAAGCCAGATCCCCCGCTCGCTCAGGTCCTCCAAGACAGCCACCATCGCTGCGTCCAGCTGTGCGGGTTCGTCCAGCGGTTGCGTAAAAAGCTCGAACTGCACCTGGCCGAAGTCCAAGGTTTCAACGACATCCGAGTGGTCCCAGGCCGGGCCCAGAATCGAAAGCCCCTCCAACACCGAGCGTTGCAGTCCGACATATAACCATTGCAATGGCGCGAGCTGGGCGGCATCTGTTGGCTCGGCAATGTCGATGCGCGCGTCGATCGAATCGCAGAGGATGCCGAGCATCGAGCCATCGTGCGGCAACGGATGATTGTTCGCACCGAGCACGATGCCGATGGCATGCGCATCTCGACCCCACATGCGCCAGACCAAGAGCATGGCTGCTTCGATTTCAGCGGATGTCATGTCAAAGCCAAAGGCCAAGCAGAGGATGCACGCGTTCTCGAGGTCGACTTGCTCGACCACATGAACCGCTTCGCCTGCATCGATCTCGATGTAACTCGGCTTTTGGTCCAGCAGATCTGCCAACGGCGTGTGCAGTGGTGTATCGATGTGACTGTGAAAGCGTTGAACCAAGCGCCGGCCCGAAGCACCGATGCCGATCAAGCGGACAGCACCGCTCGGCCCGCTGTCGGCGGGAGTGTGAAGAATATTCATGGAATTTACCTTCGATGCCACTCGCACAGGGCGGTGGCAGTGAAATGAAGACGGAAAAGCAAAAGCGCCGCACCAGCCTCTCGGCCAGCACGGCGCCTTCGCAAAGGGCTGTATCAGCGACGCGGGGTCGCTACGGCACTGCCCTCAGCACGCGCTGTCCAGGCCATCGGCCGCGAAGTTCTTGGCGTCAGTGCGTGTCACGTCGCGCAGGCACACCGGCGTCTTGCTACTGATCGCCTTGTCGAGCAACGCGTAGTCCATGCGGCGCATCTGCCCAGCCTGCATCCAGACGACGTTGCCTTTGACGGTATGCAGGCACACGGCCTCCTCGCCACAAGGCTCGTACTTGGTGACCAGAGACATCAAGCTCTCAGGACCTGTGCTGGGGGCAGAAGCCAAAGGTTGCGCCGCAGTAGCTGGGGCACCGGAACCGGATGCGGCAGCCGATTCTTCTTTCTTTGTCTGCGCCACCAATGCAGCCCAGTTCTCCTTCTCCGCGCCCGGCAAGCAGTCCACGGCCTCGCCCTTGTCGTTGCGGACGGTGGAGTAACCTCGCGCCCGAAAGACATTTGGATTCTGCGTTTTCTGCACGCCCACCAGACAAACCGGCTTGCGCGCCCGCAAAGCCTCTGACATTGAATCGCGACCACGTTGATCGACGATCTTCTGGTCGAGTTCGTAGTAGGCGACGTCGTCGCCCTTTTCGTCCCGACCGTGAATGCAGTAGAGGTTGTTTTTGAAACAGTAGGACGGGTCGTTGTGGCCGGTGCCGTAATCCATGATGTAGACAGACTTGCGCCAGTTGCCGCTCGCCGAGAGCTGATCGATCTCCGCTTGCCGTGCCAGCTGCGCTTTCTTCGCTTCGGCTTGCGCCTCGGTGCGCTGCTGGGCGACGGCAGCAACCCGCAGGTACTGGACGGTGCCATCCACGCTCACGTTGGTGGTGGTGACGAACTCGTTTCGCCCTTCCTGCTTCACGATCTGGTAGACCAGCGACTTTCGCATGGGAGTCTGTGGGACTGGGCCGTTGTTGTTGCGCGACCGGATGTAGGCGACCTCGCCGCGCACTTCGGCGGGGTACAGCTGCGAGGTCTGGCCTGACATGGCGACGAGTGCACCGATCAGGTTTGGCATCGGGTTGAGGATGAGTTCGTTCATCTGCGCCAGCTTGTCGGGCTTGATGGTCATCACGATCGTGGTCTTGCAGCTGCGCAACTTGAGCTTATCGTCATACGAAGTGACAGTGGGCGTCTCCAGCGCGAAGGTGGCAAGGTCAGCGCTCTTGGCTGGATAGCCTTGCAAGTGTGCGTCGTTGGCATCGCTGACCATTCCAAGAACGGTTTCGGTGACCTCAGCGTCATTGCAAGGCGGCGCTTCAGGGCCGCAGGCGGTTAGAACTACGGCAGCCGCGATCATCAGCATTGCTCGCGACGATCGTTCGCCTCCGTCCCGGAACGCCGTTCGGATCGCATCAATCCCCTCTGAAATCAAACCGTTGAACATGAATCCTCCAATTGGTCGAACTGCACAAGTAAAAAAACACACTTTACGTTTGGTTTTCATTTAGTTTGCCAGATACCGCTTCGGAACAAAACGGATAGTTTGTGTACTCTTAGTGTTGGAGACAGAAAACTCAGGCGCATGCCTCGAGTCGTTGTCAACAAGCCTCAGCCGCTGGACCCCGTATCCAGCAAGGAGCTCGAGCGCTTGCAGCAAGCCTTCGGGGAGCACTTGCGCTCTATGCGTCACGAACGTCTGATCACGATCGAGCAACTTGCCGAGCTAGCCGGCTTGCACCCGAACTACGTGGGCTCGGTGGAGCGAGGCGAGCGCAATTTGTCGCTTTTCAATATTTGGCGACTCGCCGGCGGCCTCGACGTCACGGTGGGCCAGTTGACGGATCCCCTCCCGAAGCGAGTGCTGAAGCTCGCGAAGCGAAAGACGTCGAGCTAGCTGGGCGCACCCTACGTCGTCAATACTCCTCCGGCAGCAGCAGCGTCGTCACGCTCCGGTCGCCCTCGGTGATGAGCCAGATGCGGTTGTCGAACTCATCTATTGACTCAGACTCGGAAGCAGACGCGGCGCAGGCACCGGTTTGAAGCGGCAATCGGTAGACCGACAGCACACGCAACCCCTGCTCGACAGCGTCCTCGTTGGTTTGCACGTCCCCTGGGTCGATTTCTCCCCAGTCACCAGTCACATGCTTGGCGAGCAGCACGAAGGGATTGCTGTTGGTGGCGTGTATGAGCGCCAAAGCGCCCGGAGTCGCAACAACCCGGCCCAGTGCGAAGCGCAGTGAGGCATCTGGTGTGAGGAAGGCGCTTAGAAAGTCTTTCACTTGAAATCTCCATGGAAAAGAAACGCCCATGCAGCAGCCGCACCAAGCCCCAAGGGGCAAGGCGCAGCAGTCGAAAAAGGCGCGGGGGATGGAAACGAAAACGGCCGCCAAAACCAGCGTCAAAAAAGCGCTGGCTCGGCGGCCATCAGGGGCTACAGGCGGCGGTGCGCCTGCATACGGGCAAGGTCTTGCCTAGCTTTCGCCGGCAGGTTTTCTACCCGTGGGTATATTTTAGCACAAAAACAACACTTTTGTATTCAGTTCTCGACTTTTCTCGGGAGTCGAAAAAGCCCCTGTTTTGAAGGCTTTTTGGCACGCCGTGCAGGGGGTGCCAAAGGTAGCTTACGCGGCCTTCAGCGGGCTCGGGCGGGCCGCTAGCCAGCGCGGCAACCAAGCCGCTTGCCCAGCAAAGGCCACTGCCGACCAGTAGCGCCCAGCGCTTGGGGGCAAACCAAAACATGGGCAAAACCATGGCATGCGGCCCAACAGCCCACGCCAAGCCCCGGAGCAAAACAAAAAGCCCCAGTAGCAAAACTGCTACTGGGGCTTGTGTTTGGCGGAGTGGACGGGACTCGAACCCGCGACCCCCGGCGTGACAGGCCGGTATTCTAACCAACTGAACTACCACTCCTGGTAGACAACGTTCGTTCCTTGCGGAACCGAGTGTTGACGACTCGTGCCGACTTCACCGAAGTGAAACTGGCGACCCTACGGGGATTCGAACCCCGGTAGCCACCGTGAAAGGGTGGTGTCCTAGGCCTCTAGACGATAGGGTCAAAACCTTGGACGTGCTGCGATCAGCATCTCTAACCTACTCGACACTTTGATGGTGGAGGTAAACGGGATCGAACCGATGACCTCTTGCATGCCATGCAAGCGCTCTCCCAGCTGAGCTATACCCCCGTGTGGGTGTCGAGCCTCGAATTATAGCCCGATTTTTCAGGCCTTTTTCAATCGCTCGATAACTTTTTCGCGGGAAAAAATTTCGAGCACTGAATCGAGGGACGGTGTCTGCGATGTTCCCATCACAAGCACTCGTACTGGCATCGCTAACACGGGCATTTTCAGCGCGTGTGTCGCGAGGACTTCCTTGATCATAACTGCGATTTCGGCCCTCTCCCAGGCGACCGTCATCAATTTTTCAACGAGTGTTGCGATCGCGGGCTTCACTGCATCGGTGATGTGCTGCGCGCGGTCTGCATCGCTCACTTCGATGTCCGAATAGAACGCTGCGGCCCAACCAGCGAGCGCCACAGTCGTATCGCAACGGTCCTTGAAGAGCGCGCAGATCGCAGGCAAACGTGCGTCGGCGACGATGCCGCGCTTTTGCAACTGGGCTGCAACAAGCGGTGCAAGCTCCTCGCCGCTCTTGGCCTTGATGTACTGCGCATTCACCCATGCGAGCTTGGCCGCGTCCCACTGCGCGGGGCTCTTCGACAGGTGCGATCCGTCGAACCAGCTCACCATCTGCTCGCGCGTGAAGAGCTCGTCGTCGCCGTGGCTCCAGCCCAGGCGCGCGAGGTAGTTGAGCATGGCTTCGGGCAGGTAGCCGTTGTCTTCGTAGGCCGTGACGCTCACCGCGCCGCGGCGCTTCGAGAGCTTCTGCCCGTCGTCACCGAGGATCACGGGCACATGGCCGAACTGCGGCAGCGGTGCGCCGAGCGCGCGGAAGATGTTGATCTGCCACGGAGTGTTGTTGATGTGCTCGTCGCCGCGGAACACGTGCGTGATGGCCATGTCCCAGTCGTCGACCACCACCGCGAAGTTGTAGGTGGGCACACCGTCGGGCCGCAGGATGATCAGGTCGTCGATCTCGCGGTTGTTGATCGTGATCTCGCCCTTGACGAGGTCGTTCCACGTCACGTCGCCTTCGGGCGGATTGCAGAAGCGCACCACGGGCGGCACGCCTTCGGGCACGGGCGGCAGCACCTTGCCGGGCGTCGGACGCCAGCGGCGGTCGTACAGCGTCTTCTCGCCGCGCGCGCGTTGCGCTTCGCGCATCTCGTCGAGCTCGGCCGGTGTGCAGTAGCAGTGATAGGCGGTGCCGGCCGCGAGCATCTGCGCGATGACCTCGCGGTAACGCTCGAGGCGCTGCATCTGATAGATCGGGCCTTCGTCGTAGTCGAGGCCGAGCCAGTGCATCGACGCGAGGATCTGGTCGGTCGAGTCCTGCGTGGAACGGGCCACGTCGGTGTCCTCGATGCGCAGCACGAACTCGCCGCCGTGGTGGCGCGCGTAGGCCCACGAATAGAGTGCGGTGCGCGCCGTGCCCAGGTGCAGGAAGCCGGTGGGAGACGGTGCGATGCGGGTGCGAACTTTGCCGGTCATGAAATGAAAAATCAGGAAGTCAGGGTGCTCAGGCCGCGCGAAAGGTCGGCCGTGATGTCGTCGATGTATTCGAGGCCGACCGCGAGGCGGATCAACCCCTGGCTGATGCCCGCGGCCTGGCGCTGCACTTCGGTGAGGCGGCCGTGCGAGGTCGTGCCGGGGTGCGTGATGATGGTCTTGGTGTCGCCGAGGTTGGTGGCGATGCTCACGACGCGCGTGCTGTTGATCACGTGGAAGGCGTTGGCGCGCGCGGCGTCGGGCGTGTCGCCGACCACGTCGAACGACACCACCGCCCCGCCCTGCCCCGACTGCTGGCGCATCGCGAGTTCGTGCTGTCCATGCGAGGCAAGACCGGGGTAGTACACGCGCGCAATGCCGGGCTGCTGCTCGAGCCACTGCGCCACGGCCAGCGCATTCGCGCATTGCGCCTTCATGCGAATGCCGAGCGTTTCCATGCCCTTGAGCACGACCCACGCATTGAATGGCGACAGCGCCATGCCGGCGGTGCGCACCACGGGGCCGAAGACATCGACGATGAGCTTCGACGGACCGCAGATCGCGCCAGCCATCACACGGCCCTGGCCGTCGAGGTACTTGGTGCCCGAATGGATGATGAGGTCTGCGCCCAGCTCAGCCGGCCGCTGCAGGATCGGCGTGCAGAAGCAGTTGTCGACCGCGAGCAACGCGCCCACGCCGTGGGCCAGGTCGGCCAATGCCTGGATGTCGCAGACCTCCGTCAGCGGGTTGGTCGGCGTTTCTGCGAAGAGCAGCTTGGTGTTGGGCTTGAGCGCAGCGCGCCATTCGGCCACGTCGGTCTGCGAGACGAAGGTGGTCTCGACACCGAACTTGGCGAACTCCTTGCCGAACAGGTTCAGCGTGGAGCCGAACACCGAACGCGAGCAGATCACGTGGTCGCCGGCCTTGAGCAGGCCCATGCACATCATGAGGATCGCGCCCATGCCGGTCGAGGCGCCGATGGCGGCCTCGGTGCCTTCGAGCGCGGCCAGGCGCTGCTCGAAGCTGGCGACCGTCGGGTTCGAGGTGCGCGAGTAGGTGAAGCCGGCCTCGGTGCCGGCGAAGCGGCGGGCCGAGGTCTCGGCGTCGGGCTGCACGAAGCCGCTCGTGAGGAACAGGGCCTCCGAGTGCTCGCCGTGCTGGCTGGGCGCCAGGCCGGTGCGCAGCGCGAGGGTGTCGCGGTGCAGGCCGGGTGGCAAGGTGCGTTCGTCTTGGCTCACGTCGGCCCTCTCTTCTTTCTCTTACTCGCTGGGGTTCGGCAGGGCGAGGCGCGAAGCGTCTTCTTCGTTTTCCTCGATGCGCGGACGGTTGCCGTTCATGCGCGAGATGGCTTCGGTGTCGATGTCACCGGTCACGTACACGCCGTCGAAGCACGAGGCGTCGAAACCGGCGAGCTTCGGGTTGAGCGAGCCGATGGCGCGCTTCATGGCATCGACGTCCTGGTAGATCAGCGCATCGCAGCCGATGAGCTCGCGGATTTCCTCGACGGTGCGGTCGTGCGCCACGAGTTCGTCCTTGGTCGGCATGTCGATGCCGTAGACGTTGGGGTAGCGCACCGGCGGCGCGGCGCTGGCCAGGTAGACCTTGCGGGCGCCGGCGTCGCGCGCCATCTGCACGATCTCGCGGCTGGTGGTGCCGCGCACGATGGAGTCGTCGACCAGCAGCACGTTGCGGCCCTTGAACTCGCTGCCGATCACGTTGAGCTTCTGGCGCACCGACTTCTTGCGAACGCCCTGCCCCGGCATGATGAAGGTGCGGCCCACGTAGCGGTTCTTCACGAAGCCTTCGCGGTACGGAATGCCCAGGAGGTGCGCGAGTTGCGTGGCGCTCGGGCGGCTCGATTCGGGAATCGGGATGATCACGTCGATCTGGTTCGGCGGCACGGTCGAGACCACGCGCTTGGCCAGCGTTTCGCCCAGGTTCAGGCGTGCCTGGTACACCGAGATGCCGTCGAGCACCGAGTCGGGACGCGCGAGGTACACGAACTCGAAGATGCACGGGTTGAGCGACGCACCTTCGGCGCACTGCATCGAGTGCACGTTGCCTTCGAGGTCGATGAACACGGCCTCGCCCGGCTCGATGTTGCGCTCGAACACGTGGCCCGAGCCTTCGAGTGCGACCGATTCGCTGGCCACCATGACGGTGCCGTCGGCGCTGCGGCCCATGCACAGCGGGCGGATGCCGTAGGGGTCGCGGAAGGCCAGCAGGCCGTGGCCGGCGATCAGCGAGACCACGGCGTACGAACCGCGCAGGCGCTTGTAGACGTTCTTGACGGCGGCGAACACCTCGGCCGGGTGCAGCGGCACGCCGCGCGAAGAGCGCTCGACTTCGTGGGCCAGCACGTTGAGCAGCACTTCGGAGTCGCTCTCGGTGTTGGTATGGCGGTGGTCGGTGGAGAACAGCTCGGCGCGCAGGGCGTGCGCATTGGTCAGGTTGCCGTTGTGCACCAGCACGATGCCGAAGGGCGCGTTCACGTAGAAGGGCTGCGCCTCTTCCTCGCTGTAGGCGTTGCCCGCGGTCGGGTAGCGCACCTGGCCCAGGCCCACGTTGCCCGGCAGCGCGCGCATGTTGCGGGTGCGGAACACGTCGCGCACCATGCCCTTGGCCTTGTGCATGAAGAACTTGCGTTCCAGCAAGGTCACGATGCCGGCCGCATCCTGGCCGCGGTGCTGCAGCAGCAGCAGCGCGTCATAGAGCAGCTGGTTGACGGGTGCGTTGCTGACAACGCCGACGATTCCACACATGAACGATTCCTCTCAGGGCAGGTAGCTTGCCAACTTTTCAGGCAGCGAGGGTTTGAGGCCCTGCAATGCCGCATCGAGAACAATGGCGCTGCGCGATTCGTGCCACCAGGCACTGTCGCTCAACGCCAGCAAATGAACAACGACCGCCAGCACGAGCAGGGCCACCGCCCCCCGTGCCGCGCCGAACGCTGCTCCCAAAATCCGGTCCACCGGCCGCAGGCCGACCGCGGCGATCAGCTTGCGCGTGAGGGCTGCCGCCAGCCCCACGCCGAACGCCACCGCCACGAACACCCCCACGAAGGCCAGCGGGTAACGCCAGGTGGCCTGCGGGTCGCCGAACGGCAGCCAGGCCGCCACGTCGGAGGCCACCCACTGGGCCACGATGAAGGCGGCCACCCAGCCGATCAGCGAAATCACTTCGAACACCAGGCCGCGCACCAGCCCGAACAGCATCGACAGCACGATGAGCGCGATGGCGATCCAGTCGAGCAGGGCCACGGCAATGAACTACAGGCAGCGGGCGACGGCGGTGCTTACAACGTGAGGATGGCTGCGGCCAAAGACAAGCCCTTGACCCGGTCCGCGGCCTTCTCGGCCTCGGCACGCGAGGCGAACGGCCCGACGCGCACACGCGTGCGTTCGCCGTCGGTCGTCTTGGCGACGTGTACGTAGGTCTTGAGGCCGGCGCGCTCGAGCTTCTGGCGCACTTCGCGCGCCTTGTCGGCATCGGCGAAGGCGCCGACCTGCACGACGAAGCGACCGTTGTCGTCGGCGGCCGGCTTGGGTGCGGCGGCGGGCGGCTTGCCTTCGAGCAGCGCGCGGGCGCGGGCGCCGTCGTCGGCGTTCGCGGCGGGCTTGGCGGGGTCCGGCTTCGGCTTGGGCTCGGGCTTCGGTTCGGGCTTTTTCGGCTCCGGCTTGGGCTCCGGTTTGGGTTCAGGCTTCGGCTCGGGTTTGGGTTCCGGCTTGGGTTCGGGCTTCTTCGGCTCCACGGCAGGCTTGGGCGCCGCCGGGGTGGCGGGCACGGTCGTGCCGGGCTCGATCACGGTGCCGTCGGCGGTCTCGGTGATCATGCCGCCGGCCGACGAGGCTGCCGCCACGCGGGAGCTGCCGTCGGACGACGACGAAGGCGCGCTGCTCGTCGCGGGCGCCGGCGTGGCGGGCACGGGCAACGGCTTGGCCTTGTTGCGATCAGGAATCTCGATCGGAATGTCGACCGGCACGGGGCGCGGCTGGGTGTCGAACAGCAGCGGGAAGCCGATCACGCCGACCAGCACCAGCACCGCTGCGCCGAGCAGCCGATGGCGCGCACGTCGGCGCATGGATTCGACACTTTCCGCCGGCACCGCCGCGGGGGCGCTGCGTCCTTCGTTGCCTTGTGGGCCGCGCGCGCGGAACTTGAAAAACGCCATGAAGTTCGATCCCTGGAGGAGTGCAGCGAGGTGGTGCCCGATGGTGCCGGATGGGTGTGGACAGCCCGACGATCAGCCGCCTGGCAGCAGGTGTTTGGCTTGCAGCCGGGGGGTGCCGTTTTCGAGGACGCCACCCACGGTGAAGAACGATCCGAAGACCACGATTCTATCAGTGGCACCTGCCTGCTCGATCGCCGCGCGCAGGGCGTCCATCGGGCTCGCGTGCACGCTGCCCGAGGCGTCTTTGCGCGTGTTCTGGGCCTGCCATGCGGCCAGCAGATCGGCGGCCTTGGCGGCGCGCGGCGTGGGCAGGTCGGTGAAGTACCAGCGGTCGATCAGCGGCCCGATGCGCGCCAGGATGGGCGCGAGGTCCTTGTCGGCCATGACGCCGAACACGCCGTGCGTGGTGGGCGAAAAACCCATGGCGTCGAGGTTCTCGGCCAGCGCCGCGACGGCGTGGGCGTTGTGCGCCACGTCGAGCACCAGCGTGGGCTCGCCCGGCACGATCTGGAAGCGGCCCGGCAGCTCGACCATCGCGAGCCCGTTGCGCACCGCCTGCGCCGTGATCGGCAGCTGCGGGCGCAGCGCCTCGAGCGCCGCAAGCACACCCGCCGCGTTGAGCAGCTGGTTGGCGCCGCGCAGCGCCGGATAGGCCAGCCCGCTGTAGCGCCGCCCCCGGCCCGACCAGCCCCACTGCTGCTTGTCGCCCGAGACGTTGAAGTCGTGCCCGAAGCGCCACAGGTCGGCGCCGATGGCGTTGGCGTGGTCGATGACGCTTTGCGGCGGCACCGGGTCGCTCACGATGGCGGGCTTGCCGGCGCGCAGGATGCCGGCCTTCTCGAAGCCGATACTTTCGCGGTCGGGGCCGAGGTACTCCATGTGGTCCAGGTCGATGCTGGTGATGACCGCGCAGTCGGCGTCGATGATGTTCACCGCGTCGAGCCGGCCGCCCAGGCCGACCTCGAGGATCGCCACGTCGGGCGTCTCCTGGATCATGCAATGCAGGATGCCGAGCGTGGTGAACTCGAAGTAGGTCAGGGCCAGGTCGCCACGGGCCTTTTCCACCACCTCGAAGCTTGCTATCAGTTTGGAAGCATCGACCGCCTCGCCCTTGAGCCGCAGCCGCTCCTCGAAGCGCACCAGGTGCGGCGAGGTGAACACGGCCGTGCGGTAGCCCGCGTGCGTGAGGATCGACTCGAGCATGGCGCAGGTCGAACCCTTGCCGTTGGTGCCCGCCACCGTGATGACGGGGCAGTCGAAACGCAGGCCCAGACGCTGCGCCATTTCTTTGGCGCGATCGAGCCCGAGTTCGATCTTGTCGGGATGAAGGTGCTCGGCGCGCGCGAGCCAGTCGTTCAGGGTTTCCATGGAGGCCGGCATTGTCGCCGACCCGCCGCTCGCGGCATCATGGCGGCCATGACAACCCTATACGGCATTCCGAACTGCGACACCGTCAAGCGCGCCCGCGCCTGGCTCGACGACCATGGCGTGGCCTACGCCTTCCACGATTTCAAGAAACAGGGCGTGCCCGAGGCTGAGCTCGACCGCTGGCTCCAGGCCCCCGGCTGGGAGGCGCTGGTCAACCGCAAGGGCACCACCTGGCGCAAGCTGGACGAGGCCACGCGCGACGCGGTGGTCGACGCCGCCTCGGCCCGCCCCGTGCTGCTCGGCAACCCCAGCCTGATCAAGCGGCCGGTGGTCGATTGGGGCCCGAAGACGGGCGTAACGACTGGTTTCGATGCCGATAGCTGGGCTGTGAACGCCGTGTAAACCCCGGAACCCCGTCCCGCCTGCCGGCCTCCAACCCCGATCTGCAGGAGAGAACACCATGAACAGACACGTTTTTCGCATCCTCACGGGGCTGTCGGCGACCGGCCTGCTGGCCACGGGCGCCAGCGTCGTGCAGGCCCAGCAAGTGGTCCAGGCGCGCGTGATTTCCGCCACGCCGATCCGCGAAACGACCGGCAGCGACGTCAGCTACAACGTCACCTACGAATACCAGGGCCGCCAGTACACGACCCGCACCACCAGCCGGCCGGGCGCCACCATCCCGATCCAGGCCAGCGGCTACGGGGTGACCACGTCGGGCGTGACCACCGCGCCGGTCCAGCCCCAGTCGCAATTGCAGCCCTACCCGGTCGAGGCCAACAACGGCCCGCAGTACCAGGAGCAGTACCAGCCGTACCCGCAACAGGGGCAGTACCAACAAGGTGCCAACTCCCCCTGGGACAGCGTCGTGCCCGAACCCGGCGTGGTGGTGTCCAACGCGCCCGCGCCGGTCTACGTGCAGCCGGCCCCGGTGTACGCCCCGCCCGTCTACGTGCAGCCCGCCTACACCTACCCGTATGCACAGCCCTACGCCTACCCGCCGGTCGGCATCTCGCTGAACCTGGGCTATTCGCGCGGCTGGGGCGGTGGCGGCTACTACCGTGGCTATCGCGGATGGGGCGGCCATCGCCACGGCTGGCGCTACTGAGTTCCCCCAACGACGGGCCGGCTCTGCCGAGCCCCTAAAATCGAGGGCTTCTCCAACCCCGGGGGTGCTGCTGCCGCGGCGCGTCCCTCGATCCGCCGAACGCGCAGGCGCCGGCGCCATCCATCCAATGACGACTACCGACACCATCAACAGCGCCGCAGTGGCCACCAAGGCCAATGTGTATTTCGACGGCAAGTGCGTGAGCCACAACCTCACGCTGGCGGACGGCACCAAGAAATCGGTCGGCGTGATCCTGCCGTCCACCCTCACCTTCAACACCGGCGCGCCTGAAATCATGGAAGGCGCCGGCGGCAGCTGCGAATACCAGCTCGCAGGCACCAGCGAATGGATCGCCTCGGGTCCCGGCCAGAAGTTCAGCATTCCCGGCAATTCGAGCTTCCAGATCCGCGTGAGCGGCGAGCCCTACAGCTACATCTGCCACTTCGGTTGAAACGGAACCCCTGACATGTCGACCATTCTCCAAAACGTTCCCGCCGGCCAGAAGGTCGGCATCGCCTTCTCCGGCGGCCTGGACACCAGCGCGGCGCTGCACTGGATGAAGCTCAAGGGCGCTGTCCCCTACGCCTACACCGCCAACCTCGGCCAGCCCGACGAGCCCGACTACGACGAGATCCCGCGCAAGGCAATGCTCTACGGCGCCGAGAACGCCCGCCTGATCGACTGCCGCGCGCAGCTGGCCAACGAAGGCATCGCCGCCCTGCAGGCCGGCGCCTTCCACGTGACCACCGCCGGCGTGACCTACTTCAACACCACGCCGCTGGGCCGCGCGGTGACGGGCACCATGCTGGTGTCGGCCATGAAGGAAGACGACGTCCACATCTGGGGCGACGGCAGCACCTACAAGGGCAACGACATCGAGCGCTTCTACCGCTACGGCCTGCTCACCAACCCCGCGCTGAAGATCTACAAGCCCTGGCTCGACCAGGTCTTCATCGACGAGCTGGGCGGCCGCGCCGAAATGTCGGCGTTCATGCAGAAGGCCGGCTTCGCCTACAAGATGTCGTCCGAGAAGGCCTACTCGACCGACTCGAACATGCTGGGCGCCACGCACGAGGCGAAAGACCTCGAGCACCTGAACAGCGGCATGCAGATCGTGCAGCCCATCATGGGCGTGGCCTTCTGGAAGGACGAAGTCGAAGTCAAGCGCGAAACCGTCTCGGTGCGCTTCGAGGAAGGCGTGCCCGTCGCGCTGAACGGCGTGCGCTACACGAACCTGGTCGAGCTGATCCTCGAAGCCAACCGCATCGGCGGACGCCACGGCCTGGGCATGAGCGACCAGATCGAGAACCGCATCATCGAGGCCAAGAGCCGCGGCATCTACGAGGCCCCGGGCCTCGCGCTGCTGTTCATCGCCTACGAGCGCCTGGTCACCGGCATCCACAACGAAGACACCATCGAGCAGTACCGCGACAACGGCCGCCGCCTGGGCCGCCTGCTGTACCAGGGCCGCTGGTTCGACCCGCAGGCCATCATGCTGCGTGAAACGGCCCAGCGCTGGGTGGCGCGCGCCATCACCGGCGAAGTGACGGTCGAGCTGCGCCGCGGCAACGACTACTCGATCCTGAACACCGAATCGGCCAACCTCACCTACAAGCCCGAGCGCCTGAGCATGGAAAAGGTCGAAGGCGCGTTCACGCCGCTGGACCGCATCGGCCAGCTCACGATGCGCAACCTGGACATCGTCGACACGCGCGAAAAGCTCGCCATCTACACGCAGGTCGGCCTGCTGTCGTCGGGCGAAGGCGCCTCGCTGCCGAAGCTGGCGAACGACGGCGACGCGAGCTGATCGATCGATCCCCCTGCCCTTGCCACGCGCAAGGGCGGCAATGACAAACGGGCCCTCGCGGCCCGTTTTTCATTGGAAGGTGCGCCAGCAGCGTCAGTCGCCGCCGCCTCCGCACCCGCCGCCGCATCCACCACCGCCATCGGACGCACCACCGCCGTCGCTGGAGCCGCCATCGCCGCTCCCGCTCGACTCGCTGCCGCCGAAGCCCCCGGCATCGCCCGAGCTGCCGCCGTCGGACGACGAATCGCCGAAGCTCGAGCCGCAGTGCGCGTCGGTGCCCGTTGCGCGCTCGACCGCCCGGCAATCGGGGATGTAGTGAAAGCCGTCCGCAATCGCAAACTTGATGTCCAGCGCGAACAGCAGCGGCAGCCGCGCCGGATTGCGCGGGTCGATGCTTTCTTCCTTGCAGGCCCAGTACCAGGTGCGGCGCAGGCCGTCGTTGCGCCGCGCGTCCTGGCCCAGCACCTCGGCCGGGCTGTGGTGCAGCAGGCGCCCGAAGGCCGCCTGGCACCAGGTCTGGTAGCCCTGCGTGTGCAGGATGAACTCGTGCCAGGCCGTGTCGACCACCCGCGAAGGCATGGCGACGAACTTGAGGTTGCTGCGCAGGTGCGCCATGAAGAACTGCCGCAGCCCGCGCAGCACCAGCTCGGCGTCGCGTCGGCTCAGTTGCGGGTGCGCCGCGCGCAGCTTGCCGATCAGGAACGGCGGCAGCCGGGCCTCGCGGATGAACTGGCGGCGCAGGCTGAGTTCGATCTGGCTCAGGAGCACCGCGAAGCAGAGGGCCGCGAGGATCAGCAGCACCGACCCCCACCAGCCCGCCCGCACCAGGAACACCGAGGCGATGCCCGCCACGATGACGGCAAGCTGCGCCCAGCCCAGCACGGCGATGCGCCGGCGGTAGTTCAGGTGCAGGAAGTCGAGATCCACCGCGTCAGACCACCACCGGCTCCGGCTCCAATCGGATGCCGAAGCGCTCGTACACGCTGGTCTGGATCGCCTTGGCCAGCGTCATCACCTCGCCGCCGGTCACCGGGTTGGTCGAGCCGCCGCGGTTGACCAGCACCAGCGCCTGCTTTTCGTAGACGCCGGCGTTGCCGACCGACTTGCCCTTCCAGCCGCAGGCGTCGATGAGCCAGCCGGCCGCGAGCTTGATGCTGCCGTCGTCCATCGGGTAATGCACGATCTTGGGGTCGCGCGCGATGATGTCGGCGCACTGCTCGGGCGTGACCGTCGGGTTCTTGAAGAAGCTGCCGGCGTTGCCCAGCACGCGCCAATCGGGCAGCTTGGCGCGGCGGATGGCGCAGATCCACTCGAAGATGTCGACCGCGCTCGGCGTGAAGTTGGCGGTTTCTTCCATCTTGCGCTCGAGGTCGAGGTAGCCGACCACCGGCTTCCAGGGCTTGGGCAGCCGAAAACGCACTCGTGTGATGACCGCCCGCCCCGCCAGGCCGAAATCGTTCGGGCCGCTGCGCACGTGCTTGAAGACCGAGTCGCGGTAGCCGAAGGCGCACTGCGCCGCGTCGAGCGTGAAGGCGCGGCCGGTTTCGAGGTCGAAGGCGTCGAGCGAATCGAAGCGGTCCTGCAGCTCGACGCCGTACGCGCCGATGTTCTGCACCGGCGCGCCGCCCACCGTGCCGGGAATGAGCGCCAGGTTTTCCAGCCCCGGGTAGCCGCTGCGCACCATCCATTCGACGGTGTCGTGCCAGGTTTCGCCAGCGCCGGCCTCGACGATCCAGGCGCGCGGCGTCTCTTCGACCAGCCGCCGGCCCTTGATCTCGACCTTCAGCACCAGCGGCTTGACGTCGCCCGTGAGCACGATGTTGCTGCCGCCGCCGAGCACGAAACGGGGTTCGTCGCGCCAGGCGGGGTCGGCGTGCAGCGCGGCCAGGTCGGCCTCGCTGGCGATGCGCGCCAGGTGCTGCGCACGCGCGACGATGCCGAAGCTGTTGTAGGGCTGCAGCGGGACATTGGACTCCACGATCATGGGAGAATTGTCGCATTCAGTCCCCGTGCGTCCAGGAGAGCCTATGCCGTCTTTCGATACCGTCTGCGAGCCCAATTTGCCCGAAGTGAAGAATGCGGTCGAAAACACCGCCAAGGAAATCGCCACGCGCTTCGATTTCAAGGGCACCGCCGCCGCCGTCGAGCTCAAGGACAAGGAGATCACCATGATCGGCGACGCCGAGTTCCAGCTCGTGCAGGTCGAGGACATCCTTCGCAACAAGCTCACCAAGCGCAACGTCGACGTGCGCTTTCTCGACAAGGGCGACGTCCAGAAGATGGGCGGCGACAAGGTCAAGCAGGTCATCAAGATCAAGAACGGCATCGAGGCCGAGCAGGCCAAGAAGATCACCCGCATCATCAAGGACAGCAAGCTCAAGGTGCAGGCCGCGATCCAGGGCGATGCCGTGCGCATCACCGGTGCCAAGCGCGACGACCTGCAGGCCGCCATGGCCCTCATCAAGAAGGACGTGCCCGACATGCCGCTGTCCTTCAACAACTTCCGCGACTGACCCGCGCATGAAGGCGCTCCTCGTCGCGGCGCTATGGGCGGCCGCGGCCATGGCGGCGCACGCCGCCGACTCGGTCACGCTGACCGGCTCCATCGGCAGCCGCGCCATCCTCATCGTAAACGGCGCGCCGCCCAAGACGGTGGCGGTCGGGGAGACCTTCCAGGGCGTCAAGCTGGTGTCGCTGCAGGCCGACCAGGCGGTGGTCGAATCGGCGGGCAAGCGCTTCTCGCTGCGCATGGATTCGCCCGTGAGCATCGGCCGGGGCGGTATTGCCGGCAGCGGCGGCAACCGCATCGTGTTGCAGGCCGACAGCCGGGGCCACTACATGACGCAGGGCCAGATCAACGGCCGCGCCGTCACCTTCATGCTCGACACCGGTGCGACCACCATCGCACTGTCGGCGGTCGATGCCCAGCGCATCGGGCTCGACTACAGCAAGGGGCAGTTGGTGCAGATGCGCACGGCCAACGGCAACGCTGCGGGCTACAGGCTGCGGCTGCAAAGCGTGCGCGTGGGCGACGTCGAGGTCTACGACATCGACGCCATCGTCTCGCAGCAACCCATGCCCTTCGTGCTGCTGGGCAACAGCTTTCTCAATCGCTTCTCGATGCGGCGCGACGCCGACGAGATGATTCTCGAGAAGCGGTACTGACCTGACCGTTGGTGGTCAGGCCTGCGCGGCCGTCACCACGATCTCGATCTTGTAGGCCGCGTTGGCCATCTTGGCCTCCACGGTGGCGCGCGGCGGCGTGTTGCCGGCCGGAATCCACGCGTCCCACACCTCGTTCATGGCGCCGATGTCGCCGATGTCGGCCAGGAAGATCTGCGTCATGAGGATGCGCGACTTGTCGCTGCCGGCCTCGGCCAGCAGGCGGTCGACCATGCCGAGCACCTGCGCGGTCTGGCCGCGGATGTCCTGCGTGGTGTCGTCGGGCACCTGGCCCGCGAGGTAGATGGTGCCGTTGTGCACCGCGGTCTCGGACAGACGCGGGCCGACGTGGAAGCGGGTGATGGATGCCATGGTGAGTTCAAGCCTTTTTCTTCGAGCCGAGTTTCGACTCCGTGCCGGCCGCGAGCCGGCGGATGTTTTCGCGGTGCCGCCAGATCAGCAGCAGACTCATGATGATGATCGCAATCAGCACCGTGCGGTCGAGTGGCCACGCAATGTTGCCACCCAGCAGGTAGTAGGCCGGCGCGAAGAACGCCGCCACCAGCGACGACAGCGACGAGTAGCGGAAGAAGATCGCGATGATCAGCCAGGTCGCGCCCGTGGCCAGCCCCAGCCAGGGTGCGATGCCCACCAGCACGCCGGCGGCCGTGGCCACGCCCTTGCCGCCCTGGAAGCCGAAGAACACCGGGTACAGGTGGCCCAGGAAGGCCGCCAGGCCCGCCAGCGCCGCCACGCCCTCGCCCAACCCCCACTGCGCGCCGAACTGGCGGATCAGGAACACCGGCAGCCAGCCCTTCGCCGCGTCGAGCAGCAAGGTGGCCAGCGCCGCGCCCTTGTTGCCCGAGCGCAGCACGTTGGTGGCGCCGGGGTTGCCGCTGCCGTAGCTGCGCGGGTCGGCCATGCCGAGCGACTTGCTCACGATGACCGCAAACGACAGCGAACCGATCAGGTACGACGCCACGATGGCAAGGAGGGAAGGCAGATCGAAACTCAAGGCGGGTCTCCGGGGAACGGATTGTTGTTGTGCGCCGCCGGCCTGCATGCCCGGCGGGAAAAAGCAAACGCCGGCTATTCTGCCAGCGCGCACTGCACGGGCTTGGCGCCCAGGAGCGTCACGCACACCTGCGGATCGATGCCCACGAGGTAGCCGCGCCGCCCGCCGTTGATCGCGATCTTCGGCAGTTCGAGCACGCTCGACTCGATGTAGACCGGCATCTCGCGCCGCGTGCCGAAGGGCGAGGTGCCGCCCACCATGTAGCCGCTGTGGCGCTGCGCCACCTCGGGCTTGCAGGGCTCGACCGACTTGGCGCCGATCTGCCGCGCGAGGTTCTTGGTCGAGACCGTGCGGTTGCCATGCATCAGCACGATCAGCGGCTTGGCGTCCTGGTCCTGCATCACCAGCGTCTTGACCACGGTGAACGGATCGAAACCCAGCACCTGCGCGCTGTGCTGGGCGCCGCCGTGCTCCTGGTACTCGTAGGGGTGCTCGGTGAAGGCGACCTTGTTCGCCCGCAGCAGCTGGGTGGCGGGCGTCTCGGAAACGTGGGCTTTCTTGCTCACTTGCTCAGATCAGGCGGCGGGGTCGCGGATGTCCAGGCGGATCTTGTCGATCTCGGCCAGCACCTCGGCCGACAGCGTGGTGCCGTAGGCGTCCAGGTCTTCGTCGAGCTGCGCCACCGAGGTCACGCCGATGATCGTGCTCGCCACCTGCCACTTGGTGTAGCAGAAGGCCAGCGCGAGCTGCGTGGGGCTCAGGCCGTGGTCGCCTGCGAGCTGGTTGTAGCGCCGCGCCGCGCGCAGCGCGTCGGGCTTGCCCCAGCGCTGCTTGCGCACCGACTCGTAGCTCGAGATGCGCGCGCCCTTGGGCGCGTCGGGGCCTTCGATGCCGCTCTGGTCGTACTTGCCCGTCAGCAAGCCGAAGGCCAGCGGCGAGTACGCCAGCAGCGACACGCCGAGCCGGTGCATGGTCTCGTCGAGCGCGTTCTCGTGCGCGCGGCTCACCAGGTTGTAGACGTTCTGCACCGACACCACGCGCGGCAGCCCGTGCTGCTCGGCCAGCCGCACGAACTCGTGCACGCCGTAGGGCGTCTCGTTCGACAGGCCGATGGTGCGCACCTTGCCCGCCTTCACCAGCTTGCCCAGCGCCTCGAGCTGGTCGTGGATCGGCGTCTGCGAGGTTTCCTTCTCGGGGTTGTAGTGGATGTTGCCGAACACCGGCACGTGGCGCTCGGGCCAGTGGATCTGGTACAGGTCGATCACGTCGGTCTGCAGGCGGCGCAGGCTGCCGTGGCACGAGGCCTCGATGTCGGCCGCCGTCATGCCCGTGCCTTCGCGCACCCAGGGCATGCCGCGCGAGGGGCCGGCCACCTTGGTCGCCAGCGTGATCTTCTGGCGCGTGCCGGGGTTGGCCGCAAACCAGTGGCCGATGATGGTTTCGGTCGCGCCGCAGGTTTCCTTGCTCGCCGGCACCGCGTACATCTCGGCCGTGTCGATGAAGTCGACGCCGCGCTCGAGCGAACGATTCAGGACGGCATGAGCCGTGGGCTCATCGACCTGCTCGCCGAAAGTCATGGTGCCGAGGCAGATCGGGGTGACGTGGAGGTCGCTCTGACCGAGTGGAATCTTTTTCATGCGCGGAATGCTAGCGCGCCCGCGCGGCAGGCGCTGCCCCGGCCCCGAGAAACCGAGCGCCGCCCTGTCCTGTGGCGGACTGCGCGCGGCGCGGCCTCTCCGTATCATCGAGCGCCATATGTACCAAGCCCTCCGCCCCTCGCGCAGCGAATTCGTGCCCGTGCGCAACCTGAACTACCACGTCCGCCTCTGGGGGCAACCTTCGGGCGAACGCCCGCCGCTGGTGCTGGTGCATGGCTGGATGGACGTGGCGGCCTCCTGGCAGTTCGTGGTCGATGCGCTGAAGGACGACCGCTTCATCATCGCCCCCGACTGGCGCGGCTTCGGCCTCACCGACGGCGGCGGCGTCGACAACTACTGGCTGCCCGACTACCTGGCCGACCTCGAATGGCTGCTCGACCACTACGCCGGCGAAGGCGACGATGCGCGCCCGGTCGACCTCGTGGGCCACAGCATGGGCGGCAACGTCGCCATGCACTACGCGGGCGTGCGCCCGGCGCGCATCCGCCGCCTCGTCAACCTCGAAGGCTTCGGCATGCCCGCGCGCCAGCCCGCCGAGGCGCCCGCGCGCTACGGCCAGTGGATCGACGAGCTCAAGGGCCTGCACCGCGGCGAGAAGGCGCTCGCGGGCTATTCGGCGGTGGACGGCGTGGCGCGCCGCCTCATGAAGACCAACCCGCGCCTCACGCAGGACAAAGCCGACTGGCTGGCCGGCCACTGGTCGGCGCCGCAGGCCCAGCCCGACGGCAGCGCGCGCTGGCAGATCCTCGGCGAGGCCGCGCACAAGATCATCAACGCCAACATCTTCCGCGTCGACGAAACCCTCGCGCTCTACGCGCGCATCACCGCACCGACGCTGATGGTCGAGGCCTCGGACGACAGCCTGCACGGCTGGTGGAAGGCCCGCTACACGCTCGCCGAATTCCATGAGCGCCTGAAGTCCGTGCCTTCAGTGCGCATCGAGCAGCTCGACGACGCGGGCCACATGCTGCACCACGACCAGCCGCAGCGCGTGGCGCAGCTGATCGAGGACTTCCTGGCCTAGTTTGACTTCTGCGTGGCGCGGCGCAAGGCCGCGCGCGCCAGCAGCCGCGTCGAGTCGAGCGTCGGCAGCGGCGAGTTCGCATCGCTCATGATCAGCGGGATCTCGGTGCAGCCGAGCACGACCGCGTCACAGCCCTCGGCGTCCTTCAGGCGCTGCATCACGCGCTGGAAGGTGGCCACGGCCTCGGGCTTGAAGATGCCGCAGACCAGCTCGTCCATGATGATCCGGCCGATCTCGGCGCGCTCTTCGAGCGTGGGGCGCACGTATTCGAGGCCACGCGCCGAGAGCTTCTCGGGATACACCTCGCTGTCGGTCAGCCAGCGCGTGCCCGTGATGCCGATGCGGCGAAAGCCCCGGCGCACGGCCTCGTCGGCCACCACCTCGGCGATGTGCAGCCAGGGCCGCGGCGAATGCGGCGCCACGTGGTCGAAGGCCTGGTGGATGGTGTTGTCGGGGCAGATCAGGAAATCCGCGCCCGCCGCGGCGAGCTTGCGCGCGGAGCCGAGCATCAGCGCGCCCACGCCCGCCAGGTCGCCCGCGTCCAGGCAGCGCGTGTACTCCGCGAGCGAGGGTGTGTGCATCGACACCTCGGGGTGCGCATGCGGGCCGAGCAGCGCCGCGCCCTCGATGCAGATGGTCTTGTAGCAAAGGGCCGCGCCTTCGGCGGAGCAGCCGACGATTCCGATGTGCAGGGTCATGGAGCGCATCCTACAAAAGCCGACGCGGTTTATCCGGCCTGCGGATATGCAAGCGCGCAAATCTTCGTTCGCGGCGCGCAGCGTGCGACCTAGAGTGCCCGACTCCCCTTGCCGTCTCCCGGAGTTGTCGCCATGCCTTCCCTTTCGCGCGCGCCCTCGTGGCTGCGCCGCCTCGCCCCGCTGTCCTGCGGGCTCGCACTGAGCCTGCTGCTGCTGGCCCCCGCCCACGCGGACGACCTGCGCGTCGGCTTCATGCCCGGCCCCTACCGCGACGCCTTCACTCACGGCATCGAGCCCCAGTTGAAGAAGCTGGGCTACAGCATCAAGTACGTCGAGTTCAGCCAGGGCGTGCAGCCCAACGACGCGGTGGAGCGCGGGCAGATCGACGCCAACATCTTCCAGCACTCGCTGTACCTGAACGCCACCAACAAGCAGCAGGGCTTCGACCTCGTGCCCGTGGTGCATGTGCCGACGCCGCCCATGGGCCTGTATTCGCGCCGCCACAAGACGCTCGACGCCGTGCCCGACGGCGCCACCGTCACGCTGCCGGCCGATCCGGTGAATGCGGCGCGCGCGCTCAACATCCTCGCGGCCATCGGCTGGGTCACGCTCAAGCCGGGCGTGAGCCCGCTGAGCGTGTCGGAGCGCGACATCGCGAGCAACCCCAAGCGACTGAAGATCGTGCCGCTGGACGCCGCGCAGGCGCCGCGCTCGCTGGCCGACGCCGACCTCGCGGCCGTGCAGGGCAACTTCGCCGTGGCCTCCGGGCTCAAGCTCACCGAGGCGCTGAAGCTCGAAGACATGACGCTGCCCTACGTCAACGTGGTGGCGGTGAGGCGCAGCAACGAACACGCGAAATTCGCGAAGGACATCGCCACCGCCTACCAGTCGCCCGAGTTCCAGAAGTTCTTCAAGGCCAACCCCGTGTGGGCGGGCTACCGGCTGCCGGACTACTTCAACCAATGAGCAACAAGAAAACCACCACGCCGCGCAGGCAGCTGCACCTCAACGTCAACATCCTCCATTCGGGCTTCGTGCCCTCGGCCTGGCGCCTGCCCGAGAGCGACCCGTGGGCGTTCGCCGACATCCAGCACTACATCCGCACCGCGCAGATCGCCGAGGCCGCCAAGCTCGATGCTGTGTTCCTGGCCGACAACGCGGCCATCGTCGACCAGATCCACTTCCGCCCGATCACCGCACTGGAGCCCACCATCCTGCTGGCCTGCGTGGCCGCCGCGACCACGCACATCGGCCTCATCGCCACCGCCTCCACCAGCTACAACGAGCCCTACAACCTCGCACGCCGCTTCGCCACGCTCGACCACGTGAGCGCCGGCCGCGCCGGCTGGAACATGGTGACCACGGCCGACCTGCCCTCGGCGCGCAACTTCGGCCTGGACACCACGCCCGACCACGCGAAACGCTACGCCCGCGCCTCGGAGTTCGCCGACATCGTCAAGGCGCTGTGGGACAGCTGGGAAGACGACGCCTTCGTCGGCGACAAGGCCGCCGGCCGCTTCATCGACCCCGCCAAGGTGCACGCCCTCGCGCACCGCGGCGAGCACTTTGCAGTGCAGGGCCCGCTCAACCTGCCGCGCCCGCCGCAGGGCCACCCCGTGCTGGTGCAGGCCGGCGCCTCGGCCGACGGACGCGAGCTGGCATCGCGCCATGCCGAAGCCGTGTTCTCCGCCTCGCAATCCTTCGAAGAATCGCAGGCCTACGCACGCGCCCTCAAGACCCGCGCCGCCGAGCTGGGCCGCGGCCCCGACGCAGTGAAGGTGCTGGCCGGCCTCACCACCATCGTCGGCGCCACCGAAGCGCAGGCGCTTCGCCGCCGCGACGCGCTGGTCGACCTGATCCCGTGGGACTACAGCCTCATGCGCCTGGCCGGCACGCTGGGCATCACGCCCGACCGCCTGAAGCTCGACGAGCGCCTGCCCGACGACCTGCCGCTGCCCGGCAATGGCAACGGGAACCACACCTTCTTCAACGCCGTGGTCGCGGCCGGGCGTACGCACGGCTACACGGTGCGCCAGCTGATCCGCGAACTCGCAGGCGGCGGCGGGCACCGCGTGATCGTCGGCACGCCCGAACAAATCGCCGACGACATCGAGCACTGGTTCAGGGGCGGCGCGGCCGATGGTTTCAACCTGATGCCCGATGCGCTCCCGCATGGGCTGCAAGACTTCGTGGAGGGCGTGGTGCCGATCCTGCAGAAGCGAGGCCTCTTTCGCACGGAGTACGAGGGGCGCACGTTGCGCGATCACCTGGGGTTGGCGCGACCAGCAGGGCGGGCGGCGCAACGGCTTGCAGCCTGAAGGTTCCGTTCCCCCACAGCGTGCCCTGTGCCCAGGACACTGGGTGCTTCCCGCAGCGAAATCAAGGAGGAGGCCGCAGGCCGGGGGACATTCGCGGAGGGAAGTACCCGGTGGCCTGGGCACGCCCCCCGAACAGTCGGCTCAGGCTTCCCACCACCCCTCGTCAAAGCGCCCCTGCAAGAAGGCCACGAACCCCGACACCTTCCCCGGCACCAGCTTCGGCGAAGGAAACACCGCGTGGATCTCCTGCTCCGGCAGCGCGTGGTCACCCAACACGGCGTTCACCTTGCCAGCCGCCAGCGACTCGCTCGCCACATAGCGCGGCATCAACGCAATGCCCAACCCGTCGCGCGCCGCAGCCAGCACCGCCGACAGGTTGTTCGACCGGAAGCGCCCCGACACCGGCACCGTCACCGGATCGCCCTTGGGCGTGTGCATGCGCCAGAACTCGTCGCCCACCACGCTGCTGTAGATCAGCGCCACGTGCGCGCTCAGGTCCTGCGCGCGCTTGGGCGTGCCGTGCTTCTTCAGGTAGGCCGGTGACGCCACCATGACCCACGGGTTTGCGCCGAGGTAGCGCGCGCCCAGTGACGAATCGGCCAGCTTGCCCATGCGGATCGCCACGTCGATGCCCTGCGCGATGAGGTCGACATAGCGGTCCTCGAAGCTCAGGTCGAGCTGCACCTGCGGATGCCGGCGCATGTACTCCAGCGCCAGCGGCACCACCACGCGCCGCCCGAAGGCCACCGACGTGCCCACCCGCAAGAGGCCCTGCGCCTGGTTCTGGCGCAGCTGCACGATGCTGTCGGCCTCCTCGGCGTCGCGCACGATGGTCTTGCACTTCTCGTAGTACAGCGCGCCCGGCTCCGTGAGGCTCACGCCGCGCGTGTTGCGGTTGAGCAGCCGCACCTTCAGGCGCGCCTCCGTGGCCGCGACCTGCTTGGTCACGGTGGGTTGCGTGGTGTTGAACTCGCGCGCCGCCTTCGAGAAGCTGCCGGTCTCGACCACGCGCACGAACATTTCCATTGCCAATAGACGGTCCATGGCCGGATGGTAGCCACTTATTCCGCCATGGAATAGGTTTTATGGCCCCCAGCCGTCTTCTTGGAATGCGCCCCGCTTCCTACAGTGAGGCCACCTCAAGGAGACTTTCAAATGGCAAAGATGACAGCGGTCCAGGCCGCAGTTCTGGTGATGGAAAAAGAAGGCGTGACGCAGGCCTTCGGCGTGCCGGGCGCAGCAATCAACCCGCTGTACTCGGCCCTGCGCCAGCGCGGCAGCATCTCGCACATCCTCGCGCGCCACGTCGAGGGCGCCTCGCACATGGCCGAGGGCTACACCCGCGCCGTGGCCGGCAACATCGGCGTGTGCATCGGCACCTCGGGGCCTGCGGGCACCGACATGATCACGGGCCTGTACTCGGCCTGGGCCGATTCCATTCCCATTCTGTGCATCACCGGCCAGGCACCGCGCGCACGCCTGTACAAGGAAGACTTCCAGGCGGTCGACATCGAGTCGATCTCCAAGCCCGTCACCAAGTGGTCGGTCACCGTGCGCGAACCCGGCCAGGTGCCGCAGGTGTTCCAGCAGGCCTTCCACCTCATGCGCTCGGGCCGCCCGGGCCCCGTGCTCATCGACCTGCCCTTCGACGTGCAGATGGCGCAGATCGAGTTCGACATCGACGCCTACGAGCCCCTGAAGCCCTACAAGCCGGCCGCCACGCGCGCCCAGATCGAGAAGGCCATCGGCATGATGCAGGCGGCCGAGCGCCCGCTGATCGTGGCCGGCGGCGGCATCATCAATGCCGACGCCTCCGACCTGCTCGTGCGCTTTGCCGAAGCCACCGGTGTGCCGGTGATCCCCACGCTCATGGGCTGGGGCGCCATTCCCGACGACCACCCGCTCATGGCCGGCATGTGCGGCCTGCAGACCAGCCACCGCTACGGCAACGCCACCGTGCTGGCGTCGGACTTCGTGCTGGGCATCGGCAACCGCTGGGCCAACCGCCACACCGGCTCGGTCGACGTCTACACCAAGGGCCGCACCTTCGTGCACGTGGACATCGAGCCCACGCAGATCGGCCGCGTGTTCACGCCCGACTTCGGCATCGTCTCCGACGCCAAGGCCGCGCTCGAGCTCTTCGTCGAAGTGGCCGAGGAAATGAAGGCCGCCGGCAAGCTCACCGACCGTGGCGCCTGGGCCGGCGAATGCCGCGAGCGCAAGAAGACCTTGCTGCGCAAGACCAACTTCGACACCGTGCCGATGAAGCCGCAGCGCGTGTACCAGTGCATGAACAACCACCTGGAGCGCGACACCTGCTACGTGAGCACCATCGGCCTGTCGCAGATCGCGGCCGCGCAGTTCCTGCACGTGTACAACCCGCGCCACTGGATCAACTGCGGCCAGGCCGGCCCGCTGGGCTGGACCATTCCCGCCGCGCTGGGCGTGCGCGCCGCCGACCCGACGCGCAAGATCGTCGCGCTCTCGGGCGACTACGACTTCCAGTTCATGATCGAAGAGCTGGCCGTGGGCGCGCAGTTCAAGCTGCCCTACCTGCACATCGTGGTCAACAACTCCTACCTCGGCCTGATCCGCCAGTCGCAGCGCGGCTTCGAGATGGACTACTGCGTGCAGCTGGCCTTCGACAACATCAACGCACCGGCCGACGCCGGCATCGAAGGCAGCTACGGCGTCGATCACCTCAAGGTGGTCGAGGGCCTGGGCTGCAAGGCGATCCGCGTGCACAAGCAGGAAGAGATGGCGCCCGCCATCGCCCGCGCAGAAGCGCTCATGGCCGAGTTCCAGGTGCCGGTCGTCATCGAGGTGATGCTGGAGCGCGTGACCAACATCGCGATGGGCACCGAGATCGACGCCATCAACGAATTCGAACCGCTGGCCGAAAGCACGGCCGACGCACCGACCGCCCTTGCGGTGGCGATGCTGGATTGAGGAGACAAGAGACATGCCCAAGTTCGCAGCCAATCTCACGATGCTCTTCACCGAGCTGCCGTTCATGCAGCGCTTCGAGGCGGCCGCCAAGGCCGGCTTCAAGGCGGTGGAGTACCTCTTCCCCTACCCCTTCGACAAGAAGGAACTCGTGGCCGCCCTGCGCGCCAACGGCCTGCAGCAGGTGCTGCACAACCTGCCGGCCGGCGACTGGGACAAGGGCGAGCGCGGCATCGCCTGCCACCCGGACCGCACCGGCGAGTTCCGCGAAGGCATCGCGCTGGCCATCGACTACGCCACGGCGCTGGGCTGCCCGCAGCTCAACTGCCTGGTCGGCAAGGTGCCGGCGGGCGTGAGCACCGACGCCGCCCACAAGACCGTGGTCGAGAACCTGCGCCTCGCAGCGCGCGAACTCGAAGCAGCTGGCCTGCGCCTGCTGATCGAGCCGATCAACACCTTCGACATCCCCGGCTTCTTCCTCACGCGCACCGACCAGGCGCTGGCGCTGATCGACGAGGTGGGCTCCAACAACCTGCGCGTGCAGTACGACATCTACCACGCACAGCGCATGGAAGGCGAGCTGGGCAACACGCTCACCAAGCAGCTGGCGCGCATCGGCCACATCCAGCTGGCCGACAACCCGGGCCGCGGCGAGCCGGGCACGGGCGAGATCAACTACCCGTGGCTGTTCCAGCACATCGACGCGCTGGGCTACGACGGCTGGATCGGCTGCGAATACAAGCCCCGTGCCACCACCGTCGAAGGCCTCGGCTGGCGCGAAGCCCTCACGAAGAAGCAATGAACGTTCACGAAGGAAACAGAGACATGACCACTGCAGCACAAAAAATCGGATTCATCGGCCTGGGCATCATGGGCGCCCCCATGGCGGGCCACCTGCTCGACGCAGGCCACCAGCTCTTCGTGAACACGCACGGCAACACGCCCGAGCCCTTCGTCTCGAAGGCCACCATCTGCGGCTCGGCCGCCGAAGTGGCGCGCAAGGCCGACATCATTTTCATCATGGTGCCCGACACCCCCGACGTGGAGAAGGTGCTGTTCGGCGCCCCCGGCGCGGAAGGCGTGGCCGACGGCCTGAAGGGTTCGCAGGGCAAGATCGTGGTGGACTGCAGCTCCATCGACCCGATCGCCACCAAGGAATTCGCACGCCGCATCGTGGCGCTGGGCGCCGGCTACATCGACGCGCCGGTCTCGGGCGGCGAAGTGGGCGCCAAGGCCGCGAGCCTGACGATCATGTGCGGCGGCGACGAAGGCACCTTCGGCCGCGTGAAGCCGCTGCTGGACAAGATGGGCAAGAACGTGACGCTGGTGGGCGGCGCGGGCGACGGCCAAGTCTGCAAGGTGGCCAACCAGATCATCGTGGCGCTCAACATCGCCGCCGTGAGCGAAGCCCTGGTGTTCGCCTCGAAGGCCGGCGCCGACCCGGCCAAGGTGCGCCAGGCACTGATGGGTGGCTTCGCCAGCTCGCGCATTCTCGAAGTGCACGGCGAACGCATGATCAAGCGCACCTTCGCGCCGGGCTTCCGCATCGCACTGCACCAGAAGGACCTGAACCTGGCGATGCAAAGCGCCCGTTCGCTGGGCGTGGCACTGCCGCAGACCGCGAACGCGGCGCAGCTGATGAATGCTTGCGCGGCGATGGGCTACGGCCAGCTGGACCACTCGGCGCTGGTGAAGGCTTTGGAAGCCCTCGCCCAGCACACCGTGACTCCCGACTGAAACTAGGTCTTTGCAGTCTCCAGAGACTCTTTCAGGTTGCGCCGGCGCCATGCCCAGGTCTTCACGGCCTGCGGCAGGATGCCGATGCACGACGCGTAGTACGTCACCTTGAAGCCCCAGAAGCGCGGCCCGATGGGCGTGTTGCGGAACAGGTCGCCGGCCAGGATGGACAACAGCGCCTCCTGCATGCGCCAGATGTTGCGCGGCGCCATGAACAGGCGGCGGATGGCGGGCGAGGTGATGCGGTAGATGAACCACGAGAACATCTTCGGCCCGTGCTTCATCACCTTCTCGTAATGGCGGAAGGCCTTCTCGGCCTCCTTCGCCTCGCCCTTGAGCCAGTGGTCGGCGCAGGTCGCGGCCTCGAAGCCGCTGTTCATCGCCAGGTACACGCCCGAGGAAAACATCGGGTCGACGAAGGCGTAGGCGTCGCCCACCATCATGAAGCGGTCGCCACGGCAGAACTTGGAGTCGTAGGCGTAGTTGCCGGTGGTGGTGGCGCCTTCCATGAGCGTGGCGTTCTTCAACCGCGCAGCCAGCTTGGGCGCCAGCGCGATGGTCTGCATCAGGAAGTCCTCGAGCGAGGCGCCCTGGCGCCGCTTGAAGTAGGCCGGCGAGGCCACGGCGCCCACGCTCACGGTGCCGTCCTTCAGCGGGATGTACCAGAACCAGCCGTGGTCGAACCAGAAGAGCGAAATGTTGCCCTCGAAGCGGCCCGGCCGGCGCTCGGCGTTGGCGAAGTGGCCGTACAGCGCCGCGCTCGCATGCTTGCGGTTGCGCTGCTTGGCGTCGAACTGGTTCGACAGCAGCGTGTCGCGCCCGCTGGCGTCGATCACGAAGCGCGGGCGCCATTCGGTCTCGGTGCCGTCGTCGGCCTTGACCTTCACCAGCGGGCGGTTGTCGGGCGTGCCCTTGCCGGCGTCCATGTCGACGCCGGTGACGCGCCGGCCCTCGAAGGTGCGCGCGCCGCGCTTGCCGGCGTGGCGGAACAGCAGCTCGTCGAATTCCGAACGGCGCACGTGCACCGCATAGGGAAAACTCTTGTCCATCGCCTGGCCGAAGTCGAAGTGGCTGCTATGGTCGTGCCAGGGCGAGACGAACTCGGCGCCGTGCTTGCGCAGGCCGATGGCCTCGACCTCGGTGCGCACGCCGAGCCGGTCGAACAGCGGCATGTTCATCGGCAGCAAGGATTCGCCGATGTGAAAGCGCGGATGTTGCGCCTTCTCGAGCAGCACCACGTCGTGGCCCTTGTCTGCGAGCAAGGCAGCCACCGTGGAGCCCGAAGGGCCTCCGCCGATGACCACGACATCCGGCTCGGTGCCGGTGAAAGGTCCGGGTGTCATTCGATGTCCCTCCGTGTTGTTCTGTGGTTGTGGACGTTGGTTCGCCGCACCGCCCGTGCGGCACGGATTTGCCCCCCGGAAACGGGGGTGTTGAAGTTTAGCGAGTCGGCAGACCCTCTCGATCAGGCGGAAGATAGAGGGTCTCGTCGTTCCCCCCGAGAGAAGAGGCCGCGCTTTTGCGGTAGCCTCATTGCCCGCCAGAACCTAGGAGACTTTTCAAATGGCTGCATCCCTGTCCCCCGCTGAAGAAGCACTTCGAGAAGCAGCGCGCGAATACCACCGCTCGCCCGTCAAGGGCAAGATCTCGATCACCCCCACCAAGCCCCTGCTGAACCAGCGCGACCTGTCGCTGGCTTACTCGCCGGGCGTGGCCTACCCCTGCCTCGACATTGCGGAAGATCCCGCGCTCGCGGCCGAATACACCGCCCGCGGCAACCTCGTGGGCGTCATCACCAACGGCACCGCCGTGCTGGGTCTGGGCAACATCGGCCCGCTGGCCTCCAAGCCCGTGATGGAAGGCAAAGGCTGCCTGTTCAAGAAATTCGCCGGCATCGACGTGTTCGACATCGAGCTGGCCGAGAACGACCCCGACAAGCTGGTCGACATCATCGCGGCGCTGGAACCCACGCTGGGCGGCATCAACCTCGAGGACATCAAGGCGCCCGAGTGCTTCTACATCGAGAAGAAGCTGCGCGAGCGCATGAACATCCCGGTGTTCCACGACGACCAGCACGGCACGGCCATCATCTCGGCCGCGGCGCTGCTCAACGGTCTGGAGCTGGTCGGCAAGAAGATCGAAGACGTCAAGATCGCCGTCTCGGGCGCCGGCGCTGCCGCCATCGCCTGCCTGGACGTGATGGTCGGCCTGGGCGCCAAGCCCGCCAACATCTACGCCTGCGACTCCAAGGGCCTGATCTACATGGGCCGCGCGGGCGGCTTCGACGAATCGAAGGCCCGCTACGCCCAGAAGGACACCGGTGCGCGCACCCTGGCCGACGTGGTGAAGGACGCCGACGTGTTCCTGGGCTGCTCGGCCCCCGGCGTCATGAGCGCCGAGATGGTCAAGACCATGGGCACGCAGCCGATCATCCTGGCGCTTGCCAACCCCGAGCCCGAGATCCGCCCCGAGCTGGCCAAGGCCGTGCGCCCCGACTGCATCATTGCCACGGGTCGTTCGGACTACCCGAACCAGGTCAACAACGTGCTGTGCTTCCCGTACATCTTCCGCGGGGCGCTCGATTGCGGCGCGAGCAAGATCACGGAAGAAATGAAGCTGGCCTGCGTGCGCGAGATCGCCGACCTCACCAAGGCCGACATCAGCGAAGAGGTGGCCACCGCCTACGCCGGCCAGGAGCTGGCCTTCGGCCCCGACTACATCATTCCCAAGCCCTTCGACTCGCGCCTGATCCTGCGCATCGCGCCGGCCGTGGCCAAGGCGGCCGCCGCCTCGGGCGTGGCCTCGCGCCCCATCGAAGACATGGAGGCCTACCGCCAGCACCTGACGCGCTTCGTCTACCAGACGGGCATGTTCATGCGCCCGGTGTTCAGCGCCGCCAAAATTTCCACCACCAAGCGCGTGGCCTACGCCGAGGGCGAGGACGAGCGCGTGCTGCGCGCCGCGCAGTGGGCGGTCGACGAAGGCCTGGCCCAGCCCATCCTGGTGGGCCGCCCCGCCGTGATCGAGGCACGCATCCAGAAGGCCGGCCTGCACATCCGCCCCGGCACCGACTTCGAGATCGTGAACCCCGAAGACGATCCGCGCTTCCGTACCTACTGGGAGAGCTTCCACAAGCTCATGGGCCGCCGCGGCGTCACGCCCGAGGCCGCCAAGACCATGGTGCGCCGCTCCAACACCACCATCGCCGCGCTGATGCTGCACCTGGGCGATGCCGACGCGATGATCTGCGGCCTGGTCGGGCGCTTCGACGTGCACCTGGAGCACATCCGCAACCTGATCGGCCTGAAGCGCGGCGCGCCCGGCTTTGCCACGCTGAATGCGCTCACGCTCGAGAAGCGCACGGTGTTCATCACCGACACCAACGTGAACGAAGACCCGAGCGCCGAGTTGCTGGCCAGCATCGCCGTGATGGCCGCCGAAGAGGTGCGCCGCTTCGGCCTGCCGCCGAAGGTGGCCTTCCTGTCGCACTCGAACTACGGCACCTCCAGCCGCGGCTCGGCGCGCAAGATGCGCCTGGCGCGCGACCTGTTCTCGCAGATGGCACCCGACATCGAGTGCGACGGCGAGATGCACGGCGACGCCGCGCTGTCCGACGAGATCCGCCGCACCGCCCTGCCCGAGACCACGCTCACGGGCGAGGCCAACCTGCTGGTGTGCCCGAACCTCGACTCGGCCCACATCCTCTACAACGTGCTGAAGATGACGGGCGCGAACGGCATCACGGTGGGCCCGATCCTGCTGGGTGGCGCGAGCTCGGCCCACGTGCTGACGCCTTCGGCGACGGTGCGCCGCATCATCAACATGACGGCGCTGGCCGTGGCGAAGGTGAAGGCGCAGGACTGACGCCGACGTTTCGTCGATGAAACACAACGCCCCGTCGCGGTCTCCGCGGCGGGGCGTTTTTCATGGGACGGCCGTGTTCAGGTGTGGACGGGCGACACCACCGGCATGTCGGCCGGGTCGAACACATTCCAGGCCAGCAGCTCCTTGTCTTCAGGCGGTGGCTCGCAGCCGCCGACGCGGCTGGGCTTCCAATCGAAACGCTGTTTCGTATCGGCCAGCGCCTCGGCACGCTTGAAGGCGGCCAGCGCCGAATCGATGACGGGCACGCCCAGCGCGTCCTGCAGCTGGCGGTAGAAGCCGAACTCGAGCGTGCAGCCCAGGATGAGCGCCTCGGCGCCGTCCTCGTCGATGGCGCGGCGGCCCTGCGCGATCATGCGGCGCACGGTCTCGTCGCGGTCGCGCTGGAAGTCTTCCACGCCGAGCTCCAGCGCGCGGAACGATGCGATCAGGTGTGCATGGCCGTACTCGCGCACGCGCGCCTCGATGCGCGGCACCCACTTGCGCCGGCCCACGATCACCGACACCTTCTGCGCCAGGTTGGACGCGACCTCGAACGAGGCCTGGCAGGGCGCGACCACCACGGTCTGGCCCGAGATCTCGCGCGCCTCGACCAGCACCGGGTCGTAGAAGCAGCCGACCACCACGGCGTCGAAGCCCTGCTGCGCGGTGTCGCGCACGGCGCGCACGATGTCGGCGCCCAGCAGCGCCTCGTAGCTCTGGTACTCGACGTGGTGCTGCACCGAGGCGTTGCGCAGCGACACCACCTCGACCTCGGTGCCGGGGTTCTTCACCTCGGCGAACTCCTGCGCGAAGCGCGCGTTGTAGGTGTCGTTGCCGACGGCCCGGATCCAGCGGATGCGCAGTGTCATGGCATGTCTCCGTTCAGGCCGGCGCGAAGGCTTCGCCCAGCGACTTCTCGAGCGGGCGGTACAGCTCGGGCATGAACATGGTGCGCGACAGCAGCAGCCGCGCGCGCGGCGCCACCAGCACGCGCAGCCGCGCGCCCTGGCGCACATGGGCCGACACCACGGGCTGGCCGTCGTCCGAGAAGGTCATGATCAGGTCCGGAAAGCGCGCGATGCGCTCGCCGCCCTGCGCCAGCAGCATGTACTCGTTGATGAAGCGCAGCGTGGTGCCGGCCGCGTCGTCGAGCTCGACCACGCCGACGTCCAGCCCTTCCTGCTGCTCGCAGCGGTAGCTGCGCACCGTGCCTTCGGCGACGAGACGGCCGTCGAGCGAACGGGCCACGGCATCGACGCCGCCGTCCAGGAAGGTCCGGCCCAGCGCGATGGCGTGGCTGATGGCGCCCGGTGCGCCGTGCTGGCGCGCATAGCCCACGGTCACGGGGTTGCGCGCCACGGCCACGAGGCCGCCCGCCTCCACCGAGGCGCGGCGCACCACGGCCGAGGTCTGCTCGAGCCGGCCCGACACCACGCCTTCGACATAGCGGTGCGGCTCGCCGCCCGCGTAGGCCTGCACCGAGAGGTAGTCGGGCTCGGTGTGCAGGCCCAGCGCGCCCATCACGCTCGAGGGGTGGGCGCGGCCGTTGCACGCGAGGTCGATCACGGGCAGGCCGGTCATGGCGGCATGGAACCAGCCGTTGACCGTGGTCTCGGCGCCGTTCTCGTTGGCGTGCAGCGCGACCAGCTTCTGGCCCGCCGGCAGCTCGCGCCGCAGCAGCTCCAGCGTGCGCAGCAGGTGCGCCGGCTGCACGTGCGGGTCGGGCGCGGCCGGCGCGCCCACGAGGGCCATGGTGGCGGTGAGCGCGGCGTCGTCGAACTCGTCGACGCTCCACAGCTGCGGCGTGCCGACCTGCAGCGCCAGCCGCGCGGCGCGCTCGCCGGCCGCGATGAGCCCGCCGCCCCCGCCGCCGAGGATGGCGCCGCCCCAGATGGCCGCGCGGACGTCGTCGCTGGTCAGATTGCGTTTCATGGATTCGATTCCTGTGTGTGTGTGATGAAAGGAAAGAAGGAGAACTACTTGCGCAGGCTCTTCACCGCGCCCGAGAAGAAGCTGTAGAGCGCGTCGCCCGCGATGACGCCGCCGGCGAACACCTCGAGCCGTTCGCGCGCGGCGGCGCCGAGCACGGCATGCACCGCGAGCCGGCAGGCGATGCCGGCCGCGACCATCCAGCCGGCCATCGGGCTGGCGATGAGCAGGCCGGTGGCGAACAGCACGCCCAGCTGCTGGCGCGGCCCGCCCGCCAGCTGCAGCAGCGCGCCGGGCACGGCCCACAGCGCCAGGCTGCGCGCGGTCTCGCCCGAGATGCCGGCCTTGATCGCGGCCACGTAGGCGGCGTTGATCGGCGCGGTCTGGTGGTTGGCGAAGAACAGCGGGTAGGCGCAGGCCACCACCACGATCGCCACGCCGAAGCCGACCATGCCGGCAATCATCTGTTCGCGCCGGCCTTCGAGTTCGAAGGCCGAGCCCGAGGCCTCGCCGCGCAGCAGGTGGCCGGCCTTGAGGTCGTAGCCCATGTCGGCAAAGGCCGGGCCGGTGGCGGCCGAGAAGCCGGCCAGCACCACCAGCGCCTCGGGCGGAAAGCCGATCAGGATGCCCAGCAGCAGCGAGATCAGCGCCACCGCGAAGGCCGGGAACCAGCCCGAGTGCATGGCCGCGATGCCCACGATGAGTTCGTGCACGAAGGCCGCGAAAGTGCCGTACACGATGAACAAGGCCAGCATGCCCGGCGACATGCCGGTGTAGATGCCGGTGCCCGCGCACAGCAGCACCATGATCGCGAGGTAGCCCGCGCCGCCCAGCTTGAGCGAGCGGCCGAGCACGCTGGCGGCGCGGGCCTCGGCCAGCGCCTCTGTCGTCGCGGCGGTGCCGTCAGTGTCGGCCGCGCGCCCGTGCTTCTTCAGCACCACGCGCGCCACCTGCACCAGCGCGACGAGGCCGGCGCCGATCATCATCCCGTGCGGCACGTAGCGCGTGCCGATGTCGAAGCCGAACAGCGGCGCCGAGTAGCCGCGCACCAGCAGCCCGATGCCGAAGGCGGTCATGGCGCCGAGTCCGCCGATCAGCGCCACGCCGAAGGCCGACATCGGCAGCTTGAACACCGCGCCCGCCACGCCGGTGGCCAGCCCGCCCAGCAGCAACCAGGCCTGCTTGCCGCCGCCGTCGCCCGCCTTGATGGCCTCGGCCGCGGCGATGCCCAGCGGCCACGGGTTCTTGGCCGGGAAGGCGGGCGTGTCGAACATGCGGTACAGCAGCCACGCGTCGAGCAGCATCGCCAGGCTCACGCCGACGAGCATCGGCACCACCATCTGCGGCAGGCCGAACAGGAAGGGAATGCCGATCGGCAGGAACAGGCTGTTGGCCGCGCCGAAGGTGGCCGACGAGATGCTCGTCTGCGCCAGGTTCTGCGCATGCACCGAGCGGAAGCCCCGGAACATGGCCAGCGGCACGCGCGCCAGCGTCATCGCCGCGAGCGCGCCGATCAGCGAGGTGCTCGGCGTGATGCCCAGGCTGGCCAGCATCTGGATGCCGACGATGGCGCCGAACACGCTCAGCACCACCGTGAGGATCAGGTTGGCGGGCGCGAGCGCCTTGGGATGCAGCGCGGCCGGCGGCAACGCGGTGTGCCCGGCGCCCTTGTCTTCCAGCGGCGCGACGGCGGTCACTTCATGGTGCATGGTCATTCCTTGTTAGTTCCATATTTTGGAACCATGTCCAATAAACTTGAACTTAATGATAAAACCGTACTTTCGGCTGTCAAGCGGGCGTTCACCCGGGTCGGCCGAAAGACGCACCGGCGCCGAACCTATGATTCCCACCCCAACCTATCGAACACGATGAGCACCCTTGCCAACGCCATGGACGTCCTGAAGCTGATCGCGCGGCTGCGCCGCGACATCACGGTGACGGACGTCGTGACCGAGCTGGGCCTGCCCAAGAGCTCGGCCTCCCGCACGCTGAGCATGATGGCCGGCTACGGCTTCCTGGACCGCGACGCAGCCACGCGCGCCTACCGCCCGGGCGGCGTGATCATGGAGGCCTCGTACCACTTCCGCGCCTCGCGCAACACGGCCTCGCTGGTCGAGGAGGCGCTCGACGCGCTGGTGCGCGAGACGGGCTGCACGGGCTACATCAACGTGCTCGATGGGGCCGACACGCTGGTGATCCAGATGCGCACCGGTGCCGGCGCGCTGCAGATCTACACGCCGCCGGGCAGCCGCGCGCCCGCCTACTCCAGCGCCATGGGCCGCGCGCTGCTGGCCCGCCTGAGCGACGACGAAGTGGGCGCCCTGATCGGCATCAAGCTCGACCAGGGCCGCGGCCACGCACCGAAGACGCGCAAGGATTTGCTCGCGCGCCTGGCCGTGATCCGCGACACGGGCTGGGCCCTGTCGCGCGGCGAGTACGTGACGAACGTGGCGGGCATCTCGTCGGCGGTGCTCGACCCCGCCACGCGCCAGACCTACGCCTTCGGCATCGCGCTGCCCGCGGAGCAACTGTCGGAAGCACTGGTGGAGCGCTTCGGCGCCACCGTGCGCGACGCCGCCAGCAGCGTGGGCAAGCGCGTGGGCGATCCGTACTGGCTGGGCTTCGGGGCGACTGCCGCACTGACGTAGCCACACCAGCGCCGGCGCAAGCCGCACGCCCCGCCGCGTTCACCGCTGCGGGGCTTTTTTTCGCCTGCCGCATCGTGAGGCGCCTCGGTGCGCAGGGTGCGCCAAGGCGGTGCTTCCGGGCGTCCGACCGCCCCTTTCAGAAGCCTCCAACCACCATTTCGGCTGGCATGCAATCTGCTAATACCCTGAGCAGATATTTCTCATATCTTACTAATATATTTAAAAACCGAGCCTTCAAGCCCTGGTTTCGACCGCTGTCCGCAGCGCCCTTTTCTTCTTTTTTTCGAGGTACACGTTCATGAGCAATCCCCGCTGGCAAGGCATCTTCCCCGCCATCACCACCAAGTTCCACGCCGACGAAAGCATCGACGCCGAGGGCACCGCCCGCCACATCGACTTCCAGATCCGCAACGGCATCCACGGCCTCGTCACCTGCGGCTCGCTCGGTGAAGCCAGCACGCTGACGCTCGAAGAAAAGCTGCAGGTCGCCAAGATCGCTCTCGAAGCCGCCGACGGTCGCATCCCCGTGCTGGCCAACGTGTCGGAGACCAGCACCCGCGAAGCCCTGCGCTACGTGGACGGCGCCAACAAGCTGGGCGTGGCCGGCTACATGGTCATGCCCTCGGTGATCTACGTGGCCGACGCGCGCGAAGCGATGCTCAACGTGCGCACCATCGCCAACGCGGCCCAGAAACCCATCATGGTCTACAACAACCCGGTGGCCTACCGCGTGGACCTCAAGCCCCAGCACATGGTCGAGCTGGCCGACTGCGAATGGATCGCCGCCATCAAGGAAAGCACCGACGACATCCGCCGCATCACCGACCTGCGCAACACCGTGGGCGACCGCTACCAGCTGTTCCTGGGCGTGGACGACCTGGCCTACGAAGGCCTGGCGCTGGGCTGTGACGGCCTGCTGGCCGGTGTCGGTTGCGCCTTCCCGCGCGAGACAGTGGCGCTGTACGACCTGATGAAGGCCGGAAAATTCGCCGAAGCACTCAAGCTCTACCAGTGGATGACACCGATGCTGCACCTGGACGTGTCGACCAAGCTGGTGCAGAACCTCAAGCTCATCGACCTGCTGGTCGGCGTGGGCACCGAGCACATGCGCCGCCCGCGCCTGCCGCTCATCGGCGAAGAGCGCGCCTTCATCGAGAAGGTCGTCGCCAAGGCGCTGGCCACGCGGCCCGCACAGTACCAGTCGGTCATGTAATCGCCGCGCGCACGACGCACCGCAAGGCCCAGAACACCATGCAAGAAAACGCCTTGAAAGAAAGCGGCGGCCTGTCCCGCCGCGTGCTCGACGCGTCGGACTTCGTCCTGCGCTGCGAGCGCCACCTGCTCAGCAGCCTCATGGGGCTGCTCATCGTGCTGGTGCTGCTGAACGTGGTCACGCGCTACGGCGGCTTTCCGCTGTACTGGGTGGACGAGGCCTCGGTGTACTGCGTGGTCTGGCTCACCTTCATCGGTGCGTCGGCGATGACGCGGCTGCGGCTGGACTTCGCGGTGACGCTGCTCACCGACAAGCTCGGCACGCGGGCCGCGCGCGTCGCCAAGGCCAGCGCCTCGGGCGGCGTGCTGCTGCTCGGGCTGGCCCTGCTCGCGATGTGCTGGCTGTGGATGGACCCGGCGGGCATCGTGCGCCACGGCTTCGACGCGAAGGAGTTCGCGGCCGAGAGCTTCAACTTTCTCTACACCGAGCGCACGCAGACGCTCGACTGGCCGACGTGGGTGGTGCAGCTGATCCTGCCGATCTTCGCGCTCACCCTCAGCGTGCATGCGCTGGCCAACCTCCTCGAAGACCTCGGCCTGCAGCCCAAGCGCACGCACGACGAGTTCCATGTCGCCAACGCGGACGCCGTGAACTGAAATGCTGACCTCTGCCTTCTTCCTCCTGATCATGCTGGTCGGCGTGCCGATCGGCGCCTGCCTGTGCCTGTCGGGCATCGTCTACATCCTCAACTCGGGCGACACGGTGCTGTTCCAGTCGTTCCCGGTGCAGATGTTCGGCGGCGTCGACAGCTACAGCCTCATTGCGATTCCGCTGTTCATCCTGATCGGCGAGATCATGAACGGCGGCGGCATCACGAAGCGGCTCGTCGACCTCGCGCTGGCCTTCATCGGCTCGGTGAAAGGCGGCTTGGCCTACGTGAACATCCTGGCGAACATGCTGGTGTCGTCGATCATCGGCTCGGCCACCGCGCAGGTGGCGATCATGAGCCAGATCATGGTGCCCGAGATGGAGAAGCAGGGCTACGACAAGACCTTCGCGGCCGGCATCACGGTGTACGGCGGCATGCTCGGCCCGATCATTCCGCCCTCGGTGATGTTCGTGGTGTACAGCGTGCTCGCGCAGGTGGCGGTGGGCGACATGCTCATCGCGGGGATCATCCCCGGCGTGATCCTCACGGTGCTGTTCTTCATCGTGATCGCCGGCATGGGCGTGATCTACAACTACCCACGCACCGAGAAGCGCACCGCCCGCCAGCGGCTGCACACGATCCTCACGGCCTGCCCGACGTTGCTCATTCCCATCGTGATCGTCGGCTCGATCCTCGGCGGGCTGGCCAACCCCACCGAATCGGCAGCCGTGGGCGCGGTGGCCGCGGTGCTGGTGGGTCGCTACGTGACCAAGGAATTCCGCTTCGCGATGATTCCGCAGATCCTGCTGAAGTCGGCGATCTACTCGGCGGTGGTGCTGTTCCTGGTGGCGGCCGCCGCGGTGTTCTCGTGGCTGCTGATCTACGGCAAGGTGCCGCAGGCCACGGCCGCATGGATACAGACCGTGGCCAAGGACCCGATCGCCTTCCTGCTGCTGGTGAACGTGATCCTGCTGGTGATCGGCACCGTGATCGACGGCATTCCCGGTCTCATCATGACCGTGCCGATCCTGCTGCCCATCGCGACCGAGATCTACGGCATCGACCCGCGCCATTTCGGCGTGGTGGTGGTCATCAACCTCGTGCTCGGGCTGATGACGCCGCCGGTGGGACTGAGCTTCTTCGTGGCCTCGGCGGTGACGGGGGCCAAGCCCGGAAAGATGTTCATCGTCACGCTGCCCTTCTTCCTGATCTGCTGCGTGGCGCTGGTGCTGCTGTCGCTGTTCCCGAGTCTTTCGCTGGCGCTCATCAAGTAAGCGCTGAACCGATCTCTCTCTCGCTTCCCTTCACCTCACCCCACAGGAGCTTCGCATGGCCCTCTCCCGCCGCCAGTTCGTCCAGGCCGCCGCCGGCACCGCCGCCGCGTCGACCGCCCTCTTCGGCACCGTGTCGCGTGCCGCCGCCGCCAAGGAATTCCGCCTGGGCCTCATCACGCCCGCGGGGCACTCGTGGAACCGCGCCGCGGTGAGCTTCGGCGAGGCGCTGAAGAAGGCCACCGACGGCCGCCTGAGCGCCACCGTGTTCCACTCCGGCCAGCTCGGCAACGAGTCGGCCATGATGCAGCAGTTGCAGTCGGGCGCGCTCGACATGGGCTGGATTCAAGCCGCCGAACTCGGTTCGCGCGTGGCGAGCGTGGCGGCCATCAACGCGCCCTACCTCGTGCGCTCGACCACCAACGTCGCCTCGCTGGTGCGCACGCCCGCGGCGCTCAAGCTGCTCGATGTGCTGCCGCGCGAGACCGGCACCATCGGCCTGGGCTGGGGCATCACCGGCATGCGCGTGGTGTTCGCGACCAAGGACATCGCCTCGCCCACCGACCTGAAGGGCATGAAGCTGCGCATCAACCCCACGCCGGTGTACCGCGACTTCTACCAACTGCTGGGCGCCGCGCCCACGCCCATTCCCACGCCGGGCGTGTTCGACGCGATGTCCAACGGCCAGGTCGACGGGCTCGAAGCCGACATCGAGTTCTCGTGGAACCAGCGCTTCGACCGCGTCTCGAAAACGCTGCTGCCGATGAACGCGCTGTTCATGCCCTTCGCACCGCTGGTGTCGGGCCGCATCTGGCAGACGCTCGACGCGAAGGACAAGGCGCTCATCACCGACCTCGTGAAGCAGCAGCTCGACGCGCAGATCAAGGACATCGTGACCACCGAGCTCGGCCTCATCGACAAGTTCAAGGCCAGCGGCATCGCGATCAAGAGCGCCACCAACTACAACCCCGCGCCGGTCATCGCAGAGTTCGACAAGGTCTGGCTGCCCAAGGCGCCGCAGATTGCCGAGCTGCGCAAGATCGGCGCGACGCTCTGACGGCGGTCCACGGCCCGGATTCCCAGGCGCGGTGCACGCCGCACACGCCCTGGGCGGGCCGCGCACCTTGGTGATTCACCGGAAGGGTTCGCACCAATCGCGTGCGGGCACCGTTTTTGCTTGAATGCCGAAGCATTCACATTCACGGAACCCGCATGAACAAGCGTCAACTGATCCAGTCCTTCCTCGCCGCCTCGGCCCTCAGCTTCGGCCTGTCTTCGGCCATGGCCCAGAGCCCGACGCCGATCAAGTTCCAGCTCGACTGGCGTTTCGAAGGACCGGCCGCGCTGTTCCTGCACCCCGCGGCCAAGGGCTACTTCAAGGCCGCCGGCCTGGACGTGACCATCGACGCCGGCAACGGCTCGGGCGGTACCGTGACGCGCGTGGCCTCGGGCGCCTACGACATGGGCTTTGCCGACCTCGCAGCGCTGATGGAGTTCCACGCCAACAACCCCGACAGCCCGAACAAGCCGGTGGCCGTGATGATGGTCTACAACAACACGCCGGCCTCGGTCATGGCGCTCAAGAAGAGCGGCATCACCAAGCCGGCCGACCTCGCCGGCAAGAAGCTCGGCGCACCGGTGTTCGACGCCGGCCGCCGCGCGTTCCCGATCTTCGCCAAGGCCAACAACATCGGCGCCGTGAACTGGACCGCCATGGACCCGACGCTGCGCGAGACCATGCTGGTGCGCGGCGACATCGACGCCATCACGGGCTTCACCTTCACCTCCCTGCTCAACCTGGAGGCGCGCGGCGCCAAGGCGGCCGACGTGGTGATCCTGCCCTACCCCGACTACGGCGTGAAGCTGTACGGCAACGTGATCATCGCCTCGCCCAAGCTGCTCAAGGACAACCCGGCGGCGGTGAAGAAGTTCCTCTCGGCCTTCGCCAAGGGCGCCAAGGAAGTGATCGCCAACCCTGCCCTGGGCATCGAGTCGGTGAAGGCGCGCGACGGCATCATCGACAGCAAGCTCGAGACGCGCCGCCTGCAGCTGGCGATCGACACCGTCATCAACAGCGCCGACGCGCGCACCGACGGCTTCGGCGCCGTCAACGCGGGCCGCATGTCGCTCATGGCTTCGCAGGTCTCCGATGCCTTCAACACCAAGACGCGCGTGAGCCCCGACGCCGTGTGGACCGCGGCCATGCTCCCGCCGGCGGCCGAGCTCAGCGGAATCCTGCGCAAGTGATGGCGGCCGGCGCAACGACACCCGACGCAGCCGCCCCCTTCGTCGATTTCCAGGACGTCTGGCTCGCCTACAACGAAGAGCTGCTGCGCGCCAACCACTTCGCGGTCGAGGCCATCGACCTGAAGGTGACGCGCGGCGAGTTCATCGCCATCGTCGGCCCCTCAGGCTGCGGCAAGTCGACCTTCATGAAGCTCACCACGGGGCTGAAGATGCCCTCGATGGGCAAGATCCGCATCGACGGCCAGCCCGTGACCGGGCCGCTGAAGATCTCGGGCATGGCCTTCCAGGCGCCTTCGCTGCTGCCGTGGCGCACCACGGTCGACAACGTGCTGCTGCCGCTGGAGATTGTCGAACCCTACCGCTCGAACTTCAAGGCCAGGCGCAAGGAATACGAAGAGCGCGCCCGCCGCCTGCTGCAGAAGGTGGGCCTGGGCGGCTACGAGGACAAGTTCCCGTGGCAGCTCTCGGGCGGCATGCAGCAGCGCGCGAGCATCTGCCGCGCGCTCATCCACGAGCCCAAGATGCTGCTGCTGGACGAGCCCTTCGGCGCGCTCGACGCGTTCACGCGCGAAGAGCTGTGGTGCATCCTGCGCGACCTGTGGACCGAGCAGCAGTTCAACGTGATCCTGGTCACGCACGACCTGCGCGAGTCGGTGTTCCTAGCCGACACGGTGTACGTGATGAGCAAGAGCCCCGGGCGCTTCGTGGTCAAGCGCGAGATCGACCTGCCGCGCCCGCGCGAGCTGGAGCTGACCTACACCAAGGAGTTCACCGACATCGTGCTCGAGTTGCGCGGCCACATCGGCGCCATCCGCGGCAACGCCACCACCACCTCCTCCGCTGCGGCGGCGGCAGCGCACTGAGGAGGCGGCGATGAAAAACAGCAAACAACTCGAGCGCTGGTCGCCGTGGCTGCTGCTCGTGGCGGTGCTCCTGCTGTGGCAGGTGATCTGCGCGGGCTTCGGCGTGTCGGACTTCATTTTCCCGAGCCCGCTGCGCATCTGGGAGCAGTTCTGGGAGTTCAAGGAAATCATCGCGGGCCACGCATGGCGCACCTTCTGGGTCACGATGGCGGGCTTCGGCCTGGCGATCGTGGTGGGCGTGCTGCTGGGCTTCGTGATCGGCAGCTCGCGCCTGGCCTATGCGGCGATCTACCCGCTCATGACGGCCTTCAACGCACTGCCCAAGGCGGCCTTCGTGCCGATCCTGGTGGTGTGGTTCGGCATCGGCATCGGGCCGGCGATCCTCACGGCGTTCCTGATCAGCTTCTTCCCGATCATGGTGAACATCGCGACCGGCCTGGCCACGCTCGAGCCCGAGCTGGAAGACGTGCTGCGCGTGCTGGGCGCCAAGCGCTGGGACGTGCTCGTCAAGATCGGCCTGCCGCGCTCCATGCCCTACTTCTTCGGCTCGCTGAAGGTGGCGATCACGCTGGCTTTCGTCGGCACCACGGTGTCGGAGATGACCGCCGCCAACGAGGGCATCGGCTACCTGCTGATCTCGGCCGGCTCGGCCATGCAGATGGGCCTGGCCTTCGCGGGGCTGATGGTGGTGGGCGCGATGGCGATGATCATGTATGAGCTGTTCAGCCTCATCGAGAAACACACGACAGGCTGGGCACACCGCGGCTCGCAGAACGCATAAATAATGGGGGCATGACCCCCGAACAGATCACCCGCGCGCTGCGTCGCGCCGACGCCGTGGCGCGACGCGCCATGGCCATGGGCCGCCACCCCTTCGGCGCCGTGCTCGTCGCACCCGACGGCGAGACCGTCCTCGCCGAGCAGGGCAACATCGACACGGTGCACCACGCGGAGGCCACGCTCGCGCGCCACGCGGCGCAGAACTGGCCGCCCGAGTACCTGTGGCAGTGCACGCTGGTGACCACCTTCGAGCCCTGCGCCATGTGCGCGGGCACGAGCTACTGGGCGAACATCGGTCGCATCGTGTACGGCGCGGAAGAATCCGCGCTGCTCGCCCTCACCGGCGACCACCCCGAGAACCCGACGCTGAGCCTGCCCTGCCGCGAGGTCTTCGCACGCGGACAGAAACCCGTCGAAGTGATCGGCCCCGTGCCCGAGGTGGCCGACGAGATGATCGCCACGCACCGGGGATTCTGGGAATCGCGCTAGTGGACCCGCAGGGCGTGTTCGCGCCTTACCTGGAACGTTGGCAGCTCACGCCCGACGGCGAGGCCTTCACCTCGCTGAGCGGCACGCTGCTGCCCGTGCGCCAACAGGGCGTTGCGGCCATGCTCAAGGTGTCGCACGAGGCCGAGGAACAGGCGGGCAGCCTGCTGATGGCCTGGTGGAGCGGCGACGGCGCCGCGCCCGTGCTGGCCCATGACCGCGAAGCCCTGCTGATGGTGCGCGCGCAAGGCACGGGCTCGCTGGCACAGATGGTTCAAGATGGCCACGACGACGAGGCCACGCGCATCCTGTGCGCCGCCGCCGCGCGCTTGCACGCCCCGCGCGACACGCCGCCGCCCCCGACGCTGGTGCCGCTCACGCGCTGGTTCGAATCGCTGTGGGCCGGCGCGGCCACGCACGGCGGCGTCTTCGACCACAGCGCGCGCACCGCACGCGAACTGCTGGCCGCGCCGCGCGACGTGGTCGTGCTGCATGGCGACATCCACCACGGCAACGTGCTCGACTTCGGCCCGGCCGGCTGGCTCGCCATCGACCCCAAGGGCCTGCACGGCGAGCGCGGCTTCGACCACGCGAACATCCTGTGCAACCCGGACGGCGAGAGTGCATTGGCGCCGGGGCGCTTCGCGCGCCGAGTCGAGGTCATCGCGGAGGCCACGGGCATCGAGCAGCGGCGACTGCTGCAGTGGGTACTGGGGTGGGCCGGGCTGTCGTCGGTGTGGATGCTGGAAGACGGCGAGGCGCCCGGGAGCACGCTGGAGGTGGCGAAGCTGGCGGCCGCGGCGCTTGGGATCACCAGCTAGATTCGGACGCATGTCTCGCCCTCACTCCTACCTCGATGTCCTTGCGCGGGTTCTGGCGCTGCCGATGTCGGAAAGCCTTGCGTCTTCTGACGAGCGCTTTCACGCGGCATCGGCGGGTGAAGACGCATTGATCGTCGATGTCGAGAAGCGCCGCTACCACCGCGTGCCCGATGCGCGTCCTCAGCGCTTCGATGACACGGCGCATGACGGCGTCGCGCAGGCAGCGCTGCAGCTTGAACACCGCGATGGCATCCGCACGATCGCACTGGCCGCGCAGGACGACAGCTTCTGGACGCCGCTGCCCGATCCGCGCGTGATCGGCCTGCCGCGCATCGTGCAGCGGCATGACGCGGCGTGGATGTCTCCGGCACCGCCACCGTCAGATGCTCCCCAACGGACCCGTCTCACCGACTGGCTGGGTTCGCTGGTCGCGCTGGCGGTGCTGGCCTTCTTTGCCGCCTTCGGTTTCAACGCACTGCGCTGGTCGCTGGAAGGAGGCTGGAACTTGCTGTGGCTGCTGGTGGGGCTGCCGGTGTTTCCGGTCTTCACCGTGCTGACACTGTCGACCGCCTACGGCTTTTTCCGAACTGCGGTGCCACCGCGCCAGGCCCTGAACGCGATCGATGTCCGTCGCGACGAGCGCTTTCGCATCGGCGAACCCCTGGCGTTTCGCGTGGATGCCACAGTGCCAGCGTCGGTAGGCGATCAACCCGCGGAGCCGCCGCCCCAAGTCTTTGCTCGCCTGATCGTCCAGACGGTGAACGACAAGGAAGATGGCAGTTGGTCGGTGAACGATTGGGCGTGGGGCGCGGACCCCGCCGACTGCGTTTCATCGACGCTCACCGGCACAGGCGAACGCCACGTGCACTATGCCGGCACCGTGACAGCATCGCGCAACATGCCGCGCAAGGCACAGGAGCGCTGGCACCTGGCGTTGTCCGCCAACCAGGAAGCGGAAACCGAGCCGTTCTATGTCACCAGCCTCGCCACGCCGCCCTTGATCACGCCCCACCGGATGGTGCAACCGCCGGATCGCCTGGCACAGCTCAATGCCCTGCTGCACGGCGAGGAGCTTGCGTTGGTCCGCACGGCCTACGGCAGAAAAAACAGCAAGGCATTCTTCGAAGACTTCGCGTCGGAGGATATCCAGGCCGTGTTCACGGTCGACGTCGAGGCGCTGGTGGACCACGCGATGGCCGCTGGCTGGCACGAAGGCAAGATCAAGACCGAGCGGGTCGGCGGCGACAGCACCCTCTACCTGCTGAAGGAAGGTCCCGCCTACAAGGTGATGTTCACCGAACGCTGGTGGACCGAGTCACTGTACGAGTCGACCGATCTGCGCAGCACCGTGGCACGCTACCTCGTGGCAACCAACCTCTTTGTCCGACGCCTGCCGGGCGCGCAAGCGCTGGAGATTCCAGCGCCCTACAGCGACATGAGGTCCGACTCAGCCCCTGCGGTTTCCGCGACCGACGAGACGCCTCCTCAATCCAGCAGCAGCGACGCCTCATCCCGCCAATAAGCCACCGCCGCCAGCCACCCTTCCCACACGCATCCATTGCAGCCACGTCCACAGCAGGTGGTGGGCTCGGGCGGTGGCGCGCGCATCGTCACCCCTTCGGCATCGAGCATCGCCTGCACGCGCGCGATCAGCGCCTGCGCGCCGGCAAGGTTCGTGGGTTCGGGCAGCCGGTCGATGGCGTTCATGGTGGGCGGGTCTTCTTCAGGCCTCGAGGTTCATCAGTTCGAGCCGCATCTTCGCGCCGCCCGATTCGCTCGAGCCGATGCTCAGCTGGCCGCGATGCAGCCGCGCCACCTCGGCCACGAGGTGCAGGCCCAGCCCGGCGCCGCGCCCGCGCGGCACGAGCCGGTGGAACGGCGCCACCACGCGCTCGCGGTCGGCCTCGGGAATGCCGGGGCCCGAGTCGCGCACCTCGATGCACGAGGGCTCGCACAGCCGCACCTGGATGTCGCAGCCCGGACCGCCGTGCTCGATGGCGTTCTGGATCAGGTTGGTGAGCGCGCGTTCCAGCGAGGGCGCGTCGCCGCGCACGGTGAGCGGTTGCGGCGCATCGACCGACAGCGTGCAGCGGCTGCGGATGGCGAGCGGCGCGATGTCGGCCGCCACGCGCTCGCACAGCGACTTCAGCTCCACCTGCTGGTCCAGCGACAGGCCGTGGTCGAGCCGCTGCAGGTCGAGCAACTGCTCGGCCAGCGTGGCCAGCCGCGCCGAGGCCTGCATGAGCTTCATCTTCAGCGGGTCGTTGGGCAGGCCTTCGAGGTGGATCTGCAGCGTGGTGATCGGCGTGCGCAGCTCGTGCGCGGCATCGGCCAGGAAGCGCTCCTGCCGGTCGTAGCCTTCGTTGAGCCGGTCGAAGGCACGGTTGACCGCGTTGACCAGCGGACGGATCTCGCTGGCCACGTTGGCCAGCGGCAGGCGCGTGGTGCGCTCGTGCACGTCGATGCCCTCGGCATGCTCCGCCGTGGCCACCACGCCCTTGAGGCCGCGCTTCACGACGAACGGCGTGGCCAGGATCACGCCCAGGCAGGTGACGAGCGCCATCGGTGCCACCAGGAACAGGAAGGCGATGCCGGTGCCCTTGAGCGTGTTCTCCACCGTGAGCGGGCCGCCGGTCTGCGCCATCACGGCCACCGGGCCGGCGCGCGATTCGATGCGCTCGAAGCGGGCCTTGGGGCGGGTGCCGTCGCTCTCGGGGTCGATGGCCACGCGCTCGGTGTCGTCGAGTGCATCGAGCAGCCGCAGGTAGGCGGGCGGCACCTCGCCGTGGCGCAGTTGCACGCCGCGCGGGTCGCGCACAATGAACCAGAACTGCGGGTCGGCCTTCTGCAGCCGCCGCAGCGCGCTCGTGGGCTCGACCACCAGCTGGCCATCGGCGCCGCGCATCAAGGCGCGCTGGATGGAGGCCACCGTCTCGTGGCCGGTCTCGTCGACCACGCGGCCCAACGCCCACGCCAGCCCGAGGAAGCCGCCCATCACCAGCAGGCCGACCACCACCTGCAAGAGGATCAGGCTCCAGATCAGCCGCCAGCGCAGCGAAAGCAGGCTGAGGCTCATGCCGACTGCGGCGCGCACATGAGATAGCCCACCCCGCGGATCGCATGGATCTCGACCTGCGCGCCGGCCTTGTCGAGCTTGGAGCGCAGGCGCGAGACGTGCGTGTCGAGCGCGTTCGACTGGATGTCGTCCTTGTGACCGTACACGCGGTCTTGCAGCGCCTCGCGCAGCACGGTGCGGCCGCGGTGTTCGAGCAGCGTCTCGAGCACCAGCAGCTCGCGCCGCGGCAGCGTGAGGCAGGCCTCGCCCACATGGGCCTGTCGCGTGTGGTGGTCGAAGCGCAGTTGCCCGAGCGTCATGATGAAGTTGGCGCGCACCGCGGGGCGGCGTGCCAGCGCGCGCACGCGGGCCAGCAGCTCGTCCATCGAGAAGGGCTTGGCCAGGTAGTCGTCGGCGCCGCCGTCCAGGCTCAGCACGCGCTCGGCCACGTCGGTCATGGCGGTGAGCACGAGCACGGCGCAGGCGATGTGGTTCTGCGCCAGGAACGCGACGAGCGAGAGGCCGTCGCCGTCGGGCAGCCCGCGGTCGAGCACGACCACGTCGTAGGGCGCGCCGAGCGCGGCCTCCTCGGCCGCGCGCAGCGAGCTCGCCACATCGACCACCGCCTGGTTCTGGCGCAGCGCCGACGCGAGCGCCTGCGCCAGGTCGGCTTCGTCTTCGACAAGCAGGATTCTCATGGGGGGATGGGGAGAGACCGGACAGGCGGGTGATTCTAGAGAGCCCCACATGAGGTAACGCAATGTTCACGCAATGCATGCGCCTACGCTGTGGCGCTTCCCTCTCCTGAAAGCGCACCGGTGACGCTGCCCTCCCGCCCGAACCCCGCCGCCCTCCCCGTCACGCCCTGGCACTTGGCGCTGGGGCAGCGCTTCGCCACGCTGTGGGTCGTGAAGATGATCGGCACCACGCTCGGCATCTCGGGCTTCTTCGTCCTGTACTTCTGGGTGATGCACCACCCGCCCTCGGTGCCCACGGTGATGCCGCTCACCCCCATCGACCACTGGGTGGACGTGAGCGACGACGCGATGCTGCTGTACAGCTCGCTGTGGTTCTACATCTCGCTCGCGCCGGCCTTCACGAAAAACAAGGCCGAGCTGTGGGCCTGCGCGCGTGGCGCCGCACTCATGGCGGCCACCGGCCTGGCGGTGTTCTGGTGCTTTCCGACGGTGGTGCCGAGCTTCGCGATCGACTGGTCGCAGTATCCGGCGCTGCAGTTCCTCAAGAGCGCCGATGCGGGCGGCAATGCCTTCCCGTCGCTGCATGTGGCCTTCGCCGTGTTCGCGGCCGTGTGGCTCGGCCGCCAGCTGCGCAGCGTGCAGGCGCCCGCGTGGACGCAATGGGTGAACGTGCTGTGGGCCGCGGGGATCGTCTACTCGACGCTGGCCACGCGCCAGCACGTGCTGCTCGACGTGCTCGGCGGTGTGCTGCTGGCGGGCCTGGTGTGCTGGCGGCGCGCGCCGCGTGCCCGCTTGGTACTGGCCGAGGCGTGAGCGCCGTCGGTTACCAGAAGATCCAGAGCGCCAGGCCGCCGAAGATCGTCCACTTCACGAGGTAGTACGCGCGCTTGTCCCAGGCCTTCAGGCGCTTGCCGACCACGCGGATCTGGTAGATGTACTTGAAGGCGCGGTTCAGGCCGCCCGTCTTGTCGCCCGCGTCGTTGGGCGAGGCGGCGGCGGCCAGCAGGTTCTTGGCGAACCAGCGGTTCACGGCGCTGGCCCAGCGGTACTTCAGCGGACGCTCGATGTCGCAGAACAGGATCACGCGGTCGTGGTCGGTGGTGTTCTCGGCGTAGTGGATGTAGGTCTCGTCGAACACCACGGCCTCGCCGTCGCGCCAGTGGTAGCGCTGGCCGTCCACGTCGATGTAGCAGCCTTCGACGCCCGGCGTCCACAGGCCCAGGTGGTAGCGCAGCGAACCCGCGAACGGGTCGCGGTGACGCACGAGGCGGCTGCCCGGGGGCAGCTCGGCGAACATCGCGGCCTTGATGGTGCCGATTCCTTTGAGCAGCTCGGTGGTGCGCGGGCACAGCACGGCGGCCGAGGGGTGCGCCTCGTCGTACCACTTCAGGTAGAAGCGCTTCCAGCCGCTCTTGAAGAAGGAGTTGAAGCCCACGTCGTTGAACTGGCTCGAGGCCTTGATGCTGCCGCCGTTGCGCATGGCCAGCGCTTCTTCGCGGATCACTTCCCAGTTTTCCTCGAGGATGCGCATCTCGGGGAACTGCGCGGGCGACAGGTACGGCGTACCGGGCACCTTCGAGAAAAGGTACATGAAGACGTTCAGCGGCGCCAGGAAGGTCGAGTGATCAGAGAGCTGTCTGAAGAACTTGTGCCGGACCTGGCCGCGGAAGTGAACGTAGAGTGCGCTGAGCACGAAGATGGCAAGAATGACCCACTTCATTGGTGAAAGTGTCCTGTAGACGAGCGCCGGGGGAGCCGGCTAGTGTAAATCCTTGCCCCGGAACAGGCCCGGCCGGGGCCTTTTCCCCCGGGCTCAGGCGCCGACGAGCAAGGGCTGCGGCACGTCGGCCTGCGCCAGCGGCAGCCGCACCGTGGCCAGCAGGCCGCCGCCCGGGGCCTCGCCCAGCACCGCCTCGCCGCCGTGCCGGTCGACCACCGACTTGACGATCGCCAAGCCCAACCCGCTGCCGCTTTGCGTCTGGTCGGGGTTGCGGAAGAAGCGGTCGAACACGCGCTCGCGCAGCGCGGGCGGAATGCCCGGGCCCGTGTCGGCCACGGTCAGCAGCGCCCGCGCGCCCTCGCGCGCCACGTGCACCGTCACGGTGGCGCCGCAGGGGCTGTACTTGATCGCGTTGTCGATCAGGTTGTCGATCATCGAGACCAGGCTCTCGCGCTCGCCGAGCACCGGCACGGCGTCGTCGCACACCAGTTCGAGCTCCACGCCGCGCGCACGCGCCAGGCCCTCGATCATGGCCAGCCGGTCCTGCACCAGCCCGTCGAGCGACAGCATCACGGGCAGCGCGTTGGTGGCGACGGCGTCGCTGCGCATGAGCTGCAGCAGCTGCCCCACCAGCCGCGCCGCGCGGTCGTTGCTGCGCAGCAGGTTGGCCATGAGTTCGCGCTGGCCCTCGTCGCTGCTCTGCTCCTTCAGCGCCTCGACGTTCACGCGCATGGCCGCCAGCGGCGTGCGCAGCTCGTGCGCCGCGTCGGCGATCAGGCTGCGCTCGCGCGTGGTGCTGTCGCGCACCCGCAGCAGCAGGCTGTTGATGCTCTGCACCATCGGCTTGAGCTCCTTGTGCGGCGGCGTATACGACAGCGGCGTCAGGTCGTCGGGCCCGCGCTCGGCGGTCTCGCGGCTCACCTGGCGCCACGGACGCAGCGCCAGCCGCACCGACAGCCACGCGGGAAAGACCAGGAACGGCAGGCTGATCACCAGCGGCAGCAGGTAGTAGCCGCGCGACAGCACGGTGACGGCCAGCCGCCACACGCTGGGCTCGGCCAGCACCACGCGGGTGTCGGCGATGGGCGAGGCCATCGTGCGCGCGCGCCACTCGCGGCCGCCCGCGACCACGGTCTCGTTGCGGTCGGGCACCGAGTTCAGCAGCACGGGCACACCGGCGCGCGAGTTGTAGATCAGCTTGCCGTGCTGCCACACCTGCATGACCGCCAGGGCTTCGTTGGTTTCGTCGCCGTCGCTGAGCGCCTCGATGAGCGCGGCGTCGAAGGCCTCGAGCGCCTCTCGTTGCCGCTCGGGTTGGTCCTCCAGCTTCTGCGCGATGGAGATCGCCGCCTTGAAGATGCTGGTGAACCGGAGCAACCCCGGGTCCTTGTACGAGTCGTACAGCAGCAGCCCCACGGCCGAGGTCCACAGCAGCGCGACCACGGCCATCTGCGCCACCAGCAGGCGGCGCATCAGGGACGGCTGGTTCCAGTTCTTCCAGCCGCGCGCCAGCTGGCGCATCATTTCGACGGGCTCCGCACCAGCGACTGGGTGTCGATCACATAGCCGATGCCGCGCACCGTGCGGATGTAGCCCTGCCCGATCTTCTTGCGCAGGTTGGAGATGTGCACCTCGAGCGAGTTGCTGCCGTTGGCCTGGCCGCCGGGCAGCACCTGCTCTTCCATCACGCGGCGCGTGACCACGCGGCCGGTGCGCTTGAGCAGCAACGCGAGCAGGTCGAACTCGCAGCGCGACAGCTCGACCGGCTCGCCGTCGACGATCACGCCGCGCGTGGGTTCGTGCAGCGCCAGGCCGCGCATGCGGATGGTCTCGTCGTTGAAGCCGTAGCTGCGCCGGGCCAGGGCCCGCACGCGCGACAGCAGCTCGGCCAGCGCGAAGGGCTTCACGAGGTAGTCGTCGGCGCCGTCGTCCAGGCTGCGCAGGCGGTCGTTGAGCGCGTCGCGCGCACTCAACACCAGCACCGGCAGGATCTGGCGGGTGCGGCGCAGGCGCAGCAGCAGGTCGAGCCCGTCGCCGTCGGGCAGGCCCAGGTCGAGCAGCACCATGTCGAAGGCGCCGTTGTCGAGGGTGCGCAAGGCGTCGTCGAGCCGGCGGACCCACACCACGTCCAGGCCCTGGTTGGCGAGCGCAATGCGCACGCCGTTGCCAAGATCAAGATCGTCCTCAACAAGCAAAAGATTCATGGGAAGGATTCCAAGCGAACAAGCCCGGTTCCGGGAAGTGGCCGAAGTATCTGCCACACCCCGCCGCTGCGCTTCAGGAAGCCTTCATGAAGGCTGCAGGGCTTCTTCAGGCGGCGTGCCCACACTGCAAGGCTCCTGTTTTCCTCTTCATGCCTGGAGCCCCGACGTGCCTCGCCCCTGTCTTTCCACGGTTCGCCCGCACTGGGCGAACCCGCTTCACTTCCAGCGCCGCGACCTGCTGCGCGCCGTGCTCCTGGGCAGCGCGGCCGGGCTGGCCGCTTGCGGCGGTGGTGGTGGCGGCGGCAACGCCGGCCCCGCCCCCATCGGCAACGACCTTCCCGTGGCGGCCACCGACCGCCGCGTGAAAGTGTCGACCACGCCCGAGGTCTCGCTGCAGGTGCGCGACTGGCAGCGCAGCGACGACGGCGGTCCCGTGCTCATGCTGCTCGCCGGCCTGGGCGGCAACGCGCGCTGCTTCGACAGCCTGGCACCCGCGCTGGTCGCGGCCGGCGCCGCCTCGCGCGTGCTCGCGGTCAGCCGGCGCGGCTACGGCCTGTCGGACAAGCCGCTGCCGGTGAAGAGCGCCACGCAGCACTACGAGGTCGACACGCTGGTCGACGACCTGGCCGCGCTGTGCGATGCGCTCGGCCTCACGCGCGTGGTGCTCGGTGGCCATTCGATCGCCGGCAACGAACTCACGCGCTTCGCGGGCCGCTTTCCCGAGCGGGTGCGCGGCCTGGTGTACCTCGATACCACCTTCGACTACACGAAGGACGCCGACACCGGCGGCGAAGACCCGCCGCTGAACCGCCGGCTCGACGAGCCCGCGCCCACGCCCGACGACGGCCGCTCGATGAAGGCGGCCATTGCGTACCTGCGGCGAAAGTCCAAGAACTGGTGGCCGGCGCTCGAGGCCAACCTGCGCGACGCGCTCGACGCGCTGGCCGACGGCAGCGTGCGACCCAACACGCCCGACGCGGTGGAGACCGCGATGGACACCGCGGCCCACCGCTTCTCGCCCGACTACCGGCCGGTGCGCGCGCCAGCGCTGGTGGTGACCGCGCTGCCGTTCGACCAGCGCGACCTGTTCCCCTGGCTCGAACGGCCGCTCGACGCGCAGACCGGCCAGGACGCCGCCGACTTCCTGCGCATCTTCCGCCGCGTGCGCCGCGCCGACGCCGACCGCCTGGCCACCGCGCTGCAGACCTCGCACCGGCTCACGCTGGACCACTGCAACCACACCGACTTCTTCATGGAACGCGAGGCCGAGGTGGTGCGCGCGATCCAGTCGATGCGCTGGGCCTGACGTCTATTTCCGCAGCAGCTTGATCAGCGCCGCCAGTTCCTCGCCGCCGAGCCCCGCCGCGTCGGCACGCTGGAACAGGCCCGCCGCAAAGGCCGGGAACTCGGTGTTGATGCCCGCCTCCTGCGCGGTCTGCAGGATGCGCTGCGTGGCCTCGACCGAGATGCGCATCGGGCTCTGCGTGATCGCGAAGTCGCCCGACTGGATGACCGCGCCCTCGTGCTGGAGAAAGCCCGCGAAGGTCGGCATGATGCCGGCCACGATGCGGCCGTACTCGGCCACGTCGAAGCCTTCGTGCTCGGCGATGCGCGCGCCGTGCAGGAAGCCGAGCATCGTGCCGTAGATGCTGGACAGCGTGGCCAGGTCCATGGCCGCGGCGGCGCTGGCCTTCTCGCCGAGGTAGACGATGCCGCCGGCCAGCACCTTCAGCAAGGGCTCGGCCTCGGCGAACACGGCCTGCGCACCCGACACCAGCAGCGGCGTATCGGGCCGGCCCATCTGGTCCGGCGCGGCCTGGATCGCGCCTTCGAGGTAGGCGGCGCCGTGGCGGTGCGCCCAGGCTTCGGCCTCGCGCGCGTCCTTCGGGCTGCCGGTGGTGAGCTGCGCGAGCAGGCGGCCGTCCATGGCGGCGGCCACGCCGTCCATCGCGAAGATCGCGTCGGCGGCGCGGTAGTCGTACACGCACATCACGGCCATGCGACTCGCGCGCAAGGCCTCGGCCGCGCTGCGCGCCAGCACGGCGCCGCGGGCGACCAGCGCGTCGGCCTTGTCGGCCGTGCGGTTCCACAGCGTGACCTTGTAGCCCTGGTCGAGAAAGAGCCGCGCGATGACGACGCCCATCGCGCCCAGGCCCAGAACCGAAACTTCCTTGTTGGTGTTGCTCATGGCAATCCGATGCAGTGGTTGATGACGCCTGCATGGTAGAAATTGCACTTCCATATGGTCAAGTACCTACGATAAAGTAAGGTACTTACCAAATGGGAAGTATTGAAATCGCAAGGAGCAAGAGATGGCAGCGAAGAAGCCCTACAACTGCGGCGTCGGCCCCGCGTTCGAGGTCATCGGCGGCAAGTGGAAAGCCGTCATCCTGTGGGAGCTGCACCTGCAGCCCTACCGCTTCGGCGAGCTGAAGCGGCTGCTGCCCGAGGTCAGCGAGAAGATGCTGATCCAGCAGCTGCGCGAGATGGAAACCGACGGCCTCGTGCACCGCGAGGTGTTCCACGAAGTGCCGCCGCGCGTCGAGTATTCCGAGACCTCGCTCGGCGCCACGCTCAATGCGGCGCTGGGGCCGCTGGCCGATTGGGGCGACCGCTATGCCAAGCGCGTGGCGGCGGCGCGCAAGCAGGCCGAAGCGGCGAAGTAAGGGCGCAACGCGTTCAGTCGGCCCATCCCGTTTCGATTTCGGTCTTCACTTCCGTCATGAGCTTGTGCACGGGGCACTTGCCGGCCACGCGCAGCAGCTCGTCGCGTTGCGCCTCAGTCAGATCGCCCGTCAGGCGCAGGCCCGACTTCAGGCGGTAGATGCCCTTGCGCTCCTCGCTGTCGTCGCGGTCGACCACGACCTCGATGTCTTCCACCGGAATGCCCTTGCGGCGCGCGTAGAGCAGCACCGTGAGCGCCTTGCAGGCCGCCAGCGACGCGTCGTACAGGTCGTGCGGCTCGGCGCCACCGTCACTGCCACCGCCCGCGGGCGATGCATCGACCGGGATCTCGTGGTTGCGGATCTTGAGGATATGGCGCGTGCCGGTGGTGCCGTCGCGGCGGATCGAGAGGGTCATGCCGATGTCCTTGAAGGGGTGGAAAGAAAGCTCAGGCCAAGTCTTTCACATACAGGATGGTCGTGAATCCGCTGTGCCATTCGAGGTCGGGGTAGCGGCCGGCCTCGCGGTAGCCGAGCGCAAGGTACAGGCCCTGGCTCTGCGTGTTGAAGGTGTCGGTTTCGAGCCGCGCCTGCGCCACGCCGTCGGCGCGCATGCCGGCTTCGGCAAAGGCCATGAGCGCGCGGGCGATGCCCTTGCGCTGGTGCGCGGCGGGCACGTGCAGGGCCTGCACGAAGTCGTGCTCCCAGTGCACCATGCCGACCACCTCGCCGTCGAGTTCGGCCACGAAGAAGGCCGGGCCGCTCTCGTCGATGTAGCCCACGGGCTCGCCGCTGTCGGCATAGGCCTTCGCGGCCTCGGGCGTGAGCTGCGGCAGCCAGGTGCTCGCGAAGGTGTCGTCGAGGATGACCTTCACGGCGTCGAAGTCGGCCAGGCGCCAGGGCCGGATGACGATAGCGGCCCCGCTCACCGGTCCACCGCCAGCATCAGTGTTTCCTTGATCTCTTCCATCACCACGTAGCTGTGCGACTCGGCCGCCACCGGCAGCTTCTTGAGGATGTCGCCCAGCAGGTGCCGGTACTCGCTCATGCCGCTCAGGCGCGCCTTCACGAGGTAGTCGAAGCTGCCCGACACCAGGTGGCATTCGAGCACCTCGGGCATGTGCAACAGCTCCTGCTTGACCTTGTCGAACACGTCGCCCGACTTGGCCGAGAGCTTGATCTCCACGAACACCAGCAGCGTCTTGCCCAGCGCCTCGGGCGACACGTGCGCGTGGTAGCCGGTGATGACGCCGTCGCGCTCCATGCGCTTGACGCGCTCGGCGCAGGGCGAGGCCGACAGGCCGATGCGCTCGGCCAGTTCGGTCATGGAAATGCGGCCCTGGCGCTGCAGCAGGTCGAGGATCTTGCGGTCGATTCGGTCGAGTTCGGGCATTTCACTCCGCGCGGGGTCTTGGACGGTTTTCGGCAGCGATTTTCACGGCCAAAGACCTAAAAACAATGGAATCCACTGCATTGTGCACTTTAGATTCACATCATTCCATTCAGATACGCGAATACACCATGAAAGTCATCGTTCTCGGCGGCGGCGTGATCGGCACCACCACGGCGTACTACCTCGCGCGCTCCGGCGCCGAAGTCACCTTGCTCGACCGGCAGGCCGGCCCAGCCGAGGAAACGAGCTTCGGCAACGCCGGCCAGGTGTCGCCCGGCTACTCGACGCCGTGGGCCGCGCCCGGCATTCCGCTGAAGGCGATCAAGTGGATGTTCCAGAAGCACGCGCCGCTGTCGATCCGCCCCGACGGCACGCTGTTCCAGCTGCGCTGGATGGCCGCGATGCTGCGCAACTGTTCGCCGGAGCGTTACGCGGTCAACAAGGAACGCATGATGCGCGTGGCCGAATACAGCCGCGGCTGCCTGCAGCAACTGCGCGCCGACACCGGCCTGCAGTACGAGCACCGCACCGGCGGCACGCTGCAGCTGTTCCGCACGCAGGCGCAGCTCGACGCGGTGCAGCGCGACATCGCCGTGCTCGAGGAATGCGGCGTGCCCTATGAACTGCTCGACCGCGACGCCCTGGCGCGCGTCGAACCCGGCCTGGCCGGCGCGCGCGAGCGCCTCACGGGCGGCCTGCGCCTGCCCAACGACGAAACCGGCGACTGCCACCTGTTCACGCGCGGCCTCGCCGAGATCGCGCACGGCCTGGGCGTGGACTTCCGTTTCGGCCAGACCATCGACGGCCTTGAGACCGACGGCGGCCGCATCACCGGCGTGCGCACGCGTGCCGGCAAGATCCTCACGGCCGACCGCTATGTGATGGCCTTCGGCAGCTACTCGCGCGCCGCCATCGCCTCGCTGGGCCTGGACATTCCGGTGTACCCGGTCAAGGGCTACTCGCTCACGGTGCCGCTGCTCGACGAATCGCTCGCGCCGCAATCGACCGTGCTCGACGAAACCTACAAGGTGGCCGTCACGCGCTTCGACAACCGCATCCGCGTGGGCGGCATGGCCGAGCTCGGCGGCTTCGACCTGCGCCTGAACCCGGCGCGCCGCGCCACGCTCGAGAAAGTGGTGAGCGACCTGTTCCCGGGTGGCGACCTGCCCAACGCCAGCTTCTGGACCGGCCTGCGCCCGATGACGCCCGACAGCACGCCCATCGTCGGCGCCACGCGCTACCCCAACCTGTTCCTGAACACGGGCCACGGCACGCTGGGCTGGACCATGGCCTGCGGCTCGGGCAAGCTGATCTCGGACCTCGTGACGGGCCAGCGGCCGGAGATCCGCACAGATGGATTGGCGATGGACCGCTACACGCAAGGCCCGTCGCGCTCGGCGCGCCCGAGCCCGACGACGGCGCCGGCCTGAGCGACACCTGGGATGCGACGGGCCGCGCAGGCCCGCGCTGACCTACTCGTCGCTCGCGTCGTTGCCCGTCATCGCAAGCACCTCTTCGACAAAGGCCTCGAAGCGCGGCAACGCGGCAGGCAGCCCGTCGAGCGAAGCGGCCTCGCCCGCATCGAAGAAATACGGCGCATCGGCGGGAATGGCGACCCATTCCCCGCCTTCGACCAACAACCCCAGATACCCCTCCGCCGTCGGCAGATAGAACAGCCCCGCGCTGTCGAGCGTGCGCTGGCCTTCGGCTTCGCCGCGCCCCCAGCGCACGCCGTGGCGCGCGAGGTGGTCGCTGATCCAGCCGTCGCACACGTGCGTGTCGCGCCAATTGGCCTGGCCATCGAATACGGCGAGCACGGGCATGGGGCGTCCTTCGCTGAAGCGTGAGGGATTACTGCAGGAAGCTGGGCTTGGCGTAGCCCTGGAACTTGCTGTCGACCACCGTCTTGAATTCCTTCGAGCGGTAGGCCTCGGCGATGTCCTTGGCCCAGGCGGCGTTCTTGTCGGCGCTCTTCACGGCGACCACATTCAGGTAGTAGTCGGGCGTCTTCTCGAGCACCACGGCCTCGGTGAGCTTCAGGCCCGACGAGATCGCGAAGTTGCCGTTGACGATGGCGTACTCGGTGTCACCCAGCGAACGCGGCAGCTGCGCGGCCTCGAGCGGAATGAACTTGAGCTTCTTCGGGTTCTCGGCTACGTCCTTCTCGGACGCGCGCAGCGGATCGATGCCGGCCTTGATCGTGACCAGCTTGTTCTGCTCCAGCAGCACCAGCGCGCGCGCCAGGTTGCTCGGGTCGTTCGGCAACGTCACGCGGTCGCCTTCCTTCACGTCGGCCAGCGTCTTGCGCTTGGTCGAGTACACACCCATGGGCGCGATCGGGCCCTGCACCAGCTCGGCGAGGTCCAGCTTCTGGTCGGCCGAGAACTTCTGGAGGTAGACCCGATGCTGGAAGAAATTGGCGTCGAGCGAGCCCTGGGCCAGCGCGAGGTTGGGCTGCACGTAGTCGTTGAACTCGACCAGCTTCACCTTGTAGCCCTTCTTCTCGAGGATCGGAATGATGCCGGCCTTGAGCTGGTCGGCGTTGGAGCCGGCGGTGCCGCCGATCACGAGGTTCTTCTTGGCGTCCTGCGCCTGCGCCGACAGCGAGAGGCCGCCGAGCGACAGCGCGACGAGGGAAACGGCGAGGACGGAACGGCGCAGCAGTGCGGTTTTCATGGAATGAACTGAAAGATGAGAGAAGAAAAAGGAGAAAGGGACATCAACGCTTGTCGAGCCGGCGCGCCGTGGTGTTGCCCACGAACTGCAGGATCTGCACCAGCACCACGAGCAGCGCCACGGTGAGCACCATCACGTCGGTCTGGAAGCGGTAGTAGCCGTAGCGGATCGCCAGGTCGCCGATGCCGCCGCCGCCCACCACACCGGCAATCGCCGAGTACGACAGGAAGCTCACGGCCAGCACGGTGAGCGCGAGCACCAGGCCCGAGCGCGCCTCGACCACCAGCACGCGCCAGACGATCTGCAGCTCCGAGGCGCCCATGGCATGCGCCGCCTCGATCACGCCGCGCGGCACCTCGCGCAGGCACTGGTCGACCAGCCGCGCGAAGTACGGAATGGCCGCGAACGACAGCGGCACCGCGGCCGCCAGCGGGCCGATGGAGGTGCCCGCGATGATCCGCGTGAACGGCACCAGCGCCACCAGCAGGATGATGAACGGGAAGGAACGCACCGTGTTCACGATCCAGTTGAGGACGTGGAACGCGGGCTTGTTCTCGAGCGACTGGCCCGGTCCCAGCAGGAACAGCAGGATGCCCAGCGGCCCGCCGATGAGCACCGCCGCCGACAGGCCGATGGCCAGCATCAAAAAGGTCTGGCCCGTGGCCGTCCACAGCTCGGGAAGGATGGGGGTGATGTTCTCAAACATAGGCCAGCTCCTGCGCGTTGCGCTGTGCGGTCGCCACGCGCGGCACCACGGGTTCACGTGCTTCGCGTTCGCGGCGGCGCACCAGTTCGTCGATCTCGCGGCCCAGCGCGGTCTTGCGTTCCTCGCTCGGCGCATCGACGGCGAACTGCTCGATGAGGCGGCCCTTTTCGAGAATGGCCACGTTGCGGCACAGCACCTCGACCACCGAGAGCTCGTGCGTGACGATCACGATGGTCACGCCGATCTTCTGGTTGATGTCGCGCAGCGTCTCGAGCAGCGCGCGGGTGGTTTCGGTGTCGAGCGCCGAGGTGGGCTCGTCGCACAGCAGCACCTGCGGGCGCGGCGCCAGCGCGCGGGCAATGGCCACGCGCTGCTTCTGGCCGCCCGAGAGCTGGGCCGGGTAGGTGTCGATCTTCTCGGCCAGGCCGACGAGGTCGAGGCACTCGCGCACCCGCTCGTTGATCTCGGCCTTGGAGTGGCGGCCGTGGATCTTCAGCGGGAAGGCCACGTTGTCGAACACCGTGGCGTTCTGCAGCAGGTTGAACTGCTGGAAGATCATGCCGATGTTCTGGCGCGTGTCGCGCAGCTCGCGGCGCGAGAGCGTCGTGAGGTCGCGCCCGCCGACGAACACCTTGCCCGCATCGGGCCGCTCGAGCAGGTTGATGAGGCGCAGCAAGGTCGACTTGCCGGCGCCGCTCTTGCCGATGAGGCCGAACACGTCGCCCTGCTGGATCTCGAGCGAGAGCGATTGCACGGCGTCGAACACCTCGCCGCTGGGCAAGGCAAACGACTTCTGCACCGATTGAAGACGGATGACCGGCGCCGCGTTGCCGCGTGCCGCATCAGGCGAAGGGAAGGTCATGAAAGAAGGCGCGGGCCGCAAGGGCGCGATCGCGCAGGTTCGCAAAAAGGTGCCGAGTATGAAAAGAAACGAGCCGAAAGGGAACGAACAAATCGGCTCGTGCTTATATAAAAAATCAAATAAGAAAGACCATATGGAGCGAGTGGAAGCCATATCGATATGAGGATTGATTCGTTCCCGATCCGCGGCGGCAATGCCACATTCGGCGCCTTCATTTCTTCGATTTCGCGCCACCATGCATTCCACTTTCCGCCGCCGCGGCCTCACGCTCGCCACCCTCGCCACCCTCGTCACCGCCCTTTTCGCCGGCAGCGCCGCCGTTGCGCAGGACAACAAGAACACCGTCAAGGTCGGCATTTCCGTCGGCAGCGCCGAGCAGGTGTTCGAGGTGGTCAAGAAGGTGGCCGCCAAGGACGGCCTGACCGTCCAGGTCGTGGTGTTCAACGACTACCAGCTGCCCAACGCGGCGCTGGCCGCCGGCGACCTGGACGCCAACGCCTTCCAGCACCAGCCCTTCCTGGACAACCAGATCAAGGCGCGCGGCTTCGACCTCGTGCCCGTGGGCCTGACCATCACCGCGCCGCTGGGCTTCTACTCGCGCAAGATCAAGTCGATCGACCAGCTGGCCGACGGCGCCTCGGTCGGCATCCAGAACGACCCGTCGAACGGCAACCGCGCCCTGCTGCTGCTGCAACAGGCCAAGCTCATCACCCTCAAGCCCGAGGCCGTGAAGAACAACAACGCCACGCCGCTGGACGTGGTGACCAACCCCAAGAAGCTCAAGCTGGTGTCGCTGGACGCCGCCCAGCTGCCGCGCTCGCTCGACGACCTGGCCATTTCGGCCATCAACAACGACTACGCCGAAAAGGCCGGCCTGTCCTTCGGCAAGGACGCCGTCATCAAGGAATCGGCCCAGAGCCCCTACGCCAACCTGATCGCCGTGCGCCGCGCCGACAAGGACAAGCCCTGGGCCAAACGCCTCGTGGCGGCCTACCAGTCACCGGAGGTGCGCAGCTTCATCGAGACGCAGTTCAAGGGGTCGCTGATTCCGGCGTTCTGATTCGGTGCCCGCGCCTTCCCCCCGAGAGGGAAGGCGCAATACAGGGGCGCTGCCTGGCGGGTTGGCGGACCGTGAGAAAATGACGGGTTCCCCCGAACACCAACCTCACACAGTCAGGACACCCCATGGACGCAGAACAGATCAACCAAATCGGCGCAATGCTCGCGGACCTGAGCGTCCGTACGGTCGATTTACGGAGGTATCTTTGACTACGATGCCAAAGCTGAACGACTGAGGACAGTCAACGCATCGCTCGAAGACCCGAACGTCTGGAACGACCCCAAGAAGGCCCAGGAACTGGGCAAGGAAAAGAAGTCGCTCGACGACGTGGTCGTCACGCTCGACCGGCTCACCAACGGGCTGTCGGACAACACCGAGCTCTTCGAGATGTCGAAGGAAGACGGCGACCTCGATGGCCTGCAGGCCATTGCCGATGACGCCGCCACGCTCGAAGCCGACATCAAGCAGCTCGAGTTCCGCCGGATGTTCAACAACCCGGCCGACCCGCTGAACGCCTTTGTCGACATCCAGGCCGGCGCCGGCGGCACCGAGGCCTGCGACTGGGCCAGCATGCTGCTGCGCCAGTACCTGAAGTACGCCGAGCGCAAGGGCTTCAAGACGCAGATCGAAGACGAAACGCCCGGCGACACCGCCGGCATCAAGGGCGCGACCATCAAGGTCGAGGGCGACTACGCCTTCGGCCTGCTGCGCACCGAGACCGGCGTGCACCGCCTGGTGCGCAAGTCGCCGTTCGACTCGTCGGGCGGGCGCCACACCAGCTTCGCATCGATCTTCGTGTACCCCGAGATCGACGACTCGATCGAGATCGAGATCAACCCTTCGGACGTGCGCACCGACACCTTCCGCGCCTCGGGCGCCGGCGGCCAGCACATCAACAAGACCGACTCGGCCGTGCGCCTGACGCACATCCCGACCGGCATCGTGGTGCAGTGCCAGGACGGCCGCAGCCAGCACAGCAACCGCGACGTGGCGTGGAAACGCCTGCGCTCGCGCCTGTACGACCACGAGATGCGCAAGCGCCAGGAAGAGCAGCAAAAGCTCGAGGACAGCAAGACCGACGTGGGCTGGGGCCACCAGATCCGCAGCTACGTGCTGGACAACAGCCGCATCAAGGACCTGCGCACCAACGTCGAAGTCTCGGCCACGCAGAAGGTGCTCGACGGCGACCTCGACGTGTTCATCGAAGCCTCGCTCAAGCAAGGCGTCTGACCGATGAGCCTGAACACCGGCAGGGTCGAAGCCCTGATCTTCGACATGGACGGCACCATGATCGACTCCATGCCCTGGCATGCGCGCTCGTGGGTGACCTTCGCGCAGCGCCATGGCGTGCAGCTCGACGTGAGCGAGATCCTCGCGCGCACCACGGGCCGCACCGGCACCGAGAGCATGCGCGAGCTGTTCGAGCGCGCGCTCTCCGATGCCGAGTGCCAGGCGATGGTGCACGAGAAGGAAGAGATCTACCGCGAGCTCTTCCACGACAACTTCACCGAAGTGGCGGGCTTCACCGCCTTCGCCAAGGCCGCGGTGGCACGCGGCCTGAAGGTGGCGGTGGGCACGGCCGGCGACAGGCACAACATCGCGTTCGCCATGTCGCGCCTGAAGATGGACCCGCTGCCGCTGGCCATCGTCGGTGGCGACGAAGGCTTTTCGGGCAAGCCCACGCCCGCGATCTTTCTGGAAGCCGCGCGCCGCATCGGCGTGGCGCCCGAGCGCTGCATCGTCTTCGAAGACGCGCCCTTCGGCATCGAAGCGGCCCGCCGCGGCGGCATGCGCGCCGTGGCCGTGTGCAGCACCCATACGGCCGCCGAGCTGGCCGGCCCCCACGTGATCGCCGCCGTTCGCGACTACAACGAACTGGCCCATTCGAATTTTCTGGAGACCCTCGATGCTGCTTCAGCGTGACGCCCAAGGGCAACCCATTGCCATCCGCCGCGAAGACTATGCCGCGCCGGCGTTCTGGATCGACACCGTCGACCTGACCTTCGACCTCGACCCCGCCAAGACCCGCGTGCTCAACCGCATGCAGCTGCGCCGCAACCCCGAGGTGCCGGCCCAGCCGCTGCGCCTGGACGGCGACGAGCTCAACCTGGCGCGTGTGCTCGTGAACGGCCAGGGCGCCTCGTTCCGCATGGAAGGCGACCAGCTCGTCATCGACGGTTTGCCCGACGCGTTCGAGCTCGAACTCTTCACCACCTGCTGCCCCATCAAGAACACCAAGCTGATGGGCCTGTTCGTGAGCGAAGACACCTTCTTCACGCAGTGCGAGGCCGAGGGCTTCCGCCGCATCACCTACTTCCTCGACCGTCCGGACGTGATGGCGATGTACACCGTCACGCTGCGCGCCAGCAAGGCCGCCTACCCGGTGCTGCTGTCGAACGGCAACCTCGTCGACCAGGGCGAACTGCCCGAAGGCCGCCACTTCGCCAAGTGGGTCGACCCCTTCAAGAAACCCAGCTACCTGTTCGCCCTGGTGGCGGGCAAGCTCGTGGCGCGCGAGCAGCGCATCACCGCGCGCAGCGGCAAGGAGCATCTGCTGCAGGTGTACGTGCGCGCCGGCGACCTCGACAAGACCGAGCACGCCATGAACTCGCTGGTCAACTCCGTGCTGTGGGACGAAGCCCGCTTCGGCCTGCCGCTGGACCTCGACCGTTTCATGATCGTGGCCACCAGCGACTTCAACATGGGCGCCATGGAGAACAAGGGCCTGAACATCTTCAACACGAAGTACGTTCTGGCCAACCAGGCCACCGCCACCGACGCCGACTACAGCAACATCGAAAGCGTGGTCGGCCACGAGTACTTCCACAACTGGAGCGGCGACCGCGTGACCTGCCGCGACTGGTTCCAGCTCTCGCTGAAGGAAGGCCTCACCGTCTTCCGCGACCAAGAGTTCAGCCAGGACCTGTGCGCCGACGCCTCGGCCCGCGCCGTGAAGCGCATCGAGGACGTGCGCGTGCTGCGCACCGCGCAATTCCCCGAAGACGCCGGCCCCATGGCCCACCCGGTGCGGCCCGACAGCTACATCGAGATCAGCAACTTCTACACCGTCACCATCTACGAAAAGGGTGCCGAGGTCGTTCGCATGATGCAGACGCTGGTCGGCCGCCAGGGCTTCGAAAAGGGCATCACCCTGTACTTCGAGCGCCACGACGGCCAGGCCGTGACCTGCGACGACTTCGCCCAGGCCATTGCCGACGCCAACCCCGACTCCGAACTGGCCCGCCTGCTGCCCCAGTTCAAGCGCTGGTACAGCCAGGCCGGCACGCCCCGCCTGGCCGCGCACGGCGTGTACGACGCGCAGAACCGCAGCTACACCCTGAGCGTGGTGCAAAGCTGCCCGCCCACGCCGGGCCAGCAGACCAAGGAACCCTTCGTCATCCCGCTGAACATCGGCCTGCTCGACGCCGCCACCGGCCGCGAGCTGCCCATGCAGCTCGAGGGCGAAAGCGACGTCGCACGCGGCACCCGCACCATCGTGCTGTCGCGCGCCGGCGAGCAGATCACCTTCGTGGGCCTGGACGCCGAGCCCGTGCCGTCGATCTTGCGCGGCTTCAGCGCGCCGGTGATCCTCGACTTTGCGTACACCGACGCCCAGCTGCTCACCCTGCTGGCCAACGACCCCGACCCGTTCAACCGCTGGGAAGCCGGCCAGCGCCTGGGCCTGCGCGCCGCGCTGCAAGCCATTGCCGCGCACGCCACCGACACCACGCCGGTGCTGAACGACGCCTACCTCGACGCCATGCGCGGCGTGCTGCGCCACCCGCAGCTCGACGCCGCCTTCAAGGAGCTGGTGCTCACGCTGCCGTCGGAAACCTACATTGCCGAGCAGCTCGACGTGGTCGATCCGCAGCGCGTGCACCTCGTGCGCGAAGCCATGCGCGCCCAGCTCGCCACCGCCCTCTTCACCGACTGGGAACAGGCCTACGAAGACAACAAGGACACCGGCGCCTACACGCCCGACCCGACCTCGTCGGGCCGCCGCGCGCTGGCCGGCATGGCGCTCAACTTCCTGTGCCTGGCGGCGCGCGCCTCGGGCGACACCGTGTGGCCCGGCAAGACCCTGCAGCGCTTCAAGGACGCGGGCAACATGACCGACCGCTTCAACGCGCTCAACGCCCTCGTGTCGTCGGGCCACACCCTGGCGGCGCAGGCGCTCGCGCGCTTCCACGCCATGTTCAAGGACGAGGCGTTGGTCATCGACAAGTGGTTCTCGCTGCAGGCCGGCGCCAGTGACCGCGGCGGCGACATCCTGCCGCTGGTCAAGCAGCTCATGAAGCACCCCGACTTCTCGCTGAAGAACCCCAACCGCGCGCGCAGCGTGATCTTCAGCTACTGCAGCGGCAACCCCGGCGCCTTCCACCGCGCCGACGCCGCCGGCTACGTGTTCTGGAGCGAGCGCGTGATCGAGCTCGACGCCATCAACCCGCAAGTGGCCGCACGCCTGGCGCGCGCGCTCGACCGCTGGAGCAAGCTGGCCGAGCCGTACCGCAGCGCCGCACGCGAAGCCATTGCCCGCGTGGCTGCCAAGCCCGACCTGAGCAAAGACACGCACGAAGTCGTCACCCGCGCCCTTGCCGGAAACTGAACCCACTGAACCCCACAAGATCCATGGCTCAACAAAAAATCTCCTTCACCCGCTACCTCGTCGAGCAGCAACGCGCCGACGGCCTCATTCCCGGCCAGCTGCGCCTGTTGCTCGAAGTGGTCGCCCGCGCCTGCAAGAGCATCAGCCAGGCCGTCAACAAGGGCGCGCTGGGTGGCGTGCTCGGCACCGCCGAGAGCGAGAACGTCCAGGGCGAAATCCAGAAGAAGCTGGACATCATCGCCAACGAAGTGCTCATTGAAGCCAACGAATGGGGCGGCCACCTCGCGGCCATGGCCAGCGAAGAGATGGAAACCATCCACGTGGTGCCCAACCGCTACCCGCAGGGCGAATACCTCTTGATGTTCGACCCGCTCGACGGCAGCAGCAACATCGACGTCAACGTGAGCATCGGCACCATCTTCAGCGTGCTGAAGAAGCCCGACGACACCCCCGGCGTGCAGGAAGCCGACTTTCTGCAGCCCGGCAGCCAGCAAGTGGCCGCCGGCTACTGCATCTACGGCCCGCAGACCACCCTGGTGCTCACCGTGGGCAACGGCGTGGCCATGTTCACGCTCGACCGCGAGCAAGGCAGCTTCGTGCTCACGCAGGAAGACATCCAGATTCCGGCCGACACCAAGGAATTTGCCATCAACATGAGCAACATGCGCCACTGGGACGAGCCCGTGAAGCGCTACATCGACGAATGCCTGGCCGGCAAGGAAGGCCCGCGCGGCAAGGACTTCAACATGCGCTGGATTGCCAGCATGGTGGCCGACGTGCACCGCATCCTGATGCGCGGCGGCGTCTTCATGTACCCGTGGGACAAGCGCGAGCCCGAAAAGGCCGGCAAGCTGCGCCTGATGTACGAGGCCAACCCCATGAGCTGGCTCGTCGAGCAGGCCGGCGGCGCCGCCACCAACGGCAAGCAGCGCATCCTCGACCTGAAGCCCACCAAACTGCACGAGCGCGTGAGCGTGATGTTGGGTTCGCGTCACGAAGTGGAGCGTTTGACGCAGTACCACGCCGAGAAGCCTTGATTTCTTGGCTATAATCTGAGGCTTCGCCGGTGTAGCTCAGTCGGTAGAGCAGCTCATTCGTAATGAGAAGGTCGGGTGTTCGATTCATCTCTCCGGCACCAAAAAGACAAGGCTCTGTTGCTATGTATAAGATAGCAACAGAGCCTTTTTCTTGGGCGACGTATGAGACTTTTGAGCACGGCAGTTCGGCGCGCCCGGTCATTCGACTCATCGAGATGTCGCATCCAACCGCCCTACTTGCAGCAGTCAGTCGTGCAGAGTGGAACGGACAGAGCCGCAGCAGACATGGCCCCACACAAGGCCTGTAAGCGCTTCTTCGAAGTGAAGTGTTGACCCCCTCTTCTTACCATCCGCGCGCTTCGCTACGGCCTATCGGCGCCTTGCGCGTTCATATCCCGCAACGAAGCCCGATTGCTTGCCTGCGCGGATCAACTTAGGGGCGAGCCCTCGCGTCTAGCTTCGTTGCAGGGTGCCTAGAAGCCGGCAATCCCCCTAGAACACGCGTCGCGACATGACTGGCCAAGTCGCTAGACTCTGTCGATTCCCGCCCCTTACGCGCACCGCTGGTCGGTATTCAGTCGCAATCTCGCATGCCGACGATGCGTCGCCCCGCGCAAGTGGAGCCTCTAACGAAGATCAGAAGAGCAAACGCAATGGACAACGTCTTTGGTTTTCGCAATCGACTCATTTCCGACTATGAGTCTTTCTCACGAAGCTTTGTGCGAATCGCGGCTGCAGATATTCGTGAAGAAGTCGAGCGCCAGTATGCCGAGGGGCGCTTCTGGCCAGAACCGCTGGTGCAGATCAATCCGAACTATCGGCGCAAAGGCACCGTGCAGGAGCTTGCTGAACAAGGGCTTGTGCATCCAGCCTGCGCTGATGTATTCCGGGTCGGTAAAGCGGAAGGCAATCCCCAGGCACTTCACCTCTATGCCCACCAGTTGCAAGCCCTCGCGAAAGGTCAGGCGCAGCAAAGTTTTGTGGTGACCACAGGCACCGGCTCAGGCAAGTCGCTCTCCTTCTTCATACCCATCATTGATCGTGTTCTGAAAGCCAGGGATATAGACGACAAGGCGCGCACTCGGGCTATCGTGATTTACCCAATGAACGCGCTAGCCAACAGCCAGTTGGAAGAACTTGACAAGTTTCTGCATGGATACGCATCGGAACAGCGCCCCTTCACGGTCGCCCGCTACACCGGCCAGGAATCCTTCACTGAGCGCGATGCCATCGCAAACAATCCGCCAGACATTCTGCTTACCAACTTCATGATGCTGGAGTACATCCTCACGCGCTTCGACGATGTCGACCGGCGCGTGGTGGACCATTGCGAAGGCCTCGAATTCTTGGTACTCGATGAGCTGCATACCTACCGTGGCCGCCAGGGTTCGGACGTTGCACTTCTGGTGCGCCGGCTGCGCGAGCGCTTGAAGGCTGAAAATCTGGTGTGCATCGGGACCTCTGCCACCATGTCCAGCTCGGGCACTCAGGCGGATCGCAACCGGACAGTAGCCGAAGTAGCTGGCAGACTTTTCGGCGCGACCATCACAGAGCACGATGTCATCGGCGAAACGCTAGAGCGAATTACCAATCCCCTCAATGATGTGGAAGCCATTCGAGCAGAGCTTCCTCAGGCCATTGCGCGTGTCGACGACAGTTGGGCAAACTTTTCTGCCTTCCAAGCTGACGCCTTGGCTATATGGGTGGAGCTGAACCTAGGCATCGAGCTACCCGACAACGAGCCTCCTCGACGCGCGAAGCCAATGACGCTTCGAGAGGCCAGTAAGAGGCTCGCTACTGATGCGGGGGTCGATGAGGCCGCAGCAAGCGGCGCCTTGCAGCGTTTTCTAGTTGCCGCACATGACGTGAGAACGCCTCAGGGTCGCCCACCCTTCGCCTTCAAACTGCACCAGTTCATCAGCGGCCCCGGCAAGGTGCTAACGACGCTTGAAGCGCCTGGCAGGCGGCACCTAACGTTGGACGCACAACGCTTCGCACCAGGGCGCCAGGCCGAGGGCGTGTTTCTTTATCCTGCCCATTTTTGCCGAGACTGCGGGCAGGAATATTTTCCGACGTGGCAATCCAGGCAGCGCCCGTTCAACTTCACTCCGCGTGAGATCGATGATGTCAGCGCAGAGGATGGCGAAGACGTGCCATACGGCTTCCTGTGCCCAGTCACGCCCGGTCAGCAATATGGAGGCGGGATCGAAGACTTGCCCGAAAACTGGCTGGATTTCAGCCGCAACGACGTCAAAGTCAAGCCACCCTACAAGAATGCCGTCCCTTACCAAGCGACCATCAATGCGCGGGGTTGCGAAGGCTCGGGTGAAACCTTCTGGTTCGTTCCGGGTAAGTTTCGCTTCTGCATAAATTGCGGTGTGGCTCATGAAGCCCGGGGCAAGGATGCCAATCGCCTATCCAGTCTTTCTGGTGAAGGCCGTTCTTCGGCTACCACCATGATCGCGCTCAGTGCGCTCCAACAGCTCTTCGAATTGCCAGAACCTGATAAGGGCCAATCAGATCCCCGCAAGGTGCTGGGCTTCACTGACAACCGCCAGGACGCCGCGCTTCAAGCAGGTCATTTCAATGACTTCATCTTTCTGTTGACATTGCGTGCTGGTTTGGTAGGTGCCATGCAAGACAACGGCGGCCTGCTAAACGAAGAACAACTGGCCGAAGCAGTGTTCAAGGCACTGGGCTTCAACAAGGTGGACGAGATCACCCTCGTTGAGTACCTTCGCACTCCCAAGCTCATGGGGCTAGCACGACAGGAAGCGCAACGGACGCTGCGTTTCATCATTGCCTATAGATTGCTGCGCGACCTTCGTCGCGGCTGGCGCTTCAACAATCCGAACCTCGACCAATTGGGCTTGCTGGCTATCCGCTACCGCAGCCTTGACGAGTTCTGCGCTAATGCCGCCGCGTTTTCCAAGAACAAGGTCCTGAGCCAGTTAGACCCTGCTAGCCGCACACGACTATGCGAACTGCTGTTCGACACCCTGCGCCGTAATCTTTGTTTGGAGACGCGCTATTTGGATCCGGTGGAGCAGGACAAGGCGCGCACTAACGCCCACACCTATCTGAACGAACGCTGGGCTTTCGCTCCGGATGAAAAACTGGAGACAGGCCGCTATCTCATCCTGGGAAAACGCCCCGAGTACAAGGGAAAACCCCGTGCGGACCTTGTCACCGGAGGTCCGCGTTCCCGTCTGTTGCGGCAAGTCAAGACAGCCTCGTTCTGGCAAAACACCTCTTGCGCTTCCTTGGTCGCTAACTGGAAGGACGCGGAATGGACTGAGCTGATCGAAGCCCTGCTGCAAGTAGCCAACCAATACGGCTATGTGCAAAAGCACTCTATCGACCAGCAATTGGTTGGCTGGCGTCTAAACGCTGCAGCGCTTGATTGGTGCCTGACGGCGGCGCAACCACTCAACGAAGACACCCGCGTCAATCAGTTCTTCCGAGCGCTCTATCTGAGCATTGCCGACTTGCTGCGCGCCCCATCGCATCCCTTGTTCGAATTCGAAGCCCAGGAGCACACTGCCCAAGTCGATGCCCCACGCCGGCAGCTGCTCGAACAACGCTTTCGCTACACCGACAAGGATCGCAAGGACTGGGCAGCCAACCCCGCGCACGAAGCGCCGCTTGAGCGCCTGTCAGTGATGTTCTGCTCCCCTACCATGGAGCTCGGCGTAGACATCTCCGCCCTCAATACCGTCTACCTGCGCAACGTGCCGCCCACACCGGCCAACTACGCCCAACGCAGTGGGCGTGCGGGTCGCTCTGGACAACAGGCACTGGTCATTACCTACTGTGCAGCGCTCAGTCCTCACGATCAATGGTTCTTCCATCATGCAAACGAAATGGTGCACGGGGTCGTCCGCCCACCCACGCTTGATCTGGCCAACCGCGACCTTATCGAAAGTCACCTACAAGCTGTGTGGCTGGCCAGTGCGCAGATTGTGCTGGACCCCAGCATTGCGCCTATGCTTGACTTGGGCGAGCCCGGTAAGCCACTAAAGAAGTCCTACCACGACATCCTCAATGCCCTCGATGTCCAACAGCGTGCGCAGGCCGGCGCCCAGCGCGTAGTCGAGCAGCTACGGGCTGAGTTGGGTAGCAGTCACTGGTTCTCGTCGGACTATGTGAATCAAGTCATCCAACGGGCACCAGAGCAGTTTTCAAAAGCGCTGGAGCGTTGGCGTGTGCTTTTCGACGCCACGCGCCAGCAGATGGACATGGCAGACCAGATCGTCAAGAGTCACACTGCCTCACATAACGAACGCCAGAACGCGCAAAGGCGCTATGGCGACGCCGCGCGTCAGTATGCGGTATTGCTCAAAACCGGCAACACCCAAAGTACCGACTTCTACACGTACCGTTACCTCGCTAGCCAGGGCTTCCTGCCAGGCTACAACTTTCCGCGCCTCCCACTCATGGCCTGGATCCCCGCACGGGGCAGCATGACCGCAAACGGCAAGGATGAGGACGGCAGCATGGTCAGCCGCCCGCGCTTCCTGGCACTGTCGGAATTCGGGCCACGCAGCCTCATCTACCACCAGGGTCGCATGTACCGCGTGGTGCGGGCCAAGCTCAACGTGGGCAACGCTGACCACATCTCAAGCAACAGCCAGTTGTCCACCATCACATCCTTAGTGTGCAGCCAATGCGGCTATGGCCATCTGGGCGAACCCGGGGGCGTGCAACCACTGATCAATCGCTGCGAAAACTGCGATGCGTTGCTCACCGAACATGATTGGGTGCGCGAACTCTACCGCATTGAAACCGTCGAAACAGTACCGGTGGAGCGCATCTCTATCAACGACGAAGAGCGTCAACGTCAAGGCTTTGAGCTGCAGACGACCTATCGTTTCCTTCCTGGCCCGGATGGCTTCATCCAGCGTCAAAAGGCCGACGTCAAGCTGACTGACGATCTTCTGAGCGAACTCACCTATGCTCCCGCCGCGCGCATCTGGCGACTCAACCGCGGCTGGCGTCGCCGCAAAGCTAAGGAGCAGTTGGGTTTCTACATCAACCCAATCACCGGCACTTGGAGTAAGCAGGATGCCCCTGATGCGTCAGATGACGCCGGCAGCGACGACACTCTGCTAGACAAGGTTCCCAACCAGCGCATCGTCCCCTTCGTGGAAGACCATCGCAATTTGCTCATCCTAGCCCCGATTTTTCCCTTGTCTCTGGAAGCCATGGCCACCCTGCAAGCCGCGCTCAAACGCGGCATCGAGATGACCTTCCAGATCGAAGAATCCGAGCTGGTAGCCGAACCCCTTCCTAAGGCTGACGAGCGACGCGCTCTTCTTTTCTATGAAGCCGCAGAGGGCGGCGCCGGTGTGCTAACGCAGCTTGCCCATGACCCAGACAGCCTGGCTCAGGTGGCTAGTAACGCCCTGCGACTCCTCCACTACCGCATGCCGCAGGGGCCATGGAAGCTGGACGAACTGCCCGCTCTGGAACTCACTGACCACTTGGGCAACCACGTCTGCGAAGCCGGCTGCTACCAATGCCTGCTGTCCTACTTCAACCAGCCGGACCATGAACACATCAACCGCCGCAACCCGGACGTGCTCAAGCTGCTGGTGGCCTTGGCCAATGCCCAAGTGCATCTCAAACGGGCAGCATCCGAGGAGCCGGCCACTATGTCGGCCGACGGGCCTCTCGCGGCGTGGCTGGCCGCGCTCACTCAAGCCGGGCTGCGCCAACCCGATGCCGTGAACGTCCCAGTCAACCAGGGTACCGCCATCGCTGCCGCCCAGTACAAGGCAGTGCGTACTCTGGTTTTCTTGGCACCGGTGGACGCCATCACCACTGCCCTGCTGCAAGATAAGGGCTGGCGACTGCTCGACTTTTCCGAACCTGCTCACTGGCCCGGGATGTTCGCTGCTCATGCTGACGTTCTGAGCGCTGCGGAGTGAACCCTATGACCGTCCTCGAACACGACTTTCTTCCCGGCAATCTGGTGCGCGCCCGTGGGCGCGAATGGGTGGTGCAAAGCGACTCGCGCCGCGACTGGCTGCGCCTGCGACCACTTGGCGGGGCCGACGACGACACGATCGCCCTCATCCCTGAACTGGAATTTCAGCCCGTCGAGCCCGCCACCTTTGCCTGGCCCGACCCCGCCCGTGCCGGCAACCACGCCGCCGCCTTGTTACTGCGCGATTCGCTGCGTCTGAAATTGCGCGCCGGTGCCGGCCCCTTCCGCTCATTCGGCAACATCGCGGTCGAGCCGCGAGGCTACCAACTGGTGCCGCTGTTGATGGCGCTTCGCCTATCCACTGTGCGGCTGCTGATCGCCGACGACGTCGGCGTCGGCAAGACCATCGAAGCCGGCCTCATCGCCCGCGAGCTTATGGATCGAGGCGAAATCGCTCGGTTCGCCGTTCTGTGCCCACCGCACTTGGTGGACCAGTGGCAAGGCGAATTGGAGACCCGCTTCAACCTGCAGGCCGTAGCGCTCACCTCGGCCTCGGCAGCCCGCGTCGAGCGCGAGCTGCCGCACGGCGTGGGCTTGTTCGATCACCACCCGGTTGTCGTGGTCAGCCTGGACTACATCAAGAGCGAGCGCCACCGCGAGCATTTCCTGGCCATCGCGCCGGAATGCATCGTCGTGGACGAAGCCCATACCTGCGCCAGCAGCGGCGCCGGCAAGCAGCTGCGCTTCGAACTGTTGCAACGTCTGACACAAGACGAGCGTCGCCACCTCATCCTGCTCACCGCTACCCCGCATTCGGGCGACGAGACTGCGTTCTACAACCTGCTCTCGCTGCTGGACCCGCGCTTTGCCGCCCTACAGGGCCGCATGTCCGCCAGCGACCCGCTGCGCCAGGAACTGGCCCGCCACTTTGTGCAGCGCCGCCGCAAGGACATTTCCGAATGGCAAGCCGAAACGCAGGACGGCCGTGGTTTCCCTCGCCGCATGAAAACCGAAGTCACCTACCAGCTCAGCGGCGACTGGGGCGCCTTTTTCGATGCCGTGCAGGACTACTGCCGTGAGCTGACCGAAACCATCGAACAACAAGGCCCGGGCAGTGCCCGTCTGATCTGGTATGCCACGCTCGCCCTGCTGCGCTGCGTGGCCTCGTCGCCTGCGGCTGCGGTCAAAGCCCTCACCACCCGGTTGGAAGGCAGCCTGCTCGATGAGGACGCGCTGAGCGACGACCGCCTGTATGACGGCGAAGCCGACGACCTCGCCGGCAGCGACCTGGAGCCCGCCGCGCAGTTGCAAGACCCCAGCCACCTGCAAGTCCTGATCGCCGACGCGCACCGCCTGTCGGGCAAGGCCGGCGACCCGAAGCTGGGCGTGCTCATCCAGCACCTCGGCCCGCTGCTCAAAGACGGCTATCACCCTGTGGTGTTCTGCCGCTACATAGCCACCGCCCACTACGTGGCCGAACACCTCAAGGCGGCCTTTCCCCAGGCCACAGTGGAAGCCATCACCGGCGAACTCACGCCCGAGGAACGGCGCGAGCGCGTCGAAGACATGGCCGAAGGCGACAGCCGCATCCTGGTCGCCACCGACTGCCTCTCGGAAGGCGTCAACCTGCAGCACCTGTTTACCGCGGTCGTTCACTACGACCTGGCGTGGAATCCCACCCGCCACGAACAGCGTGAAGGCCGCGTAGACCGCTTCGGCCAACAGGCCGACGAAGTCCGCTGCACCATGCTGTACGGGCAGGACAACCCGGTCGATGGCTTTGTGCTCAACGTCATCTTGCGCAAGGGCGAGGCCATCCAGAAAGAGCTGGGCGTGCTTGTGCCGATGCCCGAAGACGAAGCCCGCATCAACCAAGCGCTGGTCAAGGCCGCGCTGATGCGGCGTGAACGCGTGGCCATCCCCTACACGCCGGATATGTTCGCTGAGGCCAACGTTGAATTGCAGCCGTTGCAAGCCCGGTGGCAAGACGCCTTGGAGAAAGCTAAGGCCAATCGCACGGTGTTCAGGCAGGGGCGTATCAAACCAGAGGAAGTGCTACCCGAGTGGCACAAGCAGCAACAGGCCCTGGGCACTCAGGCTGATGTGCAGCGCTTCCTGCAAAGTGCCTGCGTGCGGCTGGGCTCACCGCTGGAGCCCGCCCGCAAGCTGCGTCACCGCTTCTTGCCACAGCACCTGCCCGAAGCGTTGAAACTTCGCCTGGCCGATGAAGGCATCGTCGCGCCGCAGCTTATCGACTTCGACGAACTGCATCGCAGCCACCCACTGGTGGGTCTGCTGGCTGAACACCTACTGGAAGACAGCCTCTCGGGCGACCGCCCGCTTGCTGCCCGCTGCGCCGCGACCCTCACTGAGGGCGTGCAAGTCGTCACCACCGTTTACCTACTGCGCCTGCGCCATCAGCTCGGCTACGTGCGCCGGCGTGAACCATTCCAGATGATGGCCGAAGAAACCGTGGCGCTGGCCGTGCATGGCCGCAGCCAACCGCAATGGCTCAGCGACGACACGGTGGTCCGCCTGCTTGAGTGCACGCCCAGTGGCAATCTGCCTCCTGATACGGTACAGCGCGAAGTGCGCGCCGCGCTCGACTTCCTGGCCGCCCATCCGCAACAACTGCAAGCCCTGGCCGAGCAGCGTGCGCAGGCTCTTTTGGCTGACCACCAGCGTGTGCGCGAAGCCGCCCGCGACGTGGGCCACTACCACGTCAGCCCTTGCCTGCCGGTGGACGTGATGGGCGTGTACGTGCTGCTGCCCGACTCGTTGTGAGCCGCCGCCAGAGACCCAGACAATGAAAAAAGTCCGCAAAGCACTCGCTGCGCTCAACCTGCCGACACTCACGCTCGAAGGCGGCCTGTTCCTGCCTGACCAGCTCGACAAAGCCGCCCAAGGCCGAGCCAGCGGGCAAACCGAAGCCGACTACGGCACCCCAAAAGGCGTCAAGCTTAAGGACGAATACAGCCGGTCCTTCCAGATCGCCTGCGCACAATGGAAACACTTCGACGCGCAGCTCGAACGCGGCGACGTGGATGCCACCGCGCTCACTACCGCCTTCGTGCACGAGTTGCTGCGCGACGCCTTGGGCTATGCCACGCTGCAGACCGCCGAGCCGGTCAGCGTGGGTGAACGCCGCTATCCGGTGACGTTCAGCGCCCCTGGCCTCCCGGTGCTTGTGGCCCCCCACACTTTGGGCTTGGACGACGCCGACTCGCGCTTTGCCGTAGTTGGCAGCGGAAGTCGCAAGAAGTCCGCCTTCCAGGCCATGCAGGAGCTCCTCAACACCAGCCCTGGTCACCAGTGGGGCATAGTCAGCAATGGCAGGCAACTCCGCCTGTTGCGCGACGCCGCCACGCTGACCCGCCCCAGCTTTCTTGAAGTGGACCTAGCCGACTTGCTGGGGGGCGAGCGCTACGCCGAGTTCGCCAACGTCTGGCGCCTGATGCACGCCAGCCGCGCCCCGCAATCCGTGCAGGCGCCCGTGCCCGGCTCAAGCCTCTGTATGTGGGAGCGCTGGCGCGAAGTGGGACAGGTAGAAGGCACCCGCGTGCGCGAGGGCTTGCGCGAAGGGGTCACCGAAGCATTGATGATCTTTGGCGGGGGCTTCCTGCTGCACCCGGCCAACGATGCACTGCGTACCGCGCTGCACGATGGCACGCTTAGCCAAGACGCCTACTTCCAGCAACTGCTGCGCCTCATCTACCGCCTGATCTTCGTCTTCAGCGTGGAAGAGCGCGGGCTGCTGCATCCGCAGGACGACAGCCCTGCCGCCATGGCTTCCCGCCGCGCATATGCCGAGGGCTACGCCCTGGCTCGCCTGCGCGAGCGCTGCCTCAAGCGCCGCGCCCGTACCCGCTTTGACGATCACTGGCAGGCCATCCTCATCGTGTTCCGCGGCTTGGCCGAAGGTGAGCCACGACTGGCGCTGCCCGCGTTGGGCGGCCTGTTCGCGACCAGCCAGTGCCCCGACCTAGATGCGGCCAGCCTAGCCAATACTCACCTGCTTGCCGCCATGCAGCAATTGCGCTGGGCCAGTACCGGGCAGGGCCGAGCCAGCACCTTCGCCCCGGTGGACTACCGCAACATGGGTCCGGAAGAACTGGGCAGCGTGTACGAGAGCCTGTTGGAACTAGTACCGAGTATCGACCTGCCGGCACGCACTTTCGGCTTCGTGGGCCTCACTTCCGAAGGCAGTACCGCCGGCAACGCTCGTAAGCTCACCGGCAGCTATTACACGCCCGATGCGCTGGTCCAGGAGCTCATCAAGTCCGCGCTGGACCCGGTCATCGAGCAGCGCCTGGCCGCTCAACCGGTCAGCCCTATTGACGCCCTCCTCGCGATCCGCGTCATCGACCCCGCCTGCGGCAGCGGCCACTTCCTGCTGGCCGCGGCACGCCGACTGGCGGAAAAGCTGGCACAACTGCGCGCTGTGCAGGGCGGCCAGGAAGGCGCCGTCAAGCCTCAAGACTACCGCCATGCCCTACGTGAGGTCATCGCCCACTGCATCTTTGGCGTGGACCGCAACCCCATGGCCATCGAACTCGCCCGCACTGCCCTGTGGTTGGAAGGTTTCGAGGAAGGCCGCCCCCTGGGCTTCCTGGACCACCACCTGCAGGTGGGCGACGCGCTCTTGGGCCTGACCGACCTGAAGGCCCTGGAACGCGGCATCGCCAAGGACGCGTTCAAGCCGCTTTCTGGTGACGACAAGGAGACGTGTAAGCAACTGGCCAAGGCCAACGCCGCCGCCCTCAAGGATCTGGAAAAGAAGCGCACTGCCCAGGCCTTTGGCCAGCTCGACGTGACTCACCAGAGCGACAGCGGCCTAGCAGGCTTGCAAACCATTGAAGCGCTGCCCGAAAACACCACCGCCGAGATCGCCGCCAAGGAAACCGCATATCGGGCTTTCTTACAGCAGGCGCAGACTGGCCGGTTGGCTCAGGCCGCCGATCTGCTACTAGGCGCCTACTTGCTGCCCAAAGCGAGTGGTGCGCAAGACAGCGTACCAACCACCGCCACGATTTACCTCACGCTGCAAGAAAGCGCCTTGCCGGCGGACCAGCAGGGAGCCCTCGTCGCCGCCCAAGCCGCCTGTCGCCAGGCCCGCGTGCTGCACTGGCCGTTGGCCTTCCCACAGGTGTTTGCCTCGGGAGGGTTTGATTGCGTACTGGGCAATCCGCCGTGGGAGGTGACACAGATGGGTGAAGAAGAGTTCTTCGCAACGCGTGCACCGTACATCGCCGCGTTGACAGGCGAAAAACGCAAACGCGCGATTGCAGCTCTGCCCCTGGATGATCCGCGCTTGTGGACGATCTATGTTGCTGAGAGTCAGCGCATCGCAGCGGCCAACAACTTCTTTCGCGAATCCGGGCGCTATCCTCTTACTGCGGTCGGCAAGCTAAACACCTATCCGCTTTTTGCTGAGACCATCAGCCAGCTCACGCATGCACGGGGCCGCGCGGGTTTCATCGTGCCAGCGGGCATTGCTACGGACGACAGTACGAAGGGGTACTTTTCAGACCTCATTCGACGACAACGGTTGGTGAGCATTCGTTCGTTCGAAAACGAAGAGTTCATTTTCCCCGCGGTGCATCATGCTTTCCGTTTTTGTCTTTTGACACTTGGCACAACTGATCAAGCGGACTTTGTATTTTTCGCTCGGCAACCCATACAAATTCATGATGAACGGCGCCGCTTCCAGTTGACCGCTGATGAGTTCAGACGGCTCAATCCGAACACGCTCACCTGCCCCATTTTCCGCAGCCAAAGCGATGCCGAACTTACAAAGAAGCTCTACCAAGCCTCGCCGGTGCTGATCGACGAGAACCGGCCCGGTGGCAACCCCTGGGGCATTAGCTTCTCGCAAGGATTATTCAACATGACGAGCGACAGCCAGCTTTTCGCCGATGCGCCCGGCGTGGACCTGCTGCCATTGTATGAAGCCAAGATGATTCACCAGTTTGATCACCGCTGGGCTACGTACATGTCCGATGGTGAAAGTCGCGACGTCATCGAGGCAGAGAAGGCCGCCCCATCCTATGACGCGACGCCTAGATACTGGGTCAAGAAATCGGAAGTAGAGCAGCGCCTTGTCGACAAAGGTTGGACAAGCAGTTGGTTAATGGGGTGGCGCGACATCACTGGCGTTGAAAAGATTCGCACCGTCATTGCGACAGTAATACCTATGGTGGGGGTGGGGCACACCATGCCCATATTTACTACCACGCAGGAGCCTAAACGGGCGGCGGCATTGCTTGGTAACTTTGGATCGCTGGTGCTTGACTTTGCTGCCCGTGTCAAAGTCGGTGGCACCCACTTGACCTACTCCTACTTCAAGCAATTCCCCGTACTTCGTCCTGATCAGTACACCGACGCCGACCTTGCCTTCATCGTCTCGCGCGTGCTGGAACTCACCTACACCGCACACGATCTGGCGCGATGGGCTCAAGACTTGGGCTACACCGGCGGTCCCTTCGCTTTCAACTCTGAGCGGCGCGCCGTGCTGCGCGCCGAACTCGACGCCTTTTACGCCAGGCTCTACGATTTGGAGCGCGACGAACTGCGCTACATCCTTGATCCCGCCGACGTGATGGGCGCAGACTACCCCTCAGAAACTTTCAGAGTGCTCAAGAACAAGGAGCTAAGGGATTTCGGCGAATACCGCACGGGGAAGCTGGTGCTGCGCGAGTTCGACCGCATGGCGCTTGCCAAAGCGAATGACGAGCCCTACATCAGCCTCCTAAACCCGCCACCAGGCCAGCAGACACAGCCCACCTATTCCACTCACGGCATCGTCAAAGACGAGATCGATGCGCGACTGCTTGGCCTGCTGCTCGCGATGGTTCAGCAGCGGGGAAGTTCGCCGCGCCGCCATTTGACGGATGCGCTATCACTGGCCGGTCAAAGTACATTGCTCGGCACGTTCGCCGATGCGCAGGGTATCGACATCGTCGCTGAATACCAGCGTCGCCATCCTTCCATCTTCGACGCGTCCCGGCTCGCTGGCGACCGCACTCACGCCTGGCTCCGCCACCTGGAATCCGTGGGCGTGATCCGGTTTGAATCGCAGGCAGACCTGCTTGTCGCCATGCCCGGTGCCGCCGTACCCACTCATGTGCTGCTGGACGATGACACGGTCCGCATCGCAGCAGTGTTGGCGCAAGCCGCAGCAAAAGCCTCGTCCAACGCCGCCGCAATCAACGAGACACCGGCCACGGTCCCATCAGTGAAACGAGCGTGACGACAGGAGCAGCGCGATGGACGAACTGACCCAGCACTTGCCCACCGACAGACGCCATCCGCGTCTTTGGTTCGAACGCTTGGACATTTTCAGTGAGCCCGATGAAGCGCATATCTTCCGCACCATCCCTTTTCATCGCGGCCTGAATCTGGTGTGGGCCAAAGAGCCTGCGGCAGGCAGTGCACAAGGGATACGCGCCGCCGGTCACGGCGTCGGTAAGACCTCCCTATGCCTGCTGCTGCGTTTCTGCCTTGGCGAACCTTCCAAAGCGGTGACAGAACTGCGCGACGAACTTTTTGGCGAGTTTGCGCAAGGGGGCGTTGTCGCCGTCTTGCACGTGGACGGCCAGCCTTTCACGCTGTGCCGCTACTTCAACGGTCACAAGGAAGGCGTGGCCTGCGCGGGTGATGACACCGCGGACATTTGGACCCGTGCACCGGAATACGGCGATCGAGCGTTTATGAAGAAAATCGCCGACGACATGATGGACCGCGTATCCCCGCGAAGCATTCCGGAGACGGGCCAAGTTATCGAATGGAAGCATGTGCTAGCGTGGATCAGCCGGGATCAGGGTTCGCGCTTCAAGTCCTTCTTCGCGTGGAGAGATGGCGAAGGAGCACAGTTGCAGCGAAGCCGACAAGATCCACCGATCGTCATGCGGGCCGTATTGGGATTGCTGGAACAGACTGAGTTGCATCTCATGAATCGGCTGGCAACGCTGGAGCACGATCTGGAGCAGGCGGAGAAGAAGACAGACGAGCTTCTTCAGGAGCCTGTGTTAATCCGGCGTCGCATCGAGTCGAGCCTGCGAGCAAAAGGCAAGCTCCCGGAGGACTTGCCCGTTCGTGCAAATGATCTTTTTGACGACTCCGTGGAGCAGCGCATCAAGGCGGCGAATGAGGAAGCCGCATCCCGCTTGGCGCAGTGGGACGCCAGACAGGAAGACGCCGATCAAGCCGTTGCCGATTTGCGCGCGAGCTTGAAGCTTCTCCACAACGAGCAGGACAAGGTGAAGGCCGAATACGAACTCGCCGACGCTGCCAGGCGCGGCGATGAGGAGGCCTTTCGCTCCATCGGAGCCCAGCTGTTGAAACTCAGGCAACTGGCTGGTCCCTGCGAGGAAGGCAACGTGCTCTTCTCGCAGTGCCAGCATGTCCAAGCGGAAATCAGCAAGCTGGAACTTGCGAGCTTGCGCGATGCGCGCGACAAACGCAACCTACAACAAGCAATGGCGGACTCAGCCAGTCGAGCCAGCAGAGCACTCGCGCGCAAGAACGAGTTGGATGCGAAGATCAACCTGATGAGAGGCCAAGCTGAATTGTTGGAGGCCGCCCAGAAGAAAACCCGTCTCGCCAAACGAACTGCCGAAATCGAAGCGAACAAGTGGCCGGACCTTCTGGATGAACTCAATCGCTGGGAGCACACGGCAGGCTCCACTCAGGCGCAGGCGGCCATCGATTCCTCTCTGAAGAACAGCGCGCAAATCGAACAGGAACTGAATCGTGTGCGTACTCAGTTCACCGTGCTGCAACAAGACCGGTCTGAACGGGAAAAGGCACTGGCACACATCACGGATGGTCTGACGCGCCAGCTACTTCCCGAAGGTGCTTTCGGCTCATTCGACCCTCGTGACGAGAATCGGCCCTTTCGCTTGTCCCTGCGCGGCGGCGAAGCCTATCGCGTGCTGGAAGTGCTGCTGGGTGACGTCGCCTGCATGCTGGATAGCCCCAGGCCGGAAAGCGCACTACCCGGTCTATTCATCCACGACTGCCCCAGGGAGGCAGACATGAGTACAGGGCTGTACGAGAATTTCCTTTCGTTGATCGACCTCCTACAAAGAGAGCAATACGCAGGCCGCGAGCCACCGTTCCAGTACATCGTGACCACCACTACGCCACCGCCGGTCAATCTGCAGAACAGGGCTGTGTGTCTGACGCTGGATCCCAGCTCCGACAAGGAATTACTGTTTGGTCGTCGGTTTTCAGACGAGCGACAAGCAGCGATTGGTTTGACAGATTCCCCATGAGTCCGCTCCAACGCGCTCTGATCGAGAAGATCGGTCACGACAATGGCTTCGAACATGTGCTTGCGCACGACGCCGAAGCGGTGACGGTTGCCTCGGCTCGTCATCGGACTCGGGCCATGGTGTCGGTGTCCACGGTAGGTAGCTTTGATGTCCTCTTTCAGGCCACTACGCCTGCTTTGCTCTCGGAGCTGCAACGCTCATTTGGACCTTCCACAGCAGGGGTGAGTGGCTTTGCAGCGGCCACAGAAGCCGAACTCGCCTTGCTGTTACGGCGGGCGGCCAATCTATCTCAAGCACTGCCGAACCAGGCGACTCAGGATTACCAAACCGCCGTGATGGCCGAGCTGGCCCAGTTGCCGGCCGGCATTAGTGGGACGGAAGTAGAACGGCTCGTTCGCCAGCGCGTGGGACAAGCCAAGTTTCGTAGCGCCATGCTCGAATACTGGGGCGGAGCCTGCTCCGTCACAGGGGTGACAGTGCCCGCGGTTCTGCGAGCCAGCCACGCCAAGCCATGGTCCGAGTGCACATCGGATACTGAAAGGCTTGATGTGTTTAACGGCTTCTTGCTTGTTGCCAATCTCGACGCCGTGTTTGACCGTTTTCTAGTCACCTTCGATGAGGAAGGAACGCTTATGGCATCGCCTTCACTGACTCAGGAGGTATTGCAGCGTCTGGGCATCCTCCCCGGCATGCGGCTGCGCTGGATGGCTGATGCCCATCAAGCCTATCTGTCATTCCATCGAACGCGCTTTCTTCACGCGTCTTGATGTGGCGAGCTTTCGGCGCATTCCGATGTTCGTCGCACGCAGTTGGCGAAGCCGATGTCGCTACTTGGCGATTGGTTGTGCCTGACCATCGCTACCCTCTGGAATAGCTTGGCAGCGTCTTCGGCGAGATCCGCCGCAATCCACATGATTTTGTCTCGATGCGACGCCCCGATCGCATCAAACCACGCCCCCTCATCCCCATAGCAGCAACTCAGCAGAGATTGCAGTTGGGTCAGCTTGTTCTCAAGAATGTCTGACGCGTCCGGCTGGTGGTTCGCGTCGTGGGATTCGGGCGTGGTTTGCCCGGCGATAATTTGATCAGCCATTTGGTGTGCGTCCTTTCCGAGGTTTTGCACGTCACTTGGTCAGACGGTCAGGGTGTTAGCGCACCCCGGCCGTCGCCTTTTGTGCCTCACATCGACATCGCTGCGGTGTGCATCGATGTCCCGCCGTGAGGCGCGGCGGTCGTTCAAATGTAGGGAGAGAAGCGCGTCAGCGGAAGCCTCTCACGGTGAACAAATGAGGACTCGCGTCGACTTGTAGTCGCGCACGCGAAGGCAATCGCGCTGCGAGCCGCTCGCCTGCCTTAACCAGCCCCCGCGGCCCACGCCTCCACCCGCTGCACCAACGCATCCCGCCGCGCCACCACCTCCGCCAGCAGGTACTGCCGCGCCTGCTCTTGCGCCACGTCGCTCGACAGAAACCACTGCTCACGCTCGGCGCTGCCTTGCGGTGGCGGGGTGCCCCACCCTGCTTCGCCGTTGGCGCCTCTGAACGCTTCGGTCATGGGCAGGCGGCCGTCGGTCTTGCCGATGCCCGACAGCGCATCGGGCGGGCCGTCGAGCGCGATGCGCACGTGCACGACGCTCTCGCCTTCGGTGCGGATCGATGCGCCCAGGCCGCCCTCGCGGTGCACGCGCCACAGCTCGGCTGCGGAGGCGTTGCGGACCCAGCTCTCCAGGGCTCGGACCAGGCTCTCGAGAATGATTTGTTGGTTCATGAGGAATATTTCACACGTTTCTGTCTGGTGTCGGCAAGCGGCCACGGTGCGATGGGGCCAAAAAGCCGTTGTAACTTCTTGCCTTGGCGCCTGCGCTATATTTCTTGGCATGGAAAAGGCATCCGACATAGGCAAACCCACGGTTCCGATCGATCTGATCGGGCCGGAGCATTGGGTCCGTTCACGGCGCGGCCCTCGCCGTACGACGAAGGTGCTCTTTATCTTGCTCGGCGGGCTCGCAGCAGCCACAGCAGTGGCTTACAGCTTCTTCGGCGCGGGGCGCTGAACACAAGCAAGCAAACAAGCAAGCCGCCCACGCCTCCACTGATTCACTCACTCGCTCACCGCGAGCCGCACAAGGCAAAGCCCGCTGTCCGTTGATCCAACGGGCAGCGGGCTTTTCTCTTTGTGCGCATGGCGCTACTGCAGCCGCGAGCCGCGCGGCAGGCGCCTGGCCAGCCATTCGTGCACGTCCGCGCGGATGTTGCGGCCTTCGAGCAGGAAGTTCTCGAAGCGGCTCGGCACGTACGGCAGGTAGACCAGCGGCATGCCCGCTTCTTCGGGCGTGCGCGCGGCCTTGCGGTTGTTGCAGACGGCGCAGGCGCTGACAAGGTTGGTCCAGCTCCACGGGCCGCCGCGCGACTCGGGCATGACGTGTTCGCACTGCAGGTCGCGGTCGGCGAACACCTGTGCGCAGTAGGCGCAGGTGTGGCGGTCGCGGCGCAGCAGCTTGGCCTTGGTCACGCCGGGCACGACGTCGAAGAGGTTGATCTTCGACGCACCGCGCAGCGCGATGATGGGCGCCACGTCGATGCGCGACTGCACACCGCGCGCCACGTTGAAGCCGCCGCGCAGCGTGGCCAGCGGCAGAGCGCCGTCTTCCCAGGCCACGTTGCCGGTGGCGTAGCGCAACACCGCCTGCTCCAGCGAGATCCAGGCTTGCGGCGTGCCCTGAATATCGAGTTGCAGGACGTGTGAATGCATGACGAATCGCCTCCCTTCGCGGCGATGGCTTGTGTTGAACGGATGGGGTGCACGAACGGAGTCGAACCGTTGTCAGCGGGACCACAACCCGCGGCTCTGCCATTGAGCTACACGCACCATTGAAAAGAAGAAACAGAAAACGAGCAGTGCTGAGCTGCTACCACTCGCCCGACGCGCGCACGCGCTGGTCGAGGTCGAGGCTGTCGAGCGACGCCTCGCTGCCGCCCGGCAATGCCGATGCGCGATCGGCCACGTAGCGCGGCCCGAGCCCCACGCCGAAGCGCTGGGCCAGCGACCACACCATGTGCCTGCGCGGCAGCGGCGCCGGGTGCACGGCGATCATCCGGATCGGTGTGTTGCGCTTGCGCATGAGGGCCTCCTTGGTGGGTAACGAAAAAAGAAAGTAATGACTTGAAAAATGTCCGGTGACGGGTTCCGGCGCCGCCCTATCTTTGCGGCCGGTTTCCGCGGGCGGGCCACGCGTTGGCATGGCCCGGTCCCGCTCGGGTGTGGTCCGTGTGGCAGGAGTTGAACCTGCGACCCTCTGGTCCCAAACCAGATGCGCTACCAGGCTGCGCCACACACGGAAGAAAAACAAAAGAAGCCTGCCGCGCTTCCATTTCGGTTGTGTCCTCACGCGACGGGCCGCGCGCTGGGCGCGGCCCCGTCGAACGTCGCTGCACAGGAGTGATCAACTCATGCACATCCCGCCAGACCGTCGACGCGGCAATTTCTGGCGGTGGGGTGAAGGCACACCCGAAATGGAAAAGCGGCAAAAACAAAAAGGCCCGGAACCTTGCGGTGTCCGGGCCTCTTTGCGAGAGAGCTTGAGAGATGCGCGCCTACGCGCGACCTCCACCCGGGGGCACCTGATGAGCCTCGAACTGACCACCCACGCGCAGACGGGCTGCGGCTTTGGCGGCGTACGCGGTGTTCAGATGCGAAGACAACGACAGGGGCGACGGCATGTCGAAACCATGGCAGAACCCGACGCGCACGAGCGGTCGGCCCGAAGCGGGTCGATGGCTGGTGAGGGTCAGTGCGGTGTTCACGATGGTTCCTGGTCAAAAATTGCCGCTGTCGGCTGTAAGGGGTTGGAAAAAAGGGACGGCTTGTGCCGTGAATTGGAGGCAACTGTAAAGAGTGTTTACGGCGACGTCAACAACCGGGACAATCTTTTCTTGTCTTGTTGTTGTTTTTGAACAGTGCCCCATACCACCGTCGCGCGCCGCCGCAATGCGCTTGTGCTGCATCGCCGCTTTCTCGAGGACGCCGTCGCGGCGGGCCTGCCCGCCAAGGGGCTCGACCAGGCGTTCGCGCGCAAGCTCGAAATCTCTCCGAGCATGTGGAGCCAGATCAAGAGTGCGCGGCCCATCGGCGACAAGCTCGCACGGCAGATCGAACGGCATTGCGACGTGGCCGCCGGCTGGCTCGACGAAGACAACACTGCGTCTTCAGAAGCACCGCCCGATGCGGCGGAAGAGCGCTTCGTGGCCGCCGCGCGTGACGCGTGGCGACAGGCCAATGCGAAGGGAAAGCGGGAACTCAGCGGCTGGCTGAAGAAGCACGCGCTGGAGAAGAAGGCGCTGGAGCCTGCCGACGGCGCTGCGCCGGCGCCCTAGCCTTGCTCAGGCCTTCAGGCCTTGCCAGCGGGCTCGGCAGCAGCCAACGCCGGCGCATCGCGCAGGATGGCCGCGCGCATGTCGTCCGGCACGGCGATGGCGCGGTGGGTGTCGAGCGAGGTCGTCACCAGCACCTGACGCACCTGCATGCGCACCTCGCCCGAGGTGGGCTCGAAGCAACGCAACAACAGCGTGATCGAGCGCGAGCCCAGCTGCGCCACCGAGAGGCCGAGCATCACGCGGTCGCCCATGCGGCTCACGGCGCGGAAGTCGGCGTCGAGCTTCACGGTCGGCAGGCCGACGCGGCGCTCGCCGATCAGTGCGTGGTAGCCCACGCCGAGCCCCTCGCTCACCCAGTCTTCGACCAGGCCGTTGAGCATCACGAAGTACTGCGGATAGAAGACGATGCCCGCCGGGTCGCAGTCGGAAAATCGGATCAGGCGCGGGCGCTGGAACTCCACACCACCGCCCTCGCCGCTCATGCGCGGTCCTCGACCGCGCCGTCGCCGCGCATCACGTGCACGCGCAGCAACCCGAGCTGGTTGTGCATCTGCTTGACGGTCTTCATGTCCAGGCCCGAGAACATCTCGAGGATCCACTGCTCGTGCTCGGTGGCCATGGCTTCGAAGGCGTTGCGGCCTTCGGGCGTGAGGCTCACGATCCAGGCGCGGCGGTCGTCGGGGCTGGGCGCGCGCGCCACCATGCCTTCGCGCTCGAGTTCGTCGGTCAGGCCGGTGACGTTGCCGCCGGTGACCATCAGGTAGCGCGAGAGCACGCGCATCTTCAGGCCGTCTTCGTAGCGGTACAGCTGGGCCATGTAGTCGAAGCGCGCCAGCGAAATGCCGAAGCGCTCGCGCAGCCGGCGCCGGATCTCGGCCTCGATCTGCGTGGTGCTCGCGAGCATGCGCAGCCACAGCTTGAGCATGGCGTGGTCTTCATGGCCGGCGCGGGCTTCGTGGCCGAGTTCTTCGGCGTCGCTCAGCACGGCGTGGGAGGCATCGTTGCGACTCATGTGACTTCTCCTCCGGAAACGGAGATCGACTGGCCCGTGACCGAGGCGGCGCCTTCGCCGCACAGCCAGCGCACGGCGTCGGCCACTTCGGCCGGCTGCACGATGCGCTTTTGCGGGTTCACGCTGGAGAACTCGGCCAGCGCATCGGCTTCGCTGCGGCCGGTCTTGCCGACCACGTTGGCGACGCTGTTGCGCAGGATGTCGGTGTCGGTGTAGCCCGGGCACACGGCGTTCACGGTGATGCCCTTGCGCGCCACTTCGAGCGCCAGCGCACGCGTGAGGCCGATCACGCCGTGCTTGGCCGCGGTGTAGGCCGACACGTAGGCGTAGCCCTTCTGGCCCGCCGTGCTGGCGATGTTGACGATGCGGCCCCAGCCGGCGTCGAGCATGTCGGGCAGCGCGGCCTGCGCGCACAGGAAGCTGCCGGTGAGATTGACCGACAGCATGCGCTGCCACAGCTCGACCGAGGTCTTCAGGAACGGCGCGCTCTCGGCGGCGCCCGCGTTGTTGACCAGCACGGTCACCGCCCCGCGTTCGGCCCGCGCCTGCGCGAAGGCCGACTGAACAGCCTCCGGGTCGGCCACGTCGGCCGCCACCACGCCGTGGCCGCTGCCCGCCAGGGTCTCGGCCACGCGCTGCAGGGCCTGCGCATCGCGGCCCAGCAAGGTCAGCACGGCCCCCTGGGCAGCGAGGGTGCGGGCGATCTCTGCGCCGATGCCGCGAGCGGCGCCGGTGACGAGGGCATGACGGCCAGTGAGCGAATTTGTGTGCATACCTGAATGGTTTAGTTCTGAATCATTTTAGCCATTTGCGCACCGCCGGGGTGCTACCGCATGAAACGGCCGCCGTTGAGGTCCAGCGTCGCCCCGGTCATGAAGGCCGCGGCCGGCGAGGCCAGGTAGACGACGGCGGCGGCCACCTCGTCGGCCAGGCCGAAGCGGCCGAGCGGGATGCCGGCCTTCAGCACCTGCTGCCGCTCGGGTGGCAGCGCAGCGAGCGCGGGGCTGTCGATGGCCGCGGGCGCCAGCGCATTCACGGTCACGCCGTGCGGCGCCAGCTCCTGCGCAAAGGCACGCGTCAGCGCCAGCAGGCCGGCCTTGCTGGCCGCGTAGTGCACGCCGGTGGCGCTGCTGACCTGCTGCCCGGCCAGCGAGGCCAGGTTGACGATGCGGCCCGCGCCGCGTTCCCGCATGTGCCTTCCGGCGATGCGGCAGCCGAAGAAGCTGCCGCGCAGGTTGATGGCGAGCACGTCGTCCCACTCGGCGGGCGTGATGTCCCACAGCGAGGTGGTCGGCGTGCGCGCCGCGTTGTTGACCAGGATGTCGACCGCGCCGAAGTGCGCCACGGCCTGCGCGAAGCGGTCGCCGAAGGCCTGCTCGTCGCGCACGTCGAGCGGCAGCGCGAGGCCATTCACCTCGGCGGCAACGGCCTGGGCGTTGGCTTCGTCGATGTCGGCCAGCGCCACGCGCGCACCGGCCTGCGCCAGCCCTCGCGCGATGGCCGCGCCCAGCCCCTGCCCTGCGCCGGTCACGAAGGCCACGCGCCCTGCCAGTGGAAGCGCGGTGGCGTGCGTCATCCGGCTTTGGCGGGCCGACCGTCCCAGGTCTGCGGCCCCACGCCGCGCTCGCGCAGCTTGAACTTCTGCACCTTGCCGTTCTCGGTGCGCGGCAGGTCGGGCAAGAGGTCGATGTAGCGCGGCACGGCGAAGTACGGCAGCCGGCCTTCGCAGAAGCGCGCCAGCTCGGCCGGGTCGATGGCCACGCCCTCGCGCGCCACCAGCGCGGCCATCACCTCGTCTTCGGCCAGCTCGGAGCGCACGGGGTACACCGCGCACGAGGCCACGCCGGGGTGGCTCAGCAGCACCTGCTCGACCTCGAAGGACGAGATGTTCTCGCCGCGCCGGCGGATCGCGTCCTTGATGCGGTCCACAAAGCGGAACGCGCCGTCGGCATCGCGCACCACGCGGTCGCCCGTGTGGAACCACAGGTTGCGCCAGGCCTCGACGGTCTTCTCGGGCATGTGGAAGTAGCCGCTGGCAAAGGCATAGGGCTCGTCCGCGCGCAGCAGCAGCTCGCCGGCCTCGCCGGGCGGCAGCGGCACGTCGTCTTCGTCGGCCACGCAGGCCTGGAAGCCGGGGCGCAGCCAGCCCATGACGCCGCCGCGCGGCGAATCAGGCGCGGTGGCGATCGCGAAGTTGGTTTCGGTCGAGCCGTAGCCTTCGAGCAGCGCCACGCCCGTGCGCGCCTGGAAGGCCTGACCCGCCGCCGCGGGCACGCCGGGCCCGAGGCCGGTGCGCACGCGGTGATTTCGCTCGCCCTCGCCTTCGGGCTGCGCCAGCAGGATCGGCACCATCGCGCCGAGCAGGTAGACCACGGTCGCGCCGTTGGCGCGCATCGCCGGCCAGAAGCCCGAGGCGGAGAAGCGCGACTCGAACACCACCTCGGCCCCGGTGAGCGCGGCCTGCGCGAAGGTGTTGAGCGCATTGATGTGAAACAGCGGCAGCGTGGTGCACAGCACGTCGTCGCGGCCGACGCCGAGCACCTCGGCGCTGTTCACGCCCCACCAGAAGTATTGCGCCTGCGGGCAGATGACGCCCTTGGCCGGGCCCGTGGTGCCCGAGGTGTAGAGGATGGCGAGCGGGTCGCCCGGCTGCACCGTGGCGGGCGGCAAGGCCTGCGCACCCGGCGGGTAGGCCGACGCGCGCACGCCGGCGGGCGGCGTCCACGGCGCTTCGGCCTCGCCGACCACCCACACCTCGCGCAGCTCCGTGCGGGCCAGGTCGGCCGTGGCCAGCCGATCGAGAAAGCCCGCCTCGATCACCAGCAGCTTCGCCTCGCTGTTCGCGAGGAAGTATTCGATCTGCGGCCCCATCGACGCGGTGTTGACCGGCACGACCGAGGCGCCGAGCCAGCCCGCGCCGAGAAAAGTGTCGAGGAACTCGATGCGGTTGCCACACATGACGGCGATGCGGTCGCCGCGCGCCACGCCATGCTGCGCGAGCGCACCGGCGCGCGTGGCCGCCGCATCGGCCGCGTCGGCATGCGTCCATTGCCGGCCTGCGATGCGCAGCAGCGGGCGGGCGCCGAACAGCGCCGCCTGCCGCTGCAGCATGGCGGGCAGCGTGCGTTGCGCCGGCGGCACCGCGCGCGGGTCACTCGTCATCGTGCGTGCCTCCGCCGAGGTAGGTGGCCTGCACGCGCGGGTCGCTGGCCAGTTCGGCCGACGCGCCCGAGAGCGCGATCTCGCCCGTTTCCAGCACGTAGCCTTCGTCCGAGCTTTCGAGCGCGGCGCGTGCGTTCTGCTCCACCAGCAGGATCGACACGCCGTCGTCGCGCAGCTTGCGCACGATGGTGAGGATGTCGCGCACGATCAGCGGCGCCAGGCCCAGGCTGGGCTCGTCGAGCATCAAGAGGCGCGGCGCCGACATGAGCGCGCGGCCCACGGCCAGCATCTGCCGCTCGCCGCCCGAGAGCGTGTCGGCGCGTTGGGCGCGGCGCTCGGCCAGGCGCGGAAAGCGGTCGTACACCGACTGCAGCTGCTTCTTCATCGCATCGCCCCGCAGCCGCTTGGCGTAGGCGCCGAGCTGCAGGTTGTCGAGCACGGTGAGTTCGCCGAACAGTTCGCGCCGCTCGGGCACGAGGCACAGGCCGCGCTCCACGCGCGACTCCACATCGAGCCCCTGCAGGTCTTCGCCTTCGAAGCGCAGCGTTCCTTTGCACGGCAGCAGGCCCATGGCCGCGGCCAGCAGCGTGGTCTTGCCCGCACCGTTGGGGCCGATCACCGAGATGATCTGGCCCCGCTGCACGTCGAGTGACACGCCGCGCACCGCCTCCACTTGCCCGTACGACACATGCAGGTCCCCGATCTCCAGCATCGCGGTCATACAACGCTCCCCAGGTAAGCCGCCTGCACACGCTCGTCCGCGCGGACCGCCGACGGCACGCCCTCCACGAGCTTGGAGCCGAAGTTCATCACCACCAAACGGTCCACCAGTTTCATCACGAAGTCCATGTCGTGTTCGACGATCAGGATGGTCACGCCCTCCTCGCGCAGCTTGCGCAGCAGGTCGCCCAAGGCCATCTTTTCCTTGCGGCGCAGGCCGGCCGCGGGCTCGTCGAGCACCAGCAGCACGGGGTCGGCGGCCAGCGCGCGTGCGATTTCCAAAATGCGCTGCGTGCCCAGCGGCAGGCTGCCCGCGAGCTCGTGCGCGCGGTCGCCCAGGCCGATGCGGTCGAGCTGGCGCTGCGCCTCCTGCAGGATCTGGCTTTCTTCTGTGCGATCGAGCCGCAGGCCCGCCTTCAGGATGCCCGAGCGCGTGCGCGAGTGCGCGCCCAGCGCCACGTTGTCCAGCAGGCTCATGTGCGGGCGCAGCTTCACGTGCTGGAAGGTGCGCGCCAGCCCGAGCCGCGCCACCGCGCGCTGCGGCATGCCGGCGATGTCGTGCTCGAGAAAGCGCACCTGGCCCGCGCTCATCGGCAGCGTGCAGGTCAGCAGGTTGAACATGGTCGACTTGCCCGCGCCGTTGGGCCCGATGAGGCCGATGATCTCGCCCGCCTTGACGTCGAAGCTCACGTCGTTCACCGCCACCAGCCCGCCGAAGCGCTTCACGGCGCCGTTGACCGACAGCACCTGCGTGCCGCGTGCCGGCAGCTGCCGGTGCGGCAGCGGCTCGACCGGCGCACCGGTGTAGCGCGAGGCGCCCTGCGGCGCGGCACGCCGGCGCGTCCAGCGCCGCAGCAGGCCCATCACGCCGCCGCGCGCAAAGTGCAGCAGTAGGATGAACAGCGCCGCGAAGGCCACGGCCTCCAGCTGGCCCGCGCGCTGCGTGAGCATCGGCAGCACGTCCTGTAGGCCGTTCTTCAACACCAGCACCAGCGCCGCGCCCACCAGTGCACCCGCCAGCTGCCCGAGCCCGCCGGCCACGGCCATCAGCAGGTACTCGATGCTGGCGCGCACGTCGAAGGGCGACGGGCTCACGAAGCGGTTCATGTGCGCATAGAGCCAGCCCGCCAGCCCCGCGAACAGCGCCGCCGTGACGAACAGCGACAGCCGCACGCGGTACGCATCCGCCCCCACGCTGGCCAGCAGCGTGGCGCCGCCGCGCAGCCCGCGAATCGCGCGGCCGGGGCGCGACTGCAGCAGGTTGTGGCTGAACAGGCAGGCCAGCCCGACCACGACCCAGATCAGGTAGTACATCGCGCGCGGATCGGCCAACGACCAGCCGCCGATCTGCAGCGCCGGGATGTTCGACAGGCCCGTGTGGCGCCCGAGCGCATCGACGTTGCCGAACAGCATCGCGATCGACAGCCCCCAGGCGATGGTGCTCAGCGGCAAAAAGTGCCCGCCCAGGCGCAGCGTGAGCATGCCGATGGCCAGCGCCGACAGCCCCGTGAGCAGCAGCGCGAACAGGAGCCCCAGCCACGGCGACAGGCCCTGCGTGGTGGTGAGCCACGCCGTGGCGTAGGCCGCGATGCCCACGAAGGCCGCCTGGCCGAACGAGGTGGCGCCGCCCACGCCGGTGAGCAGCACGAGGCCCAGCGCCACCAGCGCGCCGATGCCGATGTCGTTCAGCAGCGAGACCGTGAAGCTGCCCGCCACGGCCGGCACCAGGGCCAGCACGACGATCACCGCCGCGATCCACGCCATGCGTTTGGTGTTGCCGTTCATTGGTCCACCTCGTCTTCTTCCTCTTCCGAATGGGCCGCCATGAAGGAGCGCAGCATGAGCACCGGGATCAGCAGGCTGAACACGATCACGTCTTTCAGCGCGCCGCTCCAGAACGACGCGAAGCTCTCGACCACGCCGACCGCCAGCGCGCCGATGGCCGTCATCGGGTAGCTCACGAGCCCGCCGATGATCGCGGCCACGAAGGCCTTCAGGCCGATGATGAAACCCGAGTCGTAGTACATGGTGGTCACCGGCGCGATCAGCACGCCGATGAGCCCCGCCAGCAGCGAGGCGCAGCCGTAGGCCAGCAGCGCCGTGCGCACCGGCCGGATGCCGACCAGCCGCGCGCCCACGCGGTTCACGGCCGTGGCGCGCAGCGCCTTGCCGGCCACCGTGCGCTCGAACACCAGGAAGAACAGCCCGCTCAGCACCACGGCCGCCCCCACCATCAGCACCACCTGGCCGCTGACCGTGAAGCCGTCGCCCAGCGTGAACACCGCGCTCGTGAGCGGCGTGGTGCGCGAGCCCTCAGGTCCGAAGAACAGCAGGCCCAGGCCCGACAGCAGAAAGTGCAGCGCGAGCGACACGATCAGCAGCACCAGCACCGAGGCATCGGCGATCGGCTGGAACACCACGCGCGCCAGCAGCGGCGCGATGGGCACCACCAGCAGCACGGCCACCGCGATGTGCACGGCCACCGGCACGCCGGGCCGCGCCGCCAGCCAGGCGAGCACGCACGGAATGGCGGGCAGCACGCCCCACATGAGCACCGCCTTCGGGATGCGCGCGGCCTCGCCGCGCCGCAGCAGGCTGCCGATTTCGGTGGCCAGCGCCAGCGCGGCCAGCACCGCGACCATGCCGATGGTCGGCGGCACGCGGCCGGTTTCGAAGGCCGCCAGCGACAGCGCGGCAAAGGCCGCGATGTCGCCGAACGGCACGAACACCACCCGCGTGACCGAGAAGATCAGCACCAGCCCGAGCCCGGCCAGCAGATAGACGGCACCGTTGGCCAGGCCGTCGGTGACGAGGATCAATGCCACGTCCCAGTTCATAGAAAAACCTCTGTCGGAGTCATCGTTGTCGTTGTCGTGAAGAAAAACGGGAGATTCAAGGGGCGAGCTTCCATTGGCCGTTGTCGAGCTTGACGATCACGCGGGCGCGCTCGTCCACGCCGTACAGGCTGCCGGGCTTGAAGGTGTAGACGCCGTGCGTGCCGACCACTTCCTTGGTGCTGAAGATGGCGTCGCGCAGCGCCACGCGGAACTCGGGCGTGCCCGGCTCGGCCTTCTTCATGGCGCGCGAGGCGGCGTCGGCGAACACCAGCCAGCCGTCGAACGAGTAGGCCGAGAAGGCGTCGCTGGTGGGTGCGTTGTTGACCTTCTGGAACACGGCGCGGAAGTCGGTCGCGATCTTCTTGGTCGGGTAGTCGGCCGGCAGCTGCTCGGCCACGATCACCGGGCCCGTGGGCATGAGCGCGTTCTGGCCGGCCGCGCCGACCACGCGCACGAAGTCGGGGTTGATGAGGCCGTGCTGGCCGTACACGCCGCCCTTGAAGCCGCGCTCCTGCAGCGCCAGGAACGGCAGCGCGCCCGGCGTGCCGGCGCCGCCGGTCATCACCGCGTCGGGGCGCAGCGCCACGATCTTCAGCACCTGGCCGGTCACCGAGGCGTCGGCGCGCGCGTAGCGCTCGTTGCTCACCACCTTGATGCCGGCGCCCGGCGCGGCCTTCATGAGGGCTTCGTACACCAGGTCGCCCCAAGCGTCGGAAAAGCCGATGTAGCCCACGGTCTTGACGTTGTTGCGCTTCATGCGCTCGACCACCGAGTCGATCATGAGCTGCGTGGGCTGCGCCACCGTCATGACCCACGGGTTCTCGTTGGGGTCGAGCAGGATGGGCGTGAGGCCGATCATCGGCGTCTTGGCCTCCTTGCCCACCTGCGCCATCGCGATGGCCGACGGCACGCCCGAGGTACCCATGAGCACGTCGACCTTTTCGTCCTCGATGAGCTTGCGCGCGTTGCGCCCGGCCGTGGTCGGGTCGGAGCCGTCGTCGAGCACCACGAGCTGGATCTTGCGGCCGTTGACCTCGCCCTTGTAGGCCAGCGCGGCCTGCATGCCCTTGGCGTACGGCACGCCCAGCGAGGAGTTGGGCCCCGACAGCGACACGCTGAGTCCGACCTTGAGGTCGGCCGCCAGTGCGCTCGCCACACCACAGGCGGTCAGCGCCGCGGCGAGGGCACCGCGCGTCAAGGTCTGCATCAGGTTCTTCATGTCGTAGCTCCAGTGAGGAAGGATGGAAGGAACAGAAACTCAGATGAACAACTGGATCGCGGGCAAGGCGCGCGTGGCATTGAGCAGGTCGATGCGCTTCTCGCGGATGGACCAGCCCGTGGGGGTGCGAATGAGGTGGTGGCGGGCGGTGCCGCTCAGCAGAATCTGGTCGTCGCCGCGCGCCTCGATGTAGAGAAAGGGCGTGCGCAGGCGCACGTCGTCGGCGCCCTCTTCCTCGATGTGCGAAGGCTGCAGCACATGCTGGCTGTGGCTGGCCGGGTGCTGCGAATGCGCGCGCGGGTTCTTCAGGCGCTCCACGCGCAGCTGCAGCAGCAGCCGGTCTTCATACGCCAGCGAGTTGTGCGAGAACGGATCGGCCTGCGCCGCGCCGAGCAGCGGCACCCAGTAGTGGCCGTCGTCGGCGAACAGGGCCAGCCAGTCGTCGAAGCGGCGCGCGTCGAGCAGGGCCGCCTCGTGGGCGATGAAGTCGCGCGGGTCGTTCATGCCGCCACCTCCGGCGTCATGGCGCGGGCCCAGGCGCGGAACTGGTTGCGCATGAGCAGCTCGTTGGTGCCGTTGGTGGTCACCGTGGCCTGCTGCGTCTCGGCCGGGTCGTGGTTGCGGTGCAGGCTGATCCATTCGTTGCCGCCGGCGCGCAGGCCCTTCTGGATGCTCTCGAACAGGTGCACGTCGTCGTGCGCCACCACCGACATGGGCGAGAACACGAGCCGGTTGTAGCTCATGGCGCGCTCGAACAGGAGCGCGGGCGCGCCGGCCGCGCGGAAGCTCCAGGCCTCGACGAGCGTGCGGTTGGCCGCCAGCGGGCGGATCACGCGGATGGCCTGCGGCGAGCCCTTGACCGACAGGCTCGGGTACAGCACCGAGTTCTGCGGCGAGCGCTGCAGGATGTCGGCGGCGCGCTCCACGCCGTGCGCGGCCTGCATCGCGGCCTCGTACTCGGGCAGCTGCGCGTAGTTGGAATGGATGCTGAAGTTCACGCCCAGCACGCTGTGGCCGTTGGCGAACACGCGCCCGCCCATCTGGTCGAAGAACTCGTAGCCCGAGCCGAAGGGCAGGATCTGCTCCATCGCCATCGGCTTGGGGTCGGTGGGCGCATGCCCTTCCCACAGCGCCTCGGCGGCCTTGGTGGCCGACTCGTGCGTCGACATCGGGTGCACCGTGTCGTTGATGTTCTCCAGGTACATCTTCCAGTTGCAATGGACGATGTTGCGCAGCACGCCGCCGCCCACGGTGAGCTTGCCCTCGGGCGAGCGGTCGACCATGTTGTCCAGCGCGCCGAGCACCTCGCCGAAGTAGTCCTCGAACGACGGGCCCGTGTCCGCGAGGCGCACGAACACGAAGTCGCGGTACACCTTCACGTGCTTCACCACCGACAGCCCCTGCCCCGACTCGCAGGCCTTGAGCTGCGTGCCCTCGTAGCCGTTCTTCAGCGGCAGGCCCAGCGGCGCGCCGTCGAGCTTGTAGGTCCACGCGTGGTACGGGCAGCGAAAGAAGCGGCCGGTGTTGCCGCTCTCGTCCGTCACCAGCTGCGTGCCCTTGTGGGCGCAGCGGTTGTACATGACGTGCACCGCGCCGTCGGGCTGGCGCACCATGAGCAGCGGGCGGCCCGCGATCTCCTGCGTGACGAAGTCGCCCGCCGCCGGCACCTGGCTGGCATGGCCCAGGAAGACCCAGGTGCGGGCGAACAGGCGCTCCTGCTCCAGCGCGAACAATTCGTCGCTGAGGTACAGGTCGCGGTGCACCCGGTCGTCGCGGACCAGCGCCGCGACGAGATCGGGGCGGTTGCGGTAGGCGGTCATGGCGGTGGGCTTCGGTTAGACCAAGGTCAGGGAACGAGCTTCCACTGGCCCTTGTTCATCTGCACGATCACGACGCCGCGCTGGTCCGAGCCGTAGCGGTCGTCGGGCTTGAAGGTGTAGATGCCGTGCGTGCCCACCAGCTCCTTGGTGCCCACGATGGCATCGCGCAGCGCCGTGCGGTACTGCGGCGTGCCGGGCTCGCCCTTGGTGCGCGAGGCCGCGTCGGCCAGCAGCAGGTAGGCGTCGTAGGTGTACGACGAGAACGCATCGGTGGGCACCGCGCCGTTCGCCTTCTGGTACGCAGCGCGAAAGCCCATCGCGACCTTCTTGATGGGGTTGCTCTCGGGCAGCTGGTCGGCCACCAGCACCGGGCCGCTGGGCACCTGCAGGCCGTCGATGGCCGTGCCGCCCACGCGCACGAAGTCGGCGTTGATGAGGCCGTGCGTGCCGTAGATCTTGCCCTTGTAGCCGCGCTCGGCCAGTGCCAGGTAGGGCAGCGCGCCCGGCGTGCCGGAGTTGCCCGCGAACACCGCGTCGGGCCGCGCCGCGACGATCTTCAGGATCTGCCCGGCCACCGACGAGTCGCTGCGTGCATAGCGCTCGTTGGCCACCACCTTGATGCCCGCGGTGGCGGCGCTCTTCATGAGCGAGTCGTAGGCCAGGTCGCCCAACGCGTCCGAGAAACCGATGAAGGCGACCGTCTTCACGCCCGACTTCTGCATGCGCTCGACCACGCCCGCCACCATGAGCGGGAACGGCTGCGACACGGTGACGGTCCACGCGCCGTCCGCGCCCGGGATGGTCACGGGCGTGGGCGAGATGAGCGGCGTGTTGAGCTCGCGCGCCACCGAGGCGATGGCCATCGCGCCCGGCACGCCCGAGGTGCCGATGAGCACGTCGACCTTGTCTTCCGTCACCAGCTTGCGCGCGTTGCGCCCGGCGGTGGTCGGGTCGGACGCGTCGTCGAGCACGATGAGCTGCACCTTGCGCCCGCCGATCTCGGGCCGCTCGGCGATGGCCGCGCGGATGCCCTTCTCGTAGGGCACGCCCAGCGCCGCGACCGGCCCCGAGAGCGAGCTGATGAAGCCGATCTTGAGGTCTGCCGCCGCCGCACCGACGGCGGTGAAGGCGGCCAGCAGCGCGAGGCCAAGGCGGGAGATTTTCTTCATGGGAGCTTCCTCTTCGGGGGTTGGAATGGGGACGAGGGACGGTCAGTAGCGCAAGGTGCGGCGCGATTCGAGGTCGGCATCGACCTGCGCGGGCGTGAGCCGCTCCGGCTTGCATTCGAAGCGCTCGAACAGCGCCAACTGGTCGGCGTAGTGGCGGTCGCGCACGCCGGCCGGGCTCACGAAGCCGCTCTGCCCCGGCGCAGCGACCGAGCACATGTCGAGCGCGCCCGGGCGCAGCACGACGCGGTAGTTGAGCGTGCCGCGGTTCATGTAGGGGCTGACCTCGGGCTCGTCGCCCGCGCCGGCCCACGGCACGCCGATGGCGTTGATGCGCGAGAAGCGGTGCCGCACCACGGGCGTGGTCCACGCGGCCATGTCGGGCCCGAGGCGGGTGCGCAGCTCGCCCACCGCATCGGTCAGCGCGGCGCGCATCATCGTGCGCGGGTCCTGCCCGTTGAAGAAGTCGTGCCGCTGCGGCACGCCCGAGGCCGGGCCGCTCAGCGCGTTCCACAGCAGCTTGGCCACGGCCGCGGGCTGTGCGCTGCCCGGCGAACCGCGCGGCGTGAGCGTGGGGTAGCCGAGGTTGGCGTAGGTCGCGAACACGGCCGGCGGCAGGTCGTCGGCCAGCAGGCGCCGCGACATCGCACCCAGCCAGGCGCGCAGCACGGTGGTGGCGCGGTTGTCGTACACCTCGCCGCCCGGGGCGACGCGGTTCTTCAGGTCCCAGTTCGCGAGCAGGTCGGCCGCGCGGCGCGCGGGGTCGCCGGCCGGCAGGCCCTTGGCCGCGTCGACGATGAGCGGCACGAAGTAGCGTGCGTTCAGGTCGGCCAGTGCCGCGCCCTGGCTCACGCGCCAGACCTCGTCGGCGCCCAGCTTGGCCGTGCCCTGCAGCTGCGCATGGATTTCGGCCACGCGGTCGACGTGCGAGAAGTTCGCGCCGTCCGCGCGCAGGCCTTCGGCGATCTGGTTGTTCCAGCTCGCGAGGTAGCCCTGCGCGGGGTTGTAGGCGCGCGGGTTGGCGCTGAACGGCAGGCTGCCCTGCCACTCCATGCTGCCGTCGCCGCGCGCGGGAAAGCGGATGTCCTGCGTGGCCGGGCGGCGCGGCATGCGGCCCAGGCCCACGGCGCCGATGTTGCCCGCCACGTCGGCATAGAACCAGGTGATGGACGCGGCCACGCGCTCGCCCTGCGCGAGAAAGCCCGACCAGTCGCGCGCCCGCGCGGCACGCGCCCAGCCCAGCATGGTCTCGACCTCGCGGCCCTGCCAGGTGCTGCGCGCGGTGTAGGCGCGGGCGTTGTCCACGTCCCAGCTCTGCACGAAGCCGTGCACCGTGGCGTAGATGTCCACGCTCTGCGGCGCGGCGCCCTTCACGCGGATGACGTCGGTGCGCCGGGTCATCGGGCGGTAGGCGCCGTCGTACTTGTATTCGTGGCGGTTGGTCGGGTTCAGTTCTTCCTGGTAGATGTCGTTGGTGTCGAGCGAGCCCACCGTCGAGCCCCAGGCGATGGTGCCGTTGGTGCCGAACAGCACCGGCAACAGGCCGATGGGCGTGAGGCCCGTGAGGTCGTAGCCCGCGCCGTGCAGGCCGATGCCGTGCACGAACGACGGGTTGTTGAAGCCCTGCTGCGGGCCGTTGTACAGAACGGCCACGCCTTCCTTGGTGCGCGAGGGGCCGAGCACCCAGGCGTTGCTGGCGGTGGGCATGCCTTCGGTGGCGGCCAGGCCCATGCGGGCGACCTGCGTGGCGCGAAAGTCGGCGGCGGCCTGCGCGGAAACCGGCGCGAGCGCGGCGTCGCCGGGCTCGGCGCTCGCCAGCCGGTTCGCGTTGCCGCGCGGCACGATGGTCGGCGCGGTCGGGTCTTCGAGCCAGCGCAGCTGCTCGTACAGCTGCAGGCCGGCCACGTCGCCGCGCGCGGCCTTGAGCTGGTTGAGCAGCGAGAGGTTGGCGACCTCGGCGGTGCCCGCGAAGAAGCGGTTGAGGATGAGGCCGATCCAGACCATGGTCACGTCGTCGGCGGTCCACGGTGCCGGCTCGAAGCCGTTGTCGATGAACTCGCGCGGCATCAACTTCGCGCGGTCGGCCAGCACGTCGCGGATGCGCGCGTTGACGCCCGCGGCGTAGCCTTCGAACATGGCGCGGTCGTCCGCGCTCAGCGCATCGATCTGGCGGCGGATCGACACCGGATCGATGTTGGAGCGCGTGGCCTTGTCGGTCGCGACGAACTCGGCCCCCAGCACCTCGGCCACGCTGCCGTTGCCCGAGCGCCGCGCCATCTCCAGCTGGTAGAGCCGGTCTTCGGCGACGGCATAGCCGAAGCCGTGGAACAGGCCGCGCGTGTCGCTGGCGTAGACGTGCGGCACGCCGTAGCGGTCGCGCTTGATGGTGACTTCTCCTCTGCCGCCGGGGGCGGTCGCGGCGCAGCCGGCCAGCAGCGCGGCGGCGAACAGCACGGTGCCGGTCGCGCGCCGGCGGCGCAGGGAACGAAGCAGCGGGTGCATGGGGTGGGCGGCGTTCATCGGATCGACGCGAGGGCGTTCAGGGCACCAGCTTCCACTGGCCCTTCTCGAGCTTCACGACAACGCGCGAACGGTCGTCCGAGCCGTAGCGCTCGGTCGGCTTGAAGTTGTAGACGCTGTGCGTGCCCACCAGCTCCTTGGTGCTCACGATGGCGTCGCGCAGCGCCAGGCGGAACTGCGGCGTGCCGGGCTCGGCCTTGGTGGCGAGCGCGCGCTGGGCGGCGTCCAGGTACACCAGCCATGCATCGAAGGTGTAGGCCGAGAAGGCGTCGGTCGGCGGGGCGCCGTTGGCCTTCTGGTAGGCCGCGCGGAAGTCCATCGACACCTTGCGGATCGGGTTGTCGTTCGGCAGCTGCTCGGCCACGATCACCGGGCCGGTGGGGGCCAGCAGGCCTTCGACCGACGCACCGCCCACGCGCACGAAGTCGGGGTTGATGAGCGCGTGCATGCCGTAGATCTGGCCCTTATAGCCACGCTCCGAAAGCGCGAGGTACGGCAGCGCACCCGGCGTGCCCGAGGTGCCGGTGATCACCGCGTCGGGGCGCAGCGCCACGATCTTGAGCACCTGCCCGGTCACCGAGGCGTCGCCGCGCGCATAGCGCTCGTTCGACACGATCTTGATGCCGGCGGGCTCGGCGCTCTTTTGCAGCGCGCCGTACACCAGGTCGCCCCAGGCGTCGGAGAAGCCGATGTAGCCCACCGTCTTCACGCCCGACTTCTTCATGCGCTCGACCACCGCGCTCACCATGAGCGGTGCGGGCTGCGGCAGCGTGACCATCCACGCGCCCTCCTCGCCCGGCAGGTTGGCGTTGGCGATGGAGATCAGCGGCGTCTTGGTTTCGCGCGCCACGCCGGCAATGGCCAGCGCGCCGGGCGAACCGGCCGTGCCGATGATGACGTCGACCTTGTCCTCGTCGATCATCTTGCGTGCGTTGCGCGCGGCCGTGGTGGGGTCGGACGCATCGTCGAGCTGCACCAGCTGGATCTTGCGGCCGCCCAGGTCGGCCTTGTAGGCGAGCGCGGCCTTCATGCCCTTTTCGTACGGAATGCCCAGCGACGACACCGGCCCCGACAGCGAGGTGATGAAGCCGACCTTGAGATCGGCGGCCCACGCGCTGGCGGCGCTCAGCGCGCCGAGGCCCGCGGCGACGGCCGCGAGGGTGCGAATTCGGTTCAGGACTTTCATGGCGATGCTCCAGAGGTGATGTTTTTGAACGGAACGAAACGGACGCTGAAATGAAACTAGAGGGCCAGGCTGCCGACGCTGGTGCCGCCGCAGACATAAAGCACCTGGCCGGTGACGAAGCTGTTCTCGGGCGCGGCGAAGAAACGCACGGCGCGTGCCACGTCGGCCGATTCGCCCAGGCGCTTGACGGGCACCGAGGCCGCGAGCGCGCGCTCCTTCTCGCTGCCGGCCTCGACCACGTCGTAGAACATGTCGGTGCGAATCGGGCCCGGCGCCACCACGTTCACCGTGATGCCGTCGGCCGCGAGCTCCAGCGCCCAGGTGCGCGCCATGCCCAGCATGCCGGCCTTGGTGGCCGAGTAGCTGGTGCGCGTGGCCAGGCCCAGCGCGGCGCGCGACGACAGCAGCACCACGCGGCCGAAGCGCTGCGCACGCATCGCGGGCAGTGCGCCCTGCACGAGCTGGATGGCGCAGCCCAGGTGCAGGTCGACCAGCGCATCGAGGTCGTCGAGCTTCACGTCGGGCAACAGCGCGGCGCGGATGACGCCGGCGTTGTGGACGATGGTGGTCGGTGCGAAGCGCTCGACCAGTTCGCGCACGGCCTGGCCGGTGGCGGCGCGGTCGGCCAGGTCGACCTCGAGGCTGTGCATCTTGGGGTGGTCGATTTCGGCCTTGCGACGTGCAAGCGAGATCACCTCGTAGCCTTGCGCGAGCAGGTCTTCGCAGATGGCCTTGCCGATGCCGGCGCTGCCGCCGGTGACGGCCGCGACCTTGGGGACGGCGGCGCTCATGCCGTGGCTCCCACCAGGGCCAGCACGCGCAGCGGGCTGCCGCTGCCCTTCTCGATCTTCAGCGGCGGGCAGATCAGCACCGCGCCCGACGCTGGCAGCAGGTCGAGGTTGCTCAGGCACTGCAGGCCGTAGCGGCCCGCGCCGTGCATGTAGTAGTGGCAGGGGTACGGCGGACGCAGGTGGTAGCCCTGCCCGGCGTCGGTGCCGATGGCTTCGGAGCCAAAGCCCAGCACGTCGCGCTGCTCGACCAGGAAGCGCACGGCCTCGGTGCTCGGGCCCGGCGTGTGCTGGCCGGTCTCGTCGAAGTTCTGGTAGGCCTCGGGGTCGGTGCGCTTGGACCAGTCGGTGCGCATGAGCACCCACGCGCCCTTGGGAATGCGGCCGTGCGCGGCTTCGTAGGCCTCGATGTCTTCGAGCGTCAGCAGGTAGTCGGGGTCGTCCTTCACCTGCGGCGAGCAGTCGATCACGCAGGCCGGCGCCACGAAGTGCTGCACGGGGATGGTGTCGACCGAGTTGTTCGGCAGGTCGCGGCCCGAGATCCAGTGGATCGGCGCGTCGAAGTGCGTGCCGGTGTGCTCGCCGCAGGAGAAGTTGTTCCAGTACCAGCCCGGGCCGCGCTCGTCGTACTTCGACACTTCCTCGATGCGGAAGGGCCAGCACTGGCCCATCTCGGGCGGCAGCGCGATCTGCGGAAACTCGGGCGTGAGCGTCTGCGTGAGGTCGATCACGCGGATGCGGCCGCTGGCCATGGCGGTCACGAGGCTGCCGAGGACTTCGGCGGCGGACATCAGTTCGGTTGTCGTGGTCATTCGTGTGGCTCCTGTTCTCAGCCGCCAGCGGCCAGTTCGCGTTCGAGCACCTTCGGGTTGTCGCGCCAGCGCTCCAGCCACTCCTGCGCCACGTCGCCGGGGTACACGTCTTCCACGCCGTCGCGCAGCGCCTTCACGATGGCGTTGGCCAGCGCGGTGGGCGCCAGCTTGGGCGGCGGCGTGTGCTGGTTCCATTCGTCGTCGATGGGGCCGGGGAACACGTTGATCACGCGGATGCCGGCGGGCCGCATCTCGGCGCGCAGGCACTGCGCCAGCGAATGCGCCGCGGCCTTCGAGGCGCTGAAGGTGCCGTGCGGCGGGAAGTTGCTCAGCGCGTAGATCGACAGCAGGTTGACCCACGCCGTCGCGCCCGTGGCGCCGTCGGCCGAGCGGCCCTTGAGCGCGGGGCCGAACTCCTGCGCCAGACGCAGCAGGCCGAAGTAGTTGATGTCCATCTCGGCCTTGGCCACGTCGGTGCCGCGCCGCGCACCGATGCCGAAGGTGCGGTGCACCTCGGCGTTGTTGATCACGATGTCGACCTTGCCGCCGATGGAGCCGGCCAGCTCGGTCACCTGGCGGCCGTTGGTGAGGTCCAGCGGCACGAGCGTGACCTGCGGCAGCGCCGAGATGTCGTCCAGGCCGTCGCCCATCTTCTTCCACGGTTCAGCGTGGCCGACCCAGACGATGTCGGCGCCGGCCTTCACCAGCGCACGCACGAGGGCCTGGCCCGTCTCGGTCTTGCCGTCGGTCACCAGCACCTTGCGGAACTTCGGGTCGCTGGTCATTTCGCGCAGCATCTTGTCGTCGGCCATGTGGGGACTCCCTTCAGTCGGAAAAGCAATGAGGACGGCCTGGCCGGCGCGGTCGAGCCGGGCGCCGACACGCACGCGCGTGGGCGCATCGCCGACCTCGCCGTGCAGGTGGACCATGAGCGTGGGGCCGGCATCCAGGTGCACCAGGCCCAGCCGCCAGGGCAGCCGCTCGCGAAAGAACAGGTCGTTGCTGTGGTGCAGCGTGGTGCTGCCGAGCAGCGCGCCCTCGCCGCTCTGCTGGCGCCAGCGCAACGCCGACGACAGGCACTTGTGGCAGACCTCGCGCGGCGGGTACTGCACGGTGCCGCAGTCCTCGCAGGTCTGCAGCTCGAAGCGGCCTTCGGCGGCGGCGGCCGTGAGGCCGAGCGCCACGCGGCCGCGCGCGCCGGGCGGCAGGTTCATCTGCCGGGTACGCAGCACCGGGTTCTTGCGCGGGGGGCGCATCATGGGCATCGTCATGCGGGTCTCCCCAGGATGACCGCGCCTGTACAGAGGCAACGGTCGTAGGTCACCATGCCGAAGCCGGCGACGAGGCCCAGCTGGGCGTTGGGCACGGCGCGCGCGCCGGCCTGGTCGGTCAGTTGTCGGATCGCCTCGACCATGCCGAGGAAACCACCCGCCGCACCGGCCTGCCCGGCCGAGAGCTGGCCGCCGCTGGTGTTGTTCGGAAAGCTGCCGTCGAAGGTCATGGTGTTCGCCTGCACGAAGGCCGAGCCCTCGCCCTTCTCGCAGAAGCCCAGGTCTTCGAACTGCATCATCACGATGACGGGGTAGTCGTCGTAGGTCTGCACGAAGTCGAGCGCGGCGGGCTGCACGCCGGCCTGCGCATAGAGGTCGTCGCGGTCCTTGCGCCAGCCGCCCTGCACCATCACCGGTTCTTCGGCGTAGGCGTTGTGGCGCTCGATGGCGCCGCGGATCACGACGTGCGCCAGGCCCAGGTCGCGCGCGCGCTCCTCGCTCATCACGAGGAAGGCGTCGGCGCCGGCGCAGGGCATCACGCAATCGAACAGGTGGATCGGGTCGGAGATGGGCCGCGCGGCCATGTACTCGTCGAGCGTGAGGCCCTTCTTGAACATGGCGTTGGGGTTGCCCAGCGCGTTGGTGCGCTGGTCCACGCAGATGCGGCCGAAGTCCTCGCGCGTGGCGCCGTAGGTGCGCATGTAGTTGGCGGTGATGAACGCGAAGATCGAGTTCGGGCCGCCCGAGCCGTAGGGGTAGCTGGCGTCGCGCGCGAAGTTGCTGAAGCTGCCCAGCGTCTGGCGAAAGGAGTCGACGTGGTTGGTGTCGGCGCCCACGCAGGCGACGATGTCGGCATCGCCCGCCTGCACCGCACGCGCCGCGCGGCGCAGGCACATCACGCCCGAGGCACCGCCGGTGGGCATGTGGTCGAGCCAGCGCGGCGACAGGCCCAGGTGCTGCGTCACGCCCACGGCCGTGTCGGGCGCCAGCGAGAAGCTGCTCAGGCACAGGCCGTCGATCTGCTCCTTGGCCACGCCGCTGGCCTGCACCAGCGCGTCGATGGCCTGGCCGACGAACCAGTGCGCGGTGCGTGTGGAGTAGCGCACGTAGGGCACGGTGACGGGCACCGCGACCGCGACGCCTTCATAAGAGAGCCGTCGCTTGGTCATGCCTGCCTCTTTTTCATGGAGCGCGTGTCGATGCAATGGCCCTGGCCCGGCAGCGACTGCGCCATCTCGCGCAGCTGGCCGCGCTGGATCTTCTGCGAGGGCGTGAGCGGCAGCGCGTCGACGAAGGCCACGTAGCCCGGCGCCTTGTAGTACGCCAGCTGCGCCAGCGCGTGCTGGACGATGCTGGCCGCGACTGCTTCGCGCTGCGACGCATCGCTGCCGTCGCGCAGCACGATGCAGGCGAGCACTTCGTCGCCGCGCACCGTGTCGGGCGTGGCGGCCACGGCCGAGGTCTTCACGGCCGGGTGCTGGTTGAGCACGCTCTCGACCTCGACGGCCGAGATGTTCTCGCCGCTGCGGCGGATCACGTTCTTCTTGCGGTCGACGAAGAAGAAGTTACCGTCGGCGTCGCGACGCACGAGGTCGCCGGTGTGGAACCAGCCGTCGGCCCAGGCTTCGCGCGTGGCTTCTTCGTCCTTCAGGTAGCCGGAGAAGAAGTAGCGGCGCGGGTCGGTGCCGGCCGAGCGCACCAGCAGTTCGCCGGGCATGTCGGTGCCGACGTCGCTGCCGTCCTCGCCCATGAGGCGGATCTCGACGAAGTCTTCCTGCCGTCCGAAGCAGCTGGTGCCCACGAGGCGCGGCTCGCGGTTGGCCATGATGCAGGCGGCCGCGCCGGTCTCGGTCATGGCCCAGGCCTCGACCAGCGGGAAGCCGAAGCGCTCCTCGAAGGGCGCGTGGTTCTTGCGGTCGACACCGGCGCCGAAGCCCCAGCGGATCGCGTGGTCGCGGTCGGCCGCCGACGCGGGGGCCGACAGCAGCATCGCGGGCATCACGCCCAGGTAGTGGACGATGGTCGCGCCGCTTTCCTTCGCGCTGGCGAGCCAGCTCTTCGGGTGGAAGCGGTCGAGCTGCACGAGGCAACCGCCGGCCACCAGCACCACCATGGTCGAGAACGCCATCGCGTTCATGTGGTTGAGCGGCAGCGGCGTGATCACGCGTTCGGCGTCGGGGCGGATGCTGCACACGCCGTCGAGCGCGGCATACCACTCGCCGGCACGCAGGAAGTACGCGTTGCTCAGGATGCAGCCCTTGGGCCGTCCCGTGGTGCCCGAGGTGTAGAGCAGGCCGCATTCGGTGTCGGTGCCGATGGGCTCGCCGGCGCGCGGCGCGGCGGTCTTCGCGGGCGGCACGGCATCGTCGGGGCCCATGGTCTCGAAGGCCACGCCGGCCTGCGCGGCGGCGGCCTGCAGGTCGGCGGCGCGCTCGGGCAGCGTGACGGCCAGGCCGATCTCGCTGTGGCCGATGAGGTAGACCAGCTCGGCCGAGCGCATCTCGGCGTTGATCGGCACCACGCTGGCGCCCAGCGCGTTCAGCGCGAGCCAGTGGAAGATGAAGGCGGGCCGGTTCTCCAGCAGCAGGCCGACGCGGTGGCCGTGGCCGTAGCCGGCCTGCGCGTAGGCGCTGCGCAGCCGCTCGATTTCTGCGGCGGCTTCGCCCCAGCGGATGGCGCCGGCGGCGATGCCGTAGGCGGCGGCGGTCACCGATTCGGTGAAGAGGAATTCGGCCTGCGGGGTGCGCGCGGCCGTGGCGGCGAACACTTGGTGGACGGTGGCGTGGGTCATCGCGTCCCTGTCAGATGAAGAGCTGCACGGCCGGAAGCGCCGCGTCGCAGTTGAGCAGGTCGACGCGCTTGAGCGTCATGCGCAGCGCGCCGTCCTGCACCGTGAGGTGATGGAAGAAGGTGCCGACGTAGAACTGCAGCTCGTCGCCCTGCGACTCGGTGTAGTGGAATTCGGTGCGCACCACGAAGCGGCGGGCCTCGGTGTCGAAGGTCTCGACCACGGGCACCTGCAGCAGGTGGTGGCAGCGGCTTTGGGGCTGCTGCGAGAACGCGCGCGGGCTCTTCAGGCGTTCGATGCGCAGCTCGCGCAGCAGCTTGTCCTCGTACAGGTGCGAGGTGTGGTTCAGGCCGTCTTCCTGGTCGGGCACGAGCGGAATCCAGTAGAACGCGTCGTCGGTGAAGAGCGCGTTCCATTCCTCGTAGCGGCGGGTGTCGAGCAGGCGCGCTTCGTTGACGACGAAGTCGATGAGGTCCTGGCGGGTGATATCGGCGGCGGCCATTACATCGTCTCCGTCATGCGCTGCACCCAGCTTCGATATTGGTTGCGCATGGGCAGCTCGTTGGTGCCGCCCGTGGTGATCTCGCCGCCCTTCAACTCCGATTCGTCGTAGTCGCGGTGCAGGCTCACCCACTCGTTGCCGCTGGCGTGCAGGCCGGCCTGCATGCCGCGGTAGGCCTGCAGGTCGTCGTGGCCCACCACCGAGAACGGCGAGTTGATGAGGCGGTTGTACATGGTGGTGCGCTGCAGCAGCTCGGGCGGCGCGCCCTTGAGGCGGAAGGTCCAGCTCTCGATGAGGGTCTTGTCGGCCGAGATGGGCTTGACCACGCGGATCGCCTGGATCGCGCCCTTGATCGTGAGGTTCGGGTAGTACACGGTGTTGTGCCGCGCCATGCCGAGGATCTGCGCCGTCTTCTCTTCGCCGTAGCGCGCCTTCATGGCGTCGTCGTACTCGGGGATCGCCTTGTACTTGCTGTGGATGCTGAAGTGCACGCCCGTGAAGCTGTGGCCGTGGTCATAGGTGCGGATGCCCATGTCCTCGAAGAACTTGTAGTCGGACATGAAGGGCACGAACTGCTCCACGGCCATGGGCTTGGGCTCGTCTTCGGGCTTGTCGGCCCACATGCGCTTGGCGGTACCGGCCGACGACTCGTGCGCCACCATGGGGTGCATGGTGTCGTTGAGGTTCTCGACGAACATCTTCCAGTTGCACTGGTGCATGAAGCGCAGGCAGCCGCCGGCGATTTCCAGCTCGCCCTCGGGCGAGCGGTCGGCCATGTTGTCGATGGAGCTGAGCGAATCGCCGAAGTACTCGTCGAAGTCGGGGCCCGCGTCGTTGATCTTCACGAAGATGAAGCCGCGGTGGCTGCGCACGTGCTTCACCGGGGTGAGGCCCTTGCCCGACTCGCACTCGTGCAGCTGCGTGTGCTCGTAGCCGGTCTTCAGCGGAATGGCCAGCGGCGCGCCGTCGGTCTTGAAGGTCCAGGCGTGGTACGGGCAGCGAAAGAACTTGCCGGTGTTGCCGCAGGGCCCGTTCACCAGGCGCGAGCCCTTGTGAGCGCAGCGGTTCATCATGACGCGCACGCTGCCGTCGCTGTGGCGCACGACGATCAGCGGGCGGCCCGCGATCTCGTTGGTGATCCAGTCGCCCGACTTCGGCAGCTGGCTCTCGTGGCCGACGTAGTTCCAGGTGTTGGCGAAGAAGTGCTCCTGCTCCAGCTCGAAAAGCTCCTGGCTGGTGTACAGGTCGCGGTGCACGCGGTCGTTCTGCACGAGCGCGCGAACGGCATCGGGGTTGTCTCGGTACGAAGGCATGGTTCTCCTGGCTCCTTCCTGGCTGGCTTTTTCTTCAGAGGTCGAGCACCAGGCGCGCACCCTTGGCGCGCGAGATGCAGATCTGCATGACGGTGCCTTCCGCCTTCTCGCGGGCGGTGAGCACGTAGTCGCGGTGGTCGATCTCGCCCTCGATCACGGGCACGGCGCACACGCCGCATTCGCCGCGCTTGCAATCGAACATCGGGTCGCAGCCGTGCTCGATGAGGCAGTCGAGGATGCTCTGGCCGACCGGCACGGTGAAGCGCTGGCCCGACTGGGCGAGCTCCACTTCGAAGGGCTGGTCGCCCTCCTCCACGACGGGTTCGGTGAAGAGTTCGAAATGCACGCGGTCGTGCTCCCAGCCGCGGGCCTGGGTGCGCGCGAGCACGGCGTCGAGCATGACCTTGGGGCCGCACACGTAGAGGCGGTCGCCGGCGGGCACGGCATCGAGCAGCGCGTCGATGTCCAGCGGCGCGCCGGCCTCGGCGTCGGCATGCACGCGCAGGTCGTCGCCCAGCAGCGCCTGCAGCTCGGGCAGGAAGGCCATCAGGTCGCGGCTGCGGCCGGCGTAGTGCATGCGCACGGCGGCGCCTTCGGCGCGGCGGCGCGCGGCCATCGACGCCAGCGGCGTCACGCCGATGCCGCCGGCCACCAGCACCGTGCCGCCGGGGCCGGTATGCAGCGGAAAGTCGTTCTTCGGCGGCTCGATGGTGAGCACGCTCCCCTCGGCCAGCCCTTCGTGCATGAAGCGCGAGCCGCCGCGGCCATCGGCCTCCTTGCGCACGGCGATCACGTAGTCGGTCGGGGCGTTGGTGGCGTTGCGCTCGGTGGCGAAGTTGATGAGCGAGTAGTGGCGCCAGTCGGTGGTGCCGTCGGCCAGCGTCACCTGCACGCGGATGTGCGCGCCGGCGGCGAAGCCGGGCAGCGCGCGGCCGTCTTCGGCGCGCAGGCGCAGCAGGCGGATCAGCGGGTTGAGGGCGCGCGCCTCGGCGACGCAAAGCTGGAGCGTGGGGGCGGTCATGGTTCGGGTCCCTTCAGGCCAAGGCGTGCTGCACCAGCGCGGCCTGCAGCTTGTGGCCGTGTTCGTCGGCCAGCGCCGCGTCGCGCAGTTCGCGCAGGGTGGCGGGCGCCAGCGCGGCACCCGCACGTTCGAACGCGCGCATCACGGTGTCGTAGTTGCGCAGGCCGCGCTCGTGCGTGTCGCTGTAGCCCTTGACCAGGCGCTGGCACTGGGCGAGTTCGACGGCGAGCGCGGGGTTGCGTGGCGCGGTGGCGGCGATGCGTTGCAGCCACTCTTCGATGCGGCGGTTTTCGTCGGCGTAGCGCATCGTCGAGCGGCGCCAGCCCTTGCAGGCCGCGACCATGCGCAGCATCAGGTAGCCGCGCAGCGAGCTGGTGCGGATCACGCGGCCGTGCTGCGTGAAGCGCTCGACGAGCTTCTTCGGCAGCGTGGAGTGCATGAGCCAGCGGCCAAGGCCGCCGGGCAGCGTCTCGCAGATTTCCTGCAGGCGCGGGTGCATGTACTCGTGGATGGCGAGCAGCTGGCCCGGCTGCACGCCGGCCTCGCCGTGCACGCGCTCGAAGCGGGTGGCGCGGGTCTTCAGGGTGGCGACGCGCGCCGTGTCTTCGTAGGACATCCACAGCGCGAGGTGGCGCGCGGTTTCGCGCAGCAGGCGGTGGGCGTCGTCGGGCAGCTTGGCCACAGCGGCCATGCGGTCGAGGTACAGGCCGGCGTAGGCCAGGTCCTGGTAGTCGATGAGGCGGCGCACGCCTTCGAGCAGGAAGTCGTGCGCGGGCAGCGGAAAGTCGCGCTGCACGCGCTCGACCAGTGCGCGCACGGCCGGGTGGCGCGGTTGCGGTGCGGGCGTGGCGGCCGGTGCCACCTTGGCGGGTTCGCCGTCGTCACCGTCCTGTGCGCGGTCGAACGCCGCACCGAAGGCCTTGAGGCTGGGCTTCACGCCCACGCCGCCGCGCTCGATGGTGGCCTCGAACTGCGCGCGGCCGAACGGCAGCACGCCCGAGCCTGCCAGCGTGCCGAAGAGCACGGCGCTGATCACGCTGCCCGAGGCTTCGGCGGCCTGCGCCATGTCGAAACGGATGAAGCGCTTGGCGGCGCGCGCGGTGTGGGCGAGCAGCTGCTCGCTGTCGACGCGGCCGTCGCCCATGGCGCTCTTTTCGGCGATGGAGAAGACGCGGTGCGTGGAGGCGATGAGCGTGGTGCGGTCGCGCGTGACCAGCCCGCGCTGCACCGCGCGGCCGGCTTCCATGAGCTCGGAGGCGAGCACCACGTCGACGTCGCCCGGCAGCGGCATCAGCGCGAGCACCGGGCGACCGCCGTCGGACTGCGCTTGCGCGTCGGGGTACAGCTCGACGTAGTAGATGGTCGCGCCGGTGCGCTGGGCCACGCCGGGCACCGAGGTGGTCTGGGCGACGTAGCCGTTGGCTTCGCCCATGTCGACGATCCAGTCGGCGAGCACGCCGCCGCCCTCCCCGCCCATGGCGAGGATGGCAATCTTGATGGGTTGAACCTTGTTCGTCATGGCGTCAGAAGGCATAGGCGTCACGGCGGCGCGCGTCGCCGCGCTGCATCCAGCCGATGACGGCGGTTCGCACGCGCTGGCGGAAGCGGTCCCAGGCGGTCGGGTTGCTCACGACTTGGGCCTTGTAGAACGAGGGGCACAGCACGGCCGCGTGCGACACGTCGCCGCAGTTGCCGCAGCCCACGCAGCTGTCGAGCACGGTGGCGACGGGGTCGATGCGCAGCGGATCGGGGTTGGGCTTGATCGACAGCGACGGGCAGCCCGACAGGCGGATGCACGAGTGGTCGCCGGTGCAGGTGTCGGCATCGACGCCGAACTTGTCGCGCACCACGCGCTTGCCGTCGGCGATGGCCTTGCGCACCAGCGGCTTCTCGCGGCGCTGCTTGTTGAGCATGCACTCCGACTGGGCGATGAGGACCTTGGGGCCCTTCTTCGTGGTGGTGAGTGCGTCTTTCAGCGCGTCGCGCATGCCGGCGACGTCGTAGGTTCGGCGCATCGTCTTCACCCATTCGACGCCCACGCCGCGCACGGCGCGCTCGATTTCGTGGCCGGTGCTGCGCGTCTTGTTGACGGCGGTCGACGAGAGGATGTCCTGCCCGCCCGTGGCCGAGGTGTAGTTGTTGTCGACAATGATGGTGAGGTTGTCGCTCTTGTTGAAGACCGCGTTGGCCACGCCACTTGTCAGGCCGTTGTGCCAGAAGCCGCCGTCGCCCATCATCGAGATCGCGCGCTTGCCCGCCGGTGCGTTGAGTGCCGAAGCGCCCGCGCCGCCGAGGCCGTAACCCATCGTCGTGTTGCCGATGTTGAAAGGCGGGAGGATCGAGAACAGGTGGCAGCCGATGTCGGCGCTCACGTGGTGCGCACCGAGTTCGCGCTCGACCAGCTTCATGGCGCTGAAGATCGGGCGTTCCGGGCAGCCGGTGCAAAAGCCCGGCGGGCGCGCATGCACCACATCGCCGAGCGCGCTCGACGGCTGCGCGGGCTCGGGTGCATCGTTGACGCCGATGGCCGCCACTTCCTTCAGCGGAATCACCTTGCGCACCGGTACGGGCACGGGCAGCGGCGCGAGGCGTTCGTAGCGCTCGCAGAAGACGCGCGTGCCCTTGAGCAGTTCGAGCGTCGTGTACTCGCCGGCCACAGGCAGCATGTCCTTGCCGTGCAGCGCGGTGGTGGAGCCGGCCTGGCGCAGGATGGTCGCGAGGTTCTGCTCGACGAAATTGGGCTGGCCTTCTTCCACGATGAGCACGGCGCGCTTGCCTTCGCAGAAGCGGATGACTTCGCTCTCGATGACGGGATAGGCCACGTTCATCACGTACAGCGGCACGCGGGTCTCGCCGTACACGTCGGCCAGGCCCAGGCGTTCGAGCGCACGCAGCAGCGTGTTGTAGCTGCCGCCCTGCACGATGATGCCGATGTCGTCGGCGTCTTCGGAGAAGAACTCGTTGAGCTGGCGCTCCTCGATGAAGCGCACGGCGGCGGGCCAGCGGTCCTTCACCTTCTCTTGTTCATGCACGAAGCTCGCGGGCGGCAGCACGATGCGGCTGACGTCGCGCTGCGGGTTCTCCAGTGCTTCCTTCAGCGTGAACTTGGCGCGCTTGTTGTCGCCGGCGATGAAGTGGCCGTGCACGTGGCAGGCGCGGATGCGCAGCTGCAGCATCACGGGCGTGTTGCTGGCCTCCGAGAGGTCGAAGCCGGTCTTCACCGCATCGACGATGCTCGGCAGGTTGGGCCGCGGATCGAGCAGCCAGATCTGCGACTTCATGGCGAACGCATGGCTGCGCTCCTGCATGATCGACGAGCCTTCGCCGTAGTCCTCGCCCACGATGATGAGCGCGCCGCCGGTGACGCCACCCGAAGCCAGGTTGGCCAGCGCATCGGACGCCACGTTGGTGCCCACGGTCGCCTTGAAGGTGACGGCGCCGCGCAGCGGGTAGTTGACGGAGGCGGCCAGCGTGGCGGCAGCAGTGGCTTCGCTGGCGCTGTTCTCGAAGCGGATGCCGTGGTCGGCCAGGATGTCCTGCGCGTCGGCCAGCACGTCCATCAGGTGCGAGATGGGCGCGCCTTGGTAGCCCGCCACATACGAAACGCCCGACTCCAGCAGGGCCTTGGTGACGGCCAGAATGCCTTCGCCGCGGAACACTTCTCCACCAGTAAGTCTCAGCTTCTTGACTTCTTCGACGAACGAACGCTCAGCCATGGATGTCCTTCTTCTTTCTCGTGGGAGGATGCGGCCCCGGGGTCACATCACGGTTCCTATAATGTTTAGAAATGAATGTATCCACAATCATGAATTACCCTAGCCATGCAATCCGCATGCCTGCGGCAAACAGGAGGCACCGTCATGTCTGAACCGCTCAAGGAAACGCATCGCTTCGTCGACGACTACCTGCCCGCGCTGCTGGCGCAGGCCAGCCAGCTGATCTCTTCGGAGTTCCACGAGGTGGCGCGACAGCAGGGCTTCTCGGTGTCGGAGTGGCGCGTGATGGCGTCGCTGGCGGGCAGCGACGCGGTCAGCATCGGCCAGCTCGCGCAGGTGACGGTGACCAAGCAGCCGACGGTGACGCGGCTGCTCGACCGCATGGAAGCGCGCGGCCAGGTCGAGCGCCTGCCCCATGAAAGTGATCGCCGCATCACGCTGGTGCGCATCACGCCCGCGGGGCTGAAGGCGGTCGAGCACCTGATGGAACTGGCGCGCGAACACGAGCGCCGCGTGCTCGAACCCTTCGGCCTGCGACGCGCCGAAGAGCTCAAGCAGACGCTGCGGCAGATGATCGACCTGCATGTGCATGTGCCGGTCGAGGTGCCGGACGAAGACTAAGGTACGAGCACCGCGCGGCCGCGATGGCCGCGCTGCGAGATCCAGTCGAGTGCCAGCGCGGCATCGGCGAGCGCAAAGGGCTGCACGTCGAGGTGCAGTCGGCCGTCGGCCAGGCGCGCAAGCAACTCTGGAGCGGCTGCGCGGCCCGCGGCTTCTCGCCTGAACATGTTGAGCGGCAGCAGCGCCACGTCGCGCTGCAGGAAATGCGCGATGTCCAGCTGCAGCGTCGGGCCGGCGGTGTAGCCGATCAGCACGGCGCGACCACCGGGGCGCACGGCAGGCAAGGTGGAGGCGAGCACGTCGCCGCCGACGGTGTCGATGAGCAGGTCGGCGCTGGCGACTTCAGGCGGTGCGGCTTTCGGATCGACAGGCGTTGCGATGCAGCCTGCATCGCGTGCCAACTGCATCACCAACGAACCCACCGCGCCGCTTGCGCCCGTCACCAATACTTGCTCTCCAGGCTTCAATCGGGCGACCTCATGCAAGGCGACCCAGGCCGACGTGGTGGGCGAGAAGAACGCTGCGCCGAGCGCCATCGGCACCTCATCGGGCAACACGCCGAGTGCGTCGTCAGGTGCATCGATCAGCTCGCACCAGGTGCCATCGAACAGCGTGCCCAATCCGCTGCCACGCAACCACACGCGTTGTCCTTCTGCATAGCGCTCGCTCGCGACGACAACGCCCGCGGCTTCCACGCCCGGCGTGTACGGCAACGGCGGATGCCGCAGGAAGCGGCCTTGCCACACAGTGCGATCGATGTGGCCGACGGTCGCGGCCTGCATGCGCACGAGGGTGCGGCCGGGTCGCGCCACGGGCTCGGCCACGTCTTCGAGCACCGGCACCGCATCGAAGCCATGGATGCGGACGGCCTTCATGGCCGTGTCGCCAGAAAGTCGAGCACCGTGCGCGCGAAGGCTTCGGGCATCTGGTCGGGCAAGGGCACCATGCCGCCGTCGACGTCGACGATGCGCGCCTGCGGCAGCTGATGCTGCAGCTCCGCCGCATGCGGCGCGGCGAAAGGGTCGAGCGTGGCGCGCACGATGAGCGTCGGCTGCGCGATGCGGCCGATGCGGTCTTCCATGCGGTACGAGGCCACGGCGCGGTGCCCTTCTTCGACACGGTGGCCGACCTTCATCGCATCGCGCACGAAGGCCTCGAGCAGGTCGGGCCGCCCCGGCGGATAGAAGGCCTGCCGCTTCTGCCACAGCGCGGCGAGGTGGCTGCCGTCGTCACTGGGTGCCACTTCGTCGATGGGTGGACGCTGCGCGCGGGCGCGGCGAAACACCTCGTCGGTGTACGGCGTGGACGAAAGCACGAGGCTGCGCACGCGCTCGGGAAACGCCGCGGCCAGTTCGATCGCGATCACGCCGCCGGTGTGGTGCCCCACCACGTCGGCTTGCGCGATGCCGAGCGCATCGAGCAGCTCGCACGCCACGCGCGCCCACTGCGCAATGCTCGCCGGCACGCCGCCGTCGGCCGAATCGCCGAAGCCCGCCGTGTCCATGGCGATGGTGCGGTAGCCCGCGCCAGCGACGAGCGGCAGCACCTCGCGGTACTCGGCCCAGCTGCGCGGCGACTGGTGCAGCAGCAGCACGGCCGGCGCCTGCGCGTCGCCGCACACGGCGTGGTGCACCTGCCCCACCGACAGGTCGGCGAAGGCGCGGCGGATCGTCATGACAGCGTCTCGTCGGCCGGCGCGCGCCACAGGCCCGCGTGCTTCAGTTCGCCGAGTGTGCGCGAGAGCACGTCGCGCCGGTAGGCGGCGGTGTCGCGGCCCGCGTAGTCGTAGAAGCCGCTGCCGGTCTTGAGGCCCAGCCGCCCTTCCTCGACCATGCGTCCGACGATGGCCGGCGCCGTGTAGCGACCCGCGTCGAGCGAGGCCGACATCTCGCGGCTCGCGTGGTGCAGGATGTCGCAGCCGCCGAAGTCGATGAACTCGACCACGCCGAGCGCCGCGAAGCGCAGGCCCAGGCCGTAGCGCGTGGCCTTGTCGATTTCTTCCGCTGTGGCAGCGCCTTCTTCGATCATGCGGGCCGCCTCGTTCATCACGAGCGCCTGCAGGCGTGGCACGATGTAGCCGGGCGAGGCGCCGCAGACCACGGGCAGCTTGCCGATGGCTTCCATCAGTGCCTTGGTGCGCGCGAGCACGCCGGCGTCGGTGCCGGGGTGGCAGCTCAGTTCGACCACCGGAATCACGTAGGCCGGGTTGAGCCAGTGCATGTTCAGGAAGCGCTCGGGCCGGCGCACCAACGCGGCCAGCTGCGTCACGAGGATGCTGCTGGTGGTCGAGGTAAGGATCGCGTTGTCGCGGCAATGGCGGTTGAGGTGCTCGAAGGCCTCGCGCTTGGCGTCCATGGTTTCGGGCACGCCTTCGAACACGAGCTCGGCAGCGGCCAGCGCGTGCGGTGCGTCTGCTGCATTCACGAAGTCCACGCGCGCGGCGATGCGCTCGACCTGCGAGGCATCGATCACGCCCAGCTGCGCAAGGCCCGAAAGGCTCGCCGCGATTTCCGCCTGCGCCTCGTCGCGCAAGCGCTGCCAGGCCTCGGGCGTGCGCGGGCGCAGGTCGATCAGCGCGATGCGGTGGCCCGCATAGGCGAACGCGATGGCGATGCCGCGGCCCATGCGGCCGGCGCCCACGGCAGCAAAGCGCGGCGGCGCGGGCTCATTCGCCATCGTGCAGCCTCTGCTTGAGCTGGGTCGCGCTCAGGCTGGCGAGGCCCAGGCTCTCGAAGGTGCGCGGGCCCTGGCGCAGGTCGCGCCCGAGGAAGCCGCCGACGATGGCCAGCAGGCCGTGCGCGATGGGTGCATCCACGCCCGCATGGCGCGCGGCCGAGGCCAGGAAGGCCAGGCCGAGTTCGGTGTCTTCGGTGATGTAGCGGTGCGTGTGCAGGTCGATGTTCTCGCGCCAGTCGCCCGACTTGACGAGCTGCTTGTGCGCATCGCCGTACATCCACTGGTCGTTGTTGTAGTGGTCGGCCAGCGGGTAGTGCGGCGCGCCCTGCCCGAAGGCCTCGCGCACCGCCATGCGTTCCTGGTCGAGCCGGTCGGTCACGTCGCGCACGGCGCGCTGCGTGCCTTCGTTGTGGATGTCCCAGCGCTCGAAGTGCTGCAGCGGCGCGGCGTTCATCACCATCAGCGGTGGATGGATGACGGGGCCGGCATTCATCAGCGCGCCCGAGAGCGCGTCGCCGCAGCCGTGCACGGCCGGGTAGGCGCGGCGGATCACCTCAATGGCCTGCGCCTCCTTGCGCGCCGGGTAGACGCCGGTGGGCAGGCGGATCGCGCGGATGGTGACGTTGACTTCGCGCTCGCCGTGCTTGCGCGCGAGGTACGGCAAGGTGCCGGTCTCGGCCCAGGCCACGTCGGCGCGGTTGCCGGCGGCCTTCACCGCCTGCGCCATCACGTAGCTGCCGAAGGTGCCCGGCGGCAGGAACACGACCTGGCCGTCGACCAGGTGCGGCGCCATGGCCAGCGCGATGTCGTGCTGGGCGATGGCGGGCGTGGGAATGACGATGAGCTTGGCGCCCTTGAGCGCGGCGCCTATGTCAGCAGTCGCGAGCGCAATGGGCACCTCGCGCGCCCCGGCGGCGTCCTTCAGCGTGATCGCGCCGGCCTGCACGACGGGTTCTAGCGCGGCGGCGTCGCGGCGCCACAGGCGCACTTCATGGCCGGTTTCAGACAGGTCCGCGGCGGCCGCATAGGCGCCGTGGCCACCCCCAAGAATCGCAATTTTCATGATCGAAAGTCGAGAACAGGTGTCGATGAACCGGCAGCCGCGAACGGACCGGGGAGAAGCAATGCGCCATTACATTACTTTTCATCGATTCAGGTGTCAACCAACTTCATGGGCGCCGGACTGCTCGGAAACCCGACAACGAAAAAGCCCGCGTTCGTGAGAAGCGCGGGCTTTTGGGGGGAAGCAGCCCTTTTCAGGGCCGCTTGCGGGGGCGATCAGCGGCTGGGCTTGAACGCGCGCTTTTGCGCGTCGCGGGGCACGAACACCTTGCCCGGGCCGCCGTGGCCGGCGCCGTTGCCGCGCGGTGCGAAACCTTCGCGGGGCGCAAAGCCTTCACGGGGTGCGAAACCGCCGTCGCCGCGACCGCCGCCATGGCCGTGGCCGCCGCGCGGGGCGCTGTCGCCCCAGCCCGGCTTGCGACCGTAGCCGCCGCCGTTGCCGCCTTCGTCACGGCCGCCGCCGAAGCCGGCGTTCTGGCCGCCCTGGAAGCCGCGCGGGCCTTGGCCTTGGGCCGGGCCGCGCGAATTGCGGTCGTTGAAGCCGCTGGCGCCGGCATAGCCACCACCGTTGTTGTTGCCGCGGTAGCCACCGCCGCCGCCTGCACCGCCGTTGCCGAACTTGCGATCGCGCGAGAAGTTGTCGCCACGGCCACCGCGGTACTCGCCCATCGGGGGACGCGATTGCGGCATGCGCTGTTGCGGCTCGAGGCCGGCAACCACTTCCGCCTTGAACTGCTGGCGGCTGTAGTGCTCGATGTCCATGATCTTGCGGCGATCGCGGAACTCGGCGAACGTGATGGCCAGGCCATCGCGGCCGGCACGGCCGGTGCGGCCGATGCGGTGGGTGTAGTCCTCGGCCTTCATCGGCAGGCCGAAGTTGAAGACGTGGGTGATGGTCGGCACGTCGATGCCGCGGGCGGCAACGTCGGTGGCCACCAGGATCTGCACCTGGCCCTGGCGCAGTGCCATCAGGCGGCGGTTGCGCAGGCCCTGGCTCAGGGCGCCGTGCAGTGCGACGGCGCTGAAGCCTTCTTGCTGCAGGTCGTTGGCGAGGCCATCGCACTCGACTTGCGTGCTGGCGAACACGATCGCCTGGTTGATGCTGGTGTCGCGCAGCCAGTGGTCGAGCAGCTTGCGCTTGTGCTGGCTGTTGTCGGCCCAGTACAGCGACTGCTTGATGTTGGCGTGCTTCTCTTGCGGGCTGTCGATGGTGATGCGCTGCGGCTCGCGCATGACGCGCTGGGCCAGCTGCTGGATGCGCGGCGCGAAGGTGGCGCTGAACATCATGGTCTGCTGGCGCTCGATGGTGAGCTGGTTGACTTCAGCCAGGTCGTCGGCAAAGCCGAGGTCGAGCATGCGGTCGGCTTCGTCGACGACCAGGAACTTGACCTGGTCGAGCTTGAGCTGCTGCGAGCGCTGCAGGTCGAGCAGGCGGCCCGGCGTGGCGACCACGAGGTCGGCGTTCTGCAGCTTGGCGATCTGCAGCTGGTAGGGCATGCCGCCCACCACGTTGGCGACGCGCAGGCCACGGCAATGGCGAACCAGTTCGATGGCGTCGTGTGCAACCTGCTGCGCGAGTTCGCGCGTCGGGCACAGGATCAGGGCGCCGGGGGTGGCGGCCTTGAAATGACGGGCGTTGGTCGGGTCCTTGCGCTTGGGCTTCTTGAGCGGCGCTTCGCCACGGGCAGCGGCTTCAGCGGCCAGGCGCTGGAACTCGGCCTTGGCTTCGGCTTCGGCTTCGGCCTGGCGCTTGATCAGCGTGTGCAGCACGGGCAGCAGGAAGGCGGCGGTCTTGCCCGAGCCGGTCTGGCTCGACACCATCAGGTCGACGAAGCGGGCCGAACCGGCTTCGCCCATGGCGATCGGCACGACCTTTTCCTGCACGGTGGTCGGCTGGGTGAAACCCATGTCGGCCACGGCGGCGATCAGTTCGGGGGCGAGGCCCAGCTTGATGAAACCGTTGGGCGCGGCGGGCGCTTCGGCTTCGGCGGCCTCGGGGGCTGCGGCGTCCAGTGCGTCGAGGATCGGGGCCTCGGACACGGTGTCCGCGACAGCGGTGAATTCGTTATGGGTAGCGGATTGCACAGGCGCGAGTTCGCCCTGCGCTTCAAAAGCGTCGGTCATGAATATCAATCTCAAACGCGAGCGCTGCCGTAGGCGGCGCCCCGTTGGTGGTTAAAAACATCAACCATCCAACGACATTCAACTTCCGGCTTTCGTCGGAGGCTGCGGCCCTTTTTGATCAGCGAATGCGATCGGGCGCGGTGTGCAAGATAGGGAGATGCGAGAGACGCTGATCTGTGTCCAAAGACGCGTTCAAATCAGCGAAGCCTGCGATTATGGCACGGCTTCGGGTTTTTACCTAATTGTTGTCAATCCACCAAGCGCAGGAAGGTTTCCCGGTAGTGCGCGAGCTCCTCGATGGACTCGTGCACGTCGGCCAGCGCGGTGTGCGCCTGCTGCTTCTTGAAGGCGGTGTAGGCCGCGGGCTTCCAGCGCTTGGCCAGCTCCTTGAGGGTGCTGACGTCGAGGTTGCGGTAATGGAAGTACGCCTCGAGCTTGGGCATGAACTTGACCAGGAAGCGCCGGTCCTGCCCGATGGTGTTGCCGCACATCGGCGAGCCGCTCCTGGGGATGTACTTGGCGATGAATTCGAGCAGCTGCTGCTCGGCCGCGGCTTCGTCCAGCGTGGAGGCCTTCACCTTATCGATCAGGCCGCTGCGGCCATGGGTGCCCTTGTTCCAGGCGTCCATGGCGTCGAGCACGGCGTCGCTCTGGTGGATGACGAGCACGGGGCCGTCGATGCGGGGCGTGAGGTCGGGGCCGGTGACGACCACGGCGATCTCGAGCAGGCGCTCTTTCTCGGGGTCGAGGCCGCTCATTTCGCAGTCCAGCCAGACCAGGTTCTGGTCGCTTTTCTTCAGGGTGGGGGCAGCTGCGGGGGGCGTCGGGTCAAGGAATTCGGGCATCGCAGGATTGTCGTCGAAGGCCTGCGCCCCGATATACCGGGGACTAAACTCGCCGCTTCATGATGTCTTATTCGCTCATCTTCACCCTTGCCTTCGCGGCGGCGCTCGTGGCGGGCCTGCTCGTGAAGTTCTGGCTGGCCACCCGCCAGGTGCGCCACGTGGCGCGCCACCGCGGCGCCGTGCCGGAAGCTTTTGTACAAACCATCACGCTCGCCGCGCACCAGAAGGCGGCCGACTACACGATCGCCAAGGTCCGCTTCAGCCTGGTCGAAATGGCCTGGGGCGCCGCCCTGCTGTTGGGCTGGACGCTGCTTGGCGGGCTCGACACGCTGAACAAGCTGTTGCTGGTGTGGCTGGGCGGCGGCATGGTGCAGCAGTTGCTGCTGCTGGGAGCATTCACGGCGATCAGCAGCCTTCTCGAACTGCCGTTCGCACTCTGGCAGACCTTCAGACTCGAGGAACGCTTCGGTTTCAACAAGATGACCTGGGGGCTTTGGTTCAAGGACACCCTGAAGTCGATCGGCATCGGCACCGCGATGGGATTGCCGATTGCCGCGCTGATTCTCTGGCTCATGGGCGCAGCCGGCGAGCTGTGGTGGCTCTGGGCCTGGGCTTCATGGATGGGCTATAGCCTGCTGGTCATGGTGATCTATCCGATCTTCATTGCGCCGCTGTACAACAAGTTCGAGCCGCTCGACGACCCAACGCTCAAGGAGCGCGTGACGGCCCTGCTGAAGCGCTGCGGCTTCAAGGCCAAGGGCCTTTTCGTGATGGACGGCAGCACGCGCAGTGCGCACGCCAATGCCTATTTCACGGGCTTCGGCGCGAGTAAGCGTGTGGTCTTCTACGACACGCTGCTGCGCCAGCTCAATGCCGGTGAAATGGAAGCGGTGCTCGCCCACGAACTCGGCCACTTCAAGCACCGCCACATCGTGAAGCGGCTCGTCGTGATATTCGCGCTGAGCCTGGCCGGCTTCGCGCTCCTGGGCTGGGTCTCGACGCAGGTCTGGTTCTACGCCGGCCTGGGCGTGCAGCCCAACCTGTCGCCGGCCGCGCCCAACAACGCGCTGGCGCTGCTGCTGTTCATGCTGGCCGTGCCGGTGTTCAGCTTCTTCGTCGCCCCGCTGCCGGCGCGCCTGTCGCGCAAGCACGAGTTCGAGGCCGACGCCTACGCCGTGGCGCAGACCAGCGGCGCCGACCTGTCGGCCGCCCTGCTCAAGCTCTACCAGGACAACGCCTCGACGCTCACGCCGGACCCGGTGTTCGTCAAGTTCTACTACTCCCACCCGCCCGCCTCCGAGCGCCTTGCGCGCATGGCCGCGGCGTGACCCTCGACCCACCTTTTCAGCGAAGCCCCTCATGAGCAGCATGTTCAAACCCAAGGACTGGAAGAACCTTCCGCCCCGCAAGGCCCTGAGCGCCACCGAGATCGTCTCGGGCCTGGCCCAGCTCGACGGCTGGAAGCTCACCGGCGACGGCGCCGATGTCGCGATCGAGAAGACCTTCACCTTCGCGAACTACTTCGAGACCATCGCCTTCGTGAATGCGCTGGCCATGGTGGCCCACACGCAGGACCACCACCCCGACCTGTCGGTGCACTACAACCGCTGCGTGGTGCGCTTCAACACGCACGATGTGAACGGTCTGTCGATCACCGATTTCGATTGCGCTCGGCAGGCCGACGCGCTGGTTGCGAGCCCCGCCGCATGAGGACACGCGCCTGTGGCTAAGCCGGGCCGCGCTGCCTTCACCCCCGCTGCGCACAACACGGGGAAGGCGCACCACGACGGCCTCGTCGTCGCCAGCCACGGGCGTCACTGCCTTGTCGAAACGCCCACGGGCGAGCGGCTGATCTGCCACCCGCGCGGCAAGAAGAGCCAGGCCGTGGTCGGCGACCGCGTGCGCTGGCAGGCCACCGAAGACGAAGGCACCATCGAAGAGGTGCTGCCGCGACGCAACCTCTTCTACCGGCAGGACGAGATCCGCACCAAGTCGTTCGCGGCCAACCTCGACCACGTGCTGATCCTGATCGCGGCCGAGCCCGAGTTTTCCGAACACCAACTGGCGCGCGCGCTGATCGCGGCCGAGGCCGAGCGCATCACGCCCATCATCGCGCTCAACAAGAGCGACCTCGTCGAACCGTTCGCGCGCGCCTGGGCCAAGCTGGCGCCCTATCGCCGCATGCACCACGGCGTGCTGCCGCTGTCGCTCAAGGCCTCGGGCGAAGCGGACTACGCCTCGCTGATGAAGCTGCTGGCGGGCAAGTCGACGCTGGTGCTCGGCCCATCGGGCTCGGGCAAGAGCACGCTCACCAACCTGCTGGTGCCCGGTGCGAGCGTGCTGACCCAAGAGATTTCGCAGGCCCTCAACTCGGGCAAGCACACGACCACCAGCACCACTTGGTACTGGATCGACGAGGCCCGCACCACAGGCCTCATCGACTCGCCGGGCTTCCAGGAATTCGGCCTGAACCACATCGAACCGATGCAGCTCGCCGGCCTCATGCCCGACATCGCCGAGCACACGGGCGACTGCAAGTTCTACAACTGCACCCATCTGCACGAGCCCGGCTGCGGCGTGATCTCGAACGTCGAAACGGCGACGCAACCCGGGCCGATCAGCGCTTCGCGCTACAAGATCTACGGCGAGCTGTTCGCCGAGCTGAGCCAGACGCGCTACTGACGCCGTACCGAGGGCCCGGCCGCGCTCAGGCCAGCCAGGTGCGGTACGACTTCCAGGTCGGGTCGAAGGCCAGGTCGAGGGTCACCGGCAACTCCAGCGCTTCCTGAACCGATTGCGCATGCGCAATGGCCGCCTGCGCATCGGCCACATGGAAGTGAACGGTGCGAACGCCCTCCTCCAGCACGATGTGCGTGCAGCAGCCTTCGCCGTGCGTCTGCAGCAGCGCGGTCAGCCGGTCTTCGTAAGCACGGGCCTCGTCCAGTTCCTCGCCCGATTCGACGGGGATGGCAGCCGAGAGCCGGTGACCCAGGTCGGCACGCCCGAGCAGCGCGTTCGCGGCGTCGTTTCGCATCACGACCGCCTCGACCTCGCTGCCGTCCTCGGCGGTGCGCGTGGCGGTCAGGCCGGACCAACCGTGCTCGCCCGCGGGAAACACGCCGGTGTGGCCCAGATCCTCGCGCCAGCATGCGTCGAACAGAGGCACGAAGTCATCGAGCGGCACGCCATCGAAATCCGCTTGCGCATCCGCCTCGACGTGATCGACCGGCCCAACCTTCACGGCGAAGTCGTACTCGCCCAGGATGTGGTCGAGCATGATCAGGCTCATGTGGCGCGCGTGGTCCTGCATGTCCATCGGAATGGGCTTGGCAAAGCCCATCTCCAGCGCCACCCGCCCCCTGTAGGGCTCGTGCTTCACGAGAACGTCCACGCTGGCCAGTTCGAAGTCGTTCATGCGCATGCTGAAACCTTCGCGCATGCGCTGCCGGAAGGCCTCCACCTCGACCTGCGGCAATGCGGGCGCGCTGTGCACCAGCGCCATGAGGTCCTCGAAATCGTCTTCAGCGCCGTGCGCTGTCAGCACGAGCGTGAAAGCCGGCGGGTCGCCCAGTACTTCGGCCGCCAGGTTCGGAAAGAAGGGCTGCAGCAGCGCATTCAATTCGCCCACCAGTGCGTGGCCGGACAAGGACTGCAGGCTCTCGAGCTTGTCGCTCAAGGCTTGCCAGAACGATGCGCAGGCAACGGCGCGCGGGTCGGCGTGAAGGGTCGAAATCAACAGGATTTCTCTCAGGGTTTCAGGCCAGGATGTCCTGCAGGCACTGAACGAGCGCGCTGCACTGGTCCCGCGTGCCGATGCTGATGCGCAGGTACTGCGCGATGCGCGGCTGCCTGAAATGCCGTACCAGCACCGCGCGCTCACGCAGCGAGGCAGCCAGTTCGGCCGCGTCGCGCTGCGGGTGGCGCGCGAACACGAAGTTGGCCTGCGACGGCAACACCTCGAAGCCCAGGTCTTCGAGCTGAAGGCTCAGGCCTTCGCGCGTGTCGACGACCTGGTCGCGTGTCTTGCGGAACCACGCCTCGTCGTCGAGCGAGGCCACGGCACCGGCCGAGGCCAGCCGGTCGATCGGGTACGAATTGAAGCTGTCCTTGACCCGCACAAGCGCGTCGATCAGGTGCGCCTGCCCGCAGGCAAAGCCGACCCGCAGACCGGCCAGCGAGCGCGACTTGGACAGGGTCTGCACCACGAGCAGGTTCGGATACCGACTGATCAACGACAGCGCGCTCTCGCCGCCGAAATCGACATACGCCTCGTCGACCAGCACGACGCGATCCGGGCACGCCGCCAGCAACTGCTCGATGCGCGCCAGCGGCTGGCCGATGCCGGTCGGCGCGTTCGGGTTGGCGATGACGATGCCGCCGCAGCCTTGCCGTGCGCGCGCCGCGAACGCATCGATGTCGATGCGCAGGCCCTCATCGACCGGCAGTTGCTCGCAGGCGATGCCGTAGAGCTGGGCATAGACCTTGTAGAAGCTGTAGCTCACGTCGGGCATCAGCAGCGGCTGCGCCTGCTGGAAGAAGGCGAAGAAGGCGTGCGCGAGCACTTCGTCCGAGCCATTGCCCGCGAACACCTCGCCCACCTGCAGGCCGTGGCGGCGCGCCACGGCGTCGCGCAGCGCGAGCGACGTGGGGTCGGGGTAGCGCTCGAGGCCGTCGGCCGCCGCGCGCTGGATCGCCGCGATGGCGTCCGGCGATGGCGGGTACGGGTTCTCGTTGGTGTTGAGCTTGACGAGGTTGGTGATGCGCGGCTGCTCGCCGGGCACGTAGGGCTCGAGCGCGCCGATGCGCGGGCTCCAGAAGGCCGGTGCGGGCGGGGTGGTCATGGCCTCAGCCCAGCAGCCGCGCGAGCGTGAGCAGGGCCAGCAGCACCATCCACATCACGACCGAGCGCCAGACCAGGCCCACCACGCTGCGCAGGTGGCCGGGCTCGGGCTCGCGACCCGGCGTGCTGCCGCTGTCCAGGCGCCGGCCGACGCTCGGCGACTCGCCGGCCTGCGCGCGCGGCAGCGGATCGGCCACCGGGATCGGGCTCAGCGAGCCACCGCCCAGGCGCACGTTCACCGCGCCGGACGTGGCCGCAAGGATCACGCCGTCGTTCTCGTTGGGGAAGCGCCGCGCGTCGTTGCGCCAGCAATCGATGGCCTCTTCGAAGCTGCCGACCACGGCGAAGCCGAGCGCCGTGATGCGCGCGGGCAGCCAGTCGACGGCATGCCAGGCGCGCTCGGCCGCGTCCTGCACCGCCACGCTCGAGGGCTGCACCGGCGCGCCGTTCTTGTGGGCCCAGTAGCGCGCGACGAACTCGCTCATGCGATAGAACACCGCGCCCGCCGGCCCCAGGCCGAGAGCTGCGAGCACCGAGAACCAGGCCAGCACGCCGAAGACATGCCGGTGCGCCGCAATGACCGAATGCTCGATCACATGGCGCACGATTTCGCTGCGCGGCAGCTCGGCGGCATCGACGCCCTGCCAGTGCGCCAGCAGCGAGCGCGCGAGCGGCTCGTCGCCCTCGTCGAGCGCATCGCGGATGTCGGTGAAATGGTGGCTGAACTGGCGAAAACCCAGCGTCATGTAGAGCACCGCGACGCTCCACAGCACGGCGAACGGCAGGCCCAGCGTGAGCACCAGCAGCCAGTGCACGCCCAGCGACAGCAGCGTCGGCACGAACACCGCGAGCCCCCAGGCGATCCATCCGTGGTGCGGCTTGCCCGCATCGAAGTTGCGGCTGGTCCAGCGCGTCCACGCCAGGACGCCGCCGTACACGGGGTTGTGCGGGCCCAGCGGCCGCACCTGCTCGATCAGCAACGCGCACAGGATGGCAAAGAAGCTCATCCTTCGATGATAGCGAGAGCACCTGAAGGTTTTCGCCCCAGGTGGCGCTCGATCAGGCTCAGGCGGCGAGGAAGCGGTAGAGGTTGCGCAGCATGCCTGCGGTGGCGCCCCAGACGAAGCGCTCGTGGGGACCATCGGCGTACGGCATCGAGTACCACTCGCGCCGGACCCCATCGGTGGCGCTGACCGCGTGACGGCGGTGGTTGGCCGGGTCCATCAGCCAGGCCAGCGGCACCTCGAAGGCCTCGGCCACCTCGAACGGGTTGATGTCCAGCACGAAGTCGGGCTGCACCAGCGCGACCACCGGGGTGACGACGAACGAGGTGACGGTCGTGTAGGTCGGCAAGGTGCCGAGCACCTCGATGAACTGTGCCGACAGGCCCACCTCTTCCCAGGCTTCGCGCAGCGCGGCGGCCTGGATGTTGGCGTCTTCAGGATCGACGCGCCCGCCGGGAAAGGCCACTTGGCCCGAATGGGTCGACAGGTGCGTGGTGCGCTCGGTGAGCAGCACGGTCGCGCCTTGCGGTCGCTGCACGATCGGCACCAGCACGGCGGCCTGGGCCGGCACGCGGTCGGTCATGCGGGGCTCGCGGCGAAGCTCGGGCGTCCACACGGGCGGCGAGGCAAAGCGCGCGCGCAGGGCCATTGCCGTCAGCTGCGCCGGCGCCACCGCCGGCAGACCATCGCTTCCGTCCACGAAGGGCGCCTGGCGCGGGTCGATCTGCAGCAACGCGGGGGGCACCACGGCATTGACGGGTTCGACGACGGCGGAGGACGTGGGGGCGGAAGTGGAGGAGGTCAAGAGAGGATGCGGCCTGTGGCGGAATGAAAGGAGTAGAGCGTAAAAATGGAAAACTGTCTTGAAGCGCGGCGCCAACGCAAAAAGCCGCCAGAGCGGCGGCTTTTTGAGCAGAAAGGACGGCGGCTGATTAAGCGGCCGACGCAGCCTTCTGCGACTTGCCCGGCAGCTTTTCCTTGATGCGTGCCGAACGACCGCTGCGCTCGCGCAGGTAGTACAGCTTGGCACGGCGCACGTCGCCGCGGCGCTTGACTTCGATGCCGGCGATCAGCGGGCTGTAGGTCTGGAACGTACGCTCCACGCCTTCGCCGCTGGAGATCTTGCGCACGGTGAAGCCGCTGTTGAGGCCACGGTTGCGCTTGGCGATCACGACGCCTTCGTAGGCCTGCACGCGCTTGCGGCTGCCTTCGACGACGTTCACGCTGACGATGACCGTGTCACCGGGCATGAAATCGGGGATGGTCTTGCCGAGACGGGAAATTTCTTCCTGCTCGAGGGTCTGGATGAGGTTCATGATTTCCTGGATATCGATCGTTTCGGGCTGCACTAAAGGCGCCGTGGGCTTTGGCGGAAGAACCACCAACAAACCGGGCGCGGCCGGACAGAGGATCGGGGAACCGCGGATTATAGCTTTTTTTTCAGCGCGGCCTCATCGGCCTTGTTGAGCTTGCCTGCCGCCCGCGCGGCATCGATCAGCTCGGGGCGCCGCGCGGCCGTGATGGCCAGGCGCTGGTCGCGCCGCCAGCGCTCGATCTGCGCATGGTGACCCGAGAGCAGCGGCGCCGGAACGCCCTGCCCGTTCCACTGCTCGGGCCGGGTGTAGTGCTGGCAGTCGAGCAGACCGTCGAGCGCCGGGTTGAAGCTGTCCTGCACATGGCTGGCCTCGTCGCCCAGCACGCCGGGCTGCAGCCGGGCCACGGCGTCGAGCAGGGCCATGGCCGCGATCTCGCCGCCCGACAGCACGAAGTCGCCGAGGCTGACCTGGTGGGTGACGCGGGCGTCGATGAAGCGCTGGTCGATGCCTTCGTAGCGTCCGCAGACCAGCACCGCACCCTCGCTCGCCGACCAGCGCTCGACGGCCTCGTGGCGCAGCGCCTCGCCGATGGGCGAGAACAGCACCACCGGCGCCGGTGCGCCGCGGGCCGCCAGCGCGGCATCGAGGCAGGCCGCCAGGGGCTCGGCCATCATCACCATACCGGGCCCGCCGCCGAAGGGGCGGTCGTCCACGCGCTTGTAGTTGCCCTGCGCGAAATCGCGCGGATTCCACAGCACGACCTCGACCTGCTTCGACTCGTAGGCGCGGCGCGTCACGCCGCTGGCCATGAAGGGCGCGAACAGTTCGGGAAAGAGCGTGAGGACGTCGAAGCGCATGCGCGCGCGGCCCGGATCAGAAATCGGGTTGCCAGTCGACCGTGATGAGGCGGCCGGGCAGGTCGACCTTGTCGACGAAGACCGAAACGAAAGGCACCATGCGCTCGATGGCCTTGCCGTCTTCTTCGGCCGTCAGCACCAGCGTGGTCTGCGGGCCGGTGGCGAGCAGTTCGCGCACCGTGCCGAGCACGACGCCTTCGCGGTTGACGACCGACAGGCCGATCAGGTCGACCCAGTAGTACTCGTCGTCGCCGGCGGTCGGGAAGCTCGAGCGCGGCACGAACACGCGCGCGCCGCGCAGCGCCTCGGCCGCATTGCGGTCAGGCACGTCCTCGGACGAGGCGACGATGCAGTCGGAATGTTCTTTGGCTTCGCGGACCGCGAGCCGGAAAGCGGCGGGTGTGGAGGCTCCGGGAGCCTGCAGGAACCAGCGCTTGGAAGAAAAAAGCGCCTCGGGCTGGGCGCTGTGGGGCAGGACCTTGAACCAGCCCTTGATGCCCCAGGCATCGGCGATGCGTCCGACCTCGATCGCATCCGCCGGCAGTTCGGCGGCTTCGAGTGTGGGCAGCATCGCCGTGCGGGCGGCTTAGGCGGCCGCCTTGGGGGCCGCGGCAGCGGCTTGCTTGATCAGGCGCAGCACCGTGGGCGAAGCCTGGGCACCGACGCTCTTCCAGTACGCGAGGCGGTCCTGGGCGATGCGGATGCTTTCTTCGTTTTCCTTGGCGGTCGGGTTGTAGAAACCCAGGCGCTCGATGAAACGGCCATCGCGGCGAACGCGCTTGTCCGACACGACGATGTTGAAGAACGGACGGCCTTTGGAGCCGCCGCGGGAGAGTCGAATGACGACCATGATTTATCCTTGGGTGGTCAGCGAGCCAGTTCAAATAGAAAGAGGCCCGCTCACGATGTTCTTCCAGCGTCGAGACACGCGACATGGCCACCCGGCCAGCGCACGCTGAAAAGCCCACGATTATAGCCCGACCCGGGTTTTTCTCCGAATTCCGGCCCCGCGCCGCCGCCCTCACCCGCATGACCCTCACCCTCCGCCCCAGCCGCGACGAAGACATCGCAGCCATCACGGCCATCTATGCGCACCACGTGCTGCACGGCACCGGCACCTTCGAAACCGAGCCCCCGTCCGAGGCCGACATGGCCGCCCGGCGCGCCGATGTGCTGGGCAAGAACCTGCCCTACCTCGTCGCTGAAGAAAACGGCGAAGTGTTGGGTTTTGCCTACTGCAACTGGTTCAAGCCCCGCCCGGCCTACCGGTTTTCGGCCGAGGACTCGATCTACATGTCCGAAGCCGCGCGCGGCAAGGGCGTGGGCGCACAGCTGCTGGCGGCGCTCTCGCAGGCGGCCGAGGCGGTCGGCGTGCGCAAGCTGATCGCGGTGATCGGCGATTCGGCCAACGCCGGCTCGGTCGGCGTGCACCGCAGCCAGGGCTTCACGCACGTGGGCGTGCTGAAAGACTGCGGCTGGAAGTTCGACGCCTGGCGCGACGTGGTCCTGATGGAAAAAGTACTCGGCGAAGGCAGCCGCACCAAACCCGAATGATGTGATGAAGAAAATGAAAAGCAAGACCGTGGCCGCCTGGCTCTCCTTCCTCGGTGGCCCGCTGGGCCTGCACCGCTTCTACCTGCGCGGCATGGGTGACTGGCTCGGCTGGCTGCTGCCCATTCCCACGGCGCTGGGCATCTACGGCATCGAGCGCCTGCGCATGTACGGCGTGGACGACGGCGTAAGCTGGGCACTGATCCCGCTACTCGGCTTCACGATCGCGGGCTGCGCGCTGATGGCGATCATCTACGGCCTGATGACGCCGGAGAAATGGAATGCCCGCTTCAATGCCGGCGCAGCGCCCGACGCCGCACCGGGCCAGACCAACTGGCTCACGATCGGCGCCGTGGTGGCATCTCTGTTCTTCGGCAGCTCGATCCTGATGGCGAGCATCGTGTACAGCTTCCAGCACTACTTCGAACACCAGATCGAAGAAGGCCGAAAGATCTCACAGTAGCCGAATCAGGCGCGGCGACCTCTGCGAACGAGGCGCCGACGCTTCAGAATATCTGCCAGCTGAACCAGTAAGCCATCGCCGCGACGAAGGCCGAGGCGGGAATGGTCAGGACCCAGGCCCAGACGATGTTCCCTGCCACGCCCCAGCGCACCGCGCTGGCGCGCTGCGTGGCACCGACACCGACGATGGCGCCCGTGATCGTGTGGGTGGTCGACACCGGAATGCCCAGCGCGGTGGCCAGGAACAGGGTCAGCGCCCCGCCGGTCTCGGCACAGAAGCCGCCCACGGGCTTGAGCTTGGTGATCTTCTGGCCCATGGTCTTCACGATGCGCCAGCCGCCGAACATGGTGCCCAGCGCAATGGCGGCGTAGCAGCTCACGATGACCCAGGTCGGTGGCACCGCGTCGCTGGCCGAGGCGTAGCCGGTGGCGATCAGCAGCATCCAGATGATGCCGATGGTCTTCTGCGCGTCGTTGCCGCCGTGGCCCAGGCTGTAGGCGCCAGCCGAGACCAGCTGCAATCGCCGGAACCATCGGTCCACCCGCGACGGCGTGGCGCGCCGGAAGCCCCAGGCCACGACGATCATCATCAGCGAGCCCAGCAGGAAGCCCAGCAGCGGCGACACGAAGATGAAGGCCACGGTCTTCCAGATGCCGGAGGCCACGAGGCCGCTGGTGCCGGTCTTGGCGATCACGGCGCCCACGATGCCGCCGATCAGCGCGTGCGAGGAGCTGCTCGGAATGCCGTAGTACCAGGTGACGAGGTTCCAGCTGATGGCGCCGATGAGCGCCCCGAACACCACGTGCACGTCGACCACCCCGGGCTGGGCGATGCCCTTGCCCACGGTCGCCGCTACGCTCAGGTGGAAGACGAAGATCGCGATCAGGTTGAAGAAAGCCGCGAACACCACGGCCTGCCCCGGCTTAAGCACGCCGGTGGACACCACCGTCGCGATCGAATTGGCGGCATCGTGGAAGCCGTTCATGAAGTCGAACAGGATCGCGAGCGCGACCAGCACCACCACCACCCAGAGGGCGACCTGCACCGTTGTCATCGGCTGCTACCCGCTCAGGAATTCTCGAGGACGATGCCCTCGATCACGTTGGCCACGTCCTCGCACTTGTCGGTGATCGTCTCGAGCAGCTCGTAGATCGCCTTGAGCTTGATGACCTCGCGCACGTCCGGCTCCTCGCGGAACAGCTTGCTCATGGCGCTGCGCATCACGCGGTCGGCGTCGGATTCGAGGCGGTCGATTTCCTCGCAGGTCTTGAGCGTGGCCTCGGCCACGGCCGGATCGGCGATCTTGCCGAGGTACTTCACGGCGTCCTTGAGGCGGTCGCAGCACTTCACGCTCAGGGCCGTGAGGCGCACGATCTCGTCGGTCATGTGGCGCACGTCGTACAGCGCCATGGTCTCGGCCGAGTCCTGGATCAGGTCGGCCACGTCGTCCATCGTGTTGATGAGCTTGTGGATCTGCTCGCGGTCGATGGGCGTGATGAAGGTCTTGTGGATCAGGCGGTTGACGTCGTGCGTCACGCGGTCGGCGGCGCGCTCGGCGTTGTCGACGTCGCGGTTGTACTGTTCGCGCAGGTGCACGTCCGCATAGTGGGTGACGAGCTGCTCGAACGCACGCGCCGCCTCCACGATGCGCTCGGCATGCTGGTTGAACATTTCAAAAAAATTGCCCTCTCGGGGCAGCAGCTTGCCGAACATGGAAAAAACTCCTGGGACGCGCCAATCACAATTTCATGACGCCTTCGTGAAAACTTCCCGAGTTTAACGGGCGCGACCGGAACGACCGGTCGGGCCGACCTTCCGGCCCCGGCTTGACCGGCTCGCTCAGGCCGGCAGCTGCAGTGCCACGACCAGCCGCACGCACGCGGCAACGCCGGCGAGATCGGGCAGTTGCGGCCGCATGCCGGCGGCCCCCGAGGGTCAGCGGATTTTCTGGATGACCTGGCCGGTCACGCGCGCCAGCGCGGCGCGTGGCACCTTGTCGGGTGCGATCTCGGCCAGCGGCTTGAGCACGAAGGCGCGCTCGCGCATGCGCGGGTGCGGCAGGGTCAGCGTGGGGCTTTCGATCACCGAATTGCCGTGCATCAGCAGGTCGAGATCGAGCGTGCGCGGCGCATTGGGAAAGGGCCGCTCACGGCCGGCCAGCGTTTCCAGGCGCTGCAGCGCGATGAGCAGCTGCTCCGCGTCCAGCCCGGTGCGCACGGCCACCACGGCGTTGATGAAGTCGGGGCCTTCGGCATCGACCGGCGCGCTGCGGTAGAGCGACGAGCGGGCCGTGACCTGGGTGCGCTGCAGCGCACCGATGGCGGCCATGGCCTCCTTCACGGTCGCCTCGGCATCGCCCAGGTTGGCGCCGATGGCGACGAAGGCCTGCACGGTCGGGTAGTCCTCGCGCGGACCGCGTGGACGCGAAGGCGCGCGGCGCACGGGCGGACCGCTCTTGCTGCCGGCCGATGGCGGCTTGCCTCCGGCGCGCGGCGCGGGCTTGCCCCCCTTGGCTGCCTTGGCAGCCGGGGCGCTCTTCTTGCCGTCCTTCGGCCGGTCGGGCGTGCTCATTCGCCCGCGGCGCTCCCGCCGCCCTCGCTGCCACCACCACCGCTACCGCCGCCCACGGGGCGCGGCTTGCGCCGGCGCTTGCGCTTGCGCGGCGCGGCGGCTTCGCCGTCCGGCGGCACTGCGTCGGCCTCGATGTCGGGGCCGTCGCCATCGTCCGATCCGGCGGCGGCCTGTTTCTGGCGCGCCGGCTGCTCGCTGCGCGGCTTGGGCGCAGCGGCCGGATCGCGCAGGCGCACGCGCTGGCGCACCTTCTGTTCTTCGCGCACCTGTTCGAGCAGGTCCTGGCGGCGCAGGTCGTCGGCGGTGCTGAACTCCTGCCACCACTCGGCGATGGCCTCGCCGACCTCGCCCACGTCGGCGCGCAGGCGCATGAAGTCGAAGGCTGCGCGGAAGCGCGCCTGCTCGACCAGGCTGTAGGGCGTGGAGCCGGTGCGCTTGTCGAAGCGCGGCTGCATCATCCAGATCTCGCGCATGTCGGCGGCCAGCTTGCCGCGGCCCGACACGTCGCCGATGCGCGAATTGAACACGTCGTCGATCGCGTCCTGCAGCGCTGGGAACGGCGGCTGCGGGCGCTGGCCGTGCCGGCCTTCCTGGCGCTGGGCCCAGCCGTCGCGCACGTCGGCCCACAGCACGCAGGCCAGCAGGAAGCTGGGCGCCACGGGCTTGCCTTCGCCCACGCGGCGGTCGGTGTCCTGCAGGGCGGCCTTCACGAAGGGCTGGTCGGCGCGCTCCACCACCACGTCGAGCAGGGGATAGATGCCGGTGGCGAGCCCCAGCTTGCGCAGCTGCTCCACCGTGGCGATGGCGTGGCCGGTCTGCAACAGCTTGAGCATCTCGTCGAACATGCGGCTTTGCGGCACGTCGGCCAGCAGCTTGCTCGACTCGATGAGCGGCGCGGCGGTCTTGGCTTCCATCTTGAAACCGAGCGCTGCGAGCTTGGCCGAGAAGCGGATGGCGCGAATGATGCGCACCGGGTCTTCGCGGTAGCGCGTGACCGGGTCGCCGATCATGCGCAGCGTGAGCTTCTGGGCGTCCTTGATGCCGTTGTGATAGTCGACCACGACCTGGTTGGCCGGGTCGTAGTACATGGCGTTGACGGTGAAGTCTCGGCGCGCCGCGTCTTCTTCCTGCGGGCCCCAGACGTTGTCGCGCAGCACGCGGCCGCTGGCATCCACCGCGTGCTTCATGCTCGCGAGCTCGCCCTTGCTGGTGCGCTCGTTGCCGGCCACCTGCTCGGCGGCGGCGCTGTCCATGTAGGCGCGGAAGGTCGAGACCTCGATCACCTCGTGCTCGCGACCCCGGCCGTACACCACGTGCACGATGCGAAAGCGCCGGCCGATGATGAAGGCGCGGCGGAACAGCGACTTGACCTGCTCGGGCGTGGCATTGGTGGCCACGTCGAAGTCCTTCGGACGCAGGCCCAGCAGCAGGTCGCGCACCGCGCCGCCCACCACATAGGCCTCGTAGCCGGCCTGCTGCAGCGTGGTGACCACGTTCTTCGCGCGTTCGTCGACCAGGGCGGGATCGATCTTGTGAACCTCTGCCGGCACCTCCTGGCGCTTGCCGAAGCGGCTCTTGCCCTGTGCGCTGCCGGCGGACTTGCCGAGCAGCTTGTCGATGAATTTCTTGATCATTGGTTGTTTTTCGAGGAGAAGCAGACGCTTCTTCTTATTTATTCGCTTATTCGTTTTCGAGCATGGAGCGGATCAGCGGAATGGTGATCGCGCGTTGGGTCTGCAGGGCGTAGCCGTCCAGCTGCGACAGCAGCTCCATCAGGCTGCCCAGGTCGCGGCTGAAGCGGTGCAGCATGAAGTCGAGCACGTCGTCGGACAGCATCACGCCGCGCGCGTCGGCCGCCTGGCGCAGCACCGCGCGGCGTTCGCTTTCGCTCAGCACCTGCAGGTGGAACACGTGGCCCCAGCCGAGGCGGGTGCGCAGGTCTTCGCGCAGCGGCAGGTCGGCCGGCGGCAAGGCGCCGGCGGCGACCACGCCGCGCTGCAGGGTCTGGGCGTTGACAAACCAGTTGAAGGCCGCGTGCTGCTGCACCGCGGTGTAGAGGTGGACGTCGTCGAGCAGGACGGCGCCCCAGCGCTCGTCGAACTCGGGCGGCTCCAGCAGGCCGGCGTGCAGCCAGCCCACGCTGGCGCCCTGCTCGGCCAGTGCGACACGCACGGATTCGAGCAGGTGGGTCTTGCCACTGCCGCTGTCGCCCCAGAGGTAGGTCGGCACCGGCGAGTGCAGCGCGGGGCTGCCATCGGCGCCGCCCACCCACACTTGCAGGTGTCGCAGCGCCGCCTCGTTGGGGCCGGCAAAAAAGGCGTCGAAGCTGGGGCCCGTCGCAATGCCGATATCGAGCGCGAGCTGTTTCATCCCGGGAAGGTTCATGGAGGGGGCCCGGAGGGCCCTTAAAATCGTGAGGAATTCTATCGGCCCGGCCGCCTCGGTCGCCGGCGCCTCCCCTGCCCGCCCTTCCTCGCTGCTTCGCGAACCTTTTCGCTCCTTCTTCTCGACACCGCCCGCCCATGACCTCCTCCACGCCCACCCCGCTCAGCTACAAGGACGCCGGTGTCGATATCGACGCAGGCGACGCCCTGGTCGACCGCATCAAGCCGCTGGCGAAGAAAACCATGCGCGAAGGCGTGCTGGCCGGCATCGGCGGCTTCGGCGCGCTGTTCGAAGTGCCCAAGCGCTACAAGGAGCCGGTGCTGGTGAGCGGCACCGACGGCGTGGGCACCAAGCTCAAGCTGGCCTTCGAATGGAACATGCACGACACGGTCGGCATCGACCTCGTGGCCATGAGCGTCAACGACGTGCTGGTGCAAGGCGCCGAGCCCCTGTTCTTCCTGGATTACTTCGCCTGCGGCAAGCTCGACGTGGACACGGCCGCGGCCGTGGTCGGCGGCATCGCCCGCGGCTGCGAAATCTCCGGTTGCGCCCTCATCGGCGGCGAAACCGCCGAAATGCCCGGCATGTACCCGGCCGGCGAGTACGACCTGGCCGGCTTTGCGGTCGGCGCGGTCGAAAAGTCGAAGATCCTCACCGGCCAGAACGTCAAGCCCGGCGACGTGGTGCTGGGCCTGGCCTCGGCCGGCGTGCACTCCAACGGTTTCAGCCTCGTGCGCAAGGTGATCGAACGCGCCGGCGCCGATTTGCCCGCCACCCTCGACGGCAAGCCCTTCCGCGAAGCCGTGATGGAGCCCACCCACCTGTACGTGAAGCCCGTGCTCGAAGCGCTGGGCAAGCACCCGATCAAGGCGCTGGCGCACATCACCGGCGGCGGCCTGCTCGAGAACATCCCGCGCGTGCTGCCCGAAGGCACCGCCGCCCACCTGAAGAAGGGCAGCTGGCCCCAGACCGAACTGTTCGCCTGGCTGCAGAAGGTGGCCGGCATCGACGACATCGAGATGAACCGCACCTTCAACAACGGCATCGGCATGGTCGTGGTGATCGATGCGGCCGAAGCCGCCGCCTGCGCCGCCACGCTGCGCGCTGCCGGTGAGTCGGTGCACGAGATCGGCGTGATCGCCGAGCGCGGCGACGGCGCGGCCGTGGTCGTCGCCTGATCGCGCGCCCGTTCTTTTTTCTTTTTCTCACCGCACGCCCCGCTCCCCGGATGGCCACGCCGCTGCCCGACGCCACCCTCGCCGCCCCGCCCCCGGCCGCCGCCTCCCGCCACGTGGTACTGGCCAGCTACCTGCTGATGCTCGCGGGGCTGATGCTCGTGATGTGGCAGCACCTGCTGCCGGGGCTGCTGTGCGTGTGCATCGGCTTCCTGGTCGCACGCTGGTTCGCCCGGCTGTTGGGCGGCTGGCTGTCGCGCCTGAAGCCCCTGCGTTCCGGCGCCGACAGCCTGGCCCGGGTGGTGGCGGTCACGCTGGTGCTGCTGGGCCCGATCGGCCTGGTCACGCTGGGGTTCTCGCAGGCGCGCGAGTACGTGCTCGATGCGCCCGACCAGTACCGCGAACTGCTCGACTACACGGCCCGCACGGTGCTCGAGTTGCGCTCAAAGCTGCCACCCGACATCGCCGTCTACCTGCCCGAGGGCGCGGCCGAGGTGCAGCGCATCGTCGCCAACTACCTGCGCACGCAGGCCGGCTCGCTCGCCATGGCCGGGCGCGCCTGGCTGGGCGGGCTGCTGTTCGCCTACGTGGGCCTGATCATCGGCGCGCTGGCCGCCGTGGCGCCGGCGCCAGCCCAGCGCCGGCCGCTGGCGCAGCAGATGTTCCTGCGCATCACCACCTTCGGCGAGGCCTTCGGCCAGATCGTCGCGGCGCAGTTCTGGATCGCCGCCTTCAACACGCTGCTGACCGCGATCTTCCTGCTGTTCCTGATGCCGCTGTGGGGCCTCGAGCTGCCCTACACGCCCGCGCTGATCACCCTGACCTTCGTGGCCGGGCTGGTGCCGATCGTGGGCAACCTGGTCTGCAACTCGGTGATCACGCTGGTGGCGCTGTCGGTGTCGCCGGTCACGGCCGCGGCCTGCCTGGCCTTCCTGATCCTGATTCACAAGGCCGAGTACGTGATCAACGCCAAGGTGGTCGGCGCGCGCACGCAGATGCGCGTGTGGGAGCTGCTGTCGGTGATGTTCGTGGCCGAAGCGGTGTTCGGCCCCGCCGGGCTGGTGGCGGCGCCCCTGTACTACGCGTACCTGAAAAAAGAACTGCACGCAGGCGGCCTGGTCTAGCGACCGGGCAATGTCCTGATCTGATCGGTTCCGGTCCGCTTCGGCGCGGACGAAGCGCTGGTGGCGTCCAAGAATAGGCGGCATCATCCACCTTGCCTTGCCCGCCACCGCCATGACCACCTGTCTGATTGTGATCGACGCCCAGGAATCGTTCCGCCACCGCCCCTACTGGAACGCCGCCCTGCTCGCGCCCTACCTCGAGGCCCAGAACGCGCTGATCGCCGGCGCCGTGGCGGCCGGACTGCCGGTGGTGCGCGTCTTCCACGTCGATGCGCCGGCATCCCCGGCCAACCCCTTCGCGCTCGAATCGGGCCATGTGCGCCCGATCGAGGGCCTAGCGTCCTTCGAGGCCGCCGCCACCTTCACCAAGCACCGCCACAGCGCGCTGGTCAACAGCGGCCTGGACGTGTGGCTCACGCAACACGGCATCCGCCGCCTGATCGTGAGCGGCATCCGCACCGAGCAATGCTGCGAAACCACCACGCGCCACGCCTCGGACCTGGGCTGGGAGGTCGACTATGTGACCGACGCCACCCTCACCTTCGACATGGTGCAGCCCGACGGCGACGGCCGGCCGCTGTCGGCCGCCGACATCAAGGCGCGCACGGCGACCGTGCTGGACGGGCGCTTCGCCACAGTCTGCAGCGTGGCGCAGGCGTTGGCACGGGCCACGGAAGGCGCGACCGCATGACCGCTCTGCGCGTGCGCATCCTGGCCTACGACGGCGTCGAGGCGCTCGATTTCGCCGGCCCCTTCGAGGTCTTCACCACCGCTGTCCGCGTCCACCAGCGCCTACAGCCGGGTGCGCCCGCGCCGTTCGAGGTCGCCTCGGTCGCCCACACCCGCGCCGGGGAACCGGTGCAGGCGCGCGCCGGCCTGCGGCTGCTCGCCGACCACACGCTGGCCGATGCCGCCGCCACCGCCGACGTGCTGGTCGTCCCCGGCGGCGTGGTCGACGCGCCCATGGCGAGCCCCGACACCCTGCGCTGGATCGCCCGGTGCGCGGCCGGCGCGCAGCTCGTCGCCTCGGTCTGTACCGGCGTCTTCCTGCTGGCGCAAAGCGGCGTCGTGACGCGCGAGGCGGTCACCACGCACTGGGAAGACCTCGCCGACCTGCGCGCGCAGTTCCCGCAGCTCGACGTGCGCGACGGCGTGCGCTGGGTCGACACCGGCCGCATCGTCAGCTCGGCCGGCATCAGCGCGGGCATCGACATGAGCCTGCACCTCGTCGAACGCCTGGCCGGACGCGACCTGGCCGAGCGCACCGCGCGCCAGATGGACTACGCATGGACCCGCAACGAGCCCCTGTTCGCGTAGTCTTCGTGCTCCTGCCCGACAGCCTGGTGCTCGACTGGGCCGGGCCGGCCGAGGCGCTGCGCATCGCCAACCAGCGGCTGCGCGCGGCGGGCCAACCCGAGCGCTTCCTCATCGAATTCGCGGGACCGCGGCCCAGCATGAGGGGCTCGGTCGGCGTCGCGCTGTCGGGGCTGTCGCCGTTGCCGACGCAGTGGGACGGCCCGGGCTGGGTGGTGCTGGTCGGCCTGCCGGGCGACACCATCGCGACCGACACGCCCGAGGCGCAGGACCTGCTGCACTGGCTGCGCGGCCAGCGCTTCACGCGCGGCGACGTCGAGCTGGTCACGGTCTGTGCGGGCGCCCTGCTCGCGGCGCACGCGGGCGCGCTCGCGGGCCGGCGCGTCACCACGCACCACCATCACCTGGACGAGCTGCGCGCCGTGGAGCCGCGCTGCGAAGTGGTGAGCAACCGCGTCTTCGTGCTCGATCCGCCGGTCTACAGCAGCGCGGGCGTCACGACGGGCATCGACCTGATGCTGCACCGCATCGCCGACACCTGCGGCGAGGCGCTGGCGGCCCAGGTGGCGCAGACGATGGTGGTGGCGCTGCGGCGCGGCCCGCACGACCCGGAGCTGTCGCCCTTTCTCGCCTACCGCAACCACCTGCACGCCGCGCTGCACCGGGTGCAGGACGCGGTCAGCGAACAACCGCAGGCCGACTGGAGCGTGCCGCGCATGGCCGAGGTCGCCCACACCTCGGCGCGGCACCTGACGCGGCTGTTCGTCGAGCACGCGGGCGTGGCGCCGCTGGCCTACCTGCGCCGGCTGCGGCTGGCGGCCGCGCAACTGGCACTGGCCTCGGGCGCCAGCGTGACGCGCGCGGCCGAGCTGTCTGGCTTCGGCTCGGACACGCAGCTGCGCCGCGCGTGGCACCAGTTCGGGCTGCCGGGCTCGCCCTCCGCAGGCACGTCGGCGCCCGTCCGCTAAGGCTTGTCGCCGCAGGCCTCGGCGCGCGCCCGCAGCAGCGCCTGCTCGCGCGTGTTGCGCGTGAGCGCGGCCGCGCGCTGGAACTCCCGCCGCGCCTCGTCGCGACGGCCCAGCTTGAAGAGCAGGTCGCCGCGCACGGTCGGCAGCAGGTGGTAGCCCTTCAGCGCGGGCTCGTCCTGCAACGCATCGACCACCTCCAGCCCGGCCGCCGGCCCGAAGGCCATCGACAGCGCGACCGCACGGTTCAGCTCGACGATGGGCGACGGCGACAGCGCGGCCAGCGCGTCGTACAGCGCCGCGATGCGGGCCCAGTCGGTCTCGCCCGCGGTGCGCGCACGGCCGTGGCAGGCGGCGATGGCGGCCTGCAGCGCGTAGGGGCCGAGCGCGCCGCCCAGCGCTTCGGCGCGCGCCAGCGCCGCCAGGCCGCGGCGGATCAGCATCGGGTCCCAGCGTGCGCGGTTCTGGTCGAGCAGCAGCACCGGCTCGCCCGAGGCGCCCACGCGCGCGGCGGTGCGCGAGGCCTGGATTTCCATCAGCGCGACCAGCCCGTGCACCTCGGCCTCGCCGGGCACCAGCTCGGCCACGATGCGGCCCAGGCGCAGCGCCTCGTCGCACAGCGCGGGGCGCATCCAGTCGTCGCCGGCGGTGGCCGAGTAGCCTTCGTTGAAGATCAGGTAAAGCACCTCGAGCACCGAGGCCAGCCGGGCTTCGAGCTCGTGGCGGCGCGGCACCTCGAAGGGCACGCGCGCCTCGGCCAGCGTGCGCTTGGCACGCACGATGCGCTGCGCCACGGTGGCCTCGGGCACGAGAAAGGCGCGCGCGATCTCGTCGGTCGTGAGGCCGCCCATCAGCCGCAGCGTGAGCGCCACGCGCGCCTCGGTCGAGAGCACCGGGTGGCAGGCGGTGAACACCAGGCGCAGCAGGTCGTCGCCGATGTCGTCGTCGAGCGCCGCATCCACCGCCTGCGCGAAATCGGCCTGCGCCATGGCGTGCAGCGCGTCGAGCTCGCGGCCGATCTCGGGCGCCTTGCGCTCGGCCAGCTGCACGTGGCGCAGGCGGTCGAGGGCGCGGTGCTTGGCCACCTGCGTGAGCCAGGCGGCGGGGTTGTCGGGCACGCCGTCGACGGGCCACTGCTCGAGCGCGGCCACCAGCGCGTCCTGCGCCAGCTCTTCGGCCAGGCCCACGTCGCGCACCTTGCGCGCGAGCGCGGCGATGATCTTCGCGGACTCGATGCGCCAGACCGCCTCGATGGCGCGGTGGATGGCGGCGGTGTCTGGTCCGCTGCTCATGCGGCCTCGCTGCGGCGCGGCGGTCCGGATAGCATGCGGCCATGACACCACGCCTCGTCTTGTGGAGCCTGGGTTTCGCGTTCGGCCTCGCCTGCGGCGGCGTGCGGGCGGACGACCTTGCCGTGGAACGCAACAGCCTGGGCATGGCCTTCGTGCGATTGCCGGCCGGCGAATTCCTCATGGGCAGCGACGAGGCGCCCGAGGCGCTGGCACGCGACTACCCGCAGCTGCCCAAGGAACGCTTCACCCAGCTGGCCGACGAAGGGCCGGTGCACAAGGTGCGCATCACGCGGGCGTTCTGGATGGGCCGGCACGAGGTGACGGTGGGCCAGTTCCGGCGCTTTCTCGAAGCCTCGGGCCACGTGCCCGAATCGGTGGCCGACGGCACCGGCGGCTACGGCTGGCGCGCCGACTACGACCCCGCCACCACGCGGCGCGGCGACGCCTTCGAGGGCCGCGACCCACGCTACTCGTGGCGCAACCCGGGCTTCGCGCAGGGCGACGACCACCCGGTGGTCAACGTGAGCTGGAACGACGCGCAGGCGCTGGCCGCCTGGCTGAGCAAGACGGAGGGCCGGCGCTACCGCCTGCCGACCGAGGCCGAGTGGGAGTACGCCTGCCGCGCCGGCACGCGCACGCGCTACAGCACAGGGGACGATCCGGCCACGCTGCTGCGCGGGGCCAATGTGTTCGACACGCGCAGCGCCGCCCATTGGCCGCGCTGGCGCGCGATGGCGCTCGCGGGCGACGACGGTTTTGCCTTCACCGCCCCGGTCGGCAGCTTCGCGCCGAACGGCTGGGGCCTCTACGACATGCACGGCAATGCGTGGGAGTGGGTGGCCGACTGGCATGGCGACGAATACTACGCGCGCTCACCGGTCGACGACCCCCAGGGCCCGGCCACGGGCACCGTGCGGGTGCGCCGCGGCGGCTCCTGGCACACCTGGGCTTTCTATGCCCGCTCGTCGTACCGCAACTGGAATGCGCCGGACACGCGCTACACGCTGGTGGGCATCCGGCTGGTGCGGGACGACTAGAGACCGTTCACTTCTTGAGCGTCTGCTGCATCGACGTGAACTCGCTCGCCACGTCCTGCACCTCGGGCGAGAAGTCCTCCATCTCCTGCACCTGGCGGATCTCGATGACCTCGTCTTCGCTGCCCGGGCAGCGGCTCGCCCATTCGATGGCCTCGGCGCGCGAGGCGACATCGATCAGCCAGTAGCCGCCCAGCACTTCCTTGGCCTCGGCGAAGGGGCCGTCGACCACCTTCGGCTTGCCGCCCGGAAAGCTCACGCGCGCGCCCATCGACGGCGGATGCAGGCCCTCGCAGCCGATCAGCACGCCGGCCTTCTGCAAGGACTCGTTGAAGGCCATCATCGACCCCACGCGTTCGACGTCGTCGGGCACCGTGCCGGGCGCGGCGTTTTCGTAGCCGTGGGGAATCATCAGCAGCATGAATCGCATGATCGTTTCTCCTTCGAGGAATGGATGAAGTTCAGCGGCCGGCCTTGGCAGCCGACTCGGTGCGCAGGCGGTCTTCCTGGGCCAGCAGCTCGGGCGTCATGGCCTCGCCGAAATCGGTGGCCTCGAAGACCTGGCGGATCTCGATCTCGCCTTCCTGGAACGGGCTGCGCTTGATCCACTCGATGGCTTCTTCCTTCGACTTGACCTGCAGCAGCCAGAAGCCCGCCAGCAGTTCCTTCGTCTCGGTGAAGGGGCCGTCGATGACGGTGCGCTTCTTGCCTTCGCAGCGCACGCGCGCGCCCTTGGACGACGGGTGCAACCCCTCGCCCGCCAGCAGCACGCCGGCCTTGACCAGTTCCTCGTTGAACCGGCCCATCTCGGTGAGGAGCTCGGTGCTCGGCATCACGCCGGCTTCGGAATCCTTGCTCGCCTTGACCAGAACCATGAATCGCATGTCGTTTCTCCTGAAAGTGGGTGGGGATCGGGAGACGCCGGAATCTGCGTGCTCCTGTTCACACGTCGCGCGAGCGGGCCACGGATCGACACGGCCGCGTCGATCTGCTTGTAATTTTGTGTTTCAGAGATAGCCGCAGAACCGCAGCACGTGGCCGTCGGGTTCGCGGATCGCGAATTCGCGCAGGCCCCAGGGCTGGGACGTGGGCGGCTCGATGATGGTCACGCCGCGCTTCACGTAGGCGGCATGCAGGCCGTCGATGTCCTTGCCGACGTGGATCACGATTTCGCCGCGCCAGGGCCGGGCCTCGCGGCTGCCGCATTGCCACAGGCGCAGGTACACGGGGTCGCCATAGCTGCGGTCGCCCTTCATCACGCGGGCGTAGCTGGGCGGCTCGCCGGCGATGAAGTCGATCTCGAAACCCAGCACCTCGGAAAACCAGCGCGCGGCGCGCGAGACGTCGGACACCGGCAGCACCGGCTGCACGCCGTGGAATTCGTGCAGCGTGCCCAGGTCGGGCGCCGCGCTCACGCCGGTGCGGGTGTCGGTCATGGGCGTTGTGGCTGTAGGGCTGGTTAGTTGGCCAGGCGCCGCAGCAGCGCCACGCGCTCGGCGATCGCGTCGATGTCGAGCGCGTCTTCGGCGTTGGCGAGGTAGGTTTCGAGGTCGCACACGGCCAGCGCCGCGTGGCCCTGCTCGGCATGCGCCACGCCGCGGTCGCGGTGCTCGCCCCAGGCGGTGGGCAAGAGCGCAATGAGGCGGTTCTGCACCGCGATGTAGCGCGGCCAGTCTTCCTGCGCGTGGTGCACTTCCTTCAGGTTGCGCAGCATGCGCGCGATGATCTCGCGCGGGCTCGCGGGCTGCAGGTACAGGCCCAGCGGCACGTCGAACTCGCCGACCAGCCCGTTGCCACGCTTGTAGGGTTCGAGCCGCTCGCCCAGCTCTTCGCGCGAGAGCGACTTGCCGGTGAACGGGTCGATCACGACCTGCCCCTTGGGCAGCGTGACCTTGACCATGAAATGCCCCGGGAAGCTGATGCCGCGCGTCTGCAGGCCCAGGCCCTGCGCCAGCTCCATCCACAGCACGGCCAGCGAGATCGGAATGCCGCGGCGGGTGCGCAGCACGGCGTTCAGGTAGCTGTTGTCGGGGTCGTAGTAGTCGTTGACGTTGCCGCCGAAATTCAGGTCGCTGAAGAAGAACTGGTTCAGCGCGCGCAGCCGGGCCAGCGGCGCGGCGTCGGCCGGCAGGCGGCGCTTGAGGCGCGCGAGCAGTTGGTCGACGTCGCCCAGCACCTGCTGCACGTCGAGTTCGGGGTATTCGTCCTGCGCGATGCTGGCGGCCGCTTCGAGCAGCGGAAAGTGGTCATCGCTGCCGACCAGCGACTCGAAATATTCCAGTGCCGTGGGAACCTGGTAGCTGAACGTCATATGGCTTTGTAGAGGAGCCCGCGGGGAGCGTCAAGGCAGTGTTTTCCGGCTCGCCAACGGCGCTTCAGCGGCGCATGAAACTGCGCAGGCGCACGCCTGCGGCGGTGAGCACGGCGAAATAGAGCAGCGCGGCGCCGGCGATGAGCGCGGCCAGAAGGCCGATGCGGTGCAGGCGCTGCGCGCGCAGGCCGACCCAGTCGAAATAGTGCGCGCCCCACGCCAGCAAAACCGCCAGCACCACGGTGCCCAGCAGCACCTGCAGCGCGAACTTGCCCCAGCCGGGCTCGGGGGTGTAGCTGCCGCGGCGGATCAGGCCGATCAGCAGCCACAGCGCGTTGACCAGCGCACCGATGCCGATGGTCAGCGTCAGCGCCGCGTGCTGCAGCAGCGGCACCAGGAAGAAGTTGAGCACCTGCGTGAGCACCAGCACCGTCACGGCGATCAGCATGGGCGTGCGCGTGTCGTGCTTGGCGTAGTAGCCGGGCGCGAGCACCTTCACCGCCACGAGGCCGACCAGCCCCACGCCGTAGCCCATGAGCGCCACGGTGGTGCGGCCCACGTCCTCGCCGGTGTAGGCGCCGTTGTGGAACAGCACCGCCACCAGCGGCTTGGCGAACAGCAGCAGCGCCACCGCGCACGGCGCCGCAAGCAGCACCACGAGGCGCAGGCCCCAGTCGAGCAGCGAGGAGTAGCGCGCGTCGTCCTTGGCGGCGCGGGCGCCCGCGAGCTGCGGCATCAGCACCACGCCCAGCGCCACGCCGAGCATGGCGGTGGGGAATTCCATCAGCCGGTCGGCGTTGGTGACCCAGGTCACGCTGCCGGTGGCCAGGTGCGAGGCGATCTGCGTGTTGATGAGCAGCGAGATCTGCGCCACGCTCACGCCCAGCAGCGCCGGCAGCATGAGCTTCATGACCTTGCGGGTGGTCGGATCGGTCCAGGCGGCGCGCAGCGCCTTGAAGCTGGCGCCGATGCGCGGCAGGAGCCCCAGCGCGCGCAGCGCCGGGATCTGCAGGGCCAGCTGCAGCACGCCGCCGACCATCACGCCCACGCACTGGGCGTAGATCGGCTCGATGCCGTAGCGGCGGAACAGCGGCGCGCCGATGGAGATCGACAGGATCAGCGCGATGTTGAGCAGCACCGGCGACGCCGCCGGCACCGCGAACTTGCGCCAGGTGTTGAGAATGCCGCCCGCCAGCGCCACCAGCGACATGAAGCCGATGTAGGGGAACATCCAGCGCGTCATGACCACGGCGGCGTCGAAGCCCTGCAGGCCGCTGGCCATGGCCCAGACCAGCAGCGGCGCGCCGGCCACGCCGGCCACGCACAGCACCACCAGGGCCCAGGTCAGCAGCGTGGCGACGTGGTCGACCAGCTCCCGGGCGCCCTCCTGCCCCGCCTCGGTCTTGCGCGCGGCCAGCACCGGCACGAAGGCCTGGCTGAAGGCGCCCTCGCCGAACACGCGGCGAAACAGGTTGGGGATGCGAAAGGCGACGTTGAAGGCGTCGGTGAGCGCGCTGACGCCGAACACCGAGGCAAACAGCACGTCGCGCACGAGGCCCGTGATCCGCGAAGCGAGGGTCAGCAGGGAGACGGTGGAGGCGGATTTGAACAGGGACACGGGGGCGAGTGTAGGGCTGCGAAAGGTGGCAAAAGCAGGCAATTCGGCAAAAACCGGAACCCGGCCTATAATGGAGGGCTTTGCTGCATCATCCTCAGACACCTAAGGAACACTAAATATGGCATCCGCCAAGCCCAAGAAGAAGAACCCGCGCCTCGCGTCGGGCCGCAAGCGCGTCCGCCAGGACGTCAAGCTCAACGCTGCGAACACCTCGCTGCGCTCCAAATACCGTACCGCTGTCAAGAACGTCGAAAAGGCTGTTCTGGCTGGCGACAAGACCAAGGCAAGCGAACTGTTCGCGAAGGCCCAGAGCATCGTCGACACCGTCGCCGATAAGGGCATCTTCCACAAGAACAAGGCCGCCCGCGACAAGAGCCGCCTGTCGGCCAAGGTCAAGGCCCTCGCCCTGGCGCCTGAAAAGGCCGCCGCCTGACACCTGTCAGGCAAGCCCGGACCGGAATCCTCCGGTCCGCCGTTTGATCGGGGTGCGCTGCAGCAAGCAAAAGTGAAAAACCGCCTTCGGGCGGTTTTTTCATGGGCGCTCGAAAAGTGCCCAGGCCAGGGCGGCCCGCGCAGAAAAGAAAAAGGCCTGGAAGTCAGGCCTTTTTGGGAGGGGGCGGCGTGTCCGCCGGGTCGGGCACCAGGCAGGCCTCGGCCACCTGCAGGTTGTTGTCTTTGGCGAAGTTCACGCAGAAGTCCCAGGCCATGGGCTCGGCGTCGCGCAGGGCGCGGTTCACCACCACGCATTTCACGCCGTTGATGGTCGTGGGAATGCACCAGGGCGAGTAGCTCAGGTGGCTGCCCGGGTAGGCGCCGCCGGGGCGGAAGGAGCACATGACGCCGGCGAGGCGTTCGGCCCAGTCGCTGGGACGAAAAGTGCGGCCATCGTGGGTGATGCCCTGGATGAAGATTTCTTTGGCGTTGGGGGAAATCATCGTGAAGTGAGGCGACCGGAACAGGTGCTGCGGTGCAGCAAGCGATTGTATCCGGGGCCCTTTTTGCATCCTGAATGGGGGGCATTGCTGTGATGCGGAATCCTCAACGAAGCCGTCAAACCGCACGCCTAGAATTCGCGTTCCCTATCTGGAGAACCGAATGAGCGCCACCGCCCAGCAACCCACCTCGCCCCACGTCATGAACACCTACGGTCGCCTGCCGATCGCGCTGTCGCACGGCCAGGGCTGCCGAGTCTGGGACACCACGGGCAAGGCCTACCTCGACGGCCTGGGCGGCATCGCCGTCAACACGCTGGGCCACAACCACCCCGAGCTGGTGCCCGCCCTGCAGGACCAGCTGACCAAGCTGATCCACAGCTCCAACTACTACCACGTGACCGGCCAGGAACAGCTCGCCACCAAGCTCACCGAGCTGTCGGGCCTGACCAACGCTTTCTTCTGCTGCACCGGCCTGGAAGCCAACGAAGCCGCCCTGAAGCTGGCGCGCAAGTTCGGCCACGACAAGGGCATCGAGCGCCCCGAGATCGTCGTCTACGAAGCCGCCTTCCACGGCCGCAGCATCGCCACGCTGTCGGCCACCGGCAACCCCAAGGTGCAGGCCGGCTTCGGCCCGCTGGTCGAAGGCTTCATCCGCGTGCCGCTGAACGACATCGAGGCCCTGAAGAAGGCCACCGAAGGCAACCCCAACGTGGTCGCCGTGTTCTTCGAAACCATCCAGGGCGAAGGCGGCATCAACCCGATGCGCGTCGACTACCTCAAGCAGGTGCGCCAGCTGTGCGACGAGCGCGACTGGCTCATGATGATCGACGAAGTGCAATGCGGCATGGGCCGCACCGGCAAGTGGTTCGCCCACCAGTGGGCGGGCATCAAGCCCGACGTGATGCCGCTGGCCAAGGGCCTGGGCTCGGGCGTGCCGATCGGCGCCGTCGTGGCCGGCCCCAAGGCCGCCAACATCTTCGGCCCGGGCAACCACGGCACCACCTTCGGCGGCAACCCGCTGGCGATGCGCGCCGGTGTGGAAACCATCCGCATCATGGAAGAGCACAAGCTGCTCGAGAACGCCGCCACCGTGGGCGCCCACCTGAAGGCCGCGCTGGAACGCGAAATCGGCGGCCTGCCGGGCGTGAAGGAAATCCGCGGCCAGGGCCTGATGCTGGGCATCGAGCTCGACCGTCCCTGCGGCGTGATCCTAAACCGCGCCTGCGACGCCGGCCTGCTGCTGAGCGTGACGGCCGACAAGGTGATCCGCCTCGTGCCGCCGCTCATCCTGAGCATTGCCGAAGCCGACGAGATCGTCGCGATCCTCGCGCCGATCGTCAAAACCTTCCTCTCGGAGCCCGTTGCGCAATGACGACCGCCGCCGCACCGAACGCCCTGCGCCACTACCTGCAGTTCTCGGACCTCACGGCCGACGAGTACGTCTACCTCTTCGATCGCATGGCGATCATCAAGAAGAAGTTCAAGACCTACGAAAAGCACCAGCCGCTGGTCGACCGCACGCTGGCCATGATCTTCGAGAAGGCCAGCACGCGCACCCGCGTGAGCTTCGAGGCCGGCATGTACCAGCTCGGCGGCAGCGTGGTGCACCTGACCACGGGCGACAGCCAACTGGGCCGCGCCGAGCCCATCGAGGACAGCGCCAAGGTCATCAGCCGCATGGTCGACCTGGTGATGATCCGCACCTACGAGCAGACCAAGATCGACGCCTTCGCCGCGCACTCGCGCGTGCCCGTCATCAACGGCCTGACCAACGAGTTCCACCCCTGCCAGATCCTGGCGGACATCTTCACCTACATCGAGCACCGCGGCTCGATCCAGGGCAAGACGGTGGCGTGGGTGGGCGACGGCAACAACATGGCCAACACCTGGCTGCAGGCCGCCGAGATCCTGGGCTTCACCGTGCACGTGAGCACGCCCAGCGGCTACGAGGTCGACCAGTCGATCGCGGGCATCCGTTCGGGCGACAGCTACAAGGTCTTCCAGGACCCGATGGAAGCCTGCCGCGGCGCCGACCTCGTCACCACCGACGTGTGGACCAGCATGGGCTACGAGGCCGAGAACGAGGCGCGCCGCAAGGCCTTCGCCGACTGGTGCGTCGACGAGGACATGATGCGCATCGCCCAGACCGACGCCCTCTTCATGCACTGCCTGCCCGCGCACCGCGGCGAGGAAGTGCAGGCCGAGGTCATCGACGGCCCGCAGTCGGTGGTGTGGGACGAGGCCGAGAACCGCCTGCACGCGCAAAAGGCGCTGATGGAGTTCCTGCTGCTCGGCAGGCTCTGACAGGCACCGAACCGCTGACCCACCCAGGCGCCGCATGGAGCTGATGAACCGCTACCTGCCGCGCTACCAGTTCGCGGAGACGCACAGCCTCCACGTGCCCGCGTCGCCTGCGCGCGTGCTCGACGTGGCGGCCCGGCCCGAGATCACCGACGACCCCGTGGCGCGCAGCCTGATCGCGCTGCGCGAACTGCCGAACCGGCTGGCCAGCCGGCTCGGCCTCGCCGCCCCCACGCTGCGCCAGCGCGAGGCCTTCGGTTTTGCCGACTTCACGCCGCTGGGGCGCGACGGCGAACGCGAGCTGGCCTTCGGCCTGGCCGGCCGCTTCTGGCGCTTCGACTACGGCCTGGTCCCGCTGGCCGACGGCCCGGCCTTCGCCGCGCTCGATGCCACGGGCCTGGCCAAGCTGGTGCTTCACTTCACGGCCGAGCCCGAAGGCACGGGCACACGGCTCACCACGCGTACCCGGGTCTGGTGCGGCGATGCCGCCGCGCAGCGCCGCTTCACCGCCTACTGGCTGCTGATCCGTCCCGCGAGCGGGCTGATCCGCCGCCGCATGCTGCAGCGCGTGCGTGACGCCGCGCTGCTCGCCCCATGAATCCCTGCCAGACCTGCGGCGCCTGCTGCGCCAGCTACCGCGTCGACTTCAGCGTGCACGAGCTCGACGACCACGGCGGCCGCGTGCCCTCGGGCCTGGCGGTCGACGTGAACGACGCCCTGTGCCGCATGCGCGGCACCGACCACACGCCGGCGCGCTGCGCCGCGCTCACCGGCAAGATCGGCCAGTCGGTGGCCTGCGGCATCTACGAATGGCGACCCAACCCCTGCCACGAGCTGCAGGCCGGCAGCGACGCCTGCCAGCGCGCGCGCCTGCGGCATGGGCTGCCGATGCTGTCCGACGAACTGCACTGACGGCAGGCCGGCTCAGGCCATGGGTACCGGCAACCCGCCCAGCTGCCCCTTGAACTCCTGCAGCGAGAAATGCGTCTGCACATGGCGCACGCCCGGCAGCCGGTGCAGCTTGCGCTGCAGCAGGTCGGAATACGCGTCGAGGTCCTTCGCGACCACCACGAGGATGAAATCCGCCGGCCCCGAGATGCCGTGGAACATCACCACCTCGGGAATCGCACACACCGCGTCCTCGAAGGCGCGCGACGAGATCTCGGTCTGGTGGTCGATGCCGACCATCACGAAGGCCAGCACGCCGAAACCCAGCGCGCGCCGGTTCAGGCCCGCGTGGTAGCCGCCGATCACGCCGTCGTCCTCCAGCTTCTTCACCCGGCGCCAGCACGGCGACTGCGACAGATGCGCCATCTGCGCCAGCTCGCCCGAGGTCAGGCGGGCGTTGTCCTGCAGCGCGCGCAGCAGCTGGAGGTCGGTTCGGTCGAGGTCGGCTTGCATGATTTTTTCTCCATTTCTCGTCGATTGAATAGATTATTCAATCTTTCGATGATTGATGGATAACTTCTCGACGCAAGGCAGTCACTGCGCATAGCATTCGGCACCCGACGGCCCCTTGTGGACCGACACCAACCGGCCCACACTGCCCTTTTCTTCCTTCGCCCTGCCGCCCGCCATGACCGCCCCGCTCCGACTCTGGGACATCTCCGCCCCCGTGCACGCCGGCAGCCCGGTGTTCCCGGGCGACACGCCGTATTCGCAGCAGTGGTGCGCCACCATCGGCCCCGGCTGCCCGGTCAACGTGAGCGCGATCACGCTGTCGCCGCACGTGGGCACCCATGCCGATGCGCCGCTGCACTACGCCCCCGAAGGCCAGACCATCGGCCAGGTCGACCTCGCGCCCTTCCTCGGCCCGTGCCGCGTGATCCACGCGATCGGCCGCGGCCCGCTGGTCACCTGGGAGCACATCGCGCATGCCGTGAACGACACGCTGCCCCCGCGCGTGCTCGTGCGCACCTACCCGGCCATGCCCGTCGACCGCTGGGACCCGCAGCTCGCGGCCTATGCACCCGCCACCGTCGAGCGCCTGGCGGCCATGGGCGTGAAGCTCATCGGCATCGACACCGCCAGCATCGACCCGGCCGACAGCAAGACGCTCGACAGCCACCAGCGCATCCGCCACCTCGACCTGCGCGTGCTCGAGAACCTCGTGCTCGACGACGTGCCCGAGGGCGACTACGAACTCATCGCGCTGCCGCTCAAGCTGACAAGCGCCGATGCCTCCCCCGTGCGCGCCGTGCTGCGCGAACTTCCCCGCTGAAACCCTCCCTTCCATGACGACGACCCTCGCCGACTGCCGCGCCCTCGACGCGCAAGACCCGCTGCGCGCCCTGCGCGACCAATTCACCCTGCCCGAGGGCGTGCTCTACCTCGACGGCAACTCGCTCGGCGTGCTGCCCAAGGCCGCGCCCGCGCGCATCGCCGACGTGGTGGCCAAGGAATGGGGCGAAGGCCTCATCCGCTCCTGGAACACCGCGAGCTGGTTCGACCTGCCGCAGCGCCTGGGCGACAAGGTGGCCCGCCTGATCGGCGCCGCGCCCGGCGAGGTGGTGTGCACCGACAGCACGTCCGTCAATCTCTACAAGGTGCTGTTCGCGGCGCTCTCGCAGCAGAAGGCCAGCGGACGCAAGCTGGTGATCAGCGAGCGCAGCAACTTCCCCACCGACCTGTACATCGCCGAATCACTGTGCCGTGAGCGCGGCTTCACGCTGAAGCTCATCGATGCAGCCGAGCTGCCTGCTGCGCTGACCGATGAGGTCGCCGTGCTCATGCTCACGCACGTCAACTACCGCACCGGCGCCATGCACGACATGAAGGCCGTCACCGCCGCCGCGCACGCCGCGGGCGCGCTCACCGTGTGGGACCTGGCGCACAGCGCGGGCGCCGTGCCCGTGGCGCTCAACGACAGCAACGCCGACTACGCCATCGGCTGCGGCTACAAGTACCTCAACGGCGGCCCCGGCGCGCCCGCTTTTGCCTGGGTGAACACGAAGCACGCGGGCCAGTTCGAGCAGCCGCTGTCGGGCTGGTGGGGCCACGCGGCGCCCTTCGAGTTCACGCCGCACTACCGCCCCGCGCCAGGCGTCGGCCGCTACCTGTGCGGCACGCAACCGGTCATCGCGCTGGCCGGCCTCGAGTGCGGGCTCGACACCGTGCTGGCCGCCGAAGCCTTCAACGGCACCGGCGGTGCGATGGCCGCGCTGCGCACAAAGTCGCTCGCGCTCACCGACCTGTTCATCCAGCTGGTCGAGCAACGCTGCGCAGGACAAGGCCTCTCGCTTGTCACGCCGCGCGACCACGCACTGCGCGGCTCGCAGGTGTGCCTCAGCCGCGAGGAAGGCGCCTACGCCATCGTGCAGGCGCTGATCGCGCGCGGCGTGATCGGCGACTACCGCGCCGGCGATTCGCAGATGCCCGACATCCTGCGCTTCGGCTTCACGCCGCTGTACCTCGGCTTCGAGGACGTGTGGCACTCGGTCGAACACCTCGTGCAGGTGCTCGAGACCGGCGAGTGGCGACGCGCCGAATTCAACCGCAAGAACGCAGTGACATGAGCACCGAGAACGACAACAACAAGACCCCCGAGTCCATCGTCCACGAAGAGAAGGCGCAGCTGGACTTCAGCAAGTCCATGAGCTATGGCGACTACCTGCACCTCGACGAGATCCTGAACGCGCAGCATCCGCTGTCGCCCGCGCACGACGAGATGCTGTTCATCGTGCAGCACCAGACCAGCGAACTCTGGATGAAGCTCATGCTGCACGAGCTGCACGCCGCCGTGCAGTGCATCGCGCAAGAGCGCCTGCCCGACGCCTTCAAGATGCTCGCGCGCGTGAGCCGCATCATGGAACAGCTGGTGAGCGCATGGACCGTGCTCTCGACCATGACGCCGCCCGAGTACACGGCGATGCGCCCCTACCTCGCCAACTCCAGCGGCTTCCAGAGCGCGCAGTACCGCTGCATCGAGTTCCTGCTCGGCAACAAGAACGCCGCCATGCTCAAGCCCCACGCGCACCGCGCCGACCTGCTCGCGCAGGTGGACGCGGCCTACCGCGCGCCCTCGCTGTACGACGAGTCGCTGCGCCTGCTCGCACGCCACGGCCTGCCCGTGCCCGCCGACCGGCTGGAGCGCGACTGGACCCAGCCCTACGAATCGAGCGACGGCGTCGAGGCCGCCTGGCTCACGGTCTATCGCAACCCGCACGACCACTGGGACCTGTACCAGCTCGGCGAAAAACTCACCGACCTCGAAGACGCCTTCCGCCTCTGGCGCTTCCGCCACGTGACCACGGTCGAACGCGTGATCGGCTTCAAGCGCGGCACCGGCGGCACGGGGGGCGTGAGCTACCTGCGCAAGATGCTCGACGTGGTGTTGTTCCCCGAGATCTGGAAGCTGCGCACCGATCTGTAGTGCGTCATGCAGGGGCTTGCAGCAGCCCCGGGCGAACGAGGGTTGCTCCCTCGGCGCAAAGCGCTACATTTTGGAGAACACGGAGGCCGCTGCCATGAACAACAACACCTCGTTCTCTGCCGAAGAGCTCTCCACCCTGCGCGAACATGGCGTCGTGCTGTTCGCCGATCGCGTGATCTTCGACGCGCAGCCGCCGATGCCGCAGCAGCAGATCGATGCGGTGCAGGCGCTGTGCGCCGGCCCGCTGCCCGAGGCGCTGGTCGCGCTGTGGCAGCACACGGCGGGCGGGCGCCTCGACTACGACCTCGCGCTGCCGATGAACGGCAATGTCGAAAGCGTCAGCTGGTCAGAATTGTTCTGGGATGGCAGCGACGGCTACCGCGATCTGCAGGGCTGGATCGAACACGAACAGGAACTCGCCGAGGAAGGGGCCGAAGACAGCGGCACGCCCTGGAGCGGCAAGCTCACGCACCTGCCCTTCGGCGGCTTCGAGTACTGCGACCGCGTCTACGCGGTGGTCGAGCCCGGCGCCACGCACGGCCAGGTCATCGCGTGGAAGCAGGGCCTGCCGCAGGCCTGGACGCATGCGCTGCACGAAGACGGCCTGAGCCCCGTCGCGGCCGACCTGTATGGCGCCTTAGCGGCGCTGCATCTCGACGAAGACCCGCTGGCGCCGACGGGCGACTACTTCTCGGGGCAGGCGCTGCTCGCCTACCTCGACGACCGCCATGAAGGCTACGGGCTGGACCTCGACCTGATGGACAAGCTGGTCACCTTCTATTGCCGCGCCATCGTCGACTGGCGCACGCCGCTGGCCGACGGCACGCTGCGCCATCACCCGGCGCTCGCACGCGCAGCACTGCGCCACGCGATTGCCACCGACGACGCTGCGCTGGTCGCCGAACTTGCCGCCGCAGGCCTGAACTTCGAAGGGCCGCATGAAGGCAGTGCACTCGCCACCGACGTGGCCGTGGGACACAGCGCCTTCGCCGCCGCGGCAGCGCTGGTGCGCGCAGGCGCGCCGGTGGCATCCGACGTGCTGCGCAACATCGACGGCCAGATCTCGCCCGAACTCACGCGCGCCCTGCTGGACAACGGCGCCGAGCCGACCGTGGCGGCCATCGTGAAATGCGCGGCCTGCGGTGCGCCCGCCAGCGCGCATCTGATCGCCGACGCCTGCACGCAGATCGGCATCGACGTGCCGCCGGCCTTCGTGGCGGATCGCGATGCGATGTTGGTCGAATTGGAAACCACGCTCGCGCAGATGCGCGATGGGACGCAGGGGCATTACCTGGGGCAGGAAGGTCTCGCGGAGCGCATCGAGCATCTGCAGACGTTCCGGCTCTGACTTTTTTCGGGGCGACGCTCACGCCGACGGGGCACCTTGCTCCGCGAATGTCCCCCGGCCTGCGGCCTCCTCCTTAATTTCGCTGCGCAAGGCACCCCATCGGCGTGAGCGTTGGGCAGTGCGGTCGTTGATCGGCCAGCACAACGACCGCGCCCATCGTGCCCAGGACACTGGGTGCTTCCCGCAGCGAAATCAAGGAGGAGGGGCGAAGCCCCGGGGGACATTCGCGGAGGGAAGTACCCGGTGGCCTGGGCACGCGCCCCGAATCAACCGCCGTACAGCCAGGGCTGATCGAGCAGCCGGGAGCCCAGCAAGCGCATCGCCATGTCGCGCCCGAAGCGCACCGCACCGGTGGCATGAAAGATCTCGCCATTGCGACGCGCACGCGCCTGCACTTGCGCGTTGCGTTCCCAGCGCGCCTCGGCATAACGCGCGAACGCAGCCGGTACACCCAGCGCCGAGGTATCACCCAAGGCATCCGCCAACGCGACCGCATCTTCGATCGCCATGCCAGCGCCTTGCGCAAGGTACGGCACCATCGGATGCGCAGCATCGCCCACCAGCGCCACGCGCTCGTGCGCCATGTCGCCAGGCCCGGCCACGGGCGCACGGTCGCTCAGCGTCCACGCACGCCAAGCAGGCATCGCGTCGAGCAATGACTGAAGGCTCGCACAGCTGCGCCCCATCGCCTGCTTCAGCGCGACAAGGCTGCTGGCCTGGTCCCAATCGCGCGCATCGCCAGCCGGTGCAGATTCGGCGATCACGACGACATTGAGCGCGTCCCCCGCGCGCACCGGGTACGCAACCGCATGCAGACGCGGCCCGAGCCACACATCGACGCGCGAACGACGCAGCGCAGCAGGCAGGTCGGCCTGACGCACCAACGCGCGCCACGCCGTGTGGCCCGTCACGCGCGGCGGCGCTTCGGCGGATGCGGATTCAAGCTGTGCCCGCACCAGGCTCCACAGGCCATCGGCCCCCACCAGCGCCTCGCCCTCCCACGCACGCGCGTCGCTGCTCGAGACGCAGACCAGGTCGTCGCTGGTCTCGACCTGCCGGATGCGCGCGGCCGTGACCAGCGAGCCCGTGCCCTGCGCGCGCACGGCATCGAGCAGCAGCGTGTGCAAATCGGCGCGGTGCACGCAGCAGTACGGCGCGCCGTAGCGCTGCTGCATGGCATCGCCCAGCGGCATGCGGGCCAGTTCGGCGCCGCTGCCGGCGCGGTGGACCACCAGCGCCTCCGGACGCGCCGCGATGGCCGCGAGGCCGCGGCCGAGGTCGAGCTGTTGAAGGCGGCGGGTGGCGTTGGGGCCGAGCTGCACGCCGGCGCCGATTTCGCCGAACTCGGCGGCCTGTTCGAAGACGTCGGCGCGGTGCTTGGCGCGGGACAGCGCCAGCGCCGTGGCCAGCCCCCCGATCCCGCCCCCGGCGACGAGGATGTGTGCGGGCATCGGACTCAGCGTCCGGTGCTGGGCGTGGTGGAAGTCAGCGCGGGGCTGCTGTGGCTGTCGGCCGGGTCGGCGCCAGCGGGTTTCTTGGGGGCACAGCTGCCGCAGCTGTCGCACGAGCCGCAGCCCGAGGTCTTGGCCAGCGAGGCGGCGAGCTGATCGGCACGGGCTTGGTCGATGAGGCCCGCGCGCTGCGTGCCGGCCGCGAACTTGCGCGCGGCGCCACGGCGCCAGCCGGCAGGCATCCAGCGCCAGACCGCGTAGAGCGCGGCGGCCGCGACGATCAATCCGACGATCAGTTGCTGTGTCATGTCTTCTTCAACCCTTTCCCTGTGGTTTTACCCCGCGCCGAAAGCGAGTGCAATGCGATAGGTCAAGAAGCATGCCACGTATGCCAGGGCGAATAAGTAGCCCGCCATGATCCACACGTATTTCCAGGAGCCGGTTTCGCGCTTGACGGCCGCCAGCGTCGAGATGCACTGCGGCGCGAACACGTACCAGACCAGCAGCGACAGCGCGGTCGCCAGCGACCAGCTGCCGGCGATGAGCGGCTCCAGCGCGCTGGCCACGTCGTCGCCGGTGGCCGAGAGCGCGTACACCGTGCCCAGCGCGCCCACCGCGACTTCGCGCGCGGCCATGCCCGGCACCAGCGCGATGGAGATCTGCCAGTTGAAGCCGATGGGCGCGAAGATGTGCTCCAGCCCGCGGCCGATCATGCCGGCCAGGCTGTACTGGATGGCGGGGCCGGTCGCGCCCTCGGGCGGCGACGGGAAGGTCGACAAAAACCACAGCAGGATCGTGAGCGTGAGGATGATCGTGCCCACGCGCTGAATGAAGATCCACGCCCGCTCGTACAGGCCCAGCGCCAGGTTGCGCAGGTTCGGCCAGCGGTAAGCCGGCAGCTCCATCAGCAGCGGCGAGTGCCTCGTGCTGTCGCGAAAGCGCTTCATCACCCAGGCCACGGCCATCGCCGAGACGATGCCGAACACATACAGCGCGAACAGCACCACGCCCTGCAGGTTGAAGATGCCGCCCACCTCGCGCGCCGGAATGAAGGCCGCGATGAGCAGCGCATACACCGGCAGCCGCGCCGAGCAGGTCATGAGCGGCGCGATCATGATGGTCGTGATGCGGTCGCGCCAGTTGCTGATGGTGCGCGTGGCCATCACGCCCGGAATGGCGCAGGCAAAGCTCGACAGCAGCGGAATGAACGAGCGGCCCGACAGGCCCACGGTGCCCATCAGGCGGTCGAGCAGGAAGGCCGCGCGCGGCAGGTAGCCGGAGTCTTCGAGCGCGAGGATGAACAGGAACAGGATCAGGATCTGCGGCAGGAACACGATCACGCCGCCCACGCCCGCGATCACGCCGTCGACCAGCAGGCTCTGCAGCATGCCCTCGGGCATGTGCGTCTTGATGAGGTTGCCCAGCCCTTCGGTGCCGGCCTTGATGGCGTCCATCGGCACGTTGGCCCAGCTGAACACGGCCTGGAACATCAGGAACATGGTGACGGCCAGCACCAGCATGCCCCACACCGGGTGCATCACGACGCGGTCGATGCGGTCGCTGGTGTCCAGGCTGCCCACGGGCTCCTTCACGGCCAGGCCGAGGATGCGGCGCACCTCGCGCTGCGTGGCGAGCACGTCGTCCAGGCCGGGCGCCTTCCAGGGCTGGGGCGCCGCGGCGGCGACCGGTGCGTCGAGCGCCTCGAGCAAGTTCTTCGCGCCGCCGGTGTGGACACCCACGGTCTCGATCACCGGCACGCCGAGTTCGCGCGAGAGCACGGCGGTGTCGACCGCGATGCCCTGCTTCTTGGCCATGTCGGTCATGTTGAGCGCCACCACCATCGGCAGGCCGAGCTGGCGCGCTTCGAGCACCAGCCGCAGGTTCAGGCGCAGGTTCGTGGCGTCGGTCACGCACACGAGCAGGTCGGGCAGCGCTTCCTGCGCCTGGCCGGTGACGATGTCGCGCGTGACGGCCTCGTCGGCGCTCAGGGCGTTCAGGCTGTAGGCGCCCGGCAGGTCGAGCACGAACACGCGGCGGCCGGTGGGCGTGCGCAGCGTGCCTTCCTTGCGCTCGACGGTCACGCCGGCGTAGTTGGCGACCTTTTGGCGGCTGCCGGTCAGGAGGTTGAAGAGCGCGGTCTTGCCGCAGTTGGGGTTGCCCAGCAGCGCGATGCGCGCGGGCTGCGCGGTGGCGCCGAGACGGCCCGGCCCCTGGATGACGGCTTCAACCATGGTTCGCGGCCCCCGGCGTGACGTGGATCAGCGCGGCCTCGTGGCGGCGCAGCGCGAAGGTGGTGTGGCCCAGGCGCACGGCCAGCGGCTCGCGGCCCGGGGTGCCGGTGGCGACGATGCGCACGGCCTCGCCCGGCACGAAGCCGATTTCGGTCAGGCGCAGCACCAGCTCGCGGTCGTCCGCGCTGTCAGGGCGGGCCACGTCGAGCACGGTGGCCCACTGATGGGACGGAAGCTGGTCGAGGCTCAGCGCGGTGATGGTCGGCGCTGCGCCGAGGTCGTTGTTTCGCACGGTGGAGGTGCGCCCCCCGGAAACCCCGGGACACGCCAGTAAGCAAAAGCCAGATGCTAGCAATTCTCACTCGCGAAAACCTGACCAACCCCAAAAAGTCCCGGGTCAGCCGGAAATGAGCGCGTCCCCCGGGGCCGGACTCAGTTCAGTCCGAGCATCCCGCGCAGCTTGGACAGGTCTTCGGCCAGCGTATTCACCCGGCCAGCCAGCATCTTCCGGTCGCGCTCGGTGAGCTTCGAATAGGTTTCGAAGCCGCCGTCGGCCGTGCGGTACTTGGCCAGCGTGTCGAACACCACCTTGAAGTTGGCGTCGGCCTTCTCGGCGAAGGGCTTGTCCTGCTTCACGACCAGTGGGCGCAGCAGCTCGACGATCTTGTAGGCGCCCTCGAAGTTCGACTGAAAGTCCCACAGGTCGGTGTGGCTGTAGCGGTTTTCCTCGCCGGAGATCTTGGTGGCGGCCACCTCTTCCATCAGCACGGCGGCGCCGCCCACGACCTTCTCGGGCGGGAAGGTCAGCGCGCCCAGGCGCTTTTGCAGCTCGAGCACGTCGGCCAGCAGCTTGTCGGCCACGGGGTTCAGGTCCTTGGTGCTCTTGAGCGTCCACAGGCTGTACTCGATGCGGTGGAAGCCGATGAAGGCCGGGTCTTTCTCGGCCTTCTCGTGGTCGTCCGCGCGCGAGTCGATCGACTGGTCGAGGTCGGTGAACAGCTCGGCCACGGGCTCCACGCGTTCGTAGTTGGTGCGCGTGGGCGCGTAGAGCTTCTTGGCCTTCTCGATGTCGCCGGCCTTCACGGCGGCGGTGAACACGCGCACATCGGCCGCCAGCTTGCGCACGTTCTGCGTCACGTAGATCTTGTAGTCCGAGATCGGACCGACCAGCTCGAGTGGCGACACGGCGGCCTGCGCGCCGACGGCGTAGAGCCCGGCAAAGCCTGCGACGAAAGCGGCGAGGAAGCGGCGGCGGAACTGCACGGTCATGGATCTCCTTGGATGCGGTGCTGTGGTGATGAAAAAGGGAGCGATCAGGCGGCCAGCAGGCTGCGCCCGAGCCAGTCGTCGGCGCCCTGCACGCCCGGCAGCGTGAAGAAGAAGCCGCCGCCGATGGGCTTGATGTATTCCTCGAGCGGCTCGCCATCGAGGCGGGTCTGCACGGCGACAAAGCCCTTCTCAAGGTCGGCCTGGTAGCAGATGAACAGCAGGCCCATCTCGAGCTGACCCGACTTGGTGACGCCGTTCGAGTAGTTGAAGGGCCGGCGCAGCATCAGGTTGGCGTCCGAGGCCTTGGTGCGCGGGTTCGCCAGGCGGATGTGCGCGTCCATCGGCGTCGCCTTGCCTTCGGGGTCCTTCGTGTAGTCGGGCACGTCGTGCTCGGTCTTGCCGCCGTCCAGCGGCGCGCCGCTGGGCTTGAGGCGGCCCATGATGGCCTCCTGCTCCTGCAGCGGCGTGCGGTCCCAGCGCTCGACGAAGTTGCGGATGATCCGCACCGCCTGGTAGCTGCCGCCCACGGCCCAGGCGGGCTCGTCGCCGTTCGGCTGCACCCAGACGTGCTTGTTCATGAGCGTGTCGTCCGCCGAGTCGGGGTTGGCCGAGCCGTCGCGAAAACCCAGGAAGTTGCGTGCGCTCTCCGCGGGCTGTCCCGCCACGGCCGGGATCGGCGGCACGGAGCCTTCCTGCTTCCAGTGCAGCACCAGCAGGTCGGGCGTGTTCTTGATGATGTCGCGCAGCGCGTGGATGTTGGTGTCGGGCGTGTTGGCGCAGAACTGGATCGACAGGTCGCCGTGGCACAGCGCGGCGTCGAGCGCGTCGTTCGGGTGGCGCTGCATCGGCTTCAGGCGCAGCGGCTTCTTCTTGTCGAGGCCGAAGCGCTCGTCGAACAGCGAGGCGCCGACCGACACCGTCACGGTGAGCCCGTCGGGCTGCACAACCGGGCCGAGGATGCCGGAGCCCGCGGGCGGCAGCTTGGGGTCGGGGTCGGTCTGCGGGCCGCCCTGCGTGAGGAAGGCGATGCGCTCGGTGAGCGTGCGCATCAGCCGCTCCAGGTCGGCGCGGTTCTCGGCCAGCACGTAGAACGAGGCGATCATGCCGGCCGTCGGGCGCGGCGTGACGACGCCCGCCTGGTGCTTGCCGCGGAAGGGCACGCGGTCTTGCGTGTGGGTGCTCTGCGGCGCGTCGGTGACCTGCGCACCGGTGTCGGGCGGGCCCGGAATGGCCGCGCCGGCACGCGCGCTGGCGGCGAGCCCGGCAAAGGCCACGCCCGCGGCGCCGAGCATGCGGCGGCGGTGCGGCGAGGCAGGAGCGGTGTCGTTCTTCTTCGTCGGTTCCATGGGGTCGTCGTTCTCTCTCAACTCATTCCAGACCGAGCGCGGCGTTCACCTTGCCCAGTTCCTCGGCCAGCGCACGCACCGGCACGGCCAGCGCCTGGCGCTGCGCGTCGTCCAGCGGCGCGGGCTGGAAGCCTTCGCCGGCGCGGTACGGCGCCAGTGCGGCGTCGAAGGCGGCAAAGCGCTCGTCCACGGCCTTCTGCTGCGCGGGCGCGGCCTTCACCAGCAGCGGCTGCAGCAGGTCGGCGATCTTCTTGGTGCCTTCGTAACTGCCCTGCAGGTTCACCAGCTCGGCATGGCCGTAGTGGTCTTCACCGCCGGCGGGCAGGTTGTCGGCCACGCGGCGCAGCAGCTTCGAGGCGGCGCTCGCGAGCCGCTCGGGCGGCACGCTCAGCTCGCGCAGGCGCGCCTGCAGCATCTCGGTATCGGCCAGCAGCTGGTCGAGGACCGGCGCCAGTGCCTTCGCGTCGCCCTGGCCGTACAGCGCGTACTCGATGCGGTGGAAGCCGCTGAAGCCCGGGTCGGCCTCGCGCTTCTCGAAGTAGTCGGCACGGGCGTTGATGCGCGCGTCGAGGTCGGCGAACAGCTCGGCCATCGGCTCGATGCGCTTGTAGGCCTGGTGGGCCGGCGCGTAGAGCGCGCGCGCCTGCGCCAGGTCGCCGGCCTTGACGGCATCGGCCAGCGCGCGCACCGCGTCGTCGAGCGTGACGGCCTCCAGCCGCAGGAACACCTGGTACTCGGCCAGCGCGCCCACGTAGTTGACGAGCGACGGCCGCGCTTCCTCGGCCAGCGAAGCCGCCGACGGCGTGACGTGCAGCTTGCCGCGCGGGTTGCTCAACAGGCCGCAGGTGATGGCGAAGTCGCCCGGCGAGAGCTTGACCGTCATGGTCTGCGAGAAGCCGGGCGCGATGTTCTCGCGCTCTTCCACCACCATCACGCCGTCGAGAATTTCCCACTCGAGCGCGCGGTTCGACTGGTTGACGATGGTGAAGGTCGTGCGGCCCGCGGGCACGGTGATCTCGTTGGGGTCGCAGGCGTTGCCGCGGATCGTGACGGTGACGGCGTGGTCGACCGCCTTGGGCGGCGCCTTGCGCGCCTGGTTCGAGGCGTACCAGAAGGCCGCGAGGCCGGCGACGACCAGCAGCGCCGAGGCGCCCACGGCGACGCGCATGAGCGTCGATGACGAAGAAGAGGAGGAAGACATCGGGAAAAAAATCAGCCGGCAACGGCCGTGCGCGGCGCCGGCGCGGCGGCCGGGCGCAGGAAGAAGAACAGGGCCACGGCCAGGAAGGCCAGGTAGACGATCACCTCGCCCACCACGGGCGCAGCCTGGTAGCCCAGCAGGCCCGACAGCACGGCGCCCACGGGGCTGTCCATCGGCAGGGTTTCGCTCATGTCGAACACCACGGTCTGCAGCTGGTTCCACACGCCGGCCTCGTGCAGCTTGCGCAGCACGCCGGCCAGCAGCCCGGCCGCGACCAGCAGGATGAACAGGCCCGTGAAGCGGAAGAAGCGGCGCAGGTCGAGCCGCACGCCGCCCGAGTAGATGCCCCAGCCGACCACCACCGACACGGCGATGCCGGCGAGCGCGCCCACGGGCGCTTCCCAGCCGGTGCTCTGCTGGAACACGGCCAGCAGGAAGAAGACCGACTCCAGCCCCTCGCGCGCGACCGCCAGGAACACCATGCCGATCAGCGCCCAGCCCTGCCCGTCGGCATGCTGCGCCAACGCCTTGTCGATCGACGCATGCAGCTCGCCCTTGATGGAGCGGGCCGCCTTGCGCATCCAGAACACCATCGTGGTCAGCATGACCACGGCGATGAGCCCGACCACGCCTTCGAACAGCTCCTGCTGCTTCTGCGGAAACTCCGCCGCCAGCAGTTGCAGGCCGGCGCCGGCGAACAGCGACAGCGCGGTGGCCAGCAGCACGCCGACCCACACCGCGGGCATCAGCACGCCGCGACCGCTTTGTTTCAGGTAACTGGCAACAATGCCGACGATCAGCGCGGCTTCGATGCCTTCGCGCAGCATGATGAGAAAGGGAATGAGCATCTCGGAACAGAAGAACGTTCTTTGAAAATGCCCCGATGTGGTGCATTTTTCAGAGAACGGCCCGAGGATACCCCATCAAATAAGATTTATTCTCAATTAGGGGTATTCGACCTCGCCCCGCTCACAGGGGCAGTTCGACGATGCGTGCGCTGACGGTGTCGCCATCGACGATCAGTTCGGCCACGGCGATAGGCAGCTTGAATCGGCGCGGGCCGGCGCTGCCCGGGTTGACGTAGAGCACGCCGCCGCGCTCCTCGACCTTGGGTTGGTGCGAATGGCCGGAGATCACGACACGCACACCGGCACCGGCGGGGTCGATGTCGATCTGAGAAAGGTCGTGGATCGCGTAGACATGCACGTCGCCGACCTTCAGGAATGCCGTCTCTGGAACGGCCCCGGCCCACGCCTCGCGGTCGTTGTTGCCGCGCACCACCGTCAGCGGCGCGATCGCGGCGAGTGCGTCGAGGATGCCGGCGTCGCCGATGTCCCCGCCGTGCACGATGAAGTCGCTGCCCTGCAAGGCCGCCACGGCCTGCGGGCGCAGCAGGCCGTGGGTGTCGGAGATGAGCCCGACGCGGATCAAGCGATCAGGCCGCCAGCAGCTGCCGCAGCACGAACGGCAGGATGCCACCGTGCTTGTAGTAGTCGACCTCGATCGGCGTGTCGATGCGCAGGCGCACCGTCACCTCCTGGTGGCTGCCGTCGGCGCGGTGCACGACCAGCTTCACGTCCATCTGCGGCTTGAGTTCGCCGCCGATCACGACATCGATCTTTTCCTCGCCCGTGAGGCCCAGCGTCTGCCACGAATCGGCGCCGCGGAACTGCAGCGGCAGCACGCCCATGCCGACCAGGTTGGCGCGGTGGATGCGCTCGAAGCTGCGCGCCACCACGGCCTTGATGCCCAACAGCTGCGTGCCCTTGGCGGCCCAGTCGCGCGACGAGCCCGTGCCGTACTCCTCGCCGCCGAACACGATGGTGGGCGTGCCCGCTGCCATGTACTTCATGGCAGCGTCGTAGATGAACATCTTTTCGCCGCCCGGCTGGAACAGCGTGACGCCGCCCTCTTCCTGCGTGCCGTTGGCGTCCGGCGGAATCATCAGGTTCTTGATGCGCACGTTGGCGAAAGTGCCGCGCACCATCACATCGTGGTTGCCGCGGCGCGAGCCGTAGCTGTTGAAGTCGGCCTTGGGCACGCCGTGCGCCTTGAGCCAGATGCCCGCGGGCGAGCTTTCCTTGATGGAGCCGGCCGGCGAGATGTGGTCGGTGGTGATCGAGTCGCCGAACAGCGCCATGACGCGCGCGCCCTGGATGCCCGCGTCCGACGCGTGCGGCTGCATCTGGAAGCCTTCGAAGAACGGCGGCTCGGCGATGTAGGTCGAGGTGGGCCAGTCGTAGACCTGGCCGGTCGTGCCCTTGATGCTCGTCCAGAACTTGCCCGGATCGCTCTTGACCTTCTCGTAGTTCGCGCGGAACGACTTGGCGTTCATCGCGAAGCGCAGGTTGTCGTCGATCTCCTTCGGCGTGGGCCAGATGTCGCCCAGGTACACGTCCTTGCCGCCCTTGCCCTTGCCCACGGGCTGGGTCATGAGGTCGGTCATCACGTTGCCCGCGATGGCGAAAGCCACCACCAGCGGCGGCGAGGCCAGGAAGTTGGCCTTCAGGTTCGGGTGGATGCGCGCCTCGAAATTGCGGTTGCCCGAGAGCACGGCCGCGCCGATGAGGTCGTTCTTCGTGATGGCTTCGTTGATCTCGGGCGTGAGGTCGCCGGCATTGCCGATGCAGGTGGTGCAGCCGTAGCCCGCGAGGTAGAAGCCCAGCTTCTCCAGGTACGGCAAGAGGCCCGCCTTCTCCAGGTATTCGGTGACGATGCGCGAGCCCGGGGCCAGCGAGGTCTTGATGTGTGGCTGCACCTTCAGGCCCGCTTCCACCGCCTTCTTGGCCAGGATGCCGGCCGCGAGCATCACGCTCGGGTTGGAGGTGTTGGTGCACGAGGTGATGGCCGCAATGAGCACGTCGCCGTTGCCGATGGTGACGTCGCCCTTGGGCGCCGACGGCGCCGTGGCGCTGGTGTGGGCCGCGGCCTTGGTCGAGCGGTTGGCCACCATCTCGATGACCGGGCGCGGCGAGCCGGGCGGCGGCGGAGGCACTTCGGTGTCGCCGCTCTGGCCTTCGCGCGTCAGCGCGTAGCGCTGCTTGAGCTTGTCGGCCGGCTGGTTGAAGCCGTTGGCGTCGTTGGGCTTGCTGTACAGCTCGGCGAACTTGGTCGACAGGTCGCCCAGGTTGATGCGGTCCTGCGGGCGCTTGGGGCCGGCCAGGCTGGGCGAGACGGTGCCCAGGTCGAGCTTGACGACCTTGGTGTAGTCGATGTCGCCCGGCGCGGGCATGCCGAACAGGCCCTGTGCCTTGTAGTAGGCGGCGAAGCGCTCCACTTCCTCCTTGGTGCGGCCGGTGCCTTCGAAGTACGCCACGGTCATCTCGTCGACCGGGAAGAAGCCCATGGTGGCGCCGTACTCGGGCGCCATGTTGCCGATGGTGGCGCGGTCGGGCACGGCGATGGACGCGGCACCGGGGCCGAAGAACTCGACGAACTTGCCCACCACCTTTTCGGCGCGCAGGATCGAGGTGACGTACAGCACCAGGTCGGTGGCCGTGACGCCTTCGCGCAGCTTGCCGGTGAGCTCGAAGCCCACCACGTCGGGCGTGAGCATGTAGACCGGCTGGCCCAGCATGGCGGCCTCGGCCTCGATGCCGCCCACGCCCCAGCCGACCACGCCGATGCCGTTGATCATGGTGGTGTGGCTGTCGGTGCCCACCAGCGAGTCGGGGTAGTACACGGGCGTGTCGCTCTTGTCGGCCGGGCTCTTGTAGACGCCGCGCGCAAAGTACTCGAGGTTGACCTGGTGCACGATGCCGAAGCCCGGCGGCACGACGCCGAAGGTGTCGAAGGCCTGCATGCCCCACTTCATGAACTGGTAGCGCTCGTTGTTGCGCTGGAACTCCAGCTTCATGTTCAGGTCGAGCGCCTTGGGCGTGCCGTAGTAGTCGACCATCACCGAGTGGTCGACCACCAGGTCGACGGGCACCAGCGGCTCGATGGTCTTGGGCGACTTGTTCAGCTTGGCGGCCACGCTGCGCATGGCGGCCAGGTCGGCCAGGAGCGGCACGCCGGTGAAGTCCTGCAGCACCACGCGGGTGACGACAAAGGGAATTTCGTCGGTGCGCTCGGCGTTGGGCGCCCAGTGGGCCAGCTCTTCGACGTGCTTGGCCGACACCTTCTGGCCGTCGCAGTTGCGCAGCACCGACTCGAGCACGATGCGGATCGACACCGGCAGGCGCTCCACCGAGGGGTACTGCTTGGCCAGTTCCTTCAGCGACCAGTACTTGCCGGACTTGCCCGACGCGGTCTTGAAGGTCTTGAGGGTGGACGCAAACGCGTGCGCCGGGGCTTTGGCCATGAGAAGACTCCTGTGTGTTCGTGGAAGCCTCTCAAGGATAGCGAGGTTCAATGTCAGTGGCTGTAGTCGGTCTTCCTTGTCGGGCTCTCCCGGAACTATCGTTCTCATAGCGAAAACGCCCGCCGCACGGGGTGCGGCGGGCGTGGAGCGGACGGTCGTCAGGCGTTCAGGCCATCGCCATCTGGGCACTGGCCCGGGTGCGGCGCAGGCCGGTCCATTGCAGCTCGGCCAGCACGACCACGCACAACGCCTGCGCCAGCACCCAGGCCATGCCGAGCGCGGTGACCGCGAACACGCCGCTCACCAGCAGCGCCACGCAGGCCACGGCCCAGGCGAAGTTGCCGACGACCACGAGGCCGATCAGCGTGCGCGGCGGCGTGCGGCGGCTGGCCATGAAGGCGGCGGCCGCCGCGTAGGCCAGCAGGAACACACCGGTGCCCATGAGCAGCCAGGCCGGCAGACCGGTCAGGGAGGCAAGGACGTCGGTGAACGCCACCTGCAGCGCGCCGGTCGCGGCGCACGAAGCGGCGTCGGCCCACATCACGTTCGACAGGAAGCGGGGGGAAGCGAAAACAGACATGTGAATCTCCTGGGTGGGTACGCTGCAGGCCAGTCCTGCTGCGTTGGGGTCGATGATTCCGCCGGGCGTGGATCGCGTCGATGACCTGGGAGGTCATGGCGCCGCGCCGCCGCCGCGCCAGAATGCGGCTCCATGAACACCCCCCGCACCCATTCGTCCAAGGCCGCCGCCGCTGGCCTTCCCGGCGCGCGCGACCCGTTCGGCGCCCACCTGCGGCACTGGCGCACCCACCGCCGCCTGAGCCAGCTCGACCTGGCGCAGGAGGCCGAGGTGTCGACCCGCCACCTGAGCTACGTGGAAACCGGCCGCGCCGCGCCCAGCCGCGAGATGGTGCTGCGCCTGGCCGAACGGCTGGACGTGCCGCTGCGCGAGCGCAACGCGCTGCTGGTGGCCGCCGGCTTCGCGCCCATGTACCGCCAGCGCTCGCTCGACGACCCGGCCATGGCCTCGGCGCGCCGCGCCATCGACCTGGTGCTGAAGGGCCACGAGCCCTTCCCCGCGCTGGCCGTGGACCGCCACTGGAACCTGGTGGCGCACAACGCGCTGGTGCCGCTGCTCATGGAAGGCTGCTCAGCCGAGCTGCTGAAACCGCCCATCAACGTGCTGCGCCTGAGCCTGCACCCCGAGGGCGTGGCGCCGCGCATCGCGAACCTGGCGCAATGGCGCACGCACCTGCTGGAGCGGCTGCAGCAGCAGATCGCCGCCACCGGCGACACCGTGCTGCAGGCGCTGCACGACGAGCTGGAGGGCTACCCGCCGCCGGCCGTGAGCCACGACGCGCCGCTGCTCGACACCGCGCTGTCGGCGGTGGCCGTGCCGTTCCAAGTGGTCATGCCCAGCGGCGTGCTGAGCTTCATCAGCACCATCACGATCTTCGGCACGCCGGTGGACGTCACGCTGCAGGAACTCGCGGTGGAGTCGTTCTTTCCGGCGGACGAGCAGACGGCGGCGGCGCTGACGGCACTGGCGGCGCAGCAGGCGCGCTGAGGCCGGCGCTGCCGTCCGCGTTGCGCGCCGGCCCTTCGAAGTCGTCGACCTGGATGACCTTGTCGGCCGCCTGCAGGTAGGCCAGCGCCAGCGCGGGGTCGCTGGCCGATTGCGCCGCTTCGTCGAGCGAGCGCGTGCGTCGCAGCACCTTGTTGAGCGCGGCGGTCTCGTCGCCCAGCCGCGCGCCGAGCGCCATCGCCTGCATCAGGTCGCGCAGGCCGCCCGGGCCGGGCTCCGACAGATCGGGCACGAGCCGCGCGACCACGTCCGGGCGCGTGCGCAGCAGTTCGGCCAGCGCCATCAGTTGCACGTCGCGCAGCGGCGCCAGGTGCGCGGTGCGGCGCAGCACCAGTGCACCCAGCAGGCGCCGCCCCGGCGTCGGCAGGTTGGCGTACAAGTCGCGCAGGATCTTGCCGGCTTCGTCCAGCTGCAGCCGGATCGCGGCCTGCGCGAAGGGCAGCAGCTCGGGCGCCGCATCGACGCGGTAGCGCCACACGCAGGCGCTCGCCAGGTACAGGTGGGCCAGCACGTCGCCCAGCCGCGCCGACAGCAGCTCCATGCGCTTGAGCTTGCCGCCGAGCAGCCCCATGGCCAGGTCGGCGGTGAGCGCGTACTTGGCGCTCATGCGCGCGATGAGCCGCGCCTCATGGGCCAGCGCCTCGGGCGGATCGCCGAGCACCGGCGCACCGAAGAGGCTGTGCCACAGGTTGACGGCCACGTGCTTGCCGTGCGCGATGAGTGCCTTGCCCAGCGCCGTTTCGTCTTTCGCCTGCACCGCCGCCATCTCATCGAGCACGTGCGGGTGACAGCGCACCGCGCCCTGCCCGAACACGATGAGCGCGCGCGTGAGGATGTTCGCGCCCTCCACCGTGATCGCGATCGGCGCCTGCCGGTAGGCCACGCCGAGCAGGTTCGACGGGCCGGAGATGATCCCCTTGCCGCCCAGGATGTCCATGCCATGGTTGACCGCGCGGCGCCCGGCCTCGGTGAGCTGCACCTTGAGGATCGCGCTGGCCACGCTGGGCCGCTCGCCCTTGTCGAGCGCGGCCGCCGTGAAGCGCCGCGCGGCATCGGTCGCGTACAGCTGCGCCGACATCTGCGCGACCAGCCCCGCCACCGCGTGGAACTTGCCCACCGGCAGGCCGAACTGCTCGCGGATCTGGCCGTAGGCGTTGCTCACGTACAGCGCCGTCTGCTGCATGGCCGAGCCCAGCGCGGGCAATGAGATGGCGCGCCCCGCGGCCAGGCACTCCATCAGCATGCGCCAGCCCTGCCCCACCTGCGCCTCGCCGCCGATGACCCAGTCCATCGGCACGAACACCTGCCGGCCGTGGATCGGGCCGTTCATGAAGGCGCTGTCCATCGGGCGGTGGCGTCGGCCGATCTCCATGCCTTCATGCGGCACGGGAATCAGCGCGCAGGTGATGCCCAGCTCGCGCTGGCCTTCGGGCCGGCTTTCGTCGATGGCATGGAACGCGAGGCCGACCACGGTGGCGACCGGCGCGAGCGTGATGTAGCGCTTGTCGAAATCGACCAGGAAGCCGCGCGTGCGCCGGCCCTGGAACTCGCGCTCGACCAGCACGCCGCGGTCAGGAATCGCGGCGGCGTCGGAGCCCGCATAGGGCGAGGTCAGGCCGAAGCACGGCAGCTCGCGGCCGTCGGCCAGGCGCGGCAGGTAGTGGTCTTTCTGCGCGTCGGTGCCGTAGCGCAGCAGCAGCTCGGCCGGCCCGAGCGAATTGGGCACCATCACCGTGACGGCCGTTGCCACGTTGACGCTCGCGATGCGCGCCACCACTGTCGCGTGCGCGTAGTGGCCGAAGCCCAGGCCGCCGAAGGCCTCGGGAATGATCATTCCGAAGAAGCGCTTCTCGCGCAGGAAGCGCCACACCTCGGGCGGCAGGTCGTGCGCCTGGTCGATGGCGTGGTCGTCGAGCATGCAGCACAGCGCGGGCACCTCGTTCGCCAGGAAGGCTTCTTCGCGCGCGCTGAGCTGGTTGGGGCCGGCGGCCGTCAGGGCATCGAAATCGGGGCGCCCGGCAAAGAGCTGGCCTTCGAACCCGACCGTGCCGGCCTCGAGCGCGGCACGCTCGGTGTCGCCCAGCGGCGGCAGGGCCTTGGAGAAAGGCTGCATCGCCCATCGGCCGATCAGGGTCGCCAGTGGCATGGGGTCTCCTTGCGCCGCACCGGAGCGCGCGGCATGCGTCCATTCTTGGACGGCACCGGCCCGCACCGGGCCGGTCAAGGGCGTTCACGCGTGTCGGAGACGGGCTCGCGCGCCCCGCAGGCTCAGCGGCGCTTGGGCGCCTGCCCCGCCGGCGCGGCGGCCGGCACGGGCGCATTCGGATCGCGCCAGCCGTACTCGACGTAGCGGCGGATCACGAGGCAGCCCGGCGGCGAGTCGATCAGAGAGACCGACGAGGTGGGTTCCTTGTCGTCGGTGTAGACCGTGTAGATCGGCAGCAGCGGCGTGCGCTTGTAGTTCTTCAGTTCCTGCTCGGCCACGCTGGCGCAGGTGAAGGGTGCCACCGAGATGCGCTCGGCCGCCACGGTGCAGGCGCCGCTGTCGTCGGGAATGGCGGTGATCGACGCGGCCACGCCCGCGTTCGGGTACTGGATGCCGACCAGTGAGAACACCGGGCCGGCATCGGGGCGCTTGCGGTCCCAGTCGAGCAGCACGTCGTGCGCGCGGCTGCCCTGCACGGTGAGCGTGGCCAGCCGCGTGATCGCGGGCAGGCAGCGCTGCACGCCCACGCTGGCGGCGGCGCGCGTGAGCGTGTCCTGCGGCGCCGCGGGCGGGGCCAGCACGCCTTGCGCGAGCGCGCTGCCGGCCATCGCGAGCATGCAGGCTGCAACGGTGGATCGGGCAAGGACGGTCATCGGTGTCGCCTTCACGCGTAGAGGCTCTCGATGGCCGCCGAATAGAGGCGCACGTTCTCTTCGCCTTCCGGGTCGAGCTTCGCGATGAGTGCGCGGGCGCGCTCGCGGTAGGCCGGCAGGTTGGCGTCGTGCTCGGCGAATGCGCGCCGCAGCGCCTGCCCGCCCTCCTCGCAGTCGAAGCCGTGGTAGCGGTAGCCGCAGTCGCCGATCAGGTGCGAGTTGTGGATGAGCGGCCAGCCGCCGTACAGCGCCTCGTAATAGAGGTAGTTCTGCGCGTTCTCCCAGTGGTGCGCAAAGACCGCGTCGATCGCGCCCGGCAGCACCTGGTACAGCGGAAAGCGCCCCTCGAAGGTCGCCAGGCCGTGCCGCACCAGATCGAGGCTCTGAGCGAAAGCGACGAAGTTCGGCTTGTCCTTCAGGTGGAAGCTGTTGTAGACCCACATCTTCTCGATGAGGCGCGGCTGCGCGCGGTGCGCCGACTCGCAGCCCAGCATGGGGATGAAGCTGGTCTTCACCATGCAGATGTTGGGCTCGAAGATGGCCACGCGCCACTGCTTGCGCCCCGGTTCGTAGGCGAAGCGCTTGCCCTCGGCGCCGCGCGCCATCGCCTTCTCGACCACCATCGGGCTCCACAGGTGCGGCATGAGCTTGGTGGGTGCGCGGAAGGTGCTCGCGAAGTACGGCTTGCAGGACGTTTCGTACTCGGGCAGCGTCCACACCTCGTCGTACGGTGCGCCGCTGACCAGCATGCCGTGCGGCTTGTTGAAGGTCATGCGCTCGATGTCGATCACGTAGTCGTTGCCCACGCGCATCGAGACGATTTTTCCGCCGCGCTCGCGGAACGCCACCGACCAGTCGCGCCCGAGCTGCGCGCTCATCTCGATCATGAGGTCGAGCTCCTGCGCGGCGGTGGCCATGTCGATGATCGGCACCGGCGAGTCGGCCAGGAAATTGGTGGCGTCGGCCGGGCCGCCGTCGCCGCCGCCGGCCACCAGCACCGTGCGCTCGACGCAGGGCGAACGCAGCAGCAGCATCACGAGGAACAGGCAGTTCTGGTAGACGCCGTTCTCCCACAGGCTCTGCTCGCCCTTGCGGATGAAGATGGAGACGCCGACTTTCAGCTTGGTGGGTGAAACGGCCGCGCGCGGGCCTGCGGTGGGGTTCTGCACGTTGCTCATGCGGCCACCTTCGCGTTGCCGGCACGGAACGCCGGATCGCCGCCGACCAGGTTCAGCAGCCGCTGCGCGTAGCCGTCGATGTTGGCGGGGTGCATCGGATCGATCGCGTCGAACACGCGCTGGCTGCGCGCGCGGTAGTCATCGAGTTGCGCGTCGTGGCCGCGCACGGCTGCAGCCAGCTGCTCGGCGCCGACGGCGATGTCGAAGTCGGGGTAGTAGTAGCCGGCATCGCGCAGCCAGGGCGAGTTGTGCACCAGCGGATAGTTGCCGTACAGCGCGTCGAGGTAGCTGTAGTTCTGGTCGTTCTGCCACTGGTGCGACACCACCGCGTCGGCGTGTTGCACCATGAAGCCCGCGAAGTCGTGCCGTCCGTGAAAGGTGGCCTTGTGCTGGCGCACGATGTCCAGCGAGTTGGCCAGGTAGAGCATCGTCGGATGGTCTTTCAGGTGCAGCGTGTTGAGCACGTGCATCGCGGCGACGTGCTCCGGGTTGGCGCGGTAGGCCTCGTCGCTGATCAGCATCGGGATGCTGCACGACTTCACCACCGAGATGTTGGGCTCGAAGATCGCCACCCGGAAACCCGGCTGCTGCGCCGTGCGCGGCTGGTAACCGAAGCGAAAGCCCTGCGCCTGCACCTCGTCCACGCGCTGCGCCAGGAACTGCGGCGACCACAGGTACGGCACCTCGTGCACCGGGCAGCGGTGCAGCGTGCGCATCATCGGCGCAAAGGCCGCGTCCTTGGGCAGCAGCCAGATCTCGTCGCAGCGGTCGGTGGCGCCGAAGTGCCCCTTGTCGGCAAAGACGATCGGCTCGGCCAGCGCCACGAAAGGCTGCCCCACGCCGTGGAAGGCCACGCGCCCGCCGCAGGCGCGGAAGTACGACAGCCACTGCACGTCGAGCGCGCCGGCCATTTCGATGACCACGTCGAGCGCGTCGGTCAGCTCGCGGGCGCGGCCCAGCGTGAGCCCCATCGCCGACAGGTCGACCTGCGGCGGCATCGCCTGCTGGTCGCCCGCGTCGATGAGCGTGACGGACTCGACGAATTCGATGCGTTGCAGCAGCCGGGCCAGGAACAGGACGTTCTGTCCCATTCCGTTTTCCCAGATGTTCTGCCCCGCGTGGGAGAGGACTGAAATACCGATGCGCATGGCCGAAGTGTGTACCAAAAAAACAATGGCTCCCGCGCGCAGGGCGCGGGAGCCACCGGACCGGGGGCGTCGGCCTAACGGCCTTTTACTTCCACTTCCAGCCGATGCCCGCGTTGACGCCCCACTCCTTGCCGGTGGAGCTCAGGCCCGCGCCCCAGGAGATCTTGCCGTCGTCCGACAGGGCCTTGAAGGTCAGCGCCACGGCGCTGTAGCCCTTGTACGAACCCATGCCGATGCCGATCGTCTTCTCGCCCGGGTACAGCGTGGGCAGGTAGGTGCCCGACATCGCGAAGGCCATCGCCGAGCCCGAGTAGGCGATGCGCGCCACGTCGCCCACCTGCTTCTGCACCTGCTGCAGCTGGCCCAGGTTGACCGCGTCGCCCGGCAGCACGCCCGGCGCCACGTTGCTGATGCGCGTGGGACCCGAAGTCTCGGTGCCCAGCGTGATCTGGTTGTAGTTCACCGACCCGTCGGGGTTGGTGGCGTACTGCACGCTGCTGGCCTTCGCAGCCGCCGAGACCGCCTTCAGCTGCGCCACGTTGGTCGCGTCGCTGTCGGCCGAGCCGGCTGCCACGCCCGTGATCTGGCGGAACTGGTTGTTGGCCGCATCGCCCACCGACACCGCCGCCTGCGTGCTGGTCGTGGCCTTGATGGCCGCTTCCTGCTGCGCATTCGCGCTGCCCGGCACGTAGCCAGCCACGCCCGCCGCCCGCGAGGCCACCGAGTTCGCACCCAGTGCCACGCCGCCGGTCTGCTGGACCACCGCGCCGAAGCCGATGGCCGTGCCCTGCGCGATGTTCTGCGCCTTGCTCAGCGGCGTGCCGCCGGCGTCCGCACCGTCACCCAGGGCCACGCCGCCGCCGCCGGCACGGGAGTTCGCGCCGATCGCCTGCGAGCCCGTGGCCAGCGCCCCGGTACCGATGGCGATCGCGTTGGTGCCCGTGGCCTGCGCCCCGAAGCCCACCGCCACCGCGCCGTCGGCCGTGGCCCGCGCGCCGTTGCCGGCCGCGAAGGAGTTGGCGCCGCTGGCTTCGGAACGCGGCCCGATCGCCACTGCTTCCTTGCCGCTGGCCACGGAGTCGGCGCCGGTCGACTGGGCGTGGAAGTATTTCGTGCCCTTGTCGTTGATCGTGTTGACCGTCGTGCTCAGGCTGCTGATGCTGCTCGTGGCCGTGCTCAGGCCGGTCGACGTCGAGGTCGACAGGCTGGAGAGGCCGCTGGCTGCGCCGCCCACGCTGGTGGACAGGCTGTCCAGGTTGCTGTTGGTGGTGCTCAGGCCGGTCGACAGGCTGTTGACGGTGCTGTTGGTCGTGCTCAACCCGGTGGACAGGCTGCTCACGTTGCTGTTCGTCGTGCTCAGGCCGGTCGACAGGCTGCCGACGGCGCTGTTGGTCGTGCTCAGGCCGGTCGAAAGACTGTCGACGCTGCTGCCCACCGTGCTCAGCCCGGTCGACAGGCTGTCGATGCGGCTGGCCGAGGTGCTCAGGCCGGTGGACACCGAGCTCGACAGGCTGTTCACGCTGCTCGTGACCGTGCTCAGGCCGGACGACGTGGAGGTCGAGAGGCTGTTCAGGTTGCTGTTCGTCGTGCTCAGGCCCGACGAGAGGCTGCCGACATTGCTGTTGGTCGTGCTCAGGCCGGTGGACAGGCTGCCGATGCTGCTGTTGGCGGTGCTCAGGCCGGTCGACAGGCTGCCGATGCCACTGTTGGCGGTGCTCAGGCCGGTCGACAGGCTGCCGATGCTGCTGTTGGCGGTGCTCAGGCCGGTCGAGGTCGAGGACGACAGGCTGCCCAGGTTGCTGTTCGTCGTGCTCAGGCCCGTCGACAGGCTGAAGATGCCGCTGTAGGCGGTGCTCAAGCCGGACGAGAACGAGGTGGACAGGCTGCTGACGTTGCTGTTGGTCGTGCTCAGGCCGGTCGACAGGCTGTCGATGCTGCTCGTGGCCGTGCTCAGGCCCGACGAGGTCGAGGTCGAGAGACTGTCGACGTTGCTGTTCGTCGTGCTGAGGCCGGTCGAGAGGCTGTCGATGTTGCTCGTGGCGGTGCTCAGGCCCGAGGACGTGGAGGTCGAGAGGCTGCTGACGTTGCT